>NZ_VTER01000003.1:0-660648 GCF_008180445.1 Bacillus infantis
AAGGAGCCACAACCATATTCGCAGTCAATCTCAAACGAATTATCAAACTTCTTAAAGATAAGAAGTAAGGAAAAAGGAAGGAAATAAGCAACTTTTCGTCTATTTTCCGAAGGAAAGCTGCTTTTTCGCATTTGATCCCCCCTTTTCCGAAATAAGTTTTGCTATTTTTCCTTTGACCATCTTTAGAATGAAAAAAGCATAAGTTTTTCAGTGCCCTCAGCGGCAGCGACGAGGAGGCTTAGCGCCGCCCCGCGGAAAGCGAAGTGCCTGGAACGGAAATCAACAGCCCCATTCAGGAGTAAAAAATATGTACGAAACTAAATGCTAATCGTAATCATGGTCCCTTGAGTTCCCTCAATAAAAAGTCATATAGGGTTTTTCCTTGCGGTAATATTCAAGACGATCCTGCAGGGTTCCGGTGTGATATTCGAATTTATGCCCATCCGGATCCTCAAAATAGATGGACCGGCCGTCTTTTTCATGCCTGCTTCTGCCTGAAAGAATGACAGCCCCGGCTTTTATAAGCCTTTTTTCCAGCTCTGCCAATTCTCCTTCTTCTGCCTGAAATGCAATATGAGTATAAGAATCCTTTATTTCTCCTCTCGGGATATCTTTTTCTTCATTTAAAGCAATCCACAGCCCTTCTAAATCAAAGTAGGCAGTTGTCCTGCCGGAAACAAGCAATTTTGCATGGAATGCTTCCTGATAGAAAGAAATGGATCTTTCAAGATTAGAAACAGAAAAACAAAAATGGTTAATAAGCTGCATTTTTTTCCCCTCATTCTGGTCTATACAGTCAAATTTATCTGCAAAATAAAAAGAATTTTGTCGAAACAATATATTTCGGATTGTGAAAGAACATTTTTTCTTGAAGAATTTGTCTAATATTGCGAATCTATTTACTTTTATAGAAATTCTTGTAATAATGCTTCAAGTGGCCTATTATTCCTTGGTATTCCGCAGATGATATCAAATAGAGAAGGGATGACTGGGGAAATTGCCTCTGTTTTTATTATTATATAAAGAGAGACATAATTAAAGAGGGAAGATAGAATGATCGGATTATAAAAAAAGGAATGGGACACGGATTAGGAGGAAAAGAAAGTTGTGCCAGTCAAATGAATATTTAATGAAAGAAATTCAGGTAAAAAGGGAAGCGATGATTAAGATTGCAGAGAGAGAAGGAATTTCCAGTGCTGCGACGATCCGCTGCAGCCAGGAGCTTGACAAGCTGATTCTGGAGTTTCAGCAAAGCATGAAGAAAGAAAGCAGAAATCATGAAATTGTAAAAGGACCCTATAAAGAGATGATCCTTTGGCCGAGGGAGCTTGCTAAAGTCTAAGCGGCAGATTTGACAGTTGTCAGCTCTAAAAAGGATTATCCGGGTTCCGCCCAAACATTATTGCGTATTTATTACTTCAGCCAAAATACTCGCAAATTACACTTCACAGCTATTCTCCTCATAGAAGAAAACAGCACAGCATCAACATTTGGAAAAGCATAGGTTCTGCGGCGGGATTTCCCGGGGCTGAACAAAATCCGTTGAAGAGGGGCCTGTTTTATAAGGGCCCTTCTTCATTACTATCCTGCCGGTTAAAAAATATTGATCAGAAAAATCATGAAGAGCAAGCCTATGATGAAGGAATAAGTGGCAGTGCGTTCGTTTCCGTCCCCATGGCTCTCAGGGATCAGCTCTTTATAGATAATGAACAGCATGGCGCCTGCGGCGAAAGCAAGGCCATAGGGAACAAGAATGCTGATAAATGATGTGAGATAGAATCCGAGAAGCCCGGTGACGATCTCTATCGCACCTGTCAGGGTAGCAATAATAAATGCCTTGAATTTGTGTATTTTCTGGTTCACCAGAAATAATGCCACAAGGAATCCTTCAGGGGCATTTTGCAATCCAATGGCAAAGGCGATCAAATTGCCTGTATCTTCTGTGCTCGAAGCGTAGCTGACCCCTACTGATAACCCCTCAGGAATATTATGCAGTGTGATGGCTGCGATGATCAGCATTGCCTTTTCATCAAATTCGAGCCCTTTCTTCGAATGCTGAAGATCGATATGAGGGATATTCTTCTCCAGCAGCGTCAAGGAGAGTACACCGAGGAAAACACCAGCAGCCAGCGGCAGAAATCCACCTGCAGCCAGCGCTTCCGGAATAAGCCCCATCATGGAGGCTGCCATCATGATGCCTGCTGTGAAAGCCAATAGGATGTCTCTCCAGCTGTGGGTGATGCTTCCGTGCATAAACAGTATGATCAAAGCCCCAAGTCCTGTTGAAAGGGCAGACAGTACGCTCCCGATAATTACCTCGCTCATGGTATAAAGCTCCCCGCCTTTCCTTTGAAACATGATGAGCACCATGCAATCTGGCCTAACCGTGTTTATGGGCTTAACGCGCAATACTAATATATACAGCAGAAAGAAAAAAGTTCCCCGTAAAATGATTGTGCAGCTGAAAAGAATATAAAAAAGGCTGTCCAAACCGGTACCAGGGTTCGGACAGCCCGCATAAAAGCTGATCTTATATATCTTCGGCCTGCATTTCTGCAAGCTGGCGGTCTGATGGCAGAACAGCCGACAAAAGGCCCAATAGAGGAAGGAAGCCGGTGACAGCCAAAGTCAGGGGAAGGCCGATCATATCTGCGAGCCATCCGAGCGCTACCGATCCGATTGCTCCCATGCCGAAGGCCAGGCCCACTGTGAGACCGGACATGGTGCCGATTTTTCCAGGCACCAGCTCCTGCGCATACACTACAGTTACCGAAAAGCTTGCCATCAGAATAAAGCCGGTTAACAGCAAAAAAATAAAAGCAAGTTCTTTTGGCATATAAGGCAGCAGAATTGAAAATGGTGCAGATGCAGCCATTGAGACAAAAATGATTCTTTTTTTTCCAAAGCGGTCAGATAATGGTCCGCCAAAGAAAGTCCCTGCAGCGCCTGCTGCCAGGAATGCAAATAAAAATACTTGTGCCTGCGTGATCGTGAAGGAATACTCTGATATCGCGTAAAAAGCATAGAAATTGGTGATAGCTGATATATACCAGGAGCGGGCAAAAATCAGGAAAAGGATGACGGCCAGTGAAAGTACTATTTTGTTTTTTAAGGCAGTTTTCCTTTTTTTGCCGGCCCTGGATTTTTTCAGCCCCAGCTGCTTTTCCTCCTTCAGTTTTCCGGAATACCAGAAGGCGATATAAACAAGAAGGCCGGAAGCGAGGGCTGCAGCCAATGTAAAACAGGAAGCTCCTCTTTGCCCGAGGGGCACAAGTATGAGGGCTGTAATGAGCGGTGCAAGCGCCTGTCCTGTATTGCCCCCCACCTGGTAAATCGATTGTGCCAGTCCCCTTTTTGTCCCGGCAGCCATATAGGCGACGCGCGACCCTTCAGGATGGAAAATGGCTGAACCCAGGCCAATCAGCACAACAGATAATACTATTGAAAGAAAATTCCCGGCCAAGGCGAGGCCTAGCACTCCGGCAAGTGAAATGGCCAGCCCGATTGGAAGAGCAAATGGCATCGGCTTACGGTCAGTCAGTATGCCGGTAACCGGCTGCAGGACCGAAGACACGATGTTAAGGGAAAAAGCAATGAAGCCCAGCTCAGTATAAGTCAGCCCCATAGACTTCTCGAGGATGGGAAACATGGCAGGCACTACAGCCTGGATCGTATCGTTCAACAGATGGCAGAGCCCGATGATGAATAAAACTTTATAGGCTGTACCTTCGTTGTATTTTTGCTTTTGGACTGCTGCAGGGTGTCCCATTGATTTCCCTCCTGGTGTTTATTTGCCGATAGAGTTCTTGATTGAAATAACACATAATAAAATAGCATAATATATTTTAGTAGATTTATCCATGATTCATTTACAATGGATCTGGGAGGAAGTCACTTCTGGAGGCAAATATGGAAAAATATATTCAGGAATTGCTGGACGGCAGTTCCATCCTTAAAGACATGAAGAATACTTTTGGACTTGAAGAGGATTGCAGACTTCTGGGCGATTTTGAGAATTTTGTTTATGAAGTAAGAAAGGGTGGAACGCCCTATATTCTCAGGCTGACTCATCAATCGCATCGGTCTTTTCACGATATTGCAGCCGAGATTGATTGGCTCAATCATTTATTCTCTGAGGGGATTCAAGTACCTGAGGTGATTATGGCTTCAGGAGAAAGGATCATAACCGCTGGGTGCAGGGATGGCAGCAGTTTCTACGCCTGTCTGTTTTCGAAAGCTCCGGGCAGGCCAATAAAAGTAACTGACAGAGAGTTTGACAAAGATCTTTTCAGGTCATGGGGCAGGATCATTGCCCAGATGCATGAAGCAACAGCCACTTATAAGGCAAATGCTGAAATTGGAATAAGGCCGGGCTGGGATGAAGAAGATGTCCTTTTCCCTGAAAGGTATGTTCCCGCAGAAGGGCATGCAAGAATCATTGCAAACAGCAGGGAGCTCATCAGCAGGATTAAAGGGCTGCCTGCTGGAAGTGACAGCTTTGGGTTAGTGCATACAGATCTTCATTCAGGCAACTTCTTTTTTGATGGAAAAAAGGTCTATCCGTTTGACTTTGATGACTGTGCCTATCACTGGTTTGCCTCAGATATGGCCATCCCGGTGTATTACTCGGTCCTTTACCGCTTCAAAAACGGAACACAGCAGGAGAAAAATGCTTTTGCAGCAGCATTTCTGAAAGAATTTGCTTCAGGTTATGAGGAAATCAGGCAGCTTCCCCCCGGGTGGCTTGATCAGCTCCCGCTGTTCCTGAAACTCAGGGATGTTGTCCTCTATACTGTCCTCCATAAAAAGATTGCGCCTGAGGACAGAAGCACAGGAATTCTTTCAATGATGGCTGATTTGAAGGGCAGGATCGAGGAGGAACAGCCGATTTTCACCCTTGAATGATTAAAGCAGAGCACCGGATGGTGCTCTGCTTTACACGTGTTGCTAAGTTGGGCCTGGCACCTTACTCTTTTACAGGCAGCAGGATCTCAGCTTTTGTGCCTTCATTCACTCTGCTTGAGATGGTGATGCTGCCACCAAAGGACTCAATGATCCTTTGGCATACAACAAGGCCAAGCCCAGTTCCCATATCCTTTGAAGTGAAAAATGGCGTGAATACCTTCTCAAGGTCTTCCTCACGGATGCCTGAGCCTGTGTCTTCCAGTATGATGCTGTGCCATTTGCCGCCGGTATGCAGGGAGATGGAGAGCCGCCCCCCGTCCGGCATTGCTTCAAAAGCGTTCTTTGCAAGGTTGAGAAGTACCTGCTTCAGCTGATCCTGGGTACCCTCGGCAATTGCCGGGTTATCCGGCAGATGATAGGTGCACTGTACATTTGCCAGGGACGCTTCTGATTCGAAAAGGGGAATCAGGTCAGAAATGATTTCTTTCAGGTTGATTCTCTCCAATTTCAGGGCAGCAGGCTTTCCCAGGATCAGGAACTCACTTACAATTTCATTGATTCTGCTTATCTCTGTGTCAATCACTTTAAAGAAGTACTGATCGTCGGAATGTGTGTATTTTTCACTGAGAAGCTGGACAAGCCCTTTTATTCCGGTCAAAGGATTCCGGATTTCGTGGGCTGTACTTGCTGCAAGGGTGCCGACCAGCTCGAGCTTCTGCAATTCGTTTTTCTTCTTTTCCTCTGCCGCCTGCTTTTTAAGCATGAAATATTTGATAAAAAAGAAGATGATATGGAAGATGATCAGCAGTCTTGCAATAAATCCCGCAGCCTCTTTAAAAATTGCTGCGTTATCTCTGTCAGGGACGGCTGTTTTAATTGTCCAGGGAAGCCTCTCGATCGGGATCATGACTGTCTGCTTATTGCCAAATGAACCGGAACCGGCCATATTAAAGCTCATGATCGGCGCATCCTCCTGGTTGTAGACGACCAGCCTGGCATCCGGCGTCAGCATGGTCAATATATTTTCAATATGGTCTACCCTGATCTGTGCTATGGCAATTCCGGCAATCTCCCGGTTCTCTTTAAGCACCGGCGCTGCCAGGCCAATAACCTTCTGGCCGTTTTCGAGTGTTTCCTGCCTGGAGGAAATGACGATATCCTTAGCGGCCATCGCTTCCTGTATATAATTTTTTTCAAGCATATTTTTGTTGTCAAACAGAGAGTTTGATCCTGCGATGACTTCTCCGCCGGCATTGGCTACATATAATCCCCCATAGCGTGAATCCATCAGATGGATGCGCTGAAGCAGCGGGGAGATTTTAGCAGGATCCTGCATTTCCGCAGAGGCAGCAATAGAAAGGACCTCAAGGGTAGAAACGGTTTCCGAAATAAAGTCATCCCAATGCCGCTGGTGGATGGCTGCCGTCCACCTGGCAGCTTCCTGGCGGTCGCTGATATTCTGATCCAGCAGCTTGTTCATATAAAAGAGGCTGGAAATGACAGCAGGGATCATAACGGCTGCGAGATACAAAATATAGTTCTTTGATTTTTTCATTTGTATGTACCTCAATAAATATTTGTATAATTGAGAAGAGCGCCTCCTATCCGGGCGGGCTCATTTGTTATTATACCACTTATGAACAATTCAAGTTTAACAGCAGCCGAGAATGATAAATAGGTACTAAAGGGAGGAGTTAGATGAAAAATAAAGAGATAGTATCGTTCCTGATTACATCTGATTTGCATGGCAGCATCTATCCTTATGATTACAGCACGGGAAAAGAACAAGAGGCGGGGCTTGCCAAACTGGCGTCTGTGATCAGGCAGGAGAAAGCGAAGACAGAACATACACTCCTTCTTGATAATGGCGACCTCATCCAGGGCACGCCGCTTATGTACCATTATTCCCGGTTCTTAAAGCACCGTGTCAATCCCATGGTCCAGGTCCTGAATAAGCTGGAGTATGACGCTGCTGTAATCGGCAACCATGAATTCAATTATGGCATCGAAATGATCAAGAGTGCAGCCAGCGAATCCAATTTCCCCTGGCTGAGCGCCAATGTGCTGCATCGGACAACGAAGGAGCCGTATTTCGGAGTGCCCTATATGATTAAAGAAATGAATGAGCTTAAGATCGCGGTCCTCGGGATTACAACAAGCCATATCCCGAATTGGGAAAGGCCCGACTATATCCAGGAACTTTTCTTTGATTCTGCAATTGAGACCCTTGCACGCTGGATTCCTTATATAGAAGAAACTGAAAAGCCCGACTTCCTGGCGGTCGCTTATCATGGAGGCTTTGAACGCGATTTGGAAACAGGCGCCAAAGCGGAAGAGGAAACAGGAGAAAATGAGGCTTACAGGATCTGCATGGATTTCCCGGAAATCGACCTGCTGATCACCGGGCATCAGCATAGGAGGCTTTCAGGCAAAAAGGTGAACGGGGTGCCGGTCATCATGCCGGGAGCCCATGGAAGCCATTTGGGCAAAGTAGAAGTGACTTTTGAAAAGATCCGCCATGAATGGACGATCGCCGGCCTCGATTCATCTTTGATCAGCAATGAAGGTGAGTGTGATAAGGAAATCATCCATGATGCAAGCTTTTACGAAAATGAAACGCAAAAGTGGCTTGATGAAGAAATAGGATCTCTGACAGAAAGTATGCTGATCACAGATCCGCTGGAAGCCAGGATCAGGGAGCATCCATTGATTGAACTGGTCAACCGCGTCCAGATGGATGCCTCCGGGGCAAAGATTTCCTGTACAGCACTGTTCAATGAGGGAGCACCGGGATTCAGCAGCACGGTGAACATGAGAGCTATCATGACCAATTATATTTATCCAAACACACTTGCGGTATTGCAGATAACAGGCCAGGACATTAAAGATGCACTGGAAAGGTCTGCTTCCTACTTCAGGGTCCGTGAAGATGGGGGAATTGTGGTCAATCCGTCATTTTCAAAGCCTAAGCCACAGCATTATAATTATGATATGTGGGAAGGGATCGAATATGAACTGAATCTATCCCAGCCAGAAGGAAGCCGTGTCACTGTTTTGGAGCACAGAGGAGAGGCCGTGAAAATGGATGAAGTGTATGAGGTGGTCATGAACCATTACCGTGCAGGTGGAGGAGGCGGCTACTGGATGTTTAAGAACAAACCTGTTATCCGGGAAATCCATAAAGACATGACAGAACTGCTGGCTGAATATATCATGAGGGAACAGCCTGTGAAGGCAGAAGTGAATGAAAATTGGAAGGTTACAGCCAATTCTCCATCATTGCAGCCCAAAAATTGACACAAGAGGCAAGCTTCCTTATAATAATGCTGAATTTGAGATAAAATAATGTGTTAAAGGATCTGTTTAAAAATGGGGAATGAACAGGTAAATCAATCATTAAAGCTTTTTATCGTTTTATCAAGGGCCTGCAGGGCTGTTAATGAGAATGTCAATAAGCTGATTCAGACATACGGATTGAATCCGACTGAATTTGCGGTGCTTGAGCTGCTCTATCACAAAGGAGACCAGCCGCTGCAGCAAATCGGCGGGAAAATCCTTCTCGCAAGCGGCAGTATTACTTATGTTGTGGACAAGCTTGAGGAAAAAGGGTACCTCCGCCGTGTGGCCTGCCCGACAGACCGGCGCGTGACATTTGCCCAGATTACAGAAAAAGGCAAAGCGTTCATTGAGGAGATCTTTCCGTCTCATGAGCAGTTCATCCATGAACTGATGTCAGAGCTCTCTAATGAAGAAAAGCAGACAGCGATCGATCTTTTAAAGAAGCTCGGCTTATCTGTCGGAAGATTTTAAAGCAAAGCACAGTGATCTTGCTGTGTTTTTTGTTTTTTTAGGAGGATTTTCCTGCTGGATGTCGAATCTTTAGTATGGTTTTTGAAAATAAAGCTATTCGGGGGGAAAATAATGAATTTCAGTGAATATACATATGTCCGTCCAGACATGGACGAAGCAGGCAGGAAATTTGAAGCTGCACTGGAGAGGTTCAGGGGGGCAGCAAGTGCCGATGAACAAAATGAAGCGATGAAAGAGTTCAATCAGATTCGCAATGATATCGGGACAATGTTCAACTTATGCTATATCCGCCATTCAATTGACACAAACGACGAATTTTATAAAAACGAACAGGATTATATGGATGAAGTACAGCCGCAGCTGGAAGGGTTTGTAACGGATTATTATAAAGAGCTGGTAGATTCCAAGTTTCGTTCTGAGCTTGAAGAAAAATGGGGAAAGCAGCTTTTTGCACTGGCTGATGCCCAGCTGAAGGTGTTCAAGCCTGAAATCCTTCCCCTCATGCAGAAGGAGAATAAGCTGTCTTCTGAATATACGAAGCTGATGGCCTCCGCCAAGATAGATTTTGAAGGTGAGGAGCGTACGCTGGCCCAAATGGAGCCTTTTACTGAATCAACCGACAGGGAAATGAGAAAAAGAGCACAGGAGGCACGTTTCGGATTTCTTGCTGACAATGAAGAGGAACTTGACCGGATCTATGACGATCTTGTAAAAGTCAGGACAGAAATTGCGCAGAAGCTTGGGTACAATAACTTTGTAGAGCTTGCTTACTACAGAATGTACCGGACTGATTATAATGCAGAAATGGTCGCCAAATTCCGCAGCCAGGTCAAAGAGCATATCGTCCCGATCGCAACAAAGCTAAAGCAGCGCCAGCAGGAAAGGATCGGCCTTGATGAATTGAAATACTATGATGAGCCTTTCCAATATAAGACCGGCAATGCAGTACCTAAGGGAAGCCCTGAGTGGATCATTGAAAACGGCCAGAAAATGTATGACGAACTCTCAAAAGAAACAGGCAGATTCTTTTCTTTTATGAATGAAAATCAGCTGATGGATCTTGTGGCGAAAAAGGGGAAAGCAGGAGGCGGCTACTGCACCTATATTGAGAACCATAAAGCACCGTTCATCTTCTCTAATTTCAATGGAACTTCAGGTGATATCGATGTGCTCACACATGAAGCCGGCCATGCTTTCCAGGTATATTCCAGCAGCCATTTTGAAATTCCTGAATACAACTGGCCGACTTATGAAGCAGCGGAAATCCATTCTATGAGCATGGAGTTCTTCACATGGCCATGGATGGAAAATTTCTTTAAGGAAGATACAGACAAGTACAAGTTTTCCCATCTGAGCTCTGCATTGCTTTTCCTTCCTTATGGCGTAAGCGTAGACGAATTCCAGCATTGGGTATACGAAAACCACACTGCTGCTCCACAGGAACGTAAGCAGGCCTGGAGGGAAATTGAGAGGAAATACCAGCCGCATAAAGACTATGAAGGAAATGAGTATTTGGAGAATGGCGGTTTCTGGCAGCGCCAGGGTCATATCTTTAATTCGCCTTTCTATTATATCGACTATACACTTGCACAGATTTGCGCTTTCCAGTTCTGGAAGCGTTCAAGGGAAAACCAGGAAGAGGCATGGAGTGATTATGTCAAGCTGTGCGGATTGGGCGGAAGCCTTCCTTTCACAGAGCTGGTCAAGGAAGCCAATCTTCTTTCGCCATTTGAGGAAGGCTGTGTAGAATCCGTAATCGGTGAAATTGAAAGCTGGCTGAATTCTGTAGATGACAAAAGCCTGTAAAATAAGAAGAGCCGGGGATTCCCCGGCTCTTTTTTGTGCAGATTATGCTACTTTTCCTGATTGCCGTCCAGCTCTTCTATTAAAAGGGGGAGATGGATTTCGGCTGTTGTGCCTGCCCCTGCCCTGCTGGTAATCGAGAGCCTGCCTTTATGCTGC
This sequence comes from Bacillus infantis, assembly GCF_008180445.1. GTDB lineage: Bacteria > Bacillota > Bacilli > Bacillales > Cytobacillaceae > Bacillus_AB > Bacillus_AB infantis_B. The sequence continues at coordinate 10,678 of NZ_VTER01000003.1, forward strand.
TGGATAATCTGCTCTGTAATCATCAGCCCTAAGCCAGTGCCTGACTCCTTTGTGGTAAAGAAAGGTTTTTTGATATTTTGCAAAAGTTCCTCGGGCATGCCGCATCCGCTGTCTTGGATTAGAATCCTTGCTTCACCGCTGCTGGTCTGTCTGCATGAGATCTTTACAACACCGCCCTCCGGCATAGAGTCAATGCTGTTTTGAATAAGATTGATGCATGCCTGTTTCAGCTTGCCGGTGTCGCAAAGGACAGTTCCGCATCCGGGAAGAATATCCTTCAAAAGGTGCACATTTTTATAATGTGCCTCAGATTCAAACAGGAGCGCTGTTTCATTTAGCAGCGGTTCCAGCGGCTGAGGCTTCATATTTGGCATGTGCGGTTTGGACAGATACAGAAATTCGTTAATGATTCCGTTCATCCGCTCCAGTTCTGAATGGATGATTGAAATATATTGCTTATAGTCGTTCTCCTTTTCACCAATCATTTGTATAAATCCTGATATGACGGTTAATGGATTTTTAATTTCATGGGCGACGCTCGCTGCCATTTCACCGGTGACCTTCAGTTTTTCAGAATTCCGCAGATACTCTTCCAGCTTTTTCTTCTCAGTAACATCCCTTATGACCATCGATACTGCAAAAATTTTATGCTGAGCATTATAGACAGGGGATACGGTCGCCTCCAGCACGCTCGGCTCATCACTGACACCCGGAAAGGAAAGTTCAGCTCCGGAAATACTGCGGCCAAGAAGTGCCGAATCGAGCATAGCGGAAATTTCACCATTTTCATCCGCTATGATCGTTTCAAGGCAGTCCCCAAGCCCTGGGGCTGCGGAGTGAAACAGCAGGGAGAAACTGTCATTCATTCTTAGAATCCTTTTATCTTCATCTGCGATTACAATGGAATCGCTGGTATTGTCAAAAAAAGCGTCGATATAGGACCTGGTCGATTCAAGGTCTTTCCTTGCAGCCATTTCGCTTCTCTCCGCTCTTTCCCACAGCCTGTTCGCGTGTTTGATCATGAAAAACAGCAGAATGCCTGTGAGCAGGGCAAAAAGGAGGATATAAGGCAGGTCCTCAGGGCCGGACATTTCTGCAATTATATGTCCATTGGCTGCATTCAGGATTATAAGGGCTGCAGCAGCCAGCGAGGTGGAAATGCCAAGCGCAAGATAACTCTGATAAAAGGCTGATAAAATGATCCCGAACACCAGAAAAATATAATTGACCAGATAAGGAAGCTGCAGATTCAGGTAAAACAGATAACTGTATATACTGGCCAGGATTACAATCATCATGAAGTGAGGCTTCGGCTTAAGATAATAGAGGCCGGTGAGCAGCAGGCAAAAGCCAAGGCCGACAGGCGGCCACAGCAAATCATAGCGCTGATCGACCAATGTGTAAAAAGCTGTATCGATTATGTAAAACAGCCAGAGCAGCTGTATCAAAAGCAGATTCCGGCTTTCTATCAGTCTTGTTTTGTTCATGCTTAGGGTGCCTTTCGGTTAGTATATTAACCAATTTTATCACAATTTGTCAGAATTTGTTGAGCGACTTTAATGTCTAACAGAAAAAGACATACAGTAAGCCTGTATTAAGCTTCTGTATGCCTTTCGCAATTGATTTGTATCTTTATTTTCCAGTAACCACAATATTTCCATCCAAAAGGTCTGCATGCAGTTGTGTGCATGATGGATCTTCCAGAATAAAGTCCGCAATTTTGTCTTCCAGCTGCTCCTGGATTGCCCTTCTGAGCGGACGGGCTCCAAACGCCGGATGATAGCCAAGCTTGGCCAGTTTTTCAACTGCTTCATCAGTGAAAGTCAGCAGCATATCCTGTTCTTTGAGTGCTGTATTCAGCTCTTCCAGCATCAGCTGCACAATTTTCAGCAGGCTGTCTTTTTCAAGCTGTTTGAACTCTATGATGCTGTCGAATCTGTTCAGGAACTCAGGCTTGAAGAAACTGCCCAGAGAATCAAGGATGCCTGATTCCTTCACTGCCCCGCTGCTGCCGAAACCGACCTTGATTTCCCTGTGGCCTGCACCGGCGTTGCTTGTCATGATGATAACAGAATCTTTAAAGCTGACGGTCCTGCCCTGGCTGTCTGTCAGGCGGCCGTCTTCAAGAATCTGGAGGAACATATGCTGTACGTCAGGATGGGCTTTTTCTATCTCATCCAGCAGGATGATGCTGTATGGATTTCTCCGCACCTTCTCAGTCAGCTGGCCTGCTTCATCATGGCCGATGTATCCAGGAGGGGAACCGATGATTTTTGATATGCTGTGTTTTTCCATATATTCACTCATATCAAGCCTGATCATGCTGTCTTTAGAGCCGAAGAGCTCTTCAGCAAGCGTTTTTGTCAGTTCGGTTTTACCAACACCGGTTGGACCGACAAATAAGAAAGAGCCGATTGGGCGGTTTTTGGATTTTAATCCAGCCCTGCTTCTGCGTACTGCCTTGGCAACCTTTTTAACAGCTTCTTCCTGGCCGATCACTTTTTCGGAAAGGGATTTTTCCAGGTTCTTCATCTTGGATTGTTCGTCCTGCTGGATTTTGCCGACTGGGATGCCGGTTTTTCTTTCAATGATATCCTGGATATGTCCCGCTTCCACAACCGGCCTCTTTGCCGAATCATTATTCAGTGCTTTTTCAAGTTTGATTTCCTGTTCTCGCAGCTTGGCCGCTTTCTCATAGTCTTCTTTCTTCAAGACTTCTTCTTTGGCTGCTGCTATTTCAGCCAGCCTGCGCTCAATTTCTTCTCCAGGTGTATATTCTGCTGTCAGATTGATTTTTGATCCTGCTTCATCCAGCAGATCTATGGCTTTGTCAGGAAGAAATCTGTCCTGGATATATCTGCTTGATAGAGTGACGCATGCCGACAGCGCCTCTTCCGAATATGTGACTTCATGGAAGTCCTCATATTTGGACTGGAGGCCTTTCAGGATTTCTAAGGCCTGTTCCTGTGTCGGCTCCTGAATGTGAACAGGCTGGAAACGCCTTTCAAGTGCAGGGTCTTTTTCAATCTGGCGATATTCTTTTAAAGTGGTCGCACCGATTACCTGAAGTTCGCCGCGTGCAAGAGCAGGCTTCAGGATGTTGCCTGCGTCCATGGAGCCTTCAGCGGATCCTGCTCCGACAAGAAGATGAATTTCATCAATGAACAGGATAATATTCTTTCTTTCCTGCAGCTCTGTGATAAGCTGTTTCATCCGTTCTTCAAACTGTCCGCGAATGCCGGTATTGGCAACAAGCGAAGCGACATCAAGAAGATAAACTTCTTTATTCAGCAGTTTGCGGGGGGCTTTCTTTTCAGATATTTTCAGTGCCAATCCTTCTGCAATGGCCGTTTTCCCGACACCGGGCTCTCCGATCAGTACTGGATTATTTTTATTTCTCCGATTGAGTATTTCAATGACACGGTCAATTTCTTCATCCCTGCCGATGACAGGATCTATTAAGCCTGCATTGGCTGCATTGCTCAAGTTCTTGCCAAACTGGTCAATAAAGCCGTTTGGCTTTTTGCCTGGCTGCTGTTTCATGCCCTTGCCGGCACCAGCTTCACCGGCGCCCATTTGTTTGAACAGGTCTTCCATGCCGGAAGCCTCGAAGGGATCCTGGTAACCGAAGGAAGCGTTCATTTTTTGCTTTTCGGTCTGATAGCAGCTGCTGCAGAGATGTGATTCTATTCTATTCCCATTTATATTAAACCTTAATTGGATCGTTGCCTGGTTTTGCTGACATTTTTCACAGTTCATCAATCAATGCCTCCTATATGTTGACTTTGACTATCTTTGACTAACTTTGATCATATTATACTTTGACCTTATTTGACTTTCAAGCAATAAGACTTGGCAATTTCAGCCAAAGGAATGAATTGTTTTGAAAAGCTCGTCTTTGTTGGAAAAGCCGGTCATATACATGAAGTGGAGGAGGCGGTTTCGTGAAAAGTTGGACTGGAGCCTTGCAGATTGCCGCTGTCTATGTTGGTACAGTAGTGGGGGCGGGTTTTGCAACAGGCAAGGAAATAGTAGAGTTTTTTACCCGGTTCGGGTTTATCGGGCTGATCGGAATTCTGATGAGCGGATATATATTTATCATGCTGGGAACAAAGCTGATGAGGATCTCAGCCCGGATACATGCAAAGTCATACCAGGAGCTGAATGATTATCTGTTCGGCAGATATTTCGGAAAAGTGATCAATGTACTGACATTAATTATGCTCCTTGGCGTATGTGCGGTCATGCTGTCAGGCGCAGGAGCTGTATTTCAGGAGCAGCTTGGATTGTCCAAGCTCTCAGGGGTGCTTGCAACAATCATTTTATCGGTGGTTGTAATGATTCTCGGCATAAAAGGGCTGTTTGCTGTGAATTTGTTTGTAGTGCCTATGATGATTGCCTTCAGTTTTATCTTAATGTTCATTTCTATAAAGCTCCCGGGCTTTCAGGAGCAGATGCTGTTCATTCCGTTTGCGGAGGATGGGTGGAAAGCTGTGGCAGCGCCATTTTCCTATACCGCCCTCAATCTGGCCCTGGCACAGGCGGTGCTGGTGCCTGTTGCAGCTGAAATAAAGGATGACCGGACCATCAGGATGGGAGGGTATATCGGTGGGGCGGCATTGACCATCATCCTATTATCAAGCCATCTGACTCTTGTAATGCTCCCTAACCTGGAAGTATATGAAATACCCATGGCAGTTATCATGAAAAATCTTGCATCCGGCTTTTACGGCCTGTTTGTTCTGGTCATTTATGGAGAAATATTTACTTCAATAATAGGAAATATTTTCGGGCTGGAGAGGCAGATAAGGCAGTATATTTCGATCCCGGCGATCTGGTCGGTCGGGGGAATTTATCTAATTACCTGTTTGATCAGCATGATAGAATACAGTACACTGCTTTCCTATCTTTATCCGATATTCGGATATGTCAGCATTCTATTTATTGTCCTGCTCTGGATAAAACCTGCAGAAGAAAAAGAAGCATGAAAAAAACAGGCCGATGAGGTGTTTCATCGGCCTGTTTTCCTTATTTCTCTGCTGAAATGGTTTTTGCCATTTGAATAAATGCATCAGTGTGATCTGCATCATTTTTTGTGTAGATGCTCAGCTTAAGGGGCTGTCCACCGTTTTTAATCAGGTATACCGCTGCTTTATCTTCTTCTGAAGCAGCTTCGTAAATGATCGCATCCTGCAGGAATTCATCATCAGAAGCCTCCGCAGATTGCACCTCACTGCTTACCGCTGTCAGCTGGGATTTTGCGTTCTCTTCAGCCATTTCCCAGTCTGTATCTTCCGGCAGCAGCTCAATCCTCATGAATACTTGATCATTTTCTGTCAGATATAGTACATCTTTATTAGGCTCTTCAGCTGTCAGTTCGTATGAAGGAAGGACATACATGGAATAATTCTGGTTGTTGCTTTTTTCAAGGACTGCAGTTTCTTCCATCGTTTCTCCATTCACCTGGTATGACAGGGATTTTTCCTGCTCCATTTCAGAGCTGCCTGTTTCCGCGTTTTCTTCTCCTTCAGACTGATCATCCGTCTGATCATCCGTCTGCTCTATGTCTTCACCGTTTGAATTGTCACCGGTTTCCTGGGTGCCTTCTGTTGTGCCCGCTGTTTCTTCTGTATTGGTTCCATTGTCTTCATTTCCTGTGTCCTCTGCAGTTCCGCACCCGGCAAGTGCGAGTGAAAGGATCCCTGTAGCCAGCAATAGTTTTTGAAGTGTGTTCATTTTGGCATTCCTCCTGTTTGTCATGCAGTTTTATAATAGAGTAGACGATGATTATCGGCAGGAAGTTACAAATTTTGCTGATATCATCAAAATGGCAAGATAATGAAAATCAATAGATCGAATATGAGATGAGAGGCAATGACCAGGGGCAGGCTTTTCTTCCAGGCATACAGATATCCCCAGAACAGCCCGGCTGCAAGTGCTGCAAAGGCAAGGACCGGATAGCCGGAATAGAAATGGACGGAGGCGTAAAGCAAAGCAGCCAAAGGCACTGCCCATCGTTGTTTTATGTAGCTTTGCAGGCGTTTTTGCACAAAACCCCGCCAAAAAATTTCTTCGCCCGGAATGATGACAAGGATCAGGACGATATAATGCCAGATCACTTCCGGGGAAAGCCGGCTGTACAATCTCCCGATCTGGCTTGCGAATGGCAGGTTCAAAATCTCTATCAGGAAATGGCCTGTCCAGAATAATCCATATAGGAGTATCCCGGAAACTGCTCCAAAGAAAAGGTAAGATCGGAAAGAAGCCTCATCCTCCACTTCTTCTGCCATAATTGAATAGCTGATCAGAAACAGCATGGAAGCGGTGAATATATACCAGAATACTGCCCTGTCCTGAAAAGTGAAAAACAGTAACAAGTGGGCAATCATGATCCCCAGGATCAGTTTTATATCAATTGAGCCAATTTTCATTCATGATCTCCTTTCAGCCAGGTGGAAAATATAAATGCGGGTTTACGGTGAAATGCTTCTTATGCTGTATAATCAGTAAGTAAGCTGTTGGCTCGTACAATTTATTGGTGTTCTAACAAACCAATCACTATTTTATCAAAAAATGAAAGGACTCTGCTACTACTTTTGTGCAAACAACTGTTTTGGAAGAGCATTCAGGAGGGAAAAAGATGCGAAAAGCATTAATTTTAGGCGCTACCGGCCTGACAGGGGGCCATCTTTTGGAGCTGCTCCTGGGCAGCGGCCAGTACTCACAAATAAAAGTGATCAGCAGGCGCCCCCTCAGCATGGACCATACTAAACTGACGGTATACATTGGGGGCTTCAGCAGTCTGGAAGAGATGGGGGATGCCTTCAAGGCTGACGATATATTCTGCTGCATTGGCACAACGATTAAGAAGGCGGGAAGTAAAGACGCTTTTCGGGAAATCGATTTAGCGTATCCCTTAAAGGCAGCACATCTTGCACAAGAAGCAGGTGCAGCCAGATTCCTTATCATATCTTCAATGGGGGCGGACCCGGATTCTAAGTTTTTTTATAATAAGGTAAAAGGACTGATGGAAGAACAGCTTAAGACACTGAATGCTTTCAGCCTCCACATTTTCCCGGCCGTCCCTTCTTGTCGGCGATAGGGCGGAGTTCAGGCTGGGGGAAAAGGCCGGCGAGGTTTTCCTGAGGGCTGCAGGGCCGTTTATGAAGGGAAAGCTTCAAAAGTATAAATCCATTCAGGCATTCGATGTGGCAAAAGGGATGGCAACGGCCGCAATCCGTGATAAGGAAGCCAACAAGGCTGCAATGATATATGAATCGGATGAAATAGCCCGCCTTGCAGGCAAGTAAAAAAACCTCCGCCTGACAGCTGAGGTTTTTTACATTTTATTATAGCAGCGCTTACATTTTACGATTAGAATACCGATTCTTTAATGACTTTATAGTTTTTATGGTTAACAACAGTCCTTTGTTCCAACTCAAGATCACGATAGTCATCCATGTATGTAAGATCGACAATCACCGAATTTTCGTTCACTTTTTCAACTATGCCCTTCAGGCCTTCCCTGAATTCAATCACGTTTCCGACTTCTGCTTTCTTCATACATCCTCTCCCTCTCCCGTGTTTGTTTCTTCTCTAAAAGCTTATTAACATTTTGCACTAATTTTTGAATTTCGTAAAGAATTTTGAACATTTTTAACTAAAATTTCCATTTTGCGCATTGAAATTTAAGGGTATGGCATAACTGCGATTCTGCAAGTATTTCCGTGGAAATTCTTATAGTAATTTGGTATACAGTAAGTATGCGAAAAGGAGGTATTGTCTTGGAACAAAACTTGGTGAATGAATTGCTTGATAAGCTTAAAAACGGTGAGCTTGCGGAGTACTATGTAAAAAAGGAAGATTTCCTGGAGTTCCGCAGGGTGCTTGTCAGCCGCCCGGACTTTAAGCATTTCCGCGGCATAGGCCAGCGCGGCGGAGATGCATTGTATCAGTATCTAGCTGAGCCCCGCAGCTGAAGGCTCATTATAAACTCATTATAAATAGGAAGGGAGTCGATGAGGCTTTGAAGTTTAAAGACAAGACAGTATTCATAACCGGTGGTGCAAATGGGATTGGCAAGGGCATTGCCAAGTCATTTGCTGAAGAAGGTGCAAAGGTAGTTATTGCAGATATAGCCGAAAAGGAAGGGGCTGAGCTTCAGGAGAAGCTGGTATCCGAAGGCAGGGAAGCCTTTTTTGTGTATACGGATGTGAGAGATGAAGGAAGCGTTATAACTGCCATGGAAAAGACAGCCGCTCAGTTTGGAACGATAGACATCCTTATCAATAATGCCGGGATTTCAAAGTTCATTTCATTTACGGAAATGACATTGGAGGAATGGGATGAGATCCTCCAGACTAATTTGCGGAGCGTTTTCCTCTGCAGCAGGGAAGCCGTGAAGCTGATGAAAAGTGGAGGCTCAATCGTAAATATGGCTTCGACCCGGGCGTCCATGTCTGAGCCTGACACAGAGGCTTATTCTGCTTCCAAGGGAGGGATCACAAGCATGACCCATGCTTTGGCAAGAACCTTGGCAGGCAAGGGAATCAGGGTTAACTCCATCAGCCCGGGCTGGATTGAAACAAAGCATTATGATGAATTGCGGGAAAAGGACCATAAGCAGCATCTTTCGGGAAGAGTAGGTAAACCGTCTGATATAGCACGATGCTGCCTCTACCTTTGTGATCCGGAAAACGATTTTGTAACGGGCGAAAACATCGTGGTCGATGGGGGAATGACCAGGAAAATGATGTACGAGGAATAGCAGGATTCCTTCTAGTTTTTCCGCAGCAGCAGGATGCTGAAAATGAAAACAGTCCCTACGAAAATCAGGCAGCTTAAGAGATGGGAAAACATATGAAGCCTCCTCAAATGGTTTATTCCATCATATAGGTGATTCATAATGTTTCCGTTGCATGAACGTAAAGTTCCAGTAAAAAAACTCCAGCATAATGCGGCTGGAGTTTTTTATCTTGATTTGTAGGAGCCGGCAGCCTTTCTGGCATACTCTTTAAGCTGCTGGATAATCTCAAGGCTTTTTTCGCTGCCTTCTGCAGATACAAAGCCATAGGTGCTGCTATTCCATTCGTGCTTTTGCCATACCGGTTCACCGGTCATGGTGACAAGAGAATCATTAATGATGAAAGACATTTCCATCAGCAGCTTTTTTTCTCTTACCGGAAGGTCCATGGAAGCCTTGAACCGCAGTCCGTTCGGGCTCAAATCCATAATCTCCGCTGTGCCAGGCCTTGCCTCAACCGGTTTATCGTCCATTTTTATAATCCTGAAGGACCCATGGAGCGGCTTAGGGAATTGAAAACGGAACGGCTCACCCCGTTTATATCTCATATGATCACCTTCATATATTTTTTTGTTAAATCTTGTAAGTTTATTGAATCACCAGACCGCCTTTTTTGCAACCATTTTCTCTGCTGAGGCTATTTCTTTCAATCACTTGCTATGCTTATATAATTTCATGTTATATTAAAAAAGACAAAATATTAGAATAATAGAGGTGCGCAAATGCTTGATCAAATAGAAAAACTGAAAAGAGAAATAGGAAAGGTGATTGTCGGCCGGGATAAAGAAGCAGAATTGCTGGTGATTTCGCTCATCTTCAATGGACATGTGCTTCTTGAGAGTGTGCCTGGAACAGGCAAGACACTTATGGCAAAAACATTTGCTGAAACATTTGGCGGAAAGTTCTCGCGGATTCAATTTACACCGGACGTACTTCCGAGTGATATAACAGGAATCCAATTTTTCAATCCGAAAAACCATGAATTTGAGTTCCGCCCAGGGCCCATCCTTGCCAATATTGTACTTGCTGATGAAATAAACAGAGCTACCCCGCGGACACAGTCAAGCCTGCTTGAGGCCATGGAGGAACGCCAGGTAACAATTGACGGACATACATTCAGGGCGGAAGAACCTTTTATGGTCATCGCGACGCAGAATCCGGCAGAGTCGCAGCAAGGGACCTTCCCGCTGCCGGCTGCGCAGCTTGACCGCTTTTTCATGAGGGTTAAACTGGGCTATCCCAGCCTTGAAGAAGAAAGAATGATTTTAAAGGGAAAAAGGAGGCAGTCAGATCCAGTAACACAGGCTGTAAGCAGTCAGGAACTCGCTGTATTGAGGGAGGCAGCAGCACAGATACATATATCGGAAGAGCTTGAAGGCTATCTGCTCGAAATTGTCAGGCTGACGAGGGAAACCCCTGCCATCGAACTTGGGGTCAGCCCAAGGGGATCGCTTGCCCTGCTGAGGGCTGCAATCGGTGCTGCACTGATAAAAGGCAGAAAATATGCCGTCCCGGAGGATATCAAGGAAATGGCTCCATATGTGCTGGCACATAGAATCTATCTTACCGCCGAAGCATCCCTTACAAGCACAGAGGAAGAAGTGATCAAAAAAATTATAGATTCTGTTGAAGTCCCTGTAGAAGCAGGTGCCCGCTAGAATGGAGTGGAAAAAGTATACGGTCGAAAACAGGTCCTTGCAGATTATGTCTGCACTTGCCCTGCTGCTGGTTTTGCTTAGCCTTTATTTAACCTCGGCAATTTTGTTCCTGATGTCCAGTTTGTTTTTTTGTGTTCTCCTTGCCAATAACTATTATTTGAAGAAAATGGGGGAAGGAGTTGAATTTGAAAATAAAGCTGTCAGGAAACGTATGTTTATTGATGAGCATCATGAATGGGAGCTGGATTTTGTAAATAACGGGCTTCCCATATTGAATGCACGGCTCTATGTATTTTTCAATGATATTGTAATCCCCCTGAAAGGTGCGCATCCTCCGAGATTTTCAAAATACGAGCTGTCCATCCCGTTCACTCTGCCAAGGAAAGGGGAATTTTCAGTCCGGATTCCATTTTCAGCCGGCAGGAGGGGGCTTGCGAAAATCCGCAGCATGGAGCTGCGGATTCCCCATTTCTTCGGTTTTGGCGAGACAGTGCTGGAATACAGGGCAATGATCGCTCAGGAAGCACTCATCTACCCGAAGAGGCTGCCTGTTGAAAACAAGGAAGACTTTGTTTCAGCAAAACCGGGAAATGAAGCTGCCAAACATTCACTTTTTCAGGATGTGATGTCTCCTGCCGGCACCAGAGATTATGTGCCGACTGACAGCTTTAATCAAATACATTGGAAAGCAACTGCAAGGAGCCAGAGAATCCAGACGAAGGTATATGAAACGGTTTCTGAAAAAGGACTGCTGCTTTCTCTGAATCTCTCTGAGGGGTATTCCATAACTCCGAAGCTGGAGGAGCTTCTGAGCTGTTCGGCCGAGCTTGCATACACAGCTGCAAAAGAAGGCATTCCCTTTGCGGTCTGCATGAATATCCGGACAGCTGGACCCGTCCCTTTTCAATATATCCCCGCCGGGACCGGAAAGGCGCATCTGCAGAAGGTGCTGGAAAGCTTTGCGGTTGCAGGCTATCATTCTGTCCTGTATCCATATGACAAGATGGCTGCCCATTATACAAGGCATTTTGCCCTGCAACCTTATATAATCCATGGAGGCTTCAAGCCGCAGGCTGCAAATAAGTATTTTAAAGAATTGGAACAGAAAGGTTTTACAGTGCTGGAATTGCAGCTGCTGGAGCAAAAAGCCTGCATAAAGCCGATGTCGAAACCGATTCAAAAAGAGGTGGTTTAAATGGCGGGAAACAAATGGCAGCCCTATATGACGCTTATTTCGGAGGCAGCTCTTGCAAGCATGCTGCTCTGCCCTGTGTTTATGCCCTCAGGCGATATGCTGCCGGTGGTATATTCGTTTTCTATCCTGGCAGCATCAGCCGTGCTGTATTTCTTCCTGCTCAATGCCGGCAGCAGCAGAGGGAGCCTGCTGTTTTTTGCCGCTGTACTGCCTTTCATCTTCATTGCTGGAACCCTTCTGGGCTTCTCGTGGTTCGCACTGCTATGTTTCGGGGTACTTGTATTCTGGAGAACAGAAGCTGCCTATAAAGACCCTGAGGGGAGTTCTGGCAGCAATCTCTTCCTGCTGGTTTTCTCTGGAGGCTTTGCCGTTATCCTGGCGGCTGTTTTCCTGGATCGCACATGGATTGGCAAGCTGGTTTGGATGGTCGTCCTGCAGGAAGCCTTTATTATCACAGCAGGATTTTTTTCAAGATTGGCCGCCTCCGGAACTTCCCGGAAAAACAAAGGGCTTCTGATTCGTGATTTTGTACTTGCCATGCTGGGGATTTTTGCAATTGGTGCCGCGGCTGTGGCTGCTATTCCCGCTGTCAGCGGGCTGTTCTTTTCTATGATGAGGGGCGTTGCTTACCTTTTTGGCGCAGCTGCATCCCCATTTTTCCAATGGGCTGAAAAACGCGACTGGAGCGTTTCTTTAAATGAAGAGCCTGAAAGCCAGGATCAGCAGCTGGATGCGAGCAGGGAACAGCCCTTAATGGAAGAACAGGGCCAGGGATTTGAAATGGTGCTGGCAGCAGCTGCTGCAGCCGGTCTTATTTTCATCATGTACTATCTATATAAAAAAAGAAAGAAAACTTCCGGTAATGCGATGCAGGATAAGGAGAAATCATATATCACCGCCGAGCGGGAGCCTGGCGGCGATGGAGGCATGGACCGCGGAAAAAAACGGACAGAGGCGCCTTTAGACCCTGTCAGGAGGGAGATATACCAGCTCGAATCATACAGTGGTAAACTGCAGCTCGGCAGAAGGCAGTCCGAAAGTTTTCCGGAGTGGATGAACAGGATCGGCCTGCACGTTGACCCCATTACCAGCAGTATATATGAAAAAGTTAGATACGGAGAAAAGCTGGCTGATGCCGCTGAAGCTGCTGCTTTCCTAAAAGAGATTGCCTTATTGAAAAAGGATCTGAAGCGGGTCCATTTGCATCTTGTTAAGGAAGGGGAACTATCTTCAGGCAGGTTTCTTGGCATTTTCCAAAAAAAGCAGCTGAAAGGACGCAAATCCTAACATCTAAAGAAGCCTCCGGCATATAAATCTAAAAAGCACGGAGGAGGCGGCGGATTGGAATTATCAAAACAAGAACGCCTAAAGAGGATCATGGACCTTTCAGATTCAATACTGGAGCAGCTGGTCGAAGACCGGACTGAATTCAGGGCGAAGGATTTGAAGCAGGCAGCCGAACTGCTTGCAAGATGCGTAAAAGAAATCGCGAAGCTGCAGTCACATGGGTCAGGGAACACCCCATATGAATATGAGGCTGCCATTAATAAGCTGAGAGTAAGTTATAATATCCTCTTTTTGGGTAAAGAAAAGAAAACAATGGCAAATGAAAGCGTTTCATAAAAAAAATACCCCCAAATCCTTAAAAAATAAGGCATTAACGTTGTCTAAGACGGGAGGAAATGCTATTCTTTTTTTTGAGATGTTGGTTGTCTGATGACTTGAAAAAAAGGCGACTAAACTATACTTAATTTCATACATGAATAAACCATAGATGGAAAAAATACTATTGCGTGGATAAATAAATGCAATATGTACTGGCGCTTCTGGCCTGTTCCATTTAGAACGGGATGCGGCTTTTATGGGCGTTTCCGGCAACTGCTTAGTCGTTTTGGCATAAATCGGTTAGATTAAGTTAGTAGGCAACAAACTCATATACATCTTGCTATAATTAATTAATTCTAAAGGAGACTGATCTCAATGGTTGAAAAACAATTCAAAGTAACGGCTGAAACTGGAATCCATGCTCGTCCAGCTACATTATTGGTTCAAACTGCAAGCAAATTCGATTCTGATGTGCATTTAGAATATAAAGAAAAAAAGGTTAACCTAAAGTCAATCATGGGTGTTATGTCTCTTGGTGTCGGCCAGGGCGCTGATATTAAAATCATTGCTGAAGGAAACGACGAAGCTGAGGCTGTAAAAGCACTTGAAGATACTCTAACAAAAGAAGGACTTGCTGAATAATGAGCTTTCTACAGGGAATTGCAGCTTCAAGCGGCATTGCGATTGCTAAAGCATACCGTTTGGTAGAACCTGATCTGTCTTTCAGCAAAAAGACGGTTGAGGATGCAGACAATGAAGTTGGCCGCTTTCAGCAGGCTTTGGCCACTTCCAAATCAGAGCTTGAGGCCATCAGGGAGAAAGCGGAAAAAGACCTGGGCGCAGATAAAGCGGCCATCTTTGATGCACATCTCCTGGTACTCAGCGATCCGGAATTAATATCACCCATCGAAGACAAGATCAAGACAGAAAAAGTGAATGCTGAACAGGCATTGAAGGAAACAGCTGATATGTTCGTCAGCATGTTCGAACAAATGGACAATGAGTATATGAAGGAACGCGCAGCTGACATCCGCGATGTCACCAAGCGTGTGCTTTCCCATTTGCTTGGAGTCCAGGTTGTCAACCCCAGCATGATTGCCGAAGAAGTGATCATCATTGCAGAAGACTTGACGCCATCTGATACTGCGCAGTTGAACAGGCAGTTTGTTAAAGGATTTACAACTGATATCGGCGGAAGGACCTCCCATTCAGCCATCATGGCCCGTTCAATGGAAATACCTGCGGTTGTCGGCACTAAGACAGCTACAGAGGAAATCCAGAATGGCGATATGGTGATTGTTGATGGTCTTACCGGCCAGGTTCATGTAAACCCTACACCTGAAGCGATTGAAAGCTACAAAGAGCAAAACGCTGCCTTTGAAGCACAGAAAGCTGAATGGGCTAAGCTTGTCAACGAAAAGACGGTTTCTGCAGACGGCCATCATGTGGAACTGGCAGCCAATATCGGAACGCCTAAGGACCTTAAAGGAGTCATCAATAATGGCGGTGAGGCTGTAGGCCTCTACCGTACAGAATTCCTTTATATGGGCAGGGACCAGCTTCCGACAGAGGAAGAGCAGTTTGAAGCCTATAAAGCTGTCCTTGAAGGGATGGAAGGAAATCCTGTTGTTGTCCGTACACTGGATATCGGCGGGGATAAAGAGCTTCCTTACCTGAACCTGCCGAAGGAAATGAACCCTTTCCTTGGCTTCCGTGCGATCCGCCTTTGCCTCGAAGAACAGGATATCTTCCGTACGCAGCTTAGAGCCTTGCTGAGAGCGAGCTCTTACGGCAATCTGAAGATCATGTTCCCAATGATCGCCACTCTGGATGAATTCCGCCAGGGAAAAGCAATCCTTGAAGAGGAAAAGCAAAAGCTTTCATCTGAAGGCGTGAAAACAGCTGACAAGATTGAGCTTGGCATCATGGTCGAAATTCCATCGACTGCGGTCCTTGCCGATCAGTTTGCCAAAGAGGTTGACTTCTTCAGCATCGGCACGAACGATCTGATTCAGTATACAATGGCAGCGGACAGGATGAATGAAAGGGTATCTTATTTATACCAGCCATATAATCCGGCTATTCTGCGCCTTGTAAAAATGGTGATCGATGCAGCTCATAAAGAAGGCAAATGGGCTGGCATGTGCGGTGAGATGGCAGGGGACGAGACTGCCATTCCGCTTCTGCTCGGCCTCGGTTTGGACGAGTTCTCCATGAGTGCCACTTCCATACTGAAAGCACGCTCGCAAATTCTTCGCCTGTCAAGGGAAGAAATGAAAGAGCTTGCCGAAAAGGCGCTTCAGATGGGGACTGCAGAGGAAGTAGTGGCGGCTGTTAAGCAGGCCACACAAAAATAAAAACTTTTTTTGAAAAAAGGTTTTAACGAGATAATCACGGGGTATATGCAGAGTAAGCACTTAAGCAAGATGTAAGCTGATCATTCTCATTTTCCCCCCTTACTGACCGACTGGCAATGCCAGTCGGTATTTTTTTGTCCATAAACCTCCGCCATAGGAGGAGAAAGCATTCAGACCAGAGGATGAGAAAAATCCATCCTCTTGATTGTTACTGATCCGTTTCCAGGTTTTTATAATTAAAACATAAGAAACGGAAGGATGCTGATAAAAATGATTAGCATGATCATCAGCTTTTTTATTCAAGATAGATATCGCCAATTGAAAGAAAAACAGAGGAATGAACTGTATATTTCACAAAGCCCTTTTTTAAGCAGGGTCCTCCATTGAGCCGGACAGAGTGCCGGCAGGATGCCTGATGCACCATCTGTGTAATTTGCCTGTATATTCTGTATAATGTTGCTATAACTAAATGTACAGGAGGCTGACTAATGGAATTGAATCTAAAAGGAAAAACGGCGCTTGTCGCTGCTTCCAGCCAGGGGCTGGGAAAGGCAATCGCAGAGGCGCTTCTGCAAGAAGGCGCGAATGTTATGCTGGCAAGCAGGGATGAGGCAAAGCTGAAGGAAGTTAAGTCAGAGCTTGAGAATCTGGGCGGTGAGGTAGAGTTCATACGTGCAGACGTCACTTCTGAAAACGATATAAAGAATATGGTGAAAGCTGCAGCTGAACGTTTTGGAGGAATCGATATCCTGGTTAATAATGCAGGAGGCCCACCTTCCGGCTCTTTTGAAACTCTTTCAGATGAAGAATGGTTTCAATCTTTCGAACTGAACCTCCTCTCATATGTGCGAAATATAAGGGAAGCACTGCCGTACTTGAAGAAGAACGGCGGAAAAATCATCAATATTGCCTCTTCCTCCATTAAAGAGCCGATTCCTGGCCTTGTGCTTTCCAATACATTCAGGACAGGGATAGTCGGGCTTTCCAAGACTTTGGCCCAGGAATTTGCCCCATACGGCATCCTTGTGAATACACTGGCACCGGGCAGGATCGACACGGACAGGGTGAAGCATCTCGATCAGGTGAATGGGGAAAAAGCAGGTGTCTCACCTGAGGAGATGAAGGAGAAATCAGAAAAATCCATCCCGCTCAATCGCTATGGGACACCTGAAGAGTTTGCAAAAGTTGCCGTTTTTCTGGCTTCGGATGCAAATAGCTATATGACAGGAAGTTCCTTTCTTGTGGATGGGGGCATGGTTAAATCAATCTAAAGAAAAGGCCGGGAGAGGATCCCGGCTTTTTCTTTGGTCTGAAATGACGGAATTTCCCTTTTTTTGAAATTTGCGTTTAAGACAGAGGAGTATAGGAAATGGTAATGGCAAGGAGGTGTGTTTATGAAACTATTGATGCCGCTCCTCTTCCTATTGTCTGCGGCCATCTTGCCAGGCTGCATGCCTGCAGACGACAAGGCGATTGTAAACAAGCATGCAGAAGCTTATTTGACGAACCAGAATGAGCTTCAGTTCCGCTTTAAGCTTAACAGCCAGATTTTAAGCGGGGAAGAGCTGTTCAAGGTAAAGGTATTAATACATAACCAAAAGCTTGCAAAGGCGCTCGGTACAAAAGAAATCATTTACGGCTCAGAATCTGTTTATGATGGAGAGTATATGGAAGCCGAAGAAAATGGAGAAGAGAAAATGGTTTATATGGAGCCAATCCCCCTTCAGCAAGATTTGCTCTCCTCGGATATTGAGAGGATGATCTCCATGGATCAGGCTGTATCAGTCGAAGTGTATAATGATCAAAAAGTCATTGCGGAAGCATATCTGACTAACTTTTCAACTCAATTTTAGGGTTTGCTGTCCCGTATAGCGGGTAAAGAGCTTTACGCGCATAAAATTGGGGATAGGCCGGGCAGGAATTGCCCGGTCTTTTGTCATTTAACAGAACAGATTGTGTCAGGGCTTCTGCAAAGCTGATTTTATGCCAATATGCTACAATCTAAATGCAGATATAAGCAGAGAGGGGAATGAAAATGGTGTCACCTGAAAAAACTGCCATCGGCTTCATTGGTACAGGGGTTATGGGGAATAGCATGGCTAAGAACCTGATTGCGGCAGGCTATACACTGGCTGTGTATACCAGAACAAAGTCCAAGGCGGAAGAGCTTTTGGAACTGGGGGCCAAATGGGCAGATTCCCCCCGGAAGATAGCCGAAACGTCTGATATCATCATTACAATGGTCGGTTACCCGAAGGACGTGGAAGAGATTTTTCTTGGGGAAGATGGCTTGATTGCTCATGGGAAAAAACATACATATTTGATTGATATGACAACATCTACACCCACTTTAGCCAAAGAAATCTTTGAAAGAGCCCGTCAGAAGGGGCTGAGAGCCATTGATGCACCTGTATCAGGCGGCGATATCGGCGCGCGGGAAGGCAGGCTGTCCATCATGGCAGGCGGGGAAAAGGATGACTTTGACACTTTGCTTCCTTTGCTGGAGGTGCTTGGAAGCAATATTGTCCACCAGGGACCGGCTGGAGCGGGCCAGCATACGAAGATGTGCAATCAAATTGCCATTGCATCCAATATGATCGGTGTCAGTGAAGCGATTGTCTATGCAGAAAAGGCAGGGCTTGATCCAGAGACAGTGCTGAAAAGCATTTCTGCAGGGGCAGCCGGCAGCTGGTCGTTGTCCAATCTGGCACCAAGAATGATTGCTGGAAACTTCGAGCCGGGATTTTACATAAAGCATTTTCTGAAAGATATGAATATCGCCCTGGAAGAAGCAAGGCAAATGGGCATGGATACTCCCGGACTTGCTCTCTCGGAATCGCTCTACAGGGAGCTTGCTGAAAAAGGGGAAGAAGACAGCGGAACACAGGCCTTGTACAAGCATTGGAACAAATAAAGAAACTTAAGGCCGGGATGGGTCAACAAGGAACCCGCAGTCAAAGGACTGCGGGTTTTCTCGATTTCTACCTGTCCAGCCTGCCAAGATAGGCTTCAAGCCTATCCAGCCCTTCTTTAAGTGTATCCTTCGAATAGGCAAAGGAAAGGCGGAAATAACCTTCTCCTAACTCCGAAAAAGAACTTCCGGGAACGAAAGCGACTCCTGCCTCGTTTACAAGCTTCAGGCAAAAATCAAAAGAAGCAATATTTTTCTCCGGAATTTTGACGAACATGTAGAAGGCGCCGTCCGGTTTGACAACGTCCAGCCCCATGTCTACCAGGCGGCCGTACACATAATCCCTTCTTGACAGATATTCTTCCCTCATGGGAACAGCATCATCGATTCCCTCTGTCAGAGCCTCCAGGGCGGCCATCTGGGAGATGGAAGAAGCACAGGTAACATTATACTGATGCACCTTGAGGATATGCTTTGCTATGGCTTCCGGCGCAAACAGCAGGCCGATTCTCCAGCCTGTCATGGAGTGGGATTTAGAGAGTCCGTTAATGACGATCGTCTGCTCCCGAAGCAGGGAGGAAATTGATGTATGAGGCCTGCCGTAGTTCAGCTCGCTGTATATTTCGTCGGCCAGTATAAAAATGTCCCTGCCTTTTACAAGGTCCGCTATTTCTGCCAATTCTTCATCGGTGAGGCTGACGCCGGTCGGGTTCGAAGGATAAGGCAAAACGATGCAGCGGGTCTTCGGGCTGAGATGCCTGCGGATGACTTCTGCAGTAAACCTGAACCGGCTGTCCCTTATATCGGCGTGTACCGGCACAGCACCGCACAGCCTTATAATCGGTTCGTACCCAGGATAGACCGGCCCGGGAAGGATCACTTCGGCTCCTTCCTCGAGAATGGTTCGGAACGCAATGTCGATCGCTTCGCTGGCGCCCGTTGTCACAATCACTTCATTTTCCGCATTATAATCCATCTTGTATTTTTGCCGGACAAAAGAGGCAGCCGCTTCTCTCAGCCTAATATCACCGGCATTATGGGTATAGGATGTAAAGCCGCTGTCAATCGCTTTTTTTGCAGCATCCCTGACATGGAGAGGGGTAGGGAAATCAGGCTGTCCAATCGTGAGGGAAATCATGTCCTTCGTCCCTGCAACCATATTAAAGAATCTCCTGATCCCTGATATTTCAATTTGCTGCACGTTTTTATTGATCAAATGTTCCAAAATATGTACCTCCTACAGAAAGTGCTGGAGAGAATATTAGCCCAGCTGTGGTATTCAATAGCAATATTTTATCAGATTTAACGAATAGTAACCATGCAAGCTGTTTCAGATATTGAGCTACGGGGTAAAAAGTGGTGGTTCGATATTCCAATTATGGCTTTTTTAAGGAAAAAACAGCTATTGAATATCGGCAGGGAAACCTTTAACATGGAATTGATAATGGTAAGGGAGGTATTTTGGTGGAGGCAGCATTTGAAAAACAAAATCATTCAGAAACAAAGGAGTATGGGGGCTTTTGGCTCAGATTCGGGGCCTACCTGATTGACGGCATCATAGTGGGAATTCCAATCGGCATTATAACAACTATCATCTTTGTCGTCTTACTCGGCACCTCAGATTCAGTCATGTCCTCATTCACTGACCCGGCCTATATGGAATCCGGAGAGATGACAGAGGCAGAGACCATAGACTTTATCAGCCGCTACTTCGGGGCGCTGCTGCTGACATTACTGATCGGCACTGTAATCGCGGTAGCATATTTTGCAGGAATGCACGCATCTAAATGGCAGGCGACTTTAGGGAAGAAGCTTGTCGGCCTGAAAGTAACGGACCTTCAAGGGAACAGGATTACTTTCTGGAGAGCGCTTGGCAGATATATGGCACAAGCCTTTTTATCGCAAATTTTGCTGATTGGCTATATTTTGGCAGCTTTTACGGAAAGAAAGCAGGCTCTGCATGATATGATTGCCGGCACGGTTGTTGTAAGAAACTGAAAAATGATAATGTTGGGGGAAAAGGTGGCGCAAGCAATTGCGGCTGCCTTTTTTTATAGGAAAAAAGGATTTTATGAGTAAACTGATGAATGTATTAACTAGTAAGGGGAGGTGCATCTCAGGTGAAGAAACAAGATTTGATAGAACATAATGAAAGTATTTTAGAATGGGTTCTTTCTCTGGAGGAAGCGGGTGATGAGGCATGGCTTGCACCGGCAGCCGTGGGTAAATGGCCGCCGGCTGCTATTGTCAGCCATATGCTGTTCTGGGATCAATATTCCTTAACTGAAAGGTTTCCGTACTTTGCAGAAGGGGCTAAGCTTCCCGGCTTTCCTGATTTTCAAAAGATCAATGATGAAGCAGAGGCTTACGCCCTGAGCGGGACCGCCAAAGAGGAGATTCTCCGCCGGTTTACCGAAACGAGGGCGAGATTCATTCAATTGCTTGCAGGCCTGGAAGACAGCGACCTGGATAAGGAATTCTTCATTGGCGGCAATAAACTTTCGGCAAGAGAATATTTCATTGATTTTGCTGAACATGATCTGCACCATAAAGAGCAGGTGGAGCAGTTCTTGAATGCCCGGAGCAGCTGAGCCCTCCCAATAGCCAAAGAAGATCAGCCCCTTTGCTAGTGATGAGAGCTCTTCAATCTGAAAAGATAAAGCCCAGCCATGCCGGCCAGCAGTTCTTCCAGTGATTCCTGCTCATAATGATGGACCCAATGAAAAAGGGTTCCGAAGAAAGAGTTCACAATCATCTGCGCAAAGGGGTCCGCATCTATGGAGCTGGAAAACTCGCTGGATTCCTGGCCTTCCTTAATCATGCTGGCCAGGAACTCTTTGAAAAATCCGGTCATTTTGAGCTCAGAATGCTGAAAGTCTTTCTGAACCGTCATTATATGAAAAATAGATAGCAGCAGATTCGGGCCGTATTCTTCATTGACGGCTGCCATTTTGCTGAAGAGCGCCATAAACGCAGCCTCGATGCTTGTACAGGATTCGTATTCCGATTTAAAATCCTTCAGCACAGCTATTTGGTGAGAGCCAATTGCGTGCAGCGCCGCTTCTTTGGATGTGAAATAATTAAAGAATGTCCCCTTGGCAACCCCTGCATGATTGCTGATTTGCTGAACGGTCGTATTTTGAAATCCCTGCTTTTTGAATAATTCGATTGCACTGTCAAATAACAGCTGTTTTGTCTGTTCTTTTTGTTCCTTCCTCCTCATCGTTCCCCACCTTTAAATTAATTCCTGTCATTATACCATATTCGACCTGAATAATTATTGAAAAATTTAAATTAATATGAGCTGAATTACCTTGTAAATTAATTGTAAAAAGAAAGGTATTTTGTACTGAGAGATTGAATATATGATGGGTGGAGAGAGGGGGATAAAAGAGAAAGAGGCTCTGCAGCCTGTTTACCAGCAAGTCAAGAAGGTATACAATGAAACTGGGAAAAGAAAAAGAGAAATTGAAAAAAGAAAAAAGGGGTTGTAAGGATGCCTGCACTGGAAAAGAAGCAGACAGCTAAGGCAGGAAGCGGCTTAAGCCCATGGAAGCTGTATTTCACACTTCCTGTTATATCCTGGGCTTTATACGATTTTGCCAATACGATATTTTCATCCAATATCAATACTATTTTCTTTCCGTTTTATCTGGATGAAGTGGTCGGAACGAGCGAAGTGCTCGATCAGATTGCCAGCACTTTTATCTCTTATTCAAACGCAGTAGCAAGTTTCTTTTTAGTTTTATTTTCACCGCTGTTCGGTGTCATGATCGATAGGACCGGAAGAAAGAAGAAATACATTGTCATATTTACGCTCATTTCCGTGGCGGCCATCATCCTGATGGGGCTTTTTGCAGGAAGCAGCATGGAGAGTACCATATTCGGGCTGCCAATGTCCCTGGCGCTTGTAGTGGTTTCCTTCGTGATAGCCAAGTTCTTCTTCCATTCCAGCCTGGTTTTCTATGATTCTATGATTACGGATATAGGGACCAAGGAGAATATCCCTCTCATTTCCGGCTTTGGGGTTGCTGTCGGCTATATCGGTACACTAGTGGGGCTCACTGTCTATCCTTTCATAGGAGATGACAATTTTCATGAAGCCTTCATTCCTACCGGGATTTTATTCCTTGTATTTTCCCTGCCGCTTTTCTTTTTTGTAAAAGATAATCCGAAGCCTGCGGCAAAATTAAAGAAAGAATCTTTTTTGTCGGGATACAGGGAAATCTATCAGACTTTTAAAGAGATGAAGCTGTATAAACCGGTCTTTACCTTCATGATTGCTTATTTCTTTTTGAATGATGCGATAGCTACAACCATTGCCATGATGGCTATCTATGCAAAGGCAATCATTGGCTTTTCCACCGGCCAATTCATCCTGCTATATCTGGTGTCCACCTTATCAAGCATCATCGGTTCATTTGTTTTCGGGTATATAACGAAAGCAAAGGGAGCGAACAAGGCTGTCAAATATGTCGGCATATTGCTTCTGGCAGCACTTATCATAGCCACTTTTGCTGTCAACGAAGCGATGTTCTGGGCAGCAGGAAGCATGTTTGGCATTTCCCTGGGAGCCATGTGGGTGACAACGAGGACCTATATTGTTGAGCTGACACCCGAGGACAAAAGAGGCCAGTTCTTTGGGCTGTTTGCCTTTTCCGGTAAGGTCTCATCCATCATCGGCCCTTTCCTGTACGGCAGCATCACACTCATTTTCGCGGACTGGGGAGATACTGCCAGCCGTATGGCTCTTGGATCACTCATGATTCTTACTGTCATCGGCCTTATAGTCCATTCAAAGATCCAGCATCCAGATGATATGCAGCAGGGTTGATATCCGGAATGCTAAACTGAGACGGTTTCTTGCCGATATAAAGAATGAGATCAGTTTTTTTGAAGAGGGCAGGAGATTAAAATGGAATCTAACAACGGTATTTTGCTGGAAAGCGGAACAAATGAACTTGAAATCGTCGAGTTTACAGTTGGCGGCAATCAATTCGGAATCAATGTCATCAAGGTGAAGGAAATCATCAATCCTCTTCCTGTTGTGCAAATTCCGCGTTCACACAAAAATGTAGAGGGAATCATTGAGCTGCGCGGAGAGGTGCTGCCAGTCATCAATGTAGCGGAGGCTCTCGGGCTTGCCGCGGGCGGGAGTCCGGAAACCGATAAATATATCGTGGCAGAATTCAACCAGCAGAAGGTTGTATTCCATGTCCAGAATGTTACCCAGATCCATCGGATATCATGGGATAAAATTGAGAAGCCATCAGAGCTGTACCAGGGAGCAGAGAGCCAGATCATTGGGGTCGTTAAGATAAATGGCGGCATGGTATTATTGCTCGACTTTGAAAAAATAGTAGTCGATATCAACCCTGAATCAGGAATCAATGTCCAAATGGTGCAAAAGCTTGGTGAAAGGGAGCGCAGCACGAAGAAGCTTATTGTTGCCGAAGATTCTCCCCTTCTCCGGAAGCTTCTGCATGATACCCTGGCTGAAGCAGGTTTTCAATACGTGGAATTCTTCGAAAATGGGCGGGATGTACTCGAATATCTCCAGAAGCTGGAAAGTGATGGCAAGAATCTGAAAGAAGAAGTCCAGCTGGTCATAACGGATATAGAGATGCCGCAGATGGACGGCCATCATTTAACAAAGCGGATCAAATCAAGCCAGTCTTTCGGGGAGCTGCCTGTGATTATATTCTCTTCGCTGATCACAGATGATCTGCGCCATAAAGGGCAAATGGTAGGGGCAGATGCCCAGGTGAGCAAGCCGGAGATTGCTGAGCTCGTTTTATTGATCGATAAGCATGCATTATGAATGGGAAACAAAAAAGACATCTGCGGATGTCTTTTTTGTTTGCGCGGGACTTCGTGCTTTAGGTCCGTGCATTAATTGAGCGAGGCTTTTCCGCTTTTCTGCATTGTCCAGCTCCGGGCGCTAGCCCCTCGAGTCATAAGCCACTCCAGGATTGAAGGCAAAGAACGCCTTCTATCCTGGAGCGTCTTATGCTTATCGGAGCTGAGCAAGCGCCCTCCGCTTTTCTTAGTAGCTTTCTCCCAGTTTCTTGAATACCGGTTTTTGGTATTTCTTCTTTTTATCATGCTGCTGATTTTCCGATTCTTCCTTTAATCCTGTATAAGAAGACAGGAGTTTTTTTGCTTGTCCTAGGGGAAGCCGGGTTTTTGGATTGCGCACGGCGGAATCAAGCTTCCCGAGGTGGGGAAGGTCCTCGAAATCCTTTTTGGCAGGAGGGATGTGGAAGGTATAGCTCCCGCACTCCACCAGGACGTCTGATTGCTGCTGGCTGTATCTTGGATTGCCGGAATAGTGAAGGCCGATTTTTCGGGCATCTCCGTTTTTAATCAGCTTCAGGATTGCTTCGTGCTTCAGTTTATATAAAAATTTAGGATTTGTCGCTGTTTTCGCATGGCGGTTCACAGTGAAGATGGCTTGAGAGAGGTTTTCAACCGTTGAATGCAGCCGGGGGGTCTGACTCTTGTCCGAATTCAATGTTTTGGCTCCTTTCTAATCTTTAAACATAATAGAAAATATTGTACCAGCTTTTTCCGCAGATTAAAAGTCATGTCTTCCATAAAACTGCCAGAGGAAGAGATATAATTTATTATACCTCTTCCTTCTGGTTTTTGGAAAGATTATGATATATCGCTTTTTACTCAGACGGAGTGGCTGATTGATTTCTCCGGAGCTGACGCTTTAAGCTTCTTAAGAACGTAGAGCAGCACTAGAGCCCCCATTAGGCAAGTGGCGCTCCCGGCACCAGCCATAACATAAGATACACCCCATAATTTGGCCAGAAGGGCACCTGCAGCCGGTGCAATCAGCATTGCGAAGGTCTGAAGGCCCATGGCTGCAGCAGATACCCTGCCCATCATTTTCTGCGGTGTTTCTGACTGCAGCACATAACCATATGGAACAGCTTCTCCTGCTCCGAAGAAGCCGAGCAGGAAGGCACCTGCAAGCCAGACTATCTGGGGGAGATCAAGGATGCCGAAGCTGCCCAATCCGACCAGGATAATAAAGAGTCCGCTGATAAATGCTGAAGCAGACATTAAATGGATCGGACCCTTTTTCCAGAAAGTCCATTTTCCGAGCGCCAGTGACCCGGCAACACTCCCAAGGCCCACAGCACTGATCAGGAAGGTGAAACTTTCTTGCGTGAAGCCGAGATTTTTTGCAACAAAGATAAACAGTCCATCATATAGGAAGATGATGAAAAATGCGGCAGAAGACAGCAGAATAGAAATCTTCAATAAGCGTGTGCCGGCAATATGCCTGATGCCAGCTGCGAAATCTGACCAATAGCCTTGCTCTTTCTCACCGGTCCTTTTTGCAGTTTCAGCATCAGCAGGCAATCCTTTGGATGCCGGCAGCGAGGCCAAAAAGAGGATGCTGACCAGAAAACCAGCCGCTTCAAACAGAAACGGGCTCTTAGTTCCGAATACGGCCATGAGGAGGCCCCCAAGCGCAGGACCGGCAATTTTCATGGTATTTACTGACAGCTGGCTCAGCGTCACAGCCTCAGGCAGCTTATCTTCGGCCACAATTGCCCGGATCATGCTTTGCCTTGCCGGGTCATAAAGAGCAGCCGCAGTCCCTTTTAAAAAGACAAACAGCAGGAGTACATACAAATTAGGCGACCAGAAAAGTCCTGCGACAAATACAATTTTGCAAAACATGCAAACCATCATCAAAGTTTTCTTTGGCAGTCTGTCAACAAACACACTTGCAAACGGCCCGATTAAGACCCAAGGGATACCAAGAGTAATGATAACGGCAGCAATGGCAGATTCGCCAAGCCCCCAATAATAGACAACAATGACCTGCAATGCAACAAAATCAAGCCAATTACCTAAATCAGAAAAGACCTGCGCCCCAAAAAGGGAACGGAAGGCTTTATCTTTCAATGGGGAGAAAATGCCGTTTTTCATTTATTCTTCCTCCGATTTCAGCCCGAGCGATTCCCTGCGCCTGGACAGCAATTTTTTCTCCGCCCCGGTTGGATCCTGGCCTTCCGGCAATTCCCCGGCTTTTAATATTGATATGCTTTCGTCTATCCATTTCAGCTCCGTCTCCAGCCGCATCTCTGCATAGCGGATCGTCAGCATGCCTATACTGCTGACATAGGAAATCCCATTTCTTGGCCATGCTTTCACGAAACCCAGGATATCTTCGGATTCGCGTTTTCTTTTCTCGAGATGGCTGATTAAATGGCGGGTATCCATATCCTTGTGCCAGGTGCTCATTTTCATGAACAGTTCATCTTTGACTGCCGGGTATGCCGGCGGGGTGCACAGCCACTCTTCAAACTCCTGCCACCCTTTTTCCGTCAGTTCATACAATTTTTTATTCCGTCCATTTTCCTCTTTTTCCATTGAATATACATAGCCCTCTTCCTCCAGCTTTTTCAGCTTCGGATAAATGCTTCCATAGCTCATGCCCCAATAAAGGCCTGCAGCTTTATGCTCAAATTCTGATTTAATATCGTAGCCGGAGCTGGGCCAAAAGCTTAGTACTGCAAGTAAGCTGTGTTCAGTTGACAAGATAATCCCTCCATGTATCATATTGATATATCAAAATGATACATCAGATGGAAGAAAATCACAATAGACTTTTTGTTTTTTTTTGCTGTGCTGAAAAGCGGGTGAACAATTTTTCTAATTAAAATAGAAAACCCCATCCTGCAAATCTTTGCAGGATGGGGTTCTTTCAATTTCTAATCATAACCCGTGTTCCATTTGGTACAATTCCGGAAAGTTCCAGTACATCCTGGTTATTCATCCGCACACAGCCTTTGGAGACTGCCTTGCCGATGGAAGCAGGGTTATTGGTGCCATGTATCCCGTAGCCTGCTTTTGATAAAGAAAGCCACATGATGCCAAAAGGACCGCCAGGATTGGGTTCGCGATTAACAATTACATAATCGCCTGGCGGTGTTTGGGTCAGCATCTTCCCGATGCCGACAGGATAGGTTTTCTGCAGGATTCCATTTTTAAGGAGAGACAAGCGGCGGGTGGATAACGTAATACTTATTGAATACGGGATTGCTGAAGGCTCAGGAAGTCCGGGAATCATCACTCTTTGCCCTTGGTAAATCTGATTGGGGTTGCTGATTTGCGGGTTTGCGGCCAATAACTGGGCAATCGGGCGGCGGTAGTCCATTGAGATGCCTGCCAGGGTTTCGCCTAGCCTTACTGTATGGTAGATAAGCAGCCACTCCATTCACAGGTTTATTACAGCATATGCTCCAGCGGCTGTATTTTTCCTCCTGCGTGCAGATGTCTGCTCTCATGAGGAATGGAAGGTGAAAAGTGTCAGCTCAGGCTTGGATAAAAATCTGAATGGAAGCCTTGTAGTGCCGAGCCCTCGATTGACATAAAGAGTCAAAGGGTCCTCGTCACCGATTGTATAAAAGCCTTCATAGTATTTTTGTCCATAAGGCGGGGTGACCAGTGCCCCAAAAAACGGAATCTTAACTTGTCCTCCGTGGCTGTGGCCGCTCAGCTGAAAGTGGAAGGAATTTTCATATGCCTTGTCTGCCAGGTCTGGAGCGTGTGACAGGAGGATGCTGTAGTGTCCTTCCGGAATGCTTCCTGCCGTTTTTTTCAAATCAGGCCTTCCGAGCATGGCATCATCAACTCCCGCTATATAAATGCTGTTCTCTCCAAGCTTCACTTGATGAGACTCATTGAGGAGAAGTCTGAAGCCGCTTTTTTCAATGATTTTTTTATAAATATCGGACCCGTAACCGCCGTGATCGTGGTTGCCGTATACGGCATATTTGCCGAAAGGGGCATTCAGCCTCTTGAGGATTGAGACAATCTGCTCTGCCTGCATGAATTTATTAGGCTCATCCATCAGGTCCCCTGTAAAGAAGATGATATCAGGCTCCAGGCTGTTTATTTTGCCGGCGAGCTTTTCAAGCTGGCCGAGCGTGTACTGGAAGCCTATATGGGTATCGCTGAATTGCACAGCCCTGAAATTATTGAAGGCCTGCGGGATGGATGAATCTATTATCTTATGGACGGCCGTGTCCAGTAACTTCGGTTCAATCTCCCGCGCATAGTAATAGCTTCCGGAGCCTGCCGCCAATGCTGTCAAAAGAGACCCGGCAGCTGTTTTCAGAAATGATCTTCGTGATATTTTTTTAGTCATATATCTACCAGCCTATCTATATATGAATATACGTATTTATACTATCAGACAATAGCAGGGAAAAGAAGGCGGCAATTCGCAGCAAATAGAAGAACAAGATGACAATACAGAAAATAATTGGCATAGATTCTGTCCAAATCTCTTTCTAATAATTTTACATTAAAAATATTAGAAAATTCTCTATTTATGTTAAAATAGAATAATGAACGACTATTCATTTTTTTGAGGAGGATTTTCATGGAAGGCAAAACAGTCATAGTGACCGGCGGATCAAGCGGGATGGGCAAATATATGGCAAAAAGATTCTCGGAAGCTGGAGCAAATGTCATGATTACCGGCCGCAATATGGAAAAGCTGGAGGAAGCTAAAAAGGATATTGAAACGAAGGGATCAGTGCTTCCTTTTCAGATGGACGTCAGGGAGCCTGAGCATGTTAAAGCGATGGCGGAAAAAGCACATGATACTTTTGGCAGCATTGATTTTCTTGTCAATAATGCTGCTGGAAACTTCATTTGCCCGGCAGAGAGCCTGAGCGCCAATGGCTGGAATTCCGTCATAAATATCGTTTTAAATGGCACATTTTACTGCAGCAGCGAAATCGGAAAGTATTGGATTGAAAAGGGCATTAAAGGCAGCATCATCAACATGGTTGCCACTTATGCCTGGGATGCCGGGCCTGGGGTGATTCACTCGGCGGCTGCTAAGGCGGGAGTTCTTTCAATGACAAGGACGCTTGCTGTTGAGTGGGGCAGGAAGTATGGCATCCGTGTTAATGCAATAGCGCCAGGGCCCATTGAAAGGACAGGCGGTGCAGAAAAGCTTTGGGAGTCAGAGGAAGCAGCGAAAAGAACATTGAACAGTGTCCCTTTAGGGCGGCTTGGAAAGCCGGAGGAAATAGCTGAGCTTGCGTTGTTCCTCTTTTCGGATCATGCTGCCTATATTAATGGCGAATGCATTTCGATGGATGGGGGCCA
The DNA here is from genome assembly GCF_008180445.1 of Bacillus infantis. Taxonomy (GTDB): domain Bacteria; phylum Bacillota; class Bacilli; order Bacillales; family Cytobacillaceae; genus Bacillus_AB; species Bacillus_AB infantis_B. Next base: position 40,358 of record NZ_VTER01000003.1, read on the forward strand.
GTGGCTCAACCAGCATCCTTTTTAACTGCTATGAGAACAGCGGCCCATGAGGCCGCTGCTCTTTCTTATTTATAGCTTATTGCCCTGGATTTCAATGCAAGCCATGAGGATTTGAATTTTTCTTTTTCGATGCGCACCTTTTTTTTGCCTGACAGCGGGTCATTTATATAAACAAATCGGGCGTCATAGCCGACAAGGGTTACCGCATGCAAATCGAGCGGCGTTTTAATTAACTCTCCTTCATGCGTCCAGGATTCCCATCGGTCAGGCAGCCTGTAATCACCTGTTGTCCACACTACTGCAGGATAGCCCCGGCTTACGTGGGACAGAATGTCCTCAAAGGATTTCCCCGTCAGATTCACTGCTCTTCCAGGAAGGTACTGCAGGGCCAATTCAAAGATCGGCTTATCAAAGGCTGCATAGCCGGCTTGCTTTCCGGTCATGTCCCCGACAAACCCGTGGGCAGGATTTCCCCATTGAACAATATCCCTGTTTGATTTTATAATTGGATCAGGATCTTTTTTTATTTGGTGATAAAGGTCCATTTTATCAGCCTGGACTCCTGCGTATTGGAGCATCATGGCAAGGCTCGTCACTTCACAGCCATATTTCAGCTCAGGATTCTGCTTTATCAGCGGAACATCCAATATAACCTTCTCCCTGCCGCCAGCATTTTCAGGCTGCCCGGCAGTCTCCTTGCCTGCTGACAGGTTTCCTTGTATCTCACCCGAAGACTGGATCTTCATGGCAGACTCCTGTTTGTCGAGGTGGCTGCTGCAGCCCAGCAGCGGAAGCATTAAGATGATCATATACATATTTTTCAAGGCTGGCCCTTCCTTCTATCCGGCGTTCCGAAAACAGGCCATGCCAGATCAAGAAACGGCTCCAGTTTTATTTTTGTCATGGCTGGCCAAAGTTATTCCGGCGGTATTGAACTTGGCCATATGCCTGCTGAGGGAAGTGCTTTCATCCTGTTGGCAGGCTCCACTATTTTAAATGAAAGGCGGGGAAAATCGATGGATGCATTGGATATATTAACAGAACTTGACTGCGTCATACCGTATTTCCAGGCCATATTCAGTGCTGACGAACATAAGGTTATCGGTTATGAGGTATTGGGGAGATTTAATGCCGGCGGCTCGGCCGAAAGCCTTGGCCCGTTTTTTCTGGATGACAGCATCCCCGAAGAATACAGGCTTGAAGTGGATAACACGGTCCTGATGAAAGCACTCGATCATTTTGCCGGCAGGAAAGGGGAAGAACTCATTTTCATCAACCGGGACGCCGGTCTTCTCATGCACGATTCCGGAGAGCATTTCCTGCAGCTCCTTTTGCAATACCAGGATAAAGGCATCAGCCCCGAAAGAATTGTACTCGAGATTACCGAAAGAAATTACAAGGGAGATCTTGAACACCTCGACCACCTCCTTAATTACTACAGGACGTACGGAATCAAGATAGCCGTTGACAATATGGGGAATGACAGCAGCAGGCTTGACAGAATCGGCCAGCTTTCCCCTGATATCATAAAAGCGGACCTAAAGGGCCTCAGGTCGAATGCGTCAGCTGCATCCTACCGCGATATTTTGTATTCCCTTTCCCTCCTGGCAAGAAGAATCGGGGCGACTCTCCTGTTTGAAAATATTGAAATGGTGTACCAGCTGCAGTTCGCTTGGAAAAATGGCGGAAGATACTACCAGGGGTTTTATTTATCCACACCCAAGGCTGCTACTATCGAGAAAGATTGCCTGAAGGAAAAGCTGAAAACTGAATTCCATCGTTTTATCCTCCATGAAACAAAGAAGCTGGAAAAGATCCATGCAGCTGCAGGAGGATTTCAGACTAAAATCCAGGAGCTTTTGTCCAAATACAAGAAAATTCAGGATTATGAAGAGCTCCTGCTGGCATTGTCCGGGGAAATGGATGGAGTTGCTTTCAGGATGTACGTATGCGATGTAGAAGGGTTCCAGCAGTCCCCCAATATCTTCAAAAAGGGTGAGGACTGGATCATCCAGCATAAATATTACAGGAAGAACTGGAGCTGGCGCCCATACTTCCTTGAAAATATAGTGAGGATGAGAAATGACCAAAAAGGAATTCTGTCTGATCTGTACAGTGATATTGAAACAGGGGAAACCATCAGAACTTTTTCTTTCCCTTTGCATTCAAAGGATTACCTTTTCATAGATATTGCTTATTCTTTTTTGTATGACCAGGAAGGCCTGTTATAAGATTTTTCCTGTATAATCCCTGAAGGTAAGTGGCACATTAGGAATACTACTTTCCCGGGGGGAATTCAAATGAGCGCTTTTATGACCATCCTTCTGATCATTGCTGCGGGCATTCTGCTGACCGGCTTATTTTATACGATGTCCATCGCACGAAATCAGAGAGCGGTAAAGGGAGATATGGATTCAAGCATTTCCCGGCAGGTGCAGGATCATCCTTACATCCGCAATCCTGTCATTCTCACATATGCCATCTGCTTCATTCTTTTAGTCATCTTTATTGCCTACTACACAACTACAGTCAGCTGGTAGCTGATATAAAATGAGGGACTGCTGTTCAGGCAGTCTCTTTTTATTATTTGGCTGTGTTAGTTGCCTTGTTGATTTTGGGCTCATGCGTGTGAAACTCTGTTTCACACGCATGAGCCCAAAATCAACAATCATGTTCAATAAAGCCTATGATTTAAGAAATTACAAAACGTATGTCTTGTGAATGATCTGCAATATTTTATCAACATCCAGCAGCTGCACCGAGATCACAAGCTTTTGTTATTTCCAATAAATGCACAGGTGAAATTCCTTGAAAACTGTTAGTCCTTCCTCAAATCGGGTAATTTCTTTAATAAATATAAGAATTGTTCTAAAAATTGATCATTTTGTTCATTTGCCGGACTATGACAAATAAACCAATGAGGAGGAAGGATTAGTGTATATAAAAAGGATGATCATCATGCCTGCTGCAGCCATTCTGGCGTTTATGCTTCCGCTGGCAGGTGCAGAAGCTGCTGAAGACCAAGCTCTGGAAAACAGGGAAGAGGTGCTGCAGTTCCTGGAAAGTGCTTTTGAAGCGCAGACATCTCTGAGTGAGGAGCCAAGATCACTGGAGGAGATAGAAGCTGTTCTTGACCCTTATTTTACAGACAGCTATGCACGCCTCTTCCTTCAGGAGAACCTGTCAGAGGAAGGGGACGGGAATATTATTTACGGAACTGACTTTGGTTTGTATTATATACCGTTCTTTGAGTTTACGGAGGAGACGAAAGTGGTCATTGATCCTGAAAAAATTCTAGTGTTTGAATATTTTCCAGCAATGAACGAAGGACCAACTGCTTATGCAGGACATTATGAAGGCATCCGGATTGAAGAAACTGATTCAGGCTGGAAAGTGGCAGAATGGCTTTATGATGAGGCGCCCCTGAATATATTATCAAGTGCGACTTCTGATTTAGTATATAAAGGATTCAATGACAGGACCGGATTCTCAAGGGATGCGGATAATCTTAAGCCGATGGCCGGGAGCGTTTTGCCGGTTCCCGGCCTGGCCCTAAGCGCCAGTGATAAATGGCTGCTGCTGATGGAGGCATAAAGAAAAGAGCAGGCTGCAGCCTGCTCTTCTTCCTATTCGATATTCAGCTCCGCTTTTAACTTTTCCAGGTCAAAACCAGTTATGACGGTTTGATCGATCACAAAGGTTGGAGTGGAATAGGAATTATATCTTCCGGTTAATTCGTCCCTGGCTTTTTTATCCGTGCTGATATCCTTCACTTCATATGAAAAGCCGTATTCCTGAAGGAAGCGCTTGGAGATCTCGCATGGAGGGCAGTCTGGCTGAGAATATAGGGTAATTTGCTTCATTTGAATTTGCTCCTTAATTTTCATTGCACATCCAATATACCATATTTTAATGATATGCTCTTTAACGCAGTTTTTCAGTTCTTTTGTCCCTTTTTGCCAAATAATCCGCAAGCCCCATTGCTGACACTTCTAAATCAAGTGACAGCAGGCTGTATATGGGATGGTCCTCCGCAATGCCCTTTTGGCTTAAATGGGCAATGACCCTCTTTTTGAGGCGCGAGGCTATTTGGCCAGGTGCCTCATTTAGTGAAGTGGCGTGAAAGGCTGCTTCTGCTTCTTCAATGAATATTTCAAGCCAGCTCCTGACCTGAAAATATGCTTCTGCAGGATTTCGCGATGTGCCATAGTGCCCGAAGAAAAGGCAGTCAAGTTTTCTTGATTCATACAAAGAGATGGAAGCCAGCATCTTTTCAGGACTGAATTGATTTGGCGAAGTGGAAGGCAAGTAAAATTCAACGCCCTCCCTATAAAGCTGAGGATAGAAGATGCCAGCCGTGTCGCCTGTAAACATTCCGTTCTCAGGGGGATAATAGACACTGAAGTGATGGTTTGCATGACCTGGTGTATCAAAAAAGGCTAATGTACATGTATCGCTAAGCATCAGCTCCCTTCCATCCTCCATTGCTTCCAGCCTGTCTGGCGGGATAGGGAGTATCGGATCAAACAGAGCTTCAAATTGATCGCCGTATACGGCTTTTGCTCCTGCAATCAGGCGGGATGGATCTGCCAGATGTTTTTTGCCCTTTGGATGGACCATCACTTTTGCCTGCGGGCATGATTCGAGCAAAAGTCCAGCTCCCCCGGCATGATCAAGATGAATGTGGGTGAGGATGATATATTTCACTTCTTTGGCAGAGAGGTTTAACGCTTCGAGCCCATCGAGGATTCTTGTGACTGAAGGGCTTGCTGAGGTTTCAATGATGGCAAGGCTGTCTTCAGCCAATATGTAAGTTCCTGTCCGCTCTTCCATATTCAGGTCGTAACCATCGATTAAAAAAAGCTTTTCGGCTAACTTTGCCGGCTTTTGCAAAAAAATCACGTCCTTTTCCGAAGCTTTTGCTTGTACAAAGCATGTCATTATTTTATGCTGTTAATATTGGCATGTAAAGAATTACGGTTCGAATATTCTGATTTTAATTCTTTGGGATAGAAACATGCTGAAAGTGAAACCTAAGAGCAAGATGAGGGTTTGTATGAAGGAAAAGGAACGGAGCTTTCCCGTTTGCAGGTTCGCCGGCTTCAGGATGGAGCAGCTCCGCCGATGCTGCCGATTGGAATTTGGTTTCCAATGTCCTTCATATATAATGGCGGCATATATTTGATTTGGTTTTGTTCGAAAGGAGAGGGAGCATGTCACAGCTTCAAGGTATATTAACACGTCTAAAGAATTTACAGGAACAGTCAAGCAGCGGGGAACCCGCCCAGCGTTTCTTTGAGGTGAATGGCGAAAGAAAATGCCAGGTTACGTATCATCCAAAAACAGAGACATACGAGCTGGAAGTATATAATGACAAAGAAAAGCCAAAAAGATACCAGTTTGACAACATGGATATGATTACAATTGAAATCTTTGATCTCATCCAATAATGCAATTCCTTTAAAGGAACCCTCGAGGTTCCTTTTTTGCGTTTTCCATGACTATGCCTGCCTATGCAATCAGGATAAACTTTGAAAATCAGCCTATCCTAATAGATAAAAAGGGTGAAGCCATGTTTCCGACAGTTGAATGTCCGAAATGCCATGAGGATGAAAGCATGGAACGGGTATTAACGGCACAATCCAACCAGAATGTTATTTATAGATGCCCAAAATGCCGTTTTACCAAAAAAGATATTCCTACCAGCAAAGGGTAAGAAGGCCAGCGCCGAGAAAATATGATAAAATGAAAAAGTAAACACTTTCATTTGAGGAGTTTCGGCTATGATAAGTCTTCACAGTAGTGAGTATCTGGAAATAAGCATCAGGGACCTTATGATCCCTTCTGAAAGGGTCGCGCATGTACAGATTGGCAATACCTTGGAGCATGCCGTACTTGTGCTGACAAAAAGCGGCTATACAGCGATTCCTGTGCTGGATCCAAGCTATAAGCTCCACGGCCTCATAGGCACTCCTTCCATCATGGATTCCATCCTCGGGATCGAAAGGATCGAGTTTGAAAAATTGGAGGAAAAACGCGTGGAGGCATGCATGAATCAAAATATTCCCCGCCTAAAAGCAGATTCGGATATGAAGCTGGCAATTGAGCTTTTGGTTGATCATCCCTTTGTCTGTGTCGAAAATGATGACGGCTTCTTTGAGGGGATATTAACAAGGAGAGCACTCCTTGACCGGCTGAACAAGCATGTGCGCAGATTGAACAGGAAATAATTTCAGCAGCTCCTGAGGGGGCTGTTTTTTGTTTACAAAGAGCTTCGCTGCATCATTGCAGCAGTTTTGCTGACAGCTGGATGATCAGGAGAATGGTGATGCCATAAAGCAGCCTTTTCAGGCAGCGGGGATTGATTTTACCAGCTGCCCTGACAGCCAGATGGGCACCGAGGAGAGATCCTGTAAGCAGACAGAGGGAAGGCTTGAGCTGGAAGTTTCCTGCTGCAAGATAGATTGTGAACGATGCAAAGCAGCTGATGAATGTCTGGAATCGGCTGAAAGCCACTGCCCGGATATAATTGAATCCCTTATTCAAAAAGGTATACATAAGGAGGGTTCCCTGGCCAGGTCCAAAAAGGCCGTCATATGCCCCTATAAGATAGATGGACGGAAATATTCGGGGTGTGATGCCTGGCTCGCCGGCAGTTTCCGCCGGCTTCTTCAGCATTGTGATGACAAGCGCAAAAACCAGCAGGGAAGCTGCAAGCATCGTCATGGCTTTTTCCGGGATGCTGCTGGCCAGGAGAGCACCTGTGGCTCCTCCCGCAAGCCCGAAAGGCAGAGTCTGTAAACAGTCTTTCAAACCAATCTCCCTTTTCCGCAGAAGATAGAAAAAGCTGGAGAAAGAACTGAAGATATTTGAAAATTTAGCCGCCGCAACTGCAGTGTGGACAGGAATGCCGAGCAGGAGCATGGAGGGCATCCCGATAAGTCCGCCGCTCCCGGCAAGTGTTCCGATAAAAGCAGACAAAAAACCTATAAATATTAAAAGAGTATATTCCATTTCATCCCTCCTTCGCTATCATTGTATTCATTTCCTGTTCATAATGAAAATCGGAAATTTTTAAGATATAATATAAGAAAAAGTTATAAAGTGAATAAGGGGAAGATTATATGTCGGCACTTTCTGAATTTCATCTATTATCAGTCCTGGCCCAGGAAATGAATATGAGAAAGGCGGCGGAACGGCTCTTTGTCTCACAGCCTGCCCTGTCGCAAAGGCTGCAGTCGATTGAAAAAGAATGGGAGACCAAATTGTTTGTGCGCTCTCAGAAGGGCCTTACCCTGACCCCTGCCGGAGAGCTGGTGATTCAGTTTGCCAATGAGGTCATTGGAAGAGAAGAAAAGGTAAAAGAATCCATCGGGGCCCTTAACTCAGAGGTGCATGGGACTTTAAAGCTGGCCGTCGCTTCCATTGTCGGGCAGAACTGGCTTCCCCAGGTGCTGAAAAAGTATATCAGCCGGTATCCGCAGGCTAAAATATCCCTTATGACAGGCTGGAGCAGCGAAATTTCCAAATCTCTGTATGAGGATCAGGTACATATCGGCATCATCCGCGGAACTCCGGACTGGAAGGGAGTCAAAATCCATCTGTTCAAGGACAGCCTCTACCTTGTTGACAAGGAGATTACCCGGCCGGAGCAGGTGCTTGAAACAGACCGGCCATTTATCCAGTTCAAAAGCGACTCTAATTATTATCAGGAAATCCAGGACTGGTGGATGAGGCAATTCAAGACCCCGCCTAAAAGGACTGTTGTTGTAGATCAGATTGAAACATGCAAACAAATGGCCTTTAATGGCATCGGCTATGCCATCCTTCCGGCGATCACGCTTAATGGAGCAGAAAAGGATATATTTAAGATTCCTTTATTGGATGAGAACAATGAACCAATAGAGCGGGATACTTGGCTGCTGGGCTATGAGTCTGCCTTCCGTCTGAAGCAGGTAAGAGCTTTTGCGGAATTGATAAGAGAGCATGTAGAAGAGGGGGAAAATTAGGTTTTTTTCTTGTTTTCGGTGCTTTTGTTTGTTAAAGTAATGCTAGTTACATACATAGGAGGCCTGTCACATGAAAATGATGGACGCAAATGAGATTATTTCATTCATACAAAATAGCACAAAATCAACACCGGTTAAATTATACGTAAAGGGCGATTTGCAAGGATTGGATTTCGGTCCGTCTGCTAAAACCTTCTTAACCGGCAATACTGCAGTAGTGTTTGGAGAGTGGGCTGAAATCAGCCAGGCGCTTGAAGCAAATGCTTCACAGATTGAAGACTATGTTGTGGAAAATGACCGCCGCAACTCAGCAATCCCTTTGCTTGATATGAAAAACATCAAGGCAAGGATCGAGCCGGGTGCCATCATCAGGGATCAGGTTGAAATCGGGGACAATGCAGTAATCATGATGGGTGCTTCCATCAATATCGGAGCGGTTGTAGGCGAAGGCACGATGATTGATATGAATGTGGTCCTTGGAGGCCGTGCGACTGTCGGGAAGAATTGCCACATCGGGGCGGGATCTGTTCTTGCAGGCGTCATCGAGCCGCCTTCAGCCAAGCCTGTCATTGTGGAAGATGATGTAGTCATCGGTGCAAATGCCGTTGTTCTTGAGGGCGTAACAGTAGGCAAGGGCGCTGTTGTTGCAGCGGGCGCCATTGTCATCGATGATGTTCCTCCTTACACAGTAGTGGCTGGTACTCCGGCACGCGTCATAAAGGAAATTGATGAAAAGACAAAATCAAAGACTGAAATCAAGCAGGAGCTTCGCCAGCTGTAAAGGCAGGATAGAGGACCGTGCCTTCCAAAAGGGAGGCCGGTCTTTTTTTTATCTTTACAAGCGCACTATTTTCCCCCATAAAGGAGAGAGTTTAATGAATCAGTTCATTCAGATAAGAAGGGATCTGCACCAGATTCCGGAGCTGGGATATAAAGAATACAAAACACAGCAGTATCTGCTTGATTATTTGGGCACACTTGATCAGACCAATATGGAGATCAAAACGTGGAAAACAGGGATTTTTGTGAAACTGAACGGCACAATGCCTGGCAAGCTGATCGGCTATAGAGCTGATATCGACGGCCTTCCGATCACTGAGGAAACGGACTTCGAATTTTCTTCCATCCATGAAGGCAATATGCATGCCTGCGGCCATGATTTCCACATGAGCATTGCCCTTGGCCTTATAGCCCATTTTTCGGAAAACCGTGTAAAAGATGATCTTTTGTTTATCTTCCAGCCTGCAGAGGAGGGACCTGGCGGTGCTGAGCTGATGCTGAAAACGGATATTATGAAAGAATGGCGCCCTGATATGATTGCGGCACTCCATATCGCTCCAGAATACCCGGCAGGGGCGGTTGCCGTTAAAGAAGGGCTGCTCTTTGCGAATACTTCAGAGCTTTTTATTGATTTAAAGGGAAAAGGGGGACATGCCGCCTATCCTCATCAAACAAATGACATGATAGTCGCAGCATGCTCACTTGTCTCACAGCTTCAAACGGTCATAGCAAGAAATGTTGATCCGCTGGACAGTGCGGTCATTACGATTGGAAAAATAACCGGCGGGACGGTCCAGAATATCATTGCCGAGAAAGCAAGGCTTGAAGGGACAATCAGGACCCTTTCTGTGGAATCCATGGCAAGGGTGAAGAAAAGGATAGAGGCTCTGGTCAAAGGCACCGAAGCCGGCTTTGAATGCGAAGCGACGATAGATTATGGTGCCATGTACCATCAGGTCTATAATGACGAAGTGCTCACGAGGGAGTTCATGGATTTTTTGCGCACCGGCACTGACGCAGATGTGATTGAATGCAAGGAAGCGATGACTGGCGAAGATTTTGGCTATATGCTGAGCGAAATTCCTGGGTTCATGTTCTGGCTGGGTGCAGATTCGGAATTCGGCTTGCATCATTCCCGGCTGCAGCCAAAGGAAGAGGCAATAGAAAAAGCAATCTCTTATATGACAGCTTACCTGGAATATAAAGGGAATCAATAAAGCTGAAAGAAAGATAAAAGGATGATCCGGTGAGGATCATCCTTTTATTATAAAAATTTTTGCAGCCCGATGAACATCTGCCCGGCCTTCTTTCATATCAATTACTGCTGTTTTTTTCAATATAAACCTGATGGGGATACGGGATTTCGATGCCGTTGGCGTCGAGCGCTTCTTTCAGCGCTTTACGCAATTCCCGTTCAACGCCCCACTGCTCCATATTCTGCGTTTTGGCTATAATGCGCAGAACCACGTCCGAGGAGCCAAGGGACTGTATGCCAATCACATTCGGTCCGTCCATGATGCTCTCGTTACCCGCTTTCACCTTGTCGCATGCTTCCTGGAGAACCATAATTGCTTTATCGATGTCATCGTCATAGGAAATACCAATATCGACGAGTGCTCTCATGTTTCCGCGGGAATGATTGCTCAGGCTCGTGATCTCCCTGTTGGGCACAAAATGGAGCGTCCCATCAAACCCCCTGATTTGTGTTGTCCTGAGTCCCACCTGCTCGACAATGCCGGAAAAGCTGGCAGCTGTGACATAATCGCCTACATCTATCTGTTTTTCAAGAAGCAGGAAGAAGCCTGTAACCACATCGCTCACAAGGCCCTGGGCGCCGAAGCCGATAGCAAGACCCACAACACCGGCGCCGGCCAGGATAGCAGTTGCCTGGATCCCAAATATCTGCAGGACGGTGACGGTAACAATAAATATCAGTACATAAGAAAAAACATTGCTTGTCAGGCTTTTAAGCGTCTGGGACCGTGCCGAAGAAATATTCTCCCGCTGTTCAAAAGTGTCAAAGCTCTTTGAAATAAGCCTGCCGCCTGCAGCTCTGACAATCAAAAAAATGATGAAGATGGCTGCAAGTTTTAGAATGGCCGCTCCTGCCGAGAAAGCGAGGGCTCCCCAATCAATATTTCCAAAATACTCTTCAGCTTCTCTTAAATTCAAAAAATCAATCCTTTCATATGTATGCATTTTTTCATTCTAACAAACATACAGCGGGCTGAACAACAAATCCCCTTCCCGGCAGAAAAGAAAATCAGATTTTAAATAATCAAAAAAACTGGAAAATTCAGATTGAAAACTATAGATAATTATTTCGATAACCGTTATATTTAGTATTACGGTCTTTTATTTTTCAATTCTTAACAACGAGAGAGGGGGAAATGGAATTGGAAATATTTAAGAAACTTAAGGAATACTACTGGCCCTATAAGAAATATTTTATTTGGTCGATGGTATTCCTGCTGGCTGTGACAGGCATTACGGTGGTTTATCCGATGATTCTGCAGGTGACCATTGATGAGGTGGTGCTGGGAGGGAAATATGAATGGATTCCCTATTTAGCTTTCGGCTTCATCGGCATCATGTTCGTTAAAGGAATTGCAACTTATATTCATCAATATACTGGAGATTTATTTGGCATCACATCCGTATATAAACTGAGAAACTCACTGTATGAAAAACTGCAGTTCCTTCCATTCAAGTATTACGATAATGCAAAAACAGGGGATATCATGTCAAGGCTGACAGCAGATGTCGAGGGGTTCAGGTTTTTCCTGTCCTTCGGATTTTCAGAGCTGATCCGTTTCATCCTGCTTATCGGCATCAGTTTCTCTGTTATGTTTTATTACTCAGTGCCGCTAACCTTAGTGACACTTGCCACCCTGCCGTTTCTTGCTGTGGTAACCTTTAAATTTGATAAAGCTGTCCATCCTGCCTTCAGGGGCATCAGGAAGTCGTTCGGAAAGCTGAATACAAAGGTGCAGGAAAATATCAGCGGCATCAATACGGTGAAATCCCTTTCAAGGGAAGACTTTGAAATAGGGAAGTTCAACCGGTCCAATGAGGACTATAAAGACAATTATTTATTCACTTCTGATATCTGGGCAAAATATTTCCCGCTTATGGAGTTCCTGGGAAATCTCAGTGTCGTTCTCCTGCTTTCTTATGGCGGGTATCTCGTAATAGACGGATCCCTGCAGCCAGGGGAGCTTGTAGCATTCTACAGTCTTGTATGGTATATAATGTGGCCGATTATGAACCTCGGATTTGTCATCAATCTATTCTCCCAGGCCAAGGCTTCGGGCGAGAGGCTGCTGGAGATACTGGAAGCAGAAAATGAAATCAAAGAGACTGACCATGCTGCCGAACCCGACAGGATCCATGGGGAGGTAGACTTCAAGTCTGTATCCCTACAGTACACAAAGGAAGATAAAGAGGCGCTCCATGATGTTTCATTCAAGGCGCATCCTGGCAAGACAATCGGGCTCATCGGTGCAACCGGTTCAGGCAAAACAAGCGTAACCCAGCTGATGACGCGCTTTTACGAAGCATCTTCAGGGGAAGTGCTGATTGATGGAAGAAATGTCAGGGACTATTCACTTGAAGCGCTGAGAAGCGGAATAGGCTTTGTCCTTCAGGAATCTTTCCTGTTTTCTTCTTCCATTAAAGCGAATATTTCTTATGGAAGACCTGAAGCTTCCATAGAAGAAATCATGGATGCTGCCAAACGGGCACAGGCGCATGAGTTCATCATGGAACTGCCTGAAGGGTATGATACCATGCTCGGGGAAAGAGGAATGGGCCTGTCCGGCGGCCAGAAACAGAGGATCGCAATAGCCAGGGCGATCTGCACAGACCCCGGCATCCTTATCCTGGATGATGCTACCTCTGCAGTGGATATGACGACAGAATTCAATATCCAGCAGGCACTAAAGGAAGTCATGAAGGGGAGGACGACCTTCATTATCGCTCACAGGATTTCTTCCTTGAAGCATGCTGATGAAATCCTTGTTTTTAAAGACGGCCGCATTGCTGAAAGGGGCCGGCATGAAGATCTGCTGAAGAATAACGGCCCTTATCAGCGGATTTACGATATTCAATACAAGGACCATCAAAAGGTTCTCCAATCTCAAATAAGCTAAGGAGGGGTGAGCTTGAAGGAGACAGCAAAAGAAACAGTATTGAAAAGATTCCATTATTCAACAGATGATGTCATTGAAAAACCGTTTAACTGGAAGCAGATGTTCCGGCTGTTCAGCTATATGAAGCCGTACCGCAAGAAGCTGCTCCCTTTGTCGATCCTTATGGTACTGATCACGACTGCAGTAAGATTGATCATCCCGATTATGATCGGGGTTTATACACTGGATAAGGCGCTGAAGGACAAAGACACAGGGCTGCTCACTACCCTCGTCATTATCATTGCTGCCTTATATACGAGTTCTTATATAGCTAATATTTTCAGGATCAAATGGATGAATGCCCTTGGCCAGAATGTCATCTATGATTTAAGGAAGCATTTATTCGCCCATGTCCAGACCCTGTCACACCGTTTCTTTGATCAGCGGTCTGCAGGATCCATCCTTGTGAGGATCATGAATGATATCAACTCCCTGCAGGAGCTGTTCACAAACGGTGTCATTAACCTGCTGATGGACCTTATATTGCTTTGCGGCATTTTTGTCATCCTGTTCACGTTAAGCCCGCAGCTGACATTGGCCATCATGGTCATTCTGCCGATCATGTTTTTTATCTCGACGAGCCTGCGCAGGAATATCAGGAGGTCCTGGCAGACGGTAAGGCTGAAGCAGTCAAAGCTCAACTCCCATTTGAATGAGAGTCTGCAGGGGATCAGGGTTACCCAGGCGTTTACACAGGAAAAAGAAAATATGATGTTCTTTGATGGTGTGAACAACGAGAATTTCGAGAGCTGGAGGCAGGCTTCACAAAAAAATGCCATGTTCAGGCCGCTTGTTGAATTGACCAATGCTTTCGGTACTGCAGCACTGATCTGGTATGGAGCCCACTTGATACAGAATGGCAGCATCACCATCGGTGTGTTCGTATCATTTGCCTTCTATCTGGGAATGTTCTGGGAGCCGATTTCAAGGCTGGGCATGGTCTATAACCAGCTTCTGATGGGGATGGCCTCATCTGAGCGGATCTTCGAATTCCTTGATGAAAAACCAATCGTGTCAGAATCTGAAAATGCGATTGTCATGGATGATATGAAGGGCCAGATTCAATTTAAGGATGCAGAGTTCTCCTATGATTCCAAGAGAATCGCATTAAACAAGATCAATCTGGAAATAAAAGCAGGCCAGACTGCTGCCCTGGTCGGCCATACCGGGTCAGGAAAAACAACCATTGCGAATCTGATCAGCCGTTTCTATGATCCTACCGAAGGAGCTGTCCTGATTGACGGGCATAATTTAAGAGATGTTTCTTTAAAGAGCCTGCGGGCCAAAATCAGCGTAGTGCTGCAGGATACATTTATTTTTTCCGGTACAATTGCTGAGAATATCCGCTTCGGCAGGCCGGATGCCTCTGAGGAAGAAGTAATCCGTGCGGCCGAGGCAGTCGGAGCAGCTGATTTCATCCGCAATCTCCCTAAAGGCTATGAGACAGAAGTTGAGGAAAGGGGAAATATTCTTTCAGTCGGAGAAAGGCAGCTTCTATCCTTTGCAAGGGCACTGCTCGCCGATCCGCGCATCCTGATTCTTGATGAAGCCACTGCCAGCATTGATACCGAAACGGAAATGAGGATACAGGAAGCCCTTAAAACCCTGCTAAAGGGAAGGACAGCCATCATCATTGCCCATAGATTGTCAACCATACGCGACGCCGACAAAATCTTCGTACTGGACCATGGCAGCATCCTTGAAGAAGGAAGCCACGAAGAACTCATGGACAAAAAAGGCCAATACTTCCAGCTGGTAAAAGCACAATTTACAATGCTGGATGCTATATAGAAAAGCGGAGGCGGCTTGCCCAGAGCCGACAAGCATAAGACGCGGCAGAATAAAAGGCGTACTTTGCCTTTAATTCTGGCGTGGCTTATGACTCGAGGCTCTAGCCGCCGTAGCTGGACAGAAAGAAAAGCGGAAAAGCCTCGATCACTAAGGAACGCAGACTAAGAACGCCACGTCCTGTGGCAGTGCCTGCATAATTCGCTATATTTATTTGAAAAAAAGTCACCATCTGGTGGCTTTTTCTTTTACTTGTAATAATCTTCATGAAATTGTAACTTTTCTGCAATCTTTGCGTCTGCTAATAAAAGAGCCGATTTTAAGGGGGATATGTTATGAAGTGGAAAGTGGCGCTATTTATATGTTTAAGCTCGATGATTCTCTTCGGCTGCAGCAGCGGAGAAAGCAAAAGTGAACAAGCTTCCGATTCAGCTGGCAAATCTGAGAGTTCATATGAAAAAGCTGAGTCTGCCGCTGAGTCAGCTGAACAGGATGCTGAGTCAGAGATAAGCAGCGGCGGGAACGAAGCAAAGGGGACGGATCAGAGTACAGCGGCTGATAGGATGGTTATTTACAACGCAGAATTGGATCTTAGGGTAAAGGACTTCATGAAAGCACAAACAGCACTCGAGTCAAAAGCGGCCCAATACGGCGGGTTTATTGTGGAATCAAGCAGTTATCGGGATGATGAGAGACAGCTTAGCGGTACACTGGTGATCAGAATCCCCCAGAAGAACTTTAATCAATTCTTGAATGATGCTGAAGGCACAGCCTCAAAAGTGGATAACAGACATGTAAGCGGCCAGGACGTGACAGAAGAATATGTGGATTTGGAGTCCCGCCTGCGGTCCAAAAGAGTTGTTGAAGAGCGGCTGATCTCTTTTATGGAAAAAGCTGAAAAAACTGAAGATCTGCTTAAGATTTCACAGGACCTTGCCGGAATTCAGGAGGAAATCGAACAGCTGGCCGGAAGAATCAACTATTTGAAGAACCAGACTGATTTTTCGACTGTAACGGTCAGCCTCTATGAGGATCGGGCGCCTTCAATCGATAAAACCGATTTGAATACGTGGGAGAGAACGAAAGAGCAGTTTACAGAAAGTCTTAGCTTCCTGCTTTCTGCATTTTCCGGGCTGTTTGTGTTCTTAGCCGGGAACCTTCCTGTGCTAATGCTCCTTGGAGTTATTGGAGTCATTTGCTATATAGCTTACAGGAAATATAGACAGAAAAAGGATTCATGAACCGAAAGACGCCGGAATGGGGGACATTCCGGCTTTTTCTTTTGAATTTGCACTAAGCATCTGGGAAATTTTCAGGCTTTCTTTACATTTGAATAAGATTGCATCCATATGAATTAGGGTAAAAGACAGTCTGAAGCAGCTCATGATAATGGACATACATACGGAATGAAAATGCTCTTATGGAGCCAAAGAAGCAAAAAATGAAAATATAGATGTCTGGAGGCTGGAAGATGGAATTGGATAGTGTCACATTGAGCAGGATGCTCACTTCTTTAACTCTTGCTTTTCATATTATTTTTGCCACCATCGGCGTTGGTGTGCCTGTGCTGATATCAGCAGCTGAATTCATTGGGATCAGGAAAAAGGATGATCATTATATCCTCCTGGCACGCAGATGGGCAAGGGGCTTCACCATCACAGTGGCGGTCGGGGTAGTAACCGGGACCTGCATCGGCTTACAGCTTTCTCTTTTATGGCCGAGCTTTATGCAGATTGCAGGACATGTAATCAGCCTGCCGCTCTTCATGGAAACTTTTGCTTTCTTTTTTGAAGCCATTTTCCTGGGCATCTACCTTTATACATGGGACCGGTTCAAAAAGCCGCTCCATCATTGGCTGCTTTCAATACCCGTCATAATCGGCTCTTCTGCTTCTGCATTTTTCATTACTACGGTTAATGCATTTATGAATACTCCGCAAGGATTCAAGCTTGAAGGCAGGACCATCACGGAGATTGACCCGCTCGCTGCTATGTTCAATCCGGCAACCCCGTCAAAGGTGCTGCATGTCCTTACATCGTCTTATATGACAGCTGCTTTCATACTGGCGAGCCTCGCTGCCTTTGCCATTCTGAGGGGCAGGGGGTCTGAATATCACCGGAAAGCTCTGAAGCTTACAATGATTTGCGGTCTGCTTTTTTCTCTGGCAACAGCCATTGCAGGTGATATTTCAGCAAAATTCCTTGCAAAAGAGCAGCCGGAAAAATTGGCTGCAGCTGAATGGCATTTCGAAACAGAAAAAGGCGCTGATTTGATCGTCTTTGGGACGATTGATGAAAACAATGAAATAAGGAATGAAATCCGTATACCAAATGCACTGAGCTTTCTTGCAGGCAGCTCCTTTGATACAGAAGTGATTGGCCTGAATGAATTTCCGGAAGATGAGCGGCCACCGCTTTGGATCCACTATCTGTTTGATTCGATGGTTTCAATCGGCTTCTTTGCTCTCGGCATCTCTGCGCTGTTTGTCTTTCTGTCATATTGGAAAAAGGCTAACCCTTTGAAAAAGTGGCTGCTGTTCCTCATTGTCTGCTCAGGGCCTCTATCCATGCTCGCAATTGAATTCGGCTGGATTTATGCCGAGGTCGGCAGGCAGCCTTGGATATTAAGAGGCTATATGAAGGTGGCGGAGGGGGCTACACAGGCAGATAATGTGGGCGTGACCTTCTTGATGTTTTTAGCTCTGTACATTGTATTGGGGATCATCACAGTCACTGTGCTGCTTAAAATGTTCAGAAATAAGCCGGCTCAAGCCGAATTTAATGACCGTTTCCCGGACTCTCCGGGCATAAGCCAATAAACTGGGAAAGGGGTGGAAGACATGAGCATTGAGATCCTGGGCATAACGGTTCTCTGGGTGTTTCTCTATGGATATGTTATTGTGGCATCAATCGATTTTGGAGCCGGTTTTTTTGCTTATTATGGACGGGTCACAGGAAAGGAGCATGTGATCAGCCACATTATCAGCAGATATCTATCTCCTGTATGGGAAGTGACCAATGTCTTTTTTGTTTTCTTCTTTGTCGGGCTGGTCGGCTTTTTTCCGGATGCAGCCTATTACTATGGAACAGCTTTACTGATACCCGGAAGCATTGCCCTGATCCTCCTTGCCATTAGAGGATCATTCTATGCATTCGGCAATTATGGCTCAAAGGACAATTCGTTTTATTTATTTCTCTATGGCGCAACGGGCCTGCTGATACCCGCAGCACTGTCGACAGCATTGACGATTTCTGAAGGGGGATTTATTGAAGAACAGGGAAATAAGGTCATTTTCCTTGCCGGAGAGCTTGTAAGCTCCCCTTATTCCTGGTCTGTCGTCATCCTTGCCATTGTATCGGTGCTCTTTATCAGTGCTGTATTTCTTACTTATTATGCAGACAGGGCCGGAGATACTCCGGCAAGGGAGCTGCTGAGGACGTTTGCCCTGTTCTGGAGTCCGCCGACCATCCTTGCCAGCTTCCTTGTCTTTGCTTCTTTAAGGGAGCATAATGAGCGCCATTTCAATAATGCTTTAGAGATTTGGTGGATGTTTGGCTTATCGCTTCTCTGTTTTCTGGCAGCTGTGCTGCTGGTTTATAAGAAAAAGAGATTTGGGACCAGTTTTATCCTGGTGATGCTTCAATTCTTTTTCGCCTTTTTCGGATATGGCGCTTCCCATCTCCCTTACATCCTTGACCCGTTCATAACGATCTATTCAGGCTATACAAATCCTGAAATGGGGATGGCGCTGGTTGCGGCATTTATAGCAGGGCTGCTGCTCCTCATCCCGTCACTGATCCTTTTGATGAGGCTGTTCCTGTTTAATGCCGATTATGTTAAGGGTGAAAAGTGAATGCTACTAAGAGTTAAGCTATGATAAAATAGAGACGAACTTTGAAACTGCTGGAGGAATATCCGTGAAAAAAGAATTTGCCGTAATAGGTTTAGGACGGTTTGGAGGAAGTATTTGCAGGGCGCTCGCAGAAGAGGGCATGGAGGTAATGGCCATCGACAATGATGAAGACAGGGTGAACGAATTTGCACTGATTGCATCTCATGCCGTTGTCGGGGATACCACCGATGAAAATGTTCTGAAAAGTCTGGGCATCAGGAATTTCGATCATGTCATTGTCGCCATTGGCGACAATATTCAGGCCAGCATCCTTACAACGTTGATTCTGAAGGAAATCGGTGTGAACAAGATTACTGTAAAAGCGCAAAATGATTATCATGAGAAAGTCCTGCGCAAAATTGGAGCAGACCATGTTGTCCATCCTGAAAGGGATATGGGCAGAAGAATAGCCCATAATATTGTCTCCAACAATGTACTGGATTATCTTGAACTTTCAGATGAACACAGCATCGTGGAGATTGTGGCCAGCGATAAGCTTGGCGGAAATTCGATTATCGATTTGGATGTCCGTGCCAATTATGGCATCAATATTGTTGCGATAAAAAGAAAAAATGAAATCATCGTATCCCCGCAGGCAAATGAAGTGATACGTGAAGATGATATCCTCATCGTTATTGGAGCAGATGTTGATATCAACCGCTTTGAGAAGAAGCTGATGGCTTAAGCCCCGGCAGGACCTGCAAAAACGGCAGATGTCCATGGACTGCTTGTAAAATGGAAAAAGCACTCACGAATATTTGTGAGTGCTTTTTAATATGATTTATTATACTTCCATAATGATCGGAAGGATCATTGGACGGCGCTTTGTTTTTTCATAAAGGAAAGGTGATAGTGTGTCAGTAATTTCATTTTTAATTTCAGACCACTGTGTCGTTTTTCTTTCCATGACCTTGTTCAGATGCTTAGAGATCAAGGATTGGGCATCGCTGATCAAGTCGCCTGATTCACGCATATACACGAAGCCGCGGGAAATGATATCAGGACCTGCGGAAATCTTAAAGTCTTTCATGTTGATGCTGACTACGACAACGACCAGACCTTCCTCAGAAAGGATCCTGCGGTCTCTGAGGACGATATTTCCGATGTCACCCACACCGCTTCCGTCGATATAAACAGAACCTGAAGGAATCTTTCCTGCCACCTGAGCGGTATCCTCGCTCAGGGCCAGAACTTCTCCGTTGTCCATTATAAAGCAGTTTTCTTCAGGAATGCCGCAATCTATCGCAAGTTTAGAGTGCATTTTCTGCATTCTGTACTCGCCGTGGATCGGCATGAAGAATTTTGGCTTGATCAGACGGAGCATCAATTTTTGCTCCTGCTGGCCGCCATGCCCGGAAGTATGGATGTCGTTCAGCGGACCGTGGATAACTTCTGCACCTGCACGGGACAGCATGTTGATTGTTCTGCTGACACTGATCGTATTTCCCGGAATAGGAGAAGATGAGAACACTACTGTATCACCTGGGTGGATCTGGATCTGGCGGTGTGTTCCATTGGCAATCCGTGATAGGGCTGCCATTGGCTCTCCCTGGCTTCCTGTGCAAAGGATGGTAACCTGGTTGGCTGGGAGCCTGTTGATCTGCTGTGCGTCTATGAATACATCCTTAGGAGCGCTTATATAGCCAAGCTCCCGCCCGATGTTGATCGCAGCTTCCATGCTCCGGCCAAAAACAGCCACTTTTCTGCCATTGGTCACAGCAGCCTCGATAACCTGCTGAAGGCGGTGGATATTAGAAGCGAATGTCGCAAAAATAATCCGTCCATCCACTTTGCGGAAAATGTCATGAATGCTTTCTCCGACACGGCGTTCAGACATAGTGAAATTAGGAATTTCACTGTTGGTGCTGTCAGAAAGGAGGCATAGGACACCATCCTTGCCGATCTCTGCCATTTTTGTAAGGTTCGCAGGCTCCCCGACAGGAGTGAAGTCGAACTTGAAATCTCCGGTATGGACTACCTGCCCCGGCGGAGTTTTCACTACGACCCCATATGAATCAGGGATGCTGTGTGTAGTCCGGAAGAAAGTGACAGAAGTTTTTCGGAATTTGATAATATCATCTTCCTTGATTTCAATCATTCTTGTCTTTCTCAAGAGGCCATGCTCTTCCAGCTTATTGCGAAGAAGGCCAAGGGCAAGCTTACCGCCGTACACAGGAATATTCACCTGTCTTAAAAGATAAGGAATGCCGCCGATATGGTCTTCATGTCCGTGCGTAATGAAGAGGCCTTTGATTTTGTCTTCGTTTTTAACTAAATACGTATAATCAGGAATTACATAATCTATTCCCAGAAGCTCATCCTCAGGGAATTTAATGCCAGCATCGATCAGGATGATTTCATCCTGGAACTGGACTGCATAAGTGTTTTTGCCGATTTCCCCAAGTCCTCCAAGGGCAAATACAGCTGTTTGATCGTTCTTGACAAATTTCATAAATTATCAGTTCTCCAATACTTTAAAGTCTTCGTTTCTTTTTTCATATTCCAGGTAATCGCCTTCAACCGGGACTACGATTTCAATGTTATAATGTTTGTCCGCCAGCTTTGTACGTACATCTTTCGGGGAATCTCCATCAACATAAACGGTTTTCGTTTTTTCCCTCACTGGGACTTCTTTAATGGATTCCTGGTAATAAACTTTAAAAATCATCATAAATCGCTCCTTAATCCGATATAACTTTTTCTATTATATAAAAAAATAACATGTTTTTCATGTTTTTTCTTTTAAAAGAACATAAAGCACAGTTTTTCCTTATATTTCCAGGGGATAACGAACGCCCCAAAAAGGAATTTTCAGTTTGTTGATTTACACTGTCCACTGCCCTGGCGTGTTATCTTCAGAGGTCGGTGGAGAGGCTTTTCCGCATTTCTCATTGTCCAGCTCCGGCTCCTAGGTGCTCGAGTCATAAGTCACTTTGGAACCGAAGGCAAAGAACGCCTTCAATTCCAAAGCGCCTTATGCTTGTCGCACCTGAACAGTCGCCTCCGCTTTTCTCATTGTCCAGCTCCAGTGGCTAGAGCCTCGAGTCATAAGCCACCCAAGAATTAAAGGCAAAGAACGCCTTTTATTCTTGCGCGTCTTATGCTGGGCCCACAGGATGTGGGTCATGCAGGCGTTGCCACAGGACGTGGCGTATTTAGCCTGCGTTCCTTTACCTGAGCAAGCCACTTCCGCATTTCTCATTGTCCAGCTCCAAAGCCTAGCCCCTCGAGTCATAAGCCAATCAGGCCAGAAGGTTAAAGAACAACCTTCCGTCCTGCTCGTCTTATGCTTGAGGCCCGCAGGACGCGGGTCATGCAGACGTTGCCACAGGACGTGGCGTTCTTAGTCTGCGTTCCTTTGTGACCAAGGCTTTTCCGCTTTTCTCGTTGTCCAGCTCCGGCGGCTAGAGCCTCGAGTCATAAGCCACTTCAGGATTGAAGGCAAAGAACGCCTTCTATCCTGAAGCGTCTTATGCCTGTCGGCTCTGAGCAAGCCACTTCCGCATTTCTATGTAACCTTTATACAATTTACCTTAAAGAAGGAGCCCTTCGCAAGTTTGAAGGGCTCGGGGGTTATGCGATCGATTTTTTGCGAAGCATGTCTTTCCACTGTTTCAGGAGCTTTTTGCGCAGCTTCTTTAACATAGTGGATCATCTCCTTACTTCCTATTTTAACCCAACCTTGTCCAATGTAAAGGATTACAATCACTGCTGCCGAACACAACCGTTTTTTGGGGGCTTTAAGAAAGCCGCCTTTTCTTCTATTATATGATGAAAAGGCCAAAAATCTCATGGATAATGATGGAATAATGTTAAATATGCTGGATTGACATTTAGCATTTCAAGGGTTAGTTTTTAACAGAGTGAAAGTTATCTTGGAAAGAAGAGTGGATAAATGGGTAAGCTTTATAGTGCACTGATCGCTCTAAGTCTGATTTGGGGCACATCATTCCTTTTTATTAAAATTCTGCTCCATGATCTGGGCCCGGAGGCGGTTGTCTTCGGCAGATGCCTGTTTGGTGCAGCAGCATTGTGGGGGATCAGCTTTTTTAAAAGAGAAAAGATTCAGTGGAAACGCCTGCCTTTCAGGATGCTGTTCCTGGTCGGGCTCATCAATAATGCACTTCCCTGGTATTTTATTTCTAAAAGTGAGACGGCCATTTCATCGAGTATGGCCTCCGTCATTAATGCCACTACACCGATCTGGACGATTATCATTGGGTGGCTTTTCTTCGGTTCAAAGCTCCGGAAAAGCCAATGGGCCGGAATATTGATCGGATTTTTCGGCATTTTTATTCTCAGCGGTTTCCGCACTGGTGATTTGGCAGAGGGAAACACGGCAGGAATTGTATTCATGTCTATGGCAGCATTCTGCTATGGATTAGGGACCCATCTGTCCAAAAAACATCTTGAGGGTGTTTCCGTCCTTCAGATTTCCCTTTTTACGCTTACATCAGCCGCCCTGGCAAGCGGCCTGTATACCGGGATTGCATCTCCTTCCAGCATCCCGCTTCTTTTTGCGCCGGAAAGACTCGGTTCTCTGATTATACTCGGAGCCCTGGGCTCGGGGGCTGCCTATCTGCTATACTATTTCCTTGTACAGAAGGGAAGCCCGGAGTTTGCCTCCCTCGTCACCTATATCGTCCCCGTATCGGCAATCGCATGGGGGTACTTTCTCCTTAGTGAGCATATCAAGCCAGGGATGGCTGTTGGCCTGGCTGTCATCTTTCTGGGAATATATATTTCCTCCTATAAAGTCAAGCGGGAAAAGAAACAAGATCTGGCTGCTTAGGAATGCAGTCCATGCAAATGGAAAGGAAGTAAAAAATGAAGAAAATAGTTTTTTTTGATATTGATGGAACACTGCTGGACCACGGCAAAAACCTGCCGGTAAAAACGAAGGAAGCAATCAGGCACCTTCAGGAAAAGGGGGTATTTACGGCAATCGCGACCGGCCGTGCTCCTTTTATGTATGAAAGTCTCCGGGAGGAGCTGGGCATTGATTCTTATGTCAGCTTTAATGGCCAGTACGTGGTGTTCGAGAATGAACCGATCTATGCCAATCCTTTGGACACAAAAGAGCTGGAAAGGCTTTTAGAACATGGAAAAAGGAATGGGCATCCGCTCGTTTTTATGAACGAATCAACCATGAAATCAAGTGTGCCGCACCATCCCCATATTGAGGAAAGCCTTGGCACACTTAAGTTCCCGCATCCTGAGAAAGATGAAAGCTTTTATAATGGGCGGGAAATCTACCAGTCCCTTATTTTTATGGATGACAGTCTCGAACAGGAGTATCGCGAAGGATACGGGAAATTCCATTTCATCAGATGGCATCCCCATTCCGTCGATGTCCTTCCTGCCGGGGGCTCAAAAGCGGAGGGCATAAAGAAAATGATCAGCCGTCTCGGCTTTGCAATTGAGGATGTATATGCTTTTGGAGACGGATTGAATGACATTGAAATGCTCCAGGCGGTCGGCACGGGGGTCGCCATGGGCAATGCTGATGAAGAAGTGAAGCGCCATGCGGACCATATCACCTCAGATGTCGGGGAAGATGGAATCTGGAACGGTTTGAAAAAGCTTGGTTTGATATAAAAGAAAAAAGAAGCAGGCAAAGGGGCCTGCTTCTCCTTTAGGATTACCTTTCAATCGGGAGGGCACCCTTCATAATTTCAAACGGGTTTTCCTTATTGATGTGGTCATAGAACATGACTCCGTTCAAATGATCGATTTCATGCTGAAAAACGATTGCCGGGAGGCCTCTCAGCCTCAGTTTCACTTCTCTGCCGTCTATATCAAAGGCTTTGAGGGTTATCCTTGCATAGCGAGGAACAAACCCGGGAAAAGGCTCATCGACTGAGAGACATCCTTCACCGGACGTTAAAAAGGCTTTCTCGACCGAATGGCTGATGATTTTCGGGTTGAAAAGTGCAAAGCTGTACAGCTTCCCATCTGTATCAGTCACATGGGCTGCAATCATTCTCTTCAGGCAGTCAATCTGCGGGGCGGCAAGGCCGATTCCTGGCCTCAGCCCATACTTTTCAGCAAGGGCAGGATTTTGGCTGTTCCTTACATATTCCATCATTTCGGAAAGAGTCTGCTTATCTTCGGCAGAAGGGGGCATAGGCACCTCTTCGGCCGTTTTCCTGAGGGATGGGTGGCCATCCCGGATAATATCCGCCACTGTTATCATTAAAAATCCACTCCTGTGCATGCCTTTTTCGGCAGAAATTTATTATAATATGTTTAACCGCTGTGCTGGCGGGTAAGTGATTAAAGTTCAGGGAGCTGTATGTACGTCAATAGTCTAACAGACATAAAGAAAAAAGTTAATAAAGAAAAGGTGCTCTGTCGAAGCACCTTTTCGGCTTGTATTAGAATTTCCAGCAGGAACAGCCTACAATAATAAGAAGAATGAAGAGAACGACAATTAAAGCAAATCCTCTTCCGTAGCCAGCTCCGCCTACAGGGTAGCCGCAGCCGTAACCGTATCCACCATAACCATACATAAGGATAACCTCCCTGAAATAAAGTATCGTCCCCTACATATTTATAAGTTTTATGGACGATTTACTCTAGCCTATGAAAGAAGGAAAAAATGGTGTAGGCCGCTGCCCAGTCATAAATGAAAAGAATGAAGAATATGTATCTTTATGGCATTATCCTGCTGAATTCTAATTAAATGGCTGGACAAGCTTTTTCATAATATTAATGAAAATCCTGGACCATGCCTATATGCAGCTTATATGCAACAGCTATTTCCATTTAGGGGGTTTAATGATGTCCATTATCAGAAAGAAAAAAGTACTGGCTGTATTATTTTTAAGTTTGTTTGTGCTCGGGGGATGCATGAACAAGGAGACACCAGGTGAAAAAGCCTACAGCATTCTGGAAAAAACTGCAGAAGCAGAAGACGGGTTTGAAAAGCAGCAGGACCCGCTTGTGAAACTGGAAAAGCAGGAAAAAGAACTTTATGATCAGATCATTGCGCTGGGCATGAAGGAATTTGACCAAATTAAAAAGCTGTCAGATGAAGCCCTTGAAGCCGTGGGGAAGAGGGAAGAGCTCATGAATAAAGAGCAGGAGAGCATTGAAGCCTCCAAAGAAGAATTTGCACCTCTTGATGATATCATCCCTGACATTGAAGATAAGCAGGCAAAAGAAAGTGCTGAGGAACTGTACAAAGTGATGATGGACCGCTACAGCGTCCATGATGAACTTTACAGTGAATATAAGGCCGGCCTTGAACTGGACAAAGAGCTGTATTCGCTGTTCAAGAAGGAAGACCTGACAATGGAGCAGCTGGAAGCTCAGATTGAAAAAATCAATCAATCTTATGAGCAGCTGACGGTCCATAATAAAGAATTTAATGAGCTGACAAAAAAATATAATGAAATAAAATTATCCTTTTATAAGCAGGCTGGTGTAGAGGTTGCTGCTGAGTAAACATAAGTTTAGAGGCACCGCCTGGTAAAAGGGATATATTCGAAAAGTCTTTCGGTCAGATGATGCCGAAAGACTTTTTGTGCTGGACACAAAGTACTTTTTTAAAATAATTCTTCCTAAATAATTCTTCTCTTGTTATAACACATCCTGTTAAAAAGCTGCTTTTTTATAGTACAGTTAATAAGGACTTATTAATACAGTTTTTTAAAATACTCGAAATAATTTTTGAAAAATAGGTTTAAATAATTGACTGTAACGGATTTCTTATAATAAAATGAGTAAGGTGATTTCATTGCTTGTATCAGTGAGACATACAAAATTCAATGATACAGAAAATGATTGTAAAGAAATATCAGAATAGACGTTTTTTCCGGAGGCATCTGTGGAAAACTAAGTAAAACTATGTTTTGCAGCTGTCAAAGGATGAGCCGGACAGTTTTTTTGCATGTACGGCTAAATTTAATAGGGAAAAAACAAAAGCAGATTTCTAAGATGAATTCATTTTGGGTATTCTAAGCTTTGTGTATTTATCTCTTAAAATAATGTCTTTTTAATGAAAGGAAAGGGTGACAAAGATGGCTTCTAAAACGAAGAAAGCACAATTGGATGCTACTAAAGCGCTTGAGGCGGTAGAAGAGCAGTTTGAAATGTTTCAAATATTGAATGAAGAAGGCGAAGTCGTAAATGAAGCGGCAATGCCTGAATTAAGCGATGAGCAGCTTCAGGAATTGATGCGCCGCATGGTATACACTCGTATTCTTGATCAGCGTTCCATCTCTCTAAACAGACAGGGGCGCCTTGGATTCTATGCGCCGACAGCAGGACAGGAAGCTTCCCAGCTTGCTTCACAATTTGCTCTTGAAAAGGAAGACTTCATCCTTCCTGGATACCGCGATGTGCCTCAAATGATCTGGCATGGCCTGCCGCTGTATCAGGCATTCTTGTTCTCACGCGGACATTTCCACGGCAACCAGATGCCAGAAGGTGTGAACACAATCTCACCTCAAATCATCATCGGCGCTCAGATCATCCAGGCTGCAGGTGTGGCTCTTGGGATGAAAAAGCGCGGTGCCGGTTCAGTAGCTATTACATACACTGGCGACGGCGGAGCTTCACAAGGTGATTTCTACGAAGGTCTTAACTTTGCAGGGGCATTTAAGGCTCCAGCGATCTTTGTTGTGCAGAACAACCGCTTTGCGATTTCCACTCCGGTAGAAAAGCAATCAGCGGCTAAGACTGTAGCTCAAAAAGCAGTCGCGGCAGGTATCCCTGGGATTCAGGTAGACGGAATGGATCCGCTTGCTGTATATGCAGCAGTCAGCGATGCCCGCAAGCGAGCAGTAAACGGCGAAGGCCCGACTCTGATTGAAACGATGACATACCGCTATGGCCCGCATACAATGGCTGGCGATGATCCGACTCGTTACCGTACAACGGACCTTGACAACGAATGGGAAAAGAAGGATCCTTTAGTCCGTTTCCGCAAATTCCTTGAAAACAAGGGCATCTGGAACGAAGAAAAGGAAAACGAAGTGATCGACCAGGCTAAAGAAGATATCAAAGAAGCAATCAAGAAAGCTGACGGTTATCCGAAGCAGAAAGTAACAGACTTCATGGAGAACATGTATGAAGAAATGCCTCGTAACCTTAAAGAACAATATGAAATTTACCAAGCAAAGGAGTCGAAGTAAGCGATGGCGCAAATGACAATGATCCAGGCAATCACCGATGCGTTGCGCACAGAAATGCGCAATGATCCGAACGTACTTGTGTTCGGTGAAGACGTAGGCGTTAACGGCGGTGTATTCCGTGCTACGGAAGGTCTTCAGAAAGAGTTCGGCGAAGACCGCGTATTCGATACTCCACTTGCTGAATCTGGAATTGGCGGTTTAGCAATTGGTCTTGGCCTTCAAGGCTTCCGTCCAGTGCCGGAAATCCAATTCTTCGGATTTGTGTTTGAAGTAATGGATTCAATCGCTGGCCAAATGGCGCGTATGCGCTACCGTTCAGGCGGCAGATACAATTCTCCTGTCACTGTGCGTTCTCCTTTCGGGGGCGGAGTACATACTCCGGAACTTCACTCTGACAGCCTTGAAGGGCTGATGACTCAATCACCAGGTTTAAAGGTTGTTGTGCCTTCAACTCCTTACGATGCAAAAGGACTTCTTATTTCATCTATCCGTGACAATGATCCGGTTATTTTCCTTGAGCATCTTAAGCTCTACCGTGCATTCCGTGAAGAAGTGCCTGAAGAAGAATACACAATTCCTCTTGGCAAGGCTGATGTGAAGCGCGAAGGTTCAGACCTTTCCATCATCACATACGGAGCAATGGTTCATGAATCATTAAAAGCAGCAGAAGAACTTGAAAAAGAAGGCTATTCTGTAGAAGTAGTAGACCTTCGTACAATCGCACCGCTGGACCTTGAAACAATCATTGCCTCTGTAGAGAAAACAGGCCGTGCCATTGTGGTCCAGGAAGCACAGAAGCAGGCAGGCGTAGCTGCTCAGGTTGTTGCTGAAATCAATGAAAGAGCGATTCTCAGCCTGGAAGCTCCAGTTCTCCGCGTAGCAGCACCTGATACTGTCTATGCTTTCTCTCAAGCAGAAACAATCTGGCTGCCAAACTACAAAGATGTACTGGAAACAGCTAAAAAAGTACTTACTTTCTAATAGAACAATTTTTTAATGGGAGAGGGCAGTTTTTCTCCCTTTCCTGCATCATCACTCAATTTACTAACAGGAAGGTGAACCCATTGTCATTCCAATTCAGATTGCCTGATATCGGTGAAGGTATCCACGAAGGTGAAATCGTAAAATGGTTTATTAAACCAGGCGATAAAGTTCAAGAAGATGACGTATTGTGCGAAGTGCAGAACGATAAATCAGTAGTAGAAATTCCATCCCCAGTTGAAGGGACTGTTGAAGAGGTCCACATCGGCGAAGGAACAGTTGCTACTGTCGGACAAGTGCTCGTATCTTTTGACGCACCGGGGTATGAGGATTTACAATTTAAAGGTGAACACGGTGATGAAGCGCCGGCAGAAAAAACGGAAGCACAGGTTCAATCAACAATGGAAGCTGGCCAGGATGTGAAGAAGGAAGAAGCTCCTGGACAGGAAGACTCCGGTAAAGGCACAGTTATTTCCCAGCCCGATGTTGATCCTGACCGCAGAATTATCGCTATGCCATCAGTGCGCAAGTTCGCACGCGACAAAGGCGTTGACATCCGCCAGGTAGCAGGCAGCGGTAAAAACGGACGTGTGCTGAAGGAAGATATTGAATCATTCTTGAACGGAGGCTCTCAAGCACCTGCTCAGGAAGCACCACAGGCAGAGGCAGCTAAGGAAGAAGCAGCAGCACCAGCGGCAGCGGCAGCAGCTCCTCAAGGCCAATATCCGGAAACCCGCGAGAAAATGAGCGGAATCCGCAAAGCGATTGCAAAAGCTATGGTTAACTCCAAGCAGACTGCACCGCATGTTACATTAATGGATGAAATCGATGTAACAAAACTGGTAGCACACCGTAAGAAATTCAAGGAAGTTGCAGCAAACAAAGGCATCAAGCTTACATTCCTGCCTTATGTGGTGAAGGCATTGACTAGTGCATTGCGTGAATTCCCGGCGCTCAACACGTCAATTGACGATGCTGCTGGCGAAATCATCCACAAGCATTACTACAACATCGGAATTGCTGCTGATACAGAGAAAGGCCTGCTTGTTCCTGTTGTTAAGGATGCAGACCGCAAATCTACATTTGCCATCTCTGATGAAATCAACAGCCTGGCAGGCAAAGCCCGTGACGGCAAGCTTGCTGCGGATGAAATGAAAGGCGCTTCTTGCACAATTACCAATATCGGCTCTGCGGGCGGACAATGGTTTACACCTGTCATCAATCATCCTGAAGTAGCGATCCTGGGAATCGGCCGCATCGCTGAAAAGCCTGTAGTGAAAGATGGAGAAATCGTTGCAGCACCAGTTCTTGCACTTTCTTTAAGCTTTGACCACAGAATCATCGATGGCGCAACAGCACAAAATGCATTAAATCACATCAAGCGTTTACTCAACGATCCAGAACTATTGTTAATGGAGGCGTAATTAAATGGTAGTTGGAGATTTCCCTATTGAAACAGATACTATAGTAATCGGTGCAGGTCCTGGAGGCTATGTTGCCGCTATCCGCGCAGCACAGCTTGGACAAAAAGTAACAATCGTTGAAAGAGGAACTCTTGGAGGCGTCTGCCTGAATGTCGGCTGTATCCCTTCAAAGGCTTTGATTTCAGCTGGACACCGCTATGAACATGCCAAGCATTCAGAAGACATGGGCATTTCAGCGGAAAATGTGAAAGTAGATTTCACTAAAGTACAGGAATGGAAAGCCGGAGTTGTCAAGAAGCTTACAGGCGGTGTTGAAGGTCTTCTAAAAGGAAACAAGGTAGAGATTGCACGCGGAGAAGCTTTCTTCGTTGACTCAAATACTTTAAAAGTAATGGATGAGAAGTCTTCCCAGACTTACACATTCAAGAATGCAATCGTCGCATCGGGTTCACGCCCAATCGAACTGCCTGCATTCAAATATTCAAAGCGTGTGCTTGATTCTACAGGGGCACTTGCTCTTGAAGAAGTTCCTGAGAAGATCGTTGTCATCGGCGGCGGATACATCGGTACTGAGCTTGGCGGTGCTTACGCTAATTTCGGTACTGAAGTAACAATCCTTGAAGGAACTGATGAAATCCTGAACGGATTTGAGAAGCAAATGTCTTCATTGGTTAAAAAGAACCTGAAGAAAAAAGGCGCCAACATCATCACTAATGCACTTGCAAAAGGTGTTGAAGAAACTGACAGCGGCGTAACAGTCAAGTACGAAGTAAAAGGCGAAGAAAAATCTGTTGAAGCTGATTATGTCTTCGTTATGGTTGGACGCCGTCCAAATACTGACGAGCTTGGCCTTGAGCAGGCTGGCGTTGAAATGTCAGACCGCGGCATCATCAAGATCGACAAGCAGTGCCGCACAAGCGTAAGCAATATCTACGCTATCGGCGACATCGTTGAAGGACCTCCATTGGCTCACAAAGCTTCTTATGAAGGTAAAATCGCAGCTGAAGCAATCGCTGGCCACAATTCTGAGATCGACTATCTTGGAATTCCTGCAGTTGTTTTCTCTGATCCTGAACTGGCTTCAGTGGGTTACACTGAGCAGCAGGCTAAAGAAGAAGGAATTGCAGTCAATGCTGCGAAATTCCCGTTTGCAGCAAATGGCCGTGCCCTTGCTTTAAACAGCACTGACGGTTTCGTGAAGCTGATCACACGCAAAGAAGATGACCTTGTCATCGGTGCGCAAATTGCTGGTGCCAATGCATCTGACATGATTGCTGAACTTGGCCTTGCCATTGAAGCAGGCATGACAGCTGAAGATTTGGCTATGACAATCCATGCTCACCCAACACTTGGCGAGATCACTATGGAAGCAGCTGAAGTTGCACTTGGAAGCCCAATTCACATCATTAAGTAAATAGTATTGCTTGCAGGACTTATAAAGAGAAAAGACCTTTCCTCACAAAAGAGGGAAGGTCTTTTTTATGTGCCGTTGCTAAGTGCTTTAGACAGCGGTTCAATGATTTTATCTTTTGATGCATCGCCATTCACTTTTGCTGTAATCCTGTTCTGGTGCAAAACCAAAATGGCCGGGCATCCTTTAATGTCAAAAGTATGATAATACTTTTTCGCCTTGGCAGCAGTTATGACTTTCATTTTCTTCATTTCATCCGGATATTCCTTTTTCAATTCTATGATCGCATCATAATATGGTGCTTCATTTTGGTAATCAGATTCATCTGTAAAGAAAATCACCTGCTTCTGCGAGCTATCAAGCATTAAATCATCGGCAGCTTTCGTCTTGCTGCAGGAAACGGTCAAAATCATAAAAGAAGCTAACAGCAAAAAACGGAATCTCTTCATTTATGCTCACCTTTTCTTCTCTCAATGTGTTAAAAGCTGTAAATAATTTCGTCATAATAGCCCATATTTTAACATAATAAATAGTAATATCTCCGCTTGTCACCCAATTGTTACGAAATTGAAAAATACACGGCCGGAGTGGTACATATAATACATATAAGCCTGGATTACAAGCAAACATAGGAAGGGAATATATATTGCAATTGGCGGTGTTTATATGAAGACTTATTCGGTGATTATGATCCAGCTGATCATATGGAGCGGCTATACTTTTCTGGAGTGGCTTTCTAAGCATGACCATCCAGTTTATAATGTTCTTATGTTTTTTGTATTTTTTTATCTTGCTGTTATTTTAGGTAATTTCATCATAAAATCACCGAAGAGAACTTTTATGGTCACTATGCTGTCTTTGGGGCTGTATGGTTCCTTTCAGGCGGCTCTGGCATTTATTCATTATTGAGAGTACCTGGAGACAGTTGGACGAAATTTATAAGGCAGCCTGCAGACTTTTGCTTCTCAGGTCAAATGAAGCGAGTGAGGACCATCCGAAGGCATAAGGTGACGGCAGCATGGGCAGCTGAGACCACTATTTCTTGTGAAAGAAAAAATAGCGGTTCCAGTGGGGTGAGCTAGAACCACTATTCTTGGGAAAAGAAAAAATAGCGGTTCCAGTGGGGTGAGCTAGAACCGCTATTCTTGGGAAAAGAAAAAATAGCGGTTCCAGTGGGGTGAGCTAGAACCGCTATTCTTGGAAAAAGAAAAAATAGCGGTTCCAGCCAGGTGAGCTAGGACCACTATTCTTGGGAAAAGGAAAAATAGCGGTCCCAGTGGGGTGAGCTAGAACCACTATTCTTGGGAAAAGAAAAAATAGCGGTCCCAGCCAGGTGAACTAGAACCACTATTCTTGGGAAAAGGAAAAATAGCGGTCCCAGCCAGGTGAGCTAGGACCACTATTCTTAGGAAAAGGAAAAATAGCGGTCCCAGCCAGGTGAGCTAGGACCACTATTCTTAGGAAAAGGAAAAATAGCGGTCCCAGCCAGGTGAGCTAGGACCACTATTCTTGGGAAAAGGAAAAATAGCGGTCCCAGAAGATAACCTGTAGCCGCACTTTTGAAAAATCACAACCGCAGCAGGATTAACAATGCTATATAAAAATGCACCAACCAAAAAAGCTTCGGGATAGATCATCCCGAAGCTTTTTTATTATGCAGATTTTTGTTGTTTTTCTTTTGTGCCGCTCACATTTTCTTCTTTTAAAGCTTTCATCAGTGAAACTACAATCAGGAGCATAATAACTGTAAATGGCAGGGCGGCAATAATAGATGCACGCTGCAGTGCTTCAAGGCCGCCTGTCCACAGCAGTATGGCTGCAGAAGCAGATTGTATGATGCCCCATACAAATTTAACTTTATTTGGCGGGTTCAGGCTTCCGTTCGTCGTTTGCATGCCGAGCACGAAGGTTGCCGAGTCCGCTGAAGTGATGAAAAAGGTGCTGATAAGGAAGATGGCAAGCAAGGACAGCACTATTGAAAACGGGAAGTGTTCAAAGACAGCAAATAAAGCGATCTCCATTCCATTCTCGTTCATCGTATCCATGATTGGCGTATTTTCAAAGAACTCGAGGAAAATACCGGTTCCTCCGAATACTGAAAACCATAGCGCACCGAATAATGTTGGTACAGCAAGGACACCGATGACAAACTCCCTGATGGTCCTGCCTTTTGAAATCCGTGCAATGAAAGTTCCGACAAAAGGAGCCCAGGCAATCCACCATGCCCAATAGAAAATGGTCCAATCCTGGAACCATGTCAGCTCCTGGTCAAACGGGCTGAGCCTGAAGCTCATGGAAGGCAGGTTCTGCAAGTAAGAACCGATGGTAGTCGTGAATAGATCCATAATAAAATTGGTCGGGCCAACAAAGAGCATGAACAGCAGCAGAAGAATGGCCAGTATGATATTGAGATTACTTAAGTATTTAATGCCTTTGTTAAGGCCTGTCTGGGCAGAGATCATAAATAAAACCGTGACAACGGCTATAATGATCATCTGTGTCCCGATGCCGTTGCTGATGCCGCTGAACACATGTGACAGGCCTCCGCTGATTTGAATGGCGCCCAGCCCCAGTGAAGTGGCTACACCGAAGACCGTTGCAAATACTGCGATGAAATTGATCAGGATACCAAGGAAACCGTCGACTTTATCCCCAAAGATGGGACGAAGCACGGAGCTGATGACTCCTGGAGCGCCTTTCCTGAACTGGAAGTAAGCCAAAGCGAGGGCTATCACTGCATAGATGGCCCAAGGATGGAGTCCCCAGTGAAAAAAGGAATATCTCATGGCTGCTCTGGCTGAATCCGGCGTTTCTCCGTCGCCGAATGGCGGATCGAAATAATGATACATAGGCTCTGCAGATCCCCAGAATACAAGGCCTATCCCCATTCCTGCACTGAACAGCATCGCAAACCAGGTTAAATAACCGAATTCGGGCTGCTCATTATCTTTCCCTAAACGAATGTTTCCATACTTTGTGAAAATAAGTACAATAGCAAAAAGTAAAAAGACAGAGGCTGACAGCATATAGAACCAGCCGAATTTCTCAAGGATGAATCCTTGAACATTTTGTGTAACAACGTCTAAATTTGCATGAGGCAATATCCTTTTTGGAATAAGCCCCCAGATAATAAATAATACAGTTACGATAACTGATACCCAAAAAACTGGTGTCAGTTTCTTCATCCAATCCCTCCAAATCAAATCGTACATATGTGCAGGCTCTGCCATTCCTGAGGAATGGGCTGCAGTTTTATGTTTAGAAAATAGTATTGTGTGGAAACAGTGGTTTAGGGAAAACAGCAGATAGAAATACTTTACGGATAAAAAGGGGGAGTTATTTCGATTGTCTCTACCAGTTACAAACCGTTTTCTATCTTAACATTTTATAAGTATAATAAAAAGCATAACGCTTATTGGAGGGGTAATGATGTATAAAAAAACTGCCGCCTTGGCGCTGTCTGCCATGCTGCTTTCTGCGTGCGGTGCAGTTGGAGAAGCAGGCGAAGATAAGGGAGAAGAGACGAAAAATGCCGTGGAAACGGCTGAAGAGCAGGCAAGCAGCGATGCGGAAGAAGCCGTTGAAAGCGGAGAGGCAAGCGGTACAGATATTGAGGAGACCGGATCCCAGGAGGAACAGCCGGCTGAAACGGAGGATAAAGAGCCTTTATACCGCATTAATGAAAACAACTGGACCATTGAGCCGCTGGCAGATGCAAATAAAAAGGTGGTGCTCCTTACCATTGACGATGCACCTGATAAACATGCTGTAGAGATGGCCAAAACATTGAAACGGCTGGGTGTTAACGCTATATTCTTTGTTAACGGGCATTTTCTGGATACCCCGGAGGAAGAAGAAAAATTAAAAGAGATACATAGTCTTGGTTTTCCAATTGGGAACCATACATACAGCCACAGTAATTTAAAGGAAATTTCTCCGGCACAGCAAAAAGAAGAGGTGCTGAAATTAAATAAACGTGTAGAAGAAATCATCGGGGAAAAGCCTCGGTTTTTCAGGGCTCCTTTTGGGATCAATACCGATGCAAGCAGGGAGGCTGCTGCAGCGGAAGGTATGGAGCTCATGAACTGGACATATGGATATGATTGGGAAAAGGACTATCAAAACAAAGAGGCTTTGACGGATATCATGGTCAATTCCCCATATCTGACCGACGGAGCCAATCTCCTGATGCATGACAGAGATTGGACGAATGCAGCGCTGGAAGGGATTGTAAAGGGCCTGCAGGCAAAAGGGTATGAAATTGTGGATCCTGACAGGATCCAAACAGCTTTATAAAGCAGAAAAAGAGCGGCAATCGAGTGCCGCTCTTTCTTCTTACCTTCTAACATTCCCTTTGAATAATCTGGCTATTATAGTAGTGACTGCGAAAAAGAATAGAAAATAGCTCAGCTCTGTCAACACGAGGGGCGTAAGCTTGTAATTCGTTTCTTTTTCCAGCGGAGATTCAAATTGTATAACCACCGGATATGAATCCTCCTGCTCTGGCAGATAGCTGGTCTGCTCGGCAAAAGGGAAAGGGCCACCGAAAAGAAGATTCTGTGTTAATGAATCCGGCTTGTCTTCCAGCCTTGCGTCAAAGATGAAAGGGGACACCAATGTAAAAGCCAGACTGACTATTATGATGATTAGGACTCTTTTCTTCAAAGTGACAACTCCTTAATACCTGAAACTTATTTCAACGAATCTATATTATCATACCTTATTATTTTCGCCCGTTAAAGTACATAATTCTGCCGTTGAACAGCTGCAGTTCAGCATGGAGTTTCTTGGCTAAAAATTTGCAGAACTCATTCGCTTTGCTTTTGTCGCCCATTGCTGCATTTTCCGGCAGGGTAAGCTGTATATAGGATTGGATCCGCTCTGTGCTGTCAGAATCTTGTATCGGTTCTGTTCCTACTCCTATCAGTATCGTATTATAACGGTCATCCAAAGATTGCAGCCATAGCCGTTTTCCGTCCCCTTGTGTATATTCCTTTATTTCATAAGGAAAGGCTGCTTTGCTGTAACCCCAATCAACCTGATCGCCGGTTTTTGCGGTTATAGATTTATAATATTCCAGTAAATTTTTTACCTCCTGAATTGTAATCGTTTCCTGGCTTGATGTTTTGACCAGTTTTATGTAAGCGCTGCTCGACATGAAGAAACCTCCTCTTAAAAAACAGAATATTTTGATTTAATTTTACCATTCTTGCGTGTTGCTGTAACCTTATAGAAGTTATTGAAAGGGAATGACTCTTCGTCCATGGAAAAAAAGAATAAAAAATAAGCGGTACAACGCAAAATGTGTCATACAATTTAGGCTTGATATTTTAATAATGTTATAATATTATTAATTTAGAGTAAATAAAACGCTTTCAAAACCAAATTCAGCGAAAAGGGGATTGAACAGATGGGCACAATTGTATGTCAGGATTGCAATTCAACAATCGATCACTTTGAAGATGAAAAGGTAACGGTTCTGTATGCGAAATGCAATTGCAGAAAAGGCGGACAAAAAGAGAAAAGCAATTAGAATCAGCATTAAGAATGATTTTATAGAAGAAAGCATGCAAAAATTGCATGCTTTCTTTTTTATATATTCTTACCTGATCGCTTTATGCTCTTTAATCACACGCAGGAATTTGAAATCGTAGTCCTCAGGTCCCTGGACAGGCAGTCCTGCCTCCATATTTGTTTTAATATAGACAAGATTATCCTTTGTGATGATTTCCCCTGGAATGAATATTGGGATTCCTGGAGGGTAGACCATGATGAATTCTGCAATGATGCGCCCTTCAGATTCGTCAAAAGGGACAAGTTCAGTTTCTGCATAAAAAGCATCCCGCGGCGTTAACGAAAGCACCGGTATATTAGGCAGCATCACTTTTGCATCCTTGCGTTCGGTTTCTTGAAGGCCGCCTGCAGATAATTCCCTGAGTGCCGCAAGCAGGGCATCTGCCTCCTGTTTCGTATCTCCTGGAGTAATGATGCAGAGGATATTATATAAATCGGATAGCTCGACCTCGATATTAAACTTCTCGCGGAGCCATTTTTCTACATCATATCCTGTTACATTTAACTCCTTCACAGAGATAATCAGTTTGGTCGGATCATAATCATAAGCCGCCTTGGTTTCAAGAATCTCTTCACCGACACAGTAGAGGCGGTCAACCTCATTGATTTCTCTCCTCATATACTGTGCCAGGTCTATTGTCCGCTCAATCAGCTCTTTCCCCTCTGTAGCGAGCCTTCTTCTTGCAACATCAAGGGACGCAAGCAGCAGATAGGAGGTAGAGGTCGTAGTCAGCATGCTTAGGATCGACTGAACGCGCTTAGGGGAAACAAGATTTCCTTTAACATTCAGGATGGAACTTTGCGTCATTGATCCGCCCAGTTTATGGACGCTGGTAGCGGCCATATCGGCGCCAGCCTGCATCGCAGACATCGGCAGGTCTTCATGGAAATGAATATGAACACCATGTGCTTCATCCACAAGGACAGGCACTTCATAGGAATGAGCGATTTCAACAATCTCCTTCAGGTTTGCTGATATTCCAAAATAGGTAGGATTGATGACCAGCACACCTTTAGCGTCGGGATGCTGGCTAAGTGCCTTTTCCACTGAATCTGTAGTGATTCCATGTGAAATTCCCAGCTTTTCATCAACCTCCGGGTGAATGAAAATAGGGGTCGCACCTGAGAAGACAATGGCTGACATCACCGATTTATGAACATTTCTTGGTACGATGATTTTGTCCCCAGGCCCGCAGACTGCCATGACCATCGTCATGATCGCTCCGCTGGTTCCCTGAACTGAAAAGAATGTATGATCTGCACCAAATGCTTCTGCAGCCAGGTCCTGCGCCTGCTTGATGATTCCTTTTGGCTGATGGAGATCATCAAGGGGGCCAATGTTAATCAAATCAATTGACAGGGCATTATCTCCGATAAATTCACGGAACTCCGGGTCAATTCCCGCCCCTTTTTTATGGCCGGGTATATGAAATTGAATAGGGTTCTTTTTTGCATGTGCCAGTAAACCGCTGAATAACGGTGTTTCAGATTGTAGCAACTATTCCCACACCTCTTTAATCAATGTCGTTAATATACTTATAAAACAAATGAATTATAGCATTAAAGCATATGGATGCAAAGCGATTCTAGCCGGCCGGAGCAGTCAAATTTCCAGAGCGGCTGAACATATGCCTTTTCTGTAGCATTCGATGAAAACCTGCTGGCTATTCGCCGGCAGTTCAAACAGTACATCTCCAGTTTCCTGCCTGTTAAAAAAGGAATTTTCAGCAGCTGTCCCGAAGTATTC
This sequence comes from Bacillus infantis, assembly GCF_008180445.1. Taxonomy (GTDB): domain Bacteria; phylum Bacillota; class Bacilli; order Bacillales; family Cytobacillaceae; genus Bacillus_AB; species Bacillus_AB infantis_B. The sequence continues at coordinate 79,294 of NZ_VTER01000003.1, forward strand.
GAAGTAGAATCGAGAAGGAAAAGGAGAGACGAAGATGAAATGGCAGACTAGAGTAACGGAACTATTGGACATAGAGTACCCGATCATACAGGGAGGCCTTGCCCATCTTGCATATTCTGAGCTTGCAGGAGCGGTTTCCAATGCAGGCGGGCTGGGCCAGATAACGGCCATGTCGCTGCCTTCGCCGGAGGAGCTCAAAGAGGAAATCAGAAAGGTCAAAAAAATAACGGAAAAGCCTTTTGGCGTTAATTTTGCCATCGGGCAGCACGGCCGGCCATTCGAAGATTTCATAGAAGCTGCGCTTCAGGAGGGTGTCCCGGTCATTTCCATGACGGGCGGTAATCCTGCCCCGATCTTTGAGATGCTGAAGGGGACCGATGTCAAGAAGCTAGTGCTTGTGGCGGCAAGAAGGCAGGCTGTTAAAGCAGAAGAACTCGGCGCGGATGCAGTAATGGTTGTCGGCCAGGAGGGGGGAGGGCATCTTGGAAGGACGGATACCGGGACGATGGTGCTTGTTCCCCAGGTGTCAGATGCTGTGTCAATTCCAGTGATCGCCTCTGGCGGGATCGGCGACGGAAGGGGCCTGATGGCCGCCTTGAGCCTTGGTGCGGAAGGAATTGAAATGGGCACTAGGTTTGTGGCAACAGAGGAATGCGTGCATGCTTCAAAGCTGTATAAAGAAAAGCTTGTCGGGGGCTCGGAAAACGACACCCTCGTCATTAAACGTTCGATCGGGGCACCGGCGAGGGTCATTGCCAATTCATGGGCAAATAGAATTTTGGAAATTGAAAAGAATAATGGCAGTTATGAAGAACTGAAGGATTATATAAGCGGGCAGGCAAACAAGCGCTATATCCATAATGGCAACGAAGATGAAGGATTTGCTTGGGCAGGGCAGGTAATGGGCATGATCAAGGATATTCCTTCAGCCGGGGATCTTGTGAGCAGGATGATTAAAGAAGCAGAAGATATCCGGCGCTCATGGGCAGACTAGGACAAGAATTGCAAAATTTTCTTGGACTGGTTAAAATCAGCTAAGATGCTTGAAGAGGAGTGAACATCTTTGGAATATCAATATCCAATCGACCCGGATTGGTCGACAGAAGAAATTGTAGACGTGATAAAGTTCTTTGAGAGCGTTGAAGCCGCTTATGAAAAAGGGGTCGACAGGGAAATCCTTATGGATTCGTACCGCCGTTTTAAAGAAATTGTACCAGGCAAGGCACAGGAAAAGACAGTCTGCAGCGAATTTGAAGAAACAAGCGGGTATTCGCCATACCGTTCCGTAAAAGCAGCCAAAGAGGCAAAAGCCGGGGACAAAGTAAAAATGAAGTAAACAAAAGAACCTGCATCGATCTTATGCAGGTTCTTTTGGCAGTTTGGGCGTCTGGCCCCGTTTATGCCATTTTGTATAGGGGTAATAGATTTTTAAATACAGAATCAGCTCTCTGCAGGAATTCCTCAGCGCTGAGCTTGATGGCTTCTTCACGCGGTATGTTGACACCGCAGAGGATTTCCGCCTTTTTAACATTTTCGAGGCGGTCGAACATTGCCCCAAGTTCTGCCTTATCAAGGGAACTGTGAGAAACGGCGCCAGGCTTTGTGTGATCTCCTGACCATACATAGCTGCCGGGGATGCTGCTGTAGATTTCGCTTAAGTTTTTCTTTAATGCAGCCCCGAATTCCTTTTTATTAGGTGCTTCGTAAATGGTGGCAAACCAAATGAACACATGGCTTTCCCATAATCCGATCTGAAAATGGGGGAGCATTTTATAACCTCTTGGATTAGCCGCAAAGGCAACCCAGGTATCATTTGGCGGATTGATTGTCCTTCTGGCATGCTTGGCAACATGGGGATGCATTTCATCTCCTGTAAGAGCTGATAAGCCCGGCGCAAAATAGCTGCCCAGCTCCTCAAGCTTTGGACGGATATTTTCTTTCAAGCTATCCATTCTTTCTTCTAGTCCATCTATTTTAAAAACATCGAAGTCTGCATTGGAAAAGCCGCTGAATGGCATATGTATAACCTCCTGCTGATTTTGGCAACATTGTAGCACAGCGCAGGAAAAAGGGGAAATGAACAGCTTCTGACCTCTTTATTTACAGGCAATGGGTATCAGCACAATTTTGTTGCAACTGCTTTGAGGACTTCATATTATAATAAAAAAAGATATCTGAAAATTCAACCAAAACCGGAAGGGGTGCAAGATCATGAAACAATTGATGAATTCTGTAAAGAAAAAAGCCGGTGAAAAGGAAAGAACCGCCGTACTGAGGCTTGAAATGGATTATGAACTGGCGACACTTTTCGAAGCAATGGGCGACAATAATGAGAATGTCAAAAGAAGAACAAAACAAAAGCTCGAAAAGATACGTGAAGAGCTGGTCAGGCTTAAAGCGCTGTAAGAGAAAGGCTCTTGCATTTATTTAAATATATAAAGGTTCATTAAAAAGGAGAAAAAATGTCACAATGGTCAGCTGAAAACTTCTATAGAAAATAAAAACGGGCTCCGGGAACATGGCTGGAGTCCGTTTATTATTTTTACTGAAGGGAAAAAAGAATGATATTGCTTAATAGAGTGATGCGGAGGGACACTATGCTTGAGAAGTTCCTGCATTTCCGATAATCTTATCATTAATATATGGCCGGCCCCAGGGCGTTGGCAGCTGGAGCCCGGCCTTTACGGAGGAAAGAGAAATGACGAACTGGGATCATATTGATGAAAAAGCAAAAGGATGGGTAAAAGAAGCCGGAAGACGGATCAAGGATTCTTTCAAAAAAACGCTGACTATTGAAACGAAATCCAACCGGAATGATCTTGTGACTGACATTGACCAGGCGACCGAGCAGTATTTTATCAGCAAAATCAATGAAACATATCCTGAACACCGCATATTTGGCGAAGAAGGATTTGGCGACAAAATAGAGGATCTGGATGGAGTTGTCTGGATCATCGACCCAATTGATGGAACAATGAACTTTGTTCATCAGCAAAGGAATTTCGCCATATCGATCGGGATATATGAAGATGGGGTTGGAAAGATCGGCCTTATTTACGATGTGGTCCATGATGAGCTTTATCATGCTTTCCAGGGTAAAGGCGCTTATCTGGACGATATGCAAATACCGAAACTGGAAGAAGCAAGTGTCCAGGATGCAATCATAGGGCTTAATGCCACCTGGGTCACTGAAAACAAAAGGATCGACCCAAGCCTGCTGGCCCCGCTTGTCAGGGATGTCAGAGGCACCAGGTCATACGGATCTGCCGCTATTGAAATGGCCTATGTTGCGACAGGCCGCATCGATGCATATATATCACTGAGACTGGCCCCGTGGGACTTTGCTGGAGGGAATATCCTTATAACTGAATTGGGGGGCAAAGCGACTACCCTGAAAGGGGAAGATCTGAACCTGTTAGAGCAAAGCTCAGTTTTCATCTGCAAGCCTGGCCTGCATGAAAAGATCCTCAGGGACTATTTGCAGAATGGCAGCTGGTAAGATCACCTCAAGGAGCCTTTCAGCCGGAGATTATGCTTTTTTTCAATATTTGGCTGACCATTCAGGAGAATGGCTTGTGCATGAGGCACAGGGGAGGGGCATTGAGGAATATATAGGTGCGTATACGGAACTCGATGGAGAGTGGAGAGTGTGGGAGAAGGATGGTGAAAGGGCGGGTGTTACCTTCCATGTAAGAAGAGCGCCTTCTAACCAGAAGCCTTGGCTCGGGACTATCCTTGTTGATCCGGACAGAAGAGGGACAGGCCTTGGCCGCGGGATTCTCTTGGCACTGGGGGAAGAATTGGCTGCAGAGAATAAGGCGGTATTTGCCGCTGTTCCTGCAAGTGAATCCGGCTGGCTGGAGTTTTTTTCGAAAAGCGGCTTTGAGCAGTATAAATCCGAAAAAGATGATGGAGGCAAAGAGCACCTCCTTTTGCTGAAGCCTATTCAGCCATGAACAGCAACAGACTATAAAAAGAAGCCGGACCCCCAATGGGCCGGCTTCTTCGCTGGTTCTATAGTTATAATAATCCATTTTCGCGCATTTTCTTCTTGGTTTTAAATCCGAAGCCCATCACAAGCACAAGGGCTGCAATGCAGGCAATTACGCCGAATATACTTTTCTCGGCAATCGATATGCCGACACCCATGATGCAGGCTGCTGCTGCCACGGCAAAGAATATTAAAGGCCACTTAATGTTTTTCAAAATAATCCCCCTCCCTAAAGTTTAACCGGAACCAGGCACCTGAAGATTCACTTAAATCTAAAGCAAGTCCAGGATTGAAGCATTGAAAATGTATATCAAGCCCAGTCTTTAGGTATAGTGTAGATATGTGTTCTTTTCTTTAAAATATATTTTACACAAAAAACTTTTAGTTTACCACTGTCATTATGGTATAATGTTTTAGTTGTGATTGTTTATAAAGCTTTAAAATAAATTAGCTTAAAATATAGCTAGGAGTGAATTTTTTGAAAATCAGAGAAGATCTTCGCAATATCGCGATTATTGCCCACGTTGACCACGGAAAAACGACACTTGTTGACCAGCTGCTGAAACAGTCAGGAACTTTCCGGACTAATGAGCATGTGGAAGAACGTGCGATGGATTCCAATGACCTTGAAAGAGAGCGCGGAATTACCATCCTGGCTAAAAATACAGCCGTCCAGTACAAAGATACAAGAATCAATATCCTAGATACCCCGGGCCACGCTGACTTTGGCGGCGAGGTTGAGCGTATCATGAAAATGGTTGACGGTGTTCTGCTTGTTGTCGACGCATATGAAGGCTGTATGCCGCAGACGCGCTTTGTACTGAAAAAAGCGCTTGAACAGAACCTGACGCCAATTGTTGTTGTCAACAAAATCGACCGTGACTTTGCGCGTCCTGCAGAAGTCATCGATGAAGTCATTGACCTGTTCATCGAGCTTGATGCCAATGAAGAACAGCTTGAGTTCCCTGTCATTTATGCTTCTGCCATCAATGGAACAGCAAGCACTGATCCTGAAAAGCAGGATGAGAACATGCAGTCCCTTTATGATGCGATTGTCGACCATATCCCTGCACCAGTTGATAACAGTGAAGAGCATCTTCAATTCCAGGTTGCCCTTCTTGACTATAATGACTATGTAGGAAGAATCGGGATTGGCCGTGTGTTCCGCGGAACCATGCAGGTCGGCCAGCAGGTCGCACTCATGAAGCTTGACGGAAGTGTCAAACAATTCCGTGTAAGCAAGATATTTGGCTTCTTTGGCCTGAAGCGCCAGGAAATCCAGGAAGCGAAGGCAGGGGACCTGATCGCCGTTTCCGGAATGGAAGATATCAATGTCGGCGAAACCGTTACACCTGTTGAGCATCAGGAAGCCCTTCCTGTACTCCGCATCGACGAGCCTACACTGCAGATGACATTCCTTGTCAATAACAGCCCATTCGCCGGCCGGGAAGGCAAGTACGTTACATCAAGGAAAATTGAAGAAAGGCTTCGTGCCCAGCTTCAGACAGATGTTAGCCTTCGCGTTGAGAACACAGATTCACCGGATGCATGGGTCGTTTCAGGACGCGGTGAGCTTCACCTTTCCATCCTGATTGAAAATATGAGGCGTGAAGGCTATGAGCTTCAAGTATCAAAGCCGGAAGTCATTGTAAAAGTAATTGATGGCGTAAGATGCGAGCCTGTTGAGCGCGTGCAGATCGATGTTCCTGAAGAGCATACTGGTTCTATCATGGAATCAATCGGTGCCCGCAAAGGCGAAATGCTTGATATGATCAATAACGGCAGCGGCCAGGTCCGCCTGATCTTTAACGTTCCTGCGCGGGGCCTGATCGGATATACAACTGAATTCCTGACGCTTACACGCGGATATGGAATCATCAACCATTCCTTTGACAGCTATCAGCCAATGGCACAGGGCCAGGTTGGCGGAAGACGCCAGGGTGTTCTTGTGTCCATGGAAAGCGGAAAAGCTTCTACCTATGGAATCATGCAGGTTGAAGACAGAGGGATCATCTTCCTGGAAGCCGGCACAGAAATCTATGAAGGCATGATCGTTGGAGAGCACACTCGTGAAAATGACATCACTGTCAATATCACGAAAGTAAAACAGGCTACCAATATCCGTTCTGCCAATAAAGACCAGACGGCTACTATGAAGAAGCCGCGCATCATGACGCTTGAAGAAGCGCTTGAGTACCTGAATGATGATGAGTATTGCGAAGTGACTCCGGAATCCATCCGCCTCCGCAAGAAAATCCTGGATAAGAACGAACGTGAACGGATCGCTAAAAAGAAGAAATACGCAGAAACGAACTAAAGACTTAAAAAGGAGGAGAGCAATATGATTGCTGAACGCCTGTCTTTTTTCGCCGCGTTATATAAAGTGGACGAGAATCCTGAATCAGGAATGTGGATGCTCTATATAACCATCATTCTTTTATGTGTAGTCGTATTCAAGCTCGGATTCGCCAAAAAGCTCCCCCTGGCAAAGTCGGCTGTCATTTATTTGTTTTTAATCCTGGGCTGCACGGTCCTGACCTTTTTGGGAGTCTTTCTCCCAATTGGGGAGGGCCTGGTGGTTGCCGCCCTTATCCTGATCATCTATAAAATCAGGCTGCACCAGCAGAAAAAACAGGAAGCAGGCATGTAGCAGCCGGGGAGGCAGGTCGATATGATGAAATCTCTGCAGGATTCAATCTACAATTGGCTTACAATCAAGGTTGTTTGCGATGCACGGCCGGAGGACACTGCAGCTGCAGAAACGGAAGAAATGTTCAAAGCGATTCTGACTGAGGACTTGAAGCTTTCAGAGATTGAGGCTGTTAAAGAAGCGGATTTTTACACTGTTTTTTTTACAGATAAAAATGAAAGAAGAAGCTTCCGTTTTCCGGCTGAGCTGATCGATGTCATGCTGGATCAAATCAATGAAGAGCCGGAGAAATATCCGAACTTCCCATTATAAGAAAAACCCGCTTCCCATCAGGGCAAGCGGGTTTTTCTTATTCCCAGCCAAAAGGAGCTGGCGAGGACTGTGCTGTAGAGAATATGTCCTGCTGTCCATAAACCGAATGCCATCATGTCACCCGGGAGCGGTACCTGCCGCTCTGCCAGAAGGGAGAGTGGAAAGTAGAGCAGGAGGGCAGGAAAAGTGATGGCAAACGACCATATAAAGCATCCCCGCAGTGTCTGGCATTTTCCGGCCTGCAGAATAAGCATCAGGCAAAAGCTTAACAGCAGCGAAAATAGGAGATGAAAAAAGAATTCAAATGCCTCGCTCCAGCGGATATCTCCCAGCACGGGAATAAAATCGATATTCAGAAGCAGCACATACACTTTCTTGCTGGTCAATGTTTCAGCGGCCTTCAGGAATAATCCCAAAAATATGCCTGCTCCAGCCCCGGAGGCAAGGGCGGTTTTTACCATTCCTCTTCTTCCGTGCGGCTCCGGTATAGCTTAAAGTTGCCTGTGGCAGCCCTTTGGTTGGTTTTTTCCGTTATTCTTTCTTCGCATGGCTTGCACATATACGTATGGATAGGCCGGTTACGCAGGCGTTTTGCCTGAAATGATTCATTTTCAATCGATTCTATCTTATCGCAAAGCACACATTTTACTCTCATAATGACACCCCGATTTAATAATAGTAGTTGAATGATCAGAAGTATGAAGCACTGGTCATCGTTGCCAGCCCTCAGCCTATTTTTCAGCCGGAGGGACAGCCCGTCAGAAAAGCTGCTTATCTATATTGCTTATTTATATTATAGTACAGTTTGGCAAGAGTTTCGAATTAGATTGCACCGGGGGCAGAGCATCTGGGAACGGGTTCTTGAAAGTTGGGGGAAGTCATACTATTATAGGACTAAGAGGAGGGGAAAGTAATGGCAAATCAAGTTGAGCCGAGGCTGATCAAGCCCTTATTCGATGAGCTTCAGCAGGAGCGGTTTGTTACTCTCGCAACAGTGGACCATGAAACAGGCGGCCCGAACGTGAATGCTATATCATGGGTCCTGGCAAAGGATGAAGAAACAATCTGCTTTGCTATTGACAGCAGATCGAGGATTATTGAAAATATTAAACATAACAGGCATGTTGTCATCAATATCATTGCCAACGAATCTACATACTCCATCCAGGGAGAAGCGGCAGTGAAGCTGGAAAAAATGGAATCTGTACCCCTCAAGCTGTCACTTGCAGAACTAAAGATCAGTGAGGTAAGGGATGTTATGTTTTATGGATCTAAAATGACAGCTGATCCCCAATATGACAAAACATATGATAAAAAAGCAGCAGAGAGGCTCGATCAGCAGGTGATGGAGGCCATGAAAAAAGCTTAGTCGCGGACTAAGCTTTTTTTGTGCAGAATCGTATAAATTTAATCTTTATGGTAATTCGATTGCTTTTGCTGCTTATCCTCCAGCTCAGAACGTTCTGATGAATCAAGTTTGTTTTTTGGCTCCTCGGTCGCATCCTTCGGCTGGGGCTCAGTGATATCCCCGGGAACTTCCGGCATAATCCTTCCTGTGATATCTGCAAGTTCATTCAGTACGCCCTGGATGGGACGCCCGTTTTGTATATCCTGGCCGACTTCCCTGATCCTCGCATTCAAGTCCGGGTCTGCTACTACAAGCGCCCTTGCCCCATGAGGGTCGTTGCGCAGGCTTTCTGTAACAGAATATTTAATGGAGCCCACTTCAGATCTGTCTATATCTTTATCCACATCAATCCCTACAATGGCATATCCGGCGAAAACAACAGCCGCCGCATCTTTGACATTTGGCACCCTCTCTGCCAGATCAACAAGATGCTTTGAAATCTCTTGTTCTGATTCCCTGCTGTTATTCGTTATGGTGCTGTTTTTAACATTCACCAGATTCCGGCTGCCGTCATCTGCTGATTGGCTGTTCGCTGCACAGCCTGCCAGCATTGAAACAGCGGCTATATAACCAAGCCATCTCTTCAATTTAAGCACCTCCATTTATTCTTTTTCCAGATGTTTTCCAGATGCTGAAAGGCTGCATGACAGGAAAGTTCTTCGTAAGGATTATTCTGCAAAAATTCGTCTATCTTTATGCAGGAAAACATATAGTTTACCAAGGCTTGTTTCTTAAAGCTTATGATTGCTTCTTCAAGCCAGGCAAAATGCAGGCTCCGGACAGCGAAATATAAGCCTTAGAAGAAACATTCATTTTGACCTACAAGGAGCAGGAGGCATCATATTGACGAAAATATATGTATTGGATACCAATGTCCTGCTGCAGGACCCGCATTCTATCTTTTCTTTTGAAGACAATGAAGTAGTCATTCCGGCAGTTGTCCTGGAAGAGGTTGACTCTAAGAAACGATATATGGACGAGGTCGGAAGAAATGCAAGGCAGGTTTCGAGGCTGATTGATAATCTGAGGGAAACCGGCAAGCTGCATGAAAGGATTCAGCTTGAAAATGGCGGGGGACTCAGAATTGAGCTGAATCACCGATCTTTTCATGAATTGCAGGAGATATTCATTGAAAAAACAAATGACAACCGGATCCTTGCAGTCGCAAAGAATCTGTCACTGGAAGAAGAGACTAAGGAAAACGGGCGCCCGGTCATACTTGTCAGCAAAGATGCATTAGTGAGGGTGAAGGCGGATGCAATCGGGCTTCAGACAGAAGATTTTCTGAGTGACAGGGTGGTTGAAAATGACCATATTTATACGGGATATCTTGAGGTGTATGTAAGCGTCGATCTTTTGGGAAGATTTTATGATAAAGGGGAGGTGCCGCTCGCTGATATTGCCAATCACCCTTTTTATCCTAACCAATTCATCATTATGAAAGATGCACTGGGCTCTTCTTCTTCTGCGATAGGCATAGTGGACCAGTCGGGAAAGAAAGCCAGAAAGCTTGTGTTTGACGGGGACCATATCTGGGGGATCCGCCCGCGCAATGTACAGCAGACAATGGCCGCAGAGCTCCTTCTCCGCAAAGATGTGCCGCTTGTGACGCTGGTTGGGAAAGCGGGGACAGGGAAGACACTGCTTGCGCTGGCAGCAGGCCTGATGCAGACTGAGGATTTCGGAGAATACAAAAAGCTGCTGGTGGCCAGGCCGATTGTTCCTGTAGGCAAGGATATCGGCTATCTCCCGGGGGAGAAAGAAGAAAAATTAAGGCCGTGGATGCAGCCGATTTACGATAATCTGGAATATCTATTCAATGCCAAAAAACCGGGCGAGCTTGATGCCATCCTTGCAGGGATGGGGTCGATCGAGGTCGAGGCGCTCACATATATAAGGGGAAGAAGCGTGCCGGATCAGTATATCATCATTGATGAAGCTCAAAACCTTACCAAGCACGAAGTAAAGACCATCCTTACCCGGGTGGGAGAAGGAAGCAAGATTGTCCTGATGGGAGATCCGGAACAGATCGACCATCCGTATCTTGATGCCTTCAATAATGGACTTACCTATGTAGTGGAAAGATTTAAGGACCAAAAGATCTCAGGCCATACTAAGCTTATTAAAGGGGAAAGGTCAGGTCTGGCACAGCTGGCAGCTGATCTTTTATAAAAGGCATATATGACGGGCTGAAGCTTGATGTAGCAATTTCATGTTATCCGTGTGGGGCACGAAAAGGGGAGCTTGAGCAGCTGTACAATATGAAGAGGGAATAGCTGCCTTTATGGAACTTATTTCTGTATCAAAAGCTGTCTACTCCCTGGAGAATATTTATCTAATGCCCATAATGAAAGAGGGCGGAGCATTCCGGCTCCCCCCTCCTGCAAGATAATCAGCGAACGATGAATTGCTTTATATGCCTGATCGGATTATCCTTATTGCTTCCGTCTCCGTAATAGACGTGCACAGGGCCGTCCTCTTTCAGCGGCTTGCCGTTCAGAGAGTAGCCGAGGATCAGATCTTCAGCCGTTTCCAGCGGCATTTCCACCTCGCCGTCACCGGCAGAGATGACAAAGGAAGAGGCATCTTCAGCAGGTTCGGCATTTTTAAGGAAAGGCTTCAAGGGAATGCCGAAAGTCCCGTTAAGCACTTTTTCTTTCTCGAATTTTTTTTCGGTCTTTAATGTCGGAGGATGGACAGCACCCTCCATGATCTCTCTGTCCCAGTGCTTTGAAACTGATTTTGTATACTCTTCGAGCTCATCCTTTTTGATGATATCAGCGTGAAAGAATTCGTTCAGGTCCACCCTTCGGTCATCAAAAATCCATACACCGGGATCAAGTGTGATCTCAAATTTCACTTTGCCTTTTATCAATATGATATTGTCCATAACTAGCTACCTCCTGTATGTACCTTCTTAAATTATACCTATTTTTGTCTGTGAAAGATACTATGGGACCCTCACACAGGAAGCCTCTCCTGGCGGGGTGCTGGTATTTATCCCCGCATGTGCAGCTTTCCCCTTATATGTCTTGCATTTTTGCCTTCTTAAGTATAAAATTTATAGATAGATAATCGCTCGGAAACGGGGGGATCCATGTTGGCGTCAGAACTGATAGTCGATCATCAAGAAAAAGCCAATGCCTTGCTTAAGGCGGACGCTGATAAAATATTAAAGCTTATTAAAGTGCAGATGGATAATCTGACAATGCCCCAGTGCCCTTTGTATGAGGAAGTGCTTGACACGCAGATGTTCGGTTTATCCCGTGAAATAGATTTTGCCGTCCGGCTCGGGCTCATCGAGGAAAAGACAGGCAAAGCCATCCTGGGAGAGCTTGAAAAAGAACTCTCCATCCTGCATGAAGCTTCATTAAGAAAATAAATGTAAAAAACTCAAACTTTCTTTTAACACAAAAGGTTTGAGTTTTTTTGTACATGCTATGGTAAAGAAAAAGAAGTGCAGCATATTTTTAAATAGTATGACATAATTCTTATGTTTGATGAATTAATATGTTACATTAAAATTAACATTTCTTTACTTCAATGCAGGAATCTCCTTTCTATAGTAGAATAGGTAATACAACGCAGAAGATGAGGAAGAGGTTGGATGTTCAAAAAAATATTAAAATCATACGATTACACATTGATTGCTGTCGTCGTTATGCTGGCATTATTCGGTCTCATTATGATTTACAGTGCAAGTATGGTAACAGCCTACAATTTTGAGAGCGATCATTTTTATCAAAGGCAAAAGATATTTTTAGTTGGGGCAGCTTTTGTATTTATTTTTACGGCTCTTTTCCCCTATAAGGCACTAAAGAGTAATAAAATACTTGTACCAATGGTATTTGGTTCGTTGATTGTCCTTGGCGCTTTATTTATTTTCGGACATGTTGCCGGAAACGCACAAAGCTGGTTTAAGTTAGGATCTTTAAGCCTTCAGCCTTCAGAGTTTGTTAAAATCTTTGTTATTGTCTACCTTTCAGCGGTTTATGCAAAGAAGCAAAGCTACATCAACGAGTTCAATAAAGGGGTTGTACCTCCGCTCGTGTATTTGGTCCTAGTCTGTATACTTATTGCTATACAGCCGGACTTTGGAACAGCGGCGATAATTTTTGCCATAGCGGCAACAATTATCCTCAGTTCAGGTATGAGCTATAAAAACATCTTAAAATTATGTATTATTCCAGCCAGCATTGCCCTTCCGTTAATATTAATCATGAGTGATAAGATCTTCTCGGATATTCAAATGGCAAGGATTGAGGTGCTTAGAGATCCTTTTGCGGATGCGCAGAATAGCGGGTATCATCTCGTGAATTCCTTCTTGGCTCTTGGAGCTGGGGGCGTAAAGGGGCTCGGTCTCGGGCATGGTATCCAGAAGCTTGGCTATCTGCCAGAACCGCACACAGATTTCATCATGGCTGTCATAGCAGAAGAACTGGGGGCATTCGGTGTTTGTTTCGTTTTGCTCTCACTTGGGTATATCGTTCTGAGGGGACTGTACATAGGGATGAAATGCAAGGATCCATTCGGAAGCCTGCTTGCCATCGGCATTTCAGGTATGATAGGCATCCAGTCATTTATCAACCTGGGAGGAATCTCGGGCATCATTCCTTTGACAGGGGTCCCGCTTCCGTTCGTAAGCTACGGCGGATCTTCACTTCTGCAGCTTTCAATTGCGATGGGGATTCTTGTAAACGTATCAATGTTTGTAAACTATGAATCTAAATATAAAAATAGAGCCAGCGAAAAACAGGCAGAACAAAACCAGAAAGTTTCCGGGGGAGCCTATTTTTATAAAAAATAAGCGCAGGGGACGTGTTTTTTCCTTGCGTTTTTTTACACATTCACTCTTAATGCAGGAACGCTTTAAAGCTGCAGGCACTTAAATCAGGGCTGCGGGCTTTGGCCGCTTTGCTGCAGAATCTCTGCTGCAAAGCGGCCGAAGCCTTTACATATAGCAATACAAATTAGCCAAGCCTTTCTGCAAGTTCCGGAAAGGCATCTAAAAGACAATGGATGGGGTGGAATTTGTGAGCAGACAAATTAATAAGGTACTGGTTGCCAATAGAGGAGAAATCGCAATCCGGGTTTTTCGGGCATGCACTGAGCTGAATATCCGGACCGTGGCTGTTTATTCTAAGGAAGATTCAGGCTCCTACCACCGGTATAAAGCAGATGAGGCGTACCTCGTCGGAGAAGGCAAAAAGCCGATTGATGCTTATCTGGATATAGAGGGAATCATCGGGATTGCAAAGGCAAGAAATGTTGATGCCATACATCCCGGCTATGGTTTTTTGTCAGAAAATATTGAATTTGCTAAAAGATGTGAAGAGGAAGGCATCATTTTTATTGGACCAACTTCCCGCCACCTGGATATGTTCGGGGACAAAGTAAAGGCAAAAGATCAGGCGATGCGTGCGGAAATCCCTGTCATTCCGGGGAGCGACGGGCCCGTTAAAAGCCTTGAAGAAGTGATTTTATTCGGGAAGGACCATGGGTTCCCTATCATCATCAAAGCCTCGCTTGGCGGCGGAGGCAGAGGGATGAGGATCGTCAGAAGCCTTGATGATGTGAAAGAGGCATACGAAAGGGCAAAATCGGAAGCGAAAGCTGCTTTCGGGAATGACGAGGTTTATGTTGAAAAATTCATCGAAAACCCTAAGCATATCGAAGTTCAGATCATCGGTGACAAAAGCGGTAACATCGTCCATCTGTTTGAAAGGGACTGCTCAGTGCAGCGGCGCCATCAAAAAGTGGTCGAGGTTGCACCGTGCGTCTCTCTCTCTGAAGAATTCCGCGGGAGAATCTGCGATGCTGCTGTAAGGCTGATGAAAAATGTCGACTATGTGAATGCCGGAACAGTGGAATTCCTTACCTCCGGGGACGAGTTTTTCTTCATTGAGGTAAATCCCCGCGTACAGGTTGAGCACACGATCACTGAAATGGTGACAGGGGTGGATATTGTCCAGACGCAGATAATGGTGGCGGAAGGATTCGCGCTCCATGGCGGAGAGATAGGCATTCCTGCACAGGAGGACATCAAGATTAATGGTTATGCCATCCAGTCCCGGGTTACCACAGAAGATCCTCTGAATAACTTTATGCCTGATACAGGGAAGCTTATGACTTACCGGTCCGGAGGAGGATTCGGGGTGAGGCTCGATGCCGGAAATGGCTTTCAGGGTGCTGTCATAACCCCATATTATGATTCCCTGCTCGTCAAACTGTCCACATGGGCTCTGACCTTTGACCAGGCTGCTTCCAAAATGGTCAGGAACCTGCAGGAATTCAGGATTCGCGGAATCAAGACAAATATCCCGTTCCTGGAAAATGTCGTCAAGCACGAGAAGTTTATTACAGGGGAATATGATACGTCTTTCATCGACAAATCGCCTGAGCTGTTTTTATTCCCAAAACGAAAAGACCGGGGCACAAAGATGCTTGCCTATATCGGCAATGTAACAGTCAACGGCTTCCCTGGGGTAGAAAAAAAGAAGCGGCCGGTTTTCGAGAAGCCGAGGGTTCCGAAGCTCCGCTATAACCAGGAATACCAGGACGGGACAAAGCAGATCCTGGACAGCCAGGGTCCGGAAGGTCTGGTTAAATGGATCAAGGAGCAGGATAAGGTCCTATTGACTGACACCACCTTCCGTGATGCCCATCAGTCCCTCCTGGCCACGCGTGTACGTACGACCGACATCGCGCATATTGCAGAACCGACAGCAAAGCTTCTGCCGGAAATGTTCTCTTATGAAATGTGGGGAGGGGCAACCTTTGATGTTGCATACCGTTTCTTA
Organism: Bacillus infantis; assembly: GCF_008180445.1. Taxonomy (GTDB): domain Bacteria; phylum Bacillota; class Bacilli; order Bacillales; family Cytobacillaceae; genus Bacillus_AB; species Bacillus_AB infantis_B. Next base: position 94,455 of record NZ_VTER01000003.1, read on the forward strand.
AAAGAGGATCCTTGGGAAAGGCTTCTCAAGCTTAGGGAAAAAATGCCGAATGTCCTTTTCCAGATGCTTTTGAGGGCTTCCAATGCTGTAGGCTACAAAAACTATCCTGATAATGTGATCAGGGAGTTTGTTCAAAAGTCTGCTTATGCAGGCATCGATGTTTTCCGTATTTTTGACAGCCTGAACTGGGTCAAAGGAATGGAAGTGGCGATAGAGGCGGTGCGTGATACCGGCAAAATAGCAGAAGCAGCCATCTGCTACACCGGCGACATTTCGGACAGCGCGAGGACCAAGTATAATCTGGAATATTACAAATCAATGGCAAAGGAGCTTGAAAACCAGGGAGCGCATATTCTGGCAATCAAAGATATGGCCGGCCTGCTCAAGCCGAAATCAGCGTATGAACTGATTTCCGAGCTGAAAGAAACAGTTGATATTCCAATCCATCTTCATATGCATGATACGAGCGGGAACGGCGTCATGACCTACAGCAAGGCTATTGAGGCCGGTGTGGATATTGTGGATGTTGCACTCAGCACGATGGCCGGCCTGACTTCACAGCCAAGCGCAAGCTCCCTGTATTATGCCCTTTCAGGAGAGGAACGCCAGCCTGAAGTGAATGTTGAAGCACTGGAGCAGCTGTCCCACTATTGGGAAGATGTCCGGAAATACTACCAGGATTTTGAGTCCGGAATGAAGTCTCCGCATACGGAGATCTATAAGCATGAAATGCCTGGAGGGCAATACAGCAACCTGCAGCAGCAGGCAAAAGCGGTAGGCCTTGGGGAAAAATGGGACCTGGTCAAGGAAATGTATTCCCGGGTCAACCACATGTTCGGCGATATCATAAAAGTCACTCCTTCATCAAAGGTTGTCGGCGATATGGCTTTGTATATGGTCCAAAATGAATTGACAGAAGAAGATGTCATCACACGCGGACACTCGCTCGATTTCCCTGATTCTGTAGTTGAACTGTTTGAAGGGTCTCTCGGCCAGCCTTATGGCGGCTTCCCGAAAGAGCTTCAGGAAGTTATATTAAAGGGCAAAGAACCAATTACTGTAAGACCGGGAGAGCTTCTGGAGGACGTGGATTTCGATAAGCTTAAAGAGAAGCTTTTCCACGAGCTCGGAAGGCCGGTGACAAGCTTTGAAGCGATTGCCTATGCACTCTATCCGAAAGTATTCATGGAATACTGCAGCACTGTCGAGCAGTTTGGCGATGTTTCCGTTCTGGATACGCCGACCTACCTGTACGGCCTGAGGCTGGGAGAAGAAATAGAAGTGGAAATTGAAACTGGAAAAACGCTGATTGTGAAGCTTGTCTCCATCGGACAGCCCCAAGCGGACGGCACCAGGATCGTTTACTTTGAATTGAACGGGCAGCCCCGCGAGGTTTCCATCAAGGATGAAAGCATTAAAATTGCTGCTTCTGCAAAGATGAAGGCTGACCCTAAAAATGAGAAGCATATAGCAGCATCCATGCCAGGTACAGTTATTAAGGTTATTGTTGAAAAAGGGGAAAAAGTCGAAAAGGGCGACCATCTGATGATCACAGAAGCGATGAAGATGGAAACGACCGTCCAGGCCCCTTATTCCGGTACGGTCGGTGATATCCATGTTGCAAATGGGGAAGCGATCCAGACTGGAGACCTTTTGATCGAGCTTTCGAAATAGAGGAAATCAGGAGCGAAAGAAAAAATATAGCAAAAGAGGATGGGCAGCCGGTGAGCTGCCCATCCTCTTTTTTTATGAATGAAGTAGTTTTTTATAGCCGGTTTCGTGTTTCTTATTGAACAGGAACAGACCGGTGTGCCGCATTGTTTTCTTTTTCAGATGCAGGCGGCACGCTTGCAAGTGCTGCGGCGTTTTTCTTGCTCCTTGCAGTAAGGAGAATAAAATAGCTGAAAACACCGAACAGGCATGAGATGAAGAAGGCATGTCCAAGTGCAATGAACAAGTTGAGGCGGGATATAACTACCATCGCTCCAAAAGCAACCTGAAGGGACACAAGGATAAAGGATATAATCCATCCCCAGAACACGACCTTCTGGTGGCGGTAATGCCTGACGGCCAATATGGTGATATAGCCTACCCAAAGAAAAATAATTCCGGCAGCAGCCCTGTGGCCCATCTGTATCCATTCATACATATTGCCCGGCAGCATAATGCTGTCATTCAGGCAGAAAGGCCAATCGCGGCAAACAAGGCTGGCATTGGTATGCCTGACGAGGGCACCGCTGTACACGACCGCATAAGAATAAATCGTAATGCCGATGATATGCTTTTGCATCCGTTTATCCAGGACAAGCTTTTCCGCCTGGAACTTTTTATCGACCTCAAAAATCAGAAGTGTGAGGAGCAGGACTGAAGCAAAAGATATCAGGGATATCCCGAAATGAAGGGCCAGTACAAAATCTGACTGCCCCCATTTAACGGCAGCTGCGCCGATCAGTCCCTGCAGAACGAGAAAGAAGAAAGAGACAAGAGCAAGGAATTTTGTTTCTCTTACATGGCCCAGCGCTTTCCAGGACCAGACCGAGAGCACCAGGACCAGTATGCCGACCCCGCCGGATACAACCCGGTGGGCAAGTTCGATGATCAGCTCCGGCGTTATATTGCTCGGGATGAGCTCTCCGTGGCAGAGCGGCCAGGATCTTCCGCATCCCATCCCGGATTCAGTTTTTGTCACAAGAGCCCCTCCAAGGAGCACCATCAGCATTCCAACCGTTGTCAGCACTGCAAACCATTTAAGCAAACGCTGCAATCATGTCACCTTCTTTTAAATTAATTTCATAAATTGCCATAATAGACTTAATCTGTATAATAATAGGGTATAATAGTTCAGGTGAGGCAGCTGGCGCACTCATTTCACGAAAACGCCGACTGTTCGATACTACACAATTATGGAGGATTTTACAACTCCCCGGCAGCATATTCCGGCTATAATCTATTATTCATTCAAGTCAGTTGTACTAATAGGTAAGATCTCCGTAAGCTTCAATTATATATTATGCTGAAAAAGTAACCAGTTACAATGTTTGTCATCTACTCGACACAAATTAGTCATAATTAATTCGAAAAAAATTCACAAAAAAACGCCAAAGTATGATTTAATATACAGAGGCATAGTTATTTTTCTACACAAACTTTTGACATTTTTTTATGACATTTGAATAGTAATAACTGCTATTTCGATTAGCATTCCCTCGTTTTCTGTTGCAAATATAGCATCGTATTACTTATAGTAGTTGTAGTGTAGAAAAGCTTTATTTGTGATAAGGGTTAAAGGAGGAGAAGTTATGGCAAACACAAGGGCTTTCAGTGAAGCTGCTTTAGAAAACAGTGAACGAAGCCTTCAAGCCAATATACCGGAGACAACTGCATGGAAGGATTTCCTGGCGCTTATCAAGGTAGGTATAATCAATTCAAACATGATCACTACCTTCACTGGTTTGTGGCTGGCCCTTCATTTTACAGATCAGCATTTTTTCAACAATCTTGATATTGTTTTTTATACACTGGTCGGATCTTCACTGATCATTGCGGGTTCCTGTGCATACAACAATTACTATGACCGCGATATCGACCATTTGATGGAAAGGACAAAAGACAGGCCTACAGTTACAGGGAAGGTCAGCCCGGGCAGGGTGGCACTGCTTAGCATATCCACCATCGCATTGGGAACCTTGCTGCTGCTCCTTGCATCACCTGCAGCTGCTGTAATTGGATTGATAGGCGTCTTTAGTTATGTAGTCCTCTATACAATCTGGACAAAGCGCAAGTATGTTTCCAATACTATCGTAGGAAGCATTTCCGGAGCAGTGCCGCCGCTCATCGGCTGGGCTGCAGTTGACGGAAACCTGGACATGATAGCCTGGGCGCTGTTCCTTGTTATGTTTGCCTGGCAGCCTCCTCATTTCTACGCACTTGCCATGAGGCGTGCAGAGGAATACAGGGCAGCAGGCATACCGATGCTTCCGGTTGTAAAAGGGTTCCGCACTACGAAAAAACATATTTTTGCATGGCTGGCAGTGCTTTTGCCTCTGCCGCTGATGCTTACATCTCTCGGCCTTCCATTCCTGATCCTTGCTACGGCATTGAATGTCGGCTGGATAGTCCTTGGGATCTATGCCAACAAATTCAAGGATGATATTAAGTGGGCTAAGGCAATGTTCATTTACTCGCTTCAATATCTGACGATTATGTTTGTGGCAATGGTAATCGTTACACTTATTTAACCTACGTTAGGAGATTCCCTTCCGCGCACTGGCGGGGGAGGGGATTTATCCATATTTTTTTTGATCAAACAACAAAAGAAATTTTTTACGAAAGAGGGGTTTGATTAAGCATGAAAAGGCTTGCAAAATGGCGTCTTGCATCACTGTTTGCGATTTTGACGCTCATTCTTTCCGGGTGCGGCGAACCGTTTTTGTCCACGCTTCAGCCTTCCGGGGAAGTTGCGAAAACGCAATATGACTTAATGCTGCTGAGCACGGCTATTATGGTGGGAGTAATTGTCGTTGTCACGGTGCTTTTCCTGGTTGTTATTTTTAAGTTTCGCCGCAAAGACGAAAGAATTCCAAAACAGGTTGAAGGAAGTCACAAATTAGAAATCATCTGGACAGTTATTCCTATTCTTCTGCTTCTTGTTCTGACCGTTCCTACAGTAGCACAGACTTTCAAGCTTGCGGATGTTTCTCCAATGGAGAAAAAGAACGAAGAAGGGAAAACGGATGCATTGGTTGTCAATGTCCGTGCAAATCTTTACTGGTGGGAATTTGAGTATCCAAACCAGGAGATCATCACTGGGCAGGAACTTGTCGTTCCAACTGGTGAAAAGGTTTACTTTAATCTGAAGGCATCTGATGTTAAGCATTCATTCTGGGTCCCTGCAGTCGGGGGCAAGATGGATACGAACACTGATAATGTCAATAAGTTTTATCTGAAGTTCGATAAAGAGAGCTCTGATGTTGCAGGCGATCTTTTTTACGGAAAATGTGCGGAGCTTTGCGGACCTTCACATGCTCTGATGGACTTCAAAGTGAAAGCAATTTCCGGCGAAGAGTTTGATCAGTGGGTTGCGGATATGCAGAATGCAGAAGAGCCTCAGCCTCAGTCAGAAGTTGCACAGCAGGGTCAGGACATCTTTAACAACAGCTGTATCGGCTGTCACGCTGTAACTCCTGTGGATGGAAGGCCGGAGCAGGCAAGGCAGGCTCCAAACCTTGCAAACTTTGGCGAGCGCGACCGTGTTGCCGGTATCCTGGATCACAATGAAAAAGAATTGAAGAACTGGCTGAAGGATCCTGAAGCTTATAAGCCGGGGAATAAAATGACTGGTACATATGGCCAGCTTTCAGATGAGGAGCTTAACGCTCTGACAGAATATCTGATGGGCCTTAAAGTTCAGGAGTAACGAGTTCGAAAGGGAGGTAAAACTTGTGAGTACCTACGCTCAGAAGAAAGGATTCGGCGCCACTTTATGGGACTATCTAACAACAGTGGACCATAAGAAAATCGCGATCCTTTATCTAATTGCCGGCGGTTTCTTCTTTATACTGGGTGGACTTGAAGCGATGTTCATCCGTATTCAGCTGGCAGTTCCAAACAATGATTTCTTAAGTGCCGGCTTGTACAATGAGATATTGACAATGCATGGTACAACCATGATATTCCTGGCTGCTATGCCATTGATCTTTGCATTTATGAACGCAGTCGTTCCCCTTCAGATCGGTGCGCGGGATGTAGCGTTCCCGTTCCTTAACTCACTTGGGTTCTGGCTGTTCTTCTTTGGAGGAATCTTCTTAAACTTATCATGGTTTTTAGACGGTGCTCCTGATGCAGGATGGACGTCTTACGCATCCTTATCGATGGCATCTGAAGGCCACGGGATCGACTTCTATGCACTCGGGCTTCAGATTTCCGGGGCAGGTACCCTTATCGGGGGTATCAACTTTCTTGTAACAATCGTCAATATGCGTGCCCCCGGCATGACATATATGCGTATGCCATTGTTCACATGGTCTACATTTGTAGTATCTGCACTCATTCTGTTTGCATTCCCGGCACTGACTGTTGGTCTTTTCCTATTGATCTTTGACCGCATGTTCGGCTCAAATTTCTTTGATGTTGCCAACGGCGGAAACACAGTTATCTGGGAGCATTTATTCTGGATTTTCGGACACCCTGAAGTATATATCCTGATTCTGCCTGCTTTCGGTATTTTCTCTGAGATCTTTGCAACTTTCTCAAGAAAAAGGCTGTTCGGATATTCATCCATGGTATTTGCAACTGTATTGATCGGTTTCCTTGGCTTCATGGTATGGGCCCACCATATGTTCACAACAGGACTCGGGCCAATTGCCAACGCTATCTTTGCTGTAGCGACAATGGCTATCGCCGTTCCTACAGGAATCAAGATTTTCAACTGGCTCTTCACAATGTGGGGGGGAAGCATCAAATTTACAACACCGATGCTTTATGCAGTAGCCTTCATTCCTTCCTTTGTTGCCGGCGGGGTAACAGGGGTAATGAACGCAGCTGCTCCAGCCGATTACCAGTTCCATGACAGCTACTTTGTTGTAGCCCACTTCCACTATGTAATCGTTGGCGGTGTTGTTCTTGGACTATTGGCAGGCCTTCATTTCTACTGGCCAAAAATGTTTGGAACCATGCTGAGCGAAAAGCTTGGAAAAATCACTTTCTGGCTGTTCCTGATCGGGTTCCATCTGACATTCTTCATCCAGCACTTCCTGGGCTTGATGGGTATGCCTCGCCGCGTATTCACTTTCCTGCCTGGACAGGGGCTTGAAACAGGAAATATGATCAGTACAATCGGTGCGTTCTTCATGGCAATTGCTGTGCTGATCCTGCTTATCAATATCATTATGACAAGTGTTAAAAATGTTAGAGTCGGGAATGACCCTTGGGGAGACGGGCGCACACTGGAGTGGGCGATTCCTTCACCGCCGCCATTCTACAACTTTAAGCAGACTCCGCTTGTCCGCGGTTTGGACGCATACTGGCTTGAAAAGATGGAAGGCAAGAACGCTTTGACGCCTGCAGAGCCGATCGGCGATATCCATATGCCTAATTCATCTTTCATTCCATTCATGATTTCGTTTGGATTATTCGTAGCTGCCTTTGGTGCAATGTACCATGGCGACGAAGGCAACAGCTGGGGCATCCCGGTCCTGATCCTCGGCATGGCCATTACTTTAGGCTCCATGTTTGTGAGATCTGTCAAGGATGACCACGGCTTCCATATCCATAAAGAAGATTTACTCAAAGAAGATGATGACAAGGGGGTAAAGGCATAATGCATACAGAAGAAAAAATGACTGTAGAAACATGGCCTGCATCACCTGAAAAACAAACCCTCGAAGCAAAGAATAAATTTCTCGGCTTCTGGTTCTTCCTTGGCGGAGAGACGGTGCTTTTCGCATCTCTCTTCGCAACCTATCTTGCTTTAAAAGATAAGGTTCCTGGAACAGAACATGCCCTGGCTAAGGACCTGTTTGAATTGCCGCTCGTATTTGCAGCTACTATGCTTCTATTGACGAGCTCACTGACAAGCGTTTACGCCATGTACCATATGAAAAATTTCAACTTCAAGAAGATGCAGCTCTGGATGTGGATCACCGTTGCCCTTGGCGCTGCGTTCCTTGGACTGGAAATTTACGAATTCAATCACTATGTGCATGAGTACCACCATACTTTCACAAGCAGTGCTTTCGGTTCAGCCTTCTATACATTGGTAGGCTTCCACGGAGGCCACGTTGCATTCGGCCTCTTGTGGATCACAACACTGCTGATCCGCAACTCAAGACGGGGATTGAGCCTGTACAACGCTCCAAAATTCTATGTCGCAAGCTTATATTGGCATTTTATTGACGTTGTTTGGGTATTTATCTTTACAGTAGTATACTTAATGGGAATGGTGGGATAAACTGATGGCGAATCAACAACCGAACTCAGGTAACCCAAGAGTAGACATTGAATACCGTCGCAAGAAGAGTGCAGAGGAAATGAGAATGCAGGTCATTACTTTTGCCCTGATGATCTTCCTTACGCTTGTAGCGTTTGTAGCTGTTGGCTATGAAGAATTTTCGGCATGGTTCATCGTGCCGTTCATCCTGATCCTTGCAGTCGTGCAGGTAATCTTTCAGCTATACTATTTCATGCATATGAGCCATAAAGGCCATGAAGCTCCTGCACTGTTCCTGTATTCCGGCTTGCTCGTGGGTGCAATAACAGTATTGGCTTTCATGACTATTATCTGGTGGTAAAAAAGAAATCGGCTTTTAGCCGATTTTCTTTTTTTTGTATGAATAAGGAGATTCTATGAACTTTGTACTTGGCTTGGCTGGAGAAAGCTGTGTATTATTGAGTTTCATCTTCAGCAGCGGTATAATGACCTTGTACGTGCATTTAACAGCGCATGGGACAATATTACATTAAGAGGTGGCAAGCGATGCTTACACTAGACATATTCGGTTTCAGAGCACTTTGGAGTCCTTATTTCTTTATAGTCATGCTGGCAATCCTTGCAGTTTATTTCCTGCTGACAGTGAAATACCGGCAGCGATTCAGCGGGAGCACCCCGCTCACAGTAAAACAAGCAGTCCTGTTTACGGCAGCTATCATTCTTGTGTATGCAGTTAAAGGCTCGCCGGTAGACCTGATGAGCCATATCACCTTCTATGCGCATATGATTCAGATGTCTATACTATATCTGATTGTACCGCCGCTTTTGATTACAGGGATCCCGGAATGGCTATGGCGAAAGATACTGGCACCCGCAAGTATTCAAAAAGTTTTCAGGTTCTTAACAAAGCCCCTGATAGCCCTGATTTTGTTCAATGGGATTTTTTCCATTTACCATATTCCATTGATCTTTGATGCAGTCAAGACGAATATGTGGCTTCATGGCGGCTATTCTATACTTCTGTTCATCCTTGCCGGTCTGATGTGGTGGCCGCTTGTGAATAAACTTGAAGAATACGAATCCTTGAATGGGCTGAAGAAGGTCGGTTATATTTTTGCAGACGGCATTCTTCTTACACCTGCTTGTGCGCTGATTATTTTTGCAGACACACCTATTTACGCGACCTTCTCAGATCCGCGTGCCTGGGCTGATGCCATGCATCTATGTGTTCCTTCAGCCACGCTGGCTTCACTCAATTTGAGCGGTCCTGAGATGTTCAACAGCATGTCTGCCCTCAATGACCAGCAGCTTGGCGGCGTTCTTATGAAGGTATTCCAGGAAGTTGTATACGGGGTCGTCCTTGCTCAGGTCTTCTTCCAATGGTACAAGAAGGAACAGCAGGAAACTGAAGCAGAACTTAAGGCTTCCAGATCGCTTGATCCGCAGATTGCCGAGTAGGAAAAAATCTCCCGAGACGGGAGATTTTTTCTGTTAGATGGTATCTGGATTTATGAACAATTAGGGAACATTGCTGAAAGAAGCGGATTGTTTATTGAAAAATCGCCGCTGTTTTAATAGAATTGATTTTGTAAAACATGAGTCCAGAGAGGAAGTTATTATGAACTATTCATTGCCTGTTTTGCCTACAATCAGCACCACGTTCATTGTATTGAGCGCTGTTACAGTAGCGATCGGCTGGTATCAGATCCGCCAGCGGAAAATAGAAGCGCATAAAAAGACAATGCTGCTGGCGGCAGTATTTGCTATCATTTTCTTCATTATTTATGCGAGCAGGACGGTTTTTATCGGCAATACTGCCTTTGGAGGGCCGGATGATATAAAAATTTATTATACCTTATTTCTAATTTTCCATATTACATTGGCTACCACAGGAGCAGTGTTCGGCATTGTTACACTGCTGACCGGCTATACGAATAAATTGGAAAAGCACCGAAAACTTGGTCCGATAACAAGCATCATCTGGTTTTTTACGGCGATAACAGGAGTAGCTGTTTATCTGCTGTTATATGTGTTCTATCATGGCGGGGAAACCACATCAGTCATTAAAGCAATTTTAGGATTCTGATTAAACTCACTAGTACGCTGCTATACAAAAGGGAGGCCCCGCTTGGCGGTGCCTCCCTTTTACTGTCTTATGATTCTGAATGAAGGAAATTCAAGCCGATCTATAGAATAGATAAAGTAGAATGGAGGCAATGACAGTGGATATAAAATTAATGCAAGAGGATTCATTTGATGAAGCCATCAGGCTTTCGAGTTATGCTTTTCAATATCATGTACCGGAAAGTGATTATCCGAAAAGAAAAGAAACAATGAGGAAACATAAGATATATGGAGCCTATGAAAATGGAAAACTGGCTGCCAAGCTCCACTTACTGGACTTAAAAGTTAAAATCCAGGACAAAGAATGGAAAATGGGCGGAATAGCAGGAGTGGCCACCTTTCCTGAGTACAGAAGAAGGGGCTATGTATCAGGACTAATGCGCCAGGCTCTGTCGGCTATGAAGGAAAATGGGCAGATCATATCCTTTCTCCATCCCTTCAATATCCATTTTTACAGGAAATATGGATGGGAACTGGTTTCTGACCAAAAAAGAGTAGAAATTAATAAAATAGATTTACATATGATCGGCCAGCTGTCCGGAAGCATCACAAGGTTTAACAAAGATAACCATGATGCTGCAGCAGAAGAGATTTACGACCGCTTCACCAGCAAGTTTTCCGGCATGCTTGTCAGAGACAGGGACTGGTGGCTCCAAAGTGTATATTCCGACTATCAAATAGCGGTTTGGCATAATGATGGAGGCAGGCCGGAAGGTTATATTCTTTACAAGATTGAAAACAGCATACTGGATATTCAAGAATCAGCTGCTTTAACTGCTGAAGCGCGGATTGGATTGTGGAACTTCATCTGCCAGCATGATTCTATGGTTGATAAAGTGAAGGTGCTTACATCGGTCCACGATCCTTTCCCGTACTATCTCAAGCAGCCAAAGCAGCATATGGAGGTCACCCCTTATTTTATGGCACGGATTGTCGATCTTCCAATGGCATTGGGCGCCTACCAATTTAATGGAATTCCGGAACAATCATTGTTCCTGCATGTTGCAGACGAATTAGCTCCCTGGAACACAGGGACCTATCAGCTGTCAGCCAATGGTGTCCAATGCTTTCCGCCAAAAGAGGGGGCCAGCTGCGCCCATCCGCCAAAGAGAGGGCTGCAATTGAGCATCAATGCACTGACGGCTGTTATCACCGGATACAAGCGGCCGATTGAGCTGTATGAACTTGGAGAGATCAAGGGATCTGCAGAAGATGCTGACATATTTGAAAGAATGGTTCCCCGCCACAAAGCGTTTTTCTATGATTTTTTCTAACAATGATTTTGAGCAGCTTGAGTTTGGTGAAGCTGCCGAATCTCTTGACTGCCAGTAAAAAAACAAGCAGGGATCTTTTATTTAAGATCCCTGCTTGTTTTTTTGAAGCTGTTTAAACTTTGAAATCCATCTTAATCAGCCCTGCTTCTTTTGCAGAATTGAAAGCAATCAAAATAAGCGGCCCGATGATGAAGCCAAGAATGCCGAGCAGCTTAAGCCCGAGATACATGGCTATCAAGGTGGAAAGAGGGGAGAGCCCGATGTGGGTTCCCATTACTTTTGGCTCTACGGTTCTTCTGATGATGAGCAGGACAGCTGCCAGGACGGCAAGCTTCGTGCCCAGAACCACATCTCCTGTCAAAAGGTGAAACAGCGCCCACGGCCCGAGTATAACAATTGAGCCTATGATTGGAATGAAATCGATGATCCACAGGACGAGCGCCATGACCAGTGCTATATCCGGCGCTATGATAAGAAGCCCGACAAGACTCACAAAAAAGATGATCAGGCTTACGAGGAACTGTGCCTTGAAAAAGCCCAATACAACATAAGAGAGACGGGATGTCATGAAAGAGACCTTATCTGCTGTCTTTTCTGTCAAGTGGTTGTAGGCACCCCGCCGGAGCCTCGGAAGATCGATCAGGAAAAGGAATAATGCAATTAAATAAACAAGGAAGCTGACAAGATAATTCGGGATATTGGTCAGCAGCGCCTTCACATTATCGATGCTCACATAGGCAACCAGTTCAGTTTTCGTTTTATTCAGGAATGTCTGTACCTGGTTGCTGATTTCATCCACCACGTCTTTTGGAAGATCTTCTGCAGCACGGGTGAACTTTTCCTCTGCATCAAGCCAAGCATTGTTTATTTCATTCACATATTCCGGAGCATTTTCAACCAGCTTAATGGCTTCGGTAATCACTTTTGTCGTAATAAAATAGCCGGACAGTCCAATAAACAGGACAAAAACAATGAAAACGATCATGACGGAAATTCTTCTTTTGATGTTAAGTTTTCCCTGCAGAAGCTTTACGAGCGGTTCAAGCATGAGTGCTGTTATAAAAGCAACAATCAGCGGGACGGAAACAGGGAGGATGAAATAGAAAAGCGTGCCTATTAAGATTAGGCCAATAAGCCAGATGAAAAAACGTTTTGTAAAAAAACCGGACAAGGTGAAACTCCTTTCCAAATCACTGAGGGTTAGCTTCAGATATTGATTCTTTAAACTGAGATATATTATTATATTATATTACGCAGAACTGCTGGCCTACAACTGATTTTGTCCGCTTTTTTATTTGGAAAAAAAGACGCATGGTTCCATGCGTCTTTTACAGTGCTTCCCATTGTAATGCGGTTCCTGCAGCTTACAGTGCAAACCCTTTAACTTTGCTCTGGATGTCTGCAAGGGTCTTTTCGCATTGGCTGACCAGGGTCTTAGGGAAGCTTTCTCCTTCTCCATACTCAATTCCATGGGGATAATAATGCTTTCCTAACAAAGGAGTCATCAGCTGGATAACGGCTTTATGGGAGCCGATATCCCCTTCCGCTGCGTAACCGAAGACACGCAGATAGAAAACGCCTTCTTTTAATTCAAACTTGCGGTCGTATGTAACTCTTTCATAATCCCATTGGCCTTCACGGACCAATCCATGTTCAAGCATCACCTCATCAAGACGTGTAAGGTCTGCTTTCAGTTCTTCCAAACCAGTATTTTCGAACTTCATCTTTGTCCCTCCTGAAAAACAATGCCGTCCTTTTGGACAGCAATTCTGTAAGTAAAGGCAACCAGCGGCCAAGCCTTTCAAAAAAGGCATCCCGGGACTATAAGCAATGAAATCGGGACCCTTTTATCTCAAATTTAATAATAGTAGAAAAATGTCAAAGTTGCAACGAATAGATGAAGAAAACTTAAAACAGTCACATTTATGCCGGTCTTTATGCTTGTTCTTATTTTGCCGCTGCAGTACATAATTATCCCTTGACTGGAAAACCTATCTTTTAGCGAATCTGTCTGCGCCTCTGAATGAGGCTGCAGGCAGGAATCAAATAAGGAGGGCTTATAATGAAGAAAATTGGCGATATAATGACAAGAGATGTAGATTGCTGCACTCTTCTGGACAATATGTATGAGGTAGCTTTGAAAATGAAGGAGCAGGATGTCGGCGCCATCCCGATTGTGGATGCTGACAGGCTTGTAGGGATGATTACAGACCGGGACATCGTGGTAAGAGGGGTGGCTGAGAAGCATCCGGGATCTACAAAAGTGGAGGATATCATGAGCAGTGATCTTGTTACAGTCTCGCCTGATGCCAATATCAGCGAAGCATCAAGGATCATGGCTGAGCATCAGATCAGGAGGCTTCCTGTCGTAGAAAACGGCAAACTGGCCGGCATCATATCCCTCGGCGACCTTGCCGTCAGCAGCCGCACCAACGCCCAGGCCGGAATGGCCCTCACAGACATCTCTGAACACGAAAATGAAGCAACACAATAAACTGCTTAGTATATTTTTTATTTGGATTAAAACCTAGTAGCAGGTCAGAAATCTAATCAATTGCGATTGATTTTCAAGATTAGTTTAATTTTGTTAATGGGGCTGATGATTTCCGCTCCAGACACTTCGCTTTCCGCGGGGCGGAGTTGAGCCTCCTCGCGCTTACGCGCTGCGGGGTCTCAACATTTCCGCTGCTTTCCCGCAGGAGTCTACGTGTCTTCCTCTACAATCATCAGGGGTTTCAAAATTTAATTGCTGCCCGGGCTTAACCAAATAATAATTTACTTTAAGACTGCTTAGGCAGTCTTTTTTTGTTTTTTTTACATTTTAATAACATACACTGCAATTTCATCATTCAATTCTATTAAAAAGAAAGTTGAAAATGATATAATAATCTATATACTGCGGCATATAATGATAGAAAAGATAGAAAAGACGGCAGGGAGGGGGCTGGAGTCTGCTAAAATTAATCCGTATATTAATTATTGTATCCATTTTTTTGGTCATTAGTTTTTATTTCAATATATCATCAGAACCTAAAGACGAACTCCTGATCAGTGATGAGGAAACGAAACCCCAGAAAGACGATTCTCTCAGCGAGCAAAATATGATAGACGAATCTTCCTTAAAGCTTCCGGGGGAGGGCCTGTCATCGCTTATTGGAAAAAATGCCTCTGATCTGCAGGCCTTGCTTGGTGACCCGGAACGTAAAGACCCATCAGAATATGGCTATGAATGGTGGATTTATAAGAAAGGCACCAGCCAGTATGTTCAGGCGGGTGTATTGGATGGAAAGATTGTCACGCTGTTTGCCACAGGGCCCGATGCTGACGTGAGTCCGTTTCATATAGGTCAGCCGGTCAGCGAAATTTACTCTTCTGTATTTATTGATACTAATATTAATTTTCAATACAAAGGCAGCTCATACCGGTTTGAGCTCTCTGAAGACGATCTGAATACCAGGCCGCTCATCAAGGCGGGAAATATTTATGCGCAGCTGTATATCGACCGTTTCACAGGCGAGCTGTCGAGCATCAGGTATATGGATGCCCCGACGCTTGTAAAGCTTCGGCCTTATGAATTGGTATACAGGGGGGACCTGATAGAAGCCGAGCCTTCAGAGCAGGCAGAAAAGAGGCTGATTGAAGAAGGCAATGAAAAACAGATATTCGACATCAGCAATTTTATCAGGGCAAGGCATGAATTGAATGTGCTTGAATGGGACGAAGCTACTGCAAAAGTAGCTTATGAGCATAGCAGGGATATGTTTGAAAGCAAACAGTTTTCCCATACCTCGGAAAAATACGGCGAGCTGTCGGACAGGCTTGAGGCTGGGGAGGTTTTTTATCAGATGGCTGGCGAGAATATTGCTGCTCACTATGTGGATGCTCCTGCGGTAGTTGAAGGCTGGCTGAATAGCAAAGGCCACAGGGAGAGCCTGCTTAACCCGGATTTCACCCACCTTGGCGTCGGCGTGTACGACAGGCATTATACTCAGAATTTCATACAGAAATGGCAAGAGTGAAGATAGTAAAAGAGGCCTCCGGACTGCCGGGAGCCTCTTTTATTTTTTAGTCTGTTTTCAGGACTTCCTGGAGCCTTGAACGGTTTACAATGAAAATATCTTTCTGCCATTTCCCGAAAAGGATAACATAGCCGCCCTCTTTGATATCGGAATTCCTGAAGCCCTGATCTGCTGCCTGGAGCTTTCTGGCTATGATTGTCTTTGATGCAGCCTGAATTCGCATTTCCAGCACCCAGACATGAAGATGGTGATAATAGCGCTGTTTTTCAAGGGAGAGTGCTGTGACTTTCCCTTCAATCACAGCTTCTTCAGGGACTGTCCCGATGCTTCTCCATTCCGCCTCGGATTTCCGCCTTTCCTTCCTCGTGACCCAGAAGAAGTATAGGCATATGATAGGGATGACAATGGCAGTGACCATAGCGCCCTCCTTATTTTTTTTCTATAACAAAAAAGCTGCCGGTAGCCTGCGCGATTTTCCGTCCGTCAGCCCTGTATACATCAGCAGATAGAACCATGGTCTTCGTGCCTTTGTGGCTGAGGGCGGCGGTACATATAATATTTTCGCCTTTACCGACAGCCAGATAGTGGATATTCAGCTGTGTGGTGACTGCCCCGTATCCCTCAGGCAGGAGGGAGTTGGCAAGGGTGCCCATTGCTGAATCGACAGCAGTGGCCGTGATCCCGCCATGCACAATGCCGAGTGTATTATGCAGGAGGGGGGAGACGGGCATTGTAATTCTGCATTCCTGTGCTGTAATGGTCCGGTCCATATGCAGGATGCCGCCTATATAGGAGCTGTTTATGTTATCCTGCTTCTTCTTCACTCCGGCAAGAAGTGTGTGCAAAACCTTCCTGTCGTCATCAGTGGCCTGTTCAAGGCAGGCTTCAAATAAATCCCTTAGCTGCTCATCCATAAAATCACCTTTCACATGCTTTCTGCTTCATATCTTAACATTTATTTGGCATTTTTTGCATCCGGGAAGACAGCTTTCACATTTCATTCAGTTTTTTCATATGGTAATGTAGGCGAATGCATCAGATGAGGTGATTGAATTATGACTGTTAAGAAACTTCATCCTTCCGTTGCGCAATTCAAGGACTTCGTAAAATCCAGGCCGCATATCATCAAAGAAGTAAGAGATGGAAAGTCGACGTGGCAGGATTTATATGAAGATTGGTACCTTCTCGGTGAGGAGGATGCCAGATGGGGGGAAGCGGCTCCTGGGGCAGAAGTGAAGGAAGAGGAGAAAAAAAGCGACTGGATGTCCACAGTGATGGGGACCGTAAAAAAAATGGATCCCGGCCAGGTGCAAGGATATATTAATAATCTCAGCCAGGCCCTGTCTGCGGTCCAGGGCGTAATCTCCCAATTCCAGACAGGAAGCCAGACGCCAGGCTCACAAAGCCCGGTCCAGGCAAAACCGCCAAATCCTTTTTCATTCCGAAAAGATTGATTCAAGGCAGGTGTGAGATGAGAAGAGATATCCTTGACTATTTAGAGCAGAAAAAAGAACTGAAGCAATTTATTAGAGAACAGCCCCAATGGTACCGCACTTTGTCCAGGAATCCCCAGGAAATACAAGCGCTGGAGGTTGCCGCACTGCATTATTATAAAAGAACGATCCCGCATCATGTAGAGAAGTTCACCAATGGCGTCCAGATGGCTTCCATGATGATGAGCATGTTTCAGGCAATGAACTCACAATCTTCATAGTAAGCTCTTCTCCCGGGAGAAGAGCTTTTTTCATTGTATTTAAAAAAGGGTCGCTCTCTATTTGAAAATTTCTGCTCATAAACAGCCGCCTTCCAAGAAAGACTAGTAATAGCCTGAAGGCAAAGGAGGAACAAGAAATGAAAAAAGTAATCGCCTTGTTCATTGGAATCGGAGCAGTGCTGGCTGCCGGATGCGGCAAAGATTTGCCGGAGCCGGAGGCAAAGCTTTTTGAAACAGGGGATATTGGGGCTAAGAACATTTCAGCAGCAGGGCTGGAGGAAAAGGAGAGCCCGCTATTTGTTAAATATACCATCCATGGCAGTGACCTATACATAGACTGTATTGTTACAGGAGTTTCTTTCCGTGAAGGTGCAGGGGAACAGCAAGGAAAAATCCTTCTGTATGCTGACGGAAAGAAAGTGCGGGAAGTCCATGCTGCTTCCTTTTCGGTCAAAGGGCTCGCAAGCGGACTTCATAACATAAAGGTGAAGGTAGTTTCCAAAGGAAGTCCTTTGGGGGCAGAAAAGGAATTTACTGTAAAAATACCTTAAGCACATACTTCGCAAATTAACATATTCATGATAGAATATGAATCGGAGGTGGGCTTTTCATGCTTGCAACAACCGAAAGAGTCGAATTGCTTGAGAGAGCTGACCAATTATCGGCCATGATTCTTACATCAGAAGCGGCGGAGCAGTACCGCGCTTGTTTATATAAAGTGAAAAACAGCAGGGAGACACAAAGGAAAATTAAAGCCTTTGTAAAAATGAAGGAGCAGTACGAAGAAGTGCAGCGCTTCGGAAGATATCATCCTGATTATAAAACAGTGATGATGAGCATCAGGGAAGTGAAAAGGGAGATGGACATGGACATTCATCTGGCTGAGTTCAAAAAGGCTGAAACAGATTTGCAAAGCCTGCTTGACGAAGTCAGTCTCATCATTGGCAAGTCTGTCTCGGAAAGTGTAAAGGTGCCGACTGGCAACCCGTTCTTTGACTCCAGCTGCGGAGGCGGCTGCGGATCAGGCGGAAGCTGCAGCTGTTCCGCATAAATCAACATGGCCCGGGAGCTTGTACTCCCGGGCTTTTTGCATTCCGCACCGGCACATAAGTCTATAAGCTTTTCTTGATATATGCCTTTTTGTTTGCTAGACTATAAAAAACTGCCAAATTGAAGGGGAAAACTATATGCTAGGTCAGCGACAGGGAATCATTGTTTGGCTTTATTCTCTTAAGCAGGCAAAAATGCTGAGACGGTTTGGAAATGTCCATTATGTTTCCAAAAAGCTGAAGTATGCGGTCATTTACTGCGATATAGAGGATACTGAGGCATTGATCCAAAAAATTTCATCCTATTCATTCGTAAAAAAGGCTGAGCCTTCCTATAAACCGTTCCTGAAGACAGAATTCGAAAATTCGAAGCCGGATAAAGCGAAAGAATACGATTATAAAATGGGTATTTAAAAAGGCTGGGAGAATTCCCTGCCTTTTTTTCTGGTTATAAAAGAAATATTGAAACGTCAATCACTATGGGTGCCTGCCCTCGAGTTCTTGCTGGCAGGAAGTGAAATACGCCGCCTGCGCTTTTGTCATTCCTAATGCAGCGGCTGTATATAATGGTTCAATCTGAGAATGCCGATGAGGTACTGGTAGAATAATTCCTTTTCTGCAAAGAGTGCAGAAGGCTTTACTTCCAGACGGATCATTTCCTTTCCGCATTCATCAGCCAAATCCTTAAATAATTGAAATCTGGCATTGGGAGCAGTGTCAGGATGGGGGATACCTTCCCGGCAAATATACAGAGGCTGGAATTTCCCTGTCTCTGCAGGCTTGAGCACTGCGGCGACCGATGTCATCTCTTTCCCTTCAAAAGTGGATTGGAATGCAATCAGATGCTGCAGCCGATGCTTGTTGGAACGGACAATTTCAAGTAATTCATATATATCGGAATAGCCTTCTCCCAATTCAATAAAACGCTGGATCACATAGATTCCTCCTGGTTAATATGAAAAAATTTAATGAGTCTCCTGATACTTTATCACTAAGCAGAGTGTTTGAGAAGCCTTCACTCTAATCTGGAAACGGGTCTTCTGGCGGAAGATTATAGAAAGAACGAAAAAAATGCAAATCACGAATCAGGATAAAAGTTTCATGAAATCGTAAAAAAAAGGATAGTCCTGGTCAGGTTCATTTGCTATTGTATGAATAAAGAATTATTTTTCAAAGGAGAATCGGCATGTGGAAAGGATTGTTTCTCAGTTTTTTGGCATTAGGGACTGTAATCGGCGCAATGCTGTTCTTTCAGTGGAATGCCTATTCCAAACAGTCAGAGCCTTCTAATGTGCTGGAGACAGCCCAACAGGAGCTGACAATAGAAACAAAACAAGATCAATTATTTGTTACACAGACTATAAAAGGCCTGTCGAAAGGCAAAGAATACAGAACTGTCAAAACAGAGAAGCAGTTCAGATGGGAATGTCCCGGCATAGAAGGGAAGGGATGCAGCTCTTCTGATGAGGATCCGTCCACATTCATTTCTGAAGACGGCAGCTTCACATTCGAATATATAATCCCTGTGGGCGCTTCTCCAGCCGCGTTCCTGCTGACTGATTGGACGACCATGATTCCTGATGTTCACATAGATGATACACTTACCGTCATTGTAGATTCCTCCAGAAGGTCTGGAACCTGGTCTGCCGGCGGCCGCCCGGAAGGGTACAAGCAGGGAGAACTGATCGATTATTATGTGTTTGAACGGGAAGGAGGCGCACCGGCTGTCTTCTGGCAGGCTGAAAAGCTGAAGACTTTTGAGGCAGGCGATAATGTCATCTTTTTAGCTGAGGAAAAAGAAAACGGACTTGCCATAGCTCCGGAAACGGCGGAGAAAATGGCAGACCTTCCGTTCTTAACTTTAATACAAACCGCTGCCTATAAGGAAGCTGCCGGCAGCGGACTAATGATTATCAATCCCGGAACTGATCCAAATGAGATGATGGCTAAAATTCTGTCTCAAGCTCTAAAAGAGAAATTCAGCAGGACACCTCCTGGTGAAACCTGGCTGCTGGATTTAGCGGCTTCGGCAGTACTCTCACAGGAGCCTGGCTCTGAAAAGGCAAAAAGTCTTCTGGCGGGGCTGAAGGAGGTCATGGGTGAAGAAGGAATGGAACGATTTTACTCTTACGTTAAAAACTCGGATTCTCTTAATGCGGAACAGCTGGATCGTTTCCTTGTAAGTGAACTTGGAAAAGAAACACGCTATTTCACTTTGAACAAAGATGAGAAAGCTCCTTATATTCCTTTTTATTTTGCCGATGAGCGGAAAATAGATGTCAATGGGACAGAGTCAGATTTGGAGGCAATCGGCCTGAATGGAAAAACATATTTTCCATTTATTAAAACTGCAGGGCAGCTTGGATTCAAAGCGGAAAAAGTTTCTGCTAAAGAAATTCTCCTTCAGGGGGCAGGCAATAATAGCTACCGTTTCTATCTGGACAAAAACATTTTCATATACAATGAAGAGGACTACGGGCTCCTGGAGAATCCGCTGGTAACAGTAGGACCAGAGCTTTTTATGGACAGTCACTGGCTGGAAGCACTATTTAAAATTAAAGTTGCCGAAGATGAAAACAGGATTTCTATCGAAAAAGGCAAATAAGAAAAGCTGGCGATGCCAGCTTTTTTCATTTGTTCGTCTGTTAAAAGAAAAGAATTTACCGATAACTATCTAATTCCAAACTTTTCAGCACTCCCGCCTTTCTTTTGGCAGTAACAAAAAAAACCCTGCATTCCTGCAGGGCCCTTCTATATCCCATAGGGACAGAAGGCAAAGGGAGAGGAGAAACCGGAGGAAGAACTTATGGGGAAACGTAAGTCTTCTCCGCGGTTGGCAACAACACCCTCGAATAGATGTTGTTACTTACATTATTTCCATAAAGAACACGCTTATACACCTTTTGGGAACATTTTTTGCAGTTAAGGAAATTTACTAATCCAGCGCCTGCCCCCTCGAGTCATAAGCCAAGCCCCCCAAAAAGGCAAAGAGCGCCTTTTCGGGTGTCTTGTCTTAGGGCCCCCAGGAAGCTGGTCATGCAGACGTTGCCACAGGACGTGGCGTTCTTAGTCTGCGTTCCTTAAGTGGGCAAGGCGCTTCCGCTTTTCTGATGAATCCGCTTTCAAATAGCCTGTTGGCGGCATGGGGCGAATTGTGTTAGGATAAATAAGAAAATAAGGGAAAATGTCAAATGATTGTGGTGATGAATGATGAGAGTGGTGTCAGGTGAATGCAAAGGCATTTCTTTAAAAGCAGTGCCCGGAAATACAACAAGGCCAACCACCGATAAGGTTAAAGAAGCTATTTTTAACATGATTGGGCCGTATTTTGATGGCGGAATCGGACTTGACCTTTTTGCCGGCAGCGGAGGCCTCGGAATTGAAGCTTTAAGCCGGGGGCTCGGAAGCGTGATTTTCGTTGACCGGGAAGGAAAGGCAATCAAGACGGTCCATGAAAACCTGGAAGCCTGCGGCCTTGAAGACAAGGCGGAGGTTTACCGGAACGATTCTGAAAGGGCATTGAAAGCGATTGTTAAAAGGGAAATTTCTTTTGACTATATCTTCCTGGACCCTCCTTATAAAAAACAGCAGCTGCTGAAGCTGATGGAACTGATCGGCCGGCATTCCCTCCTCAAAGAAGAGGGAGTTATCGTCTGTGAACATGCTTCAGATATAGAGCTGCCGGGTGAGGCAGGGAATTTTGTGAAAACTAAAAGTGAGACATATGGAATAATCGCAGTTTCTATTTTTACATACAGCAACGGAAATGAAGGAGGATGACAATGGCAAGCATTGCAGTTTGTCCGGGCAGCTTTGATCCCATTACATATGGCCACCTGGATATTATTAAAAGGGCCTCGAAGGTTTTTGACCAGATTCATGTGGTCCTGCTTAATAACTCATCCAAAAATCCGCTTTTTTCTGTTGATGAGCGCATCAGCCTGATCAGTGAAGTGACGAAGGAATTCCCCAATGTGAAAGTGGACTCTTTTCAGGGGCTGCTTGTAGACTACGCAAAAGGGGTCGGGGCAAGCGCAATCATCAGGGGCCTCAGGGCGGTTTCAGATTTTGAGTATGAGATGCAGATTACATCAATGAACCGGGTATTGAACGAGGAAATAGAAACGTTTTTCATGATGACAAACAACCAATTTTCTTTTTTAAGCTCCAGCATCGTCAAAGAAGTGGCTAAATACGGCGGAGATATTTCCGAGCTTGTTCCAGAGGCAGTCCAAAAAGCGCTCAGCGGGAAATTCAGTCTTCAGCAGTAAAAATAACCGGCGTGTGCCGGTTATTTTTTTTGTGCATCTCCTGCATAAATTTGCCTGCCCAGCAGGAAAATATAGACAAGCAAAGCTGCGAGCGTTATCAGAGGTCCATGCTCTGCCAGGAATGCCGCAGCCTGTGAATAAGCATTTCCTCCAAACAGCCCAACAGGCAAAGCATTGGAAGGGGCATCTGTATGATAGAACCTCTCATAGACTGGCCCCCAAAGAAGAAAGGCGAACATAGCCGCCGCAATTCCATGGATGATTCTTGCAGCAAAGAAAGGCTTAAAGCCGATATCGGTCTGGGCCAGAATGCTTGCCACCTGGGCCTGTACACTAAATCCTGAGAATCCCAGCACAAGACTTGTTACGATAACCTGCTGCATCAGGGTGGCCTGCTGAATCTGGCTCGTCATTTGGCTTCCCAGTGTTATTTCAAACAGACCTGAAATAAATGGGATGCTGAGCTCGGAAGGAAGATTGATGCTGCTGAAGGCGACTGCTATGAATTCGGCTGCAAAGGCTGTGATATGCAGGTGGAAGAGCAATTTATTGATAACCGAAAATAAGATGATGAAGCCCCCGATCATAAGCAGCGTCTGGACTGATGACATAACAGCGTCGCCGAGCAATTTGCCAATGGGCCTGTTGTCATTGATCCTTGTCTGATGGAGAGCAGAAAACGCAGCCCTGAGAGAATTTTTCCTTTTTGGCCTTGAACGGGTCATCTCTTCTTTTCTTCCATAAAACCGCATGATCAGGCCGACAGTAATATTTCCAAGATAGTGGGCCAGAGCCAGTATGATGCCGATTTTTGCATTGTTGAAAAAACCGACAGAGACCGCTCCAAAAATAAATAGGGGGTTGGATGAGTTTGTAAAAGAAACGAGCCTTTCAGCTTCTGTTTTGGTCAGCTGATCTTCCTGCCGCAGCCTGGCAGTAAGCTTTGCCCCGGCAGGATAGCCTGAAGCCATCCCCATCGCCCAGACAAAACCTCCGACGCCCGGAACGCGGAAAAGCGGCCGCATGAGCGGCTCCAGCAAAACGCCGAGGAATTTGACCACCCCGAATCCGATCAGCATCTCAGATACTATGAAAAAGGGGAGGAGGGAAGGAAAGACAATTTCCCACCACATATTGAGGCCTCTAATCGAGGCGTCGACTGATTCTTGTGGAAAGGATATGAGCGATACAGCCATTAATGTAACGGATGAAGCTAATATGAGTGTTTTTAGTTTGGAACGCAACACCGGCAAATCCTCCCTTATCAGGTAACAAACTGTGCAGCTCTTGCAGAACAGTGATAAACTGTATTTATAATCAGCGGGCCGGGTCTGGAGCGGCAAACCGCCCCTCCTGAGTCTGCACAGTAGATTTTTCAGCCAATATACAGGGTTTTCCATTTGCTTTGCCCAATCGGCTTCAGCCGGGCACGCCTTGTCCCCATATATCCCAATATACTCATAGAAAGTTAAAATAGACCATAAGATTAAACCAGGCTTTATTGTGTTTGATGGGGAGGTAAGCAAATTCTTGACTATCGCCCGCCATGAGTCTTATATAAAAGGGGGGATGCTGATGAGGCAGCCCGTGATTGGATTGGCGCTGGGATCAGGGGGAGCCAGGGGGTTCGCCCATCTTGGTGTCATCAAAGTGCTGAAAGAGGAAGGAATCAACGTCGATGTGATTGCCGGGAGCAGCATGGGAGCGCTTGTAGGCTGCTTTTATGGAGCAGGACTGGACATTGACAGGCTCTATAAGCTGGCCGGAGCTTTCAAAAGAAAGTACTATCTTGATTTTACAGTGCCGAAGATGGGGTTTCTGGCTGGCAAGAAGGTGAAGGAACTTATTCGATTGTTTACCCATGGCAAGAACCTCGAAGATCTTGATATCCCTGTCAGAGTGGTTGCAACTGATCTTAAGGCAGGGGAAAAAGTTGTTTTCTGCAAAGGGCCGATTGCTGATGCCGTCAGGGCAAGCATATCAATACCCGGGATTTTCACTCCGGAAAAACTGGAAGACCGGCTCCTGGTCGATGGGGGGGTCATTGACAGGGTGCCTGTATCTGTTGTTGAAGAAATGGGAGCGGACCTGATCATAGCTGTAGATGTGTCAAGAGTGAAGACCAGCTCTGACATCACATCCATTTTCGATGTGATCATGCAAAGCCTGGACATAATGCAGATGGAGCTCGTTTCCAACCGGGAGATCGCCTCTGATATCATGATCAGACCGCATGTGGAAATGTACAGCTCAAGGGCTTTCACAAATATTGAAGATATCATCAGGATTGGGGAAGAAGAAGCAAGAAAGCAAGTTCCCAGAATAAAGGAAGCTATTCAAAATTGGAAGGGGCAAGAAGACGATGAAGAGAAATAAAATCTTCCTCCGTTCCTTCTTTATCGCTGCAGTGATTTTGCTGGCAGGATTTTTCTATTATCTGCCTTATTATGTAACAAAACCAGGCATGGCCAAGCAGCTGGAACCGATAATTGAAGTGGAAGGCGGATATGATGAGACAGGGGACTTCATGCTTACGACCGTCAGGATGGGCAGGGCCAATATTTACTCCTATCTGACTGCAAAGGTGAGCAAGTTCCAGGAAATCTATCCTGTCGAGGAAATTAGGCGCGAAGATGAAACTGATGAAGAATACAATGTCCGCCAGCTGCATCTGATGGACACATCAAAAACAGCAGCCATTGAGGTTGCCTATAAAAAGGCTGGCCTGCCGGTGGATTATGAGTACAGAGGCGTCTATGTGATGAATGTCCTGCCTGATATGCCTGCCGACGGAGTGCTGAAGGCAGGCGATATGATAACACAAGTGGACCATCAGAAATTCAAGTCGTCTGAAGAATTCATTTCTTATGTCAGCACACAAAAAGAGGGAGACACCATTACACTTGCCTATAAAAGAGGCGGGGAGAGCAAAGAAGCAGAGGTTTCGCTGAAAGCTTTCAAGGATGATCCTGATAAGGTCGGGATCGGCATATCGCTTGTCGATGACAAGGAGATTAAAGTCGAGCCGGAAGTCAGCCTCAATACAGAGGAAATAGGCGGTCCGTCCGCTGGATTGATGTTTTCTCTGGAAATCTACAATCAGCTGACTAAGGAAGATCTGACAAGAGGTTATCAGATTGCAGGAACAGGAACCATTTCTGCCGATGGAACAGTCGGAAGGATTGGCGGGATTGAGCAGAAAATTGTAGCGGCCGACAAAGCTGGCGCAGAAATCTTTCTGGCGCCGAATGAAAATGGCGCAGCCGGGTCGAACTACAGCGAAGCAGCAAAAACTGCCGAGGAGATCGGGACAGATATGAAAATCATTCCGATCAACACATTTGATGAAGCGGTAGATTATTTGGAAGGTTTGGAACCAAAATAACAAAGCAGGCAGGATGATTCCCTGCCTGCTCCTTTTTTGTCAGGCCCTGCTGCCTTTCAGATAGATTGGCGGCTGAGTGTATTCCATATCCAGCAGTTTCTGGCGCTGCGGATGCGGGAGGGCTGAAGCATAGATCCTGGCTGCACGTATATCCTGCCGCACAGCTTCTTCGGGGCTGGAAGACAGCTTGGAAATGAGGGGCAGGCCGAGGCTTCCTTTTTGCCTGTTTAAATATATCCGCCCTTCTTCACTCATCCCGAGCAGCCGGAGATAGGATGCTGACTTAGGCTGCGGCAGCATTTCTTCTTTTTTCGTGTTGGTCAGTATATGGACACAAGCCCGCTGCAGCCTTGTCCAGGTATATCGCTTCGTTTTTATGGATTCCATAAACTCATGGAAGGTTCCTGCCTTTATGGCCGAATGCATGATTCTGTTTTCAAGGCCTTCTTCCATTTCGTAGATTTCTTTTAGTTCAGGAGCGGACATCTGAAGCAGCCGGTACTTGAGGAAGGGCCAGTACATTTCCCACTGGTGGAAGGCACCGAAGGTTTTTTTATAAGCTTCCATGATGTCAAGCGTTGTTCCAGGAACATATGATTTGATATCGGTCAGTTCATGCCCGTCTGAAAACAAAGCTTTCCTGATGCTTGTTGCGCTCGCAATGGTCTCTGATGAGAAGTGTTCGTCATGATAGCCGGCACTTTTTCTTTCAACAGTCAGGAGCTCCAATTCCTGATGGCGGGAATGGACCGACTTGGCGTACTGATAGCCGAGAATATTGTTCGGCTTGGACAGGTCCAGCCCGGATTCGCCCAGCCCAAGATCACTGAAAGCAAGAGACAATGCTTTAGGGTAGCTGTTTCCGTCTCCTATATGGTGCCTGATCCTTTCCTGGTAGGCTTCATTGTATTTGTCGAGCAGATGGACGGCAGAGTTGAATGTTTCGATGTCTCCAGATTCGCTCCCAAAGCAGATGGAGCTGCATCCCGCAGCAGCAAGAATGGAAACTGCACCGTCTGCAAAAGTTTCGGCATTCTGAACAGCGAATTTATAGGGAAGCTCAAAAACGAGGTCGGCGCCGGCTTGTAACGCCATTTCAGCCCGTGCCCATTTAGAGAGAAGCGCCGGTTCGCCTCTTTGGAGGAAATTTCCGCTCATGACAGCTATGGCAACATCTCCGCCTGCTGCTTGCCTCGATTTTTTCAGATGATATAAATGCCCGTTATGGAAAGGATTATACTCAACGATTACACCAACTGCTTTCATAAGAACATTCCCCTTATAATGGTTTAATATCGGCTGCTTGTGATAAACCTATGTTATAGTGACAGAAGCTGTAATGGTAGATGAGGCTTCTCCTTCAAGAGGAAAAATCCCGGAAAATAAGCCGATTCTGCGTTTAACTAGCTTAAATTATAGTGTAAAGAAAAAATATTGACAAATAATTATATGAAAGCTATAATTACTTTTGTTGCCTTGGGGTGATTCGTATGAAATGGACAATAAGTCAATTACAGAAATATCGAAGCAAGGATTATCCGATCGATGAAACAGTGGATGTGAGCGGGATCAGGGATACTGACCCGACGATCAGAGAGGTTTCGCCGATTCATATATTTGGCCGGGCGGATATAGATTCGTCCAAGGTGACTTTTCATTTAGCGATTAAAGGTCATCTGGTGCTGCCTTGTTCTCGTACGTTAGTTGATGTGCATTATCCAATTAATGTTGAAACAACTGAAACATTCCTCTTAAAAGGTTTGGATTATGAAACCGAAGAGGAAACCCATCAGGTGAAAGGCGATGTCATTGATCTTCAGCCGATCATTGAAGAAATCCTTTTGCTTGAAGTCCCTATGCAGGTTTTTTGCGAGGACAGCGGTGAAGAGGGTGCCCCCCAATCCGGCAAGGACTGGGAAGTCATCCAGGAGGAAGACCTTCAAAAGAAAGTCGACCCCCGTCTTGCTGGGCTTGCGAATTTCTTTGATCAAAATGATCCCTCCGGCGAATAGCAGGAGACTGGATTATGATCCCCGGAATATTTCCGGACTAATGAACTACTACAAGAAGCATTTGAAGAATCCAGCGAATACCTGGCCTTCATAACTTTCTTAATACTCTTTAAGGAGGTGGGAAGAATGGCTGTACCTTTTAGAAGAACTTCTAAAACTGCGAAAAGAAAACGTCGCACTCATTTCAAACTGCAAGTGCCTGGTATGGTAGAATGCCCAAACTGTGGTGAGATGAAACTTGCTCACCGCGTGTGCAAGGCTTGCGGAACATACAAAGGAAAAGAAGTTGTTAACGACTAATTTTCACTATTAAAAGCACAGGGATTATATCCCTGTGCTTTTAATTTTGGCGTTTTTCAGGTGCAGCTGGGCTGTTCTGTGATTTTATTGCTATTTAGCCGGACTTCTTCCTATAATGGAAGAAAAGTGAAGGAAGATGATGATGCCGTATTCGATAGAACAGCATGAAGATGGACTGCTTCAATTCACGATCAACAGGCCGGAAGTCCGGAATGCAATCAATTATGAAGTAATGGAAGGGCTGAGGGAGGCAGTCAATCTGGCAGGCAGGAAAGAGGTTAAGGCACTTATGATAACCGGAGCCGGAGGCCATGCTTTTTGTTCAGGCGGAGATTTGGGGCTCTTCCACAGCCTGAAGACAGAGGATGAGGCTTTTGGAATGCTGTCAGGGATGGCGGCAATCCTGAAAGACCTGCTGTTCCTGCCCAAACCGACAGTGGCTTTTTTAAATGGGGCGGCGGTTGGAGGAGGCTGTGAGATTGCATCTGCATGCGATTTCCGTATAGCAGCTCCGGGTGCAAAGGCAGGATTCATCCAGGGAAAGCTAGCAATTACGACCGGCTGGGGCGGCGGCTCTATTTTAATGGAGAAACTCCTGCAGGCCAATGCGCTGAAAATGCTGGCGGAAGCATCGGTTTATGGATGCTCTGAACTGCTGGAGCTCGGATTCATTCATATGATAAGCCAAAAGGAAGCGCTCGAAAGCTGCAGGGATTATTTGTCAAAAATTCTCCGGATGGATGTGAATGTGCTTGAAAGCTACAAAAGGCTGCAGATTGAAAAGTGGCAAAACAGCCATATTCTGCAGAGAATTGACGACGAAGTCCGCCGCTGCGCAATTCTGTGGGAAAAGGATGAGCATCATGCCCAGGTGGACAAATTTCTAAATCGCTCTTAATCATTATAATTTATTTTGCATCAGTCTATCTTTTCTAGCAGAAGCATATGCTTTTAAAAAGACTAGGAGGGATAGCTGATGTCGACAACAAGGCAGGATGCCTGGACCCAGGATGAAGATCTGCTGCTTGCTGAAGTGGTGCTTCGCCATATCCGGGAAGGCGGTACACAGCTGCAGGCCTTCGAGGAAGTGGGAAAACAGCTTTCAAGGACCCCTGCGGCATGCGGTTTCAGATGGAATTCTTATGTGAGGAAGCAATATAAATCAGGGATTGAGCTTGCAAAGAAACAGCGGAAGGAATTGAAGAAAAAGCCGGAAGCGGTACAGACTGGCAAGCTGGAACCTGAATCCGCCAAAACGGAGGAAGGTACAACAGCGGAAAAAGCCACACCCGGGGCAGAAATCCCTGAAGTTGAGGTTATAGTGGGTTACATTGAAGCATTGTACCGCAAAGCCAATCAGCCGGCAGCGGCTGAGACGGGAGAGCAGATCAAGAAGCTGGAAAATCAGGTATATTACCTGGCGGCAGAAAACGAAAGGCTGCTGAAGGAGATTTCTGTCATGGAAAGAGACTATGAAGCGCTTACCGAAATAATGGAAAGGGCAAGGAAGATGGTGGTGCTGAAAGAGGAAGACCGCCAGCAGAAAACAAAGAACAGCCAGCAGGTATTTCAAAAATGATCATACTAAAAAGCGGACAATTAATGTCCGCTTTCTGGCTGTCTGCCCCTGTTATTTGCTTTCACCCGTCTGTTCAGATGCTCCGGCTGGGATCCACACCAATGGGTTTTCTCCCAGATCCCTTTCTATGTCATACGAGACGGAAGTGAAGCCCATCCTCTCCCAGAATTCCTTTGATTTGATGCGGGGATTGGTTTTGATAGGAAGCTTGAAGCTTTTCGCAAAGTTCACAAGCGCAGTTCCGTACCCTTTGCCCTGGTAATCAGGCAGAACTTCCAGCTTCCAGAGCTCAAGATAATCCTGCGGCGGGCTGAAATAGCGGTCAAACTTCGCAGCCTCCCGGTAAAGACTCATTCTGGCAACCAGCTTATCCCCGAAATAGATCCCGTAAAAAGGAGACTCGCTGTCGTTTTCAATAATATTGGCTTCAAGATCTTCAAACATGGATAATTCCTGCAGGCCATATTCTTTGAATCTTTTAAATTCCTCAAGTGTTTTATAGTTCACCTTTAATTTTTCTACTTTAAATTCCATTATGTTTCCCCCTTGCGTACTGGCTGCATTACATCATATGAATTTTTTTGCCCTGCATTATAGAAATTTAAACCTGCCTGTTACAGCAAATATTTGAAGGCGCTTTCCAACATTATATAACAAAATAACAAATAATTCTGCATAATCAAGTAGTAATTGATGTTGAATTTTATGGCAGCATGCAGATATCCGGAATGAATATGCTGCTGTCAGGCAAAAAGAAAGAGGGCTATTAGCTATTTTCAAATAATATAGAAAGCGTTTTCAAAAAAAGAAGGGAAAAAGGAGAACTTTGTAGAAATATATTTTATTGCAGGGATAAAGCCAGGAAAGGGGACTGAATGTGCGAAAAATACTGATTGCAAACCGCGGGGAGATTGCCTCGCGCGTCATTAAAACATGCCGTGAAATGGGAATTGAAACGATTGCTGTTTACTCAGATGCAGATAGCGGAATGCCATATGTCCAGGAAGCGGATCATTCTTTCCGGATAGGGGAGCCCCCGGTTGGCAGATCTTATCTCAAAACAGATGAAATACTGCGGATTGCCAAAGCTGAAGGGGCCGATGCTATTCACCCGGGCTACGGCTTTTTATCAGAAAACGCGGCTTTTGCCCGTGCAGCAGCTGATGAGGGAATTGTTTTCATCGGACCATCCCCTGAGACCATTGAGCTGATGGGAGATAAAATCGTTTCCCGGGATACTATGGCCAAGGCGGGAGTTGCCGTCGTTCCGGGAAGCAGTGAAGGTGTCGCCACGCTCGAAGAAGCTATAAGCCTTGCAGATGAAATGGGCTATCCTGTCATGCTCAAGGCAAGCGGCGGCGGGGGAGGAATCGGGATGATCCGCTGTGAAAATGAGCAAGCGCTCGCTAAGTCCTACGACTCAACAAAAGCACGGGCAAAAGCTTATTTTGGCACAGATGATGTATTTGTAGAAAAGTATATTCCTAACGCCAGGCATATCGAGGTCCAAATATTCGGGGATTCATTCGGAAACCTTGTGCACCTGTATGAAAGGGACTGCTCCATCCAAAGAAGACACCAGAAAGTGGTTGAGGAGTCGCCATCCCCTTTTTTATCTGAGGGGACAAGGCAGAATATGCTGGAAACAGCGCTGAGAGCAGGAGAAGCGGTCGGCTATGTGAATGCCGGCACTGTTGAATTCATTGTAGATGAAGAAGAGAATTTCTATTTCCTGGAGATGAATACAAGGCTTCAGGTCGAGCATCCCGTAACCGAGCAGATCACCGGCCTGGATCTTGTGAAATGGCAGATCCTCGTGGCAAGGGGCGAAAAGCTTCCATTGCTGCAGGGTGAAATAGCAAGGGACGGCCATGCGATCGAGTTCAGGCTTTATGCAGAAGATCCTGTAAGCTTCATGCCTTCTCCGGGAAAAATTGATAGCTTTTCCTGGATAAAGGGGGACGGGATCCGGATGGATAATGGATATCTCGCTGAAAACACAGTCACACCTTTTTACGATCCAATGATTTCGAAGTGCATCATCTTCGGAGGCTCGAGGTCAGAAGCGATCCAGCGGGCATCTAATTTCTTTGCACACCTGGAAATCAAGGGGATCAAAACAAATGCTCCTTTATTTCAGCAGATATTGAATGACGAAGATTTTATTAAAGGAAATTATACAACAGCCTTTTTGGCGGAAAAGAAATTTGCAGTTCATTAAGAGGAGGAAATCACATGAAAGAAATAACATCATCAATGGCTGGTACGGTTTTGAACACAATGGCAGGGCCTGGGGATGAAATCAAGGCCGGCCAGGAAGTCATTATGCTGGAGTCCATGAAAATGGAAATCCCGGTTGAAAGCCATATGGACGGAAAAGTAGCTGAAATAAAAGTCTCAGCCGGTGATTTTGTCAATGAAGGAGACGTTCTGATCGTACTGGAATAGCAGTCCGCCAAAATAAAAAGAGGAGGAATAACATGAAGGCAGTCAACACTTTGACCGAAACATTAAGGGAAAGGTCCGCAGCGGCAGAAGCCGGCGGGACCCCTAAATATCATGAAAAGCTGAAGGCGCAAAATAAGCTGTTTGTCAGAAAGCGCCTCGAGCTTTTATTTGATGACGGGGAGTATATGGAAGACGGCAAATTTGCCAATTGCAAGGAAGAAGGCCTTCCGGCTGACGGAGTTGTTTGCGCCACTGGAAAAGTGGGCGGACAGACAGTCTGTGTCATGGCCAATGATTCAACCGTAAAAGCTGGATCCTGGGGGGCAAGGACCGTCGAAAAAATCATCCGGATCCAGGAAACCGCCGAGAAGCTGAAGGTTCCATTATTGTATTTGGTAGATTCGGCCGGCGCCAGGATTACAGATCAGCTGGAAATGTTTCCAAACCGCCGAGGTGCAGGCCGAATATTTTATAATCAGGTCAAGCTGTCGGGCGTCATCCCGCAGATTTGCCTGCTGTTCGGCCCATCTGCTGCTGGCGGGGCTTATATACCGGCTTTCTGTGATATCGTCATCATGGTGGATCAAAACGCTTCCATGTACCTGGGTTCCCCAAGGATGGCTGAAAAGGTCATTGGGGAAAAAGTGACGCTGGAAGAAATGGGCGGCGCACGTATGCATTGTTCTGTCAGCGGCTGCGGCGACGTGCTTGCTTACAGTGAGGAAGAAGCGATCGAATATGCCAAACGGTACTTGCCGTACTTCCCTCCAAATTTTCAGAAGAAAACGGAACTGCTGGAGGGAATGGCAGCCAAAGAGGGCCGTCAGCTGGAAGACATTATTCCGGTTAACCAAAATGCCCCTTTTGATATGTACGAATGCATTGATGCATTGATTGACGAAGGCAGTTTCTTTGAAATCAAGAAGCTGTTTGCTCCTGAAATCGTTACTGGGCTGGCTCGGATAGGCGGGAGAGCTGTCGGTATCATTGCCAATCAGCCGAAGGTTAAAGGAGGTGTGCTGTTTGTTGATTCAGCCGATAAAGCGGCGAAATTCATTCAGCTCTGTGATGCCTTCCATATTCCGCTGCTGTTCCTTGCAGATGTCCCAGGTTTCATGATTGGCACAAAGGTTGAGCGCGCCGGCATCATCCGCCACGGCGCCAAGCTGATCGCAGCCATGAGCTCGGCAACTGTTCCTAAGATATCCGTCATTGTGCGGAAGGCATATGGAGCCGGATTATACGCAATGGCGGGCCCTGCATTCGAACCTGACTGCTGCATTGCCCTGCCGACCGCACAGATTGCGGTAATGGGCCCTGAAGCCGCCGTCAACGCCGTATATTCCAATAAAATCAATGAAATAGAAGATCCAAAGGAGAAAATCGCCTTTGTCCAGGAGAAGCAGCAGGAATACAAAGAACATATCGACATCTACAGGCTAGCTTCTGAATTGATCGTAGATGATATTGTCGCTGCCTCTGATCTCCGCGATCAGCTGATCGAGAGATTCTCTTATTATGAAACAAAAGAACTGAATTTCAGCGTGAGAAAGCATCCGGTTTATCCGGTTTGATAGAAAGAAAAGGGGAGGGGTTCCAGTTTCGAAACTGGGACCCTCTATTTGTAGATAAAGAAGACAAATGATCTTAGTCAGGGCTGCTGAGGCCCTCTGATTAAGAGAAAAGAAAACAGAGGGTTTTAGTCAGAGCCACTGAGACCCTCTGACCGGGAAAAAAGAAAAACAGAGGGTTTTAGTCAGGGCCACTGAGACCCTTTGACCGGGAAAAAAGAAAACAGAGGGTTTTAGTCAAGGCAGCTGAGACCCTCTGACCAAGAAAAAAGAAAACAGAGGGTCTTAGTCAGAGCCACTGGGGCCCTCTGATCAAGAAAAAAGAAAACAGAGGGTCTTAGTCAGAGCCACTGAGACCCTCTGACCAGGAAAAAAGAAAACAGAGGGTTTTAGTCAGAGCCACTAAGGCCCTCTGACCACTGTAGTTCTGCTCCGCTCTACTCATCAAGCCAAAATGCCTTTAATTTACTTTTAAACACCTTCTGCGCGAGCTGCCTTTTGCCTGATTTCATCCTATAACCTCAGCCATTTTCATAAAAAAAAGAAAAAGTCCCAGGCGGAGTACAGGAAGTTGGCTATATCTGATAGAATATTACTAAAAGTTACAAAATAGAGGAGTTATTATGAAAATAGGGATCATTGGCGGGGGGGCCATTGGATTATTATTTGCAGCATACTTGCAGAAAGGTCATGACGTCACTCTGTATGTCCGTTCTGCAGAGCAGAAAAAGCTTATCTCTTCCTATGGGATTTCATTATTGGCGGAAGGCCGGGAACATATTTCTTATGTACAGGTGCTGCTGACTGATGAGTGGAAGGGAGGAGAAGAGCTCTCCATTGTTGCGGTCAAGCAATACGATATCCATCCCCTTATTTCTATCATAAATGATAATCAGGCTGCCACATCTTCTTCTTTTTTATTTCTCCAGAATGGAATGGGCCATCTGTCACTGCTTCACGAACTCAGGGCCAGGGCCATCCTTGTAGGAACTGTTGAGCATGGGGCTTTAAAAAAAGATGCAAGGACTGTTCAGCACACGGGTGCTGGAAGAACGAACATAGCGGTTTTCTCAGGAGAAGGAACAGAAGCGGCGGAATGCCTGGAAGAACCCTCAGGGGACTTTCCTTTTTCCGTCCGCAAGGATTACAAGGAAATGCTCCTTCAAAAGCTTGTCATCAATGCTGTAGTCAACCCGCTGACTGGCATTCTTCAAGTGAAAAATGGAGAATTGATTGAAAATCCCTTTTATTACATAGTAGTGCAGAAATATTTTGCGGAAATTGCCGCTGTGCTGGAGCTTTCCGATCCTGAAGAAACTTTTGATGCTTTGGTTTCAGTCTGCAGGAAAACTTCATCAAACACTTCATCTATGTTAAAAGACCTGCAGAACCAGAGACAAACAGAAGCTGATGCCATTCTCGGATATATTCTGGGAGAAGCGGATAAAAAAAATAAACAAGCTCCCCTTGTTCATGCATTTTATTCGTGCATCAAGGGGAAGGAGCCTGGAAACTAGGGGGGATCCATCATGTCATCATTCTTTTCGGCAGTTGCCGCAACACTTGTAACAGTACCGCTGCTAGGCTACCTGATTGTATTCGTCATCAGCAAGCAGATTACAGGAAGCCACAAAAAGTCAGTCCGCATTGCACTCGACTCTAGTACATTTCTTCTTATTCTTTCTGTTCATTTTTTGATCCTGGCTATTTGGGAACGGTCTTATTTATGGATTATAGTGCTGTTCATGCTGTTTGCTGCGGTCATATTCACAGTCATCCATTGGAAAGTCAAACAGGAGATTAATATCCAGATGATTTTCAAGGGGTTCTGGCGGTTCAATTTTCTTTTGTTTTTCTCTGCCTATATTGTCCTTTTGATCTTCGGTGTCTTTCAAAGTGTCTCCGGCTATCTGTCTATTCCGTAAGCAGCAATGCTCTGATAGTCATTTTTGGGCGATGTTTCTCAGGCAAAGTTTTTTTCTTTTCAATTCTGACAATGATATACTCAGGTAGGAGTGAAAATTGTTGACCAGAAAGGAAGTACTTAGATGGAGATTTTAAATCTCTCACTGCCGGCATCCAGCCGGTTTGCGACAGATTATACGTCTCATGAGCCTGAGGTGGAGCGTTTTTTCCATTACCGCTATCATGATGCCAGCGAATATCAAAGGCGTTTGAACGAGCTGAAGGGACGGAAGTTTTACAGAGAAGAGCTTGCCGATTATATCGGGCAGTATATGTCCAGATTTCCTTCTTCGGACAAAACCGGCATTTCATTAGATAAGCTTCGCTCGGAGGACAGTGTGGTCATCATCGGCGGACAGCAAGCAGGAATATTGACTGGGCCTTTATATACTATACATAAAGTAATTTCTATAATTGTTCTTGCAAAGCAGAAGGAAGCCGAACTCGGAGTTCCTGTTGTGCCGGTGTTCTGGATAGCCGGGGAGGATCATGATTATCACGAGGTCAATCATATCTTTGCGGAGAACAGCGGGCGGATTGATAAAGCTGTGTATCCATATAAGATACTTGAGAAGAAAATGGTATCTATGATCGAGCTGGATCGATCCCTGTGTTTCCGCTGGGCAGAAAGCCTGATCGAAGGTTATGGAGAAACAGAGCATACAAAAGATCTGCTTCAATTTGTCCAGCGGGCTGCCGACGAGTCAGAAACCTTTGTCGACTTTTTTTCATATATGATTATGGAGCTGTTTAAGGAATATGGCATTTTGCTTGCCGATTCAGGAGACAGCCGTCTGAGAAAACTTGAAAAAAACATTTTCTCTGAACAGCTGAGCCAGTTTTCCTCCATCACCAAAGCTGTTAAACAGCAGCAGAAGGAAGTGGAGGCAGCCGGTTTTAAGCCAGCGATTGAAATAGGAGATAATGCAGCCAACCTTTTTTTCTATGATGAACTCAATTCTGAAAGGGTCCTTCTAGAATATAATGAGGAACTCAGCGTGTTCGAGGGCAAGAATGGAGCTATTCAGTTTTCTCTTGATGAACTGTCACTGATTGCCAAAGAATCGCCGGAAAAGCTAAGCAATAATGTGGTGACAAGGCCAATTACGCAGGAAAGGCTTTTCCCTGTCCTTGCTTTTATTGCCGGCCCGGGGGAAATCGCCTATTGGGCAGAGCTCAAACAGGCATTTGAACATCTCGGCATGGAGATGCCTCCGATTGTGCCAAGGCTGAATATCACATTGCTGGAAAGGCCTGTTGCTTCAGACATCCAGGATCTTGACCTGGAAATAGCAGCGGTTTTGGAAAATGGAACAGGCAAAGAGCAGGAAGCTTTTGTCGATGGAGTAAAGGACCAGGCGCTTTCAAGCCTGTTCGGGGAAACGAAAAAGCAGCTGATCAGCCAGTATAAGATGATTGAAAGCCGTCTTCGGGAAACGGACAAGGGAATGCTGCCCCTGCTTGAAAAAAATGGATCTTTTCTTCTGAAGCAGCTGGATTTCATGGAGGCGAAGACTGAAGAAAGCCTAAAAAACAGGCATTCAGCTATTCTTTCTAAATACAGGCGGATTGAAGCTGCCTTAAGGCCTTCGGGGTCGCCTCAGGAACGGATCTGGAATATCCTTTATTATCTGAATTTGCATGGTCTTACCCTTATAGACGATATAATGGAGCTTCCGTTTGAGTTCGATGGAAAGCATAAACTGATAAAGCTTTAAAATTAAGGACGGTCACTGACCTGCCTGTAAAGAGGTTTGGAATGGAAATATTCCAAACCTCTTTTTTAGGAAGATTTTTTGAAAATATATATTTGTTTCCCCATCCCTTGCCAATCCGGCTGGGGATTTTTTGCATTGGGAGCCGCGCCTGCATCCAGGAAAGAATTTTTTATCAGGAAATAAAAAGGAGAAAAATAATTATTTACCAGAAGGATTTGCAGAATGCAAGGAGAATATTAAAAACATGTGGAGGAAAGTGGGGGAATGTGGTACATTTGAGTTGGAAAGTGGGGTTTAGGGCATGTTCATGGGCGAATACCATCATAATGTTGATACAAAAGGCCGTTTGATAGTGCCTGCTAAATTCCGTGACGATTTGGGCGAAATGTTCATTTTGACACGCGGGCTTGATCAATGTTTGTTTGGCTATCCGCTTTCTGAATGGAAGCAGCTTGAAACAAAGCTGAAAGGGCTGCCCTTGACCAAGAAGGATGCACGCGCGTTTACCCGCTTTTTCTTTTCCGGTGCATCTGAATGCGAACTCGATAAGCAGGGAAGAATCAACATTTCCAGCCCGCTCATGCAATATGCGAAGCTGGAAAAGGAATGTGTCATAGTAGGCGTTTCCAATCGAATCGAAATATGGAGCAAACATCTTTGGGAAGATTTTTTTGCAGAGTCAGAGGAATCTTTTGCTGAAATTGCAGAAAATATGATTGGGTTTGATATATAATGGGAATGTTTTATTAGTATAATAATTCCTCGATGATTCGATTGGAAGGTGGAAGACAAGTATGTTTGATCATAAAACAGTTTTGCTGGAGGAAACGGTAGCCGGCCTGGATATTAAGCCGGATGGCGTCTATGTCGATTGTACAATGGGCGGGGCCGGGCACAGTGAACTGATTCTGACACAGCTGTCAAACCGGGGAAAGCTGTATGCTTTTGACCAGGATGAAACAGCTATTGAAAATGCACAAAAGAAGCTCAGTAAATATGGAGACAAAATCACTATTATAAAAAGCAATTTTCTTCATTTAAAGGAAGAGCTGGAAAAAGCCGGAGTCACCGAGGTGGATGGTGTGCTCTATGATCTTGGCGTTTCTTCTCCGCAGCTTGATACACCTGAGCGGGGATTCAGCTATCATCATGATGCTCCGCTTGATATGCGCATGGATAAGGATGCAAGCCTGTCCGCTTATGAAGTGGTGAATGATTGGCCGTATGAGGACCTTGTCAGGATATTCTTCCGGTATGGCGAGGAAAAGTTCTCGAAGCAAATAGCAAGAAAGATTGAAGCGGCCAGGGAGAAAGCACCGATTGAGACGACCTCCCAGCTGGTCGAACTGATAAAAGACGGCATACCTGCGCCGGCAAGAAGGAAAGGCGGCCATCCTGCCAAGCGGGTTTTCCAGGCAATCAGGATTGCTGTCAACGATGAGCTTGGTGTTTTTGAGAAGTCGCTTGAGCAGGCGATTGATATTCTGAAGCCAGGCGGCAGGATCAGTGCCATTACTTTCCACTCGCTTGAGGACAGGATATGCAAAGCGACTTTCAAGAAAGCGAGCGAGACTCCGCCGCTGCCTCCGGGCCTGCCGATCATTCCAGATGAATTCAAGCCGGTGCTTAAGCTTGTTGCAAGGAAGCCTATACTTCCATCAGAAGAAGAACTGGAAGAAAACAACAGAGCGCGGTCGGCAAAGCTGAGGGTTGCAGAAAAACTGTAAGCAAATCAATAAGGGGACAAGCTTAACAGCTTGCCCCAATATAAAAATAAAGGCCAGGCATTGTCCGGCCCTATATGATCACAGGAGGGATAAAATGAGCAACTTGGCAAGGAAAATGCAGCAGGAGGAAGTACAGCAGCACAAGACAGCTGTAAAGGTGAAGAAGGTTAAGATCAAGAACCTGTGGCTCTCGCCCGGCGAAAAAATTATGGGTGTCGTTTTTGGGGCCATTGTCTGTTTTGGCGCTGTCCACATCATTTCAAACCAGGCTGCCATTTATGAGATGAACAAAGATATCCAGGACATCCAAACCTCTATAAATGAGAAAGAAAAATCAAATCGCGAGCTTGAATTGCAAATCAGCGAGCTTAGTACATACGAGCGTATTTTTGAAAAAGCAAAATCTCTTGGTCTGACACTTAATGAAAATGTCAGAGGTGTACAGGATAAATGATGAAAAAACAGCCAAATATCAATTATGGAGCAGCGATATTATTTGTAATATTCAGCCTGCTCTTTTTTGTTCTGATGTACAGATTTGTGTCGATTCAAATAACAGGAGAAGCGGGCGGCCAGCCTTTGGCCGCAAAAGCGGAGCAGAAGTATACCAATGAACGCGTCCTTGAGGCGAAAAGGGGGACCATCTATGACCGGGGCGGCGACGTGGTAGCCGAAGATGGAAGCTCATTCACGCTGGTTGCCATCCTTAACAAAAAAATGACTGTCAATAAGAAGAAGCCGCAGCATGTAGTGGATAAGGACAAGACGGCAAGGGAGCTTTCAAAGGTAATTGACCTGGAAGAATCCGAGATTAAGAGGATTCTTTCAAAGCCTGGTGCCAAACAGGTGGAGTTCGGTACGGCAGGCCGCAATATTTCGAATTCGCTTAAGAGGGAAATCGAGGACCTGAAGCTTCCGGGAATCTCTTTCCGGCCGGAAATCAAGCGATTCTACCCAAATGGGATGTTTGCATCCCATCTGGTGGGCTATGTGGAAAAGCCCGAAGAAGAGGATAAGGATGAACCGGACAGAACGCCTGCAGTGGGGAGGCTTGGGATAGAAAAAAGCCTGAACACCGTCCTGAGCGGCATCAATGGGAAGGTAACCTATGAAAAAGATCACTGGGGATATCTTCTCCCGGGGACTGACGAAAAGGTAAAACCGGCCAAGGATGGAAATGATGTATATCTGACGATCGATAAAAAAATCCAGACATTCCTGGAAGACAGCATGAACAGTGTCCAGAAGGAATATAACCCGAAGAAAATGGTGGCAATCGTGGCTGACCCTAAGACAGGCGACATCCTCGCAATGTCGCAGCGGCCGTCCTTCCATCCTCAGACAAGGGAAGGCCTTGAGGATGATTGGTATAATGAGGCGATCGAGACCTCTTTTGAACCAGGTTCGACCATGAAAATTTTCACGCTGGCATCAGCGATAGAAGAAGGGAAATTCAATCCCAATGCCTGGTATGAGTCAGGGACATATGTGGTTGACAAGGGGTCAAGGCCTGTCCGTGACCATAACTATGGACGCGGATGGGGTTCAATCACCTATCTTGAAGGGGTGCAGCGCTCCTCCAATGTCGCTTTTGCAAAAATTGCCAAAGAGCAGCTTGGCTTTGATGCTTTCAGAAAGTATCTGACCAGGTTTGGGTTTGATAATCCTACCGGAATAGACCTTCCGAATGAAACAGGTGCTAAATTCGCCTATCAGTATCCGATTGAAAAGGCAAACACTGCTTTCGGACAGGGGACGGCTGTCACGCCGATCCAGCAGATCCAGGCAGCAACCGCCATTGCGAATAAAGGGCAGATGATGAAGCCCCATGTGATTGACAAAATCGTGGATTCATCAACAGGAGAAGTGATCAAGGATACAAAGCCTGAAAGCGCCGGAAATCCGATTTCCGAAAAAACGGCGAAGGAAGTCCTTGATATACTTGAAACAGTGGTTTCAGCAGAAAAAGGGACAGGCTATAAAAAATATAATCTGGAAGGCTATAAAGTTGCAGGGAAAACCGGAACCGCACAGATTCCGGGATCAGGCGGATATTTGACCGGGCCTGAGAACTATGTTTTCTCTTTCATGGGCATGGCGCCGGCAGAAGATCCTGAGCTGGTCATGTACGTGGCAGTCCAGCAGCCGCAAATCGATGATTACGTGAAAGGGTCTCTGCCTGTATCGCAGATCTTCAAGCCGGTTATGCAGAACAGCCTTCAATATTTAAATATAGAACCTTCAAAGCAGACGAAAGTCGAAGCAAAAGAGGTTCCGGATGTTGCAGGCCTTTCTGCGGAAGTCGCTGTCAAAAAGCTGAGCGGCGCCGGGTTTGTGCCGGCGGTGATCGGGAAAGGCGGCAAAATAACGGGACACCTTCCGGAACCGGGAGCTTCTATACTCGAAGGGGAACGGGTAGTCATTAAAACGGACGGGACTTTGAATGTTCCGGATATGCAGGGCTGGTCCATGAGGGATGTTATGAAGACGGCTAAAATTGCCGGCCTGAAGCTGAATACGGTAGGCAGCGGCTTTGCAGTCAAGCAGAATCTTTCCCCGGGGTCTCCAGTCAAGGAAGGCGAGTTTCTAATTGTGGACTTTGAAACGCCTCTGGAACAATACAGCAGGTCAGCGGCTGAAGAGGACGAAGCTGCCGGCGGGGAAGACGCTGAAGAGGAAGAAGTATTGGATTAACAGGAAAGGGCGCACCGCTTCAGGCGGTGCGTTCTATTTGTGCTGGTACAAGCATATAGTTGAACGAGCCATAATTGAAGGAGGTTCGTTTTTCATGCGCGTTTCAAATGTTACCGTAAGAAAACGGTTGACCATTGCTTTATTGGCAGGCATACTCATCTTTTTCATCATCGATATCCGGCTCGGATATGTCCAATTTTTCCTTGGCAGCATGCTGACGGATGAAGCTAAAGAGCTGTGGAGCCGGGACATCCCTTTTGAGCCGGAAAGGGGAGAAATCGTCGACCGCAATGGTGTGGCTTTGGCAACCAATGTCAGTGCCCCGACCGTCTATGTCGTTCCAAGGCAGGTAAAAGATCCTGATGATACGGCTGAAAAGCTGGCCGCCATACTGAATATGTCCGAGGAGAAGGCGCTTCAGCTGATCACCAAGCAGGCATCAAGTGTAAAAATACCTGAGGGCAGAAAAATTTCCCATGAAAAAGCGACAGAAATCAGGGCGGAGGGAATGGCTGGGGTCTATATCGCCGAGGACTCCAAGCGGCATTATCCTTTTGGCAATTATCTTTCCCATGTGCTCGGATTTGCCGGGATCGACAACCAGGGGCTGATGGGGCTGGAGCTTTATTATGACAAAGATTTGAAGGGCGAGAAAGGCTCTGTCAAATTTTATGCAAATGCAAAGGGACAGCGGATGAATGATATGGCAGATGATTATAAGGCGCCGGTCGATGGCATGGACCTGAAGCTGACGATCGATTCGAAGGTGCAGACGATCGTCGAGAGGGAGCTGGATATTGCAGAGGCGGCCTATAATCCGGACGGCATCATAGCCATTGCCATGAACCCGAATACAGGGGAAATCCTCGCAATGTCAAGCAGGCCGGACTTTGATCCTGCCAATTTCCGGAACGTTGCGCCGGATATATACAA
This sequence comes from Bacillus infantis, assembly GCF_008180445.1. Classification (GTDB taxonomy): domain Bacteria; phylum Bacillota; class Bacilli; order Bacillales; family Cytobacillaceae; genus Bacillus_AB; species Bacillus_AB infantis_B. The sequence goes on from NZ_VTER01000003.1 coordinate 137,165, forward strand.
CCGGAACCTGCCGGTCTGGAGCTCATATGAGCCGGGCTCCACTTTTAAAATCATCACCCTGGCAGCCGCCCTCGAAGAAGGGAAAGTGGATCTTGCCAAAGATCACTTTCATGATCCGGGCTACACTGAAGTAGGAGGAGCGAGACTGCGCTGCTGGAAAAGAGGAGGGCATGGAAGCCAATCATTCCTCGAAGTCGTGCAAAATTCATGCAACCCGGGCTTTGTGGAACTAGGAGAAAGGCTTGGGAAGGAAACACTGTTCAAATATATTAAAGACTTTGGTTTTGGCGCAAAAACAGGCATAGATCTTCAGGGTGAATCAAAAGGGATCTTATTCAATCTTGATAATGTGGGTCCTGTTGAACAGGCGACCACTGCTTTCGGACAGGGTGTTTCTGTTACACCGATCCAGCAGGTTGCCGCGATATCTGCAGCCGTCAATGGCGGGACGCTTTATACACCCTTTATAGCAAAAGAGCTGGTTGACCCTGCTTCAGGAGAAATCGTGATGAGAAAAACCCCTGAGGCTAAGAGAAAAGTGATATCAGAGGAAACTTCGAAGGAAATCCGCCTGGCACTTGAAAGTGTAGTGGCTCAAGGGTCCGGGAAAAAAGCATTTGTAGACGGATACAGAGTTGGCGGCAAAACCGGAACTGCACAAAAGGCGGAAAACGGAAGATATCTCGAAAATAATCATATTGTATCTTTTATAGGATTTGCCCCTGCAGATGATCCTGAGCTTGTTGTTTATGTGGCAGTGGATAATCCAAAGGGCACTATCCAGTTTGGCGGGGTTGTCGCCGCGCCGATCGTCGGGAATATCATGGGGGACAGCCTTAGGGCGATGGGTGTCGAGCCGAGAAAGGATCAGCTTGAAAAAGAACTGACATGGCTGGATACACCGATGGTAGAAGTGCCGGATTTAGTTGGCATCACGAAAAAGGAGCTCGGCGAATTGCTTGTCAACCTGAAGATAGACGGGAGCGGGGAAGGCGAGACAGTCGTCAGGCAAACCCCTCAGCCTGGTGTAAAACTGAAGGAAGGCTCCACAATCAGGCTGTATTTCGACGACAAATAAGAGCATGATGCGGGCGGCCGGACAGCGCTGCCCGTTTTCTTTGATAAGAAGCAAAAGGGAATTTCCGCATCTCTTTCAAGCAAAGGAAGTTTTTCTTTAAATTTTCATTACTAAATGGCTAAAAAGAGAATAATCATGTAAAATATAAGTCGCCATGCAGGAAATATCTAAGCTGATAGCTTCATGGGAAGCATACAGCAGCGTTTTTATTATCCGTGAAAATGCCGCTGCTGATCGCTGCATGGCCAACTGAGCAAAACGGCAGGGGATGACGCAGGCCGATACTGCCTGTCTTTCCTGCGAATGAGAGGAATGGGTTTAATTGAAATTACATACACTGCTTCACTATCTCCATCCTTTTAAACCTTTTGGCGGAGATAATCCTGAAATAGTATCCTTGGAAAATGATAGCAGGCAAGTGAAAAAAGGGAGCTTGTTCATCTGCATCGAGGGCTTTACGGTGGATGGACATCATTATGCAGAAACAGCTGTCCAGAACGGGGCGGCGGCCGTTTTGGCTGAAAGGGAGCTTTCGCTGAATGTCCCTGTCATCATTGTCAAGGATACAGCAAGGGCCATGGCTGTACTGGCGGATGCTTTCTACGGCCAGCCGAGCCAGCAGCTGCATCTGATCGGGATCACCGGTACAAACGGAAAAACGACGACGAGCCATCTTATTGAAAAGGTTCTGGCGGATGCCGGCAAAAGCACGGGCCTCATCGGGACGATGTACACCAAAGTCGCCGGCGAGACGCTTGAAACGAAGAATACGACGCCGGAAAGCCTGACATTGCAGAAGACCTTTGCTTCCATGGTCGAAAAGAAAGTGGAAGCAGCTGTCATGGAAGTAAGCTCCCACGCACTTGATGAAGGGCGCGTCCATGGCTGCGATTTCAATGTGGCCGTTTTTACCAATCTGACTCAGGACCATCTGGATTATCACAAAACGATGGACGAATACAGAAGGGCCAAAGGCTTGCTTTTTGCACAGCTTGGGAGTGCGTTCTATCATCATAAACCTAAGTATGCTGTCTTGAATGCTGATGATCCGGCAAGCGCTGAGTACAGAAAATCGACCGCTGCGCAGATCCTGACCTACGGCATCGATAATGAAGCGGATTTGCGTGCTGTGCACATCCAGATGGATGCCAGAGGGACTTCATTCGACCTTGTCAGCCCGTTTGGCGTGCACCCTGTTGCCATGCAGCTGATCGGCAAATTCAGTGTTTATAATGTGCTGGCTGCAATTGGTGCAGCTTTGGCTTCAGGTCTTGAGCTCGAAGCGATCCTGGAATCCATTTCGACTGTGAAAGGTGTCCCGGGCAGATTTGAAACAGTGGATGCCGGACAGGATTTTTCTGTGATTGTCGACTATGCGCACACGCCTGACAGTCTGGAAAATGCATTGGAAACGGTAAAAGAGTTTGCTGAAGGCAGGATTTTCGTCGTAGTTGGCTGCGGCGGTGACAGAGACAGAACCAAAAGGCCGCTGATGGCTAAGATCGCCTGCCGGCTTGCAACGGATGCGGTATTTACATCGGATAATCCGAGAAGCGAGGATCCGGATGAAATATTGAAAGATATGGCTGCGGGCGTCCCTGAAGGAAATTACACAATGATAGCAGACCGCAAAGAGGCAATAGCATACAGTGTTGGTGCTGCCGGCAAGGGAGATGTGATTCTCATAGCAGGCAAAGGGCATGAAACGTACCAGCAGATCGGCGGGCAGACATTTGACTTTGACGACAGGACCGCAGCAAGAGAAGCTATATTGAACAGATAAGCAGGGCAGCAGCCGGAAAAGCTGCTGCTATGCTGAATATGCTCTATAACAAATAATAAATAGATATACTGAAAGGCTTTTGATCATGACGAATACTATTCAATCCAGCAGTGCCGAATATGGCATAGCTGCCCACAACAACCATAAGATAGAAAATAAAAGTCTTAATGACAGGCTCACTACATATGATATTGCAGTAATGAATGAGCGGGCATTACCGGAAGGGGGGGAATAAAATGATGGAGCAGGCAATATTTCTGACAATCCTGATGGGGTTTTTAATAACAGTCCTACTATCTCCCATTTTCATCCCTTTCCTTAGAAGGCTGAAATTCGGTCAGAGCATCCGTGAGGAAGGCCCGCAATCTCACCAGAAAAAAACAGGCACGCCGACGATGGGCGGAATCATGATTCTGCTTTCGGTCACTGTGACTACCCTGGTGATGTCCAGTAAGTTTGCGGAGCCTACAGCAGAGATTTATATGGTCCTATTGGTCACACTTGGCTTTGGGCTTCTTGGTTTTCTGGATGATTTCATCAAGGTGGCGCTAAAAAGGAATCTAGGCCTTACTTCTAAGCAAAAGCTGCTGGGCCAGATTATCATATCGCTCATTTTTTATTTTATTTTCCAAACAAATGAATTTTCAACAGAGGTCTCTATCCCGTTTACTGATCTGTCCATCGACTTAGGCTGGAGCTACGCATTGTTCATCATTTTTTGGCTTGTCGGCTTTTCCAATGCTGTCAATCTGACAGACGGGCTGGACGGACTTGTTTCCGGTACGGCGGCCATCGCGTTCGGGGCCTTTGCTGTTCTGGCCTGGAACCAGTCCCAATTTGAAGTGTCGATCTTTTCAGTTGCTGTTGTCGGTGCTGTACTGGGATTCCTTGTATTCAATGCCCATCCGGCAAAAGTATTCATGGGCGACACCGGCTCGCTTGCCCTGGGTGGTGCAATTGCGACTGTTGCCATCCTGACAAAGCTTGAGTTCATCCTGATCATCATCGGCGGGGTTTTTGTCATTGAGACGCTGTCTGTTATTCTGCAGGTAATATCTTTTAAAACAACTGGTAAGAGGATTTTTAAAATGAGTCCCCTTCACCATCATTATGAGCTTGTCGGCTGGTCGGAATGGCGCGTAGTAGTGACTTTCTGGACAGTCGGGCTCCTGTTTGCAATCCTGGGAATCTATATCGAGGTGTGGTAATAATTGAAGCAGATAGATACTTACCGTCATAAAAAAATTCTTGTACTCGGACTCGCCAAGAGCGGTGTGAGTGCAGCTTCCCTGCTGCACAAGCTGGGGGCCTTTGTCACTGTTAACGATATGAAGCCTCTATCTGAAAATCCGGAAGCCCAGGGCTTGCTTGAGCAGGGGATCAAGGTTATATGCGGAGACCATCCGATAGAGCTTTTGGATGAAGGGTTTGAACTTATTGTTAAGAACCCGGGGATCCCTTATCATAATCCAATGATAGAGGGGGCCATGGAGCGCGGCATTCCTGTCATTACAGAAGTGGAGCTTGCGTATCAGATTTCCGAAGCAGCATTTATCGCGATCACTGGAACGAACGGGAAAACAACAACGACAACCCTTGTCCATGAAATGCTGGAAGCAGGCGGAAAGTCGCCGTTGATTGCGGGGAATATCGGGACGGTTGCCACAGGCGTTGCGGAAGGTGCAGATTCCGCAAATACCATTGTCATTGAGCTGTCTTCTTTCCAGCTGATGGGCATAGAGGCCTTCAGGCCGAAAATCGCGATTCTTACAAATCTGTATGATGCCCATCTGGATTATCATGGGACAAGGCATGAGTACTTTGAAGCCAAAGCCAATATAACTAAAAACCAGACAGAAGAAGATTACTTTATTATCAATGCTGACCAGGAGGCTGTCGTTCAATTGGCGGAAAAAAGCCGCGCCCGGATTGTGCCGTTCTCTGTGAGCAGGGTTCTTGATGCAGGGGCATGTGTAAAGGATGGCTGGATCTGTTTTAATGGGGAGCCTGTCATGAAGCGGGAAGATGCATCCCTTCCCGGCGATCATAATCTGGAGAACATCCTTTCTTCGATTGCAGCCGCGAAGCTTTCAGGCGTGGATAATAAAGCGATCTTTAAGGTCATGTCCTCTTTTGCAGGTGTCAAACACAGACTGCAGTATATCGGTGAAGTGGACGGACGGAAATTCTACAATGATTCCAAGGCTACAAATATACTTGCTACGAAAAATGCTATTGCCGCTTTTGATGTTCCTGTCATACTGCTGGCCGGCGGTCTTGACCGCGGCAATGATTTTGAAGAATTGATCCCTTCATTGGCTAATGTAGAAACACTGATCACCTTTGGGCAGACAGCCGGAAAAATAGAAGAGGCAGGAAAGCTTGCGGGAATAAAATCGATCATGCGTGTCGATAATGTTGCTAGCGCCGTACCCGCCGCCCACAGGCTTTCAAAGCCGGGCGATGTTATTCTCCTCTCGCCGGCATGTGCAAGCTGGGACCAATACAAAACTTTTGAGGTCAGGGGAGACATCTTTATCGATGCGGTGCATAAGCTTAAGTAAGGGCTTGTCCCGGGCGCTGGCCGTCCGGGAGCGACTGCATCCTCATTGTGCTGCAAACTGGAATGCATGCTCATGCAGGCCCTAAAACTTGCATTCGAGGTGTATTCTGTTGCCAACAAAAAGATCTACTCCGGACTTTATATTGATTTTAGTTACATTTACTCTGCTGGCAGTCGGCCTCATTATGGTATACAGCGCCAGTGCCATTTGGGCAGAGTATAAGTTTGATGATTCCTTTTTCTTTGCGAAGAGGCAGATGCTCTTTGCAGCCGCAGGCATCATGGCCATGTTTTTTATCATGAATATCGATTATTGGACATGGAGGACCTGGGCCAAGGCAATTGTAATCATTTGCTTTGTACTGCTGGTTCTCGTTCTGATTCCCGGGGTTGGAAATGTAAGGAATGGATCAAGGAGCTGGATAGGCGTGGGGGCATTTTCCATCCAGCCTTCCGAATTCATGAAGCTTGCCATGATTGCGTTCCTGGCTAAGTACCTTTCTGAAAGGCAAAAGCTGATAACCTCTTTCCGCAAGGGGCTCGTCCCTTCCCTTGGGCTCGCATTTCTTGCATTCGGAATGATTATGCTTCAGCCTGACCTTGGGACAGGGACCGTCATGATCGGGACCTGTGTGGTTATGATATTTATCTCCGGGGCTAAGATAAGCCATTTTGCTGTTCTTGGGCTTATCGGCCTGGGGGGCTTTGCAGGGCTGGTGCTGTCAGCTCCGTACAGGATGAAGCGGATCACATCATTCCTTGATCCATGGGAGGATCCGCTTGGGAGCGGCTTCCAGATCATCCAGTCATTATATGCAATAGGGCCAGGCGGGCTATTCGGCCTTGGCCTAGGGGAGAGCAGGCAAAAGTTTTTTTATCTGCCAGAACCCCAGACCGATTTTATTTTTGCCATCCTGGCGGAAGAATTGGGCTTTATCGGTGGCTCTTTCGTGCTTTTACTGTTTTCTCTCCTCCTCTGGAGGGGGATAAGGATTGCGCTGGGAGCACCTGATTTGTACGGCAGCTTCCTTGCCGTGGGAATCATTGCGATGGTGGCGATCCAGGTTATGATTAACATCGGGGTTGTTACCGGGCTGATGCCGGTAACAGGGATTACACTCCCTTTCCTCAGCTATGGCGGTTCGTCCCTTACTCTAATGCTGATGGCGATCGGAGTCCTCCTGAATATAAGCCGGCATGCGAGATACTGACCCTGTTTCCGACAGGGTTTCTTTTTACTTTCCGGGCTGGCTATACAAGGGAAAGAAGCTTCTTCGATACAGCTTCAAAAATCAGGGTGACTATCCATATATTTTAAGGATTTTTATTACATTTGCATGACATTAATGTTATGGCTTATTAGAGCCGTTTAGATTATAGTAGAATGGGGTAAAGCGTGAGAGTGTTTTTTAAGGGAGACTTTGTGCTGCCACCCCTATTAGGCTATAAATGCCTGCTAAATACCAACACTCTTCTTTGAGGTGAAAGTCATGAGAATTGCAGTCAGCGGAGGCGGTACAGGAGGACATATATATCCTGCACTCGCATTGATCAGAGAAATTCAAAAAGAGCATAAAGACACAGAGTTTTTATATATAGGGACTGAAAAGGGGCTGGAGAGCACTCTCGTGGAAAGAGAAGGCATCCCGTTCAAATCCATACATATCACTGGCTTCAAAAGAAAGCTGTCTTTTGAAAATATTAAAACTGTATTCAGATTCCTGAAAGGAACAGCTGACAGCAGGAAAATGCTCAAGGACTTCAAGGCAGACATTGTCATCGGAACTGGCGGCTATGTGTGCGGTCCTGTTGTCTATGCAGCTGCCAAGCTTGGCATCCCGACCATCATACACGAGCAAAATAGTGTCCCGGGACTGACCAACAAATTCCTGAGCAGATATGTCGATAAAATAGCAGTCTGTTTTGAAGAAGCAAAAGAATTCTTTCCGTCCGATAAAGTTATTTTGACCGGAAATCCCCGCGCCTCTGAAGTGATTGGCCAGGACCCTGTCAAAGGCAGGCTGTCAGCCGGGCTGAAAACAAATATCCCGTCTGTTTTGATCTTTGGCGGCAGCAGGGGCGCAAGGCCGATTAATGAAGCAGTGCTGAAATCGCTCGCCGAGCTGCAGGATAAGCCTTACCAGGTGCTGTATGTGACAGGAGAAGTGCACTATGAGGAAGTCAGAAAAGAGGTAGAGCTGGTCGGCAATCCGCCAAATGTGATCATAAAGCCATTTGTCCATAATATGCCGGAGGTTTTGGCCGGCACGGACCTGACAGTGGCAAGGGCGGGGGCGACCACTCTTGCAGAGCTGACATCACTTGGAATCCCGAGCATACTGGTGCCAAGCCCTTATGTGACCAACAACCACCAGGAGAAAAATGCCAGGGCCCTTTCTGATAACGGGGCAGCAGAACTCCTGCTTGAAAAAGAACTGACCAGCAAGAAGCTTGTCGCTTCAATTGATGGAATACTCCTTGATGAGAAGAAACTGAAGGATATGAAAAAAGCGGCCAGGGAATTGGGGATACCGGATGCGGCCAAAAGGCTGCACCGCGTCATGGAAGACCTTGTCCGTAAGAAGGGCCGGTAGCCCAAAGAGCTTAAAAGACATAAGATAGTAAAAAGAGTGGAAAGGGAGGTATATATGGACGAATTGATCAGCAGGCTTAAAGATATGCAGGTTGGAAAAGTGAAAGAAAATGAACCTTTGGCCAACCATACTACCATGAAAATAGGCGGCCCCGCCGATTTGTTTGTAGAACCTTCATCTATAGACAATTTCATTAAAACAATGGAGCTTATCCGTGAACATGATATCAAGTGGAGGGTAATAGGCAGGGGATCGAATCTGCTTGTATCAGATAAAGGGATTGAGGGGGCCGTCATTAAGCTTGGCCCAGGATTGGATAAACTCGAAGTGGACGGATCTGAGGTAACTGCTGGCGGAGGATTCTCTATCGTGAGCCTATCCGTCCAGATCAGCCGGAAAGGCCTATCCGGCCTGGAATTCGCAAGCGGCATCCCGGGTTCGGTCGGCGGTGCGGTCTATATGAATGCCGGCGCCCACGGCTCCGATATTTCAAAGATCCTCAAGAAAGCTTTTGTGCTCTTTGAAGATGGCAAAATGGAATGGCTCACCAATGAGCAAATGAAATTTTCCTACCGTACATCAGTTCTTCAGAAGGAGCGGCCCGGCATCGTGCTTGAGGCAGTTTTCAGCCTTAAGGAAGGAGAGAGAGACAGCATTGTGGCAGAGATGCAAAAGAACAAGGATTACCGGAAAGAAACACAGCCCTATAACTATCCTTGTGCAGGAAGCATCTTCCGCAATCCGCTTCCACAATATGCCGGACAGCTGATTGAGTCGGCAGGTTTAAAAGGCCACAGCATCGGCGGGGCAAAGATTTCCGAGCTGCATGGGAACTTCATCGTAAATGCCGGCAGCGCGTCGGCAGAAGATGTTCTTGGATTGATCGAGCATGTAAAAGATACTATCTATTCCCAATATAAGGTTAAAATGGAAACCGAAGTGGAAATTATCGGCCGAAAGTAACAGGAAATTCTGCTTACTGCTGCCATTTATTGTGATATAATATTTCCTTAGAAATAACCTTTAAAAGCCGGCAGAAGCACCACCGGCATTCACAAATGCCGGTGCCCATTCTGCTTTCCGTCTGACGAAAACGTTATGCTGCCTGCCAGGCTGATAGGCTATTGGCATTATGCGGCTAAAGCTTTTATAGTGAGGTGAAGGTTATGGAGAAAGGGAACGTAGTCTCGCTGGAGGATCGAATTCCCAAACTGAAGCAGCAAAGAAGGAAAAAAGCGAACCGCAGGCTTATCGTTTTATTGCTTTTATTCTTTTCTATGATTGTTTTTGTGATATATTTCCAGTCGCCTTTAAGCCGTGTAAAAGAGATCAGCATCAGCGGAAATCAGACATACACGACAGAAGAATTGATTAGCGTAAGCGGCCTTTCAAAGAAAACAAATATTTGGAAGGTTGATAAGGGGGCAATTGAGGGTAGACTGAAAGAGCTGCCTGAAATCAGCGGGGCTGAAATAAAAACCCGCCTCCCCAATACGGTTGACATCAAGGTGGCTGAGCACAATCGCATTGCCTACATAGCGAAAGAAAAAAGTTTTTTGCCTGTACTTGAAAACGGGATGATACTTAGCAAACAGGAAATCACAGACATTCCAGTTAATGCACCTCTGCTGCTCGGATTCAAGGAGGGCGACGTCCTCCTTGAGATGATAGACAGCCTGGAAAGCCTTCCGAAAGAGGTGCTGAACGCAATTTCGGAGATTCATTATTCTCCTAAAGAAACGGACGAGTATCATATTACTCTATATATGAATGACGGGTTCGAAGTTAGTGCTACATTGCGGAGCTTTTCAGAAAAGATGGCGCATTATCCTTCAATCATCAGCCAGCTGGACCCCGGGGTCAGCGGCGTGATTGATCTGGAAGTAGGTTCTTATTTTAAAGCCTACGGTCCGGAAGGAGAGGATAGCCGTGGAGAAGAAGAAGACGAAGAAGGTGAAAGGTAAGCGGGTTGTCCTTTCACTGGTGCTCCTTGTTCTCGGCTATATGCTTTCATTTTCCTATCACTTTACAAAAAGTGAAAATGAGGAAGCAGACATGACAGGAAGCCAGTGGGAACGGGACTCTGCACTGAGAAGCCAGCTCATCAGCATGGAAGAGCGCAACCGCAGGCTCCAGAAGGAATTGGACAGCAAACAGGGACAGGTTCTCCAATTCGAAAAGGATTTGTCAAAAGAGGCACAGGTATATTTCAACCTGGCAGAGGACGCAGAGAAATACAGGATGTATCTTGGGAAAGTCGCCGTCCTGGGCAAAGGGGTGGAGGTTACATTGGCTGACGGGGATTATAATCCCAGCGAAGCCAATGTAAACAGCTATATTGTCCATGAACACCATGTTTTCAAGGTAATCAATGAACTGTATATTTCTGGTGCTTCAGCTGTTGCAGTTAACGGCCAGCGCCTTTCCCATGACTCATATATTTTGTGCAATGGCCCTGTCATTGAAATTGATGGAAAACAGCATCCGGCACCTTTTGTCATTGAAGCAATCGGCGATCCGGAGGTTCTTTCTTCAGCGCTGAACCTTACAGGCGGAGTCAAGGATTCGCTTGTCAATGAGAACATCCAGTTCTCGCTGGAGGAAAAGGCTGAAATCAAAATGGAACCCAATCTGGGGAATTAAATACGGCTGATCCACTTACTGGAAGCAGGAGAAAGTAAGGTGGAAATCGTGAAAAGGAATCAGATCATAAGCTTTACGGTAATTTCCGCTGTGATCGGCTTTATGATTGCGGTCCAGTTCCAATCCGTCAAAGAGCCGGTGGTGAGGGATACCCGCGACACATGGCAGCTTAGGGAGGACTTGCGGAAAGAACAGGAAATCCAGCTGAGGCTGATACGCGAAATCAGATCAAACGAGCTGAAGCTTGCTCAATATGAAAATAAGCGGGAACAAAGCAAAGAACAGGTGCTGAAGGAAACGCTGGGTGAGCTTAAAGAGGAAGCTGGCCTGACGGAAGTTAAAGGCCCGGGGGTTACCATCCTCATTGAGCCTGCTGTTGAAGAAGCACTCCTGGGCAATGCACCCGGTGATGTTTCGCCTGATCTGCTTAAAAGGCTGGTCAATGAGCTGAATATGCATGATGCAGAGCAAATATCGATTGACGGGCACAGAATCATTAATACGACCGTCATCCGCGATATTAACGGCGAAACCAAAATCGACGGCCATGCAGTCAGTTCTTTGCCGATCGAAGTCAGAGCGGCCGCAGAAGATATGCAGTCAGCTCAAAAGCTTTATAATCAGATGCAGGTATCCAAATCGGCAGAAGAATTCTTCGTCGAAAATCTCAGGGTCACTATACTGAAGCCAAAGGAGAACATTGTCATCCCTGCCTATCAGGATACGATCCGGGTAAAAAATATGGAACCTGCAGAATCTGAAAAAGGAGGCAGTTCTTAATGTGGCTTCCCGTACTGGGTTTGCTTATCGGGGCCATACTGGGCCTTCTTACGGATTTCAGGATCCCTGATGAGTACTCCAATTATTTGTCTATTGCAGTGCTGGCTGCCCTTGACACCCTGTTTGGGGGCATCCGTGCGCATCTGCAGGATATATATGATGAAAAGGTATTTGTATCCGGCTTTTTCTTTAACATCCTGCTGGCAGCATCTTTAGCTTTTCTGGGGGTTCATCTTGGTGTAGACTTGTATTTAGCCGCAGTTTTTGCGTTTGGGGTAAGGCTTTTCCAAAACATAGCGGTCATCCGGAGAATTATTCTGACCAAATGGTCGAACCGAGAAAAAGTAGAAAAAAGTTAAGATAGAATAAAGGGAAATATATTAGTTTTGCCGAATAATTTAAATGATTATATTAATTTAAGATAAAACTAAAAATTGGCATTATTGTTGTTCAATAATCGGATTTGCAAAAGGAGGTGCCAGAGAATGAACAGCAATGAAATTTATGTTAGTCTTGACATCGGTACATCCAGTGTAAAAGTAATCATTGGTGAAATGGTCAACGACTCTTTAAACATTATCGGTGTAGGCAATGTGAAGTCTGAAGGATTGCGCAAAGGCTCAATTGTTGATATAGATGAAACCGTTCATTCTATAAAAAAGGCAATCGAACAAGCTGAGAGAATGATAGGGATGGAGATTAGGCAGGTCATCGTCGGCATCACCGGAAATCATGTCATGCTCCAGCCTTCGCATGGAGTAGTGGCAGTCTCCAGTGATAACAGGGAGATTACAGATGAAGATGTTGCAAGGGTGATCGATGCCGCCCAGGTGGTTTCCATCCCTCCTGAAAGAGAGATTGTGGATGTCATTCCGAAGCAATTTATTGTAGACGGTTTGAATGAAATAAACGACCCGCGGGGCATGATTGGTGTCCGCCTTGAAATGGAAGGCACCATTATTACAGGTTCTAAGACAATTCTACATAATATTCTGAGATGTGTTGAAAGAGCAGGGCTTGAAATTTTGGACATAACGCTCCAGCCGCTTGCAGCAGGGGCATTCGCACTTTCAAAGGACGAAATGAATCTCGGAGTGGCCTTGGTCGATATGGGCGGCGGCTCTACAACCGTTGCCCTGTTCGAGCAGGGAATCATGAAGGCAACGATCGTACTTCCTGTCGGCGGGGACCATATTACCAAGGATTTATCCATTGGCCTCAGGACCTCTACAGAGGATGCCGAAAAAATCAAAACCAAATACGGTTATGCTTTTTATGACCACGCTTCTGAAGATGAAGTCTTCAGTGTCCCGATTATCGGGAGCGATCAGCACCAGCAATTTAATCAGCTTGAAATTTCTGATATTATTGAAGCAAGGATGGAAGAAATTTTCGATCTGATCCAGAATGAGATTAAGAGATTGGGAGTCAGCGACCTGCCGGGAGGCTATGTCCTGACAGGTGGAGTAGCCAACACCCAGGGCATCCTGGAACTGGCACAGATCATTTTCCAGAACCGCGTCCGGATTGCCATTCCGGATTATATCGGCGTAAGGGAGCCGCAGTATACAACAGCAGTCGGCCTGATCAAGTTTGCATATAAAAATGCAAGGCTTCAGGGCAGGAAGATAGAGCCTGCCCAAGTGAACGAGGCGAAGGAGAAACGCGTCCAAAAACAACCGCAACCAAAAGCAAGACCGGAAAAACAGCCGGAAGAAAAGATTACATCACGAGTTAAAAAGTTCCTTGGCTACTTTTTCGAGTAAACAGTGCTTTAAGGAATATCGACGAATTAGGAGGATTTGTCATGTTGGAATTTGACACTAATTTAGATTCACTAGCGACCATAAAGGTTATCGGCGTTGGCGGCGGAGGAAATAATGCGGTAAACCGCATGATCGAACACGGCGTTCAAGGCGTAGAATTCATCGCAGTTAATACGGATGCACAGGCACTGAACCTCTCGAAAGCAGAAGTGAAAATGCAGATCGGCGGCAAACTTACGCGCGGACTGGGTGCCGGTGCTAATCCGGAAGTGGGCAAAAAGGCTGCTGAGGAAAGCAAAGAGCAGATCGAAGAAGCGCTGAAAGGCGCGGATATGGTGTTTGTCACTGCCGGAATGGGAGGCGGTACAGGTACTGGAGCTGCACCTGTCATTGCACAGATTGCAAGGGACCTGGGCGCTTTGACTGTAGGGGTCGTTACTAGGCCGTTTACATTCGAAGGCCGCAAGCGTGCCGGACAGGCAGCAGGCGGAATTGCTTCCATGAAGGAAGCAGTTGATACCCTGATTGTCATCCCGAATGACCGTCTATTAGAAATTGTAGACAAAAGCACTCCGATGCTTGAAGCATTCCGTGAAGCGGATAATGTGCTTCGCCAGGGTGTTCAGGGCATATCCGACCTGATTGCCACTCCGGGGCTGATCAACCTTGACTTTGCTGATGTAAAGACCATCATGTCAAGCAAGGGTTCTGCACTGATGGGGATCGGTGTCTCTTCAGGAGAAAACCGTGCGGCAGAAGCGGCAAAGAAAGCTGTTTCTTCTCCGCTGCTTGAAACGTCCATTGACGGTGCACAGGGTGTCCTGATGAATATCACCGGCGGTTCAAGCCTGAGCCTTTATGAGGTTCAGGAAGCTGCAGATATCGTAGCATCCGCTTCAGACCAGGATGTCAATATGATCTTCGGTTCTGTTATCAATGAAAACCTGAAAGACGAAATCGTCGTTACTGTAATTGCGACTGGGTTCAATGAAGAAGTGGCCGCGCCAAAACCGGCACGCCCATCATTTGGCCAGCCTAAACAGCAGCAGCCGCATTCACCTTCCCATAACCGGGACAGGGACAGGGAGCCAAAGCGGGAAGAGCAGAGCCATGAGCCGCCTGTAAGGAACTCATCATCTCAGTCTTCACAAGGTGAAGAAACATTGGATATCCCGACTTTCCTGAGAAACCGCAATAGAAGAAGATAAGATAGATTCGCTGAAACGGCGCCTCCTATGAGGCGCCGTTTTATTTTGGTTTTTAAGATTGAGACGTATATTTTAGACAGGCATATAAAACAAAATACTGACAAAAAACGAAGGGAATAGTGAAAAAATTCTCCTAAACAGGCTACAGAAAGTGACACACTTCAATGATATGGCTGGGGTATACTTTTCCATAAGATTAATAGATAGATGAAAAATCAGTTTTTGGCATCCGGACCTAATATGCCGGATATGTCTGGAGTGAAGCTGGATTGGCTATTTATTTGGATATCATTTGGCTGCTGAACTTTCTTTTTGACAGCCTCCTGCTGTATCTCACTGCGATCTTCCTGAAAAGGGATGTTTCTATTTGGCGGATACTGGCGGGCGGGGCTGCAGGCTCACTGATCGTTCTGCTCGCGGTAACACCGGTTCAATCTATTTCCGGGCATCCGCTATCAAAGCTGCTTTTTTCAATTGTCATGGTCGTCCTTGCCTTTGGATATAAAAGGGCCGGTTATTTTGTAAAAGGCCTGTTTACTTTTTATATGGCAACTTTCCTCATTGGAGGGACTTTGATAGGTGCCCATTATTTTGTGAAATTTGATTTTGAGCTTTCTTCAGCCGTCCTGCTGGGAAGTGTCAAAGGCTTTGGGGATCCGATCAGCTGGATGTTTGTCATCTTTGGATTTCCTGCAGCCTGGCATTTTTCACGGAAGCATGGAGAAAACATGGAAATGGCCAATATCCAATATGACCAGCTGGCTGAGGTTTGCATTTCGATTAATGGGATTGACCTGAACTTTAAGGGGCTTGTGGATACGGGGAATCAGCTTTATGATCCAATATCCAGGACGCCGGTCATGATTGCATCCCTAAAAGGGATGGCAGAAAAGCTTCCTGAAGTTCTCCTCGCCGTTTCCCAGGATCCTGAGCCTTTTCTGATGGGGGAGGCAAGAATCCCGACTGACTGGGAAAATCGGATGAGAATTCTTCCTTGCAAGGTGGTTGGACAAGAACATCAGCTTATTATCGCCATGAAGCCGGACAGGATCATCATCCAAAGGGGGGAAGAAAAAATCCTGGCAGGCAAGGCGCTCATCTCTTTTACGATGCAGCAGCTTTCCAGTGATGATGCATTTGACTGCATTATCCATCCAAAGATGATGACAGGTGCCGGCAAAGCAGAATCAGCGGAAAAGGTAAGTTAATAATACTATACTCGGAAAAACATAATTTAGAAGGAGGACAACTCATGAAAAATTTGAAGTTTCGCCTATCCTATTACTGGTATAAACTGCTGATCAAACTTGGGCTCAAGACTGATGAAATATTTTATATAGGCGGCAGCGAGGCTCTCCCTCCCCCTCTTTCAAAAGAAGAAGAAGAAGTTCTTCTGATTAAGCTCCCTAAAGGAGATAAAGCTGCAAGGTCAATGCTGATCGAAAGAAATCTCCGCCTCGTCGTATACATTGCCCGGAAGTTTGAGAATACGGGCATCAATATTGAAGACCTGATCAGCATCGGGACAATCGGGCTCATCAAAGCGGTCAACACTTTTAATCCGGAAAAGAAAATAAAGCTTGCCACGTATGCATCCAGGTGTATTGAAAACGAAATACTGATGTACCTGAGGCGGAACAATAAAATCAGGTCGGAGGTTTCCTTCGATGAGCCTCTGAATATTGACTGGGACGGGAATGAGCTCCTTTTGTCCGATGTGCTGGGAACCGAGGAAGACATTATTACTAAGGATCTGGAGGCGAATGTAGATAAGAAGCTTCTGCTGAAGGCCCTTCACCAGCTGACTGACAGAGAGAAGCAGATCATGGAGCTCCGCTTCGGCCTCGGATCTGGCGAGGAAAAAACACAGAAAGACGTGGCTGACATGCTTGGCATTTCACAGTCCTACATATCAAGGCTGGAAAAGAGAATCATCAAAAGATTGAAAAAGGAATTCAACAAGATGGTTTAAATTTTTTTTTATCCCGCTTAACCCTTATTCAGACTGTACATGCCGTTTTTTCCGGGCACCACGGAAAATCGGTATGTGCATATTTTTCCTTTCCGAGGAGATACTGTTTTTTGTACAGCAGCTCCTGTGAGGAGGGAAATGGATTGACTCGAAATAAAGTAGAAATTTGCGGTGTTGATACATCAAAGCTTCCCGTTTTGAAAAACGAAGAAATGAGAAAACTCTTCAAGCAAATGCATGAAGGTGATACATATGCCCGGGAGTGCCTAGTCAATGGCAACCTTCGGCTGGTACTGAGTGTCATCCAGCGCTTTAACAACAGAGGCGAATTTGTAGATGATCTCTTCCAGGTGGGATGTATCGGCCTGATGAAATCTATTGATAATTTTGATTTAAGCCAGAATGTAAAGTTCTCCACTTATGCTGTTCCGATGATCATTGGTGAGATCAGAAGGTATTTGAGGGATAATAATCCTATCAGGGTATCAAGGTCATTAAGAGATATAGCCTACAAAGCTTTGCAGGTCAGGGAACGACTGATGAGTGAAACGTCAAAGGAACCAACGGCTGAGGAAATAGCCAGGGTCCTTGAAGTGCCCCATGAAGAAATCGTATTTGCACTTGATGCGATACAGGATCCGGTCTCATTATTCGAGCCCATCTATAACGATGGAGGCGATCCGATATTTGTCATGGACCAGCTGAGCGACGAACGCAATAAAGATATTCAATGGATTGAGGAAATTGCCCTCAAAGAAGGCATGCGCAGGCTTAACGAAAGAGAAAAGCTCATATTGAGAAAGCGCTTCTTCCAAGGCAAGACCCAAATGGAAGTAGCCGAAGAAATCGGCATCTCCCAAGCCCAGGTCTCCCGCCTTGAAAAAGCCGCCATCAAGCAAATGAATAAAAATATCCAAAGCTGAAAGCTGCTGAAAAGCAGCTTTTTGTTTTAGGGTTTATAAGTGTTCATGCTGGCTTGTCTTATGAATAGAATGGGGAATCAATTTGTTTATACTGGAGGTTAAATGGAAGCCTAAAAAATTATGAAAACCTGTTGATTGCAGTGGAAGGCACGAAGACTCCAGTGGGATTGCAGCGGCAAAGCTAAGACCCCGCAGGAGCGACAGCGACGAGGAGGCATAGCGACGAGGAGGCATAGCGCCGCCCCACGGAAAGCGAAGTGCCTGCAACGGAAATCAACAGCTCATTGCAAAGCAGAAACCTATGGTGAAAAACTAAAATCTTATTTTTTTCCTTCCCAAAGTTATTTTTTATGGATATTTCCCTAAAACCCCCCATCAAATCAAAATATTCCATCCTTCCGCAACATATAATCAAGTAAGCAACAAATGGCGGGGGTGGACCATGGTTAAGATATCAGAATTCCAGGTCAAGGACGTAGTAAATGTGGCCGATGGCAAAAAGCTTGGGAGCATCGGGGATATTGACATCAATCTGATGAGCGGCAAGATTGAAGCTGTCATCATCAGCGGAGCAGGAAAAGTCCTCGGATTCTTTGGGAAAGATGAGGATATCATCATTCCGTGGAAAAATATTTTAAAAATCGGCGAGGACGTCATTCTTGTTCGCTATAAAATTTCAGAAGAACTCAAACCGGTGGAAGAGGATGCATAAGCTTCCTCCTTTTTTCTGTAACACGAACATTCTTTATGATAAACTAAAGAAAAACACGAAGAGGACACGATAAATGGAGCCATTTGTACTAAAGGAAAGCAAGTTTTTTTCCATTGAAGACTGGACGGGAAAGTATCCGGGCCTTGCTGCAGGTTTTTCCACGAAAAATGGAGGGAATAGCAATGGAGACTACAGCAGCCTCAACCTTGGCCTTCATGTAAATGATTCAGTCCAGGCGGTATGCGGCAACAGGGAAATTCTCTCTGATGCAATCGGCTTTCCATTGCCAGCATGGACTGGGGCAGAGCAGACCCACGAAACCTATATACGGAAGGTATCAAAGGAAGATGCAGGAACAGGCGCATTGGATTACAGCCAGGCATTCAGGAGGACTGATGGCTTTTTCACACTTGAGCAGGGCCTGCTTTTAACTCTATGCTTTGCGGACTGTGTCCCGCTTTATTTCATACATCCTGATTCAGGGGCTATAGGGGCCGCACATGCCGGCTGGAAAGGGACTGTCGGCGGGATTGCCGGAAATATGGCCGGTGTCTTTAAGAATGAAGGAATCGATCCGGGGGAAATTTTGGCGGCAATCGGGCCTTCCATTTGCGAAAAATGTTATATTGTCGACAGCAGAGTGGTCAATTTAGTGAAAAATAGACTAGAAGATGTCGATAAAAAACCATATAATCAAGTAAAAGAGAATCAATACCAGCTTGATCTGAAAGAAGTGAACAAACAGCTTCTCATGAAATCAGGCGTCCGGGAAGAGAATATAATTGTATCCGGCTATTGCACCAGCTGCCATGAGGAATACTTTTTTTCCCATCGCAGGGATGGGGGGAAGACTGGCAGGATGATGAGCTACATAGGCTGGAAGGAGGCTGACTTCAGCTAGATGAAGGTAGAGGAAAATCTTAAGGGCATCCAAGAAAAAATAGATGAAGCCTGTAAAAGGTCAGGGAGAAATCCTGGCGAAGTGACCATAATCGCTGTAACAAAATATGTTTCCACGGAAAGGGCGAAAGAGGCGGTGTCTGCGGGAATCGCCAATTTGGGCGAAAACCGGGATGAGGGTATGCTTGCCAAGCACGAAGAGATCGGCAATGCTGCCAAATGGCATTTCATCGGATCGCTGCAGACCAGGAAAGTCAAGAATATAATTGGCATTGCCGATTATATCCACTCACTGGACAGGCTTTCACTGGCGAAGGAAATAGACAAGCGGGCAGAAGAAACAGTCCAATGCCTGATACAGGTCAATGCTTCCGGTGAAGAGTCAAAACAGGGGCTTTCTCCTGAGGAAGTGATTCCGTTTGTAAAAGAACTGGAGGCTTATCCTCACATTTCTGCTGCAGGGCTGATGACGATGGCCCCTTTGACGGACGATGAGGAAATATTGCGGCATTGTTTCCGGACACTGAAAACTCTGCAGAAGGATATCCAGGATTTAAACCTTGCGCATGCGCCTTGCAGGGAACTTTCCATGGGCATGTCCAATGACTTTGGAATTGCAGTGGAAGAAGGGGCCACCATGGTCCGGATCGGAACTGCTCTTGTCGGAGAATAAGCAGGAGGTATAAAAAATGAGCATTAAATCAAAAATAAAAACATTTTTTTTCCTTGATGATGAATATGACTATAAAGAAGAGGAAATCATCGAAGAAGAAATCGAACCTGTCAGGCCTCAAAAACAGCCTGCTTCTCCAAAGCAGAATGTGGTCAGCCTGCAAAGTGTCCAGAAGTCTTCAAAGGTTGTGCTTGTTGAACCCAGGGTATATGCCGAAGCCCAGGATATTGCAGACCAGCTTAAAAACCGCCGGGCTGTGGTAGTTAATCTGCAGCGCATCGAAAGGGACCAGGCAAAAAGGATTGTCGATTTTTTGAGCGGCACGGTATATGCCATTGGCGGCGACATCCAGAAAATTGGAACAGATATCTTTTTATGCACTCCAGATAACGTGGAGGTGTCAGGGAATATTTCCCAAATCATGCAGGAGCATGATCTAGAAAATGCGAGGTGGTAGCACTACATGGCAACAGTAGTAGGTATTTTAAGTCAAATAATTTCGTTATATTCCTGGGCACTGATCATTTACATATTGCTGTCCTGGTTTCCAAATGCAAGAGAATCGTCCATCGGCCAATTTTTAGCCCGTATCTGCGAACCGTATCTGGAACCTTTCCGCAGGTTCATCCCGCCGCTTGGAATGATTGACATATCCCCGATTGTGGCAATTTTTGTCCTTAGATTTGCCACTCAGGGGCTTCATCAGCTTTTCTATTGGGTTGCATAGAATTACCAATAACTTGGGACTCTGAGCAGTCCCTTTTTTGGTGGCTGCTGTGATATGCTTGAACATGTCCGCAGATGCCTTCCTGAATAATATTAAAGGAGAGTGCCGATGTCTATTTATCAGCATTTTCGGCCTGAGGAGAAAGAATTCATCGACCAGTCTCTGGGCTGGAAGGACTATGTTGAAACATCCTATGCCCCTAAATTGACTGACTTCCTCGATCCGAGAGAGCAGCAGATCGTAAAAATGATTGTCGGGGAGCATTCCGGCGTGAAGCTTCGATTATTCGGGGGAACTGAGAGTACAGAGCGGAAAAGGGCCCTTCTGTATCCTGAATATTTTACCCCTGATGAAGAAGAATTCTCTATCACGCTCTTTGAAATCAATTATCCCAGCAAATTTGTTACAATCGAACACCCTCAAATACTTGGCAGCCTTATGGCTCTTGGCTTGAAGAGGGGTAAATTCGGGGATATCACTGTCGAGGGTGAAAGGGCGCAGGTTTTTGTCTCCCGCGAAATTGAAGACTATGTAAGCATGCAGCTGGAATCGATCGGCAAAGCTTCCGTCACTCTGAAAAAATTGCCGCTGGAGAAAGCGATCACTGCAGCCGGAGCATGGGAGGAATCGTCAGCTTCTGTTTCCTCGCTGAGACTGGATGCCGTCATTTCAGCCATATACAATATTTCCAGGCAAAAATCACAGCTCTTTGTCCAGCAGGGTCTTGTAAAAGTCAACTGGGGACAAGTCGAGGATCCTTCTTTTGTTTGCGGGGAAGCCGATGTACTTTCTGTAAGGGGAAAAGGCCGATCTAAAATCATAGAAGTTGAAGGAAAGACAAAGAAAGATAAATGGAGAATCATTACGGGAAAGCAAAAATAAATTATTTTTTTGCAGGATTTTAAAAGAAAATGTCGAATATATCTTTATCGCTCTGATAATATCAGAAATCAGCGTATTCACGCTGTCATACATATGCTTTAAGAATCATAGGGGGTGGCATTATGCCTTTAACACCATTAGATATACATAACAAGGAGTTCAGCAAAGGCTTCAGAGGCTATGACGAAGATGAAGTAAACGAATTCCTTGACCAGATCATCAAGGATTATGAAATACTGATCAGGGAGAAAAAGGAGCTTTCCGAAAGGCTTACAGATCTGAACGACCGGATCGGGCATTTCACCAATATTGAGGAAACGCTGAACAAATCCATCGTTGTTGCACAGGAAGCCGCTGAAGAAGTCAGGCGCAATGCACAGAAGGAAGCCAAGCTGATCATCAAGGAAGCTGAGAAGAATGCCGACCGCATCGTGAATGAATCCTTATCAAAAGCAAGGAAGATTGCCCTGGAGATCGAGGATTTGAAGAAGCAGTCAAAGGTCTTCAGAACAAGGTTCAGGATGCTTATCGAAGCACAGCTGGATATGCTCAATACAGAAGACTGGGACCATCTCCTTCAGTATGAGCTCGATTCAACGGATCTGAAATCAACTGAGGAAGAAGACTCACTGGCTTGACGTAGCCTGCATGAATCGAATATAATCCATATCATAAGAAAATATTGACTGCGTTGAAAGGGACAGTACAGCATTCTATATGCTTTTAAGAATAGCGATCCAGGGACGGTGGGAGCCTGGAATAAGCAGATTGCTGGAAGATCACCCTAGAGTACCTGCCTGAACGTTCTCCGAACCAGTAAGGTGCAGGCGTTTCATCCGCGTTAAGGATGCTTTGAGCGGGCAGAATGATTCTTTTCTGTCTACAAGGGTGGTACCGCGGGAGCTATAAGCCTTCTCGTCCCTTTACCGGGATGAGAGGGCTTTTTTTGTTTTCTCAAAAGGAAAACGCCCGGGGACGGCAAGTCAATTTACCTAAATGAAAGCAGGAGGAATTGCAGTGGAATACAAAGATACATTATTGATGCCAAAAACAGAATTTCCGATGCGCGGGAATCTTCCAAAAAGGGAGCCGGAAATCCAGGGCAAATGGGAAGAAATGAATATTTATGAAAAGGTGCAGGAGCATACGAAAGGCCGGCCGATGTTTGTTCTCCATGATGGCCCTCCATATGCTAACGGCGATATCCATATGGGCCATGCGCTGAATAAAATCCTTAAAGATTTTATTGTCCGCTACAAGTCCATGAGCGGCTTCCAAGCACCATATGTACCAGGCTGGGATACTCACGGACTGCCGATTGAGCAGGCATTGACGAATAAAGGCGTTAAGAGAAAAGAAATGACAGTTGCCGAGTTCAGAAAGCTTTGCGAGGAGTATGCCTATGAACAGGTTGACAGCCAGCGTTCACAATTTAAACGCCTTGGCGTCCGCGGCGACTGGGAAAACCCTTATATCACGCTGCAGCCGCAATATGAAGCACAGCAGATCAAGGTATTTGGCGATATGGCTAAAAAAGGCTATATCTATAAAGGGAAGAAACCGGTCTACTGGTCACCTTCAAGTGAATCAGCACTTGCCGAAGCAGAGATTGAATACCAGGATAAGCGCTCTCCTTCCATTTATGTCGGCTTTAAAGTCAAAGATGGAAAAGGTGTATTGGATCAGGATGTCCAAATCGTCATCTGGACGACAACTCCTTGGACGATCCCGGCCAACCTCGGGATCAGTGTCCATCCTGATCTCAATTATGTGGTAGCAGAAGCGGGTGGCAGCAAATATCTGGTCGCAGAAGAGCTCCTGAAATCTGTGGCAGAAGAAACCGGCTGGGAAGACCCGGCTGTCGTGAAGACTGTCAAGGGAAGCGAGCTGGAGAACATTCTTGCGGCCCATCCGCTTTATGGCCGCGATTCGCTTGTGATGCTTGGCGACCATGTAACCGTTGATGCCGGTACAGGCTGCGTCCATACTGCGCCCGGCCATGGTGAAGATGACTTTTATGTTGGCCAGAAATACGGACTTGAGGTATTGTGCCCAGTCGATGATAAAGGTGTCATGACCAATGAAGCTGAAGGCTTTGAAGGCCTCTTCTATGATGAAGCCAACAAGCCGATCACAGAAGCGCTTAAAGAGAAGGGCGCATTATTGGGCCTTAAATTCATCACTCACTCTTATCCGCATGACTGGAGAACGAAGAAACCGGTCATTTTCAGGGCTACAGCGCAATGGTTCGCATCCATCAAGGACTTCCGCAATGAGCTCCTGGAAGCAGTTAAAGAAACGAAGTGGGTGCCGGCATGGGGAGAAACACGCCTGTTCAATATGGTCCGCGACCGCGGCGACTGGTGTATTTCCCGCCAGCGTGCATGGGGTGTTCCTATCCCTGTCTTTTATGCTGAAAACGGCGACAGCATCATTACTGATGAAACAATTGATCATGTTTCTGCCCTTTTCAGGGAACACGGCTCCAATATCTGGTTCGAGAAAGAAGCCAAAGAGCTATTGCCTGAAGGGTTCACACATCCTGGCAGCCCGAATGGCAAGTTCACAAAAGAAACGGATATCATGGATGTCTGGTTTGATTCCGGCTCATCCCACCAGGCTGTCCTTGAGGAACGCGATGATCTGCAGCGTCCTGCAGACCTTTACCTTGAAGGCTCTGACCAGTACAGAGGCTGGTTCAATTCATCCCTGTCCACCTCAGTGGCAGTAACTGGAAAGGCGCCATATAAGGGTGTCCTTAGCCACGGCTTTGCACTTGACGGCGAAGGCAGGAAAATGAGTAAATCCATCGGCAATGTTGTCATTCCGGCGAAGGTCATGAACCAGCTTGGAGCAGATATCCTGCGTCTTTGGGTGGCATCTGTTGACTACCAGGCAGACGTAAGAGTTTCTGACCCGATCCTGAAACAGGTTGCTGAGGTTTACCGCAAGATCAGAAACACATTCAGATTCCTGCTTGGGAACCTGGCTGACTTCAATCCTGAGAAAGATGCAGTTGCCTATGAAAACCTCAGGGAAGTCGATCAGTTCATGCTTGTGAAGCTGAACAAGCTGGTCAATAATGTCAAGGAAGCTTATGACCGCTATGAGTTTGCAGGCATTTACCATGCGATCAATAATTTCTGTACATTGGATTTAAGTTCATTCTATCTGGATTTTGCCAAAGATGTTCTTTACATCGAGGCCGAGGATAATGCGGAACGCCGTGCGATCCAGACAGTCCTTTATGAAAGCCTTGTTGCGCTTGCGAAGCTTACTGCACCGATTCTTTCGCATACAGCTGATGAAGTATGGTCCTTTATCCCTGCTGTGAAGGAAGAAAGTGTCCAGCTGACAGACATGCCTGAATACAAAGAGCTTCCTAATGCAGATGAACTGATGAAAAAATGGACATCATTCATGAATCTGCGCGATGAAGTGCTTAAAGCACTTGAAGAAGCTCGAAATGAAAAAGTGATCGGTAAATCCCTGACAGCAAAGATCACTCTTTATCCAACGGCTGAAACTAGAAGCCTTCTTGACAGCATTAAAGAAGATGTGAAACAGCTGTTCATCGTTTCCGCCTTTGAAATCGGCGGAGAGTATGGCGAGGCGCCGGAAGAAGCCCTCAAGCTCGACAAAGCGGCAATTCTTGTGTCTAAAGCAGAAGGCGAAACATGCGAGCGCTGCTGGACAGTTACACCGGAAGTCGGTGCTGATTCCAGCCACCCTTCGCTTTGCCCCCGCTGTGCAGATGTTGTAAAAAACAACTATAGCCATTTGGCATAATAACAGACCCGGCTGCCTGGTGCAGCCGGGTTTTTGATTTTTTCCTCTCACTTTACCCCCGAAAGATTACCTTTTTTTTTCGATAAATCCTTCCACCTTATCTAAACTTTGTGCTCTTTGTTAAATGTTTATCAGGTTCTGTACGCCCAGGCCGGAGATAATAATTTTAAACAAAGAAGAACGGAGGAAGCGGCAATGGACAGCTCATTTGAAAAGCTCTATTCAGAACTCCGTGCAACTAAAGAGGAATTGCTTCAGAGGCTGGAAAGCGGAAGATGCTCAGCCCTTATCCAGCCATTAATATATGATGAGTTGGCCGATATTAACCGCGCCATCGGAAAATTGGAAACAGGGGAATATGGAAAATGTGAAATATCCGGGGAATTGATACCGGAAAATCTGCTGTCAGTCATCCCGACCATGGTAGCATTGTCAGATTATGATAAGCTTGGGGCGTTTTGCCGGAAGCCGATGGAATCAGTTTTTGAACCGTCGGCAGACACCGCTTCTTTCTTGATGATGATTATGAGGGGCTAACCGGTCAGCAGCAGCCTTCATAGTGGATAAAAGGTGTCGTTTTCATGGAGATTATGCTAAAATGCTAAGGTAATGACTTCAAATTGGAGGTAGCCTTTGTGTTTTATTACATAATTGCCTTATTTGTTATTGCTCTGGATCAGCTGACCAAATGGCTGATTGTTAAAAATATGGAGCTTGGTGAAAGCATCCCGGTGATCGAGAATTTTCTTTATATCACATCGCACCGCAACAGGGGGGCGGCATGGGGAATTCTTGAAGGGCAAATGTGGTTTTTCTATGTTATTACAGTTGCCGTCATCATAGGTATTGTCTATTACATCAAGACCGCAGCAAAAGGGAAGCGATTGCTTGGCATCGCACTGGGATTAATGCTCGGAGGGGCGATCGGCAATTTTATCGACAGGGTTTTCCGCAAAGAAGTGGTTGATTTCGTCAACACATATATCTTTGGATATGATTTTCCTGTCTTTAATGTCGCCGATTCATCACTGGTTGTCGGGGTAATCATACTGATGATACAAATGCTCCGGGAAGAGCGGGAAGCGAAGGAGAAATCGAATGGAGAAAATGGAATACATCATTAATGAAGAAGTGGCAGGGGAAAGGCTTGATAAAGCTGTTTCACTGCTGAACGAAGAGCTGTCCAGATCACAGGCGCAGCAAATGATCAAGGATGGCCATATCCTTGTCAACGGCCAGGGAACCAAAACGAATTATAAATGCAGCGCCAATGACAGGATTGAAGTGTCGTTTCCGGAACCGG
Organism: Bacillus infantis; assembly: GCF_008180445.1. Classification (GTDB taxonomy): domain Bacteria; phylum Bacillota; class Bacilli; order Bacillales; family Cytobacillaceae; genus Bacillus_AB; species Bacillus_AB infantis_B. The sequence continues at coordinate 163,461 of NZ_VTER01000003.1, forward strand.
AAGAGCTTGATGTCTTACCGGAAGAAATGGACCTTGATATCTATTATGAAGATGGTGATGTCCTTGTCGTGAATAAGCCCAAGGGAATGGTCGTCCATCCGGCGCCGGGCCATGCATCAGGAACGCTGGTCAATGGCCTTATGGCACACTGCAAGGACCTTTCCGGCATCAATGGCGTCCTGCGCCCGGGAATCGTTCACCGCATCGATAAGGATACATCAGGCCTGCTGATGGTTGCCAAGAATGATATGGCCCATGAAAGCCTTGTGAATCAGCTTGTTGAAAAAACAGTGACAAGGAAGTACCAGGCAATTGTTCATGGAACCATCCCTCATGACTATGGGACGGTTGATGCGCCGCTTGGAAGGGACCCTAAAGACCGGCAGAGCATGACAGTAGTGGATGGCGGAAAGAATGCGGTCACGCATTTTCATGTGATCCACCGCTACAAAGATTTTACTCATGTGGAATGCCAGCTGGAAACAGGAAGGACCCACCAGATTCGCGTTCATATGAAATATATCGGCTATCCGCTGGCAGGGGACCCGAAATACGGGCCAAGAAAGACACTTGAAATCGGCGGACAGGCACTCCATGCCGGTGTCCTTGGCTTTGTGCATCCAAGAACCGGGGAATACATGGAATTTGAGGCCCCTCTGCCGGCATACTTCTCGGAACTGCTGGAAAAACTGGGCAAGTAGCGTCTAATAAATAATAATCGTTGACATCTGTCCTAAAATATTTTACTATAGCTTTAATGAATATGACCTTTAAGACCAGTCCTGTGAGACTGAGAAGGTATCGGATACGGAAGGGAATCCCCTTCCTGCACTAAAGTGCAGCCAAACCTCTCGTCGTGCAGGCGGGAGGTTTTTTTATACAAGAAATCGTGCAGCCTGATGCTGGAGGGTGATAACATGACACAAAAAGCAGTGGTTTTAGATGAACAGGCAATCAGGAGGGCATTGACCAGGATCGCCCATGAAATCATTGAGAAGAACAAAGGGATAGATGAATGTGTGCTTGTAGGGATCAGGACCCGAGGCATCTACTTGGCAAATCGCCTGGCTGACAGGATTGAACAGATCGAGGGTAAAAGGATCCCTGTCGGGGAGCTGGATATCACGCTGTACCGTGACGACCTGACAAAGAAAACGGATGACGATCAGCCGCTGGTCAAAGGCAGCGACATTCCCCAGGATATCACCAATCAAAAAGTCATCCTCATCGACGATGTACTGTATACAGGCAGGACAGTCAGAGCGGGACTCGATGCCCTGGTAGACATCGGCAGACCGGCTGCGATTCAGCTGGCAGTCCTGGTGGACAGGGGCCATAGAGAGCTCCCGATCCGGGCGGATTATGTAGGCAAAAACATACCGACTTCGAGCTCGGAGAAAATAGTCGTTGAACTGAAGGAAGTAGATGAAACCGATCAAGTAAGCATTTTTGAAAACTGAACATCCCCCTTTTAACGCAGTCCAGAGAGGCTGGCAAAGGGGAACATGGCTGGTGTCTTTTCAGCTGTGCTCCTATGCCCTCTGTGCGAAAAAGCAAGAGGGTTTTTTTGCGGGGAAAAGACAACTACAAAGGAGACAAAGCCATGAATAAACCATTATTAGACGTAAACGAAGTACCAAAGCCATTTCAATGGATTACATTAAGCATCCAGCATTTATTCGCCATGTTCGGCGCAACCATTCTTGTTCCTTACCTCGTCGGGCTTGATCCGGCCATCGCTCTCATCTCGAGCGGACTTGGGACCATCGCTTTCCTGATCATCACAAAATGGCAGGTGCCGGCATACCTGGGTTCTTCCTTCGCCTTCATAGCACCGATCATCGCAGCGAAGGCCGCAGGCGGACCGGGTGCAGCCATGATCGGCAGCTTTATGGCCGGCCTGGTTTACGGCGTCGTTGCCCTCATCATTAAAAAAGCAGGCTACCGCTGGATTATGAAACTGCTCCCGCCTGTAGTGGTCGGCCCGGTCATCATTGTCATCGGGCTCGGACTTGCAGGTACAGCAGTAGGAATGGCGATGAACAATGCAGAAGGGGAATACAGCTTCCTGTACTTTTCCGCCGGCCTCGTCACATTGGCGGCCACCATTGTTTTCTCCATCTACTTTAAAGGGATGCTGAGCATGATCCCGATTCTTGGCGGGATCATCATCGGGTATGTATACTCCGTATTTGCGGGTCTTGTAGATTTCACTCCGGTTCTAGAAGCAAAGTGGTTTGAAGCACCGAATTTCCTCATTCCATTTGCAGATTATAAAGTTGATCTGTCATCATTGAAGATCGCATTGCTGATGGTGCCTGTAGCAGTCGTCACTTTATCAGAGCATATAGGCCACCAGCTTGTTCTCAGCAAAGTTGTAGGCAGGGATTATATTAAAAACCCGGGACTTCACAGGTCGATTCTCGGGGACGGGATGGCAACCATCATTTCCGCGCTGATCGGCGGACCGCCTAAAACAACTTACGGCGAAAATATCGGCGTCCTTGCAATCACAAGGGTCTACAGTGTATATGTGCTGGCCGGTGCCGCAATAGTTGCGACAGTGTTTGGCTTCATCGGCAAGATCACTGCGCTGATCGCTACCATCCCGACACCTGTGATGGGCGGGGTTTCCATCCTGCTCTTCGGCATCATCGCCTCGTCCGGACTGAGAATGCTGGTTGACAGCAAGGTGGACTTTGGGGACAAACGCAATCTGGTCATCTCGTCTGTCATCCTGGTCATCGGGATCGGCGGAGCCCATATAACACTGGGCGGATTAAATCTGGAAGGTATGGCGCTCGCAGCAATCTGCGGTGTGGCGCTCAACCTGATCCTGCCAGGCAAACCTCAGATTGAAGAAGATATGTTTCAAGCGGAAACAGAAAAAAAAAGTAATGTTGCATAAGAAAGACACTTTTTAAAAAAGTCCAGAGAGGCTTGCAAGGGTGTTGATGTGCTGCGGGAGGAAGCTCGGCTGCTTTTCCCGTGCAGTATGGCATGTTGACTTTTCAGCACCCTGAACCTTGTTCAGGGTGCTTTTTTTACAGCCTTGCCCGCCTCCGTTAAGGAGGAAGCAAAGATGAAAGATCTGCTCACGATGAATGAACTGGGCATAAAGGAAATCGGGGAGATTCTGAAACAGGCGCAGGAGTTTGCTGAAGGCGCAGTCTGGAGGCCGTCTTCACAGTCCTTCGTTGCCAATCTCTTCTTCGAGGCAAGCACAAGGACCAAGTGCAGCTTTGAAGTTGCCGAGAGGAAGCTTGGCCTTGATGTCATCCCTTTTGAAGCAGGGACTTCGAGCGTCCAGAAGGGCGAATCGCTTTACGACACGGTGAGGACACTCGAGTCCATAGGTGTCGATGCGGTGGTCATCCGCCATCAGGAGGAAGATTACTTTAGCGCGCTTTCAGGTAAGATAGGCATCCCGGTCCTGAATGCAGGTGACGGCTGCGGCCACCATCCAACGCAGTCGCTGCTGGACCTGCTGACAATCCGGCAGGAGTTCGGCCGCTTTGCCGGGCTGAAGGTTGCCATCATTGGCGACATCCTTCACAGCAGGGTGGCAAGGTCCAATGCTGAAGCTCTGGCAAGGCTGGGGGCAGAGGTTGTATTCTCGGGGCCGGAAGAATGGTTTGACCCTTCCTTCCGCCATTCTGGAAGTTTTGAAGAAATCGATGAAGCGGCTGCAACTGCGGATGTGGTCATGCTCCTGAGAATACAGCATGAGAGGCATCAGGAAAGCACAGGGATGTCTGCTGCCGAGTACCACGAAAAATACGGGCTGACAGAAAAGCGCGAAAAGCGGATGAAGCAGGGAACCATCATCATGCATCCTGCCCCGGTCAACAGAGGGGTTGAAATAGCTGACAGCCTGGTGGAATGCAGCAGGTCGAGAATTTTCAAACAAATGGAAAATGGTGTATTTGTCCGCATGGCAGTGCTGAAAAGGGCACTTGTACATAAAGAGGGGAGAGGTAATCATGAAAAAGCTGATCAAAAATGGCAGATTGCTTACTGAAAACGGAGAGCTTGTACAGAAGGATATCCTGATCGAGGGCGGAAAAATCGCGAAGATCGGGTCTGAAATCGAAAGTATAGATGCTGAAGTGATAGATGCAGGAGGGCTGCTGGCAGTCCCTGGCTTGGTCGACCTTCATGTACACCTGCGGGAACCGGGGGGAGAAAAGAAAGAAACGGTTGAAACTGGGACCCTGGCTGCAGCACGCGGAGGCTTTACAACGATTGCCCCAATGCCGAACACCAGGCCGGTGCCTGACACGGTGGAGCAGCTGGAATGGCTGAACAGAAGGATTGCGGAAACGGCTCATGTGCGGGTCCTTCCTTATGCTTCGATCACCGTCAGGCAGCTTGGCAGTGAGCTGACCGATTTTGAAGGGCTGAAGCAGGCCGGCGCCTTTGCCTTTACTGATGACGGCGTGGGAGTGCAGTCAGCCGGGATGATGCTTTCCGCGATGAAAAAAGCTGCTGCTGTCAGCATGCCTGTCGTTGCGCACTGCGAAGAAAATACGCTGATCAATAAAGGCTCTGTCCATGAAGGGGAATTTTCAAGGAAGCATGCAATCAATGGGATCCCATCTGTATGCGAATCTGTACATATTGCAAGAGATGTGCTGCTGGCTGAAGCGGCTGGCTGCCACTATCATGTGTGCCACATCTCTACTAAAGAGTCTGTCAGGGTTGTCAGGGACAGCAAAAGGGCAGGGATTAAGGTAACTGCTGAGGTTACGCCTCATCATCTGCTCTTATGCGAAGATGATATTCCGGGCCTTGACGCAAATTTCAAGATGAATCCGCCGCTAAGGAGCGCCAGTGACCGTGAGGCACTGATAGAAGGTCTTTTGGACGGTACGATTGATTTTATCGCAACCGATCATGCCCCGCATACCGCGGAAGAAAAAGGAGAAGGAATGGAGCTGGCCCCATTTGGGATCACCGGGCTTGAGACAGCCTTTCCGCTTCTCTACACACATCTGGTGCTGAAGGGGATCCTTACTTTAAAACAGCTGGTCGATTATATGACAATCAAGCCTTCAGAAGCTTTCGGTTTGCCATACGGAAAGCTGGAGGAAGGTTCATATGCCGACCTGGTGCTGCTTAATTTGGATCATGGGCAGAACATTGATCCGAAGGAATTTTTATCTAAAGGGAAAAATACCCCATTCTCAGGCTGGAACTGCAAAGGCTGGCCGGTTCTGACAATTGCGGGCGGAAAAACGGTATGGGCGAAGGAGAGTGTCAGAGCATGAAAAAACAGCTGATCTTGGAAGATGGAACCATATTTATCGGAGAAGGATTCGGGAGCAATTCGGCCGCTTTTGGCGAGGTGGTATTCAATACGGGTATGACCGGATATCAGGAGATCCTCTCTGACCCTTCATACTGCAGCCAGATCGTTGTACTGACTTACCCCTTGATCGGGAATTATGGCATCAACAGGGATGATTTTGAAAGCATTCTGCCGGCGATTCACGGATTGGTTGTTAAAGAAGCGGCTGAATTTCCTTCTAACTGGAGGAATGAGCACTCTTTAGGAGATTATCTTGAAGCGAAAGGCATTCCTGGAATAGCAGGTATCGACACAAGGAAGCTGACAAGGATCATCCGTAAGCATGGGACTTTAAAAGGGAGCATATGCCCGATTGAACAAGATCCTTCCGAAGTGATTGAAAAGCTGAAATCCGCTGTCCTTCCTCGCGACCAGGTAAAAAAAGTATCAAAGAAAACAGCCTATCCTTCCCCGGGCCGCGGCCGCAGGGTCGTTCTTGTGGATTACGGCATGAAGCATGGAATTCTCAGGGAGCTGAACAAGCGCGGCTGTGATGTGATTGTGGTGCCATACCATACAACAAGCGAAGAGATCCTCAGCCTGAGCCCTGACGGGGTTATGCTTTCAAATGGGCCTGGGGACCCGAAAGATGTAGAGGAAGCCATACCGATGATCCAGGGGCTGCTCGGGAAGGTCCCGTTGTTCGGGATCTGCCTCGGCCACCAGCTGTTTGCCCTTGCTTGCGGCGCTGACACTGAGAAACTGAAATTCGGCCACAGGGGGTCCAATCATCCTGTCAAAGAACTTAAAACAGGGAAAGTGGCGCTGACTTCACAAAATCATGGATACTCTGTCAACGAAGATTCTATTGACGGAACACCGCTTGAAGTAACGCATATCGCGCTTAATGACGGGACAGTCGAAGGGCTGAAACATAAGAATATACCTGCTTTTACAGTCCAATATCATCCTGAAGCCTCTCCGGGGCCTGAAGATGCCAATAATCTTTTTGAACAATTTATGCAAATGATCGAATCTGAGAAACGGGAAGGTGCTGCAGCATGCCAAAGCGTACAGATATAAAAAGCATTCTAGTGATCGGGTCGGGGCCCATTGTCATCGGGCAGGCCGCAGAATTCGACTATGCGGGGACACAGGCCTGCATAGCGCTGAAAGAAGAAGGATACAGGGTCATCCTTGTCAACTCGAATCCGGCGACCATCATGACAGATACAGAGATTGCCGATGCCGTCTATATTGAACCCCTGACGCTTGAGTTTGTCAGCAGGATCATCCGCAAAGAGCGCCCGGATGCGATCGTTCCGACCCTTGGTGGGCAGACGGGCCTGAATCTGGCAGTCGAGCTGTCTAAAGCAGGCGTGCTTGAAGAGTGCGGTGTGGAAGTGCTCGGCACAAAGCTGTCAGCCATTGAGAAGGCGGAAGACCGCGATCTTTTCAGAAGCTTAATGAATGAATTGGGTGAGCCGGTTCCTGAAAGTGAAATCATCCATAATATCGATGAGGCGCTTGAATTTGCAGAGCAGATCGGCTATCCGGTAATTGTCCGTCCTGCTTTCACGCTCGGCGGAACAGGGGGCGGAATCTGCCATGATGAGGAAGAACTGCTGGAATTCACGGCGAGCGGCCTGAAGAACAGCCCTGTCACCCAGTGCCTGCTCGAGAAGAGCATAGCTGGCTTCAAAGAAATAGAATACGAGGTTATGAGAGACTCGAACGATAATGCGATCGTTGTCTGCAATATGGAGAACATCGATCCGGTAGGGGTACATACAGGAGATTCTATCGTTGTCGCGCCGAGCCAGACTTTAAGCGACCGTGAATACCAGCTGCTCCGCAATGTATCGCTGAAAATCATCCGTGCCCTGGAAATCGAGGGAGGCTGCAATGTTCAGCTCGCGCTGGATCCATACAGCTTTGACTATTACATCATTGAAGTGAACCCTCGTGTCAGCCGTTCTTCTGCGCTGGCTTCCAAGGCGACAGGCTACCCGATTGCCAAGCTGGCAGCGAAAATTGCCGTCGGCCTGACGCTTGATGAAATGATGAACCCGGTCACAGGTAAAACATATGCGTGTTTTGAGCCTGCCCTTGATTATATTGTGACAAAGATCCCGCGCTGGCCTTTTGATAAATTTGAGTCAGCCAACCGCTCGCTCGGCACGCAGATGAAAGCAACAGGAGAGGTCATGGCCATCGGGCGGACTTTTGAAGAATCACTGCTTAAGGCCATCAGGTCCTTGGAAGCCAATGTATACCATTTTGCTTTGAATAATCCTGAGGAAATCGATGATGCTCTTATGGAAAAGCGGATCCGCAAAGCAGGCGATGAGAGGCTGTTCTACATCTCTGAAGCGCTGAGGCGGGGAGTGACGATCGAAACCATCCATGAGTGGAGCCAGATTGACTTATTCTTCCTTTATAAAATGAATAAAATCGTTACCTTTGAACAGATTCTCTCTGACAAACGGTTTGACCGGGAGACTGCGAAGAAAGCAAAGGAAATGGGCTTTTCTGACCTCGTGATTGCGGGGCTGTGGGATGCCTCAGAGCAGGAGGTGTACAGCTGGCGGAAGGAAAACGGCATTGTACCTGTATATAAGATGGTTGATACCTGTGCGGCGGAGTTCGAATCAGAAACACCTTATTATTACGGAACCTATGAAGAAGAAAACGAGTCTATCGTTACAGACAGGAAAAGCATTGTCGTGCTTGGTTCCGGACCGATCCGCATTGGGCAGGGAATTGAGTTCGATTATGCAACCGTACACTCTGTATGGGCGATTAAAGAAGCCGGCTATGAAGCAATCATCATCAATAATAATCCGGAAACTGTGTCTACAGACTTCAGCATATCAGATAAGCTTTATTTTGAACCGCTTACGATTGAGGATGTTATGCATATCATTGATCTGGAAAAACCAGAGGGGGCAGTTGTCCAATTTGGGGGCCAGACAGCGATCAATCTTGCTGCAGAACTTGTGAAACGGGGGGTGAAAATCCTCGGGACAACACTTGAAAACCTTGACCGTGCTGAGGACAGGGACAAATTCGAAATGGCGCTGACAGACATGGGCATTCCCCAGCCACAGGGAAAGACAGCTTTCTCTGCAGAAGATGCGGCCGTGATTGCTGCTGAAATCGGCTATCCTGTCCTTGTCCGCCCTTCATATGTCCTTGGAGGCAGAGCGATGGAGATTGTCTACAAAGAAGAAGAACTGCTTCATTACATGAGAAATGCGGTACGGGTGAATCCTGAACATCCTGTCCTGATCGACCGCTACCTGACAGGCAAGGAAATCGAAGTTGATGCCATTTCTGACGGAGAAAGAGTCGTCATTCCAGGCATCATGGAGCATATCGAACGGGCAGGCGTCCACTCGGGCGACTCCATTGCCGTATACCCGCCTCAAAATCTGACTGATGAAGTGAAAGCGAAACTGGCCGAATATACGGAAAAGCTGGCAAAGGGCCTAGGCATCATCGGTCTCCTGAATATCCAGTATGTAGTGGCAAAAGGAGAGGTATTTGTCCTGGAAGTGAACCCGCGGTCCAGCCGGACAGTTCCATTCCTGTCTAAAATCACCAATGTCCCGATGGCTAATATTGCAACAAAGGTAATCCTTGGGCAGTCGCTTAAAAGCCAGGGGTATGAGTCAGGCCTTGTACCTGAAAAGCAGGGCGTGTATGTAAAGGTGCCGGTGTTTTCCTTTGCTAAGTTAAGGCGGGTAGACATCACGCTCGGCCCTGAGATGAAGTCGACGGGTGAAGTCATGGGGAAAGATCATACCCTTGAAAAAGCCTTATATAAAGGCCTTGTCGCATCAGGTATGAAAATCAGCGGTTACGGAAACGTCCTGATGACAGTGGCCGATAAAGATAAAGAAGAAGCGCTGGCACTTGCCAGGAGGTTTGCAGAAATCGGCTATCAGGTAATGGCGACAAGCGGTACGGCAGGCTATTTCTCTGCAGCAGGCATTCCAGTGGAAGTTGTCAGCAAAATCGGGGCAGAAGGCCCTGACCTGCTGGATGTCATCCGCAATGGAGAGGCACAGCTGGTCATCAATACGCTGACAAAAGGAAAGCAGCCGGCGCGCGATGGCTTCCGGATCCGCAGGGAATCAGTGGAAAACGGCATCGCATGCCTGACATCCCTGGATACGGCAGAAGCGATTCTCCAGGTAATTGAATCGATGAACTTCTCGGCAGAGGCCATGATGCCGGGCAGCCAAGAGAAGAAGGCGGTCCTTCTATGATCAGGAAGGAACTATGCACGATCGTTTCTCACCAGGAAATTGCTAAAGACATTTATGAGCTCACCTTAAAAGGTGAGCTTGTCAATGAGATGGAGACTGCGGGACAGTTCGTCCATCTAAAAGTATCAAACGGATATGATCCGCTTTTAAGAAGGCCGATTTCGATTGCGGAAATCAATAAAAGCCGCCAGACATTTACGATGATCTACAGGGCGGGGGGCAGGGGCACTATTCTGCTGGCTTCAAAGCGGTCCGGCGAAAAGGTCGATGTCCTTGGTCCGCTGGGCAATGGATTTCCTGACAATGAAGCCCTGCCAGGCCAGACAGCCCTCCTTATAGGCGGGGGAATCGGTGTGCCGCCCTTATATGAATTGTCTCAAAGATTAAAAGCGAGAGGCGTCAAGACAGTACATGTGCTTGGATTTCAATCGGCTGAACAAGTGTTTTATGAAAAGGAATTTGCAGTGCTGGGAGAAACATATATTGCAACCGCGGATGGAACATACGGATCAAGGGGATTTGTGACCGACGTCATTGTTCGGGAAGAATTGGAATTTGATGTGCTGTATGCCTGCGGACCGACACCGATGCTGAGGGCGCTGGAACATGCCTATCAGGACAAAAAGGTCTTTTTATCGCTGGAAGAGCGGATGGGCTGCGGCCTGGGTGCATGCTTTGCCTGTGTCTGCCATACGGCGGACGATCCGGAGGGCTTCAACTATAAAAAAGTCTGCACAGACGGGCCTGTGTTCAGGGCAGGGGAGGTTGTACTATGAGTATGCTGAATGTTGACCTGCCTGGATTAACCCTTAAGAATCCGGTAATGCCTGCCTCCGGCTGCTTCGGGTTCGGAAAGGAATACAGCGGGCTGTATGATTTGAGCCTGCTGGGAGCCATTATGATTAAAGCGACCACTCTTGAGCCGAGATTCGGGAATCCGACTCCGAGGGTCGCGGAAACACCTGCAGGGATGCTGAATGCAATCGGCCTGCAAAACCCGGGGCTTGATAATGTGCTTATGGAAGAGCTTCCGAGACTGGAGCAATATGATGTTCCGATTATCGCCAATATAGCAGGCAGCACGGAAGAAGATTATATAGAAGTGGCCAGAGCGTTATCAAAGGCATCCAATGTAAAGGCTTTGGAGCTGAACATCTCCTGCCCGAACGTCAAGACGGGCGGCATAGCTTTCGGGACCATCCCCGAAATCGCAAAAAGCCTGACAAAGAAAGTAAAGGCAGCATCTGCAGTGCCTGTTTATGTCAAACTGTCCCCGAACGTCACGAATATTGTAGAGATGGCTAAAGCTGTTGAAGAAGGCGGTGCAGACGGTCTTACCATGGTCAATACGCTTCTTGGCATGAGGATGGATCTGAACACTGGCCGCCCTATCCTTGCCAACCGGACGGGAGGCCTTTCTGGGCCATCAATAAAGCCTGTGGCGTTAAGGATGGTTTATGAAGTGAGCCAGCAGGTGAATCTGCCCATCATCGGAATGGGCGGAGTGGAAACAGCGGAGGATGTGATCGAGTTCTTTTATGCAGGAGCTTCAGCTGTTGCGGTCGGAACGGCCAACTTCGTCGATCCTTTTGTCTGTCCGAACATTATAGATGAGCTTCCGGGACTGCTGGAGAAGCTTGGTTTCGAACATATTAGCGAATGTACGGGAAGGAGCTGGGGCAAGCATGAAAAATCCGCTTATCATCGCGCTTGATTTTGCCGGAAAAGAAGAAGTGAGAACTTTTCTGGGGAATTTTCCGGAAGAAAAATTATTTGTCAAAGTAGGCATGGAGCTTTTTTACCAGGAGGGCCCTGATATGGTCCGGGAACTGAAGGCGGACGGACATGAAGTGTTCCTGGATTTGAAGCTCCATGATATTCCTAATACAGTCGGCAGCGCTATGCGCAGGATTGCCGGCCTTGGCTGCGATCTGGTCAATGTTCATGCAGCCGGCGGCAGCGTAATGATGAAAGCTGCCCTTGAAGGGCTGGAAGAAGGGACAGCAGCTGGCAAAAAAAGGCCTCTGTGCATTGCGGTGACACAGCTCACCAGCACATCAGAGGAACAGATGCGGGCAGAGCAGCTGATCCCAGTCGCACTGAATGATTCTGTTATTCATTATGCAGGGCTTGCCAGACAGTCCGGGCTTGATGGCGTCGTCTGCTCCCCGCATGAAGCAAAGCTGCTGAACGGCCGTTTTGGGGAAGGATTCCTGACAGTGACGCCAGGCATCCGTCTGCCAGAAGAGGCGGCAGGTGATCAAAAAAGGATCAGCACACCGGGATTTGCAAGGCAGGAAGGAGTCTCGGCCATAGTGGTGGGCCGTTCCATCACAAAAGCTGCTGATCCGTATGAAGCTTATCTGTCATTTAAAAATCAATGGGAGGGCGTACTGTCATGAAAAAAACAATTGCTGAAAGATTGCTGGAAATAGGAGCGGTTGCCCTGCAGCCTTCCGATCCTTTTACGTGGTCATCGGGCCTGCTTTCACCTATCTACTGCGACAACCGCCTGACGATGTCATATCCTGAAGTGCGCAGGGAAATTGCAGAAGGGCTTAAAGCACTTATAGAAGAGCATTTCCCTGACGCTGAAGTCATCGCCGGAACTGCGACAGCAGGGATCCCCCATGCTGCCTGGGCAAGCGATTTGCTGGAGCTGCCGATGTGCTATGTCCGTTCAAAAGCGAAAGAGCATGGAAAAGGAAAGCAGATTGAAGGAAGAGCGGAAAAAGGGCAGAAAGCGGTTGTGGTCGAAGATCTTATTTCAACTGGAGGCAGCGTCATCACAGCTGTTGATGCTCTTCGTGAAGCAGGCTGTGAAGTGCTTGGGGCTGTATCCATTTTTACATATGAGCTGAAGCAGGGCGATCAGAAGCTTGCTGAAGCAGGGATACAGTCGTATTCCCTGGCCACCTTCACAGAGCTTGCGGAGACAGCACGAGAAAAGGGCCATATCACAAATCGCGAAATGGATGCCCTTTCGGAATGGAGAGAGAATCCAGCCGAATGGGGCGCAGCCGCTAGACAATAATTGAAGTTATAAAAATAAGATTTCTTATCTTGAAATAAAAAAGGAAGCAGGATCTGCGGACTCTGCTTCCTTTTTTTTATTGTGAATTTTTTAGTGTCAAAACTGTTTCTTCGTCCGGCGTGACATAAACAGTCTGCTGATTGTCATAGATGACAAACCCCGGCTTTGCACCGCTTGGCTTTTTGACATGGCGCACCTGGGTATAGTCAACAGGCACCGAGCCGGAGTTTCGTGCCTTGCTGAAATAGGCAGCAAGCTTTGCGGCTTCAAGTATCGTTTCATCTGAAGGTGTTTTATCCCTGATGACGACATGGGAGCCGGGAATATCCTTTGTATGAAGCCAGATTTCATCTCTGGCAGCAAGCTTATTGGTCAGATAGTCATTTTGCTTGTTGTTCTTGCCAACATAGATTTCTGTACCGTCCGTTGCTGTGTATCTGTCCAGGACAGGCTTCGCATTGGCTGATTTTTTATTTTGCTTTTTCTGGCGGATGCGGATATAGCCGCCCTCTGCCAGCTCTTCTCTTATTTCCTCGATATCTTTAGTAGAAGCCGCTTCAACCTGCTGCAAAAGGGATTCAAAGTATGCGGCCTCTTCCTTTGCCTTATCGATCTGCTCTTTTACAATGCCGGCGGCTGTTTTAGCTTTCTGATATTTTGTGAAAAATTTCTGAGCATTCTCTGAAGGTGTTTTTTGCGGATCGAGCGGGATGACCATCGTCGCGCCATTTTCATCATAATAGTTGATGACCTCGATTTCCTTCATGCCTTTTTCAGCCGCATACAGATTAGCCGTGAGCAGTTCGCCGGACAGCTGGTACTGATCGGCGTTCCTGGCTTCCTCCAGCGTTTTTTCAAGCTTCTCGATCTTTTTCTCGTTTTTCTCTTTTTCATTAATAATGAAGCGCTCAAGGTCATTTCCCTGCTGCTTGACCCGGTCCCTTTCAGCCTTTCCGAAATAAAACCGGTCCAGCATCCCGCTTAAGGTCTCGAAAGTCCGGCTGCTGCCTCCTGTATGCTCAAGCGGGAACAGATAAAAATTCTCCTTCTGTCCTGCCGTAATGGCTGGTGTATACTCATGATTTTTAACTGGTCCCAGCAATTCCAAAAATGCCTTGGGAATTGTATTCCGGTTGCTCATTCCTGCACGTTTGACAGCTTCTTTCGCAAAAAGAGGCGAAATGCCCGCAAATTGCTCAACAAGCTGCTTATCCATTTTTCCGGCATTAAAATCAAGCCTTCTGAGTATCTCCTCTTCCTCAAGCCCCAGCGGATTGATTTTATTCTGTTCCGGCGGGTTTACATATTCCTGGCCGGGCAGGATGGCCCTGTAGCTGTTCAGGGCATATGAAACATGCTTGATGCTGTCAAGGATCATATTGCGGCCTTTATCTACAAGCACGATGTTGCTGTGGCGCCCCATGATTTCCACAATCAGCTGTTTGTATGAGATATCGCCAATCTCATTCCGCCCTTTTACATCAAGGATGAGAATCCTGTCCAGGCCAACCTGGCGGATATCTTCCAGTATATAGCCTTCCAGATGCTTACGGAGGAGCATACAGAACATAGGGGGCTCACTTGGGTTTTCATACGCCTCATGGGTCAGCTGCGCCCTCGCATAACTTGGATGGGCGGAAAGCAGCAGCTTGTGGTTTTTTCCATTCGCCCTGATGACGAGTACAATTTCGTTTTTGAACGGCTGGTGGATTTTATTGATCCGCCCGCCCTGCAATGTATCTGAGAGCTCATGTGCCATGGCTCTTGTAAACAATCCATCAAATGACATAAGGAACATCCTTTTCTTTTGTCCGGCTGGGGATGATCCCAATCCGGGTGAGTATTTTCAGCAGCTGTTATATGCAGCGCTTTTTTGTTTCTAATATCTTATTTTAGCAAAAATCCTGCAGGATTGCTCATTCTTCCCCTGGACTCTGGCATTTTTTTGGACAGGTCTGAATAAGATTTCTTAGAGCGGAGTGGGACAGCTTTGTGCCATGAACGGCCGCAGGGCTGGAAGACGGGGGAATTCATTCAGATCGAGCAGGATTTCTGTCATGGCCTGCTGCAAGGAGGCAGGCTCCCATAGAATTTTAAAGGAGGAAGAGTGATGGCCGGATGAAGTTCCATGAGATGAATGAAAGAGAAGTGGAAGAAGCATTAAATACGGATTTTTCGGCTGGGCTGACCGATGATGATGTGAAAAAACGGAGGAACCAGCATGGCTTCAATGAACTTTCAGAAGGGGAAAAGCAGTCGGCACTTCTGCTGTTTTTCAGCCAGTTCAAAGATTTTATGGTGCTGGTCCTGCTTGCGGCCACTCTTGTTTCAGGGCTGTTGGGAGAATATATTGATGCGATTGCCATCATAGCGATTGTCATCATTAATGGTTTATTAGGCTTTTTCCAGGAAAGGAAAGCAGAGAAATCGCTCTCTGCTTTAAAGGAATTGTCCGCGCCGCAGGTACAGGTCCTCCGCAGCGGGAAGTGGGTCAGGGTACCCTCCAAGGAGGTAGTGCCAGGTGACCTGCTGAAGTTCTCAAGCGGCGACCGGATTGGTGCAGATATCAGGCTGATTGAATCCAGAAGCCTTGAAATCGAAGAGTCTGCTTTGACAGGTGAGTCAGTTCCCGTTCAGAAGACGACAGCATCCTTAAAAGCGGAAAACCCTGGGCTCGGCGATATGGAGAATATGGCTTTTATGGGCACGATGATTACCAGGGGCAGCGGAGTTGGGGTGGTTGTCGCAACTGGCATGAAGACAGCGATGGGCCAGATAGCCGATCTGCTTCAGAATGCCGAAACGATGGAAACACCTCTTCAGCGCAGGCTGGAGCAGCTTGGTAAAATCCTGATTACAGCAGCTCTCCTATTGACAGTCCTGGTAGTTATTGTCGGCGTCATACAGGGCCACGAGCTCTACACGATGTTTCTCGCGGGTGTTTCCCTTGCGGTAGCAGCCATTCCAGAAGGGCTGCCAGCCATTGTAACGGTCGCCTTATCGCTTGGCGTCCAGCGGATGATCAAGAAAAAGGCCATCGTCAGGAAGCTCCCGGCTGTAGAAACGCTGGGATGCGCTTCTGTCATCTGTTCTGACAAAACCGGAACGATGACACAGAACCAAATGACGGTCACCCATCTCTGGAGCGGAGGGAAACAGTGGACGGTGGACGGCATCGGCTACGAGCCTTCCGGAAATTTTTATAATGATGATAAGCGGGTGGATGTTAAAGCCCAGAAGTCACTCCAGCAGATGCTGATGTTCGGGCTGCTTTGCAACCATGCAGAGCTTGCAGAGAAAAAAGGGGAATACAGCATTGATGGAGATCCCACAGAAGGGGCTCTCCTGGTAGCGGCTATGAAGGCTGGTTACAGGAGGGAAAGCCTGATGGACCAGTACCAGGTCCTCAATGAGTTTCCTTTTGATTCGGCCAGGAAAATGATGAGCATCATTGTCAAAGACAGAAACGGCAGGCAATTCATTGTTACAAAGGGCGCCCCGGATGTTTTGGCGGGAATCAGCGATTCTATCCTTTGGAACGACAAGCGCCAGATGATGACGGGGGAAATGAAGAAAGAGGTCCAGGAAGCGATTGATGGACTTGCTTCCCAGGCGCTGCGGACCATTGCCATCGGCTTCAGGGAGCTCCCGGCAAACCAGGTGGTCCTTGATGAGAAAGAAGCAGAGAAAAACCTTACGCTGATCGGCCTGCAGGGCATGATTGATCCTCCCCGCCCTGAAGTGCGGACAGCGGTGAAGGAGTGCAGGGAAGCAGGCATTAAAACCGTTATGATTACGGGCGACCATGTTATCACTGCCAAGGCGATAGCCAAACAGCTTGGCATCCTGACAGGCAGCAGCAAGGTTCTTGACGGGAAGGCGCTCTCCGAGATGTCAGTCGGCCAGCTGGAGGATGTGGTTGATGAAGTTTCCGTCTTTGCAAGGGTGTCACCGGAGCATAAGCTTAAAATTGTCAAAGCCCTGCAAAACAAAGGGCATATTGTTGCAATGACAGGCGACGGGGTCAATGACGCGCCTGCCATCAAAGCAGCCGACATTGGAGTGGCCATGGGCATTACAGGAACAGATGTGGCGAAGGAAGCTTCAGCTCTTGTCCTTCTGGACGATAACTTCGCCACTATTAAGGCAGCGATCAAAGAAGGGCGGAATATCTATGAAAATATCCGCAAGTTCATCAGATATCTTCTTGCCTCCAACGTCGGTGAAATTCTGGTGATGCTCTTTGCAATGCTCCTTGCATTGCCGCTGCCGCTGGTTCCCATCCAGATTCTCTGGGTCAATCTGGTTACAGACGGGCTCCCGGCAATGGCCCTCGGCCTTGACCAGCCGGAGGATGATGTGATGAAAAGGAAGCCGCGGAGCCCGAAGGAAGGCGTTTTTGCAAGAGGGCTTGGCTGGAAGGTGGTTTCCCGGGGCTTTTTGATCGGGATTGTAACACTTGCAGCATTCATGCTCGCATACAAGAATAATCCTGATCAGCTGGGATATGCCCAGACAGTGGCATTTGCTACCCTTGTCCTGGCCCAGCTCATCCATGTGTTTGATTGCCGGAGCGAAAAGTCAGTTCTGGCCAGGAATCCGTTCGGCAATAAATATCTTGTATGGGCCGTGATTTCTTCGCTTCTGCTGATGATTATCGTCATCTACTATCCGCCGCTGCAGCCAATCTTCCACACGATGGCTATACAGCCTGGAGACTGGATTATGATCACAGGACTTGCATCCGTTCCAACTTTTTTGCTTGCCGGAACGTTTTTATTAAGAAAAACAAAATAAATTATGGTATAATCCTAAAGGTAGTAGAGAAGCCTCTATTACCTTTTCTTTTGTCTTGAAACGCCGGCAAGCTTTGCTTGCTGCTCAGCATACATAAATCTTGAGCAAGATTTGAAAGCCTCATAGCAGCTCCAGCTTTTGGAGACAGGGAAGAAAGTTGCTGTCTGCCGGGAATGGCCCCGAAAAAAGAATGGATGTGATTTTGTGGTTTCAAGTATGACCGGCTACGGCCGGAGCAATAAAAGCACTGATGGCTTTTCGGTCAACATCGAACTGAAAACAGTGAACCACCGGTTTTCCGAGCACCAGCTCCGGATGCCGAGGCAGATGATCAGGCTTGAGGATAAAATAAAGAAGGTTCTGGCCACAAGGATTAAGCGGGGCAGAGTCGAATTATTTGCCAGCATAGAAGGGGAAGGGGCCGTCAGCCGGAAAGTTAATGTTGACTGGGACCTCCTGGATGAATATTATCAATACATAATGCAAATCAAAGAAAGATATCATTTGAGCGATGGTCCGTCAATCACAGATCTCGTCAGCCGGGAGGATATGCTCTCCATCCAGGAAGAAGATGCAGCGGATGGAGAGCTTGAAGCCATTGTCATTGACGCGGTCGAGGAAGCTGCAGAGCGGCTGATTTCCATGCGGAAAGCTGAAGGAGCAGAGCTGGAGAAAGATATCCGGGTCCAGCTGGATAAGCTGCAGGCCTGCCTTGCGCAGCTTAAGAACCTTGCCCCGCTGGTTATCAAGCAGTATGGCGACCGTCTTGAGAAGAAGATGACAGAGTTCCTTGGCGAGCAGATTGACCAAAACCGCATCCTGGCCGAGGTGGCTGTGTTCTCTGATAAAGCCGATATTAATGAGGAAATAACGAGGCTTGACAGCCATATCGGCCAGTTTGGAAGCACCCTTCTGCTGGAAGAGCCTGTCGGCAGGAAGCTGGACTTCCTTCTCCAGGAAATGAACAGGGAAGCCAACACTATTGGATCTAAGGCTAATGATTCCTCGATTGCCAGGGAAGTGGTTGAGATGAAAAGCCTTCTGGAAAAGATGAAAGAGCAGGTACAGAATATAGAATAAACGTTTAAAAGACTTCAATAACGGCCAAAATAAGTAACTGACGATTGGAGGACCACCATGCCGATTAAACTGATTAATATCGGGTTTGGCAATATCGTGTCAGCAAACCGGATTATTTCGATCGTAAGCCCTGAATCAGCACCGATCAAAAGGATTATCCAGGATGCCCGGGACCGGGGCTCTCTCATAGATGCGACATATGGCAGGCGGACAAGGGCTGTCATTGTGATGGACAGCGACCATGTTATTTTGTCTGCTGTCCAGCCGGAGACGGTCGCCCACCGATTAAATGACCGTGATGAAATTATTGATGAAGGGTAGGATCTGATACATGCAGGAAAAGGGTTTACTAATCGTTCTTTCTGGTCCTTCAGGGGTAGGTAAAGGAACTGTACGAAAACAGATTTTTTCACAGCCGGATACTTCTTTTGAGTATTCGATTTCTATGACTACCAGACTTCCGCGTGATGGCGAAGTCCATGGAGTCGATTACTTTTTTTCAAAAAGGGAAGAGTTTGAAGAGCTGATCAAACAGGAAAAGCTCCTTGAATATGCCGAGTTCGTCGGCAACTATTATGGGACTCCTGTTGATTATGTAAGGGAGACACTGGATAAAGGAAGAGATGTATTCCTTGAGATCGAAGTCCAGGGCGCACGGCAGGTCCGTGAAAAATTCCCTGACGGCCTGTTCATTTTCCTTATGCCGCCAAGCCTTACAGAGCTGAAAAACCGGATAACGACAAGGGGTACTGAGACAGAGGATGTTATCAAGAATCGTCTGACTGCCGCCAAGGAAGAAATTGAAATGATGAATCTGTATGATTATGTTGTAGAGAATGACCAGGTGGAACTCGCAAGCGAAAGGATCAAATCCATTGTTGTGGCTGAACATTGCCGCAGGGAACGGGTCGAGCCGCGCTATAAAAAAATGCTGGAGGTTGAATGAACATATGTTATATCCTTCTATTGACTCTTTAATGACTAAAATTGACTCTAAATATTCCCTTGTATCTGTGGCGGCAAAACGTGCCCGCAAGCTTCAGATTGATGCGAAGCCTCAGCTGGACAAATATGTGTCACACAAAAATGTCGGCAAGGCGCTTGAAGAAATTCATGCCAATGAGCTTCACTACAGATTAGGGGCAGTTCCACAGGGTGAAGAGCTGGAATAAAACTTTAAAATAACAACCTGGCATGCGGGGTTGTTATTTTTTTTGGTGCTTGAAGGGGGTCATGTGGGTACTGCTACAGGACGTGGCGTTTTTAGCCAGCGTTCCTTTATTGGGCAAGCTGCTTCCGCAATTTGGATTTGTCCAGCTCCAGGCGCTAGCCCCTCGAGTCATAAGCCACTTCAGGATTGAAGGCAAAGAACGCCTTCTATCCTGAAGCGTCTTATGCTTGTCGGGGCTGAACAAGCGCCTTCCGCATTTCGGATTGTCCAGCTACAGCGGCTAGAGCCTCGAGTCATAAGCCACGGCAGAATTAAAGGCAAAGAACGCCTTTTATTCTGCCGCGTCTTATGCTTGTCGGCTCTGGGCAAGCCGCTTCCGCATTTCAGGATAAAATAGATGAAATATATGTTCGTTTGGAGCATAATGGAGTTTAGAATATTGGGTTTGGATGGGGGTTCGGTTTATGCTGAATGGAAAAAGGATTCTCTTGTGTGTTACAGGCGGAATTGCTGTTTACAAGGCGGCAGCGCTGGCCAGCAAGCTGACTCAGGCCGGCGCGGAGGTTAAGGTCATGATGAGTGAGTCTGCAGTGAAATTCGTGGCGCCGCTGACCTTTCAGGCACTTTCCCGCCATGACGTTTATATAGATACTTTTGATGAAAAAGACTCCAGGGTGATCGCCCATATAGACTTGGCTGATTGGGCCGACCTAATTCTGGTTGCACCGGCGACTGCCAATGTAATCGGCAAGCTGGCCAATGGGATTGCGGATAATATGATCACTACAACGCTCCTGGCTGCGACTGCGCCTGTTTGGATCGCCCCGGCAATGAATGTGCATATGTATGACCATCCGGCAGTACAGAAAAATATCAAGCTGCTTTATGAATACGGCTGCCGGTTCATTGAACCGGGTGAAGGCTATTTGGCTTGCGGATATGTCGGGAAAGGCCGCCTTGAAGAGCCGGAAAAGATCGTCGGCAATATAGAAGGATTTTTCAGGAACAGCGGAAGCCTTTCAGGCAGAAAAGTCGTGGTGACAGCAGGACCGACAAGGGAAAAAATCGATCCTGTCCGCTATATCACCAACCATTCTTCTGGAAAGATGGGCTATGCACTGGCAGAAGAAGCCTTGAAGGCCGGTGCTGAGGTTACGCTGATTTCAGGTCCGACTTCGCTGGTGAAGCCTGCCGGAGCCGCTGTCATTGATGTAGAAAGTGCAGAAGACATGTATCAGGCTGTTGATCGTGTATTTGATGGAGCCGATATTGTCATTAAAACGGCGGCAGTTTCTGACTACCGCCCTAAAGTGATGCACGAAAGCAAGGTGAAGAAGCAGGATGGGGACCAGGTTTTTGAGCTTGAGCGGACCAAGGACATCCTGCTGGATCTTGGCCGCAGAAAAAAACAGCAGATCCTCATTGGATTTGCTGCTGAGACGGATCATGTAGAAGAATATGCCACAAAGAAACTGGCCAAAAAGAATGCTGATATGATCGTTGCCAATAATGTAAAATCTGAAGGCGCAGGGTTCGGCACAGATACGAATATTATCACCATATATAAAAGAGATGGCGGAGCAATAGCGCTGCCGCTTATGAGCAAGCATGAGGCTGCTGCCAGGATCCTGCAAGAAGCCTCAGCTCTGCTAAAGGATGATAACCGATGAATATTGCGAGTGTCATAGTCGATGTGCCGGCCAAGCAGACGGACAGGGCCTTTGATTATAAGATCCCTGACAGCCTTATCGGGGCAATCAAGCCGGGTATGCGTGTCATAGTACCTTTTGGACCGAGAAAAATACAGGGATTCGTCATCGGCTTAAAGGACAGCTCTGATTTCGGCAAGCTGAAGGAGCTCATTGAGCCGATGGACCTGACGCCTGTTCTGAACACGGAGCTTCTTTCTCTCGGCAATTGGCTGACCAGCCATACTCTCAGCTATAAAATATCCGCCTTCCAGGCGATGCTGCCTGCAGCGCTTAAGGCAAAATATACGAAAAAGATAAGGCCAGCCGGCGGCTTGGAAACAGCTTCTTTGCCGGAGGCTGTGCAGAGTGCTTTTGGAACCAGGGACGAGGTACTCTGGGAAGATGCTTCCAAAGCGGGGCTCCTGGCGCTTATGCAGAAAGAAGCGGATAAGGGGAACCTTGAGGTCATCTATGAAGTGAAGGAAAAGGTACGGAAGAAGAAGCTGAAGCATATTATCCCTGCTGCACCAGAAAAGCTGATCAGCTTCAAAGAGGATCTGCCAGTCCAGGCTTCCAGGCAGAAAGAGGTCATCGATTATTTTATTGATAATAATGGACCTGTTGAATTGCGCGAGCTTCTCCCCGCCCTGGGTGTTTCCGCTTCCACCATCAAAGGGCTCGTTCAAAAGGGCATACTTGCTGAAAAAGAAATGGAAGTCTACCGGGATCCTTATGAAGACCGGAACTTTGAGGCAACATCTCCCCTTACACTGACCCCTGAGCAGGATGCGGCCATCAGGCCAATCCTTTCGTCCATTAATGAAACTGAGCATCATGTCTTCCTGCTGTACGGAGTCACTGGCAGCGGAAAAACCGAGGTTTACCTTCAATCCATTCAGCGCGTCCTTGAGCAGGGGCGGGAGGCGATTGTCCTTGTTCCCGAGATTTCCCTGACTCCGCAAATGGTGACCAGGTTTAAGGGCAGGTTCGGGAATCAGGTTGCCGTCCTCCACAGCGGGCTCTCTGCCGGCGAAAAATATGATGAGTGGAGAAAAATCCAGCGCAAGGAAGTGAAGGTTGTTGTCGGGGCAAGGTCTGCCGTTTTCGCCCCCTTCGAGAACCTTGGGATCATCATTATTGATGAAGAACATGAAAACAGCTATAAACAGGAAGAGAATCCCAGATATCATGCGAGGGATGCTGCGATTGAAAGGGCTCAGTACCACAGCTGCCCTGTTGTCCTCGGGAGTGCGACACCTTCGCTTGAGACCTTTGCAAGGGCCCAGAAGGGTGTCTATAAAAAGCTGGAGCTCACCAAAAGGATGAACAGCCAGCCTCTCCCAAAGGTGGAAATCGTGGACATGCGGGAGGAATTAAGGGAAGGGAACCGCTCCATGTTCTCCCGCCAGCTTCTTGAAAAATTAAAGGACAGGCTGGAGAAGAAAGAGCAGACTGTACTTTTCCTCAATAAAAGGGGACATTCCTCTTTTGTCATGTGCAGGGACTGCGGATATGTCGTCAATTGCCCCAATTGCGATATCTCCCTTACCTACCACCAATACAGCCAGCAGATGAAATGCCATTACTGCGGCCATGAAGACCAAGTCCCCCCTGTATGTCCGGAATGCGGAAGCGAACATATCCGCTATTTCGGAACAGGGACGCAGAAAGTGGAAGAAGAGCTTGGAAAAATCCTGCCTGAAGCCAGGGTCGTCAGGATGGACGTTGATACAACGAGCCGAAAAGGCTCACATGAAAGGCTGCTGAACGAATTCCAGGAGGGGCATGCTGATATCCTCCTTGGAACCCAGATGATAGCCAAGGGCCTGGACTTTCCGAATATCACGCTTGTAGGTGTGCTGTCAGCAGACACGATGCTGCACCTCCCCGATTTCCGGGCGTCTGAAAAAACGTTCCAGCTCCTGACACAGGTAAGCGGAAGGGCTGGGCGCCATGAATTGGAGGGAGAAGTGGTTATACAGACCTACACTCCTGAGCATTACAGCATCGAGCTTGCCGGTGAGCAGGATTTTGAAAGCTTCTACCGGACGGAAATGATGGTCAGAAAGATGCATCAATATCCTCCCTTCTATTATATATCGCTCATCACTGTCAGCCATGAAGATTTAATGAAGGCAGTTTCGGTGACAGAGAAAATAACGCAGTTTGCTGCGGCAAGGCTGAGCCCGGAGGCAAACATTCTCGGCCCGGTGGCATCGCCGATTCCGCGGATCAATAATAGATATCGCTATCAATGTCTGATAAAATACAAACGGGAACCAGGATTGGAAAAAGTATTAAAATCGGTTCTCGACCATTATCAGCAGGAGATATCTGCAGGTTTGCAGATATCGGTTGATCTTAATCCCTATATTATGATGTAGACGGGGATTAATGGTTATGAGTTTCGGGGATTTTGTTGAAAATAGAGAAAAAGACATTGGAGGCAATGATTTGGCCGTTAGAAAAATAGTTACTTATCCAGCAGAGATACTTGAAGAGCCGTGCGAGACGGTTACTGAATTCGATAAGAAGCTTGTGAAGCTTTTGAATGATATGTATGATACGATGATAGAGTTTGACGGCGTAGGGCTTGCCGCCCCGCAGATCGGGATCAGGAAAAGAATCGCCGTCGTTGATATTGATGATGAAAACGGGACGATTGAGCTCATCAATCCGGAAATCATTGAAACAGGCGGGGAGCAGAAAGGCCCTGAGGGGTGCCTGAGCTTCCCTGGACTGTATGGAGAAGTGACAAGACCGTTCACTGTTAAAATAAAAGCCCAGGACAGAAAAGGAAAAAGCTTCACACTGGAGGCAGATGATTTTCTGGCAAGGGCGATTCAGCATGAAATCGATCATTTGGATGGTGTCCTGTTTACTTCAAAAGTGAACAGATACCTGGAAGAAGAAGAGTTGGAAGGGTTGGAAAGCGAATGACAAAAATCGTATTTATGGGAACACCGGATTTCTCGGTGCCTATCTTAAAGCAATTGATATCGGAAGGCTATAATGTGATTGCAGCGGTAACGCAGCCGGACAGGCCGGTCGGCAGGAAAAGAGTCCTGACACCTCCTCCCGTCAAGGCGGAAGCTGTAAAGCAGGGAATCCCTGTCTACCAGCCCGAGAAAATCCGCGTTAAAGAAGAGCTGGAGAAGATCCTGGCCCTTGAGCCTGACCTGATCGTCACAGCTGCATTTGGCCAGATTTTGCCGAAGGAGCTGCTGGATTACCCTAAATACGGCTGCATCAATGTTCATGCTTCCCTGCTTCCTGAGCTGAGGGGCGGCGCACCGATCCATTATTCGATCATCCAGGGGAAAGAAAAGACAGGCATCACCATCATGTATATGGCTGAAAAGCTGGATGCAGGCGATATTCTGACACAGGCGGAGGTTGTCATCGAGGAGAACGATACGGCAGGCTCCCTCTTTGATAAGCTGAGCGAAGCAGGGGCAGCCCTTCTGTCAGAAACGCTTCCAAAGCTGCTCAAGGGCGAGCTTGAGCCGATTCCTCAAAATGATGAAGAGGCGACTTTTGCTTATAATATAAAAAGAGAGCAGGAACAGGTTGACTGGACTAAGACAGGTGAAGAAATATACAACCATATCCGCGGCATGAATCCCTGGCCTGTAGCTTTTACCACCCTTGACGGGTCAGTGCTGAAACTGTGGAGCTCTGAAAAAGTCGGCCTGAAGGAAAAAGCCCTTCCCGGAACGGTTGTCGGGATTGAGAAAGACGGCTTTATCGCGGCAGCCGGGAATATGACCGGCATTAAGATTACCGAGCTGCAGCCGGCCGGCAAGAAAAAAATGTCCGGAGAACAATTTCTCCGCGGGGCAGGCTCTTCCATGAGCATCGGCACTGTGCTGGGAGAAAAGCATGGGGAATAAAAATGTGCGCGAGGCAGCGGTAGAGCTGCTGGAAGCTATTGAAAAAAACCAGTCATATAGCAATCTCCTTTTGAACAGCAGCATAAAGAAAAATGATATCAGCAGCAAAGATGTCGGGCTCTTGACAGAGCTTGTCTACGGTACCCTGCAAAGGAAAATGTCCCTTGATTATCAGATGGAGCCCTTCCTTAAGAATCCGAAGAAACTAGAAAGCTGGGTACGGCAGCTGCTCAGGATCACTTTTTACCAGATGATCTATCTGGATAAAATCCCTGACCGGGCCGCTATCTATGAAGCGGTGGAAATCGCCAAGCGCAAAGGGCATAAAGGAATTTCCGGGATGGTCAATGGCGTGCTGCGGAGCCTGCAGAGGCAGGGGGCCCGCAGTTTCGACAGCATCAAGGACAGGGTGGAAAGGCTGGCAATGGAAACGAGCCATCCGATCTGGCTGGTCGAAAGATGGGTAGAACAGCTTGGATTTGACCGGGCAAAAGAAATGTGCGAGCTGAACCTTACAGCTCCCCTGCAGACAGGAAGGGTCAATCTTGTAAAGGCGGGCATGGATGAAGTCCTTGAAATGCTTGAAGAAGAAGGCTATCTTGTTGAAGCGAGCCCAGTCATCCCTGAGGCAGTTAAAAGCAGAAAAGGGAATCTTGCCCATTCTCGGGCATTCAAGGAAGGCTATCTGAGCATCCAGGATGAAAGTTCCATGCTTGCGGCATATGCCCTGGGAGCAGAAAAGGATAATCACATTCTTGATGCATGTGCAGCTCCCGGAGGGAAAACTACGCATATTGCCGAAAAGCTTGAAAATACCGGAAGCGTCATTTCCCTTGACCTGCATGAACATAAGGTTAAGCTTATTGCTGACAATGCCAGTAGACTGGGGCTGTCAAATATAGAAACAAAGGCGATGGACAGCAGGACTGTACAGGAGCATTTCGATGAAGGCTCTTTCGACCGCATCCTGCTTGACGCCCCATGTTCCGGTCTTGGTGTTATGAGGCGCAAGCCTGACATGAAATACACTAAAAAAGAAGAAGATATCATGCATCTGCAGAAAGTGCAGCTCAAACTGCTCGAAGCAGTCGCCCCTCTGCTGAAGGACGGGGGGACCCTTGTCTACAGCACATGTACAGTGGATCGGGAAGAAAACGAAAACGCAGTGAGGCAATTCCTTGATTCACATCCTGAATTCTCCGGCGACCATTCTTTAGCGGAGAGGCTGCCTGAAGCAGTGAGAGCATTGGCAAAAGACTTTGAACTACAAATATTGCCCCAGGACCTGGGGTCGGACGGCTTTTATATAGCCAGCCTGAGAAAGAAGGTGCAATAGTGGAAAACGTTAAAACAACAGAGAAGAAGCAGACAGCCGAGCAAAAACCATCCATCTATTCATTGCAGCTCGATGAGCTGAAGGATTGGCTCAAGGATAATAACGAGAAGGCATTCCGTGCCGCCCAGATTTTCGAATGGCTTTACCAGAAACGGGTGGCATCATTCGAAGATATGACAAACCTCTCAAAAGCTTTGAGAGATAAACTGAATGAAAGCTTTACCCTGACGACATTAAAAACACTTATCCAGCAGACCTCTTCTGATGGAACAATCAAGTTTCTGTTCGAGCTTCATGACGGCTATTCCATCGAAACTGTTTTGATGCGCCATGAATACGGAAATTCCGTCTGTGTGACAACCCAGGTGGGCTGCCGGATAGGCTGTACATTCTGCGCTTCCACACTCGGAGGATTAAAACGTAATTTGGAAGCAGGAGAAATCGTTGCCCAGGTCGTAAAAGTACAACAGGCACTTGATGAAACGGATGAAAGGGTCAGCTCAGTTGTCATCATGGGCATCGGCGAGCCATTTGATAATTATGATCATATGATGTCTTTCCTAAGAATCATCAACCATGATGACGGGCTCAATATCGGAGCGCGCCATATTACGGTTTCAACAAGCGGGATCATTCCGAAAATCTACAAATTTGCAGATGAGAACATGCAGATCAACTTCGCAGTTTCCCTGCATGCGCCAAACACGGAAATCCGCAGCAGGCTGATGCCGATCAACCGGGCATATAAACTGCCGGACCTGATGGAAGCCATCCGCTATTACGTCGATAAAACGGGCAGGCGGGTAAGCTTTGAATATGGCTTGTTCGGGAGTGTGAATGACCAGGTGGAGCATGCTGAGGAGCTGGCTTCACTGATTAAAGGGCTGAAATGCCACGTGAACCTGATTCCCGTCAATTATGTGCCTGAAAGGGATTATGTAAGAACACCGAAGGATCAGATCTTTGCTTTTGAAAAAGCGCTGAAGAACAGAGGTGTGAACGTGACCATCCGCCGCGAGCAGGGCCATGATATTGATGCAGCATGCGGCCAGCTCCGTGCGAAGGAGCGCAAAGAAGAGACGAGGTGACAGAATGAAAGCTGTCTTTATGACGGACAGGGGTAAGATCCGTCAGCACAATGAAGATAACGGCGGAATTTTTGTCAACCGCAGCGGGCAGCGCCTTGCCATCGTAGCCGATGGCATGGGCGGCCACCGTGCGGGTGACGTTGCCAGTGAGATGACCCTCCTGAAGCTGAAGGAGTTCTGGGAAGGCAATACAGGGATTGAGACACCTGAGCAGGCTGAAGAATGGCTGAGGACCAATATCGGAGAAGTGAATGCGCTGTTATTCGAACATTCAAAGAATAACAGTGAATGCGAAGGCATGGGGACGACCATCGTTGCCGCCATTGCGACCGGCCTGTTTGCCACCATTGCCAATATTGGCGACAGCAGGGGTTACATATTGAATGAATCTGGGTTCAAGCAGCTGACAGAAGACCATTCCCTTGTAAATGAGCTCCTCCGGTCAGGCCAGATTACAAAAGAAGATGCAGAGCATCATCCCCGGAAGAATGTTTTGCTGAGAGCACTTGGAACAGAAGAAAAGGTACAGATGGACACCAGGACCATCGTATTTGAGGAAGAAGATCTGCTGCTTCTCAGTTCGGATGGACTGACAAATAAAGTTTCAGAGCAGGAGATGCATGAAATCCTTGCCGGGGAGAAAAAGCTCGATGATAAGGCAGCGGATCTGATCCGGCTTGCCAATGACAACGGCGGTGAGGACAATATCACCCTCGTGATTGTCGAGTTCTTGGATGCCGGCAGCTCTGGTGATACAGAATGCTGATTGGTAAAAGAATAAGCGGCCGCTATAAGATTCTGGATATGATCGGCGGCGGCGGGATGGCGAATGTTTATCTGGCGCATGACATGATCCTGGACCGCGATGTGGCCGTAAAGATCCTGCGCCTGGATTTTGCTGAAAATGATGAATTCATCAGGAGATTCCACCGTGAAGCGCAATCGGCTACAAGCCTCGCACATCCGAATATAGTGAGCATCTATGATGTCGGCGAAGAAGATTCAATCTATTATATTGTCATGGAATATGTGGAAGGGCAGACACTCAAACAATATATACAGCAGCATTCCCCTGTACCCGTCGACACGGCACTGGATATTATGAAACAGCTTCTTTCCGCCATTTCCCACGCCCATCAGCATCATATTGTGCACAGGGACATCAAGCCGCATAATATCCTGGTTGACCGGCTGGGGAATGTGAAAATTACAGATTTCGGGATTGCCATGGCCCTGAGTTCAACAAGCATCACCCAGACCAACTCTGTGCTTGGCTCTGTCCATTATCTTTCCCCTGAACAGGCAAGAGGGGGGATGGCCAATAAGAAATCGGATATATACTCCCTTGGAATTGTAATGTTTGAGCTTCTGACCGGCAGGCTGCCGTTTTCAGGAGAGTCCGCGGTTTCCATCGCGCTTAAGCATCTTCAGTCCGAAACCCCTTCATTAAGAAGGTGGAATCCGTCTATTCCCCAAAGCGTTGAAAATATCGTCTTGAAGGCAACTGCGAAGGATCCCTTCCACCGTTATGAAAATGTAGAGGATATGGAGGAAGATATCAGGACCGCCCTTGAACCGGACAGGATGAATGAAAAGAAATTTTCGGTGCCTGATGATGATGATGCCACCAAAGCGATTCCGGTGATCACCAGTGATCATCCTTATCAGAATATGGACGAAACGCGCGTACATGAAAAAGATGATAAAGGCTCTGCAGCGGGTCCGGCTCCTGCTGCCAAAAAACAAAAGAATGATAAGAAAAAGAAGAAGAAGTGGCCGATTGTCCTTGTTTCTCTTTTTCTCTTCTTTGTTGTATTGGGAGTACTGGCCCTGACAGTCCTTCCTGAGCTGTTTCTGCCTAAGGAAATCGAGGTTCCTGATGTGGCAGGGGAAACGATTGAGGATGCCACATCCATACTGACAAAAGCA
This sequence comes from Bacillus infantis, assembly GCF_008180445.1. GTDB lineage: Bacteria > Bacillota > Bacilli > Bacillales > Cytobacillaceae > Bacillus_AB > Bacillus_AB infantis_B. The sequence continues at coordinate 193,044 of NZ_VTER01000003.1, forward strand.
GGTTTTGAGGTGGAAGATCCGGTCGAGATTAATGATGAAGAGGTAGAAGAGGGACTCGTTATCAAAACCGATCCGAAAGCCGGCAGGATGGCGAAGGAAGAATCCAGTATAACGATATATTTAAGTTCCGGGAAAGAGAAGTTTGAAATGTCGGACTATACCGGAAGATCCTTTGAAGAGGTCGAAAGCCTCCTTGAGAAAGAGGGTTTTACACAAATCACCCGGGAGGACGCCAATAATGAGGAAGAGCCTGAAGGTACAATCCTTGAGCAGTCTATCGATGAAGGGGAAGAAGTAATCCCTGGCGAAACCGGGATCGAGTTCACCGTAAGCAGTGGACCTGAACCTATTGTCCTGAAGGATCTTACTGGTCTGAATCTAAAGGGAGTTCAGGATTATGCCGAATCAACGGGACTGAAGATCGATACATCGAAAGAAGAGTACCATGATACAGTTGAAAAAGGTCTCGTCATCAGCCAGTCGCAGCCCGAAGGAACTGAGCTTGGCAAAGGTTCCGGCCTGTCAGTCACTTTCTCAAAAGGCAAGGAAGAGATCCCTCCAAAAACAGTGCCAGTAGAAATCACGATACCATATGAGCCTGAGGAAGAAGGGGAGCCGCAGGAAATCCAGATCCTTGTTGAAGATATGAATAATAAGATGACAGCGCCTTTTGATACCTTCTACATTACGGAAGAACGCAAGTATAATTTGGAACTATTGATACAGGAAGGCAGCAAAGCGTATTATAAAGTTCTGAGAAACAGCCAGCAGATTATTGATGAAGAAGTCGATTATCCCGGGAACTAAAAAGAATTAGGAGTGTTTGTATGCCTGAAGGCAAAATCATTAAGGCATTAAGCGGATTCTATTATGTGCTTAGCGGCGAAAGAACTGTGCAATGCAGGGGCAGGGGAGTGTTCAGGAAAAACAAGATCACCCCCCTTGTCGGAGACAATGTCGTATATCAGGCAGATAACGACAGTGAAGGATATATCCTTGAAGTGAAAGAAAGAAAAAATGAACTGATCAGGCCTCCGATTGCCAATGTGGACCAGGCAATTCTTGTTTTTTCAGCTATTGAACCGGATTTCAGTACTGCTTTACTGGACCGTTTCCTTGTGCTGGTTGAATTCAACCATATCCAGCCGGTTATCTGCATCTCAAAAATGGACCTGGTGAATGAAGAAGAGAGAATGAAGATTGAGGACTACGCAGGTTCCTACAGGGACGCTGGCTATGATGTGCTGCTGACTTCTTCAGAAAATGGGATCGGGATTGATGAACTGCTTCCTTTCCTTGAAAGGGGGATTTCGGTTTTTGCCGGGCAGTCGGGAGTAGGAAAGTCTTCTCTCCTTAATGCCCTCCGGCCGGAGCTGGAGCTCAAAACGGATATCATTTCCTCACATCTGGGAAGAGGGAAGCATACAACTCGCCACGTAGAGCTGATTGAAATCGGCCAGGGATTTGTTGCTGATACGCCGGGATTCAGCTCCCTTGAATTCACCGATATTGAAGCAGAAGAACTGAATTTCTGCTTCCCTGATATCAGGGAAAAAAGCGAGGCTTGCAAATTCCGTGCCTGCCTTCATATTTCCGAGCCGAAATGTGCGGTCAAAGCAGCGGTTGACAACGGTGAAATACCGCAATACAGATATGAGCATTACAAAGATTTCCTCCAGGAAATAAAAGATAGAAAGCCGAGGTATTAATATGGTTAAGATTGCACCATCGATATTATCTGCTGATTTTTCCCGGCTGGGAGAAGAAATCAAGGATGTAGAAAGGGGAGGGGCCGACTATATCCATGTGGATGTAATGGATGGCCATTTTGTCCCGAATATCACGATCGGCCCGCTGATTGTAGAGGCAGTCAGACCGATTACAAAGCTGCCGCTTGATGTGCATCTGATGATTGAAAATCCAGATCAGTATATCGAAGCCTTCGCCAAGGCAGGCGCCGATTATATTACAGTCCATGCAGAAGCATCCAGGCATCTGCACCGGACGATCCATCTTATCAAATCTTATGGAGTAAAAGCAGGCGTCGTCCTGAATCCGGCGACCCCGGCAGAAGCTCTTAAGCATATCATCCAGGATATCGACATGGTCCTGCTGATGACAGTGAATCCTGGCTTTGGGGGCCAGAAATTCATTTCATCGGTGCTCCCGAAAATCAGGCAGGTAAAAGAAATGGCCGCAGAGCAGGGGCTGGATCTTGAAATTGAAGTGGATGGCGGTGTGAATGAGGAGACGGCCAAGCTCTGTATAGAGGCAGGGGCAAATGTCCTTGTCGCCGGTTCTGCCGTTTATAATCAGAAAGACCGTGCGAAAGCAATCGCAGCACTTAGAGGATAAAAAAAGGAAAGCCAGCTGAATGATTCGGCTGGCTTTTCTATAAGCTAATTTAAGAAAGACAGGTGATACCGCTGATTATTCATATACTTGCAGGAGGCCCGGTGGAACTTCTTCCGGAACTTGTACCTGCAGATGAAGGGGATATTTGGGCAGGTGTGGACCGGGGAGTCTTTACCCTGCTCTCAAAAGGTATTGTCCCGCAGGCCGCTTTCGGCGACTTCGATTCAGTATCTCCCGATGAGATGATGAAAATCCGGGAATCAGTAAAGAAAGTCCAGCTGTTCAACCCTGAGAAAGACGAAACCGATATGGAGCTTGCCATCATCTGGGCACTGAAGCAGGAACCGGAAGCGATCAAAATATATGGAGGGACCGGGGGACGCCTCGACCACTTCTTTGGCAATGTTCAGCTCCTCATCGGGCCGCTCCTGAAAGGCGCAAGCACCCATATCGAGCTGATAGACAGCAGAAATATCATTTATGCCAAAGGCCCGGGGGCTTATTCTGTCCTGCCCTTGGAGAATATGAAATATGTCTCCTTCGTCCCCGTGACGAGCCATATACAGGACCTGACGCTCGAAGGCTTTAAATATCCGCTGAAAAATAAATATGTCCCGCTCGGGTCTACCCTGTGCATTAGTAACGAACTTAATCATGATTATGGTACTTTTTCATTTACCGAAGGCATAATAATGGTGATAAGGAGTCATGATTAAAAGTATTAAACAAAGTGTACTCATCTTAATCTTTTGAATATGATGGTAAGGGCGCAAAAGAGGACAGAGAGATTTGCGGTTAGATGGCGAGGAGGGACATATCCATGAAGTTTTATACGATTAAATTGCCGAAGTTTTTAGGCGGACTTGTCCGCGCGATGCTAGGAACCTTCAAAAAGGAATAAAAGTGATAGATCCATAGCAGAACGTACAAAAATACCACACCTTCAGCAGCATCCGGACAGCGGATGCTGATTTTTTTTTTGCAAAAAGGAAAAAGAAGCAATTACAGTTTGCGGGGGCGGAGAAATAAAAAAGGACATCCGCGGGATGTCCTTTTCGAGCTGTTACACTCGTTCTACTTTACCTGATTTAAGCGCTCTTGCAGAAACCCAAACACGTTTAGGCTTACCGTCTACAAGGATGCGAACTTTTTGAAGGTTAGCTCCCCAAGTACGCTTGTTTGCATTCATAGCGTGGGAACGCTTATTGCCTGAAGTTGTTTTTCTACCTGTTACGACACATTTGCGTGGCATGTATATTTCCCTCCTAACTCACAAAGCTTGAAACTATTTTTTCATGCTTTCATTTGCAATGATCATATTGCTCAATCTAAGTAATGGAAAAACAGTAACGAGTATGTTTTTCGGCATTAAAAGATACTTTAATAATTTATCATACAACCCAAATGAATGCAATAGTTGTGATGCAACCTTTCAAGAAAATTTCCTTGACATAGTATACGGGAAGCTGCCCTATAATAAGAAAGGGGAAGTATAGCTTTTAAATTTATCTTTGATATAGTAAAATGACTTTAGTCAAGGAGCAATTTCCAAAGGGGGAACGACTCATGTCCATTGAATTAAAAACGAAATTCGGGCAAATTGATATATCTAATGATGTGATCGCTACTATTGCCGGAGGCGCAGCTGTTGACTGCTACGGTATTGTAGGGATGGCTTCCAAGAATCAGATTAAGGACGGGCTTACGGATATTCTGCGCAAGGAAAACTTTACACGCGGTGTGATTGTGCGCCAGGAAAGCGAAGAAGTACATATCGATATGTATATTATTGTGAGTTATGGAACGAAAATTTCCGAGGTTGCCCACAACGTGCAATCAAAAGTAAAGTACACCCTTGATAAAACTGTTGGACTTGCCGTTGACTCGGTTAATATTTACGTTCAGGGAGTTCGTGTAACGAACCCGTAGTGAGGAGGAAAGATTTGTGTCAATTACAGTTTTAGATGGAAAGCGTTTCGCGGAAATGGTGATGCAGGGTGCAAACCACTTATCCTCTAATGCCAAATATGTAGATGCGCTAAACGTTTTCCCGGTTCCTGATGGAGATACAGGAACCAATATGAATTTATCGATGACTTCCGGAGCAAAGGAAGTCAGGAATAATGTCCAGGCGCATATTGGAAAAGTGGGCACTGCCCTTTCAAAAGGATTATTGATGGGTGCCCGCGGGAATTCGGGTGTCATCCTGTCACAGCTGTTCCGCGGCTTCTCTAAAGCAATTGAGCAAAAGTCTGAAATTACAGCAAGCGAGTTTGCAGACGCGCTGAATACTGGTGTCGAGACCGCCTATAAAGCTGTCATGAAGCCGGTTGAAGGGACGATCCTGACCGTTGCAAAGGATTCTGCCAGGAGGGGTGTCCAGGCTGCGCAAAACGAGGACGATATCATCAAAGTCCTTGAGGAAGTCCTGAAGGAAGCAAAAGCTTCGCTGAACAGGACGCCTGACCTGCTGCCTGTACTGAAGGAAGTCGGTGTCGTGGACAGCGGCGGGCAAGGCCTTGTATTTGTCTACGAAGGCTTTCTTGCTGAGCTGAAGGGCGAAAAGCTTCCTGACGCACCTGCCTCTCTTCCGAGCATGGATGAAATGGTAAATGCCGAACATCATAAATCAGTCCAGGGGCATATCAATACGGCAGATATCGAATTCGGCTATTGCACTGAATTCATGGTTAAGCTTGAAGAAGAAAAACTGAACGGAAAAAACTTTTCTGAAGATCTTTTCCGTCAGGATCTTAGCCGTTTCGGTGATTCCCTTCTCGTCATAGCCGATGAAGAACTGGTGAAGGTACATATTCATTCCGAGCAGCCCGGAGATGTGCTGAGCTATGGCCAGAAATATGGCAGCCTGGTGAATATGAAAATTGAAAATATGCGCCAGCAGCACACAGACATAGTGGGCGAGACACATACCCCGCTGAGGACCGGAGAACCTGCCAAAACAAACGAGAAGCTTGAATACGGCATTGTAGCTGTGTCTATGGGCAGCGGCATTGCTGACCTTTTCAGAAGCATCGGCGCCCATGTTGTCATTGAAGGCGGCCAGACAATGAATCCGAGCACCGAGGACATTGTGAAGGCAATAAAGGATGCGAACGCCAAAAAGATCATCATCCTGCCAAACAACAAGAACATCATTATGGCTGCCCAGCAGGCTGCCGAGGTAGCGGAGGAAGACGTTGCTGTCATTCCATCCAAAACTGTGCCGCAGGGTATGGCTGCACTGCTTGCTTTCAATCCGGGTGCAGGCCTTCCGGACAATGAAAGCGGCATGAGCGAGGCTTTAAGCCATGTCAAGACAGGACAGATCACTTTTGCTGTCCGTGACACGAGCATCGACGGCCTTGAAATCGAAAAAGAAGATTTCATGGGCATCGCTGATGGCAAAATCGTTGTCAAAGACAAGGATAAGACGGAATCAGCCAAAAAGCTCCTCACCCATATGATTGATGAGGATGCTGAAATCATTACAATCCTTAAGGGCGAGGATGCATCCGAGGCAGATCTGGAAGCCATTGCGGACTTCCTGGAAAAAGAATACGAAGACATCGAAGTTGAAGTGCATGACGGCAAACAGCCATTGTACGCCTTCATCTTTTCAATCGAATAGCCTTACCAGGAAATAGAAGGGGATGCCCCTTCTATTTCTATCTATGCAGGCAGGCAATGCCCCCCCCGAAACTTGCCGAAGCTCCCAAATGATATCCCCGGATGCATCCGCAGCCATATCCTTCCTATAAAGTATAATCGAAATCAGGTGATTAATATGTTGAACGAACCAGTTACAAGTATAAAAGGAATAGGTGCAGAGACGGCTGAAGCACTGGCAGATATGAATATTTCGACTGTCGGCGCCCTTTTGGAGCATTTCCCGTTCCGCTATGAGGATTACCGGCTTAAAGATCTGTCAGAAGTCAAGCATGAGGAAAGGGTTACAGTGGAAGGGAAAATTCACAGTGAGCCTTTGCTTACTTATTACGGGAGAAAACGGTCGCGCCTGACGATAAGAGTCCTTGTCGGCCGTTATTTGATTCAGGCTGTATTTTTTAACCAGCCTTATTTAAAGAAGAAATTTGCCATCAACGATTCAGTTACGATTACAGGGAAGTGGGATCAGCACCGCCAGATGATTTCCGCCAGTGAAATTCATCTTGGGGAGAATGCAGTTTCCAAGGATTTCGAACCTGTTTACGCAGTGAAAGGCAGCATTACCGTCAAAGGAATACGCAGGTTCATTGGACTGGCATTCAGCCAGTATGCTGACAGCATTGTGGAGACACTGCCTGAGCGGCTTCTTGAGCAGTATAAGCTCTTGAACAGGAAAGATGCCCTCAGGGCGATGCATTTTCCGGGCGGGCCCGAGGATCTGAAGCAGGCAAGGCGCAGATTTGTATATGAAGAATTCTTGTATTTCCAGCTCAAAATGCAGGCGCTCAGAAAATTTGAGCGTGAGCAGTCACAAGGGATCATCCAGACGTATGACCTGAAAAAGCTGAAAGATTTCATCGGATCGCTTCCTTTTCCTTTGACTGGGGCCCAAAAAAGAGTAGTGAATGAAATCCTGTCCGATATGAAATCCCCGTACCGGATGAACAGGCTCCTTCAGGGGGATGTAGGCTCCGGCAAGACGGTCGTAGCCGCAATAGGTTTATATGCAGCAGCAACAGCAGGGTATCAGGGAGCGCTGATGGTCCCGACAGAGATACTTGCCGAGCAGCATGAGAAATCTCTCAAAGAACTCCTCGAACCGCATGGCCTGACGTGTGAGCTGCTGACAAGCTCTGTCAAGGGAAAGAAGAGAAAAGATATCCTCGCCAGGCTGGCGGAAGGGGAAATCGATGTTTTGATCGGTACTCATGCCCTCATCCAGCAGGAAGTCGAGTTCAAGCGGCTCGGATTTGTCATAACAGACGAACAGCACCGGTTCGGGGTAGAGCAGCGCAGGGTGCTCCGTGAAAAGGGTGAAAGCCCTGATGTCCTGTTCATGACAGCGACCCCGATTCCAAGGACGCTTGCCATAACGGTGTTCGGAGAGATGGATGTATCTATTATTGATGAGATGCCTGCAGGCAGGAAGACAATCGAAACTTACTGGGCAAAGCAGGAGATGCTCGACCGGATTCTCCAATTCATGGAGAAAGAGCTTTCAAAAGGGAGGCAGGCGTACGTCATTTGCCCGCTGATCGAGGAATCGGACAAACTGGATGTCCAGAATGCGATCGATGTCCACAGCAATCTGACTTTCTATTATCAGGACCGTTATAAAGTAGGGCTGATGCACGGCAGGCTCCATCCGGAGGAAAAGGATGAAGTGATGAAAGCTTTCAGCCGCAATGAGATCCAGGTTCTTGTATCTACGACTGTCGTTGAAGTTGGGGTCAATGTGCCCAATGCTACCATTATGGTAATCTATGATGCTGAAAGATTCGGGCTGTCCCAGCTGCACCAGCTGAGGGGAAGGGTCGGAAGGGGAAGCGAACAGTCTTATTGCATACTTCTTGCAGACCCAAAATCAGAGGTTGGGAAAGAGCGGATGAAAATCATGTCTGAAACGAATGACGGATTTGTTCTCAGTGAAAAGGATTTGGAACTGAGGGGGCCGGGAGACTTTTTCGGCCGCAAGCAAAGCGGGATGCCGGAGTTCAAAGTGGCTGACATGGTCCATGACTACCGGGCTCTTGAAACGGCACGGAATGATGCATCGAAGCTGATACAGTCCAGCATCTTCTGGGAAGGGCCGGAATATAGGATGCTGAGGGAATATCTTAAAAATACAGGCGTATTCCAAGGGGAAAAGCTTGATTGAAGCAGGAAGCAGACGGAGACAGAACGGAAAAGTTCTGCCTTGCGCTCTGCTTTTTTTTTGTATATACTGCTATTAGTACCTAGTCTTAATATCTCGGCGGTGGAGGATATGAGAAAAAACAAAAAAGAACGCCAGCAGCTGCTGGTTGAAACGATAAAGGATAATCCCTTCATTACAGACGAGGATCTGGCCGACCGTTTTTCAGTCAGTGTCCAGACCATTCGGCTCGACCGTCTCGAGCTGTCCATCCCTGAACTGAGGGAAAGGATCAAAAATGTTGCGGAGAAATCCTTCGAGGATGAAGTCAAATCTCTTCCCATTGATGAAGTCATTGGGGAAATCATTGACATAGAACTTGATAATACGGCCATTTCTATATTTGACGTAAAAGAAGAGCATGTATTCAAAAGGAACCGGATCGCCCGCGGCCATCATCTTTTTGCACAGGCTAACTCACTGGCTGTCGCTGTCATAAATGACGAGCTGGCACTAACGGCTAAAGCCAACATCCAATTTACCCGTTCTGTTCATCAGAATGAGAGGGTGATCGCAAAAGCAAAAGTCGTTGGGATCGACAGCAGCTCTGGCAGGACACTTGTAGAGGTTTCAAGCTTTGCGAACAATGAACTGGTTTTCAAAGGCGAGTTCGATATGTTCCGTTCCCATAGAGAAGCATGAAAATAATCCGTTAACAAGCAGGGGATGATGCAGAATGATGAAAATAGCGATAGATGCAATGGGCGGTGACAACGCCCCAAAGGAAATTGTACTCGGCGCCATGAAGGCTGCTGCCGAATTCAAGGACATACATATTACACTTGTCGGTGACGAAAAGAGAATCAGGGAGCATCTGGCAGAGAGTGAGAGGATTGAAATCATCCACACAGAAGAGATGATCCTTGGCACCGATGAACCAGTCAGGGCTGTCCGTAGGAAGAAGGATGCTTCTATGGTCCTGGCTGCAAGGCAGGTCGCTGATGGCAATGCCGATGCCTGCATTTCAGCCGGCAATACAGGCGCACTGATGGCGGCAGGATTATTTGTTGTAGGAAGGATCGACGGCATTGAAAGGCCGGCACTATCGCCGACTTTGCCGACAATAGATGGCAAGGGATTCCTCCTGCTTGATGTAGGAGCAAATGTCGATGCCAAACCTGAGCACCTACTGCAGTATGCGGTCATGGGCTCGATATATTGTGAAAAAGTCAGGGGCATCTCTAACCCCCGCGTAGGCCTTTTAAATATCGGCACAGAAGAGAAAAAAGGAAATGAACTGGCCAAGAATGCATTTGGACTGATCAAGGATGCCGGGCTTAATTTTGTCGGAAATGTAGAAGCAAGGGACCTTCTGGAAGGTGCGGCAGATGTAGTTGTTACTGACGGCTTTACAGGGAATATGGTTCTGAAGACGATAGAAGGCACCGCCTTATCCGTCTTTAAAATGATGAAAGAAGCGATGACAAGCAGCCTGAAGAGCAAGCTGGCAGCGGCAGTGCTGAAGCCGGATCTTGTCCAGCTGAAATCTAAAATGGACTATTCGGAGTACGGCGGTGCAGGGCTGTTCGGACTGAACGCTCCTGTTATCAAGGCCCATGGGTCCTCTGACAGCAATGCGCTCTACAGCGCAGTCAGGCAGACCCGCGAAATGGTTCAGAATAATGTGGCGGACACAATAAAAGCAGCAGCGGAAAAGCTGCCTGGAGCAGGCAGAGAATAGCCTGCAGATTTCTTTGAAAAGGAGAATCAGAGAAAATGGGGAAAATTGCATTTTTATTTCCTGGCCAGGGCTCTCAGACGGTTGGCATGGGGAAATCTTTGGCAGATTCAGATGATAAAGTAAAAGCTGTCTTTGACCAGGCAGACCAAAGGCTGAATGACAAGCTTTCAAGCCTGATATTTGAAGGGCCGCAGGAGACACTGACATTAACGGTCAATGCCCAGCCGGCGCTTTTGACGACAAGCATTGCCATTTTATCTAAATTCCGTGAATCCGGCATCAAAGCTGATTTTACAGCGGGCCACAGCCTTGGTGAATATACTGCCCTTGTCGCTGCAGGCAGCATTTCTTTTGAAGATGCTGTGCATGCAGTCAGAAAAAGAGGCGAGTTCATGGAAGCTGCGGTTCCAAATGGTGAAGGCACAATGGCAGCAGTCCTTGGCCTTGGCAGAGATGAACTGCGTGCGGTGACAGAGGAAGTTTCAGCGGGAGGGCATCCTGTACAGCTGGCAAACCTGAATTGCCCAGGGCAGATTGTAATATCCGGCTCAAGGCAGGGCGTGGAAGAAGCTTCAGCAAAAGCAAAAGAAGCAGGCGCCAAGAGGGTCCTTCCTCTTGATGTCAGCGGACCGTTCCACTCATCTCTCATGAAGCCGGCAGCAGAGAATTTGCGGGGTGTCCTGGACAGCATCACCGTTTCCGATGCACAAATTCCAGTCATCTCCAATGTCAGAGCCGCGGAAATGACGGAATCAGGGGATATTAAAGAAAAGCTTGTCCAGCAGCTCTATTCCCCGGTGCTGTGGGAGGATTCCATTGAAAGGATGATCGGCCTCGGTGTCGATACATTCATTGAAATAGGCCCAGGGAAAGTTTTATCAGGGCTTGTGAAAAAAATAAACCGCTCAGCCAAAACATATGCTGTTTCAGATGAAGCAAGCTGTGCGGCTGCAATTGAAGCAGTAAAGGGGGAACAGCAATGAAGCTGGATGGCAAGTCGGCGATCGTAACAGGCGCTTCCAGGGGAATTGGCCGCGAAATTGCATTGGAGCTTGCGAGGCAAGGGGCTAATGTGGCAGTTAACTATTCCGGGAGCGAAGCAAAAGCGAATGAGACTGTTGAAGAAATTAAGGCGCTCGGACGGGACGCTTTTGCTGTAAAGGCAGATGTGTCTGACAGTGAGGCAGTAACGGCTATGATGAAAGAGACGCTTGAAAGATTCGGAAGCATTGATATTCTTGTCAATAATGCCGGCATCACCCGTGATAATCTTCTTATGAGAATGAAAGAAGAAGAATGGGATGAAGTCATCAGCATCAATCTCAAAGGTGTCTTCCTTTGCACAAAGGCGGTAACAAGGCAAATGATGAAGCAGCGCAGCGGCAGGATCATCAATGTATCTTCGATCGTCGGCGTCAGCGGCAACCCTGGACAGGCCAACTATGTTGCCGCAAAGGCAGGCGTCATCGGCTTGACAAAAACTTCTGCAAAAGAACTGGCTACAAGGGGAATCACCGTCAATGCCATTGCCCCTGGCTTCATCTCGACTGATATGACGGACAAGCTTAATGAAGAAGTGAAAGAGCAGATGCTGTCAGGAATCCCGCTCGGACGCCTTGGCGAACCTTCAGATATTGCAAAGGTGGCCTTGTTCCTGGCTTCAGAGGACAGCCGCTATATGACGGGGCAGACCCTCCATGTTGACGGCGGAATGGTGATGTAGAGGCCTCCTCTGCAGACAAAAGAAAAAATTGTGAGGCTGGACATTTATTAATCAGCAAAAATGCTCTATAATGTCTTGAGGGGAGGTGACAAGCATGGCAGATGTGTTAGAACGTGTAACAAAGATCATCGTAGATCGTCTTGGTGTTGAAGAGTCTGAAGTAACATTGGAAGCTTCTTTCAAAGAAAATCTTGGCGCAGATTCCCTGGATGTAGTTGAACTGGTTATGGAACTGGAAGATGAATTCGATATGGAAATCTCTGACGATGATGCAGAAAAGATCGCAACAGTCGGCGACGCTGTGAATTACATAAAAGCTAATGTGTAATCGTTAGATTGAGCAAAGCTCCGTTTTGAACGGGGCTTTCTTCTATAAAGGCGGATACAGGGATGATTCACATGCCGGCAGTGCCCGCGCTTCCTGATGAATCGGCCCATTGGTCCAAGAGGCTGGAAGCTGCCTGGAATAACCAGGATGCTTTCAGGTTTTTTTGCGTTTTTAAGATTTATTACGTAAACTGATAATGTATGTAAACTATTAGCAAGGTGGAGGCAATATGCGCAAGAACAATAAAGACCAAGAGAAAAAAGCATACCGCGCGGCAGAAATGCAATTCAGGGAGTTCCAGAAGAAAATCGGGATTTCCTTTGATAATGAAAAGCTGCTGAAGCAGGCTTTTACACATTCATCGTATGTGAATGAGCATCGGAGAAAGCCGTATGAAGATAATGAACGGCTGGAGTTTTTAGGGGACGCCGTACTTGAACTGACTGTATCCCAGTTTTTATACAAGAAATATCCCATGATGAGCGAAGGAGAGCTGACCAAGCTGAGAGCGGCAGTTGTATGCGAGCCATCTTTGGTTGCATTCGCCAATGAGCTTGAGTTCGGGAAGCTCGTCCTTCTCGGCAAAGGGGAGGAAATGACAGGCGGAAGAGAGCGTCCGGCTTTGCTTGCAGATGTGTTCGAGGCATTTATCGGCGCATTATACCTGGAAAAAGGGATAGGGACAGTCATCGATTTTTTAGAACAAACGGTCTTTCCAAAAATCAATTCGGGTGCTTTTTCTCATGTGATGGATTTCAAGAGCCAGCTTCAGGAGCTCGTCCAGCGTGATGGAGCGGGTTCAATTGAGTATAAGATCCTTCAGGAAAAAGGCCCTGCACACAGCAGGGAGTTTGTCTCGCGTGTTTCCTTGTCAGGGAATGAGCTCGGGACCGGGACAGGCAGATCGAAAAAAGAAGCAGAACAGCACGCGGCCCAGATGGCGCTGGAGATTTTAAAATCCCATTTGCAGAATGACCCAACATCCCAAGAAAATCAACCGAGAAGCTAGGAGGGATATATCAGTGTTTCTGAAACGGCTAGATATTGCAGGCTTTAAATCCTTCGCCGAGAAGTCCTCTGTCGATTTTGTCCCAGGCGTGACAGCTGTTGTCGGCCCGAATGGGAGCGGTAAAAGCAATATTACAGACTCCATCCGCTGGGTGCTTGGCGAGCAGTCCGCAAAGTCCCTGAGGGGATCGAAAATGGAGGATATCATCTTTGCCGGGAGCGACAGCAGGAAATCGCTAAACTTTGCGGAGGTGACCCTGACCCTTGATAACGAAGACCAGTTCCTCCCGCTTGATTATAATGAAGTGAGTGTCACGAGGAGGGTCTACCGCTCAGGGGACAGTGAATTTTATATAAACAGCCAATCATGCCGCCTGAAGGATATTATCGATCTGTTCATGGATTCAGGCCTTGGGCGGGAGGCATTCTCCATTATAAGCCAGGGCAAGGTAGAAGAAATCTTAAACAGCAAGGCTGAGGACCGGAGAAGCATTTTTGAAGAAGCGGCCGGGGTCCTGAAATATAAAACAAGGAAGAAAAAGGCGGAGGCCAAGCTTCTTGAAACCCAGGAAAACCTGAACCGGGTGAATGATATCGTCTATGAGCTCGAAAGCCAGGTGGAGCCTCTGAAGATCCAGTCTTCCATCGCCAAGGACTTTCTGCAGCAAAAAGAAGAGCTGGAAAAAATCGAAGTCGCCCTTACAGCCTTTGAAATTGAGGACCTTCACGGAAAATGGGAGGCTCTTTCCGCCGTGCTTGAAAAGCTGAAAAAGGAAGAAGAAGCTTTGGGCGGTGCGATCGGGGAAAAGGAAGCTGAAATCGAAGTGGCAAGGGCAGGCATTTCAGACCTTGATGAGTCCATCAATGATCTGCAGGGTGTGCTGCTTCATGCCAGCGAGGAGCTGGAAAAGCTCGAGGGCAGGAAAGAGGTCCTCAAAGAACGGAAGAAAAATGCTTCCCATAATAAAGAACAGCTGAAGAGAAATATAGAAGAGCTTGGGGCAAAGGAAGCTTCTCTTAAAGAAAGAAAAGCCATGCAGCAGGAGATTGCCGATGTTCTTCAGAAAGAGGCAGCTGAGCTTCAGAAAAAGCTGAGAGAAAAACAGGCTGAGCTGAAGCTTTATAGTGAAAATACAGAAGAAAAAATCGACTCTCTCAAGAGTGATTATATTGAATTGCTGAACAGGCAGGCTGCTTTTAAAAATGAATTTCAATATATCGGCCAGCAGCTGGCCCAGCAGGGAGCAAGATCAACCCGGCTAGAGTCAGACAATGAAAAGTTTCTTTCGGAACGGAAGCAGATAGAAGATCAAAAGAAAGAAATCATCGGCAGGCTTGAACAGATACAAGGTGAGCTTGAGGAACAGGTCGGCGTTTTCAAGAATGAGCAGGCCAAGACCGAATCTTTGAAAACGAACTATCAGAAGCAGGAAACGACTCTTTACCAGGCATATCAGTATCTTCAGCAGGCCAAGTCCCGCAAAGATATGCTGGAAGAGCTGGAGGAGGACTATTCCGGCTTCTTCCAGGGAGTCAAAGAAGTGCTGAAGGCAAGGGGCGGCGCACTTAAGGGCATCGAAGGCGCGATTGCTGAGCTGATTGCGGTGCCGAAGCAGTATGAGACTGCGATTGAAACCGCTCTTGGCGGTGCAATGCAGCATGTTGTGGTAGCGAACGAAGAGAATGGCCGCAGCGCCATCCAGTTCCTGAAGAAGCATTCATACGGCCGGGCGACCTTCCTGCCTCTGAATGTCATTAAAGGAAAGTCGCTGTCACAGGGCCAGCTGCAATCGCTAAAGCTGCATCCTTCCTTTATCGGTGCTGCCGCTGACCTGGTATCTTTTGATTCAAAGTATGAGGAGGTCATCAAAAACCTTCTCGGCAATGTCATAGTTTCAAAGGATCTAAAGGGAGCCAATGAAATGGCAAAGATCCTTAATTACAGAAGCCGTTTTGTCACAATGGAAGGCGATGTTGTAAACCCGGGCGGCAGCATGACAGGCGGTGCCGTCAAGCAGAAATCCTCTTCTTTGCTCAGCCGGAAGACAGAGCTTGAGGAGCTGAAAGAGCGGTTGGCTGAAATGGATTCCAAGACGCAGCTGCTGGAAGAGCAGGTGAAAAGGGTCAAGGGAGACATAAACAAGCAGGAAGAGCTGATTGAAAACCTGCGCAGATCAGGGGAAGAACTGAGGCTGAAGGAGAACTCCCTGAAGGGCGATCTCCGGGAAGTGGAAATGGCTGAGAAGAACATAAATGAACGCCTTTCCTTGTATGATATGGACAAGTCGCAATCTGCCGAAGAGTCCCATAAGCTTTCAGCCAGGAAATCTGAACTTGAGCTTGAGCTTGAGAAGATGCAAAAAAGCATCACAGGCCTGGAAGAAGAAATCGAGGTGCTCACACAGCAGAAAAACACTAGGATGACCTCCAAGGAAACGCTCATGGACATGATCGGCGAGCTTAAGATTACGCTGGCATCCAAAAACGAACAGCTGAACTTCGCTAAAGATACTTTCGCATCCATTGAGGCGGAGCTGGCGGAAACATCCGAGAAGCTTCAGACCTTCAAGGAAGATTTGTCACTGCTGTCATCAGAGCTGACCAGCAGCTCTTCAGGAGAAGAAGTGCTCGAGGAAGCCGCAAGGAAGAAGCTGAAAGATAAGCAGGAAGCCATCGACTTGATTTCTTCCAGGAAAGAGGAGCGCCTTAAGCTCCAGGAAACACTTGAAGACCTGGAGCTTTCAGCCAAGGAGCTTCGCCGCCTTCATAAGGGAATGACGGAGAGCATGAAGGATGAGGAAGTCCGGCTGAACAGGCTGGATGTAGAACTGGATAACCGCCTTGCCCATCTAAGGGAAGAATATCTGCTTACCTTTGAAGCCGCAAAGGAAGAGTACCCGCTCCACATCCCTGCCGAGGAAGCGCGGAAAAAGGTTAAGCTCATCAAGTTGTCGATTGAGGAGCTTGGGACAGTGAACCTTGGATCGATCGAGGAATATGAACGCGTATCAGAGCGCTATGAATTCCTTTTGGCCCAGAAGAATGATCTGCAGGAAGCGAAGGACACTCTCTTCCAGGTAATTGATGAAATGGATGAAGAAATGAAAAAAAGATTCAGGCAGACATTTGAAGGCATCAGATTCCATTTTGAATCTGTCTTCCAGGCCCTGTTTGGCGGAGGCAGGGCAGATCTAAAGCTGACACAGCCTGACGATCTGCTTAATACAGGCGTTGATATCGTCGCCCAGCCGCCAGGCAAGAAGCTGCAGAATCTGGGGCTCTTATCAGGCGGGGAGAGGGCGCTCACGGCAATCGCGCTGCTATTCTCAATCCTGAAGGTGCGCCCCGTACCGTTCTGCATCCTTGATGAAGTGGAGGCTGCGCTCGATGAAGCCAACGTCCAGCGCTTTAGCCAATATTTGAAGAGATACAGTGAGGAAACACAGTTTATCGTCATCACCCACCGCAAAGGGACGATGGAAGAAGCGGACGTCCTGTATGGTGTAACGATGCAGGAATCCGGTGTTTCAAAGCTTGTCTCAGTCAGACTTGAAGAAACCCGGGAGCTTGTCCCGCAATAGACAGGCAGGAGGCTGCCGGAAAAGGGGTGCCCGCTCTTTTTCCGGCGATACATACAGATGAATGAGAAGGAAGTGAACAGATGAGTTTCTTTAAAAAACTGAAAGATAAAATTACGAAGCAAACCGATACAGTGACAGAAAAATTCAAGGATGGCCTGACAAAAACGAGGGATAATTTTTCCGGCAAGGTCAATGATCTTGTAGCGAGGTACAGGAAGGTTGATGAGGACTTCTTCGAAGAGCTTGAGGAAATCCTCATTCAGGCCGACGTAGGCTTCGACACGGTCATGGAGCTTGTTGAAGAGCTGAGAATGGAAGTGAAGCGCAAAAACATCCAGGACCCGCAAGGCGTGCAAAGCATCATTTCCGAGAAGCTGGTTGAAATATATGAGGGAAGCGGGGAAGCATCTTCCGCTTTGAATATCCAGGAAGGCGACCTGACAGTCATCCTGTTCGTCGGTGTCAACGGGGTCGGCAAGACAACCTCCATCGGCAAGCTGGCACATAAGTTCAAGCAGGAAGGAAAAACCGTTCTCATGGCTGCAGGGGATACCTTCCGGGCCGGGGCAATCGAGCAGCTTGAAGTATGGGGAGACCGTGTCGGCGTCGACGTCATCAAGCAGGCAGAAGGATCTGATCCGGCAGCTGTTATGTTTGATGCCGTCAGGGCGGCAAAGTCAAGGAATGCAGATATCCTTCTTTGTGACACCGCAGGGCGGCTGCAGAACAAGGTCAACCTGATGAAAGAGCTTGAGAAAGTCAAGCGGGTAATCGAAAGGGAAATCCCCGGCGCCCCGCATGAAGTATTGCTCGCCCTCGATGCAACAACAGGCCAGAATGCCATGATCCAGGCAAAAACCTTCAAGGAAGCAACAGATGTGAGCGGAATCGTCCTGACAAAGCTTGATGGCACCGCAAAAGGCGGCATCGTCCTGGCCATCCGCAAGGAACTCGACATCCCCGTCAAATTCGTCGGCCTCGGAGAAAAAATGGACGACCTGCAGGAATTCGACGCAGAACGCTATGTCTACGGCCTATTCGCTGACATGGTCGAGAATGCGGAAGAGTAAATAATAAGAGATCAGCAGCTGCAAAGGCAGCTGCTTTTCAGTTTGGAGAAAAAGGTAGCATTAAAAGTTTTTTTGCTACCCTTTGCCTTTTATTTAGTAAGAAAGAACTTGCTGCAAAATTAATTTGAAACCCGTTGATTGGAGTGGAAGGCACGAAGACTCCTGGAGCGACCGAGCATAGGTCATAACATATAACGGGTGGGATTCCCGTCGAGAAAGAACTAGCCATTCACTTGTAGCGAGTCTTGGAGGGCAAGTGGCAACACTTTGCCTTTAAGCGTAGACAGCGAGGTAATGGGCCGTAAGCCGTATGGTTGAAGGGATTGAGCTCCGAAATTCGTGCACAATTGGAAGGCCGATGTGTTCAGGAGTACAGAAGGCAACACCGTCTGTTTCGATAAAGGCAAGAAACAAACGGCTTCCCGCAAGTGATAACAAAGCAAGGGCTGTCAAATGCTTAAAGGAAGTCGGATAGCCTCATAGTACCAATGAAGTCGGGTAACTCTGACGGAGGGAAGGCGGCTACCTGTCATTGCCCTTGAAAGGGAAACATTAACTGCACACAGAGGTAGATAAATAATGGAAACGAAACTAACAAGGATAGCGGAACTAGCCAAACTGAATCCAGACTTGGTCTTTACGTCCCTGGCACATCTTCTTAACGAAGACTTTCTCAAACAGTGTCATCATGAACTGCCTTCAGGAAAAGCCACAGGGATAAATGACGTGACCAAAGAGAAATACGGAGAAGAGCTGGGCAAGAATATCCAAGGACTAGTGGAACGTTTAAAGCGGCAGGCCTATCGGCCTGTACCAGTAAAACGTACTTACATCAACAAGCCGGGTACGAAGAAGAAAAGACCGTTAGGTCTGCCTGACCACGAGGACAAAATCGTCCAACGCGCGGTGACAAAGATTCTTAATGCCATCTATGAAAATGACTTCCTTGATTCATCATTTGGATTTCGTCCGAACAGGAGCTGTCATGACGCATTAAAGATTCTGAACGTCTATATTGAAGGACGATACACCAACTATATCGTAGATGCCGACATTAAAGGTTTCTTTGATAATGTTGACCATGGATGGATGATGAAATTCCTGCAGCACCGCATCAACGATGCGAGCCTWCTTAGAATTATTGCCAGATTCCTCAAAGGAGGATACATGGAGGAGGGCGAATACTTTGATTCGGATAAAGGCACCCCACAGGGAGGTGTCATTTCACCTATTCTGGCCAACGTGTATCTTCACTACGTCTTGGACCTCTGGTTCGAAAAGACTGTGAGGAAACAATGCAAAGGACAGGCTTATATTGTTAGGTATGCGGACGATTTCGTGTGCTGCTTCCAGCTTAAAAGTGATGCGGAAGCCTTCTATCTAGCTCTACTCAAACGACTGGATAAGTTCAATCTCGAAGTGGCTCAAGATAAGACGAAAATCATTCCTTTTGGAAGGTTCGCAGAAAGAGACTGTAAACGAAATGGTCAGGGGAAGCCGCCTACGTTCGACTTTCTTGGGTTCACTCATTACTGTAGTGAAAGCAAGAAAGGAAAGTTCAGAGTGAAGCGCAAAACCAGCCGCAAGAAGCTGAATGCCAAACTAAAGCAACACAAAGAATGGCTTAAAATCCACCGGACCACGAATATAAGAGATATTATGGGTAGAATATCCAGGTCTCTTATCGGCTACTACAACTACTACTGNACTTCCTGGATAGAATCCGGAAACTACTCTTTAAGTGGATGAATCGGAGAAGCCAAAGGAAGTCTTTCAGCTGGGAGAAATTTAAATTATTCCTTGAAAAGTACCCTTTGCCTAAGCCGAGGATAAAAGTGAATATCTATAAACTAAGAGATGACATTGGTTATAGTCTGTGAAGGATGATAGGAAGAGCCGTGTGCGGTAATACTGCACGCACGGTTCTGTGAGGAGTGAGGAGCACTGCAGGGAAAACTGAATGTGCTCCCGCTTACTCGACCGGGATCACAGCGAAAATGTTGAGACCCCACAGCGCGCAGCGCGAGGAGGCTCAACTTCGCCCCGCGGAAAGCGAAGTGCCTGCAACGCAAATCAACAGCCCCCTTTAACAACATTAACTCTTCTAAAAAATCTTTCTGTTTTCTTTAAGTGAAAGCTGCCCAAAAAATTATAAAAACCCTGTTGATTGGAGTGCAAGGCACGCAGACTCCTGCGGGAAATAGCGGCAGGGCTGAGACCCCGCAGCGCGTAAGCGTGAGGAGGCTCAGCGCCGCCCCGCGGAAAGCGAAGTGCCTGCAACGCAAATCAACAGCCCCCTTCAACAACAAGAACCTTCTAAAAAATCTTCCTGTTTTCTTTAAGTGAAAGCTGCCCAAAAAATTATAAAAACCGGTTAATTAGAGTGGAAGGCACGAAGACTCCTGCGGGATCACAGCGAAAATGTTGAGACCCCACAGCGCGCAGCGCGAGGAGGCTCAACTTCGCCCCGCGGAAAGCGAAGTGTCTGCAACGCAAATCAACAGCCCCCTTTAACAACATTAACTCTTCTAAAAAATCTTTCTGTTTTCTTTAAGTGAAAGCTGCCCAAAAAATTATAAAAACCCTGTTGATTGGAGTGCAAGGCACGCAGACTCCTGCGGGAAATAGCGGCCGGGCTGAGACCCCGCAGCGCGTAAGCGTGAGGAGGCTCAGCGCCGCCCCGCGGAAAGCGAAGTGCCTGCAACGCAAATCAACAGCCCCCTTCAACAACAAGAACTCTTCTAAAAATTCTTCCTGTTTTACTAAAATGAAAGCTGCCCAAAAATTATAAAAACCGGTTAATTAGAGTGGAAGGCACGAAGACTCCTGCGGGTCGCAGCGAAAATGTTGAGACCCCACAGCGCGCAGCGCGAGGACGCTCAACTTCGCCCCACGGAAAGCGAAGTGCCTGCAACGCAAATCAACAGCTCCCTTTTAGGCAGTGTTTTTACAATCCTGGAAAAATTGTACACAATAAAAATTCCATGCTAAGATTTCAGAGATAACAAGAAACGGGAGGAACGGAAAATGGATATCAACCACCTTAAGCAAGCACTCGAAAAAGGGCTCCAAAACGACCGGTTCATCCTCGGAATAGATGGACTCAGCCGCTCAGGAAAAACCACACTCGTCAATAAACTCAAACAATGGCTGCACAAAGAAGGACACCCCGCAATCATCTTTCATCTCGATGATTATATAGAAGACCGGAATAAAAGATACAACACAGGAAACGAAGAATGGTACGAATACTACTCTCTACAATGGGATGCAGAATACTTAAAGCAGGAGCTGTTTTCAAAAGTACATACCGGAAAAGAACTTACGTTAAAATTCTACGACGAACAAAATGACAGCCACTACCTTAAAAATACCACCATCCCCCGGAAATGCCTCATCATCATCGAAGGCGTTTTCCTGCAGCGTCCCGAATGGAAAAACCATCTTGATTATATCGTTTACCTGGATTGTCCGAGGGAGGCAAGATTCAAACGCGAAAAAGAAGCCACCAGACAAAAAGTGGACAAATTCAAGAACAGATACTGGAAGGGTGAAGATCATTACTTAGAAACTGTCCGGCCGCTGGAAGGGGCAGACCTGGTCGTCAGCCAGCCGGTGCAGCCTGTTTAAACTTAAAAGCAAAAGCCTGATAGTCTGTCCATCAGGCTTTTCCAATGAGAATTTCTCTTATTCATTCGGGCAGCCGCTGCTCCGTATCCCCGAAGGTATAGCCAGGCTTTTTCGCTTTGCTGTTGTCTTTTGTCCAGAAATAAGGGGAGAGGCTGCTCCAAATCTTAGGCATTCATATTTTTCTCGATTTTATATTCTTCCTTTTTCTCTTCAAGCCAGTTATAATACTCAGTCTGCATCCTTTCATCAAACAATGCCTTTTTTGCTGCCTCTTTACTGTCTTCGTACACAGCTTCTTTTGCTTCCTTTTTATCTTCCACTTTGATGATATGGTAGCCGTAATCGGTTTTGACAGGCCCGCTTATTTCATTAGCTTTCATTGCAAATGCAGCTTCCTCAAACGCGGCCTCCATCTCTCCCTTTCCGAAATAACCGAGCTCGCCGCCTGATTCGGCATTAGAAGCATCGGTGGAATATTCTTTTGCCAGCTCAGCAAAATCTTCCCCTTTGTCCAGCTTGGATTTGATTTCTTTTGCTGCCGCTTCATCTTCCACAAGGATATGGCTTGCCTTTACCTGCTCCTGCTGGGCAAACTGATCTTTATTTTCATCAAAATAAGCTTTGATCTCCTCTTCTTTCAAATCAATTTGCGGCTCGAGGAGCTTTTCTGTTTTTAAGTATTTTTCTATATCCTCTGCTATGCCGGCTTCTGTAACACCACTCTGCTCAAGTGCAGCTTTGAAGCCCTCCTCGCCGCCATATGATTCTTTCAGATTTTTCAGCTCTTCTTCTTTTTCCTTGTCGCTTATTGTTATTTTTTCCTTCTTTGCCTCCATTTCAATGATCTTGTCCGTTACAAGCGCGTCCAGAGCCTCATCTCCATATTGCTTGACCAGCAGGCTGTAAAGCTCTTCTTTTTTAATACTTTCGCTGCCCACACTTGCTACAGCCGGCTCCTTTGAAAGAAAGAAGGCAGCAGTGCCTGCAGCTGCCAAAATAAGCACCAATATCCCTAACCCGATTTTCTTTGTTAAAAACCCCATCATAACTTCCTTTCCTGTCTGTTATTTAAAATGTCCGCCGGCATAGGCGGTGAGGTATCTATTCTCCCTTTTAATCGGTAATTGTTTTAGTCCCCAATTCCATTGTAATATTCATTTTTTCCCCATTTCGGTAGAGTGACAGCTCTGCTTTATCGCCTGTTTTCAGCTTGGTATACAGATATTTCCTGAAGTCATCCGGACTGCCAACCTCTGTATCATTAATGGAGACAATCACGTCCCCCGTTTTCAGGCCTGCCTTGGCTGCAGGAGATTCAGGGTCTATATTGGCAATGAATGCTCCTTTGGTGACATTCTGCGGAAGGTTTTGCAGATATCCTGGAGGAACTTCCTGAAGACCTGCTAGACCGACCCCTGCATAAGGGCGCTCCACTTTGCCATTTGCCATGATTTCGTCCACGATCGGCTGAAGATCATTTGAAGGGATGGCGAAACCAAGTCCTTCTACCCCGCTTTCGGAAATTTTCAGGCTGTTGATGCCGATTACTTCACCTGTAGTATTTATCAGTGCTCCTCCGCTGTTCCCCGGATTAATCGCTGCATCAGTCTGGATGACATTCATATCCCAGCTGCCAGCAGATGTGTCAACAGAGATTGAGCGGTCCACCGCACTGACAATTCCCTGTGTGACTGTTCTTGAAAGGTCAAGTCCGAGCGGGTTTCCTATCGCAAGCACCTGATCTCCAGGCCTCAGCTTGGAAGAATCACCAAAGGCCAGCAGATTATCGGCATACTTTTCATCCATCCTTAACACAGCCAAATCTGTCAGTGCATCTGCCCCAACCAGCTCTGCCGTTGTTTTCTGGCCGTCATGAAGGGAGATATCAATCTTGCTTGCCCCCTCGACAACATGGTTGTTTGTCAGGATATAGGCGCTTCCATTCTCTTTTTTAAATATCACACCTGAGCCTGAACCGCTTTCCACCGTCTGGCTGGTGTTTGAAAATTGATTAGTTCGATTCTCCGATTTTACGATTCCGACAATCGCTTTTGATGCACCTTCGACTATATCAGCAAGAGAGCTTTCTGTATGAGCACTAGTCTGCTCAGGAATGATGCCCGTTTTATTGGCATCAGCGGCGCTGGATGCCTGTCCTCCTGAAACATCCTGGCTTGCGGCTGCCTGAGGGAACTGGTCCCTAATATAATCAGTGTAAGGTGCCGCATACAATGTCAGAGCAGAACCGACCACCCCGGCTGCAACAACTGACAGTATGCCTTTGCCCTTCTTTTGCTTTGATTTTGTTTCTTCCTGGTTATATTTATCATTGGAATCCATCATTCTGAATCCTCCTAATAGATTATTTAATACTTTGCTTGGTTTTTATATTACCGGGCAAATATGACCAAACTGTTACCAAATTGGGAAGGGATGCAGAAGAATATGGGAAGAAATCATGCACAAAAAAAAGCCGCAGAATTTCTGCAGCCATTCTTTCGTGCCTATATCAAAGCTTCCATTGGTCGAGCGAATCCATGACATATGTCGGCTTCTGTTCATAACCTTCCAGCAGTTCCTTTGTAGTCACGCCTGTATGGACAAGAAGGGTATCCATCCCGGCATTCATCCCTGCCAGTATGTCGGTATCATAGTTGTCGCCTACCATCAATGTTTCTTCTTTGCTGGTACCGATCACCTTTAATGCCTGCTCCATGATGATCGATTCAGGCTTGCCGATGAACAGCGGTTCGGTTTGGGTCGAAACGGTGATTACAGAAGTAATAGAGCCGTTGCCTGGCAGGAATCCCCTTTCAGTCGGAAGCGCGATATCGCCATTGGTGGAAATGAATTTTGCGCCCCTGCGCACGGCCAGACAGCCGATGGCAAGCTTTTCATAGTTGATTGAACGGTCAATCCCCACAACTACATAATCTGCATCTTCATTCGCGAATGAAAGGCCTTCATCTTCAATCGCCGTGCGGATCCCTTCTTCCCCAATGACATATACAGAGGCATCCTTCTTTTCTTCCGCAATGAAGCTTGCTGTTGCCATGCTTGTCGTAAAGACCTGCTCTTCTTCAGCAGGTATATCAAAATCCCTCAGCTTCGCAGCAACCTGCTGGGGAGTGCGTGAAGAGTTATTGGTCACGAACAGATAAGGAATGCCTCTTTCTTTGAGCTTTTTGACGAAATCAGCGGCTTCCTGGATCAATTCTGTTCCACGGTACATAGTCCCATCCAAATCAATTAAATAACCTTTATAATCCTTCAAAAATATCCAACTCCTGCCTGTGATTGCCTCATTCATATTTTGTTTTGCCCCTGTTTAAAAATAAAATGCAAAAAAAGCCCTTTTCCAAGAGCCTTTTTTGAATAGCGTCTTATTCTGCCAAGGCCAAAACCATAAGGTCTTGGCTTTAGTATAAAGGAAAAGGCTTTTCCATCCAAAGGATTCAGCTTTTCCAGGTCAGTTCTTGAAAGCCGATACCGGTCCAAGTTCATTGAGGATATATGACCTTACAGCGGGTGCGAATCTTTTAATATCATCGAGATGATCAGCAAAAGCTTTCTGCAGCTCCGCATGGCTGATGCTTGTATAGTTTTGGACAAGCTCCTTGCGGTATTGGATGATCGCTTTAAAGCTGCCTGCCATATCGCTTGAGATCACTTTTTCATCTTCAAGGATATCCACGATATCTTCATAGCTGCCCGGGTCCCTCATAATAAAGCCGTCTATTATGCTGTTGCCGACATCAAGGATCGCTTCGATCAGCAGATGGGAAACCCGTTCCAGTGCTGCCCTTTCAATCTCGCTGTCCCAATTGTCCTTTCCCTCGAAAAGGGCAGTCTGCTTTTCAAAAAATACGAGTATCTCTTCAATCTTTTCCCTGTCCACAAAATACATAAAGGTTCATCCTTTCAATTGGCCCCTATGATGACAACAGGCCTTTTTGAAGCAGATCAGGCCGGGCATAAAAATAACCCTGTGCCAGGTCCACTTTATTGCGGAAGAGGACAATCGCCTCCTCTTCGCTTTCAATACCTTCTGCCACCACCAGGGAGCCGGTTTCTTTCGCCACCAGGAGCAGGCCTTTAAGCATGGATTCCTTCACCGTATTTTTGTCGATATTCTGAATCACTGAACGGTCGATCTTGATGATGTCCGGCATGATTTCCGTAATAGAGTTCAAGCTGGCATATCCTGCTCCTGTATCATCGATGGCAATCCGGAATCCTAAAGTCCTGAGTACCTTTATATTGTAAATAAAATACTCCATTCCTTCAATTGAATCCCTTTCAGTCACCTCGATTGTCATCTGGCGCGGGCTGATCCCTTTATGCCTGGCAAGCAGCTTTTTAATGTCCCTGACAAAAAGCTGGTTGCCCAGGGTGATCGGTGTGAAGTTAATGAAAATATCCTGCTGGCAGCCGGTCATTTCAATCTGTTCGAGTATCTTTTCCATCACGATCATTTCAAGGTCATAAAGCATGCCTGTCTGCCTTGCGACTGAAAAGAGCTGAAGCGGATTTTCAAGCGGGGTCCCCTCCGGACCGCGGGTCAGCATCTCCCATGCCTTCACTTCCTTTGTAGCCACATCAAGAATAGGCTGGGCGAGAAGGCGGATCTCTTTCTTTGCGACGATTTTGCTCATGCTGTACAGCATTTCATTGAAATCGGACTGCACCCTTTTTTCCGCCATGGCAAGTGCCTGCTGATGGGCCTTCAGTACGGCTTCTTCTATAGAATAATGCTTTTTCTCAATAAACATGTATCCGGTTTCAATCTGCGGATTGACTGCCGGATGGCTCAGCAGAAGATTCCGTTCTGATTCCCTGAGGATTTTCTTCATAATCCCCTCAATCTCCGAGATGCAATAGCGCTCATGCCCTACCTCAATGAAAAGAGTAAGTCCGTCGCTGTAATGGTCATGAAGAAGAATGACCTCCTCTTCCTTCAATTCTCCCTGGATTGTGTGGCAGAACTCCCTTTTGATGCTTGATATGTAAGCAAAATAGCCGGCTTGGCCAAGCTGGTCGGAAATCTCTCTCAGATTCTTGATAGTAAAGACCGCGACAGCTACCTCAGATCCTTTACGGAATGCCCGTTTGACACCCTGGATGATCGGGTCCCTAAGGATAAACTGGGGAGGATAATAACGGATGCTGGATAGCGGGAATACAATCTTTCCCCAGTTGAAGAAATTGCGGAGCTTTTGTCTGCTTTTATGGACCATTTGTCTCATTCCTCTCAGGAGTCGGCATTTTTCATGAATCTATTGTACCATAATTTTCAAAAATTCGTTTTTCTCATTACGGCAAAATAGAATAAAATCACAGTGCTTCAAGTGGGCTGCTTCTGATAAGATAAGGATGATAAGAAGCTCAAGGAGGAATCGGCAGGATGTCCGAAAGATTTTTTTTATATGATGATTTAGAAGAAACGAAAACGAGATTCGTCAGTTTTATGGGTGAAAATCAGCGCTTCGACCTCGCCATTATCCAGTCGTCCCGCTATTATGGGAAGCAGCTCGTCCTTGATATCCAGGGCAGCCGGTTTGCCATCATCGGGCCTGATGACCTGAAAGAAGAAGGGTACCTGGAATATGCTTTCAAGCTGTCTGAAGAAGATGCGGAAGAGCTGCGGTCATTCTTATATGAAATGATTTAATGCCTTTTTGCGCCATCTTGCCCCTTATATCTTGTGAAGGAATGCAGATACTAGGCGAGAGGTGATAAAATGAGCGATGATAAAGAAAAAGAAACGTATACTGACTTTTCAAACGTGGAGACCCAGCGTAATTTCCTTGTACCTGAAACGCTTCCTGAAGGTCCTTATGGCTCCCCGAGAGGGAAGGATCAGCCTGTCGAGAATAAAAGTACCCCATGGCGGGAGGGCCAGCGCTATTACAGCGCCTTTAATTATGAGTTCAAATCCCTCCATCAAAACCTCCCGAGGCAGATGGACGGCGCCCACCCGACCCATGATGATCCAGATAAGAACGAAGAGCCGCCATATACCTCAAAATAAGACAAAACAAGAGCCGTTCATCGGCTCTTGTCAGGCTTTTATCTTTTTAACAACAAAGTATGGGCACCCAAAATTGCAGTACTCATAAAGATATTCAGTCAGCGTGCTTATCTTCGTATCAAAAGTGGCTTTCTGGTTCTGGTCGTCAAAAAAGCCCCTGAGCCTCAACTGCCCATAGCCCCAGTCCCCCACAATATAATCATACTTTGTCAGGATCTCGCTGTACCTTCCGCGGAAGGCCTCTTCATTAAACCCATCTGTCCTCTCTTCAATCAGCTCATAACAGATATTATTGATGCAAACCATGTCTATCACCTCTCATGTCTCTTTGCCTTTTCCCTTCCTGCTACTTAAATTATAACTGATTCCCCATCAATTACTAAGAAAAAAAAGTATACACATGGTCATGATAGTAATGAGGGGGTGTTTTAATTGAAGAAGTCCATCATCATAATAGGTCTTTGCAGCCTTTCAGCTCTTGCTGCCTGCCAAAACTTTTCCTCCAAGGATGAAATGTATGAGGAAAGCGGCAATACGATCAATGTGAATGATCAGCGGCCTGAATTGTACAACCAGAATTACAGGCGCGGCAATAATATGAGCGAAAGCTATGGTTATGTCCGCCATCAAAGAAGCCCGATCCCGGGAGACAACTCTTCCAATGATCATTATGCTGCCATCAACCGGGAGCAGGTTGCCGATATCATCGCCAAATATTGCACAGATGTCCCTAATGTCGATGATGTATCAGCTCTTGTAACGGATGAAGAGGTCCTGCTCGTATATGATACAGATTCAAAGGACCGTGCTGAAACAGCAGACCAGGTGAAAAAAATGGCCATGTCAGTCATACCGCGCTGGTACCATGTATACGTTTCCGACAACACCAACTTACGCAAAAATGTGGAAAATTATGCGACCATGGATTCAGACAGCCGCAACATGGAATATGCCATCAATGAAACGATCAAAGAAATGCTTCAGTCGCCGCAGGGCAGAAAAATGTCCTCAGGCGAAAATGAAAACGGTGAAGCCCAGGGTGAAATGAATGACGATACTGATCATGACGATATTAGCGAAGCTTTGGACAAAACGAAAGCAAAAAAGGGCAGCAGCCCTCAAATGAAATAATGATATGACTGAAAAAGAGTTCAGCAAGCGCTGAACTCTTTTACTATCTTTAACCATTTTCCCGCTTTAAGCCTGCTGGACGCTTTGCTCCTCGCCCATCAGCTGCTTCTGCTTCGCTGCAGCGTTGACCTGCTCATCGGCATGGTAGGAAGAGCGTACAAGAGGGCCTGCCTCGCAATGGCTGAAGCCTTTGCTCATGGCAATTTCCTTCAGCTCCTGGAATTCATCCGGGTGGTAGTATTTCTGGACCTTTATATGCTTTTTGGTAGGCTGCAGATACTGGCCGATTGTCATGATATCTACATCATGGGCACGAAGGTCATCCATGGTTGCGATGATTTCTTCTTTTGTTTCGCCAAGGCCGATCATCAGGCTGGATTTTGTCGGGATATCAGGCTGCATTTCTTTGGCGCGCTTCAGGAATTCCAATGAGCGCTTGTATGTAGCACGTGCACGGACTCTTGGAGTCAGCCTTTCAACCGTTTCAATATTATGGTTCAGGATATCCGGACGGGCATCCATCAGCATTTTAAGGTTTTCATAAACACCGCCCATATCTGAAGGCAGCACCTCGATGCTTGTGAATGGACTCTTGCGGCGGATCGCCCTTACGGTTTCAGCAAATACGGCTGCGCCTCCGTCCTTCAGGTCATCCCTTGCTACAGCTGTAACAACCGCATGCTTAAGGTTCATCAGGGCAACAGAGTCTGCCACTCTTTCCGGCTCCTGTAAGTCCAGCTCATTCGGAAGGCCTGTTTTAACCGCACAAAAACGGCATGCACGTGTGCATACGCCACCCAGAATCATGAAAGTTGCCGTTCTTCTGACTGCCCAGCATTCATGAATATTCGGACACTTTGCTTCCTCACAGACGGTATGAAGGTTTTTTTCCCTCATCATTTTTTTGAGGCCATTGTAATTTTCATTCGTATTTAATTTTATTTTCAGCCATTCAGGCTTGCGGATATATTCTTCTTTTTGGCTCACTATTTCCACTCCATCCATTCAATCTTGTCCCCAGAAAAACGGACTGATTTAGACTTCATGATGTCACTTTAACATAATGAAGAAGGCAGAACAAGCCATTCCTCTCATCATTACCATTAATTGATATAGATGAAAAGGGGCGCTCTTTCACAAACTAAACTGCAAACAAGAGCGAAAGGAAGGTTTCCATGCGCATACTTTTGACCCTTCTGCTGCTGTTCTCCCTTTATCCGGCCAGGACAGATGCGGCTGAAAGCACGGATCTGGCGGAGATTTACAGCAAAAGAATGCAATTATACAAAAATACAGAGGCCATCACCAATATACCCTGGTATTATTTGGCGGCTGTCGACCAGTATGAGCGCAGCATCCGCAAGGCGCGCCGGGACCTCCCGAAAGCAGAGGGACTGACAGGAATTTATTTTAAGCCGGAAGAATGGGCCGGCCTGTTAAACCCTAATCTGGAGGACGATCATCCTGCTTCCATCCAATTTTTCGGAGGCATGGGAGTCGATGGCAATGGTGATGGCAAAGCTTCATTGAAGGATGACCAGGATGTCATTTATGCTTTTGCCCACTTCCTTCTTACTTATGGAGTTGACCATGATAATATAAAAATCGGGTTATGGGATTATTATAAACGGGATAAAACCGTCGGGATCATCATAGGGCATGCTGAGATTTATAAACACTTCGGCCGGCTGGACCTTGACGGGCATGCCTTTCCCGTTCCTTTCAGAAGCAATCACAGCTACAAGAATACCTGGGGTGATGCAAGGGGCTGGGGAGGAAGGAGGATTCATGAAGGAACAGATATTTTTGCCGACTACGGCGTCCCCGTGAGGGCCACCAGCTACGGCATTATAGAGATGAAAGGCTGGAACAAGTATGGCGGCTGGAGAATCGGCATCCGGGATATCAACAATAACTATCATTATTTTGCGCATTTGAGCGGCTTTGCCAAGGATTTGAAGGCAGGGCAGATTGTTGAACCGGGCATGCTGATCGGGGGCGTAGGCAGCTCCGGCTATGGCCCGCCGGGAACATCCGGAAAGTTCCCGCCTCATCTTCACTACGGGATGTACAAAGACAATGGGTATACGGAATGGTCCTATGACCCCTATCCGCACCTAAGGCTGTGGGAGAGGCAGGATAAGATTCAGTCCAGGAAAAAGAAATAAAGGCCTGAAACCATCGGGCCAGGATATAAAATAAGGCTGCCGAAAGATTCGGCAGCCTTTGCTATTATGACTTTTTTGCTTTTGAAACTGCAAAGGAAATGCTTGCAGCAAGTCCTCCCCAAATGATAAGCATCCCAACGACCATCATTGTTATTGCACTAGCAGACATTATTGAGAAACCCCCTTCTTATCCGGGACAGAAATGGCAGCTTTATCCCACTTGAATGCCATGAAGATGAATCCGAGGACAATGGCACCGACCGCGACTGCCCACCCTGAATAGATGATAAAGCCTGTCGGGTAGCCCTCGTAATTGTCCTTGATATTAGTGTAGATATTCTGAACCATCATATAGCCAAGAATCAGCGGTGTGATGACAGTCAGGCAGATTCTCCACCAGGCCCCGAGAAGGATATCCGAGACGCTGTCCGCATGCGACTGAATGCTTCTCAGCTCCCTGAGCACCCATGCAATTACGACAACCTCTACAAGGCCTGCAAGCGCTACGCCGAACTGGTTGATGAAGTAATCAGCTGCATCAAGGAAATAGAGACCGCCATCTGTCGCGAACAATACGGAAATGATGGCCGAAGCCCCGCCTCCGAACAATACTGCTTTTGTACGGGACACTTTGAACTTATCCTGTACACCGGCAACAAAAGTTTCCACGATTGAAATGAGTGATGTAAGGCCCGCCAGCACCAGGCACAGGAAGAAGAAGAAGCCGAACATTCCGTTAAGAGCCGGGAATTGACTGATAATCTGCGGGAATACGACAAACGCAAGACCCACACCATCTGAAACAACTTCATTGATCGGCACGCCCTGCTGCGCAGCCATAAACCCTAGTGCTGCAAAGACCCCGATCCCGGCCAGAAGTTCGAAACCGGAATTGGCAAAACCAGTGATGAATGCACTGTTTGTCAAATCTGTTTTCTTAGGCAGATAGCTGGAATACGTGATCATGATCGCAAACCCGATCGATAAGCTGAAGAAGATCTGGCCATATGCGGCCACCCAGACTCCAGGATCTGCAATCTTGCTCCAATCAGGCTTGAAGAAGGCATCTAGTCCCTGGACAGCACCGTCGAGAGTCAGCGCGCGAACAACTATGATTAAGAATAAGATAACAAGTGCCGGAATAAAGATTTTGTTCGCTACTTCTATCCCTTTTTTCACACCTTTGAACAAAACGCCAAGCGTGATGAGCCAGACAAGGATCAGCGGGAAGAAAACGCCTGGGACGATCGTGCTTACTGATCCCGGTGCATCTGCAAGCTGAAGGTATTCCCCGAAAAAGAAGCCGTTCGGGTCATCTCCCCAATTCTGGTTAAATGAGAACCCTGCAAATGACATGGCCCACGCAATGATGACTGCATAATAAGTGGAGATGACAAAAGATATTGCTACCTGCCACCAGCCGAGCCATTCAAACTTTTTGCTCAGCCTTGCATACGTAAGCGGAGCGGAGCCGCGGTACTTATGGCCGAGTGTAAATTCAAGGATGAGGATTGGGATCCCTGCTGTCAAAAGCGCGAACAGATAAGGAAAGAAGAAAGCTCCTCCTCCATTATCGTAAGCTACGGCTGGGAATCTCCATATATTCCCCAGCCCGATCGCTGAACCGACAGCTGCCATAATGAAACCTGCTCTCGTTCCCCATTGAGGACGATTATCCATAATTCAATTTACCCCCATTTCATTTCCAGCTCTTTTGAAATGCACATCTCAAAAGTTGGAAACTTTTATATTTTCTGATTTTTTAGTATAATCTAAACATAGTATAGCCACTATTCCCTGCGGTGTCAAAACTTTATTTTTTGAAAATTATTATTTTTAAATAATAACTTCCAAGCCCCTTAATGCCCATCCACCTCCTTAATATACTAATATTCCTCCGCCGGATAGACTATCCATTAAATTCTGGCATTTTCATATAAATCGTTCTTCAGATTACACTTTCAAACAGCAATTAAAAAGAGACTCCCTATGCGGGATGCCTCTCAATATCAATCTGTTACTTCAGCAGATGTCCCCTGCTCGCGCCCGGCAATAAAGGCAAAAGCAGCTAAAAGGACTGCCACTGAAATTAAAGCAAAAATGGTGCTGCCGGTAAATCCGATCACCAGGTATCCCACCGCGGCGATCAGCGCTGATATGAGTGCATACGGCAGCTGAGTCAGCACATGGTCGATATGGTTGCAGCCGGCCCCAGTGGATGAAAGGATGGTTGTATCTGAAATAGGAGAACAGTGGTCTCCAAATACCGCTCCGGCCAATACGGCTGCCATTGCAGGCAGAAGGAGGGAAATATCGGTCGCTGCCACAACATCGCCTGCAATAGGAAGCAGGATGCCGAAGGAGCCCCATGATGTTCCAGTACTGAATGCCATGATCCCTGCAATCAGAAACAAAATGATTGGCAGCAGGGAAAGGCTGATATTGCTGTTTTCCACAACACCTGCAAGATAAGTCCCGGTTTCCAGCTGGCCGATCAGATCAACGATCGCCCAGGCAAAGATCAGGATATAGACAGCAGGAAGCATGGATTTAATTCCTTCCCAGATCCCTTTTCCGAAAACGCCTGCACTTACGCCCTTCAGTACGGCAGCCTGGCGAAGGAACAGCAGCAGTGTGAGAGCAAGCCCGATCAGGCTTCCGATGATCAGGGATTTCGCTACATCGGTATTTTCGAAAATCTTCAGGATCGTTGCGCTTCCCTCTGTTGCTGTGTATCCAGTCCAGACCATGCTGCCGACTGTTCCGAGAATCAATGCAATGATCGGCCAGACAAGATCTCCGACTGACCCGGTTGTGCTTGTCGGTAGATCATCCTTCAGCTCTCCAGGGGCAGGCTTATCAGGATCCAGGACCAGTCCTTCTTTGACAGCACGTTCTTCATGGGCTTTCATCGGCCCGATTTGGATATTTCTGAATGCCACAATAAATACCATCGCAAGAGCGGTCCATACATAGAGGTTCATCGGCACCATCTGCATGAAAGCCGAGAATGCCGAGTACTCTGTCACCCCATGACCGGCAAGGATCGTCCCGATAAGGGCAATGATATAAGCGCCCCAGCTTGAAACAGGGGAAACGACACATACCGGGGCAGATGTAGAATCAATCAGATACGCAAGCTTTGCCCTCGAAACTTTATGCCGGTCCGTTATCGGCCGTGAGATCTGGCCGACCGCCAGTGCATTGAAATAATCATCTATGAAAATAATGATGCCAAGCACGGCACCGACAAGCTGGGCGCCTGTCCGGGTTTTCACCCGTTTCATCGCCCATTCCCCGAATGCGCGGCTTCCTCCGGAAATATTGATAAAAGCGGTAATGATGCCAAGAACCAGCAAAAATAAAATAATATATACATTCCAAGTATTCAGGGCGCCATCAGCCACAAAAATGCCTTTGACGGCCTCCCAGATGATGCTAAGGGTTTTCCCGATGCCAAAGTCGGCAAGCAGGAAAGCAGCGGTTATAATCCCGACACCTAAAGATAACAATACCCTTCTTGTCAGAACGACCATTAAAATGGCCACAAGCGGCGGCAAAAGTGAAAATATCGTGTTTGCCAATTTCTCTCCTCCTCCTTGTATGATGACAGGGGGGGAACTTCCAGACGAAGATGCAGTTTCAGCTGCTGTGCAGCTGCAGAAAATAAAAAAGAGCAATGATAGAAAATCCATCATTACTCTTTCTAAGTAATAGGTTTCTCCATCACGATCTGTAGCTCCCCATTATAAGGCTTATCTAAGCGTATACCTGATTTGCCTTTATAATGACAGTGCTGCCCTTCTTCAAAGCAGCCCCAGCAATGGAATGCGGACGCATGTCAATTGCTTCGGCAAAAATTCCCTTTCTGATGCGGTCAACGTTGTCATCCTCGCACATCTTACTATTGAATTTTGCACCTCTACCCCACCGGATATGATAAGGTCATATTAATTTCCTTAATACTATAACAGGCACCCTTCTTTTTAGCAAATCCATTAATTAGCAGGCAGCTCAATGGAAGGGGCTGAATCTCCGCCGCCCCCGTTATAGAATTGGGGCACATCTCCCGGGATTATTCCTATCGCGACAGGGACATCCTCCTGCACAGTGATTATTTTGGTGGCAAACGGTATGATAATCTGTACCTGGACATCCAGGCGGACGAGCACTTCCACGTACACATTATTGATTCCATGATCTTCTCTTTTGGTGATGAAATTTGAAGTTACCGATCCAACAGAGTTGAATTTGACCGGGATACGGGGTCCGAGATTACCTAAGAGTGCGTTTTTGGTTGCCTGGCCCAATGGCACATAATAAATGATTCCATTTGCTGACTTTGAACCCTTTGTTTCAATCTCTATGTCTGTGAATGATTCCAATGATGAGAGGTCTCCCTGTTCAGATTTTTTTATATTGTCCTGAACAAGTTCCGTTACCTCTGCCTTCACACGATTAAGCTTTTCAGTATTAATGGTAATGACAGAACCATCGCCGCTTTTAACAAACATGTCCTCAAGGTCCATTACATTCGTGATTTTTTTGTTGATGGCATTGTTAATGACCAGCGATGCAATTTTCCTCGTCTGAGAGTCAGCGTAGCTCATCAGGGTAGGCTCAAGCCCCTTATTGATGATCCATATTCCGGCTGCGGTCGAAAACATAAAAAACACAAAAGTCAGCAGAAAAACATACCGGAAAGGAAGCGGGCCTTTCCTTGGGAGCCGGCCGCCGAATTTAGCCAAAGCAAATCCCCCCTTTACAAGCTATATGTATGCGGTAAAGGGGGGAACTAGCAGATAAAGTTAGATTTTATTTGCCGTTTCCGGCATCCTCATTTCACAGCCGGTGACAATCACGGTAAGCTCTTCTGCCAGATCGAGATCGAATGGTTCAACCGGAAGGCCCTCTTTTTCAAGAATGCGGACGACGGGCCTGTCAGACACTCCTTTATTCTGGCGGACCACCACTCCTGACCTTCCGTCATTCAAATGGATCATCATCCCGGCCGGATAGACAGCTACAGAGCGACGGAAAGCTTCTACCACAGCTGTATCAAATTGTTTCCCTGAGCCTGCATACAATATCTCGAGCCCCTCATGCGGCAGCATGGCCCTCCTGTATACACGGTTGGAGGTGACGGCATCGAATACATCAGCGACGGCAATGATTTTGGCAAACAGATGGATTTCTTCTTCCACCAGCCTCCTTGGGTAGCCGCTGCCGTTCAGCCGTTCATGATGCTGATAGGCGCAATGGGCAGCAAGGAGAGGCAATGTATGTACCCTGCGCAAAATTTCAAAGCCTGCTTCTGCATGCTTTTGGATTTCTGCAAATTCCTCTTCTGTCAGCTTTCCCGTCTTAAAGAGAATTTCAGAGGGCACTTTCATTTTGCCGACATCATGGAGAATAGCCCCGATCCCCAGCATATCCAGCTCCTGCGGCTTCAGCTTCAGCTCTATGCCGATCGCCAGGGAATAGAGCGTCACATTCAGCGAATGGGAGAAAATATAACTGTCATATGTACACACGTCCGCCAATATGCCAAACAGATCTTTATTATCATTAATCTGCTGGACCAGATCCCTGATGATCTGTTTGAAGCTTTTCGACGATTTCTCAATAATGATCGAGTCTGACAGCTTATTACCTTTCTTTATCTGGGTGAACGTTTCCTCAATGGAAGCTACCGCTTTCCTTTTCATGGCTGCATCGATTGAGCTGCCGGACTCTATATCATCCGTCCTCGGGTCCTTTACATATATATAGGTGACACCAAGATCCCCGAGTCTTGCCAGCAGTTTTTCCGAAAGCGCCACTCCGTCGCTGACGAGCACGACTCCCTTATCGCTTAAAACGGCTTTTGCAAGAATGGCCCCCGGATGTACTGATGAGGTAGCTACTAATCTCATATAAAAGCTCCAATCATTTCTGTCTCATTTTACGTCCTTCATCCTATCCACATTATAGTAGAAAATTCTACAAAATACGACTGATAATGGTAATCTTTGCATAAGTAAGTATCACTCGGCTTCTATTTGGAGTGGAATGCTCCGTTCAAGAAAAAAAAAGAGCCGCCTGCTGCGGCTGGCTCTCTACAGCATTTTCAGCAGCGCGTCCTTGCCGATCATGCCTTTATGGATTCCAAGTTCTTCAGCCTCAAAGGTGACCGATTCCAGCGGTGCCTCCAGGAGCTGCTCGATCGTGCGGACACCAACAGCCCTTCCGGCAATCACTTTCCGGTCCTTCAGCTTTTCATTTAGCAGGGCAACGTCCAGCGCTCCGCACATAATATAGCCCTTTTCGCTCGAGACAGCGAGCAGGGTCGTTTTCGGCAGCTGAACGGATACGCTTAAAAAGGTATGGCCGTCGATGATGACAGGTGACAGTTCCATCATAAGTATCCACTCCTTTCGCTTCATAACAGATTATGTCAGCAAAAGAAAATGGTGCCGGGATATTACTGAAGCTGCTGCAGTTTCCATTCCAGCAGATGCCGCAGGAAATCGGGAAAGAAATATTCCTTTTCGGCAGCCCTGCGGATCTCAGGGAAAAAGGGACCGAATGTAAACATGTCCGGGATGGCAAGGGAGTAGCTTTTTCCGTTGTCGAGCACCTGACCGCCAATCTGCATATTTCCCGAAGTATCCATTTCTGCTCCGGTGCTGATCATTCCCCCCATGAGGGTCCCGCGGAAGCCAAGTCCCTTGACCTGTAAATGCTCCCACTCATCACTTTGTGCATGCCGGAGCACTTCCTTCAGTTCAGCCCCTGTCAGCACAACTTTGCTTGGATTGATCGGATGCGGACAGATTCTATGAAGGTCATACAGAGTTGCCTCATTCTTTTCCAGCCCCTCAAGGATCAAGCCTTCATTAAGAAGGGCTGCATCCGCCCCGCACTTCTCCTGCAGTGCTTTACACAAAAGAATGGCAAGCTGCTTTTTGCTCATGCCGCCGTTTGGCAGAGGTGCTGCCGGTACATCAAGGAGGCTTTTTCCCTTCCGATAAAGATTTTCAATGATATGCTCTTCATCATCAGCCGGTGGCAGTTCATTTGTATCATACAGCTGCGCCTTTCTGCCGATGACTGTTTTCGTTTCGGTATCTATTTCGAGCATAACATGCCCGGCATAAAACCCGTGCTTGCCGGCGGCTGCCAGCAGGCAGCCTTCCACCATTTTTCCTTCATGCAGAATATGATGGGTATGGCCGCCAAGAATCACATCGGCTTCCGGAAATTCCGCCGCCAGCCTTTCATCATCATGGATGCCCAGATGTGACAGGATGACGATAATATCGGCCTGTTCCCTTACCTCTGCAAGCACCTTTTTAAGCTCTTCAAAGGGGTCTGTCAGCTTCCAGCCGAGCAGATCATAGAAATGTTCATAGTTTGCTGTTGCACCGACAGCAGCCACCTTTAGTCCGCTCACTGTCTCATAAATTGCATAAGGTTTAGCCCAGCCAGGCCGCCTTCCATCTTTGTAAAAAAGATTGGAGGTGATAACATCAAAAGCCGCTTTCTCATAGAGTGTGTCCAGAGAGTCAAAAGGAAGGGTAATTCCTTCATTATTGCCGATGGCAGCAGCAGTGCAGCCTGCCTTATTGAGCAGATCTGTGTTGCACTTCCCGCCAGTAGCCTCTGTAAGCGGATGCCAGCGGTCCACATGGTCGCCGATATCGAAAAAGAAGACATCTTCACCTGCCTCTTCATGCCATTTGCGTCTTTCTGTTAAAAGGCGGTGAATCCTCGGCCAGCGGCTAAAATGGCTGTGCAAATCATTTGTATGGTATATATGGATAACTTCTTTCAAAGATGAAACCTTCTTTCCTTTTCCCATCAGGCCAATGCAGGCCGATCATCACGGAGGTGCAGGACTCTCCTCATTTTAGAACAGATCAAGCTGCCGGGGAGCCAGTCCTGTATACTCAATCCCCATCATATCGGCCAGCTGGAGTGCATTGTCTGCCGCATCCCCGCCTGAATTATTATTAAAGACAGCATATACCTTCTTTGTGCTTTTTTCCAGTTCCCTGAGGGCCGGGGCCCACCCGGAAAGCTCCTCCTCATTATAGCGGTAGAGATATCTCACTTCCCTCCAGTTCTCCGCATTCTTTTTCTGCC
This sequence comes from Bacillus infantis, assembly GCF_008180445.1. Classification (GTDB taxonomy): domain Bacteria; phylum Bacillota; class Bacilli; order Bacillales; family Cytobacillaceae; genus Bacillus_AB; species Bacillus_AB infantis_B. The sequence continues at coordinate 231,737 of NZ_VTER01000003.1, forward strand.
AGCCATGCACGTTCCTTCCATGGAAGCGGACCAGCACCTTATCAGGATGGGTACTCTCCAGGACTGTCGGGACAGACCCCTCGCCGGACTGTGGTTCATCGCAGATACTGTGAATCCATTTTTCCTGCTCCATGAACCTTAAGGTATTGTCCTTCATTTCCGGATAGAACCACGTCTGATTGCGGAATTCCAGGGCGCAGGGGATATCCTCCATCTGATCCTTGCACCAGCGCAGATAATTAACATTTTCCCTTCGGCAGTCAAACCATGGAGGAAATTGAAACAGCGCCATGCCGAGCTTACCTTTGTCGATATATGGCTGCAAGGACTCCTTAAAAGCTGTAAACATCTCTTCCTTGCTGTCAAAGGGGATTTCTCCCCGCTGATGGCCGGTCATCCCCTGATAGGCTTTAACGATGAATTCAAAGCCGGCAGGTGTTTCTTCCGTCCATTTATGTGCATTCCTCAGAGGCTGGACAGCATAAAAAGAAGCATCCACCTCTACAATGGGAAAGTATGCTGCATATTCCTTCAGCTTATCACGCGGGGAAATGCCTTTTTGATACAGACTGTCATGATCCCCCCAGCCTGTGAGTCCTATATTGATCATGCTGCCGCCTCCTTCCTGTTCACTATGTAACGTTCTATTTTCCCTTTTTCACGCCAGGAAAAACCACGAAGCACTTCTGCCTTCATTATACAAGAACACCCGCCAGGCCGCTTTCAAGGTGCTTTTTAAAAAGCAAAAAACCCATCCGGTAACATTCCCGGATGGGCACAAGCTTGATCAGCCGATGGAACCTTCCATCTCGAACTTGATTATTTTTTAGAGTCAAACCCAATATAACTGTATTTTGAACCACATTAAGTCAACTTTCTTCATTAATATACCATCAAACCGAATCAGAGTTTTGCATTTCGTATCGGCACGAAATCGGCACAATAAGTTAACTAGAGACAGGCCTGAAAGCTTCAAGAGTTTGTATTCAATTGATTAAAGGCGTTCGGCTGTCCCAGGGGAATTGTGATTATTTCAAGGACATTGTAGATAATCTAATGGACAAGACTATCTGAGGGTTTAATATAGAAGTAGCTCTATCCAAATTATATTAATAGTTTCCAAAACAAAAAAATTTTTATTTCGGCAGAGCGTTTTCCTTGTTTTCCCATTATTCTAAATCAATTTTCCCAATTGTTTTTCTATATTTTACTCTTCTTAAAAGCCAATATATCCAAATTGGAGTTTTATATTCAACTTTTGTAATAAAATTGGTCACCTTTTATCATTTTTATGAATAGTCTAAAACTCTTTTAATCTTTCATTCAATATAGCCAAGGAAATTTTCCCAATATTTTATACAATTACCAAATGGTATACTTTAAATACGGGGCCCGTCATTAAATTCTAGGGGGAAAACAATTGAAAAGCTTAAAGACTGTGCTAGCTTTAACTATGGGATTTTCTTTATTATTTCCATTATCAAATATTAACGCGAGTACAACTGACCAATCAATTAAAGCTCAAACCGCTGAAGTGCTAACTGAAGAAGAAGAATTTAGAGAGGCACTTAAAAATAAGGAATCCACAAAGGTTATTATTTCTGAAGAAGCTGGTCCAACATACAATAAGGATGGAGAAATACAGCAATTCCAAACACTTGGCGTAGATCCTGGTACAGGCTCAACCAAAGTTGTAAGCTATGCTTATGCCGGAGGCGGGTTAATTGAAAAAGGGCAAAAATCAGGTATTGCCAGTGCTATTTGGGATTCTACTATAGTTGTAGTTGCAGCCATCGTAACTCCAGTGGCAAGCGTAGTCGGTAGCGTTGCTGAGATTTTCTCTGATCAAGTTGCTAAAGACCAATATACAACTGCCAAAACCTATATATCTTATAGATATATTGGTAAGGAAGGCCATGTTTATGGAAACGGAAAATGGAACTATTGGTGGGACACACTTTCAAGACAAAATTATAAACATTATTTTGCAGCCTATGTAAGTACTAAGGGGGTTACAAGAACATCAACAAAAGACTATACTATGGATAAAGGTTACTCACCAGTAAAGACTGATTGGTCAGCAAACTATAATAGTAGTTCGACGATCACTTCTCGTGCTTATTACAATTGGAGTAAAGGATATTGGGCTTATCCACCTGAAACATATTAATAGAAAAGTGAGAAGGGGCGGCCCTTCTCACTTTATGTTACTCTTTGAAAGGAGACAAAGATGAAAATTAGAAAGTTACATATACTATTCTTCTTAGTACTATTAACCGGGTGCCAAGAGACCAATGTTCAACCTCCAGGCTCTGAACTAAACGAAATGACGGGGCTTAAGAAGGAGTTAGCTGCACTTAACGAAAAAGACAATGTGCATTTTAAGGAAATTAGCGAAGATTACCGCCTATCATTAAAAATCTTTAGAGAAGAAGGAGATGCCGAAGATAGAATTTATTATGATGTGATGATAGATAAACCTAAAGATGTAATGAGAGATGTTACCGTAACGGGAATACTCGACGATAGTATGAGTGAATTTGTAATGGCAGATAGTTTAGGCTTTTCAAATGTTGATGCCATTGATGATAATAGCAGGGAAAATTATACTCTTGAACCTGAAGATTCAAAGATTAAGGGAATCGCTACAAGTAGAGGGTTTATTCTAAATGAAAATCCCGTTAACAAAACTACTTTCAACAATATTTTAAGTGATATAAAACTTAAGATATCGTGGAAAGATAAATCTAATAAAACTCATACGGATTATTTAAAACCAAATAGTTCAATAATCGAAGTGGATCCGAGTTTAATAACTTATTATAATAATTAAATTAACAGTCAGTAGAATTGATTATAGTTTTATCCTATTTCAATCCTCCTAAAAAAGCCTTTCAATTTGAAAAGGGCTTTTTTTACTAAAAGAAAATAGTGAATAAGCAGTTATTTAACTTTAAAAAGTAAGGCTCGACCCAGCAGCCCCTATTTCTTCTGGCTTTTCGAACTTTTGCTCTTAAAGCTAAAAATGTGGCAGCAACAGAATACAGTTATAAAGTTGGGAAAAAACTATTATGCCATGTAAGGAAACATAACTCTTTCCAAAATATAAACCGATAATTAAAAGTATATGATTCAAGTGATGTAAATGATAGAGACACTGTTAAATAGCATTCTAAGTGCAATTTTTTTAGGAACTATTCTCAAGTAACTGCTACTAGTTTAATAAATATGGTAAAGCCCCTCTCAATTTGAGAAGGGCTTTTTTTGTTTAATCTAACAATCCTAACCGATCCAGGATGACCGCCAGCTGCGCTCTCGTTACAGGATCATTCGGCCGGAACTCCTCGCCTCCATATCCGCGGATTATACCTTTATCCATCGCCTTTCGAATGGACTCTTCCTCGGGATGACCTTTCACATCATTTACCGGTTTCTTATCATTGGCCACTTGTACCACTCCTTTAGTAGGTTTTTCGGTGGTTCCTAAGAACCAATCTAAATCTTTGCTGCCATGCAATTTATTGAGATCAAGATGGCCACTATACCAGCTGACCTTCCCTTTGTCTGTGTATTGCCAGATGTCGCAAGAGTAACTCGGTTTTGTTTGTGCCACCCCTTCGTTGACGCCATAGCGAGGAATCCAGAGGAAGTCGGCTTTCACCTTATCCATTCCATAAGGCTTATAAAAATGATGGCCAGTATATAAACCTGTTTTCCAACCCGCTGCCTTACAAACATCGATAAATGCCTGGCTGGCTGCAACAATTTCGCTTTTTGAAGTGGTAAGTTCTTCGACATCCAGCACGAGGAATTTTGCACCCTTATCTATTCGATTTAGAAAGTCCTTCGCTTCTATCTTCGCATCTGTCACACTGACAAACCTTGCATAGGCATAGTGTGCGAACGGGATTCCGTATTTTTTGCAGTTGGCAACATGCTTTTTGTATTCTCTATCAACCAATGAAGAGCCATATTGAACACGAATGATCATCAGGTCCACTTCTTTTGCTGCCTGTGCCCAATTTATACGGCTTGACAATTGATGATGGGAGATATCGACTATTTGAGTTTTAGCCACCTTCTTCACTCCTTATTAAATTTGAAGTTGTCAGAATAAGCAGTCAGATTTATGTTCAAACTACATTTCATAAAGGAGGCAAATTCATGAAACTCTTACCTCAAATTGTCATACTTATTATTAGTTTAGTTAATGATTATGCTATCTATCGTCTTGATCAAAAAAGAGATCAAAAAAGACTTCTGTATAGTGGAGTAGTACTCACATTGGGTGGTCTAATTTATTCCACTGTAAAAACTAAATACATCATTAAACACATTAAAATGCCTAAAAATTAGTATTACTTTTTCATCAAGCCCTGAGATTGCAGCGCTTTTTTCTGTAATTGAGCTTTCTTGCTTACATGTGTGTTTTTCCATACGGTCCAAGCATTCACTGAAATGAAAATAGTCAGTAAAATGAAATTAGCAATATCGTTTGCAAAAGGAGTAATATCCACATTGAAAGCAGCCTTTAATCCCAAAGCTAATAAAGAAAGCCACCCGCTTAAAAGGATGGCCCAGTCTTTCCACGTTTTTGGTTGTTCATACATCTTCAATTCCTCCCTATCCTTTTAATAAAGCAAATATGACCCCGATCACTCCGCCGATGATAGCTGTACATGTGGCTGTAAGTATAGCGTTGGTGATGGTCCTCTTCAGCCACTTAGTATCTTCCTTTATTTCCTTCAGGTCGCTTTGCATGTTCTGTATGGTCTGATCCTGCAGCAATGATTTATCCTGCAGCCGGCGGATATCCGCCTTCATATCATCGATGTCTTTTTGTACAGCCGTCTTCCAGATGTCCACTGTTTCCGCCTCCTGTGTCAATCACAATCCCCCCTTGAAGGCAAAATAAAAAAGCCTACTCAGTGTACGCTTTATCTGTAATCTCTGTATATTGGGTCCCTGTGAGCATTCCTGCTTTGACAAACGTTTTTAGGCTCTCATCATTGTAAGATGGATGGCCGTTATCATAGTAACGCTTGATAGTTGTGTACCACATTATCGATCACCTCCCATCTTCATCGTGGCAATTTCCATAAGCAGATCCCCTTGTGAGGCTTCTAATTCGGCAATTCGTGCCTTGTCCGTTGCGCTTTCAAATAACATGGTCCCCAGCTGCTCCTCGATCTGCAGGATCTTATCATCCGGAGACAAGGGACGGTCCATATATTCATAGTAGGGCCCTTGCTCCGGACTGTATTTCATGATGGCCACTTTATCGGCCGGCGTCTGGGGCTCTGGGACAGCATCCAGGAAAACGCCACCATCTTCTTCCAGCTCCTCTCTTGTCTTGCCAAGGCCCTGGTCACGATCAAATGGCAAGTAATGAATAAATGCATATCCATTTGGGGCATCCCCATCGACTTTTACATATATCATTCTGATTCCTCCTTTATTTTATGGTTAGGTAGTTGATAAGCTTGTAGACGTTTCGCTCGTTAAAATTAGGAGCAATAAATACATCCGCATTGCCAACCACCTTCGCGGGCGAGATAGGCGCAACATCAAGCCGTTTAACTGTATTACCACTATCAAAAGTTTGTTTCCCAAATTTAAAGAAGCCGTTATCCAATTCTTGTGAATAAAGGCCGTTCGTATCTTGGGTTCCCAGCGAGAAATACGCATACTTCCCATCCTTTTGAATGTGGAAGAACTGGACACCCGTTGACTGGGAATAAGCGTCCCACTGTCCCCCATCTGGTGACAACTGTTCACTCTTGATCAGGCTCATATCACTTTTGTTGAAGTAATAGACAAAGGTATGTTTGTAGTCACTACCATACGTATAAAACCCGTACACATATTTTCCAGTATCATTTTTAACAGGGTATGTCAGATCATAAGCTTGCGAAGCCGGAGTACTAGCTGCCGCCCCATCAAACCGGATGGCTCCAGTGCTGTAGGGAGAGTACTTATCCTTCCAAATGAGGATCTTGGCTTGATAAATCACCTTAAAATCAACATTAGTGCGGCTAAAAACGTCTGTAACTGCATAATCTGATCGGCGGAATCTCTGGAACTTCATAAACGAATCGTATTTACTTTTAGTCAGTCCATAAATATAGGTTCCATCATAATGGAGCACCTGAATCATCGAAAAACTAAGTTGGGTGAGAAGCCCCCAGCTGCTTGTACTATAAACAAATGTGTATTGCCAGCTATCGTTGAAATTGCTGCTATATGCTGTAATAAAAAGTTTGTCACCCACCCAATATACATTCGTCACGAAGCTATAGGAGGTATTGATACTCAATTCCTTTACAAGTTCCATGTTTGACACCCTGAAAACTTTCAGGCTGCACATGTTGTTGGAATAGTCGCTTACCACATACACAAAATCTCCACCTGCGTCATCCATCAGCACCTTAAAATAAGACGCGCTGCTGGGTACGGAGGCAACCCTGGGTAAAGCAATCGCCTCGTTGAATTGGGTAATGGGCATCCCCTTTGGTTTTCCCCCGCCGAAAATGCCTCCGTGATTCCTTAAATCTGGCATTCCTTACACCTCACTCACCCAGTCACCATCAGAATCATAATTGATAGTGAAGGTATCTGTTTTTAAGACAGTCGTCCCATTTGTGGAATAATAGTTTATTGTTCGGGTCGTGTATTGAGGTGCGGTACCCCCACTGAGCGTGCTACGGGCAAATAGTGTATTATCTGTCTTTCGGCGATATTCCACCACTGTGTAAACCCCATTGGCATCCTTGGACGACTTGGCTGTCCTTAACTGCCGCATCGCTCCTGCACCAATTTCCGCCAAGGCTCCTTCCACATTCGAGCCGGCATAGAAATTAGCACTGTCCGTGACATCTACCTTGCCCGCATCTGAACCGATCACTTCCCAGGAGGATCCGTTCCAATATTTTTGTTTTGCCATCATTTCACCGCCTAGTTAGTATCTATCCAAAAGAGATTTTTATTGGTTGGTGCTGAAGTTCCTGCTTGATAAGGACTAAATGCATTAAGCATCTTATCGGTAATTAAAGTTTCCCAGTCAGTCCAGGTGGTAGCATTGTAGTTCCATCTTCTAATTTTAATGAAGTCTCCACCATATGAACTTGAATAGGGCGTATATATTTGCAAAGTACCTCCGCCCGAACTATATCCCTTGATAGTGGTTATCGTTCCATAACTGAACCAACCCTCGTTGCTTCTAACAAACATTGAGGACACTCCGACGGGGTAGCTGGAATGGGTGTCATCCGCATTTTTCACATATGAACCCAGATAAGTGATGTCCGATGTTGAATGCGCGTGGCTGCTGGGAGGGAAGTTGCTTGGTCTGTTCAATACGTTAGCCCATTCAACAGAATCGGCAACTGCTGCCCCTGGTGGTCCTTCTGGTCCCTGGGGTCCTGTGTCCCCCTTGTCGCCTTTCTCCCCTTTCAGGTCGACTGACAAGCCATATGTGCCATCCGGATTTTCGAACCGAAGGCTTGTCCCAGTCCACTGATGCGCCGGTTTGTCCCCCTTTAAACCTTGCGGACCGGTATCGCCTTTTATCCCTTGCGGCCCAGTGGCCCCGATATCTCCCTTTTCCCCTTTATCGCCCTTTGGACCGGTTAACCCGATTGGACCTTGAGGACCCGTCTCCCCCTGCAGACCTTGCGCACCCTGAATCCCTTGAGGACCTTGGGAGCCCGTAGCCCCTTTGATAGACAGTGGGTCCCAGTACGCTGTATTGGTCGGAATCGTACCGGCAGAGGCCAGCGCCTTGAGGATATAGGATGAGCCGTTATAAGCCACTGCATCCCGGACAGAGTAAGTGGTGGAGCTGCTATAAGTGCCCCGCCATACAATGCTGTCTCCCTTATCACCTTTTGGCCCGATAGGACCAGTAGGACCCTGAGCACCTGTATCCCCTTTCGGGCCGATCGAACCAGTTAAGCCATGAGGTCCTGCAGGGCCTGTGTCCCCTTTTATTCCTTGGGGACCCTGTAACCCTTGATCACCCTGGTCTCCTTTCGGACCGGTCAATCCTATTGGCCCTTGGATCCCCCTTAACCCTTGGGGACCCTGTAGGCCTTGCTCCCCTTTTGGACCCGTCAACCCAATCGGCCCCCGGGGCCCGGTATCTCCTTTTTCACCCTGTGGCCCCTGAAGATCGACCACGGCCATCTTGGCGGACACCAGGAGATATTGACCATCAGGCAAGTCAGCCAATAGCTCAATCCCGTTTCCTCCTGGAAGCTCCTTGAATGACTGGCTCGGCTGCCGGTCCCCGTTGATATACAGTTCGACGGCATGGATGCCCAACGGATATACATAGCCATCATCCCAGGAATAGACAGTTTGGCTGGCTGAGCTGATGAACTCCCTTTCAAACAGGACATAGGACTGGGAGCTTCCAGGCGGCCCCATGGGACCTACTGGACCGGCATCGCCCTTCTCACCCTTCAGCTCGGCATACTGATAAGAGGACTCGTCCTCCCTCTTCACGCCAAGCTTGGTTGAATCCCAACTATAATCTAATCCGAATCCTTGAGGACCGTGTGCCCCGGGAACTCCTTGAGGACCCTGAAGTCCTGTATCCCCTATTGGACCCTGTGAGCCAGTTGCACCCTTTGGTCCTTGCGGGCCGATAGGTCCGGTGTCACCTTGTATGCCTTGTGGCCCCATGTCCCCTTTTGGCCCGGCTGGCCCTTGTGGACCTGTTGAGCCTTGTGCTCCCTGGGGACCTTGCGCGCCTGTGTCGCCTTTCAAACCTTGCAGGCCCCTGTCACCCTTGGGCCCTTGTGGTCCCTGAATACCTTGTGGGCCTTGGAGATTGGTATAGACAAAGCTCGCCTCATCTTCCCGGCGCATACCCAACGAAGTTCCGTTCCACTGGTATTCAAGCCCTGTCCCATCTGACCCGTCTGATCCATCCGCACCAGCTTCCCCTGCAGCGCCCGAAACAGGTTCCAGGGAAGGTGTGTCCATCTCCTGCTTGATGACATCCACCAAAGAGGGGAAAGGCTTACCAAAGGTCGCTTCCAAATTAAAACCGCCAGGTTCATAGATTTCCTTGATCTCCGTGATGCGCAAGTTTTCTGTGATGCCAGCCTTTCTGTTTTGGATCGTGATGATATCCCCTAGATTCCAGTCCCTTCCGTAGACAAAACTCGAATAGGGGAGAATGGTATTTTCAAAGCTTCTGACCCGGGCAAACTCGGAAAGCTTTTGTTCCCCTCTGGATGGAAGGTCCGCTTCATTTTCGATGTCCCGCGCATCGATGAACGTTTCAAAGCGATCCACGCCAGTCTGTTCAGCATTGCCCACCTCCACCAGGCTTCTTTCAGCACCCTCCCCCTGGCCGGCCACATATCCATAATTCTTGTAACCCAGTCCGCTGTCGGTGTATTTTTGGGTTTTTATGTTATCAAATTCTATGGAGAAGATGACCGGCGAGAGCTCGGACTGTGAAACGGACAGGTCCTTTCCCTCGAAGACATCAAAGACAAAGCGCTTATTCTCGATATCCAGGTAGATTCCCCACCCCAAGCCGGAGGAGATGGAAAGCTTCTCAAGCTCTTCATCCAGCTGCTTGAACCTTGTTTGATAGACAGTCCGGTTGCCTCTTTCCAAGTCCGGCGAAATGACTAGATTAGGAATCTTTCGTTTGGGATCGATAGGATTGACAGCTTGAAGGTTCACGTATTCCTTCATAATCGTTTCCACCGAAGCATCGAGGCGGTGATAAGCCTCCCCTTCAGGCGGGATGGTAATCCTCTGGCTTAGCCAGGAACCCAGGCTGCTGCCTTGGACGACAAAGACCTCCTGCCCGTCTTCCCTTACCTGATATTCGGCATAACTGATCATGGCACTTTTGAAAGGGTCGTTGTCGAAAAGCAAAAGATGGTTCTCGCTGAATGCGGAGACATTCACCTGGCCCTCGATCATCAATTGGAAACTTCCGCTTTTATGCCATCTCGGCTGATATTGAAGGCTGCTGTACTGATCCACTTCATCCACGAGATTAAAGTTCAAATCGATGATCCGTATCAAGTCGTATCAAGCCACCTGTCATTCAGCGAGGGAGTGGAAGGCGCTGATTTTCCTGTAAAAAATGTGATGCCACCCATTGCCGGGTTCTGGACCTGTATGCCTTGAAACCAGGACTCCCACTCCCTCTGATAGTTATCCTTCTTCAGATTCATGTCGACCATCCATCTGTTCCATTCTTCCACAAATTGTTCAGTGGGAACGGTGATGAGAGAGGAAACCAATCCGGCCACCGCCGGATCCAATCTCTCATCGACCACGCTTGTCACCTGGCTTTTCCCAGCATCGATCTTCACCTGGGCCAGGCTGATTTCATAAATCATTTCATCCCTCTGCAGGGATGGGGGAATGGGAATGGTCCCCGGTGTCCCCTTTTTGATGAACGCCTTGATATGACGGGCATTCAGATTCTTATCCAGCCGCAGGACGATTCGATCCACCCTGGGGTTGGTTACGTCTGCTGGATCATGCGTAAATTGAATTTCCTCGGTATTTCTGTACATAAAGCCCTCGATATAGGCACTTCCCGGTTCTAGTAATGTGGACATTCCGGAATCAAGTTGTACCAAGAGGGCAGGTACGGAGTTTGTATGATATAGCCCGTTGCTCAAGAACTGTTTAAAATACAGAGCAAATTGCTCCATATCATACTGGCGGTCCCCGTTGACCGAATTGAAAAAACTCGATTCTTCTGCCATTTTTGTTCCCCCCTTTATACTGTTGTGAATCGATTATTCCAGGAGATTGAGACGGCCGCTCTCTCATAGTCTGCACCGGTTGAATAATCCAGGAGGTTGTTGCCTGGTATCAGCCGAAAAAAAGTGCTGCCTAAATGGATGAAGTGGAACGCATTCCACGATTCTCCGCTCCCTTGGATCTTCCGGACACTTTTCTGTCCGGGAGTCGTATTAATCTCCAATCTTTCATTTTCAGTCAAGCTTTGATTGACCTCTATGAAATCACCGGTCGTGACGTTGATGATACGAATCGGCGCTGTGGCCGGCCCATTAAAGACAATCCGAACGGGGGTTGGCACTTCCCCCTCATTCTGCAAAATCTTCGCCTTGTTTTCAGACTGCTGAGCAAAGTAAGTCGGCAGGGATAGGGGGAACTCCAGCCCTCCCTCCCAGACGACCAACTGCTCCTTCTTTTCTCTCTCCAGCCAATACGGATTGGGTGCTTTTAAATGGATCAAGGCCTTTTGAAAGGTAGCCCCTTTGTTGCCCCTGCTCTGCGGATATTTCGGCACATGTTCGGAGACTGCCTTAATCTCCCTTACACCCATCTCATTCTCAACAATAAGCATGCCGGGTCCCAAGGTCGGGTTAAACATCCTGCCCAGTTTTGTCCGTTTCTGGATCGTGTCAGCCCTGCCCAGGCCAATGATGTTGATATCAAAAGAAATATACCGTGGCTCCAAGTTGGAGCCAGTATAGGTATCTCCGTCTTGATCCGGGGCCTTTTGTGATTGAATATTTGACTCCACATCTCCCAGTCCAGAAACATCTTCAACGACATAAGGGCCACTGTTCTTCAGCACAACCGATTCATTATTCGCGTTGATGAACGTAAACTTCTGCATCCTCATCGCCTCCATTCAATAGCCATCTGCCGTTGAGCCTGCAGGGCCTTCCTAGCGAGATCCGACGGCGATGAGCTTGCCGGCGCCTGGATCACGATACTGGACTGGAACGTATCCTGATAGATTTGAGAATTGGCTTGCTGGCCAGAAAAGCCAGGAGTCGCTCTCACAATCATTTCTCCGATTTTCCCAAGCACTGCATCGTTCAGTGGCAGCGCCGCCTCCGGCCCGGCTTCTCCGAAGCCCTGTAATCCAAGAGGCGTGTTGAAAATGGTTGGCCGGGTGAATAAGGCCCCTTTGGCGTTCCAAGTGACATCCAATTTGGGTACAGAAGGAGGCATCAGGCTGAATTCGCCTGTAAGATGGAACTCAGGCAATTTAGGCAGTTTGATGCTGGGAAGCTTCAGCTCCATGTTGTCGAAAAATCCTTTGATGGCATCAACTTTTTCGCTGATCTTGTTCTTGGCTTCCTCAATAGGAGAGACAATTTTACGGCCCAGATCAACTATTTTTTCAGTGCCCTTATTCTTGAGCTCCTCAAATTTATCAAGGGCTCCCGACTTCAGAGATTCATATTTTTCAATGGCGGAATTTTTCAAGGTTTCTGCTGACTCAATCACGTTGTCCTTCATATTGTTGTAAAGCTTTTTGGCAGCTACACCCTGCAGTTCCCAGATAGTAATAGCTTTATTCTTCGTCAATTCCCATTTGGAAAGCACTTCACCGGTTTCCCAGTTTACATTTGCAATATGTTCTTCAGCCTGCTTTTGGGCTTCTGTCACCACTTTCTGATGCATGTCCTCGGCATTTCTGACAGTATCTTTGCGCTGCTTTTCTGCATCTGCAATCATCCTGGCAGCCATATCCGCGGTCAGTTCTCCCGCCCCATCTCTCATCTGAAGGATTTGCGCATAGGTTTCCTTGTATTGCTTCTCTGCTTCTGCGACCGCCTTATCCTTTTGATCCTTAGAATTCTTCACCACTTCTGCCGCCTGTTCAGCAGAAATGATGCTGGCATCTGCCTTCATTCGCTCTAAGATGATCTTCGACTCTATCTCGCTATCTGAGAGGATCCGGATGCCATCGTTAACCATGCCCTCTTTAATGTTATTGATCTGCGTATATTCAGCCGTAGTGAGGTCTCGATTCTCCGCTAAAGCCTTTGCCCAGATATCATTGATGATTTTCTCGCCATTCTCCACTTTATCTTTCTGCTGAAGATAGGTTTCTTCGATTTTTTTAAGGATACCTTGCTGCTCTTTGTCAGTGAGCATCATGCTATTTTCAAAAAACTTATTCATGGTTTCCAGCCTTGCGGCATGGTCCTCTTCCAGTCCCGCCAGAATCTGATCGGCCATCTTAGAGAAGGTTCCTGTTATGGAGTCAGCCATTTCCTTTGTCACCTTTTCGCCGCCCCACCTCATGAGGTTTAGCTGCTCTGTCACCCCGTCATTCATCTCAAGGAAACTGCCGACTGCTTCTTGCGTTGCCTCTGAAATATCCTCGGTGAATATTTCAGCTTGGATAGATGGCTTTTTCATTTCCTCTGAAAGTTTATAGGCACCAAAACCAAGGGCCGCAAGGCCGGCAATCGCCAACCCGATGGGACCGGTTATAAAGGTAATGGCGCCGGCCAGGGCGCCGATGGCTGGTGTGGCTGCTGCCACACCTGTAGTGACTACGCCGATTGCACCAACTACTGTGCTGAAGGCTGTTACCAGTGCTCCCACTCCTGAAATAGCACCGCCAAGAATGGCGATGAAAGCACCGATTGCTGTTACCACTCCAAGAATGGCAGCCGTTACCATGGCTCCCTTCGCAATCGTCTCTTGCATCTCAGGAGACAGACCGTTAAACTTATCCGTCAACTCCTGAATGACTTCCACAACCTTATCGATAGTCGGAAGTAGGGCATTCCCAAACGAGATGGCGGCTGTTTCCGCAGAACCTTTCAGGATCTCAATTCTTCCTTTGACGTTGTTCAGCTTTTCTGCCGCCACATCTGCGGACTTGATTTTGTTCATCGCCTCCACCATGCTGTCAATGCCCTGGGCGCCTTCCTTGTACAGGATGTTGGCCGCCCGGATGGCATCGGTTCCGAACATGGTTTTTAGGGCCATCTGCCTCTGTTCATCTGTCAATCTCGCAAGCTTGGTTTTTAACAGCTCGGCGATTTCCGATAAGGACTTGATGGAACCTTCTGCATCGTAGAATGCGCTGGTTCCCTCTTCCGTCAGGAGGCCCAGATTGGCCATCTCTGTCGAAGCTGCCTCTGTGGAAGGAGACAAGTTCAAGAGCATCGTCTTCAGGGATGTACCTGCATCGGATCCTTTTAGCCCGTTTTGGGCGAAGGATGCAAGTGCTGCCGTCGTTCCCTCAAACGATAATCCCACGCCTGAAGCGACCGCGGACACCATGGAGAGCCCGAATTTCATTTCACTGACAGATGTCGCAGAGGCATTGGCCGCGCCGGCTAATAGGTCCGCTGCCCGCATCACGGATAGATTGTCATCCTTGAAGGCATTCAGTGCTGTGGACGCTATTTCTGCTGCATCCGCAAGCTCCAGCTCCCCCGCAACGGCTAACGACAAGGCGCCTTCCAAGCCGCCATTGATGATGTCCGTAACGGTGACCCCAGCCTTGATAAGCTCCTCAATTCCCTCTGCAGCTTCCATGGCTGAATACTTCGTCTTGGCCCCCATCTGAAGCGCCAGTTCCTCGAGGGAACCGCTAAATTTCAAGACCTCATCGGGAGACATGACGGATTTGACGGAAGATATCTGGGATTCGAAGTCCATGGCTCTTTTAGCCGATAACCCTAACCCGGCACCGACTGCCAGGAAGGCTGCCCCGAATGATTGGGAGATTTCAGAACCTACTGACTGCATCCTCCCGCCAAGCTGATTCATTCCCTCGCCAGTGTTAGCCATCCTCTGACTTAACTGCCGCCAGGCGCTCGATTGCTGCTGAATCTGATTAGTATTTTGCCTTAATTGGGCTTCAGTTTCCCGCATCGCTTGGGTAGCACCGTTTAAACGGATGGCAAGCTCTTGAGTAGCCTGGGCGTCTGCCCCGTTCGCCCTGACTGACTCCTGGTGAAGGCGGTTGAGCTCATCCACGCGGCTTTCCTGAAGCCTCAGAGTTTGAGTCAGATGATCCTCTCTTTGTTCAAGGTCCTGGACGGAGGAACCAAAGTCATCGATTCCTGCAGTGGCCGCCGCAAACGCGGAGTCCAACAGTCTGATTTCACGTGAAATGTCGGAGACAGCTGCGTTAACTGCACTCTCCAGCTGATTAAATCCATTGGACTGCTCTTGGATTTGCCTGTTTACACTTCTAAGCTGTTGCTCAGTCGTATTCATGGCCGTCACAGCCCGGTTATACGCCGTGGCCAACTTTAATGTCTCTGCTGCTGTCTCGCCTTGAGTGGTCTTGGCCTGCTCGTATTGGCGTCTTAATTCCTCAACTTTAGTCCGGTGCGTCTGCATGCTTCTGGTTAAGATATCTGACCGGGATCTCAGGGTTTCTAAGCTATTGTCAAACTTACCAGCACCAGAAGTGATTGCCCTGAACTCAGAGTTAAGCGCGGTAAGCCGGCGATTGACATCCTGCATACCACGGGTAAAATCAATGCTGTTCAGCCCCAGTGTGATTCGCAAAGCCCCTACTTCTGCCAAATTCTCACCCCCTTACAATAGCTGATCGATGAAGAATTCTTCCTCATCCTCCATCAACAGCTCGAAATAAAAAGAGATGTCCATACCATCGATTTCAGGCAAGGTCCATCCCGCTTTAAGTAGTTTCCTATACATTTTTTTGATGGCAATATAGGGGTCCTGAACTATGCCTTCACTTCGTTTCCCGCTGCACCGGGTCCGCCTGAGACGGATTCAATAATCTTGTAAATAGTCGGGATAAGCTGATCGGCCGGCAGCCCGTCATATAAATCGTCGAGAGTAAACTTATCCTGGAAGATATCGTTGACAATGATACCCATCACCTCATCCAACTGTTCAGGTGTAAGGTTATCAAAATTCGTCAGCTCTTTCTTTAGGCCCAGCATCTTCCGGAAGGCCCGGGAAGGAATGAATGGGGCTGTAAATACTTTGTTTTCTCCGTCTTTCGTTAGCTCAATACGCATGTAGAACTCCTCCTTCTATTCAAAAAAGAGCCGGTAAAACCGACTCTTCATCACTTATGCGACTGGGGCATATTCTCCCGTAGAGATAACCTCTTCAGTAAACCAGTTGGCAGTCAGTGCTTGATCCACTCCCACATCATTGCTCTTGACCTTATAGCGCCAGTCACCATCAAAATCCCTCTTCAGGAATTGACCTGTAATGGTCGGGGTTTGATACTCGATGTTTTCACCTTTGGTTTGATGATTCTGCTGCGGGATTGAGAATTTGCCTTTCAGTAGCCAAACAAACATCTCACCTCCATCACTGGTCCTGGACATGAACCCGATGGCCACATACGGGGCAACGTCATCGGCATTTTCTACCATGACCCCCGATTCGTTGATGGTATGCCCCAGAAGTTCAGCTTCGACAGCGATAGGGAGATCAGATGTATTGATGGTCAGCTCTGTCGTCCCCAAGCTGGAATCCGTGGCGGCCGGACCATCATCTGCATACAGGGTGGATGTATTCGATGAAGTATTCATCCCCACTGAAATGGCAGGGGCAATTCGCTTTGGTGGTTCGTATGTGGCCCCTGTTTCGTCATCTTTTAATAATTTTGCAAAGTGCAAGTTTTTCAATCCAATCGTAGCCAATGTATTTCCTCCTTTTTATTGAACATAGTTAAAACGGAGTACCTTGTGGAAGTATCCCGTATCTTCTTCAAACATTTCTGTTTCCATTGATCGGACAAAGCCGTTTTCTATTAAAGCCATTTTGACGGAACTGGTGAGATCGGAATAATCCGATAGACTCCAAATATCCACTTGAATGGAATGGGCTGTCCGCTTTTCCACATCATCCGCAGTAACCGCAGATCGCTGATTGAATTCAAAGAAAGTGATATAGGTGGTCGCATCCCCGGGATATGTCTGAAAGTCTACCGGGACGCCTAATGGCTCCAATGTCTTGATGATTAAAGCATTCAGGCTCATATTCCCAGTTCCCTCTTCACAACATCAGACATTGCTTCCTGGACAGCTTGTTTACTATTTTCAAAGGCTGGACCCATAAAAGGCTTGGGGGCCATGGCAGGATACGGATAATTTACCTTCTTCCCGTTCCGCTTTATCTTTGCAACCCCCGCCTTTCTTCCGAACTCGACAATATGGGCGTAAAAGGCATCGCCCTGCTGGTCAATCCCGACATGGATTTCTTCTCCCTCCACATCGGTTATGGCTATATTCTCTTTGAGGATCCCTTTCCTGACTGGCGCCTCATTCTCGACAGCTTGTTTCATCACCTCTGCACCGGCGGTCAGGGCCTTTTCTTTGGTTTGATGACTGACTGACTGGCCCATCATGGTCACCTGGCTTATCAATTGGCTCAGGCCTTCTAATTCTGCAGGCACTACCTCACTTCCCTTCCCACGATCGTCAGAGTCTTAAATGCCTCATTATCGTTGATAGGTGGGGCGACAATGTCAAAATACCTTCCCCTATATTCAATGCGCATATCCGAATGAATGCCCTCTGTATAGCGAACAACGAACGTCTTGGAATCCCTCGCATAGGTACTGGCCGCCGAATAAAACTCAACATTGGATGATTTGTCATTGGGCGTTTTGATCATGGCCCATGCCCTTTTAAAGTCGGTCCAGTTATTGACGGGGAAGCCGTTAGCATTCTTCGAGGGACTCTTGTTCTCCTGGAACGTAATCCTGTGTTTAAACAGTCCCGGATTCACCGGTGTCTCCGTCCTTCAAGGCAGACTCGATATACTCAATCACGGTCTTTCTATTCTTGTTCTTTTTCTCTTCTTCCAGATAGGACTTTAACTCATCTGCTGAGAGTCCCTGCAGTGCCTCGGTTACATCCTCAATATTTTGGTCCAGCAGGCTGCCTTCCCCTTGTAGCTCTTCTCCCAGGAAGCCCCTTCGCTGCAGGTCTTTTATTCGGGCAGAATTTGAGTGTTCATAGACACTATCCTTCTTCACACGTTCCTTTGTGTCCTTATCCCTGAATGTTTTGATAACGCTGTATTGTTTTTTCGGCATCAAAATTCCTCCTTAATTGTCGGTGTGTGCTGCAGCTGCAAAAGCATGGACTGAACTGAGAATCTGACTTTTTCGCTTGGCTTGGATCCCATCAGCTCTCTGTTTTCATACCAGTCCGCCACAAGAATCAGGCAAAAGAGCTTTGCCTGGGAGGAGGGCTCTTTATACTCCCTCCCTGTGGCATTCTTTAAATAATCCTCGGCCGCGCCAGATAGAAGAATCAGTATTTCATTTTCCTCATCTCCATCGATGCGCAGCCACGACTTTGTTTCCTCTAAGCTAAGGATCATCATCCCACCGCCTTTATAAGGGCCGCAGCCCCTTACACTGTTTCGGCAATATCCAGCTGGCCATATACTGCTGCGCCTGTATCCCATGTTTTAATGTCGTCGCGCATGAGGGCTCTCAGGTCAGTAGTATCGCGCTTGAAAGCATCGCCGCCTTCTTTTGTACTGGCCAGCTCATAGAACATCCTGGAGAACAGGACGATTAGCTGTTTCAGGTCCCCGATGATGATTGGAGCCGTTCCAGCCACCGAGTCGCTTGCTAATTGGCGATTGTTGACCACCACCACCGGGCGTCCCTTGAATAGCTTTTTGCCCGGCTGTGTCAAGTCATCGACAAGCAAATAACGGCCCATGGAGTCCTTCAATCCATCCAAGTAGTTGAAGCCGTCCTGGTTTGTTAGGATGCTGCTGCTTAACGAAATGGCCGGGTCCAGCGAAACATTCAGCGCTGTACGTACGGCATCAAAGTCAGCCATTGGCGTCTTCGTCAAAGCATTCAGTTGGCCAAGAATCAAAGCATTTCTTGTGGCCACGGCCTTTTTCCCAATCCAGGTGGAAACATAATTGATCACATTCTGATCACTGTCAGCAAGCAATTCGTTGGTGATCGGCAGAATGCCGCCGCGCTTTTTCACCGCATAAGAGAATGGACGGAATTTCGGGTTGTCCATCTGTGGAATCTCTTCATACTCATCAATAATTGGGAATGGCGTAAGTTCGGCATCCACTTCAATCACTCGGCTTCCGGACAAGGTCGTTACATTTTCAACCGTTACATATTGAGAAAGGTCCACAAACTGACGCTTAACCTGGTTGATCCGAGTTTGAATGTCCTGAGGCACAATCAGGGATGAATCTCCGTCTGATTGGCCGCTTGCCCCGCCCTCGTTCATGACGGCGCGCTTTTCATATTCAGCAATGATGCTTCTCTCTTCAGATGAAACATTCTTGCGCCTTAACCCCTTCAGAAATATCTGCCGATATTCTTTTTCAAGCTCGGCATCTTCCCTGGATTCCAAGGTACTTGGCGGATTAGGATTAAGTGGATTTGAACCGCCGTTATCCAGCCCGCGGCGCTCCTCATCATTTAAATCTTTCTGAATATCGATCTTCTTCTGAAGATTACGGACATCCGCCATCCTTTTTTCAGCATCATCCGTTTTGTCTTCAGCCAGCAGCGTACGGACTTCCTGTTTCATCTGATCCATCTGGTTTAATAGTTCTCTTAATTCTTTTGGCAAAATCATTCACTCCCATTTTGTATTTGAGCATAAAAAAAGAGCCTTCTCATAAAAGCTCCAGTTCCATTTCTAATTTTCTTTTTCGGTACTCCTCTGAAGCTCGTTTTTCCTCGGCTTTGAAGTCGTCCAGGGATCGGACTCCCACCTCATTAGCCGGGTAAGCCGGGAAAGCAACCGGGCTTATTTCATACAGTTCAGCGTTGAGGATTGACCGTTTATAAATTTTGCCCTCTTCCCGTTCTTCCGAAGACCATTTGTCCTTCGTGACCTTCATCCCAAAGGAGATGCCGTCAACGTCGCCGCGTTTGATCAGTTCCCATGCATCGTTTCCTACGGAGGTATTTGGAATGTTCAATTCAAATCGAAGCTCGCTTTTCGTATTTTCAATCTGAAGGCTGCCACTTTTTGTGTTCCCCAGCACCTGGGAGGTATCATGCGACCACAAGCCGACAACATCCCGGGTTTTCAGACTGTCATCGAAGGCCCCGGAAGCAATCTGTTCAATAATGACATCCCCGTACCAATCACGCATCTCAGCAGAATCGGTATCGTATTTGATGGCCCCGGTAATGGTTCTTGTTTCGGATTCCTCATTCGTCTCCCTGATCTCCAGCTTGACCGGAAGAGCCCTCGTCTCCTTCGTCATCTTCGGCAGTTTTTGGTTCATTGTTCTCACCACCTTTCAGGTATTGTTGTCCGGCCATCGTCAGGGGAATGACATTCCCGTTAAAAATCAATTGATCCCCGCCTGGTTTTGGCGGCTTCTCTTCGAGTGCCCGCACCTCATTCGGCGTAATAAAGCCTTTTTCAATCCCCTTCCCGTATGCCTCGTACCTTGTTTTAATATCCCCCCGCAGGATGGCATCGACATTGAACCGGCAATAAAACCCGTGCTCCAGCTCACTCTCCAGGAAGAGCTTCCAATCCATCTCCTGTTCATAGGTAGTCAGGGCGGATTGGAGAGAATCGACGTAGAATTCTCGCTGCTGGTTCTCAATATTGGTATGGGTGGCCCGGGAAAGATCGTTTAACTGGTGCACCTTGATGCCAAAGGCGTTGGCAATCTGCCGGATCGTCATCTGGGTATTCTCCAGGAACTGCGCATCCGCCATATTCAATGACATAGGGGTAAACTGATACCCGACTGGCATAAGAGCTATCCTGTGGCTGTTTTTTAGTCCAGAAGACATTTCCTCAAAGTTTTTCCGGAATTCCTCTTTGGCTGT
The DNA here is from genome assembly GCF_008180445.1 of Bacillus infantis. Lineage (GTDB taxonomy): Bacteria > Bacillota > Bacilli > Bacillales > Cytobacillaceae > Bacillus_AB > Bacillus_AB infantis_B. Next base: position 252,300 of record NZ_VTER01000003.1, read on the forward strand.
AGGACTCAAATCCCCCACATACTGGATCAGCCCCTTCACCTGTAACCCCTGTTTAAAAAAGTTATTGATGAATTGATTGGAGGCTGCCGCATTTTCCAAGGTGGATTTCATATATTCCAAGGTTGGGATGCCGATAAGCCCATTAAGCGTCAGACTGCCTTTAAAGTGGAGAATTTCCTCCGGCAAAAGCTTTCTTTTTTCTGTTGGACTAACCTCAACTTCATACCATAGCTTGGTTTTAGAACTAAGAAAGCCGGCATCGTCTACAATAACCTTTACTTTTGCAGGATCCAACGGCCAGAGACCGATGACCTTGCCTGTCCTTTTATCATATTCAATACTGGCATAGGCATTACCCATGCTCCTATGCGCCTCCATGACCTTCCAGAAGTCGCTGGCACTCATGTATGGGTTGGGCCGAAGCTTGAAAACCTGATGCAGATAGTGCCTGGTCCCCTTTTGGATGCCGTTTTCGTCCTCTTTATACACTTTCAACGGTAATTTTGAAACGGACTCCGATCGGATCCGCAAACAAGCAAATACTGTATCAATTTTAAGCGAGTTCAGGCCCTTAACATTAATGTCTCCTGGTTCCATCCCCAGAAGTTCCATGAGGCGCTGATCATCTTGATTCAGCTGTAATATCTCTCTTTTTTCGGTACTTTCTTTCGAACCTCCGAAATAGTTTCGTATAGAATCCCATAGTTTCACATTTTCACCCCCTCCTTAGCCCCATAATTTTTTGAGGAAATCATCCGAAGCAAATTCTGATACGTCCATGCTGCCTTCAGCCGAAGACATGGCCAGCTTCCAGGCATCGATGATGGCATCCACTGGATCTATCCGCTTCTGCTGAAGATCCTTATCCAACTTGATTTCACCAAAGGAATTGGAAACCGTCTTGGCATTGGTCACGGACCAGATGAGCAGTTCATTCTTTTTGTTATACTCCACATTACCGGCCGCGACCTCGAGCCGGAAATCCTCAGTAGCATCGTTTAGATTCCTCGCAGACTGGGTGATGGAGACTGAATCAATCCCCAGCTCCTCCAAATCATTCAAGAAGGCAGATGCATTGTGAGGATCGTACCCGATCATTTTCACTTCAAGGCTGTATTCAGCAATTTGCTTGGCCAAATAGGCAATGATGTATTTATAATCGGTCTTTATTCCGCCGAGGGTTTCTGTAGGTGTCAGAAGCCCATCTTTAATCCACATATCATAAGGTGCTTTATCTGATTTGATATGCTCCGCCACTCGTTTGGCCGGAATGAAGGAGTGGGAATGAATAAAGTATTTCCTCACGTAATTCTCTACATAGGGGAATATAAGTGCCAAGCTGGTCAAGTCGCCCCCACTGGATAAATCAAGCCCCGCATAACACGAAAAACCCTTGAAATCTTCAAGGGTCTTATTGCTCTCGCTGTTCTTCCAGTGTTCAAGATTCATATATTGGTTGTCGGCAAATTTGACCCACTGATTCAGTGACTTGGTAAGGAAATTCCGTAAGTCCTCACCGCCCATTGCCTTGGCTTTAATGGCTTCAGCCTTTAAGCTGTTCAACGTTTGTTCCGTCCACAACGGATTTGCCTTGATCCAGTTGGTTTCATCCCAAATATCGTCGTCCTTATTCAATTCACAAATAAAAACAAACTGTGTCTCGTCCTTCACAACGCCCGCAAGTATCTTTTTACAGTATTCATAAAGGGCATAACATGGAGAATTCAAATCAAAGCCAGCTGTGGTGATGACTGAAATCAGACATTGTTTTAACTTTTTCGTCCCATCTGCCAGCAGCTTGTACATCTGATTGTCCTTGTGAAGGTGGTATTCATCGACACTTGCAAAATAAGGACGGAAACCGTCGATGGACTTTGTATCTCTTCCCAGTGCCCTGATCTCTCCCTGGGACAGGTTGCAAAGGATCTTACTCGCATAGTCCTTGATGGTGTAAAGGCCTTCCTCGTACTTGCTGCCGCATAACTCCGGATCCGCATTGATGAACTTAAAACATTCTTTCAGTACGATCCTGGCTTGTAGCTCCTTGGTGGCCGTACAGTAAATCTGAGGATAGTTATAGCCATCAAAATTGCCATAATACATGGTCGGTACAGCATTCCCAAGTGACTTCCCGTTCTGCCTGGCAACTTGTACATAGGACGTTCTGAACCTCCGATATCCGTCCAGTGTCCTCCAGCCGTGCCAGGAGCCAAAGATGAAATCCTGAAATCCATATAAGCTAAGTGGCTGCTCTTCTTCCCCCTCGGCAATGGTCAATGTTTCAGCAAATTCGATGATCTCATTGGCCTTTTCACTATCCCAGACATAAGGAAAATCCTCTGTATCCTGCCTTTCCAGGTCCTGCAGATGCCGGTTGCAGGCCTGCTTTTGCGTATCGCCGGCGGGTATCTTCCCCATACACACATCCCAAGCGTAGGAAGTGACGCGATCGATCACTTCTGCCCACCACCAAACTTGGCAAACTTGCTTAGAGCCTTCTCCTTCGGCGCCTCGGGTATAACCAGTTTCAAGCGAGATGTAATCGTCAACCCTAAATCAGACGCTGCCGATCGGCACTCGTTGAAGAGAGATGTTTTTGTTTTCATGAGTTTTGTATAGGCACCATTCGCAACTGTGGCAAACTTATCCGGGCCAATCTCAACCTTTTCGGTGGGCTTTATTTTACGCAGCTCTTTCGTCAGCTTAATGTATTGATCCTTAGAATCGATATACCGAGCCAAACTATCAACGTCCAGGTTACTAAAGATTTTCAGACGTATCAGCTCTTCAGCCAGCTTGTTGAAATCCTTCTTTTGGGCAGCCGACAAATAGGCCGGCGCTTCGATCTTATCTGTGAAGCCGCGCATCGCTTCTTCTTGTTCCTCACGCTTCGCCATCTCTTCCTTGGTAAGGTGGTTCGATCGGCCTTTGCCCTGGATGACGGACAATGGCTGCTTATTTCTCCCAGCCATGGATTACACCTCCTTAAAAAAAATATTAAAAACGGATTTTTTGCGAGAAAAAGGGCCCACGCGGTCGCAATCCAGAAAAAAATAAAATTTTTTCAGGGGCCCAGGGGTCTGGCGTATTTCTTTTTGTCCTCAGCCGTCTTGATGTTATGGCAGCTATTGCATAGGGATTGCAGGTTATCCAACACAAGACGCAGCTCCCAGGCTTCCTTGATAGGTATGATGTGATCCACCATGTCAGCCCATTTGATTCGGCCTTTTGACAGGCAATGCTGACACAGGCCGATGTCCCTTGCCAGTGCTTGCTCCCTTACCTTGCGCCAAGGTGTGGACTTGTAAAACGCTGCTGTTTCCTGGTCTCTCCTGTATCTGTCATACAGCTTGTGTCGTTCTCCTTGCTTAGGTTTACAGCCCTCGCAGCAGTTCAGGGAGATATCGATAGGAGTGCCGCAGCTGCATAGCTTTAACATCGCCATGACTATCTCTCCAGACCAATACCTATTAACGTTGGCATGCCCTGCTGATCTTTCTCAAAATATTCTATGTTTACTTTGGTGTGTCCTGGAACAGAGGACTTGGTTACCCAATCAAAGAAGACTCTTACTTTATTCTGGAGGTCTTCTCCGTTATAGAAAACTCTCGGAACACTGCCCTCTGAATCTAGCTCAATTACCAGCAGCTTCGATTGCTTCATTGCATTCTCAAATCCATTCAGAGATGCCGTTGCTTTCTTAGCTTCTCTGGGCACTGCCTTCAACCCCTCAACTCCCCTCAATGCATCAGAACAATCCACATCCATTTTCAGCTTCCCAATGCTTCTGTTTGACTCTCGCTCTTCAGCCATATCACAAGACTCCTCCTCATTGATAGATTTTTGCATAAAAAAGCACCCAATCACTTGGATGCGTGCCGCCTTTTTAATTCATCTATTATCTGTTTATTCTCTTCAGTTAGATTATCGATTTTCTTTTTCTTATGCTCAGCTAACTGCTGACTTCCACAGCCTTTTATTTCTGCCCACATTGTGCGGATTTGCTTTTGTATCTTCCTGGCTCTTTCGTTCGTAAAGGCTGCACTGAACCTAGTGGAGCAATGTGGACACTTAAAGTAAGATTCGAGTACACCTTTAGGATGTTTCTTTTCCTCCAGGGAAATGATGAATCTCTTTCGGCAGTTATCACAATTTACTTCCATGTTATCACCCTTCTTTCTGCATAAATAAAAAGCACCCTCGAAAGGATGCTTTGACAACAGTTATAGATTTGTTACATTTCCGTGGAAACGAATTACTCCATTATCGGTTACTTCGACTTCACCAACAGTTATGGATGTTCCTCTAATTGTGACGATATCAGCGTCCATCATCAATCTGACTACATCTATACTAGCTACAGCTGCATAAGTTCCATTTTCAGTCACAGCTTCAACATCAACATATTTTTCATTATTTAAATCCATGCTTTCACCTCAGCTATTCTCTTTTTTGAAAATGAACTTTATCTCATTTGTTCTAACATCAATATCTCCTTCACTGCCATCACCTTTAATGATAGGTAATGCAGATACGAGTTCCCATCCCTGATCTCCTAATTCTTTTAGATCAGCTTCCAGTGTTTCATCATTATTCATAATCGCACGATTATTATAAGTGAACACTTTGTATTTAAAATATGCCATAGTATCACCTCCCACTCCCAATTATGAGTAAAAGGTGATTAATGGACAATCCCTATTATTCGTCAATTATTGACAAAAGAGCTCTCCGTCTGGAATGCTTCAAATAATTATTTTCCCGGTCGTTTCGAGTGAAATTCAGTGATTGCCGATTCAAAATCAATATAAATCTTATCAGCTTTTAACTCTGAAATCGAAAATTTCTCTGCTGCAGACTTCACTACCAATAAGTCATGAACCTCTGGATTATAACTTTCCCCATAATTTGTGGTTCTATCAAACTCATCTCTCATGAAAAAATAAATATTACTATTTTCCATTGAATTAATGAACACTTCTGTTTCAGGATCTCTTTTAATTTCCAATTTGTTACACCTCCTTATGCCTAAAGATTCGACAGCAGGAGTATCTTTCCTTCTTTTTACAGAAAAGGCGACACCTTCTTCTGCAAAATAAAAAGCACTCATTAGGTTGAGAGCCTGAAATATATTATTTAGATTTTATTTTCATTTTAAGTTCCCTGATAGTAGCTGCTATTTTATCGTCATCAGAATCCTTTAAGAATAGTGACAGTAGGGTCATAACAACTACTGAAGTGACAACGGAAACAATCAACGAGGTTGAGCTTTTTAAATCACCAAATAGTTTAATTTTGTCTTGATCACCAAATAGCACTATTAAATACCCAAACAACATTATAAACATAGTTGAGGTAATGGACATTAAACGAGAATAAGATATGCTTATTGAATGCCCTGATTCTAATGGTTGCTCTGCATTTTGATTGATTTCTTTATATTGAGTTTTTAATTGGGTAAGTTTTTCAGCACTTGATAATTTTTTATCGACCGGCATAAAATTTGTTAGAAAAACTTCTGCAATTAAGTCATCTAGAATATCCGAAACACTATTTAAATCAGATATTTCTACATTGTTCTTTCTTGAAATAGACGAGACCAGTGATTCAAATATTTCAATTGATGGATATTCGTCCTCCGATATTACTGCCTTCAATAGGGACACCACTTCATCGTTTGCTTTACCAATTCTTGTATTATACTCTTTTTTGCTTAATTTCCTAGCTACAAATATTTGAATAAAATATATAATAAAACCACTTATCAATCCTACAGTTATACCCACAAACCACTCATTTTCCCAAATCACTCTTTTCTACCTCCTTTTTGCCCATTTAATTATGGACTAAAGGAGGTATTCTAACAATCCCTATCGTTCGTCAAAAAATAACAAAAGACGACACTCCCAACCCGAGTGCCGCCTTTATATAATTTATTACTACCATAGTATCACGGAACTAGCTATTTTTACTGCCTATCTGTTGCCAAAACTCTGCCAGTTATCTTACTCAATGTTTCCATACTTCTGGATTAAAGCCTGCTTGCCTTCCAAGTAGCTTTGTTCGCTAATAACATGGTTCTCCTTTAATTGCTTCAATGAATCGTATAGTCTTATATGATATGCTATTGAAAGATCCTCTGTAGGATAATCTGTATAATCGTCATCGATTTCATCTATCAAGGCAAAGTACTTTTGTTTTAATAGTGTATAAAAGTTTTTATCTGTTAAAGTCTCTAATTCATCAATTGTGAAACCAAGGATTATTCTTTCGTTACTATTCGCAATTGCTAATTTTCTTCTCTTTCCTTCTGCATTTATCCATGGGCTTTTGTTTCTTCCTCGACTAAAAGTTTTGAAAGAACTAAAAACCCCTACCTTTGCTTTTTTAGACCTTAATAATTCAACTAAGTCTGTAACCTCTCTTACCCCAATAGATTCTTTATGATTTTTGGATTCTCCAATCATTCTTGAACCAATCTTTTCATATATAAACATTGGCACCATTCCGTCAATAAAATTAATAATGTGGTCTATTTGATTATCTCCCTTTAATACATTCGGCTCTACATAGCCAATTTCAAACCTTCTGTATACAAAGGTCATCAAATCTTCCAAGGCATCGCCCTTTTCTTTTTTGGTCCCACTTATTAAAGTAGTGCGTACATTGTTGATTAATTTAAGATATTCCTCTTTTTCTTCGTTACTTATGGGAGTCCAAATTTCCTCATCTTTTGCAGCACTTATGAACTTGTTAAATGGTATAGTGTCCTTCATATAGAGGCCTCTATAATATGCTTAGGGATGTCTTTTTTTACAAAACCTACCCTGATATTTTGTGTATTTAGTTTCGAATTACAATTAGGACAAGAAAACTTTTCACTGACAATAAAATCTCTTAACTCTTTCTTGCTAATAAATTCGAATCCATGTTCTAATTCGGGATCTTCGTTTAAACAAAACAGATAAAACCTGGCTTCAAGTATCGAATCAAGAGCCAGGTGTGTTAGTAGAGTTTCAATAAGTGGGAGAGGTATTTTAGTCTTACGTGACAAATAATGAGGTGATGCTGTTGCATCAGGCTTGAGAATCGTCAACTCCTCGTCCAAACTCTTCAAGTTCTGAGAAGGTAGAGGTAGATTCAATTTCCTCTTTATATTCATTAAGTTTTCGTAAAACATTGTCCACTACCTCCTTCCCAGTACCTGATGTAGTATATTTTTTAAGTGAAAAGTACTTATCTAATTTCTTTATTATGTACTGATATTCCTTTTCTGCTTCACGATGTATTAACCCAACGTTTAAAACATCGCCATGTTCCCACATTAACCTAATAATATCAGCTGCTTCTGAATGACTTAAAGCTTTTCCTCTGGTGTTTGCCCTGAATTGAGTCAATCCCCTGTCGGTTTGTTGTAAAAAAATCTGAAAAGGTAGTTCTTTTTCTATCCTCCTATGAATGACAATCATTTCACTTTCATAGGCACTCTCAAGTGACCTTCTTAGTCTTAGCATCGAATCTTCTCGATCAAGTTCAGGGTTAATTTTTTTAAGGCTTTTTAATAAACCTGTTATATGTTCATTAGAAAAATTTTCAATTTTTTCTTCTATTATAGGATTATTGTGATAAAAATATTCCTCTGAAATTTTGGAAAGGGCATTAACAATCCAATCAGGTTCTTTTAATGTAAATGCCAGGATCTTCTCTCTGAAGAAGTGTAGGATAATCCATGTAACATCATCAATGTCTCTTCTTTTACTTTCGCCATATACTGATGCTAATCCTACAGTTGGGTGCATAAATAATACAACTGACGAAAGGTTAAAATCAACGATAATATATGCAAGATACACATGTTTTCTCAATTCCATTTGACCATCAAGTTTTTTTACTTGTACTTGAGCCGGTGCAGCCAGAGAAAACAGTACTTGATTTTTATTTTCTATTTTTGAAACATTGACGAGCTTTATTTCATTTAAGTTCTCTGCATTAATATCATATAAAGGTGTTTTTAATTTTATTGAATTTTCATATAGGACTTTAACTGAAGTATTCTTTAAAAAATCTGTCTCCTCAGCTTCGTAAATAAATAGTGAGTTGTTGCCTTCCAACTCTACTTCACTTAACCATTCCAAGAAATAAGGAAATGGAATGTGCCCAAACATTAAGTCTCTTACAGTATTTTCTCTAAAGATTGTATTGTTTCTAGCACGTTGAACATTAAATTTGTGATGTAGAATGGAAAGTCTATTAGAATCAGCTCTTTCTAAGAAATACCCTAAATTATTCCTTTGTAAATCTGATAAATCATTATAATTATCAATCATAAAACTTCCCCCCGTCAAAGTATATAGTACGTTCTATTTATCTGATAGGTTCAGTTTACATTATCTTCTAATATTTTCACACTCTAATTATCCATATCTTATATTTTGTGTAACTGCCCGAAGGGCTGAATCCCTTGATACAAGTGATTAAATCCGTATCCTTTTTTTGAGTTCCACATCATACTTATTATGATTAACTGATTACAACCAAAAAGAAAAAGCGATGAGCAAGCTATATCTTAAACCTGCTCATCGCTTTGTCCATTCCATCCTGGTTAACGCCGATATACTTTAACGTAATATCCGGAGAGGAATGGTTAAATATCTCTTGTAGCATTGCCACATCTTTTGTCTGTTGATAAAAATGATACCCAAAAGTCTTTCTCATCGTATGAGTCCCGATATCCTTCAATTTGAATTGTGCAGCAGCCTTACGAAGGATCTTATAAGCCATACTTCTTCCAATGGGTTTATTCTCTCCCTGTCGACTCTTAAATATATATTCTTCGTCTGGCTGATTAACAACGCACCGTCTTAACTCTCGTCTCAAGGCTGGAGTAATTAATATCCACTTCTGTTTGCCGGTCTTCTGTTCCCGAATAATGATGTGTTTGTCTTTTACATCGCCCACCTTTAATTTCAAGATGTCTGATATTCGAAGGCCGGTATTGATTCCCATAAGAAAGAGAAAATAATTACGTTCACTTTCCTCCTTCAAGTATGTCTTTATAGCTTCAACCTTCTCTAAGTCACGGATTGGTTGTACAAAGTTCATGCTCCTTGTCCCCCTTATCCTCATAAACCTCAATATGAAGAGCAAACGCCAATTTATAAAAGGCTTTTGATTTATAGCGATGGTAGCTTCTCTCGCTCATATGGAGCTCGCTGTAGACCTGATAATCAAAGATATCGTCTTCAGTCATATACCGACGTATGATAATAGCTCTTTCCTTGTATCCAAGTCTGTTTACAGCATCTAGAATCCTGTTAATGTAATCTGTCCGTTCCCTGTTGTAATCAACGTTATGAATAGCAGCATTTTCAGTAGAAGAATTAAATTTATTGGTATTTGAAGGTGGTACAAGTGAAAAATTTTGAGTAACAGAAGGCAATTGATCTAATTCTTGGGAAAGAAGGTACACACGATACTTCTCTAATGCTCCCTCGACTTTTCTCTTTGTTTCATCCCGATTAATGGTTGCTAAATGAAATTCTAATTGTCCCAATTACTTCCCCTCCGTTCCAAGATAAAAAGGACACTAAGCAAACGCATTGAGCGTTCAGTTAGTGTCCCTGGTTGTTCCAGTAGACTTATAATTTATGTGTGGAATTCAATTCGTAATGTGATACTTTACCTGACTGCCAGGCAATCACCTGCTTGCCATATCCGTTAGGCGGACTGGTCACTAGAATGAGCTTTTCATCCTTCACAATGTAGGTAGCATTCTTCTTGAGATCCACTTCTGCGACCAATTTCGATAAGTCCATATTCACCAGGATTGCCCCCTATGATATAATTTAGGTGGACTTGCTGGGAGAAATCCTGGCTTTTTTTATGCTCTTTTCGACTTTAGGCTGCTTTCATTTGCTTTTTTAGATCTCCACTTATAATCAGGACTAGTTTTGGCAGAATCCTTTCTTGAGACCTTCTTCGGTTCCTTGATAGGATGCTTGGCCACGTATGATGCTAATTCTTCATCAGTCATATACCATACTTTGATTTTCCCAACCATAACTACACTCCTTTTTGTTGGATGCCATTTACAAACAACTAGTTTATCTAATACAATTTACCTACACTAGTCTTTATTGAATCTAACTAGTACCTTTTGCTGGACCTCACCGATGAATAACTGGTGTAAAGTCAAACAGATCTTTGACTCCACACCTGAAAGGGGTTTAGACAGCCCTTCGTGTTTTGCACGTAAATAACGCTTAAGGGAAAGTCGCAATTTCAATTAAGATAAAAGTGTGGATATGTCTTAATTGGACATGGTCTTTTGTGTGACAATGCATATCTGCTTTTTGCGTGGAACGGATATGGTAATCACACGAGCAAGGGCTACTTTCTACATATTTCATCAAGATTGCCCCTTGCTTTGCATTTATATAGGATTGTGCATTAATCAAGAAGTTTAAAGTATTCCTCGAATATAGGACTTCCTACATCGCAAAACCACTTTCCAGAGACAAAAACCCCAATACTTGCCGGTAACCTTGATGGGATGGTTTTAACATCGAACTCTTGGCCCTTACTGAAACTTTCCCCTTCGAATTTGATATCCTTAATCACTTTAACCCTATTACCATTTCCCCAATGACCATGACACTTCATGATTTCTATAACTTCATCTGCATAAGGCTCGTCAGTGTTGATTACTAGATATTTAGCATTCCCAAGACCTTCTATTGCTCTGCTCATCTCAATTTGCCCTACACAATCAATTAATTTTTCTTGCTCATTCTTGCTCAGGTATTTTTCAATATCATCGTTTTTTACAACAGTAAACTTTATTTGCATACCATCTAAATCAGCCATTATCAAATTCCTCCTAAAAAAGTAGTTGGAGTTAACTATCCTTAACCTCAAGGCTAAATTCTATAAATGGGCTACCGCAGAAAGGGCATAAGTTAGGTTCCATACCATCCTTCACAGAAGTATCCTCTCCGCTCTGACAGATGTAGAGATCTCTCAAGATATGTCCCTCCGGGAAACCTTATATCGGTTCTTTGCAATACACATTTCCGGAAGATTAGCTCTTACCAAGGCATCTGGAAAATCTGGCGGTACTGAATTACCCACTCTTCTTATTTGGTCAGATTTGGTACCAATTTGGTGAATATAGTTCGTAGGGAAACCCTGACCGGCAAACAACTCATGTGGCTGCAGCATCCTTAACCCTATATCCGAGATAGCGTATCCATTTGATTTAACAGCTACCAGCCCGAATCTATCTCTGGTTGTGATGGTGTGCAATGGCTCTTTTAACCCTTGCCCCACCCCTTGACCGTAGTATTTCGTCAGGAAGGCAGTCACTAATCCAAATCGGTTACCTCCCGCTGTTATGGTGTGAAGTGGAGTTTTTAAGGAGAGACCCCTTACCTCTTTGCTGGATTGTTCTGTATAATAACTGATTAAGAAAGCCGCCTTATGTTCATCTGGCACCAAAAAGGGGTTTTCATCCTCAATAACAAACCTTTCAAGGCCTCTTTGAATCCGTTTCAGAGTGTTAGATACTAAAGGTTTCCTTCGGTCAAAGATTGACGGTACCCCAATGGACCAGTCGATAATTTCGCTTGATGTTCTCCAAGGCTTTTTTCTCCCAAGCTGTACAGCCGGACTCTGCGGATCTCCATGAGTAGGCTCCGGCCAAATTATCTTCTTCCCATCACAGCGTGCAATCATAAAAAATCTTTTTCTTATGGTCGGCGCCCCATAATCACAGGCTTGCAGCTCCTTAAATTGGACTTCATACCCTAATGATTCCAAAGCTTTTACAAAGCTATTGAACGTGACACCCTTCAATTCTTTTCGTGGTTTCCCTTTGCTATCCAATGGGCACCAATCTTTGAATTCCTCAACATTCTCGAGCATGATGACCCTCGGCTTTACTGCAATAGCCCATTTAACAGCTATCCAGGCTAAACCTCTGATTTCCTGTTTTACAGGTTTTCCACCTTTGGCTTTTGAATGATGTGTACAATCAGGACTGAACCAAGCCAGCCCTACCCTGCGGCCGCGGCAGGCTTCTTTTGGGTCCACATCCCAGACACTTTCGCAATAATGCTCTGTATCTGGATGATTGGCCTTATGCATGGCAATGGCAGCCGGATCGTGATTAATGGCAATATCTACAGATAAGCCAGTCGCCATTTCTATTCCTGTACTGGCACCGCCCCCGCCGGCAAAGTTGTCGACTATAATTTCTCTAAAAAGATCGAGCTGTTGCACCAGGCTTCCTCCTAATCAACTGAAATTTTGTTCCAAGCACCCATTGCAGATAAAGCTTAATAAATTGTCAGGCTCCCCGGGAGAAGCTTCTCCTCCGCACATCACGCAGCAGTTGTCTGGGCAAGTCTTTACTTGCGCTGTGCTCATCGTTTAATCAGCCTCAACATCTTTTTCGCCTTATCCGGGGGCCTCCTGCCTTGTCCCATTCTGGGGTAGCTATTTTCCCAGCGTCTTTCCCATTCCTTCAGTGCGTCAGCCTCTCCCTCTGAACACCTGATATGTAGCTCGTATAAGGGGAGCCTTTGAAGATCCATACGCCCGACTACCTTGAATAGGTTATGCTCCTCTTTACATTTACCAGAGCAATATTGGACTTCATCAGAAGATATGGAGAATACCTTCTCACAGTTCGAACATTGACTCTTTTTTCCAATCAGCAGCTTCACGATTAATCCTCCTGTCTAATTCGAAAATTGCCGCATTTCTATGGCTAACCGTTCGTCTGGCCAGATAATATAACTGACCGAGTGTTAGGTTTCCCACGGCGATCACACCTCAATATCCATTGAGATTTCACGCCCTATGTCACATGCCATGTCGATGTACATGCGCTCAAGTTCGGTCAAAGTGGAGTCCAACAGTTTCTTATGGTCTTCAGCTTTAGAGTGGCCGGACTGAATAAGTCGCTTTATGATGAACTGCTTTCGTTTTTGAACTTGATCCATAAGTATCGCCATTTGCTTACTCCTCCTGGGTCCTATACTTTTTCATCCGTTCCTCCAAGGCTTTTCGCTTTTCTGCTGTAGCCTTGTCATCAACTGCACCGTGTGCAATCATTGGCGAAGGAACTAGTGGTTCATCAAACCATTCGGGAAGCTGTTCTTGGCGTACTCGAGCAAAAGGTTTTCTAGCACCTGTTCTGCTCTTACTAGACTGCTCTTGGTGGGCCAAGATAAGAGCATCGGCCTCTTTGACACTAGTAATCTTCTTTTCAGCCCAGTTAATTAATATCTTTTCAACGTAGCTCCAGCTTTTAGCTCCACGTTCAACGGCTATTTTCATAGCTTTAACGACTAGCTCATCATTAAGGTCACTGCACCAGCTGCTGATTTTTTCTTGAATGTATCCTCCAATGGTTCCGAATCCATTTTGTTCAAAGAATCGGAATGGATTTTCATGAGCAGACGCGGGCTCTTCTTCTTCTTTTTTATCTGTAGTAATCTCTGTAGTATTCTCTGGTAATGGCCTGTTCATATTGAGCAGCTCGTCTGTCCATTCTGAACACTCCGTCTGTTCATTTTGAACAGGTGGTCTGCTCATATCCTCCAGAAGGTCATAATTGATCCGATACCATTTGGTATTGTCGATTTTCAGTTTGTTGAATTTCCCTGTGATGAAAAGACCTTTAGTCTCAAGCTTTGTTATAGTCCTTCTAATCGTGCTGATTGACCAGAAAGGGAATTGCTCCTGCCAGTCTTCATATGAGTTATAAACCCATGTAAAACCGTCTTGAACATTGCTGCTTTTCTCTAGCCAGTAATGTAGCTGCTGAAGGATCATAGATTCATTCAGCCCAATTTTTTCAGCCAGGGTCGGCAAGACGACTATAGGACTCTCATCCAATAAGAGTTTGCTCATCTTCCTTCACTCCTTCCTCAACCCGAACGCATAAGGCATATGGTCCCTTAATGGATATCAATGCGTAATCTGGGTATCTAGTTAAATATTTCTGCACATGGGTTAAAAAATTGCTCCGTTATAGTTTCTTGTTGATCCAGAAGCCATTTTGGGAGCAATACTTTTGAGTAGTAATCTAACAAATCAAGTCCTCCACCTGTTCAATAAAAATGTGGACATGATGATCTTTTTTTGCCGGTATAGTTTCTTTCCTTCGGTTATATCCATACACTCCGACACACCTTCGGCGGGCACGAATGCTGTATGGACCGTACAGAATGACTCATTTACCTTGATATCGAAATCAACCGAAAAGAGCTTATCTGTTCTCTCCTTTCGTAGTATCAGCCAGCTTGCCCACGTTGGTTTTTCCTAAGCGAGTGAAGTTTCGCTGTGACTGTTGATGGGGATCGACGAAGTCTCATGGCCAAGTGCGCAATCGAAAAGTGTCTCGAATGATTCAGGAGATAAAGTTCCTCCTCTTTTGACCAGCTGCCTGCTTTCAATGGCCTTTCTTCTAAAGGCATTAATGTCTGTTTTGAATCCCGAACGAGCCGAGAAGATAACTCCTGCATTTTTCGTCCAATAGGGCATTCCCTAATGCAATAGCTCATGTGATCATATCCAGTCCGATACTCACAGGTGCCGCATTCAGAAGATAATAGATTATTAATTTCAATTCGGATTTCCTTTTTTTCTTGGTGGGTAGCCATCGACTCTTCCCCTTTCTTCTGTAATTCGGTTCGAACCGTAATGACCAGGAACAATCAAAGGGTAGAGTAGGTAGAGTTGATTCCTCCTGGCCATTACGGCAAGTCCGAATCTTGCCGCAACACAGTATATATGTTATTGTTGCTTTATCCCAAAATCACTTTTTTAAGAGCAGTGAGTGTTCAAGCACTTGCTGCTTTTTTCTTGCCTATTTTCGGACCGTTTGTGTACTGGAAGTTAAATCGAACCCGCTCGATCTCTGCCCCTAGCAATCTATATCGTTCAGATTGGTCAAGCCTGTCCATTTCCCGGAGCTGCTTCCCATATTTGTTTAAGGACTGTGTGACATAAATCATTTCCATTCCGTCCAGCTCTACTGAAGGTTGCGCCTCTCTTAACTTATTGAATGCAATATCAAAAAGAAGTTGACCCATTCCCTCTAGTTCCTGGCGGAAAGCCGTCATGGCTGTAATTATCATTGAATGATCACTGCTATTAAGCTTAAGTATTTGTTTCAAATTGATGCCTCCTTTCCCTTATCTTTCAAAGCTCTCCATGAGCTCTAACATTTGTCTGCATTCCGACTTGCCAACAAGAAACTGGTCGACAATCACCTTTCTTTTTTTTGATACTTCGTAGCTCCTTACGAAGGCAGATGTTACGAGTAAAACAGTGGCAAAATTCCCATGATCCATAGGTACTACGATTTTGAAATCATGTCCTTGTTTTTTTGCCCAGGAAACGTTTAGACTCATTTCATGTGCTAGTTCTCGGCCAAAATTATTAGAGGCACTTTCTAAAAATTGCTCAATGTTCTCCACAGTCTCCTTGTTTTCAAGCATCCTCTCTTCGCCCCTTCGATTCCTCTTTCAGGAAATCATATAAAACAATTCCCATCAGGACAGCTGCCGTTGTTACCAAGTACCAAAAAATCACTGTCATCCCTTTACCTCCTTATTATTAATCCTTAGTCGATATTAACTGACCAAATTTCCAACTAGAGGCAACAGCTGATGAATTAGATTTATGCCATCCATCCCATATAAGTAAGCCACTGCTATCTCTGGTGTATTCGTCACCTGAATCCATTGTAAAAATGTATGCATATCCGGGATCTTCCGGTCTTTTTCGTACTTTGAAACGCAAGATTGGTTACGGTTCAATCGATGTGCTAATTCTTCTTGTGATAGACCGGCCCGTTCCCTGCAAGCTTGCAGAACAGCGCCGAATTTCAATATATTCACCCCCTTTCAATATTCCAATTTGGAATACTCAATCATTGGATAGCTTGCTATTATTGATATAAGTAATGTTGTTTCATGTTAATTTATATAGCTTCTTTTCTTGTAAAGCCATCTCCCATATTTTCGGCCCATTTTAGCAGGAATTCTCTACACTCTTTGGCTGGATAATACCATTTTTGATTAAGCTTAAATTTAGGAAAACTCGGATCATAAAAGAAATATTCCTTTATAGTGTTCCAACTCATATTGGTTTGACGCTGTAATTCTTTTGTATCCCAGAAAGTAACTTCATTCTCTAAACGCTCCATGTGTTTCTGGATTTCATTCTGATACAATGCTTTAATTTCTTCTTCATTAACCTGAATTTTAATCATTTTTTCACCTCTTTATTATGGAAATAAGATTAAGCTGTACGTTCCCCAACTTCGCGAATCGAGTAGCGACTGGGTAAAAAAATATCTTCAGTTTTCTTGCTATATAGTTTTGCAATCTCTTGTGCGCGTTCTGCGCTAACTTGTCTTTGTCCATTTTCGATTTGCGACAAGTACCCACCAGAAATATTGAGCTTTTTCGCTGCACTTTCTAAGCTAAAACCAGCATTAATGCGTGCTTTCTTTGGTAGACTCATTTGATTCACCTCCTTAATAACTTTGCATATTGAGTTGTTAATGACATAATATCATCGCAATTCGCAAAGTGTCAACGCATTTCGCGAAGTTTTTTTGAAATTATTGAAGTTTGCAATTCGCAAAGTATAATTGAGATATAAGATGATATTAAGGTGGTATTAACCGATGGAGTTTGGAGAAAGGTTACGTGAATTGAGAAAAGAAAAAAGGTTAACCTCAAAACAATTCGGTGAAAAGTTTAAACTTGCAGAATCGACAATATCAGGATATGAAACAGGAGCAAGAAAACCAGATATCGAGTTAATTAAGGCATTCGCAAAATTTTTTGATGTCACAATTGATTATTTACTTGGAGAATCGTCTGATAGAAAAGGTAATATTGTCGGCTCTGCTTTTTATGACTACGATAATATTACTGAAGAAGAGAAAGACTACCTAGACCTTCAACTAGAGATCTTCAGGAAAATGAAAAAAAAACAATAAATAAGGGGGGAACCCCTATTTATTTTTCCGTAAAACAGAACATACATTCCCACCTTAGTAAGGAGAAGATTTTTTTGTTTGAAGATTACATAAAAACCGAACTTGAGTCAATAATCGAGAATATCTATCGTGACAACAATATGCTTTTCCCCCATGACTTAACTATAAGAAATTTAGAAAGAGCTTTTAATGTGAATGTGCGTTTTATGGAAGATGCACCTAATCGGGCAATTTGGGATGATGAGGTTGCCGTAATCTTCCTACAATCTAAAATGCAGTTGAAAGAAATTCGCTCAGTGCTTTTTCATGAAATATGCCACCCGTTTAGACATGTTGGGAGCCAGGAAGTACAACCACAGTTATTTAGAGGACTTCAAGAAATCCAAGCAAATTTGTTCCAGTTGTACTCTTCCATCCCTTTTTTCATGCTGGAAAGCATAACCTTGCCATCAACAGAGGATGAGCTAGTCCATTTATTTGAAGAGGTTTTTGTAGTGACAAGGGAGGTAGCAGTTAAAAGACTGGAGCAAATCAAAGCAAGAATTTGGCGAAACAAAATGGATATCCAGTTGAAGGAAAGAGAAAAGCAAAGACATAAAAAAAACTCTATAGAACTATCAACCGAAAGTGTAAGGCTACTACAACAATTAAGCTATCAAGTTAATAAATGATGGGGTGGTTTTTTGATTAGGCAATCAGTTTTTTATGAAGAATTTGAGGCTAATACCTATCCTTACTGGTATGGTATTGCGTTTGACGAATCAGATGTTGATTGGGAAAAAGAGATATTTTATTTTGATGTGAATGCGCCATTTGAACGTTTACAAAAGGAGGATCTAGAGGATTCTTTTATGAGTATTTCTGTAGGAAGTGCCGAAATTGTAAAATCACAACACCATAGAAACAGGCTGGGTATTGTTCTGAAGAAACTAAAAAAAAGAGCTGAGGATTACGATGCTGATTTTAGGAAGATACGGCAATTTATAATCTTAGTATCTGACATCGAAGAAATCTTGTCATTCCATAAATCAATTAATAATATGTAATACTTTTAGAAATTACTCTATGACAATGATTCCATACGATTAAAAGATGAAGCTTATACTTATGAATTAGAGGTGAAAAAAGGTGGCTACATTTAGGAAGCTTAAAAGCGGACGATGGCAGGCTAGAGTTTCTCGTGATGGACAAGAATTTAGCATTGGGACATTTCGTACAAAAAAAGAGGCTGAAATAGAAGCAGGTAAAGTTGAGGAACGAATTTATTATGGGCAAACTTTAAATGATAGACACTTATCCTTTGAAGAAGTTGCAAAAGAGTGGCTATACGATCACAAACAAGCAAATCTTAAAGAATCAACTTTTGAACAAGTTGAAGTAATCGTTAGGCTGCACATACTCCCTTATTTCGGAAATAAAAGGGTAATGAACATAAGAAGGTCGGATATAAAGAAATGGATTGCTAAATATAGCGCCATGTTAAATGAAAAAGATACGCAAAAATACTCATATGGGGCTCGCTTGAAATATTTATCAATGTTAAAAAGTATATTTCATTATGCGGTACACGAGTTGGAAGTTCTCGAAAAAAACCCGGCAGATAAACTTAAGATACCAGTTCAAGATACTTTGTCTATTAAGTCAGAAGTGAAATATCTGCAGCTTGAGGAGTTAAATCAACTACTCGATTTTATGAAAGGTTATAAACAACAAAAATTCCCTGAGTATCAATTATATTACATGCTAATATACTTTCTATCGCAAACTGGCCTTCGGATTAGTGAAGCATTGGCACTTAAATGGGGCGATATTATGGATAAAAAATTAAAGGTTGAACGCCAAACCAGGAGAAAGAATAATAATGAAATTGTAATTACCACATTAAAAAATTCATCTTCGTATCGGACAATTGCCCTTAATGATGCACTCGTTAAAGAGCTAAAGAAATTTAGACTTCAACAAAATGAATTAATTTTAGGAAGAATAAATTTCTCAAAAAATACCGACGATATCATTTTTCAAAATTATTTAGGACAATACCTCACTCCTTCGATTGTTCGCGAGTCATTACAAAAATACTCCCAACTGGCTGGTGTGCCCTATAGAGGAACACATGGTTTTAGACATACACATGCAGTTTTATTATTAGAATCCGGAGCAAGCATAAAATTTGTATCGCAAAGATTAGGCCATAAAACAATAAAAACTACGGCTGATACCTATCTTGATATTACTCAAAAAATAGAAGAAGACGAACTGAAAAAGTTCGCCTCTTATACCTCTAGATTGCACTAGAGGAACTCAGATCGGCACGAAATCGGCACGACCCATTTTGTTGCAACTAATAAAAAGCAAAAAACCCTTGGTATACCAAGGGTTTTTAAATGTTATCCTATTGAACCTTCCATCTCGAACTTGATCAGGCGGTTCATTTCAACTGCATATTCCATTGGAAGCTCTTTTGTAAATGGCTCGATGAAGCCCATTACAATCATTTCTGTCGCTTCTTCTTCGGAGATGCCACGGCTCATCAGATAGAACAGCTGCTCTTCCGAAACCTTTGATACCTTCGCTTCGTGTTCAAGCGAAATGTTATCATTCAGGATTTCATTGTATGGGATTGTATCAGAAGTAGACTGATTATCCATGATCAATGTATCGCACTCAATATTTGCACGAGCGCCTTCCGCTTTGCGGCCGAAGTGCACGATTCCGCGGTATGTTACTTTACCGCCCTGCTTGGAGATTGATTTTGATACGATTGTAGAAGAAGTATTTGGAGCAAGATGGATCATTTTTGCCCCTGCGTCCTGGTGCTGGCCTTTCCCTGCAAGTGCGATGGAAAGGGTCATGCCGCGGGCGCCTTCTCCTTTGAGGATAACAGCCGGATATTTCATTGTCAGCTTGGAGCCGATATTTCCGTCAATCCATTCCATTGTAGCATTGGCTTCACATACAGCCCTTTTTGTTACAAGGTTGTATACATTGTTAGCCCAGTTCTGGATTGTGGTATAGCGGCAGTAGGCATCCTTTTTGATGATGATTTCTACAACTGCACTGTGAAGGGAGTTCGTTGTATAGACTGGAGCTGTACATCCTTCAACATAGTGTACATGGGCGCCTTCATCCACGATGATGAGCGTGCGCTCAAACTGCCCCATATTCTCTGAATTGATGCGGAAATAAGCCTGAAGCGGAGTATCCACCTTTATGCCTTTTGGCACGTAGATGAAAGAACCGCCTGACCATACAGCAGAGTTCAGAGCCGCAAACTTATTATCGGTCGGAGGGATTACCTTCGCCCAGTGTTCACGGAAAAGATCTTCGTTTTCCCTTAAAGCAGAATCTGTATCCTTGAATACGATTCCTTTTGCTTCAAGATCTTCCTGCATATTATGGTAAACAACCTCTGACTCGTACTGCGCAGAAACACCTGCAAGGTACTTCTGCTCCGCTTCCGGGATGCCAAGCTTGTCAAACGTCTGCTTGATTTCTTCCGGCACTTCGTCCCATGAGCGTTCTGTCTTTTCAGAAGGCTTTACATAATAAGTGATCTCATCAAAGTTTAATGACGCTAAATCTCCGCCCCATTGAGGCATTGGCATGTTGTAGAAATGTTCAAGAGATTTTAAACGGAAGTCAAGCATCCACTGAGGCTCTTCTTTCAGCTTTGAAATTTCCTCTACGATTTCCTTCGTCAAACCACGTTTTGAGCGGAAAATGGAAACGTCTTTATCGGCAAATCCGTATTTATAATCACCGATTTCAGGCATCTTTTTTGCCATCGTCGTTTTCCTCCATTCAGGGCAGACAGGGCCTTGGAGCCCTGTATTGCCGTTTATTGTTGTTCTTCTTCCTTCAGGCCCTTTTCCATGGCCTTCCATGAAAGAGTCGCACATTTGATGCGTGCCGGAAACTTTGAAACGCCCTGCAGTGCTTCAATATCACCCAAATCCAAATCTTCATCATACTCTTTGCCCTGCATCATATCTGAGAAGATCTTCGACAGCTTCAAGGCATCTTCCACTTTCTGGCCCTTGATTGCCTGGGTCATCATCGATGCCGAAGACATGGAGATGGAGCAGCCTTCACCGTCAAATCTGGCGTCCGCCACCTTTCCATCCTCGACCTTAAGCGTCAGCTGGATCCTGTCTCCGCAGGTTGGATTGTTCATATTGATCGTCAAGCTGTTATCTTCTTCAAGAACCCCTTTATTGCGGGGGTTTTTATAATGATCCATGATGACTTGCCTGTACAGGGTATCTAAATTATTAAAAGACATCGCTGAAATACTCCTTTGTTTTAACAAGTCCTTCAACAAGCTTATCAATATCTTCTTCCGTGTTGTACAGGTAAAAACTGGCCCGTGCCGTTGCGGAAGCCTTCAGCCATTTCATCAGCGGCTGTGCACAGTGATGGCCTGCCCTTACCGCAATTCCTTCAGCATCAAGGACAGTCGCCACATCATGCGGATGGACATCATCAAGATTGAAGGTTACAAGTCCGGCTCTCTCGCCGGCATTCTTCGGTCCATAGATGGTCATGCCTTCTACTGAAGACATTTTTTCCATTGCGTATGCGGCAAGCTTATGCTCATGGGCTTCAATGTTTTCAAGGCCGACTTCCTGAAGGAAATCGATTGCTGCACCAAGGCCGATGGCTCCTGCAATAATCGGGGTTCCGGCCTCGAACTTCCAGGGAAGCTCTTTCCAGGTAGAGTCATAGAGATCAACGAAGTCGATCATCTCTCCGCCGAAGAGGACAGGCTCCATGTTTTCAAGAAGCTGCTTTTTGCCGTACAAGACACCGATCCCGGTCGGGCCGCACATCTTATGTCCTGAAAAAGCAAGGAAGTCGCAGTCTAGATCCTGGACATCCACCTTCATATGAGGTGCAGCCTGTGCACCGTCCACTACCATGATTGCGCCATTCTCATGGGCAATCCTTGCGATGTCCTTGATCGGGTTCATAACGCCAAGGACGTTGGACACCATCATGATGCTGACAATTTTTGTATTGCTTGTAACCGTCTTGCGGACATCCTCCAGTGAAATGGTGCCGTCCTCCTGAAGAGGGACATATTTCAGCACCGCTCCGGCCCTTTTGGCTGCCTGCTGCCACGGAATGATATTACTGTGGTGCTCCATATAGGAGATGACAATTTCATCCCCTTCGGAAAGATTGTCTCCTCCATAGCTTGAAGCAACCATATTCAGTGCGCTTGTTGTCCCGCTCGTGAAGATGACTTCTTCAATCGAACGGGCATTAATGAATTTCCTGGCCTTTTCCCTTGCACCTTCATACGCATCCGTCGCTTTTGTACCGAGGGTATGCACCCCGCGGTGGACATTGGAGTTATACCCGCGGTAATACTCGTTCAATGCCTCGATGACCTGTACGGGCTTCTGGGAAGTTGCGGCGCTGTCAAGGTAAACCAAAGGCCTTCCGTTGACTTCCTGGTTCAGAATAGGGAAATGTTCACGGATATTCTTGAAATCCATTACTTAACTTTCCTTTCGATCACATCAACAAGCTGCTTTTTGACTCCTTCGATCGGAAGCTCTTTCACGACCGGAGCAAGGAAGCCGTGGATGACAAGGCGCTCTGCCTCTGTCTGAGGGATCCCCCGGCTCATCAGGTAGTACAGCTGGGTCGGATCCACACGGCCGACAGATGCTGCGTGGCCTGCCGTTACATCATCCTCATCAATGAGAAGGATCGGGTTTGCGTCTCCGCGCGCCTTTTCGCTCAGCATCAGAACGCGGGACTCCTGCTCTGCATTCGACTTCGTTGCACCGTGTTCGATCTTGCCGATGCCATTGAAGATAGAAGAGGCACTTTCTTTCATAACGCCATGCTTCAGGATATAGCCTTCTGTATTTTTACCGAAATGGACAACACTTGTCGTGAAGTTCTGCTTCTGCTCACATCGTCCGACGACCACAGTCTTTGTATCGCCGACAGAACCGTCGCCAATCAGGTTCGTTACGTTTTCGGAAATCGTGTTTCCATCATTCATGAGCCCAAGAGCCCATTCAATGCGGGAATCCCGTTCCGCCCTGCCGCGGCGGTTAACATACGTAGTGATTCCTTTTGCAAGGTTATCAACAGTTCCGTACTGCACCCTGCTATTAGTGCCTGCAAGCACTTCAGTGACAATATTGAAAACACCTTCTGCTGAATCGATCGTTGAAAGGTATGTTTCAACATAAGTAACACTGCTGTTATCTTCAGTTACGATCAGTACATGGTTGAAGACATTGGCTTCTTTGTCATCATGCAGATAGATCGCCTGGATCGGCTCAGACACCTCAACATTGCGCGGCACATATAAGAATGCCCCGCCGTTCAGAAGTGCTGCATGAAGTGCTGTCAGGCGGTGTTCATCCACCTTAACGCCATCCTTCATGAAATACTTCTGCAGAAGGTCGCCGTATTCGCGGGCAGCTGTGAAGATATCCGCAAAAATGACTCCCTGTTCCTGCAGTTCTTTCGAAAGAGAAAGATGTGCCGGACGGTTATTGCGCTGGATATAAAGGTTCTTGCTTTCTTTATCCAAGTCAATCAAAGATTTGGCTTCTTCCGGAAGGTTGTCAAGTGAGCCAAAATCTTCGCTTTCCACTATATGCTTTTCAAACTGTGTAAAGTTCCATTTATCGATCTTTGTTTTATCAGGCCGCGGCATTGGCAGCGTCTCAGCGTCAGCAAGAGCTTTCACACGCAGTTCTGTCAGCCACGCCGGTTCACCCATTTCTTTTGAAAAAGAGCTGATATACTCTTTGTCAAACGGCAATTTCGTTTCAATAGTCATCGTGATCCCCCTAACGCTTACGCTTCTTGCCCTACAGTTTCGTCTTCAATGCCAAGTTCTTTCTTGATCCAGTCATAACCTTCAGCCTCAAGGCGCTGTGCCAGCTCAGGCCCGCCTGATTTAACGATGCGGCCCTGCATCATGACATGCACATGGTCAGGAGTGATGTAGTTAAGAAGGCGCTGATAGTGAGTGATGATCAGGCAGCCGAAATCTTCTCCGCGCATATCATTGATCCCTTTGGAAACAACCTTCAGGGCATCGATATCCAATCCGGAGTCGATCTCATCAAGGATGGCGATTTTAGGTTCAATCATCATCAGCTGCAGAATTTCGTTGCGCTTTTTCTCGCCTCCGGAGAAGCCTTCGTTCAGATAGCGCTGTGCCATATCCTGGTCCATTTCAAGGAAGTCCATCTTGCTGTCCATCTTGCGGATGAATTTCATCAATGAAATTTCATTGCCTTCTTCCATGCGGCTGTTGATTGCAGAACGCAGGAAGTCCGCATTTGTAACTCCGCTGATTTCACTTGGATACTGCATGGCGAGGAACAGGCCTGCACGCGCACGCTCATCCACTTCCATCTCAAGTACATCTTCGTTATCCAATTCAATGCTTCCTGAGGTTACCTCATACTTGGGATGTCCCATGATTGCAGAAGAAAGGGTTGATTTACCGGTTCCGTTAGGACCCATAATCGCATGGATTTCTCCGCCTTTCACTTCAAGGTTGACCCCTTTAAGAATTTCTTTATCCTCAATAGAAACATGAAGATCATTAATTTTAAGTGTAGATCCAGCCATCATTATACCTCCGTCAATAAAAAAGATTTGTATATACCGGCAAAAGCCGCAAATCTCTATTCTCATTTTATTCTCATTACAATCTTATAACAAATAGAAAGTGTTAGCAACTCTTTAACAACACGCAGATAGTATTAATTATCTGGTAAGAACTTTTATAGGCTAAACCCTTTCCGCTTCCCTGGATCGAAAACTGGAAATCCAGGCATGTCCAAACTATTTTTCCCTGCAGAGAGGCTTTCAATGTACATGAATTCTGGTGCAGTCCCTACAGTTTAACATAAGTATAGTCCGGGCTCCTACTGTTCCTGTTCCGCTTTATCCTAAAAGAAAAACCAGTGCGGCATCACACTGGTTTCAACTGTTTTTCTTCCTTATTATATATAATTCTTAAGAATGTACTTTTCTTTCCAGATCCGCTACCATACGCTGGCTTTTCAGATAGTCCTGCTCGCGCCGTTTTTCTACGCTCATCCGTACATCATGTTTCCGGCTGTATACCTCATAGCCGACACCGTGGGCACTGTGCATCGCTTTTTCCATTTCACTTGTGTAATTCAAGTCCAGCTGACTGATAGTAAATCAATCCTTTCGATTTTGTCGCTTTCGCGATTTATTTTACTCATGGAATATCGTAACACTCCTCCTATACCACGCTCAAACAGGAAAAAACCTCATTTTGTATAATTCATTAAGGTATCCCCTCTTGAAGGGACCTCATCTCCGCCATCCTTACAATTCCGGCTGAATTCTTCCAAATAAAGGTTGTTTCTCCCCAAAGAGTCCATAACTCATGGCAAAAAGGAAACAGCCCTGCTTCAGACAGGGCTGCTTTATCATATAGACCGGCTTTTACTGCTTCATCTGCCCCTGATTCAATTCATCCATTGCTTCCTGCACAAGAGTGACTGCCTGGCTCATCGCTGCGCCGCCGCCAAAAGCCGCTGTGACGCCGACTGCTTCAAGCACTTCTTCCTCACTCGCCCCCTGGTCAAGGCAGCCTTTCACATGATAAATAATGCAGTATTCATCCTGTGAATACAGGCTGATTCCAAGGGCAATCAGCTGCTTTTGCTTTTGGGAGAGGCTGCCTTCTTTAAAGCATGCCTCTGTGAATGCATTATAATGCTGGGCAAGATCCGGCATTTTTTGTGTAAATGTGCCAAGGCCCATTTTATAGTCATGAAGAGCTGCTTCGATTGAATTTGACGGTTCGTATGAATGCTCCATTCGTGTCCACTCCATTCCTGAAATCTTTAACATCATTAGTATGTTTTATTTTCAGAAATGCTATGCGAGCTCGACATGGCTGTTTTTTGGCATAAAAAAAGGCAGCCTGCATCTTAAGCGGCTGCCTTTCACGGGTATTATTCAGATACAGGAACAACTGCACCTTCATATTTTTCAAGGATGAAGTCCTGGATTTCTTTAGAGTGGAGCACTTCGACAAGCGCCTTGACCGCTTCTTTATCTTCGTCGCCGCTATTCACAGCGATTACGTTCACATACGGAGATTCCTTGTCTTCGATTGCAATGGAATCTTCAATCGGATTCAATCCTGCATCAATAGCATAGTTAGAGTTGATCAGAACTGCATCGCCTTCATCGTTGTTGTAGATCTGCGGAAGGAGTGAAGCTTCATATTCTGTATCAAACTCAAGGTTTTTCTCGTTCGTTTCAATATCGTCAATTGTTGCCTTGATTTTATCTACGCCTTCTTTAAGCGTGATAAGGCCTTCTTTTTCAAGCATAGTCAGGATACGGCCGTGATCAGCAACTGAATTGCTCATCAGGACTTTCGCACCGTCTGGAAGTTCATCTAGGCTCTTGTATTTCTTTGAATACACACCGATCGGCTCAATGTGGATTCCGCCTGCATTGACGAAATCATAGTCATTTTCTTCAATTTGCGCTTCAAGATACGGGATATGCTGGAAATAGTTTGCATCAAGCTCGCCGGAATTCAAAGCCTGGTTAGGCAGGATATAATCCTGGAATGTTACGACTTCAAGTTCAACGCCCTTTTCTTCCAAAAGCGGCTTAGCTTCTTCAAGAATTTCAGCGTGAGGGACATTGGAAGCTCCCACAATCAGTTTGGATGTTTCTTCTTTCCCGCTGTCCGCATTTCCGCCGTCAGCATTATCTTCAGATGTTCCGCATGCTGAAATGACGAGCGCTACGGCAAGTGCCAATATAAGTGATAACCATTTTTTCATTAGTTAAGTCTCCTTTTATCGTTTGTCTAGTTTAGATGTTATGATGTCTCCAATGACTTGGATGATAAACACAATCAGCAGGATGACGATGGTCGCCATCAAGGTTACATCAAAGCGGTTACGCTGGAAGCCTTCCAGATAAGCAAGGTTTCCAAGCCCACCAGCACCGATGACTCCGGCCATTGCAGTAAAGCCCACAAGTGAGATGGCTGTAACGGTAATGCCCGATACAAGAGCCGGCATGGATTCAGGGAGGAGCACCTTAAAGATGATTGTGCTCGTTCTTGCACCCATTGACTTGGCTGCTTCAATGACGCCTTTATCAATTTCCCGCAAAGCAATTTCAACCATACGGGCGTAAAATGGTGCCGCACCGATGATCAGTGCAGGCAATGCCGCATTTTCTCCAATCATGCTGCCCACAAGAAATTTTGTGAACGGGATCAGCAGGACGATCAGGATGATGAACGGGATGGATCTGAATACATTAACAAAAGCCGCTATAATTTTATTGATGAGTGCATTTTGCCAGATGTTCCCCCTAGAAGTAAGGAAAAGCAGCAGGCCGAGCACGATTCCCAGAATAAATGTGACTACAACGGAGATAGCTGTCATATAAAGCGTTTCATTTGTCGCTTCCCACATCTTATCCCAGTTTACATTTGGAAAAAATTCATTAAGCATTCGAAATCACCTCCACGCCAACTTGCTGTGCATGAATATATTCGATCGCTTTAGCAATTTCGCCAGCCTGCCCATCAAGATGGATAAACAGTGTTCCATATGAGCCGTTTTGAGTCTGCGATATTTTTCCTTGAAGGATATTCACTGTCAACTCAAAGGAACGGATCAGATTCGTGATGAGCGGCTGCTCAGCCGATTCCCCGACAAAGGACAGTTGCACAACCTTGCCGTGCGGATACAATCCGAGCAGGGCTTCTGCAGTCTCTTTTGTTTCTTCCGGTTCTGTGACCTGCTGGACGAATCTCTTTGTGATCTGCTCGCGCGGGTTTTTAAACACTTCAAGGACAGGGCCGATTTCCACGGCCTTACCGCCTTCCATGACAGCTACCCGATGACAGATCTTCCTGATCACATGCATTTCATGGGTAATAAGTACAATGGTCAGTCCCAGGCGGCTGTTGATGTCCACCAGCAGATCCAGAATGGAATCCGTCGTCTGCGGGTCAAGCGCCGAGGTTGCCTCATCGCACAGAAGCACCTTCGGGTTATTAGCAAGCGCCCTGGCAATCCCGACGCGCTGCTTCTGCCCGCCGCTCAGCTGGGAAGGGTAAGCATCCTCACGGCCGTCAAGGCCGACAAGGTTGATGAGCTCATTTACTCTTTTTTCTCTTTCCTGGCGCGCAACCCCCGCAATTTCCAGCGGGAATGCAATATTGTCTCTTACGGTCCTTGACCAGAGAAGGTTAAAGTGCTGGAAAATCATGCTGATTTCCTGGCGTGCTTTTCGGAGCTCCGCACCCCTGATTTTTGAAATCTCCCTGCCGGCTACCGTGACCGTACCTTCTGAAGGAAGCTCCAGTCCGTTCAGCATCCGGATCAGGGTGCTTTTTCCTGCACCGCTGTAGCCGATCACTCCGAAGATTTCTCCTTCCTTGATTTCAAGGTTGACATCATCAACTGCTTTGACCGGTCCTTTTTTTGACGAATATATCTTTTTAACATCTTTTATTGAAATCAATTGCCGTATTCACCTCTTTTATATCCAATTAGACAAATGGCTTTACAGAGATATATCATCCTGCCAATCCCCATAAGAGTAGTTTCCTGAAACCAGCTCAAGATTATTCCATGGCATCAAGACAGGAGACAATTCTGTAAAAATAAAAATGCCTTTCTGCATGTGAGCAGAAAGGCATGATGGAAAAACCTTTCTCTCATCTGCCAAAGCTTTAAAGCTTTGTGTGAATTGGCACCATTTCAATAAACATTGACGGTTGCCGGGCTTCATCGGGCACATCCCTCCACCTCTCTTGATAAGAGCTATCATATATGAAGTTCATTTTCATTCATTAGCCATTTTTAAATTACGAGTGCTATCGTATCACGGATGAAAAAGGGTGTCAACAGCAAAGTTTGATACTAAAAATTACCGGCTGATTCCTGAAGTTCATGCTTTCCCTGCCAGTGAATAGCTTCCCGTTGCAGCTTCGATTGCCTGCTCCAGGTCCTCGATCAGATCTTCGGCATTTTCTATGCCGACAGAAATGCGGATCAAATCCTCCGGCACCCCCGCTGACTTCAGGCCTTCTGAATCAAGCTGCTGGTGAGTGGTGCTGGCAGGATGGATGATCAGGCTTTTGGCATCGCCGACATTGGCTACATGCGCCCACAGTTCCAGGCTGTCGATCAGTTTGGCACCGGCCTCCCTGCCTCCCTCAATCCCGAAGACAGCCACAGCTCCGGCGCCTTTAGGCAAATACTTATCAGCAAGTGCCTTATCAGGATGGTCTTCATCTCCCGGATAAAGAACCCAAGTCACAGCAGGGTGATTTTTTAGATACTCTGTCACTCTTTTTACATTGCTGATATGCTCCTTCATTCTCACATGGAGTGTTTCAAGGCCAAGGGTGAACTGGAATGCGTTCTGCGGGCTGAGTGCCGGCCCCAGGTCCCTCAGCAGCTGCACTCTAGCTTTGACGATAAAAGCTGCCGCGCCGATTGCTTCACTGTATACCAGGTTATTGTAGCTTGGGTCCGGCTTGGTGAAGCCCGGGAATTTCACTGAATTCCAGTCAAAACGGCCTGCGTCTACAATGACTCCTCCCATTGTCGTGCCATTTCCCAGCAGCCATTTTGTTGCCGAATGGATCACAATGTCTGCACCAAAATCAATCGGCCTGCAAAGGTATGGAGTGGCAAAGGTATTGTCAACAATCAGCGGGATGCCGGAATCATGGGCAATTTCCGCCACTTTTTCAATATCAAGGACCTTCAAGCTCGGATTGCCGATTGTTTCCGCAAACACAGCCTTTGTTTTTTCGGTGATCGCCTCCCTGAAATTCTCAGGATCCTCGGGATTGACCAATTTTACACTGATCCCGTATTTAGGCAGTGTAACGGCAAATAAATTATATGTCCCGCCATAAAGGTTTGAAGCGGCTACGATTTCATCTCCGGCCTGGGCTATGTTCAGAATGGCAAGAGTGATGGCAGCCTGGCCGCTTGCTACAGCAAGCGCCCCTACGCCGCCTTCAAGCAGTGAGACCCTTTCCTCAAATACAGTAACTGTCGGATTATGGATTCTTGTATAGATATAGCCCGGCTCCTTTAAGCCGAACAGATTGGCGGCGTGCTCTGTATTCTGGAACTGATAAGCATTATTCTGATAGATCGGCACCGCCCTTGCCCCTGTTGCAGGGTCAGGCTGCAGCCCTCCATGTACACCAAGTGTTTCAAATCGATAGTTCTTTTGCTTCTCTGCCATAGTTATCTCTCCTTCGGGTTTTTTCGGATATGTTCATTATGCCGGATCACTGCTGGCAACAATAAAAGCCCCTCTGCAGAAGAGGGGCTTTTTCGCTCAACTTATCTGCCAGAGTCATGCTCTGCTGGAATTAGCACCGGTTCATGCCGGTTGCCGGGTTTCATCGGGCCAGTCCCTCCACCTCTCTTGATAAGAAATATGAAATTTTATCGTGCTTGTAGTTAAAATGATAGTATCATAACCAGCAAAAAAGAGTCAACTGATTTTTTAGAAAGTTCAGATATAATATTGTGGCGGATGTTCGACAAACAGAAAGCCTTATGACAATTTCCCGAGAAATATCTGCTGATTAAACAATCTTTGCTGCATTTGTTCTTCCTGCAGGCTCTGAAAGCCTTCTGAATACGACAAAAAAGTATGTAGACCCTATTAAATACAATACCGCAGTAATCGTGAAGATAATAGAATATCCCCAATAATCTCCGTATTTGATGACAAGGCCTGTAGAGACAGGTCCCATCACTGCCCAGCCCAGATTGAATACCATCTGATTCACCGAGCTGGCCAGCCCTCTTTTTGAATCATCCACCTTAGACATCATCAAGGACATCTGGATCGGATTTCCCGCATTCATTAAAGCCTGCCTGAAAAGAAAGCCAATGGCGGCCAGCCATAAATTCTCTGTGTAAGCGGTCAGGAGAAGGAATGGCAGGGAAGAAAGCTGCAGGAAAACGACCGCCTTCACCTCCCCAATCCTCCTTACCACCTGCGGGCCAATGATCATGGCCGCTGCCGTGGCTGCCTGCCCGAGTGAAATGATAAGTCCGATTGCGGAATTTGACGCATGGAAACGGTCTGCAAAATATAGATTCAGATAAGGTATGACAAGCCCTGCCCCAAATCCGATAAACAGCTGTGCGACAGCGAACAGGATGATGATCTTGAAACCATCATCCTTCAGAGAAAACCGTGTGCTTCCTTTAGCTCCGCCGATTTGCGGGATTTTATCGCTCCGGTTTTCCTGAAAGCGGAGTATCGGAAATATTCCCGCCAAATAGATGGCTCCTCCCAGCAGCAAAGTAAACCGTATGCTCGCCAGCTCCGAGAAATAAAAAGCAAACAAGTCAGTCAGCAGTCCGCCGCTTAAGTTGCCTATGACATTGGCTCCTGTCATAACAGCGAAATGGATGCTGAACAAGTGAACTCTCTGCTCAGGCTTAGAATTCTCTGTCAGCCAGGGAATGGAGGATACCTGGATGAAGGCCGTCCCCAGCCCTGTGCCAAAGGCAAACAGGATAAGCAGGCTCTGCATGTCAACCATGCTCCTGGCAAGCAGAATCACACCGGTTGCAGCAGCCCCGAACTGCATAGCCTTTTTCCGGCCGACCCTGTCGCTCATGATGCCTGCGGGGATCAGCACAAGGGCTGTCGCCAATGCAGTCATCGCTATGATCTGGCCATTCACCTGCTCTGAATAGCCAAGCTCCCGTATATAAAAATTATAAATGACCATAAAAATGCCCATTCCGATCTGCGTGAAAATATTGGCTGCAAAAGCCCGGCGTATATTACTGTTATATCCGCGGATCTGTTCAGCCCATTCCTGATAAAAAGCCATTTTATATGCTCCTCGCATTTATTTCGTTTCCCTAAATAATCATAATATCGTTTAGAGAAAAAATCCATCCTTTTCCTTTGAATCTTCTGTTTTTTCTGCGAAATATTCCGTGATTATTTTATCCATTGCATAATAATCCCTGGACATTGGCCGCGGACAGATGCGCAAACAGTAAAAAGCCTGTACCAGCAGGGTGTCCTACCCTCCAGTACAGGCTTTATATTTCACAGCAGATATTCTTTTGTTTTTTCCAGCAGGTATGGAACAGAGTGGAATGCGTATATTTTTTCTGCCAGCTGTCCCTCCCGGAAAAATAGCAGGCAGGGAACACTTTCTACTGACCACTTGCCGGCCAGGTCAGGAAAATAGTTCAAGTTTGCCTTTCTGCATTCAATCCCCGGCAGTACCTCAAGGGTCACTTCCAGCATCCGTCCAGCCATCTGGCATGTTCCGCACATCGGCGTGTAAAGATAGAGCATCCATGTCTCCCTGTCTTTTTCAAACCGTTCCAAATCCCCAAATATCAGTTCTTGCAACCCTATCATCCTCTATCTAAAAACTCAGTATATACGTCTATGTTGGCGCCAAGCAGAACCGTTGCCAGATGCTTCTCCGGTGCAGTTGCCACTTCCCGGTACATTTTATCAATATAAAGATGTGCTGCTTCCGGGAATTCCCGTTTGAACTGCTTTCTCAGCTTTTCGCCGGATTCATCTGCATCCACCAGAATATAGACATCGCGATCAAATAATTCGTCGATCAATTCATCCAGGCGGGTTATGCTGATTGTCCCGTTCGTACAAATGATTTCAACAGGCTCTTTAATAATGTTCTTCACCTTGCGCTTATCAGAAGTGCCTTCGACAATAATTACCTTTTCTATGTTTTCTGCATGCATATTCATCACCTGACGGGAGTTGATATTTTTACTTTACCTTATTCTATGTTCGGCAAAATGGTGTTGAACTCCTGCCTTGCTTTCGGAAAACGGGCAGGCCCTCACTAGCTGAAAAAACGCCATCCCCGCATTCCGCCTAAGCAGAATCCGCCCATAAAAGAACCTGCAGATCCTTATTCACCCTATTTTCCGCAAAAAAAACAGCGGCAATGCCCGCTGCTTTCTTTAGCACCAGCCGCCTTCATCGCAGTCCGTATAACGGGCTTCCGGCTGCTCTGTTGAAGTAATATGCTGGTAGATTTTCTGTTCATTCTGCTCAAAGTGATGATCAAGGGTAAAGGAGGCACCTTCAGGCATCGGCGCTTCCCCGATCATCTCATTCCCAAGATAAAGCTCCAGCTTACCGTCCTTCAGCCTTCCTGTGACCCGATCGGTAATATCGATCTTTTGCTGTTTCAGTGTCATTAGAATCCCACCCTTTTTACTTTCTTAACAATAGAATGCCCTTCTAATGGAAAGAAACTATGGGAAATTAATTACATTGGGTGAAGGTCGGGAGATACCGGAAAAAGAAAGCATAAAAAGCGCCTGAGCAGGCGCTTATCTTTTAATCTTCGTTGGTCATCTCTTCATATTGTTCAGCAGTCATCAGCTTGTCCACTTCGCTGCTGTCTGCAGGCTCAACAACGACCATCCAGGCCTTTTCATAAGGAGATTCATTTACAAATTCAGGGCTGTCATTCAGCTCTTCGTTGATTTCAACTACCTTGCCGCTGATTGGAGCATATAATTCAGATACAGTCTTTACAGACTCAACGCTTCCAAAAGGCTCATTTACCGTGATGCTGTCCCCGACTTCAGGAAGCTCAACGAAAACGATGTCCCCGAGTTCTGATTGAGCAAAATCGGTAATGCCGACCCGTACTTTTTCTCCTTCAACTTTTACCCATTCATGTTCTTCTGAGTAACGCAATTCCTTAGGTATGCTGCTCACAATAATCCCTCCAAGATTCTAGTTCTTTACCGGGCTTAAGCCTTCGCTATAAAGGAAATAGCAGATGATGCCTTAAAGCCATGTTTTAGCAAAATCCTCTTCTTTGAAACCGACTGTCGCTTTTTGGCCGTCGAATGCCAAAGGCCGCTTTATCAGCATTCCGTCAGATGCAAGCAAGTCCAGCAGCTCTGTGTCGGACATGGTGTTCACCTTGTCCTTCAAGCCAAGCTCCCTGTACTTCTGGCCGCTCGTATTAAAGAATTTTTTAATATCGAGGCCGCTTTTTCTATAAGCATCTTCAAGCTCAGTGCGTGAAGGAGGATTTTCGACAATATGTACTTCATGGTAAGGAACGCCGTTTTCTTCAAGCCATTTTTTGGCCTTGCGGCATGTCCCGCATTTCGGATACCAGTAAAAATTCAGCAGCAAATTCTGCACCACCCAATCGTTTCTATCCAAACTCACAGGCTGATCACCCATTTAATTGCATACTATCATATTTTCGGCAAAATTCATAACCTTGAGTTTTAAAAATTTCGTCAGATTGACGTGTCCAAAAACAGCAATTGCCCCTCCGGATAGAGGAGCAATGCTTCTTTTAGCCAGTTTCGGATTTATATCCGATTATAGTACAAAACGCTCAGCGTCGATCAGCTTCTCTGAGGCCTCGCGCTTTTTAGCGATCAGATTGATCGGTGTGTGGCGGGTGAATTTGCGGAGAGCGGAAAGCATCATGCGCAGTGCATCCCCATCCTCTGCAGCAACCAAAGTCTCTTTCGCATCCTGTTCGATCTTATTGAATGCCTCCTGGCAGAAAATCTGCGTGTAAAGAAGCTTTTGCTTGCTCTTTTCAGCGCCGTCCTTGCTGATAGCCTTTTCCGTCCGGAGAACCGCCGACTCCATTGCATAGGCATTGGAAACGATGTCTGCAATATTCACCAGGATTTCCTGTTCTTTTTCAATCGCTTTGCCAAACTTCTGTGCGGCAAGCCCTGCTGCAAGCAAGCCGATTTTCTTGGCATTCTTCACTAAATATTTTTCCTGTGCCAAAGGCTCATCTCCAGGCTCCTCAGGCATCAGCATCATCAGCTCTTCCTGGAGCGCCTGTGCTTTCTGGAATAATGGCAGCTCTCCTTTGAAAGCTTTGCGCAGGTAAGTGCCAGGCACAAGAAGGCGGTTGATTTCGTTTGTACCTTCGAAAATCCTGTTGATGCGGGAATCGCGGTAGATCCTTTCAATTTCATATTCAGCCATGAAACCATAGCCGCCATGCAGCTGTACGCCTTCATCGGCAATATAGTCAAGGACTTCTGTTGCAAAGAACTTGTTCAGGGAGCACTCGATTGCGTACTCTGCAATAGAGTTGGCAACTTCCTTGCCGTTCTTTACTTCTTCATCTGTAAGCCTGCTCATCCGGTCCTCGAACAAACCGACTGTACGGTAGACAGAGCTCTCAGCCGCATACAGCTTTGCCGCCATATTGGCAAGCTTCTCTTTCGTAAGGTTGAATTGGGAAATCGGCGTTTTGAACTGCTGGCGCTGATTTGTATATTGTACAGTAACTTCGTACGCACGCTTGGAAGCTCCGACAGCTCCTACTCCAAGCTTGTAGCGGCCGATATTCAGGATATTGAAAGCAATGATATGCCCCTTGCCAAGTTCACCCAGCAGATTTTCCTTCGGCACTTGTGCATCTTCCAGGATCAGCGTCCTTGTGGAAGAGCTCTTGATGCCCATTTTCTTTTCCTCAGGGCCCGTTGAAACACCAGGGTACTCCCTCTCAACAATGAAGGCGGAGAAATGTTCGCCATCCACTTTCGCATAAACCACAAACACATCGGCAAAGCCGGCATTGGTAATCCATTGCTTCTCGCCGTTCAGAACATAGTGCGTGCCTTCAGCGTTTAATTTTGCAGTCGTTTTTGCCCCAAGTGCATCTGATCCTGAACCCGGTTCAGTGAGTGCATAGGCAGCAATCTTTTCACCAGTCGCCAGAAGAGGCAGATATTTTTGCTTTTGCTCTTCATCTCCGAACAAAACGATTGGAAGCGATCCGATTCCGACATGGGCGCCATGCGTGATTGAGAACCCGCCTGCACGGGACATTTTTTCAGCAATCAGAGCTGAGCTCACCTTATCAAGGCCAAGTCCGCCGTACTCTTCCGGCATATCTGCACCAAGGAGCCCAAGGTCCCCTGCCTGCTTCAGCAGTTTTACAGAGCGGTCAAATTCATGGTTCTCCAGGTGTTCAACCTGCGGGACCACTTCATTTACGACATAATCTTCAGTTGTCTTGGCAATCATTTTCTGCTCATCAGTATAATCCTCTGGTGTAAACACACGCTCATAGGATACATCATCAATCAGGAAGCTTCCGCCTTTGATTACGTTTTCTGTTTGGTTAGACATTCTTTTATCCTCCATTCAATTGAAGGAGCACCTGGCTCCGGTTTTTTATTGAAAGTTAAGATTTTAATATGATAGATGGCGTTTAGAGAAGCTCGAATACCCCGGCTGCACCCATGCCGCCGCCGATGCACATTGTGACTACCCCGAACTGCTGGTTGCGGCGCTTCATTTCGTGCAGAAGAGTAAGAGTCAATTTTGCACCTGTACAGCCCAGCGGATGCCCAAGGGCGATTGCTCCGCCGTTAACATTCACTTTATCCTCATCAAGGCCAAGCTCTCTGATAATCTGGATGGATTGTGAAGCAAATGCCTCATTCAGTTCGAACAGGCCGATATCAGACAGCTCCAGGCCTGCAAGCTTCAATGCTTTAGGAATCGCCACAATCGGTCCGATCCCCATTACTTCAGGGGGCACACCGCCAACGGCAAAGCTTCTGAACTTGGCCATCGGCTTCAGGCTGAGGGAATCTGCTTTCTCCCGGTCCATCACCATGACCGCGGCAGCGCCGTCGCTTGTCTGTGATGAGTTTCCTGCCGTAACTGAACCTGTGACAGAGAAAGCTGGACGCAGCCTGCCGAGTGTATCGACCGTTGAATCAGGGCGCACTCCCTCATCTGTAGTGAATTGAACGTTTTTCTCAACAAGCTTATTATCCTTTCCGACTGAACGGAAGGTCACATCCACCGGCACGATTTCATCCTGGAACTTTCCTTCCTGGATCGCTTTTGCCGCTCGCTGATGGCTCCGGACCGCGAATGCATCCTGGTCTTCACGGCTGATGCCGTATTTTTTGGCTACTTCTTCTGCCGTATGCCCCATGCCCATATAATATTCTGGTGCACTTTCCGCGAGCTTTGCATTCGGGCGGACCACATGGCCCATCATCGGCACAAGGCTCATTGATTCAGCCCCGCCTGCGATGACAGTGTCCGCACTGCCTACCATGATTTTTTCTGCAGCATAAGCAATGGTCTGCAGGCCGGAAGAACAATAACGGTTCACTGTTACTGCCGGCACTGTATGAGGCAGCCCGGCAAGCGCCCCGATATTGCGGGCCATGTTCAGCCCCTGCTCAGCCTCCGGCATGGCACAGCCGATAATCAGGTCATCGATATTGCCTTCATATCCTCCGGCACGCCTTAAGGTTTCTTTTACAGCCAGTGCCCCCAAATCATCTGGACGGACATGGGCGAGTGTTCCTTTTTTCGCTTTGCCGACGGGCGTCCTGGCACCAGCAACAATAACTGCTTCTCTCATCGTTCATTCCCTCTCTTTCTATGGATGTTCGAGATTTAATCTATCAATCTGCCAATCTGTCAGTTGCGCAATGGTTTTCCTTTTACAAGCATATGCTGCATGCGCTGCTGGGATTTCGGCTGCGCTACCAGGCTGAGGAATGCTTCCCTTTCCAGATCCAGAAGATACTGTTCATCAACTTCTGTCCCGTATGGCACCTTGCCGCCGGCAATGACATACGCCAGCTTTTGGGCAATTTTTAGATCATGCTCAGAAATAAAGCCGGAATACAGCATCGCCTGCGCTCCAAGGAGAAGCGTCGCATATCCCGTTTCACCGACTACAGGAATATTCTTCCTTACCGGCGGCGTATAGCCTTGTTCATGGAGAGCAAGTACAGCCTGCTTTGCATCATACAGCTGATGGTCCCCGTTCACGCTGATTCCGTCTGCAGCTCCCAGGAAGTTGTTTTCCCTTGCTTCCTCCCCTGAAGTTGATACCTTGGCCATAGCGATGCTTTCGAATACTTTGTTGGCCACTTTTTGCAGATCAAATTCCACTCCGTTTGGCATGCCTTCAAGATGCTTGATATACAGCTCCTTGTTGCCGCCTCCGCCAGGGATGAGGCCGACGCCTGCTTCCACAAGCCCCATATAAGTTTCCATTGAAGCCTGGATATGCGCTGCCGGCAGGCATATCTCTGCGCCGCCGCCAAGCGTCATGGCAAATGGCGCAGCCACTACCGGCTTGGTGCTGTACTTGATTTTCATCATCGCCTGCTGGAAGTGGCGGACAACCATATCCAGTTCAAAGACATTATCATCCTGGGCCTCCATCAGGATCATGGCCAGATTGGCGCCGACGGAGAAGTTCTTGCCCTGGTTGCCGATCACAAGGCCCTTGAAGTTCTTTTCAACCTCATCAACCGCAAAATTGATCATCTGGATAATATCGAGTCCGATTGCATTGCTTTGTGAATGGAATTCAAGAAGGGCAACCCCGTCTCCAAGGTCCAGCAGGCTCGCGCCTGTATTCTTCTTGATAACTCCCTTTTGTTTTTTAAGCTTTTTTAGATTAATATTCTTTGGATTTTCTTCTTCCGGCACATACTCGCCGTTTTTATAAAAAGAAATATCCCCGTTTTCTTCTTTATAGAAGGATGTATGCCCATTGGAGAGCATTTCCTTGATCCATGCAGGGACTTCCTTGCCTTCAGCTTCCATTTTACCGACAGATTTTTCAAGGCCGATAGCGTCCCATGTTTCAAATGGGCCCATTTGCCAGCCAAAGCCCCATTTCATGGCTTTATCTATGCTTGTGACATCATCTGCAATTTCGCCAAGCAGCTCGGCAGAGTACAGCAGCGCCGGGCTTAGAATATTCCAGAGAAGCTGTCCGGCTTTGTCATCTGCGTATACAAGCGCTTTCAATTTATTAGCCAATCCTTTTTCCTGCTTGCTCATTTCAACCGAAGCAGCTTTCAGCTTTTGGCGCGGCCCGTATTCAAGTGTGTCCGGATTGAGTTCAAGGATTTCTTTTCCTTCTTTCTTAAAGAAACCCTGTCCTGATTTGCTTCCAAGCCAGCCATTCTCAAGCATCTGCTTCATGAATACCGGCACTTCAAAGGCTTCTTTTTCCTTGCCGTCCACCTGTTCATATACGTTGTTCGCCACGTGGATGAACGTATCAAGCCCAACCACATCCAGAGTCCGGAATGTAGCGCTTTTCGGCCTGCCGATCAGGGGACCTGTCACAGAGTCTACTTCTCCTACGCTATAGCCGCCTTTGAGCATTTCCTGCACGGTGATCAGAAGTCCGTATGTCCCGATGCGGTTCCCGATGAAATTCGGGGTATCCTTCGCTTCTACAACGCCTTTGCCAAGCACATCTTCACCGAATTTCTTCATAAAAGAAAGGACTTCAGGTGCTGTCGTTTTTGCAGGGATCACTTCCAGCAGCTTCAGATAGCGCGGCGGATTGAAAAAGTGGGTGCCGATAAAATGCTTCTGGAAATCATCGGATCTTCCTTCAGCCATGCTGTTCACGGAAATCCCGGAAGTGTTGGAGCTGACAATGCTGCCGGGCTTCCGGAACTGGTCAACCTTCGCAAATACCTTCTTTTTTATGTCCAGATTTTCGACGACTACTTCGATAATCCAGTCTACATCTTTTAAACGTTCCATATCATCTTCAAAATTGCCGGCTTCAAGCAGCGCAAGGCTTTTTTTGGATGTGAGCGGTGCCGGCTTCTGCTTGAGAAGCTTTTGCAGCGCTCCCTGGCTGATCCTGTTTCTGACCGCTTTATCTTCCAAAGTCAGGCCTTTCTTCTGCTCTGCCTCATTCAGTTCACGAGGCACGATATCCAGCAGCAATGTCGGGATGCCAATGTTCGCCAAGTGTGCAGCAATGCCCGAGCCCATTACGCCGGAACCTAATACTGCTGCCTTCTTAATTTGTTGGATCAATTTTGTTTCCCCCTTTGACACTTTTGAATGAACACTCATTCATTTTCCTGATAAAAAAAATGGCAGAGAATGAGTTCTGTTAGTTAATACTATAAGATATTTCTGAAATTTTCGCAATATTTAGCAGTGAAATTTATTAAAATTTACAATCTCTGGCTAATAGTGAATTATCTTTGAATGGACAACCTAGTATGGAAGCCCCCCAAAGATGAACGGCACTTTATTGGCAAATGCAGTTCTTCGGGCGGGCAATCCCCGACTAATATTTGATTGGCAGGCAGGAGGTGAGCAGGATGAAGCATTAGAAAAACCCTTCTAAAGCAGGCGTGAGCGCCGCCAGTGTAAAAGGTGACGCTGGCCCGACAGTTGAACGTGACGGCGGAGGCAAGAGAAACAGCCAAAATAATCAGTATAAGAAGTAAGAATTGATGCAGGGGAGCGGGTGGCCGCTCTCTTTTTTGTGATTGTTTGGGAGGATGGCGGGGTGGCGAGGTGGAAATTAGGGGAGAGTTGGGGGATCAGGGGGTTTGAGGTGGGGCTGAGGTGGGGCTGAGGTGGGGTTGGCGGGGGTTTCGGTGGGTTGTATTTGCGGATATTAGCAACTTTTGGGATTTATTAGCAAGTTTGGTGGTTTATTAGCAACTTTCCTGTTTTATTAGCAAATTCTGGATTTTATTAGCAACTTTCAGCTTTTATTAGCAACTGGCCGCTTTCATCCACAATTACTAAGCGGCCTGCCGGTATTTGGGGACTTTCTCCTTGCACAGGGCAGTCAACCGACGGATCCTGCCTCCTTTATTTGCGAGATTTCCGATTTATTTGCGTGTTTCAGTTTTTATTTGCGACTTTCTGATTATATTTGCGACTCACAATTTTTATTTGCGGCTTCTCCATTATATTTGCGATTCCCCCATCCACACCACCAGCCAGCCCCTCTTCAAAACATCAAAAAAGCCCAGCAGATCCCCCGCTGGGCCTTACATACCTATTTCTTAACCATGCCCTTCAGCACAAATGCC
Source organism: Bacillus infantis (assembly GCF_008180445.1). Lineage (GTDB taxonomy): Bacteria > Bacillota > Bacilli > Bacillales > Cytobacillaceae > Bacillus_AB > Bacillus_AB infantis_B. Next base: position 293,241 of record NZ_VTER01000003.1, read on the forward strand.
ACATTGGCCGGGCGCTCTGCGAGCCTGCGCATGAAATAGCCGTACCAGTCTGTTCCATAAGGGACGTATACCCTCATTTTATAGCCTTCATTGGCGAGCTCCAGCTGACGCTCATTGCGGATGCCGTAGAGCATCTGGAATTCAAATTGGCTGTTTGGGATATTATGTTCCCTGACCAGCTGCTTTGTATAGTCGATAATCGCATCATCGTGGGTGGCAACGGCTGTGTAGTTGCCGTTAATGAGATGCATTTTAATGATTTTCTTGAAGTTTTCATCCACGTCTTTCTTTTCCGGGAATGCAACCTCCGGGGATTCTTTATAGGCACCCTTTACAAGCCTCAGATTGGGCGAATATTGGTTTAGGTCGTCCATGTCGCCCTCTGTCCTGTACAGATAAGCCTGAATGACTGTCCCAATATTATCGTATTCCGATTTAAGCTGCTTGAAGATATCAAGTGTCTTCTGGCAGCGTGAATAGTCTTCCATATCGATCGTGACAAATACGCCGTTTTTCTTAGCTGCTTCCAGGATGCGCCTCATATTCCCCATTACCACATCATCGGAAATATCCAGGCCCATGCTCGTCATTTTGAGCGACAGCTGTGAATTGATTCCTTCACGGCCGATTGCTTCGATTGCCAAAATTGAGTTATCCGCCATTTCCCTTGCTTCTGCCTCATTGTCCACGAATTCGCCCAAATAATCAATGGTCACCACCAGACCCTTGCTGTTAAGATCTTTAATTACGTTGACTGCCTGGCTGATCATTTCTCCCGCAACGAAGCGGCTGGCCCCAAAACGAAGGCCGTACTTCTTCGCAAGCTTTGTCAGCGATTTATTTTTGGATAAAAAGAGAAAAAAGTCCCTCATTACTTGTTCCATAATGGCTCCCCCTTGAAAACGCATACATTTTGGATAATTAAGCCCTGTCTTTCAGCGAAATCCGGGCAGTGGCAAAGGATCATGATTCATGGATCATATTCAATTTTGTATATGGTCAATTTTCTGAAATGTGCCTTTGATAACCATAATTCTATCATCTTTCTCTTTATTTGAATATAATTTTCCGTGAAATTTAGCGAGATTTGTCGGCTGCTGGCCAAACTCTTCTATTTGCTGTTATATCGCTTTATTCCGGCTTCGATTAAATGCAGCTCCCTGCCTTTCATTCTGTCTTCCAGCTTTTTCTTGTATAGCAAAGCTGCATAATAAAAGGACCTTCCACCCTGGAAGATCCTTCATTAGTCGCTTCTGCTATTTTCTTCTTTCCGCTTTGCTTCATTAAGCTCTTTGATTTCCATGATCAGCTTCTTGACCGATTCCTTCGACTCCGGGCAGGTTCCATTCCAATGGCGGGCAAGAGCTGGCATTGATTTCGCGATATGATTATAAAGAATCCATATCTTTACCTTTTCGGTCATTTCCTCATTAGCTTCGCCGACAAGAAGTTCAGTATATTTGCTATAAAGGCCTTCTATTTCTTCTTTGAATTTTGGATCCATATTAAACTCCCCTTTCACTCACCCCAATGATTTTGGACAGGTGGTGCACCGCATTGAATCATCTATGAGATTCGAAAGGCAGCATGTCTTCCTCATCTTTGCTTCCTTCTCAGGCGAATGGAACTTTTTTAAAGGATTGTCCTTTATGCCGAATACTTTTCCAGGCAATCCCAGGAGACAGGCAAAATCACCCGCACCTCTTGCTTTCACCTCATCATGTTCACCAGCGAGGACTGATTCGTAGAGCCAATGGATGTAAACGGCTATGTTTTCCCACAGAATATATCTGGAGACTCCAGCTGCTTTGGATACTCTTTCCAGCAGAATTTTCATATGTTTTGAAAATAAAGCTTCAAAACATTCTTCCCTCCGCTCTTCACGGGGTTCAGGCTCTGTTTGAACGGAACTTGTATCCTTGAAATAAAAGCCTGGAAGCCACATTCCATTTTTATAGCCTGATACCACAGTGATATTGGGAAATGATACATCAAGCCTGCAATTTCCGGCTGTGAAGCTATATAAATAGATTACTGCCATGAAGCTGTATCTTTTAATAAAAAGTGACCCTGCGGCTGGGAGGGGTGCATCAAGCTCTTTCGCAAGCCTGTTCAGATATATTTCCATTTCCCCCGGCAGAAGAAGATGATCTGCATTTACTGAGAGAGGATCATCGTTCTCCTCCCGGACAAGGCGGAAATCTTCAAGCCTGCGTAAAGCCAGGGCTGATTCAGACACTGGCAGCCTCAGGCTTCTTCAGAATGCATCTGCCTTTTCCGTACGGGATGCATAATGGCGTGCCGAAAAGCGGATCCATTGTGACCTCGCATTCCATTCCGAACACATTGCGGACCAGGCTGCAATTGATGACGAACTCTGGCTTGCCCTGGGCAAAAATCTTTTTGTCCTTGATTGCTACTATATTATGGGCATAGCGGCAGGCAAGATTTAAGTCATGCAGAACCATCAGGATTGTCCTGTTCTCCCTCTCGTTGAGTTCAAACAGAAGATCAAGGATTTCAATCTGATGGGTCATATCCAGGTAAGTCGTGGGCTCATCCAGAAGAATGATATCGGTATCCTGCGCAAGTGTCATGGCAATCCATGCCCTCTGCCTCTGGCCGCCGGACAGGGAATCGACTGTGCGGTCCTTCAGGTGCTCGATCCCGGTTGCAGCAAGCGCATCATTCACCTTTGCTTCATCATCTTCGGTCCATTGCTTCAGCCATGTCTGATGCGGATATCTCCCCTGTTTCACAAGCTGCAGGACAGTCAGCCCTTCTGGTGCAGATGGCGATTGCGGCAGTATGGCCATCCTTCTTGCTACATCCTTTGTGGACAGCTTGGAGATGGCTTTTCCTTCAAGCAGGACTGAACCTGATTTCGGCTTCAAAAGCCTTGCAATCGAACGCAGCAGGGTTGATTTCCCGCAGCCGTTCCCTCCGATGAATACTGTGATTTCCCCCTTTGGGATTTCCAGCTCCAGTTCATTTATGATAATGGTGTCCCCATATGAAAGTGTCAGCTCTTTTGTTGAAATAGCCTGCCCGGCGGTCATAGCGATCTCTCCTTTTTTATCTTTTCATCCAATGGCTGATATTCTTATATGCTATCCATTTCGGGTTTTAAATAATAAGTAAATAAAATACGGCGCCCCGATGCTGGCAGTAAACACACCTGCCGGAATTTCAAGGGGCGAGAACAGTGTCCTGCCTATCAGATCGGCTGCCATTACAAGTATGCCGCCAATCAGGCCGGCAGTCGGCAGCAGGGCACCGAATGATGAGCCGACGAGCCTCCTTGCAATATGGGGAGCCATGAGCCCGACAAATCCAATCCCTCCGGCGAATGCAACAGATCCGCCGATCAGGCCTGTGCTGAGCATCAGCATGATGAATCTGTGGCGCTGCACTGCTCCGCCGATCCCGGTGGCCACATCATCCCCAAGCTCCTGGATGTTCAGGTTGCGGGCAAATATCATAGCCAGTGCCGATAATAGGATGATCCATGGGACAATAATTTTAACATTATCCCAATTCGATCCGTGGACAGTACCCGTGATCCATATATTGGCCTGTGAAGCCTGGTGGATGGGGCCAAGGATCATCATCAGATTAGTAAGCGCCTGGGTGAGGGTGGATATCCCTATTCCGATCAGCACAAGCCTGATTGGTGATGATCCATTTTTCCATGCCAGAAGATAGACAAGGAAAGCAATGGCTGCAGCGCCTGCGAAAGCGGCAACAGGCATCCATTCTATACTTACGGTCAAGGCATTATTATCATCACTGAATATCGCCAGGAAAGCCACAACGGCGACAGATGCGCCTCCGGTGATCCCGATGATGTCAGGTGAAGCAAGCGGGTTCCTGATCATCCCCTGAAGAATGCCCCCGGCAACAGCAAGCCCTATTCCCACCATAAGGGCAACAATAATTCTTGGCAGGCGGAAGTTCTTGATGACCAGCTGCTCCATATTCGTCCCTCCGCCAAAAAGGACCTGCAGCACTTTGAGCGGATTTATTTTCATCTCCCCCGTGCCTGTGCTGAAAAGAAAGACAAGGAAAGCAGCAGCAGCGAGAATGATTATGGTAAAAAGTGATTTACGGTCAGCCAGGAAGGAAATCCTGCCTTTGAATATCCTTAAATTTATATACTTGGACATCAGCTGCCAAACCCCCTTCTGGCGATATAAACAAAGAACGGGGTGCCGATGATGGCGGTCATGACACCGACAGGGACTTCCTGCGGCATGATGATATATCTGGCAGAAATATCTGCGGCTACAAGGAGGATACCCCCCATAATGGCTGAAAATGGGATCACCCATCGATGGTCGATCCCCACGACTGCTCTTGCCAGGTGAGGGATGACGATGCCGATGAAAACAATCGGGCCGGCTACGGCAACAGCGCCGCCAGCCAAAAGGATGATTGCGGCACCCGCGAATAGCTTCGTCCAGCCGGTGCGGAGGCCCAGCCCTGTAGCAACATCTTCGCCCATTGATATGACATTCAGCTTTTTCGCAAGTAGCAGGGATCCAATCCAGCCTGCCGCAAAGTATGGCAGTACAGCTGTGAGGGACTCCAGCTTCCTTCCTGAAACTGATCCTGCAAGCCAAAAGAGCACCTGTTCCAGCGCCGCTTCATTGACCACAAGCATACCTTGGGTGAAGGCTGAAAACATGGCGCTCATTGCAGCGCCTGCCAGTGTCAGCTTCATAGGGGTAAGCCCCTCACGCCCGACAGAGCCAATCCCATACACAGCTGCAGCGGCTGCTGCTGCTCCTGCAAAAGAGATCCAGGTGTACGCCTGGAGGCTTGAGACGGAGAACACAGATACGGCCAGAACGACTGCAAAGCCGGCGCCTGCATTCACTCCAAATACGCTCGGCGATGCGAGCGGATTCTTTGTCAGCGTCTGCATGAGCGCACCGGCAATCGCCAGGCTTGCTCCTGTAGCAGCACCTATCAGCGCCCGCGGAAGGCGGACTGATTGGAGGATAATATGTTCATTCGATCCATCAAAATCGGAAAAAGCCTCGAAAGCCATTTTCCAGGTAGTATTTGTATAGCCATACACTATGCTCGCGCACATTAGTAATAGAAGTATTAGAATTGAAATAAACAGCCCGAGCCATTTATGTCCTGTTTTTTTTAATAGCATCCTGCGTAAACCTTTCTGCACTCTTTTATAAAAAAATGACAGCTTTTCTCTATTAATAAGTCTAGGGGAATCGGCATACTCTGTCAATGAGTTTGAGAATCATTTTCATTAACCTGTTGACAGTTTGAACGCTTTCATTTTATGATAAGAAAGTCATTGAAAATGATTATCAATTAATCACATTTAGGAGGATACATATATGAAGCTGAGCAAAATTTATCTTGGCCTGTTTTCACTTATAGCCATCCTGATGCTGGCTGCCTGCGGAGGCGCTGCCGAAGATGAAGCGGCAGACAGCAAGGATTCATCATCCGGAAGCGGCGAAGATACAAGCTACACAGTAGAACATGCAATGGGAACTGAAACTTTAGAAAAAACACCTGAAAAAATTGTCATTTTGACAAACGAAGGCACTGAGGCACTTCTCGCTATGGGCGCGACCCCTGTCGGAGCTGTCCAGTCCTGGACAGGTGATCCGTGGTATGATCACATTTCAGACCAAATGAAAGATGTCCAGGTTGTCGGACTGGAGAGTGAAGTGAATGTGGAAGCCATCGCAGCTCTTGAGCCGGACTTGATCATCGGAAATAAGATGCGCCAGGAAAAGATTTACGATCAGCTGAAATCAATCGCGCCGACCGTTTTTGCGGAAACATTGCGCGGCAATTGGAAGGAAAACTTCGAGCTTTACGCCAAAGCCATCAATAAAGAGGAAGAAGGCAAACAGGTCATTGCCGATTATGATCAGCGCATCGCTGATATAAAGGAAAAACTCGGCGATGATGTGGACAAGGAAATCTCCATGGTCCGCTTCATGGCCGGAGATGTCCGCATCTATCATAAAGATTCTTTCTCGGGTGTCATTCTTGATCAGATCGGTTTTGCCCGCCCTGAGAGCCAGGATGCAGATGATTTTGCCGAGAAGAATGCCACCAAAGAACGAATTCCTGCCATGGACGGAGACGCTCTCTTCTACTTCACCTATGAAGAAGGGGACGGCGAAGCAACAGATGTGGAAAAAGAATGGATTGAAGACCCGCTCTTCAAAAACCTTGAAGTTGCTAAGGCAGGAAATGTATACAAAGTAGATGATACCATCTGGAATACAGCAGGCGGTGTCCTTGCAGCCAATCTCATGCTTGATGATATAGAAAAATTCATGATTAAATAAGGAAATTCTGCTTAACAGAAGCCCCCTCTTCTATATAGCAGCCAAAAGGATCCGGAAACGGATCCTTTTTTTATTAGCATCCGTTCATAACTATTCCAACTTTGGCAACAATATCGGTAACGCTAAAAAGATGCGGTGATATGAGTGAAAAAGAAAAGCTGGATGAAAAAGCCACGCATCCAAAAGGATGTTGAGTATAAAGACTGGGAAGAGTCACTTGTTAAATCTGAGGACTATAAAAAGACTTTCTATTATAACCAGAAAACGGGACTGAGGTTCGGCTTTTCCTTTATGTCTACACTTGTGGATGAGAGCATCCTCCAAAAAGGGGTCCTTCCTTATCTTCAGGGAGAGGAATTTACCCGGATCGAGGATGTCAAAAAGATCATTCCTATTCCAGATGTAAGTGTCTCCGAGGACCCTTCGGAAATTGAACAGAAGCTTTTCAATGGCTATGTAATGGTGACCATTGAAACAGAAGTAAAGCATTTTGCATTTGTTGCAGCCCAGAAGGAAGTTGTCAGAAGCCTGACCCAGCCTGAGGTGGAGTTCAGTGTCATCGGCCCGAAGGAGGCCTTTGTAGAAGCTATTGACCAGAACCTGAATCTGATCCGGAAAAGACTGTCCATTAAAGAGTTGATCATTGAGCAGTATACTATCGGAAAGCTGTCTAAAACGAAGGTCGCCGTCCTGTATATCGAGGGAATTGCCGACAATGAGAATGTCAACACGGTGCGGCAGCGCCTGAAGGATATTGAGATTGACCATATCATGGACAGTTCTTATCTTGTCGAAATCATAGCCGACAACCAAAACACAATATTTCCGCAAATCCTTGATTCGGAAAGGCCGGACCGGGTTTCCGGCATCCTTGCAGAAGGAAAGATCGCCATTGTGGTGGACGGCTCCCCGCAAGTGCTGATATGCCCGACGACGCTTGTGGAATATTTCAGTTCTTTTGAAGATTATTATCTGAATTGGTATTTATCTTCCTTCTTCAGGCTTGTCCGCCTGTTTGCGGTTGCCTTTTCCATTTTAATCACACCCATATATGTTGCTACACTGTCTTATCATTATGAACTGATACCAAAGGATCTGATGAGCACGCTGATCACTTCCAGGAGGGAGATTCCGCTGCCGCCGATCCTGGAGGCACTATTCCTTGAATTGACTATAGAATTGCTGCGTGAGGCCGGTGCACGGCTTCCTACCAAGGTTGGCCAGACGATCGGTATCGTAGGAGGAATCGTTATCGGGACAGCTTCTGTTGAAGCCGGCCTGACGAGCAACGTCCTTCTCATCATCGTAGCTCTCTCTGCCCTGGCGTCTTTTACTACACCAGTCTACCGGATGGGCAACACGATCCGCCTTTTGCGGTTCCCCTTCCTTTTCCTGGCTGAGTTATGGGGGCTTCTCGGGATTGTATTTTGCTTCTGCATCCTTATGACGCATCTGATCAGGCTGACTTCACTGGGCCGGCCTTTCCTGGAGCCGATCTATCCACTCAGAGTACCGGATTTAAAGGACGCGCTTATCCGCCTGCCATTCTCAAAGCAGTCAAAAAGGCCGGTATATGTCCGGGCTGAGCAGCCGAGGCGTTTTTCAAAAAAGAAGGCTCAGCAAAAGAAAGACATTGATGAGTAAAACGGAGGGTTATGGCTATGAAGCAGTCCTTGCCTGAAAATGTGAAAATATCTCCCTTCCTGATATTTTATATTATTGTATCCATACAGATAGGCATCGGCGTTCTTGGGTATCAGCGGATCATTGCCAAAACAGCGGGCTATGATGCATGGATGTCAGTCATCGCGGCCGGCGCCTCTATCCATATCATTCTCTGGATGATGTATAAGACAGCCGAAAATGCAGGGGGAGATTTAATATCCATCAACTCATTCGTTTTTGGAAAGAAAATCGGAAAGATAGTCAGCCTGGCTTTTTCAGCCTATTATATCCTCCTGACTACTACAATCATAAGAACCTATATCGAAGTCATCCAAGTCTGGCTGTTCCCGGAATTGAGCACCTTCTGGTTTTCTTTCGGCTTCTTGATCCTGGCAGCATATGTAGTCAGCGGGGGCCTGCGTACAGTCACCGGCGTCGCCTTTCTTGGCGCCATTCTTCCAAGCTATCTGATGCTGACCTTCGCCTTCGCAATCCCATTCAGCGATTACCGCAATCTTTTTCCTGTATTGGACCATTCCATTAAGGACATTGCACTCGCAGCAAGGGATATGTCGCTGACGTATCTTGGCTATGAAATCTTATTGCTTGTCTATCCATTTTTAAAGGATCCGGAAAAATCAAAAAAATGGGCCCATCTGGCCATTTTCACCACCACCTCATTGTATGTCATCCTGACAATCATTACCTTCGGCTATTTTTCTGAAAAGCAGCTGCAGAAAACTGTCTGGGCCACATTGACGATGTGGAAAATTGTTGAAATGCCTTTTGTTGAGCGGTTTGAATATATCGGGATTGCCAACTGGAATTTAATCATTCTCCCAAATGCCTGCCTGGCGATTTGGGGGGCAAGCAGGATCGTCAAACGGGTCGCGGGCATCCAGCAGCGCAAGAACGTCATTGGCATCGTCCTTATTTGCCTTGCTGTTGCCAATATATTTGAGACCAGGGAGCAGATTGATCTCCTCAATAATATCTCTTCCCAATTTGGCTTCTATTTTAATTACGGCTATGTTCCTTTGTTGTTTGCCGGCAGCCTCGTTGCAAAGAAGGTGAGGAAAAAATGAAATTATCCAGTTGTTTATCGCTCATTGCGGTCTGTATGCTGCTGACCGGATGCCTGGAAAAAGAAATTATTGATGATTTAAATATTGAGAGCGGGATTGCTTATGATTGGGAAGATAATAAATTGAAGGGCACTGCCCTTATCCCTGTCTACCTGCCCGACCAGCCTGTAAAAAATGTCACGTTTACCAGCACCTCCACATTGAGCAGGGATCTGCTGCTGGAAATGCAGCGCCAGTCATCTGAGCCTCTGGTGACTGGAAGCCTGGAGGTAGGCGTGTTCGGAAAGGAACTCACCCAAAGGGGTATCATAGATGTCCTTGACTCATTCCAGAGGGATGCCAGCATCGGCGCCAGGGTATTTCTCGCTGTTGCGGATAATAAGGCAGGAGATATCATGAAAGGCGAGTATGGGACAAGGGGCAATGCCATTTATATCTCCAATCTGCTCAAGCACAATATGGAACAGCGCGATGTCCCCAAAAGCAATCTCCAAATTTTCCTGGCATCTTTCTATCAGCAGGGCAAAACTGCTTATTTGCCTAAGCTGAAAGAAATGGGCAAGGATAAAGTCGAAATTGCAGGAATGTCCTTATTTAAATTTGATAAAGTGGTAGACGAAATTGATGCAGAGAAAATGTTCTTTTTTAAGCTGCTGGTAGACAAGTACAGCGAGGGTTCCTATAAGATAAAAATCGGGAACGATCAGGCATCCATCAAAAGCATTAAATCCAAGCATAAAATTAAAATCGATAAACGCGAGCCTTATGAGCTTAAAGTCGAAATAAATATAAAAGGGATTATACGGGAATACTCCGGAAAACAGCTGACCATAAAAGAAATCAAGGGTGTGGAGAAAAACTTCGAGAATCTTATAGACAGGGAAACGGAAGCCCTAATCACCCGCTTTCAAAAAGAGGGCATCGATCCGGTAGGAATTGGCGCTTTAGTAAAAAGCAAAACAAGAGGCTTTGATTTTAAGAAATGGGAAGACGAATACAAGCGCATGAGCGTAAAGGTTACAAGCAATGTAGAGATACTTGAATCAGGGGTAATAGAATGAAAAAAGGACAGGGGCTTCCCTGTCCTTAGTCACTATTGGAGAACATATACTTTTTATAATGGTAGCGGATGGAGAAGATCAGGCTGATGGCAAGCATGCTGCCCATAAGCGAGCTTCCTCCGTAGCTGACAAATGGAAGCGGGATACCCGTGATCGGCAGGAGCCCGATTGTCATGCCGATATTCTGGAATACATGGAATGTGATCATGCTGATGACACCGACACAAATATAGGTGTAAAAGTCGTTCTTCGTTTCCATGCCAACTTTCGTAATATGGTAAATCAGCAGGAAAAACAAGCTGATCAGAACACTCGCCCCAATGAACCCGAACTCTTCCCCGACAATACTGAAAATAAAATCAGTATGGCTTTCTGGAAGATAAACCTCCCTAGTGCCATAGCCCTTTCCGCTTGTCTCCCCAGAACCGATGGCAAGCAGGGAGCGTGTCAGCTGGAATCCGGTCGTCCCCTGATAATTATAGGGATCGATCCAGGAATAGATGCGGCCGAACTGGTACTGTTTGACGCCCAGATATTTTTCCAGCAGATCAGGGTGCCAGAGCACGAGGTAAAAAATGCCTGCGATCAAGGTGATTCCGCCGCCGAATATTGGGAGCAGAAGCTTCCATGTGATCCCAGAGATGAAGATCATGCCAATCATGATTGCTATGAATACAAGGCTTGTCCCGAGGTCAGGCTGCTGCATTACAAGCATAAGCGGCAGGAACGTCACTGCACCGATTTTCACCAGCAGCCAGAGGTCGGTTTGGATCGTCTTGATCCGATACTTCGGATGATGATCTGTTATCACCCTTGCCAGAGCGAGGATGATAAAAACTTTGACAACCTCCGAAGGCTGAAGGGACCCTACCGCAGGAAAGGTATACCAGCTTTTTGCCCCATTTATAACAGGTGCAATCCCCGAAGGAGCCACGATCAAAAAACCAAGCAGCGCAATCCCCAGCCCGTAGGCATACCAGGAAATCTTCTTCAGCTGATCAGAATCAAGCGTCATCACCGTTCCAACAATGCCGGCACCGACCACCCACCAGACAATCTGCTTCAGAAGGAAATTATCTTTATACTGGCCCGTAGTCTGCGCGCTGTAAATCGATATGCAGCTAACCAGGCACAGCAGCATCAAAATCAATATCAACCCAAAATCTATACGATAACTAGAATTATTATTAGAAGTCATAATCGTCTCCTTTTATAGAAAAGCGGAGGGCGCTTGCTCAGCCTCGACAAGCATAAGACGCTTAAGGATAGAAGGCGTTCTTTGCCTTCAATCCTTAAGTGGCTTATGACTCGAGAGGCTAGCGCCCGGAGCTGGACAAATAGAAAAGCGGAGGCGGCTTGTTCAGAGCCGACAAGCATAAGACGCACAAGAATAAAAGGCGTTCTTTGCCTTTAATTCTTGTGTGGCTTATGACTCGAGGCTCTAGCCGCCGGAGCTGGACAATAGAAAAGCGGAGGGCGCTTGCTTATGATGCGCAGGCTGCCCAAACAAAAAATCTACTACAATTCTTCATTATATTTTTTTAAGAGACAAATCACAACTTGTTTCATGCTGCTGGATATTATTTCATTTTTCACTATTCTTTTTCAGTTGCCGGATCAGTCTGCGGCAGGGAAGCTGCCGAAGTACTTTGAACGGATGTCCTCTTTCATCCATTCCAGATTATTGGGGACCTGAGGAATTGAATAGCCGATATAAATAGGCGTTGTTACGAACCGCGGGACTATTTTGGCATAGATGTCATCTCCGAGTTTATAGAAAAATAAATTATAGCTGGAGCATTTGAACGGAAAGCTGTGAAGGATATAGCGGACAGCTGCCTGAATATAAGCAGCAAAGGCACCGATTTCCTTCATGTCTCCAAGCTTTGCATTAAATTCATAGAAGCCGATTTTCGGGGCTGTTGAAATATTGAGCAGTGTTCTGCCTTTTTGGCTGATGGCCAGTCCTTCAAATTCTTCTTCCCTGATATTCTCTGTGTAATCCACTTCATTAAGCCCGACAATCTGCATATGGGGATGCGCAATGGTCCCCCCTGAGAGCGGCCCGTGGTTTTTAAAAAACAGGACAGATGTGAAGCGTCCGCTGTTTTCCATTTCAAGCCAATGCTTCAATCCGAAACTCAGCAGCTTTTCCAGATGCTCTAAAGAATAGGTTGAGATATCCCCGCTGCATTCGTCTGATTCAATCAAAACGGTCTGCAGGGTATTTTCAAGGACAGGGAATTTATTTTTCAGCAAAATGATATTGTCCTCAACTGCAAGGATATCGGTCAGCTTTTCTCTCTCACAGAAAGGGCAGCCCTGCTCTTTGTCACGGATACTGTTTGGCTTTTTCACTCCGATTGAAGTGTTGAAGTTCAAATGTGTTTTTGTCATATTTCCACCATCCTGCAGGTTTTTCTCTTATAAATCATATCACTTACCTACTGAACCTGGCGCCTTTTTGACCTTGCGCAGGAAAAAACGGCAGCCTCTGAGCTGCCGTTTCTCTTTCCTATTCGACTGTCAGAGGAAAATCAGAGTGTTCATGCAGCCCTTCCGAGTTTTCCACATGGACAGTCACGGTATAGCTGCCCGCCTCTGCAAAGCTATGTTCTGCAGAATATTTTCCATCGCCGGACTCTGTCAGGTTCACCCACTCAGGAGTGTCCTTGCCTTCTTTCATAATTTCAAGTTTAACAAGCGCTTCTTCCAGGGGAGACCCATCTTTCTTGTCCACCTGGACCTCAAGGCCCGCCGCCTGTTTCATATGGATATGATCCGGCTTGATGAAACTGATTACAGCCTCACCATGATGGTGGGATGATTCTTCTCCGCCTGACTCATGGTCATGGCCTTCATCTTCCCCATGATCATGAGCAGCTTCTCCGTCTGCGCTATTGCCAGCCTCTCCGCCCTCACCGGCTTGTACCTCAGCTTTTGGCATTGTATGCATATCCCTCGCTGTTACATGGACCTGTACTATATAATCTCCATCCTTGCCGAAGGTCTTGGCAGCCTGGTAAATGCCTTTGCCTGTATGTTCTGCAGGAAGCATTTCACTCTCTTCTTGATTTCCTTCCTGCCAGATTTCAAACTTTACTTCATCTGCATCCTCGACAGCTTCTTCCCCCTGCACTACTTCGACAGAAAGGGTTATTTCTTCATTCAGCTCCACTTTTTCAGGAACATCAAGATTGGCTTCAAGGATTTCCGGCACTTGTCCCCCGTTCCCCTGGCCGCTGTCATCAGAACCCTTTCCGCAGGCTGCAAGAGCCATCACGGCGAGGATAAAAACATATAGATATTTCTTCATTTTTTGTCCCTCTTTCATACAGATTCCTTTTATACAGGATACTATATCTCTTAATTGTGAAATAAGTAAGAAATTACATCAAACATTTGATAACGGATGCTGTGGCCTTTATGTATATTATAGCTTTCCTTCCCCGCGGGTCCAAATTCAATAAAAAAAAGCGGCACAAGGAAGTTCCTTATGCCGCATATTTATTATATGAAAGGAGGTAGGGTTGGATAAGTCTGCGTTTTTTAAGACTGCCTATTACAGGATTTCCAGTTCAATAACCAGCGCAAGAAGTACCTGGATCAGCAGGTTGAGTGTCAGCGCTACTTGAGTATCTTCAAGGTTTACAGTACAGTCTTTCGCATTTTCAATATAAACGCTCTGGCGGTTAGATTGGTTGATTTGTGTGAATTGAAGCAAATCTTCAGTGATTCTTTCAGCTTGGCCTCCGTCAGCAATTGAGATATTGATGACAATGACGATTGCTACAACGAGGGCTGCCTGCAATGAAGCGGCAACTTGGGTTTCACTTGAGTTTACTTCAACATTGAGACAGTTTTTAAGGACAATGGACTCTTTAGAATATTGGCCCATATTCGTGCCTTGCACAACATCTTTTACATCTCTGTCGCTGCTGTCAAAAATGCTCATAGGATGGCTTGACGAAGGATCAAGGGCATTCCATCCGCTGTGGTGGCATGATGAACCGGCAGCATTGCTTTCACAATAAACATCTTCTACCTTTGGACGATAGTTTCCACTTAACAATGTAATCTCTCCCTTAAATTTTTTGCCTTATCGGCTTTTTTTCCTAAACGTGCGTTTGGCTTCTTTCTTAGGCTCTTCTTCGGCAGAATCATTTTTCTTTTTTTGTGCTTCAACAAATTCTTTAACCTGCTGTTCCAGATCTTTCACAAGATTGCGGATACGCGTTTTTTCCTCATCTGACAGGTTTTTCGTTTTCAATCCGCTTTCGTCGCTTTGATTCCGCTTTAAAAGGTCTCTTACTTTAAGGCTTACAAGCTGATTCGATAGCTCAGCCATCTTGTTATTTAGTTCATCCAACACAGTTCACCCCCTCCGAGCGCTTATACTATTTAATATGATTTTTAAGCCGGCAAGTGAGGGCTAATCCCTATCCCGGCTTAAAAGGGCGTTTGTATCGGCTGATGGTGCGCCACTCAAGGCGCTTGGCCCTTATACTACTTGTATATGGGATTTCATCCATTTAGTTCGGGCTCATCCCCCAAAAGCAAAAAAAGGGCCCTATGCAGGGGCCCTTTTACAGCAATAAAGAAGCAGGCGGCACTATTTGCCGCCCGCTGCATCTTGTATTCGGATTTTTAATGCTTCAGCACTCTTCAGTCCTTTTCCACTGCTTCTGCTGCAGCGGTCCCATTATGGATCTTAATGACTTTTTGATTATGTCCATCCCCTGCTACAAAAAAGCCATTGGAGAAGTCGGTGGACAATTCCCTGAAAAAGGTGCCAAGAGTCCCTTCTTTCCCGTTATCATCAAACGAAATTCTATAGCCGCCTTCTTCTTTTACCAAAGAAGCTTCTATCCCCTTGTCCCATTCTCCTGCCGGATCGTATACATCGCGGTTCACTTCAACAAGATGGAGGTCAACGCCTTCAAGAAGCTCGAACAGATGATTGACGAGGGAATGCTTGACGACCATTTCCCATTTGCTCTGAACGGCGTGGGCCATGACGATTTGAGTGGCGGACTTCTCCCGGACTGTTTCGGCGATTAAATCAGAAACCTTCTGTCCGTTCTTATACTTTTGGATGGCAGGGAGGCCGTATTTTTCAGCCAATGATTCAAACAGCATTTTCGTCTGAATCTGATTGAACTCAAGATCCTTTTCCTGCCCCGGGAGCACTGACAATACATAGCACTTCCCCTTAAATGCATCAGCAAGGAGCTTCCCCCTTTGAATGAGCGTTTCAGCATGCTGAGGGCTGCTTACACATACCAGAATCGTTTCCAGCAAATCATTCACCTCGTTTAGAATTTTGCCTACATTATAGCATAGCCAGTCAAACCAACCCAGCCAAAAGCGGGTGTTCAGAGCCATCCCTTCAGCCGCTGCATATAAAAGATTCCTTAATGGGAAGATAATGATGTACTTAGGATAAGGAGGGGAAAAGCGATGACAAAAAAGTATAATAAAGGCAGCAGCAACCAAAACTCCCCGCGCGCTGGCCTGTCCGACCCAATCAGCGGCGACAACAGCAAAGGAAATAAACACAACAAAGACCAAAAAAGCAAAACTGACGCGGACTGAACGAAATGCGGAGGCGGCTTGCTCAGAGCCGACAAGCATAAGACGAGCAGGACGGAAGGTTGTCCTTTAACCTTCTGGCCTGATTGGCTTATGACTCGAGGCTCTAGCCGCCAGAGCTGGACAATCGAAATGCGGAGGCGGCTTGTTCAGAATCAAGGAACGCAGGCTAAAACCGCCACGTCCTGTGGCAACGCCTGCATGACCCGCATCCTGCGGGCCCAGCATAAGACAAGCAGGACGGAAGGTTGTTCTTTAACCTTCTGGCCTGATTGGCTTATGACTCGAGGCTCTAGCCGCCGGAGCTGGACAATCGAAATGCGGAGGCGGCTTGCTCAGAGCCGACAAGCATAAGACGCGCTGGAATAAAAGGCGTTCTTTGCCTTTAATTCCAGTGTGGCTTATGACTCGAGGCTCTAGCCGCCGGAGCTGGACAAATCGAAATGCGGAGGCGGCTTGCTCAGAGCTGACAAGAAGCCAGCCTGTACAAGGCTGGCTTCCTTTCATGCAATGGAAGCATCCAGCCTTGGGCGGGCTGAGTCGGCCTGCAGATAATCAGACAGACTCCCTTTGTATACAAGATGGAGAGAAAAGACTTTCTCCAGTTCATGCGGCTTGAGCAGTGAAACAGGCTTTTCCACCCGGTATCCGCTGGTTTCCTTGAGGATGGTCCCGACGAATTCAGAGCAGAAGAAGGCATTGGATCTGTTATATTCCCAGTTGAACAGCACGGCGAACAAGCCGAGCAGATTATATTTATAATGATGCCTGTTTTCTTCAAAAAATGCCGCCTGCTCCTGCATCCTGCCATATTCCTTCTCGCTCACCGTACAGGCATAAACTGCACAGCGGGCATTTGCAAACAAATTCGCGCGCACATCTTCTTTCACGAATCCCCCGGAAAACGGATTGGCAGGATTAATCCTCCCGAAGCTGTACACATCCAGCAGCCCTTCATCAAATGAGATGGATGCATGATTGAGTTCTTTTCCAGTAAAAACCCGAATCAGCTTCGTGAATAAAGTTCCTGTGTCGGTCAGCAGTACAAATACCTGGCGATGGCCCATTTCTTTTCCCTCCTGAAAAAAATGAAGGGAAATGCGCAGTGGCGACCGTGCTGCCCTTCTCCATAATCATACAGCCTCAATGCTCCCTAAAAGAACGAACTCCGGTATTATTTGCTTCTAAGCCCCTGGGCCTAGATGATGGGGATTAATGATGGAAAACATCAGCAGATCATCAAACTTTCCGCAACTATACTCATAATTCCTCAGCAATCCTTCACGGATAAACCCGCATTTTCCGAAAAGGCGCTGGGACTGGAGGTTTGCAGGTTCAATCAGTGCCTGAATTCTCATCAGATTCAAATCCTCAAAGCCATACTGGATGATAGCCGTGATTGCCTCGGTGCCGATTCCCTGATTCCAGCAGGCAGGATCCAGCTCAAGCCCTATATCTGCCCGGAAATGGGCGGAATCCATGTTCAAAAATCCGCAGCTTCCAATCAGCCCTTTTCCGTCCTTTAACGAAATTCCCCAGCGGACGCCCGTTCCTTCCTCAAGAATGCGTTCATACCAGCCAATTTCGGAGCGTGCATCATCCAAGTCAGCAAATGGCTCGATTCCATAGTATTTCGTTACTTCGGCATCAGAAAGATATCCGAGGATATCCTCTGCATCCTCCATTATCACTTTCCTGAGCAGAAGGCGGGCCGTTTCGATTTCCGGAAACGATCCTTTCAATTTTTCTTTTATAAGATTCATTGGACATTCTTCCGTTTCTCATTTTAGTAATTATTCTCCAGCTGCAGAACCAGCCAATTCAAAGACGGGATTAGCTTCCCACTCTTCACGCAAAATGCCCATCCTGATTGAATCATAATGGACGCCCTTGTATATCCGGCATTTCCGCAGCCTGGCTTCCATCGTCATCCCCAGCTTTTCGCCGACCTTGACCATCCGCTCATTTCCTGACCAGGTGGTGTAGCCGGTCCGGGCAATCGGCTTTGTTTGGAAAAGATGGCTGATCCAGAGCTTCAATGCCCTTGTCCCATAACCGCCATTCCAATATTCCGGCGAATAAATGACGATTCCCATTTCCAGCCACAGAGATGGCTCATGCTCCCAGTAATAGCTGACCGTCCCTTCTATCTTGCCGTTGATTTCGATGGCCAGCATATCCTCCTGGTTGACTACCTGCCCCTTCCTCAACTCGTATTCAGCAAACGTCAGTGATTTATGCTCAAAATAGGGAGCGTCCCACTTTTTCCACTCCGGATGCTCTTCCTTAAAAGCCAGCTCCCATAACCGGGGAAGATCTTCTTCGGTGATGGTCCGGAGAATAACTTCAGCGTCTCTCAGTAACATAGCTCTACCTCTTTATATTTATTTTTGTAATATTTTCATTATAACAATAAAACCTCTCTCAAAAAATGGAAACTTCATCATTTTCTCATAATAAAAAACCGCCTTATGGCGGTTTCGCTAAATAGATTAATTGAAGGGCGGATCAATGCTGCTCCCGGCGCTCCACGTATAAGTTCTCCCCGGTTTTTTCGCAGGCTGGTATTTTCTCATCGGCCCTTTTTCAAGCACCTCTTTTAAAAACAGGCCCCCGTCCGGGTTTTGCTGCTTCATCAGCTCCATCAGATATGTAATATCGTCCATCGCCCTGTGAGTTTGATGGTCTGTAATATTGTGGGCGGAAAGGAGAGTCGCCAGCTTGCTGTTGGCAAAGCCATACTTTTTCCATTGTACTCCCTTCATGGTGCAATACCATTTAAGGTCATTCACTTCAGGATACATCTGATACATGAAGCTTCTGTCAAATGAGGCATTATGGGCAAATACAGAATCGGCTTTATTAAGGAAAGACTGGACTGACTCATCATGGAAAACCTGTCCCCTTACCATTTCAAACGGAATCCCATGAATCCTGTACGCACTGCTATAATTTCTCAGCGCCCTGCTTGAAAGCGGCTCCCTAAGGAAAGACTCCTTTTCCTCAACCTGCAGGATTTCACCTGTAGCTCCATCATAAGAAAACAGAATAAATGCCAGTTCGATGATTTCGTCCCCGCCAGGAGCCAGGCCTGTTGTTTCTACATCGACCAGCAATCCTTTTTTGTTTATATTCATTTTGATCACCTTTATATTTTTTTGCCTTCAAAAAGAAAGCTGGAATTTTTAACATTCTTATAGCTATTTCTTATTCTAGTATTTTTGCGGGAAAAATGACAGTTAAACCCCCTTTCTGGATCAAAATGGAATTTAATAAAAACAAAAAGGCACGGCAGAGACCGCACCTTTAATAGGACTATAATGAAGCAACCCTTTCATATACATCTTTCAGTGTCATACATCCTTTATCCCGGACCTTGCTTATATAACAGCACCATAGTTCGGCAGCCAGCCGGGCATCCTCCAGAGCATGATGCCGCTCCATGACCGGAATGCCGTTGTGGCTGCACAGGTCCTCAAGCCTCTGCAGGTTAAGCTCCGGCTCAGCAATCCGGTACAGGAAAGAGGTATCTATAATTCTGTGCTTAAGAGGAGCTTTAAAATGCTTCCAGCTCGCATTCTGCAGGAAGCTCTTCTCATGCCGGGCATGATGCGCTATGATAGTCCGCGCTTCGCAGAATTTGAAGAAATCTATCAGCACTTCAGGCAGCGGGGGTGCCTCCTTAAGCTGGGAGCCCCTTATGCCTGTAAGCTGTTCAATCTGAGGTGAGAGTGTTTTTTCATATCTGATCAGGGAATAAAACTTCTTATCCTCATTTATGATTCCATTCTCTATCTTGACCGCCCCTATCGAAATAATCTCATCTCCCTGATCAGGAAAAAAACCCGTTGTTTCAATATCCATGACGATAGCCTCCATCCTGTCAAGCGGCACCGACAGCGCTTCTTCTGCCCGTATCTCTTTATTCAGCCTGCGCAGGAAGGCCTGCTGCTGGGAATTCTGCCCGCCCTGCATCCCCCCGAAAACACCTGAATTCAGTTTCCCCGGCAGCCCTTTCATCATTTGAAACATGCTTTCAAAGCCCATTATTGGACACCCTTTTCAATCTTGGCCTGTACAAATTGATGCAGCTTTTTTCCGCCCTTCAGGATATTGCGGAGCTCCGCCCGTTCTTCCCTTGGAAGGTTTCTTACATTCAAATAGTGTGAAGCCTCATAAGAGCGGGCAGTGGAGAAAATGGATTCCCTGCAGGACAGCAGAAGGCGGAAATTGTGCTCTGCCTTTTTCAGTGCGTCCCTATACTCTGCCTTTTCCGCAAGCCTGCTGATCCTTTCAAGGGTGGAGGTCTCAAAAAGCCCTTCCTTCATCGCCAATAGACGGATGCTGTTAACATAGGGAAGGAAAGCAGTCTGCTTCAAGTCTATGCATCCCTCAAATTTCCCTTTTTCCTCAACAAGGATTTGCCCCAGGGGACCTACAGCCGGTTTAATATGCATGCTATTCTCTGCAAGCCTTTTTAAAAGCCTGGGACCTGCCATCATCTTAGTGTGCACATAAGATTTAAGCTCACTGATATACACTCCGCTTCCTTCAAGGGACCTCGCATCATAAAAAATCTGCAGATACCGGATCGACTCCCAGCTCTCCTCCTCAATCCATTGCTCCAGCTGCCCTTTCCATGCTTCCGCTGTTCTCCGCCATAAAGGGTTGCTGCTCATCACCTTGCCTTCACAATAGGGATATCCCGTTTCATTCAGGCCATATGACAGCTCTTGCCCCAGTTCCTGAAAGTACGCCGCTTTCTCTTCCCCCCCGGTAAAAACAATGCCGTGATCCTGATCACTGATAACACCCTGTTCCAGCCTGCCTCCGCTGCCGGTCACAAACCAGACAAAATCCGATTCATCCGGCCTTTTTCTAACCTTTTGCACAGACTGCCTGAACACATATTTCATCGCTTCATCATGGATTTCATTTATTCTGGATGTACTGGCGGCAGCCATGAAGATGCGGCTGTCCTTCCATTCCCTGATTTCTGCATATGACTGAAAATCCTGCATACACACGCACTCCCTTGATAATAAGAAAAGCGCAAGCGCCTTGCTCACCCTAAAGGAACGCAGACTAAGAGCGCCACGTCCTGTGGCAACGTCTGCATGACCCCCATCCTGGGGGCCTCAAGACGATCCTGCCGAAAAGGCGTTCTTTGCCTTTTTGGCAGGATTGGCTTGTGACCTCGAGGGGGGTAGGCGCTGGAGCTAGACAGTAATCGAAGTTAAAGAATATACTTTCTTATTTGCGAAACATAAGGCCTCTCATAAAGAGGCCCTACGTTATGCTCATGAAGACATTTTGTTATCTTTAGAAAGAAAAACCTCCGGGTATCCATAGCTGCCATGCTCACTGACATCAAGGCCCATAATTTCTTCTTCCTCAGATACACGCAAGCCATTCATAACCTTCTTTGCTATAAGCAGTATGACAAATGATACGGCAAAAGCATAGAGGGCAGATACAGCAACGCCCATGAATTGGACTCCCAGCTGTGCGAAGCCTCCTCCGTAGAATAGTCCAGGCTGGCCGACTGCTGCCAATTCCGGAGTGGCAAAGAATCCGGTTGACAATGTGCCCCACACCCCTGCAGCTCCATGGACAGAAAGGGCGTATATCGGATCATCAATTCTCAGTTTCTCGAAGAATCGGACACTATAGAAAACGAGTATTCCCGCAACAAATCCAATGAGTACAGCTGCCCATGTGTCAACGAAGGCACAGGATGCTGTTATGGCAACAAGGCCTGCCAGGGCGCCATTAAGCATTGTCGTAATATCCGATTTGCCGAGAACCATCCATGAGATCAGGAGCGCTGCGACCGCCCCTGCACCTGCAGCAAGATTGGTATTAAGGGCAACAAATCCAAAGAATGCTCCGTCAACAGAAACGGTGCTTCCTGCATTGAATCCAAACCAGCCGATCCAGAGAATCAATACCCCAAGGGCTGTAAACACCTGGTTATGTCCGTAAATATTATTGGCGGAGCCATCTTTATTATATTTGCCGATCCTTGGTTTAAGAAGGAGGGTCGCTGCCAATGCCGCCATCGCCCCTGTCAAGTGAACGACAGTTGAGCCGGCAAAATCCTGCTTCCCATGTTCAGCCAGCCATCCCCCGCCCCAGATCCAATGGGCAACCACCGGATAGACAAGCGCTGAAAACAGAATCGTAAATATCAGATAGATTGAAAGTTTTGCCCTTTCTGCGAAGCCGCCGAGGGCAATCGTGATGGAGATTCCTGCAAAAGCAAGCTGGAAGAGGAAAAATACTGATGAGGAAAGACTCATTCCTTCAATTTCATATCCTGAATAAAAAAAGTGCGATAACCCTGTAAAGAAATTGCCGTTGTCTCCAAAAATAAATCCAAAGCCGACAGCCCAAAAAACGAGTGAGGCCAGCCCGAATGTAAAAATGGTCTTCCCCGCGATATGGCCGGCATTTTTCATTCGTGTAGACCCGGCCTCCAGCATAATGAATCCGCCAAGCATGAAGATGACCAGGACTGCACTAACCATGACCCATAAACTGTTCATCAAAAAAGTTGTATCCACTTTCTCTCCCCCTCAAATATTGTATGCTTATTATCTAACAAATTCATGTTAGATAATATAACATTAAGTTTCTTACCCTTATTTTATCTCTTTTCAAACTGGTGTCAATGAGTATTTTAAAGTTTCTGATAACTTTATGTTAATTAAACTAACATGAAACCGCTGTCTTCCTTGATATATATGGTTTTACTTTTTTGAGGAAAAAGTTAAAAGGGATTTACGGAAGGGGACCAGATTTAATGGCTGAACTGAATTCAGCATAAAAAAAGAAGAGGGCATCTGCCCCCTCCTGATCATCACTCGTCTTGCTTCCTCTGCTCTTCGATTTGTTCCTGCGGAAGCTGGGTATTCCGCTCCAGATCCTTCGTTTCCTGTCCCATCCCTTTCAGGAAGGTCAGCAGCAGGGTGACGGCTCTGTTGATTTCCGGATCTTTCAAAGATTTAGCCAGATCGAAAAAGCTTGTTTTTTCCTGAGTATCTCCTGCTTCCGCCACCCTGGCAATGCCTGAGTCGATTTTAAGCAGGAACGGCTCCAGCTGTTTGACATTGATCATGCCCAGTGTCCCGCCCATCAGGAGCAAATTTTTCAATGTGTTCGAGGTTTCCGGCTTGTCAGCCGCCCTGACAAAGATGTCGAGGACTTTGTCTCCCTGGCCAAACAGACCGCTGAGCAGGGAAAGCACCCCACGGTCATGCATATTCCTCATGACCTTGAGAGACTCCAGGATGGCTTCTTTATTTTCAATCAGGGCATCTTCCACTTCCATCAGATCTTTTTTACGCTTTTCTTCCTCGCTTAATGTCTTGCGCTGGATATGCGTGATCGCTTTAGCCATGTTCTCGCTCCTTTTTCACAAGATCTCCCGGGAAAATATAATCCTTCCGCGCCCACTTTTTCTGGACCTGTACACCAATCTGCGGCTGCGGGTTTCCATAGCGGTGGTTGATTCTAGGAAGCGGGTCTTCGCCCTTGGCCTTCAGTATCTCCATTTTTGCCCGGATCTCTTTATAAGCCGGCGTATCAGTATCTTTATCAGCATAGCTGCTTGTCAAGAGATTGATGGCAGCCTCTCCCCTGTCATTCATCGGAAGGTACACTTCCTTCCCTTTTACCCTGTCGGTAATATGGCATTGCACCTTCACATTTCCATAAGGAGATGAAAGCCTTACAAGCGTGCCGCTTTCCAGTCCGCGCTCTTCTGCAAGCTCCGGGGATACCTCCAGGAACACGCTTGGCGTCTTCTCGGTGATTCCTTTTGAACGGTACGTCATATTGCCTTCATGGAAATGCTCAAGAAGGCGCCCATTATTGATATGGAGATCATACTCTTCCGCAAACTCCAGCGGCTTCGTCCAATCGACCGGCACAAGCCTTGCCCTGCCATCATCAAACGGGAACCTTTCTGTATATAAAAGCGGGGTATCTGTACCATCCTCCGCTACCGGCCACTGCAGGCTGTTATACCCTTCCAGCCTTTCATACGTCACACCGGAATACAAAGGCATCAATCTGGAGGCTTCTTCCATGATTTCGGATGGATGCGTATAGTTCCAGCCTGCCCCAAGGCTGTTGGCGATTTCCATGATGATCTGCCAGTCAGGCTTTGAGTCACCAAGCGGTTCAAGGGCCTGGTACAGTCTTTGGATCCTGCGCTCGGTATTGGTGAATGTCCCTTCCTTTTCAAGGCTCGGGCTTGCAGGAAGGACAACATCGGCGAACTCCGCCGTCTTGCTGAGGAAGATATCCTGGACCACGAAGAAATCAAGCTTTTCAAACGCAGCATGCACATGATTGATGTTTGAATCAACGAGTCCCATATCCTCACCTTTCAGGTACATCGCCTTAAGGGTGCCGGCATGAATGCCTTCCACCATTTCATGGTTATTGAGCCCAGGCTCGCCCGGAAGCTCTGTTCCCCATGCCAGCTCATACTTCTTCCTGATCTCAGGATCGGCGACTTCCTGATATCCCGGGAACATATTCGGCATGCTGCCGAAGTCGCTCGCACCCTGGACATTGTTATGCCCTCTAAGCGGGTAAGCCCCGGCACCCGGCTTTGCATAGTTGCCAGTGACAAGCAGAAGGTTGGAAATGGCTGTACTGGCATCACTTCCGCCCATATGCTGGGTGATGCCCATCGCCCAGAGTGCGCAGACGGATTTTGCCCTGCCGATCATTTCGGCCATATCAATCAGCTGTTCCAGCGGGATGCCAGTCACTTCAGCCGCATACTCCATCGTGTACTTTTCCAGATTCTTCGTGAATTCTTCCAGCCCGTTCACTTTTTCAGCAATGAACTTTTCATCTGCCATGCCATTGTCAATAATATATTTTGCCACTGCCGACAGCCAGACAATATCAGTGCCTGCCTTAGGCTGCACGAACAGATCGGCCCTGTCAGCCATTTCATGCTTCCGCAGGTCTGCCACAATCAGTTTCTGGCCGCCAAGTTTATGCGACCTTTTCACCCTGGTGGACAGGACAGGATGGGATTCTGCTGTATTGGAGCCAATGATGAGGACAAGATCGGCAATTTGGATATCCCGGATGCTCCCTGCATCCCCGCCATAGCCGACCGTCCTGAACAGCCCGACAGTCGCAGGAGTCTGGCAGTATCTGGAGCAGTTATCGATATTATTTGTCCCGATTACCGCACGGCCCAGCTTCTGCATCAGGAAAGACTCCTCATTCGTACATTTAGAGGAAGAAATGAAGCTCATGGCCTGAGCTCCATGTTCATTTTTAATTTCGGTGAAACGGCGGGCAATCAGGCTGATGGCTTCATCCCATTCCGCCTCCCTGAAGAATTCTCCTTCCCGGATCAACGGCTTTGTCAGGCGCTCTTCGCTATTGACAAAATCCCATCCGAACTTTCCTTTCACACAGGTGGAAATACCGTTTGCCGGGGCTTCCGGCTGCGGATCCACCTTCAGGATCTCACGGCCCTTTGTCCAGACATCAAAGCTGCAGCCCACTCCGCAGTATGTGCAGACCGTTTTCGTTTTTTTAATCCGCTCATCGCGCATCGCGGCTTCCATATCCGAGATGGCAAGAATTGATCCGTAGCCTGTTTCGACATTTTTAGTGATCTCAATCATCGGCCGGAGCGTCTGCTTGGCAATACCGGTTAAATAGCCGGCTTCCCCTTCCATGCCTTTTTCCAGCATGGCATTGCACGGACAGACGGTTGAGCAGTGTCCGCATGAAACACAAGAAGACTCATTGATCGGGACATCATTATCCCAGATGACCCTTGGTTTTTCACGTTCCCAGTCGATTGTCAGCGTCTCTGTCACCTGAACATCCTGGCATGCTTCGACACAGCGTCCGCAAAGGATGCACTGATCCGGATCATACCGGTAGAAAGGATGGGAATTATCCGCAGGATACGGCTTCTGTGCAAAAGGGACGCTCTGATGATTGATTTTCATTTCTTTGACTGTGTTATGTACTTCGCATCCGCCATTATTATAGTCGCATACCGTGCAGTAAAGCTCATGATTAGTCAGGATGCGGTCCATCCCGATAACCTGCGCTTCCTTTACATCCGCTGATGCCGTATCAATAATATCCCCGTCTTTCAGCCTGGTTGAGCATGACCTGACAAGCTCCCCATTCACACTGACGATGCAGGTATCACATGTTTCAATCGGCCCAAGGCTCGGATGGTAGCAGACATTCGGCACCTCCACCGATGAATTCTGCAATAGCTGAAGGATGGTTGTCTCATCACCTGCCGCCACCTTTACTTCAGCGCCATTTAGTTTTACTTGGTATGTATCAGGCAAATCACTCATCCTTTCTTTCTTCATTCATATTCCTGCTAACAATCCCTCTACCCTCCTTTTTCCAAGATAAACTTCCGAAGAAAAAGCGGTTTCACTTGTATGTCTAAGGTCTTAGAAGAAAATCATGCGGAGGTGCATTAAAGGGGATTGGATCTTCCGGTAGAATACAAACAAGGACATTTAATGCTAAATATAATATAGAAAGAGGTTTCCATATGAAAAAAATCATTCTGTTATTCCTGGTTATCACCGGTCTTTATCTGGCCTTTACAAGCTTCAGCCAATTCAGCTGGCTGGGCCTGGGCGCAAACGGAAAGGAAAAAGCTTCAGCCGAACGGGTAAGCCGGATTGAAGTAAATGTGTCAGGAGTAGAGACAACTATCATCCAGGAAGAAAGAGATACCGTTGAAGCCGTTCTGGATGGCAAGGGTGAAGTGGACGTGAAGAAAAACGGCAGGACAATAAAGGTCGATTATAAACGAAAATGGCCTCACTGGTTCGGCGGCTTTGAAAAGACAGAGCTCAGCATTTATATTCCTCAAGACTATGACAAAGATCTGGACATTAATCTCGGATCCGGGGATTTTGATTTTGCCGGCAATGAACCGATAAAGCTGCGGGACGTCTCTCTGGATATGAGCTCAGGAGATGTTATGCTCGGAGACCTTCAAGTACGGGAATTTGAGCTTAACGGCGCATCTGGAGAACTATTCATCTCTTCATTGAAAGCAGAAGAAGCAGACCTTGAAATCAGCTCAGGCAGCACCACCATTGACAGCTTAGAAGGAAAACTTGAGGCCGGCATCGCATCAGGAGAGCTCGGCATCAAAATGAAAAAGCTTGCGGCACCTATCGACCTTGATGTCAGCTCAGGCGATGTACAGCTCGACTTGCCTGACAATGCCAGCTTTACACTTGATGCCCAATACAGCAGCGGTGACATTCATGCAGATGTTCCCATGAACCAAAAAGAAGTGACAGACAACCGCATAAGCGGCATCAATAAGGAAGGCAAACATGAAATCAAGGTTGATGTTTCCAGCGGTGATGTCAGCATTTATTAATCCGGAAAGGGCCCCTCATTAGGAAGGAAGGCCCTTCTTTTCTTTCAGGATGGACGAAGATAAATGATCCATCAGCTGAAGCGCATCCGTGATCACATCTTGTTCAGGTGCTGCCGGAGGTGTATCTCCCTTCCGGACAAGCAATGCCAATTCAATCACTGAATGCCATTTATCCGGCATATGCTTGAGCCCATATTTCCCTGCCCCTGCTTTGGAGGTGATCCCGTTCTCCCGAATGGTATAAAACTGCCGCAGCAGGCCCAATATGCTCCACTCCAGCTCTTCATAAATCATCTCTGCCGGAAGAGCCATAATTCTTTTCGGGTCAGCTTTCATTGCCTCCGTTCTTTTCCGCCAGTACGACTGGCTGTTCTCCCTGATATATTCAGCCAGGTCCTCCTCCCGAACAGGGAAAGAAAGATCTGATATGTCTGGGCCCCTTAATCCTATGCCTTGATCTTTTAAAATTCTCCACATAACAGGATTAAACGGAACACCCTCTGCCAGCTCTCCGCCATTATAGACATAGCGCAGTTCTTTCGAGAGGCTGCCAAGATCGTCCCATACCAGATAACAGCCATCCAGTTCAGGATATTGATGCCTTGTGGCAAAATCTTTATGGACCTTCTGCAGCCGCCCTGCTTCTTCCTGTTCCAGGATCCCTTTTGTTACCGCGATAAAGTCAATATCGCTTTTGCCCGGCAGATAAGCCCCGAGCGCGGCAGAGCCATGGATATACAGGCCTTCCAGCATGCCTGGCAGATAACGGTCGGCCAGTTCCATATACTCTTCCATCATCAGATATAATCCATTTCCCAATCTGCTGCCTCCTCCCTGATATTTTCTCATCACCCTCTACTATTCGAGCCGGAATATAAAAAACCTTCTGTAAAAGAGAAATTACCTGCCAGTCCTTCACTAAGGCCCCGGCATGCTGCTTCAGGTTAATTCATCGGTTAAAAGGGAAAGGACAATAAAAACGCTAAAGGAGAGAAATTCTTTGAAAAAAGCAATGATAGCTGCAGTTATTGTGCTTGCCGGCTGTTCTGACAGCAGCGGTCCCGAAGAAGAAGCTGTCTCCAGGCCAGCCGAGGAGCAGACAGCCGAGCAGATGATGATCGATGCCCCGCATATTTCCCAGAAGCCTGAGCTGATGAGGGGCTGCGAAGTGACTACTCTTGCCATGCTCCTCCAGGATGCTGGTGTCTCTGTTGACAAAATGACCCTTTCCGAAGAAATCAAGCGGGTGCCTTTCGAGGAAAATGGTGTCCGCGGCAATATCCATGAAGGATTCGTCGGCAATATGCAGACAATGGATGAGCCTGGCCTTGGCGTTTATCATGAACCGGTCGCCGAACTGGCAGAAAACTATCTGCCGGGGAAAATAAAAGACATGACAGGTGAAAGCTTTGACTCTGTCCTGGAGCAGGTCGAAGATGGCCGCCCTGTCTGGGTCATCGTCACCAGCACCTTCGATAGGCTTCCTGAAAGCGAGTGGGAAACATGGGAGACCCAAAGCGGGCCTGTCAAAGTCACCTACAGCATGCATTCAGTCCTTGTCACAGGATTTGATGAAGAAAACCTCTATGTTAACGACCCTCTCGACAAAAAAAACCGCAAGCTCCCGCGGGAAGAGTTCATAGCCGGCTGGGAGCAGATTGGAAAGCAGGCAATCACCTATGAGGAAGCGGCAGATTAACAGACGAATCATTGGCATTCCAGCTTTATGACAACAGGAGGCAGAACTCGCTCTGCCTCTTTTTCCCATTGCTTCAGGAGAGATGCTGGTATTTCAGGAACCCTTCATGGCCAAAATCGTTAGCCGTCTGCCGCACTGCAGGTTTTCTTCCGGGCCATAAAAGGGAATCGCAAACAGCCGCTTAATTTTCTACTTCTGCTGCTGCTAAAATCCAGCCGGCAGGACAACTTAATAAAGTGAAAAACAAAAAAGACTGCTTCGCATGAAGCAATCTTTTTTCGTCACTTTGCAGTCTGATCGGTATCCTGGCCAGAGTTTAAGACGGTTTCCATATAATTTTTTCCCCAGCTGTACATGCTGTCCAGGATTGGCATGAGCGTCCTGCCCTGTTCAGTAAGGGAATATTCGACCTTCGGCGGCACGACAGGATAAACTTCGCGGTGGACGATTGCATCTTCCTCCAGCTCACGCAGCTGGTTGACAAGCATGCGCTGGGTAATGCCCGGTATAAGAGCTTTAAGTTCACCAAATCGTTTGGTGCCTTCTTTGCCCAGGTGCCATAAAATAATCATTTTCCACTTTCCGCCAATCACGGAAAGAGTCAGTTCTTTTTCACAGTTAAAGGTTTTATCCAGCATTCGGGACATCCCAACCACCTCCAAAGCCTATTATAACTCATTAGTATACTTTTAGGCACTATGTAAAAATAAAGTGCGTACTTACAATCGAGAGTCGTTATCTCTATAATGACATTCATACTGTGATATTCAATAACACAGTTCATCCCAGACAATTTTGAAGGAGTGAAAGAAATGGAATTACAATTAGCATTAGACCTGGTAAACATTCCTGAAGCAATCGAGTTGGTGAAAGAAGTAGAGGAGCATATCGATGTCGTTGAAATCGGCACTCCTGTTGTTATAAATGAAGGCCTCAAAGCCGTTAAAGAAGTTAAAGAAGCATTCCCTAACCTGAAAGTGCTTGCCGACCTGAAGATCATGGATGCAGCAGGATATGAAGTCATGAAGGCATCTGAAGCTGGCGCAGACATCATCACGATCCTCGGCGCTGCTGAAGACGAGTCCATCAAAGGCGCAGTGGAAGAAGCGAAAAAGCAAGGCAAAAAAATCCTTGTTGATATGATTGCCGTCAAGGACCTCGAAGGGCGTGCAAAAGAACTGGACGAGCTTGGCGTTGACTATATTTGCGTACACACCGGCTATGACCTGCAAGCTGTCGGCCAGAACTCTTTTGAAGACCTGAAAACAATTAAAAGCGTTGTAAAAAATGCCAAAACAGCCATTGCGGGCGGAATCAAGCTTGAGACCCTTCCGGAAGTGGTCAAGGCTCAGCCGGATCTGGTCATCGTCGGCGGAGGCATCACCAGCCAGGACGATAAAAAAGCAGCTGCAAGCAAAATGCAGGAAATCATCAAGCAAGGGTAAGATGATGGATACTGCAGAATACCTGAAAAAGATTCTGAGCGAGCTGGAGCATGCAGCAGAAGCAATTGACCCAGGGCAGGCGGAAGCACTCGCAAGCCAGATACTAGAATCCGGAAAAGTGTTCACAGCAGGTGCCGGCAGGTCAGGCTTCATGGCGAAATCCTTTGCCATGAGACTCATGCATATGGGGGTCAACGCCTATGTCATCGGCGAAACCGTCACGCCGGGCTTCGAGGAGAATGATCTTCTGATCATCGGGTCGGGCTCCGGCGAGACAAAGAGCCTCGTTTCCATGGCTGAAAAAGCCAGGTCGATCGGCGGCAAAATAGCAGCCGCTACAATAGTCCCTGACTCATCCATCGCCAGCCTTGCTGACATCACTGTCAAAATGCCGGGCGCGACAAAGGATCAGAATGAAGGCGGGCTTTCCACCATCCAGCCGATGGGATCACTGTTCGAGCAGTCCCTTCTTCTGCTTTATGATGCCATCATCCTCCGCGTCATGGAGAAAAAAGGACTTGATTCAGCCAAAATGTTTGGCAGGCATGCCAATTTGGAGTAGTATCATATCATTAAAAGGAGTGATCTTATGCAAAGCCTAAAAGGAAAAACAGCTTTAATCACAGGCGCCGGCCGCGGCATCGGCCGTGCAGCAGCAATTGCTTTCGCCAAGGAAGGCATTTCTGTCGGCCTGCTCGGAAGGACTCTTTCCAATCTTGAAAAAGCAGCCGAAGAGCTGAAAGAGTTTGACGTAAAAGTCTCTATTGCAGCTGCCGATGTCCAGGACAGCGAGTCCGTCAACAAAGCCGTTGAGAAAATAACTTCTGAGCTTGGCCAGATCGATATCCTGATCAACAATGCAGGCATCGCTAAATTCGGCGGCTTCCTGGAGCTTTCCCCGCAGGAGTGGGAAGACATCATTCAGGTAAACCTGATGGGCGTCTACCATGTAACACGTGCGGTCCTGCCTGGAATGATCGAAAGAAAATCCGGCGATATAATCAATATCTCTTCAAGTGCAGGCCAAAAAGGGGCTCCTGTGACCAGCGCCTACAGTGCTTCCAAATTTGCCGTCCTCGGCTTGACAGAATCACTGATGCTTGAGGTCAGAAAGCATAATATCCGGGTCAGTGCCCTGACGCCGAGCACTGTGGCGACAGATCTTGCAATTGAAACAAATCTGACTGACGGAAATCCTGAAAAAGTCATGCAGCCAGAAGATTTGGCAGAATACATGGTTGCCCAGCTGAAGCTGAACCCGCGCATTTTTATTAAAAATGCCGGAATGTGGTCGACCAATCCATAAAAAATGCAGAAAAGCAGACCCTCACCGGTCTGCTTTTTTTATAAAATATCCATCCATATCTTAATAGCTGTAGCAAAGATCAGGACAGCCAGGATTACTTGCAGCACTTTCGTATTGGCCTTTTTCCCGGCCTTCGCCCCAAGTGGGGAAGCCAGCAGGCTTGCCGCAACCATGATCAGGGCCGGCAGATATTCCACCTGTCCGGTCGAAATCTTAGCCGCTGTTGCACCGATGGAAGAAATAAATGTGATGGCAAGGGAAGATGCAATCGTCATCCTTGTTGGGATTTTCAGGATAACAAGCATAATCGGAACAAGCAGGAAGGCTCCGCCGGCACCGACGATTCCTGCACCTATGCCGACGATGAGGGCAAGGGAAGCAGCAAGCCACTTATTAAAAACGACCTCATCGAGCGGTACATCATCGATCCCCTTCTTCGGAATGAACATCATCACTGCCGCAATCAATGCCAGTATGCCATACACAAGGTTGATGCCTGCTTCAGGCAGGAATTTCGAACCGAATCCGCCGATCATGCTTCCGGCAAGGATGCTGATTCCCATATAAAGGATCAGAGACTTATTTAAGAATCCGCCTTTGCGATAAGCCCATACACCGCCGAGTGTCGCAAATAGCACCTGGACCGCACTGATGCCGGTCACTTCATGCGCAGTGAATGAAGCCAAACCCAAAAGAGCCGGCATATACAGCAGCATAGGATAATTGATGATCGCACCGCCTATGCCAAGCAGTCCGGAAATAAACGATCCAGCAAAGCCAAGCAGGAAAATGACGATGATTAATTCAATGCTCATGGTTCTCATCCTCCCTTTTTCAGAAAAATGCCTGCAGGGGTACTGGCAGGCATTTCCCTGTTATTATCTGACAGCACAGCGGTTTGGACCTATTTCCATTTCACGCTGCTCTTCTTCATCAGGAGTGATTCTGCCCATATTGGTTTTGCGGATTTCCTGATAGGCATTCGGCTGCGGCGGGAGGTTTTCGGTGACCAGCCTGCGGAATTCTGACTCGTCGCTGATGTTCAGACCATGGTTTTCTGCAAATAATGTGCCCAGCTTCTTTGAAACAGAACCATCATGATTCAATTCATCAATGATCATGAAATGGGCCGGCAGAACCAGCAGCTCTTCCGACAGATCGCGGTATCGCTTATACAGTGTCTCACGCAGATCCCCTACCCAGTCGTCTGCCAGGCCGGCCAGATCAGGGCGGCCAATGCTGTCGATGAATAAAATATCGCCAGAAAGCAAGTATCGCCCATCAATCACGAAAGATGTTGATCCAATCGTATGGCCAGGAGAGTACAATGCATGTATATCAATAGCAGTTGTGCCGATTTCCACAGTTCTTCCACCTTCAAGGCTGCTGTAATCGAAAGTGACTTCGCCGGCATCCTTTGGCGGCAGCCAGTAGCTAGCGCCAGTCTGTTCAGCAAGCATTCTTCCTCCGGAAATATGGTCGGCATGAAGATGTGTGTCAAACACATGCTTGATCGCTGCTCCTTTTTCATCAGCAAACCCTCTGTATACTTCCGTCATCCGGGCTGCATCAATAATGGCCGCTTCCCCGCCGGAAATCGCCATATAAGAAAGGCAGCCTTTCCCGAGGCGCACAAACTGGTACAGCTCTCCGCCGTCCTTCAGGTCCCCAACTTTGACCGGTTCAAGATGCTCGCTCCATAGCTTCATTCCGCCCTGCAGATAAGATACATCCAGCCCTTCATCGGAAAGCATCTCAGCTACCATTACAGATGAACCTTCCTTGGCACATACAACCAGGATATCTTTATCTGCCGGCAGCTTTTCCATAATCTCCCCGACGCCTTCCAAAAGGTCGAAATAAGGGATATTCAAATATTCAAAATGGTCTCCTTCAATTTTCCAATCCTCGAATGCATCATGATTGCGGACATCAAGAATGAACATTTCTTCTTTTTGAATTACTTTTCCTGCAGCTTCTTTAGCAGTCATTGCTTTTACAGTCAACCCAATTACCCCCTACCGTATATTTCGGTGTAAAATTTTTTATTGATTCATACTGGCTGATGGTCCGTTCCACTGGCTCATGCCGGGGATCACATTTTTGACATCCTTGAAGCCTTTGGCATCAAGGATCCTTGCAGCAAGATCGCTTCTGCTGCCTGTCCGGCAGACTACATAGACCGGCGCGTCACTGTCCAGTTCTCCGGCGCGTTCCTCCAGCTCTCCTAATGGGATGGAGACAGCGCCAGGAATGTGGTGGAAAGCATATTCTGCAGATTCCCGTACATCCAGCACAATGATATCGCCGTCTTCTGCCACAAGCTTCTCAAGATCATCATTGCTGACAACATGAGGATGCTTTTTCTCCTGTACCTCTTCGCCGCTTGCTTTGCGGAGATAGTGCTTTAATACGCCTTCCTCTTCAACAGTACCAAGATACTGATGGCCGGCACTTTCAGCCCATGCCTTCAAATCTGCTTTTGAACCTTTATCCGTAGCCAGAACCTCCAGCACTTCGCCTGCATTCATACCCGTAATCATCTTCTTCGTTTTGACAATCGGCATAGGGCATGCAAGCCCTTTTGCATCAAGAGTGGAATCTGTTTTAATCTGTGTCATCTTTAAACCTCCCGGGGTATATGATTTTTCAAAAAAATTACTCTGTCTGCCCTTCCCAGGCAAGCATTCCGCCCTCCATATTTACGACCTTGAAGCCATTGGATTCAAGCAGCTGGCACGCCCTTCCGCTGCGGCCGCCTGACCGGCATACGAGGACATATTCTTTATTTTTATCAAGCTCATGCATCCGGAATTCAAGGAGTCCAAGCGGGATATTGACACTATCAGGAATACGCCCTTCTTTTACCTCATCCACTTCCCGGACATCAACAATATTAAGCATCCCTTTTTCCAGCTTGCTTTCTACTTCTTTAGCTGACCATTTCTCCATTGTTTTGCCTCCTATATAAACAGATTTACATTGCCGTCTTCGGCATCACCGAGATAAGCTGCAACACCAGCATATTCAATATTGTCAAGCAGCTCTTCCTGCTGCAGTCCGAGCAAATCCATCGTCATCGTGCAGGCAACCAGTTTTACTTCCTGTTCCTGGGCCATCTCGATCAGCTGCGGCAGCGGGAGTGCATTATGCTTTTTCATGACGCCTTTGATCATCTTAGGCCCAAGCCCTGCGAAGTGCATCTTTGAAAGCCCCATTTTATCGGCTCCCCTTGGCATCATCCTGCCGAACATTTTTTCCATGAATCCTTTTTTAACCATAGTATTCTCATCTTTCCGAAGAGCATTCAATCCCCAGAAAGTATGGAAAATGGTAACTTCGT
The DNA here is from genome assembly GCF_008180445.1 of Bacillus infantis. GTDB lineage: Bacteria > Bacillota > Bacilli > Bacillales > Cytobacillaceae > Bacillus_AB > Bacillus_AB infantis_B. Next base: position 328,194 of record NZ_VTER01000003.1, read on the forward strand.
GGTCATAAGCTGCAGCTCCGTTCGCAATGATATAGGCTGCCATTGCTTTATCATAGTCTCCGCTAAAAAGGACAATCGTTGTTCTTTTCTTCTCTGACATTCTAATCCCCCTCATCCATTATACTGTGCCGGGTATATAACCCTGCAAAAAAATCAGCCTTTTTTAATGTAAAAAGTAAATACGCCTGCTTCTTCCTTCATATCAACCAGTTCATGCCCTGTTGATGAAGCCCATGCTGTCAGATCGCTCTTTGCTCCTTTGTCAGTCGCGAGAACCTCTAAGATCTGCCCTGATTCAAGCTCACCGATTGCCTTCTTTGTTTTAACGATCGGCATTGGGCAAGCCAAAAGGATGTCAACCTTATCTGCTTCTTACAAGCAGATTGACTGCTTCCTTTATCATCTCTTCCGGCTCCAGAGTGCCATCTTCATCGGCATCTTTCATGCATTCCACCAGATTTGTGCTCACGATTACGCCGATTGCCCGGTCAATTGCCGACCTTGCAGCAGACAGCTGGGTAATGACATCCTTGCAATCTGCATCTTCTTCAATCATGCGCATAATGCCGCGCATCTGACCTTCGACCCGCTTGATCCGATTCTTCGTGCCATTATTATATTCCAAAGGATGCCCCCTCCATTCTTTTGTGAACGCCGCTTTGTTCGGCGGCTATGAACCAATAATATACCCTACTAGGTATTTTGTCAACACTCCAAATCTGAATTTCTGTAATACTGCATAGCAGGCGCTTTAATACCGGTGATAAGGCTTAAGATTGGACGGTAAGTCTGTAATCCTGCCAGCCTCTTCTTTGCGCTGCAGACTCCCCTGCCTCTTCATTTTTTATCAGAACTGGCATTCATCCTTCCAGCACCGGCTGATCCTGATACCCCCTCGGCTATAAGTTTCTATCTGCTGGCAAAAGGGTAATTTTTCTATAAAATGCGAAAGGGGGAAAGAGCATGGAGCCGATAAAAATAATTCTGCTGCTTTTGGCGGGCTATATTGTTTTAACCATTGATAAAAAGAAAAAGCTGTTCCCAGGTCCGCCTGTATTGGTGGTGATAGGAATCTGCCTTTCTTTTATAGGCTATTTTGCATCGCTTCATATCGGAAAGGAAATTTTGTACGATATTTTCCTGCCTTCATTATTATTCATTTCAGCATATCGCTTTCCTCCAGCCGCCCTGAAAAAAAATGCAGGCATGATTGGTTTCCTGAGTACAGCAGGCCTTTTGATCACGGCTCTGCTCCTAGGGGCTGCCATTTATTATTTTGCCAACCTTTTCATTAGCATCAGCTTCCTGGGAAGCCTGATGATTGCGGCCATTCTTACACCGACCGACCCGGTTTCCGTCATTTCCATCCTTAAGGAGGCGTCCTCCGATCCGAGGGTAAGCGAAATCGTCGAAGGTGAATCCATGATCAATGACGGGACAAGCTTTGTACTGTTCACTGTGCTGACAGGGATGTTTGCCAGAGGAGAATCTTTTTCGGTTTTTTCGTTTGCAAAAGACTTTCTCTTTGTATCTCTCGGGGGTATTTTTCTTGGACTAATATGCGGCTGGATCGTCAGCAAGGCTGTCCATGTGACCGAGCGGAAAGATTATCAGGTGATGCTCAGCATCATTCTTTCATACGGAATCTTCTATGCAGCCGAGCTTGCAGGCGTTTCTGGTGTTCTGGCTACGGTTTCTGCCGGCATCATGCTGTCATGGGAGTTCAATCACACAAATAAGGAAGACCATTACCGTGAGTCTCTCGACAGCTTCTGGGGAATAATCGAGCCGACCATTATTTCCCTTGTCTTTCTTATGATCGGAATTGAAGCAACCAGCCATCTGGCCATTGATCAATGGGGCATTGCCTTTGTCATTTTTGCTATGAGCATCCTGATCCGCTTTGCTGTCATCCATGGAACCGTCCTAGCCCTGCCGAAAGAAAGGAAGCTGTTCAGCTGGCGTGAATCGTCCATCATATCATGGGCCGGCATCAAAGGGACCATGTCGGTCGTTCTGCTGCTGATCCTCGATGCAGCACAAACCACCAGGGCAGATATGATCATTTCGCTCACCTTTACAGCGGTCATCTTAAGCTTGATCATTCAAAGTTCAACCATCTATCCGCTTTCCAAAGCACTTATAAAAAAATGAAAAAGCTGCCATGGGGCAGCTTTTTCCATTGATGAGCATATTCTTTAGGATGACAGCTTCTTTTCCTTGCTCCTGCCCTCAAGATCCTTCACCGTTTTGCTTGTTTCTACTTCCTTCTCATCCTTTAATGTCCCAAACAGAGCATCGACAAAAGGAGTTGAGACACCGTACCAATAGTTTTCATTTTTAAAATGGTGAAGGCTATGCGTTTTTTTCAGCCATATTCCAAATTTGGATTTCGGTTTGATCGGGCGGTGTGCTACATAATGCTTCCATTCATAGATCAGCAGCATGAGCACGAGGCCGAGGCTGAACGATACCGTATCAGGCAGCGAACCAGTAATGAAGAAAAAGATGAGGGCAAGGACCGATAAGTTCGGCAGGCTGTACCAGACCGGCAGAAAAAGCAACTTTAAATCATTGGGATATTTGTGGTGGTCATAATGAACGCGCTTTAAAAAAGTCAGAAACAAAGCATTCTTTGGCGGATTAAGATGGAACAGGAAGCGGTGTGTGAGATATTCACTGAACATAAATGTAAGCATTCCCCCTGCTGTAAAAGCAAGGAGCTGCCAGCCCGCACCGAGTACTGCTATATACCAAATGAGCCCGGCTGCAAAGAGGCCTGACATGATGATGATATCAGGATGGAAAAAGAAATCCTTATAAATGCCTTTGCTTTTCAATTGCTTCACACTCCTGTCTAATATGTCCAATATATTCTTGGAGATATTATATGTCAATATTTTCTGAATATTTATCAGGCAATAATAAAAGCCTGGATAGAGTCTATCCAGGCTTTCGCTTTTTAATCCGCTTTACTCAGCCACTTCCACATTTCCTGCGGAGTGGCATTTTTGCCGTGCATTAAAATGCCAACCTTAAATATCTTCCCGGCCGCCTTCATCAGTAAAGCAATACTGGCCAGGAGGATGATTGCTGAAAGAAGGATCTCTCCCCATGGCCATTCCTCCATGACGGAAAGCCTCATGATCCATACCCCCGGGGCTGTGAAGGGGATAAAAGAGCCCGCGATTGCAATCACTCCTTCAGGATCGGAAAAGACCGGCTTGATTAACAAAAGCGGTGCAAATGGAAGCATCAGTATAAAGCCCTGAAAATTGCTGGCAGAATTTACATCCTCCACGGTTGCACCCATCCCTGCAAAAACTGCGGCAAACAGCAGATAGCCAAGGATCGCAAACAGCATAAGGACCAACGTTTCCGGGGCTGCAAGATACTGGATCAGCGGGACATCGAGCCTCCATGATGCAGCCGGGATGACGAACAGAAGCCAGACGGCCACCTGGATGATGCCAAGGGTAAAATAACCGATGATTTTTCCCTGCATCAGTTCACCGGATGTCAGAGAAGAGAGCATAATTTCAGCTATTTTATCTTTCTTTTCCTGTGACGCGCTCTGGAAGATCATCATTCCCGAGATTACAACCGAAAACAGGACAACACCCGCAGTGATTCCCGGAATCAGCTGTTCATACATATCCTCTCCAGCGCCCGTCTCCTTCGCATCAACCGCTGCAAAACTGATATCCTGTGAGACTGCTGCCAGCTCCTCTTCATCAAGCGCCAGCTGGCTCAGCTGAAAGGCGCGCAAGGGCTGCTCCAGCAGCATCGCCTGCTGCAGAATATCATCCGGTACTCCTTCACTCATATAGATCGGGAAACGTCCAGCATCAAGTCCGTTCTTTGTCAGTGGAATAAAAATCGTATTCTCAGCAGCTTCAAGCTTATTTAAAATCTCACTTTCAGAGGCATTTGTCAGCTCGACTTCCCAATCAAGCCCTGCCATGATTCCTTCTGTGCCATTCCAGATACCCAGTTCGTCCTTTATTATTACATTAACCGGCTCGGGCTCGCTTTGGAAACGGTCCATCATGGCTGGCAATATGGCAAAAAACAGGAAGCTTAACGGAGTCAGCAAAAGCGAAATGACAAAGGATTTATTTTTCATATTCCGTTTTATCTCCCATTTGGCTACCTTTAAGCTATTGCGCAATTCTATGACCTTCTTTCTGTACAGGATGCTTTTCCGATGCAATGTCTATGAATATTTCATGCAGGGAAACACGGTCGATGGACAGCTCGTGGACATCCAGCTCCTCAGGCAGCTGCTTCAGCCACCTGGCAGGATGAACAAGGCTGTCGAGATAAAGGACTGACACATCGCCTTTTTGCTCCACCCTCTGCACATGGGGGATTTTCTCCAGCATTGCCGCTCCATTTTCCCCGCGGATTGTGCATTTATAGTTCGCATACTCTTTTTTCACTTCTTCCACCGTTCCAGCAAGGACCTTGTGCCCTTTATGGATCATAAATAACCGGTCGCACATTTCCTCTACCATATTCATCTGATGCGAGGAAAGCAGAATCGCCGTCCCTTTATCCGCAAGCTCCCTGATTTCCTTTTTGAAGACCTCCTGGCTGACTGGATCAAGCCCGGAAAAAGGCTCGTCAAGGATGAGAAGGCGGGGCTCATGAAGGACAGAGGCGATAAACTGGATTTTCTGCCCCATCCCTTTGGACAGTTCCTCCAGTTTAGCTTTCTCCTTCCCTCCCATATTGAACTTAGCCAAATACTCCAAGATCCGCTCTTTTGCCTTTTTCAATGGGTAGTCCTTTAACTCCGCAAGATAGAGCAGCATATCCATCACCTTGACATTTTTATAAAGGCCCCTTTCTTCAGGCAGGTATCCGATCAGGTGGCAGGGAATGCTTTTTCCTGAAGAATGCCCGTGAAATGTGATATCTCCTTCATCAGGCAGAATGATGCCCATGATGCTGCGTATCGAGGTGGATTTGCCGGCGCCATTCGGTCCAAGGATAGCCATGATCTCACCCTCATGCACCGAAAAAGAAATATCCTTCAGCACTTGTTTGTCTTTATACGACTTGACGATACCTTCCACGGAGAGCACCTTCCCGCTCACTCTCTCCACCCCTTTTCCTGTTTTGGCTGCTGAAGCATGATGGCCAGCGCTTCCTCAAGCTCCGGCACCTCTTCCTCCAAAATCGAGATGCCAGCTTTTTTAAAATAACGTTCTGCTTCCATGGCTGCCGAGGTTATGACCATCCTTTCCCCCTGGCGTGATACTTCCCCGGGTATGCTGGAATCCGGCAGCTGGCCCACCCAATACTTTTTAAACTTGAGGGCCAATTCATCTTTTTCAAAGTGGCCAGTGATTTCTCCATCCTTCATAAAAAGGATATAATCGGCCAGTTTGCGGATATCCTCTGCCTGATGGGTCGCAATGATCATCGTCTTATCTCCCCGCTCCATCCACTTCGCAAGCACTTCCATTAAAAGATGCTTTGCAGGTATATCCATGGAGGCAGACGGTTCATCCAGAAGAAGGATCTCTGTATCCCTTGGCAGGGTCAATGCAAGATTAAGCTTCTGCTGGACGCCTTGGGAAAGCTTTCCGTACGGCTTATCAAGGGGAACTGAAAATAGGTTTACAATCTCGTCGAACAGCTGCTTATCCCAGGAAGGATACCATCGCGAAACAAGTGAATACAGCTCATATCCGGTAAGCGTGCTGACGCCGTTCAGTGTCTGGGGCTGATAAGCGATGGTCTGCTTCCATGACTCCCCCTCTGAAATCGATTGTCCGTTTATCCGGATATCTCCCTTGTCTCTCTTGGCAAGATTCATCATTAATTTTAATAGGGTGCTTTTTCCTGATGAGTTATTGCCGATCAAAGCTGTGATGGTCCCTGGCTCAAAGCTTGCATCCAAAGGGCCCAGTTTAAAGCCGTCTATATTTTTTTCAAGTCCGGTGATTTCTATTGGCAGCATGATCATTCCTCCCCGTTCTTAATTTTTTCTATCACTTTATGAAAAATCTCTTCTATTTCTTCAAGTGTGCAGTCATAGCTCATGGCCGTCCGGATGCCATTTTCGAGCGCCTGGTATACTGAACTGTGTTTAACATCCGCCTTTTCCGATTCAGCCACCTCGGCCACAAAGGTTCCCTTTCCCTGAATCGTGGTGATGAAGCCTTTATATTCAAGATCCTGATAAGCCCTTCTCGTTGTGATGACACTCACCTCGAGATCCTTAGAGAGGGAGCGGATGGACGGGAGCGGCGATCCTGCCGGGAGCACCCCGCTCGCAATCAAAGCTTTTACCTGGCCCTCAATCTGGTGGTAGATGGGGACGCGGGATTCCTTGGATAATCTGATAGGAAGCTCCAAGCGGTTTCCTCCTTTCTATGACAGATAGTCGATTGTAGACATTTTCTTCAGCATGTATTTTTTATAGAAGAGCGTGCAAGCCAGTGCCGCTGCAATCGCCAGCAGGGAAGTGAATAACGGCCATTTCCCCGCAGCCATAATCGTCCAGCCGACAAGGCCGCTGCTGTAGGTATTGATAAGGATGACAGCTGCAATTCCTCCGCCATACAGCATAATGCTGTAAATGACCATGCGGGTCCGCTTTATCATATCGCCAGCTTCCATCGCCGGGAAAGACAGTCCAAAGAAAATGCTGAAAGAAAGCCACATAAGCGAAAAGGCGGCAAATCCGCCGATTCCCAGCTCACTGTTCAGACTTGGACTAAAGCTGTACAGCAGAATCATGAAGATCAGCTGTGCTGGGATAACAGTCAGAAAATAAGTCAAAAAACGGCTTTTCACCAAAATCCCTTTCCCGATCGGCAGCTGGCTCAGCGTCATGAAATAAGGGGAGGCCCATACATCTCTTTGCACCTTTTGAGATTGAAAGTCTTTTGTCCTCGACCAGGCCGCCGAGAAACCGAATAAAATCATAAACATAAAATCCACAATGGCTGTTTTGCCAATACCGAGCGAAAAAGCTAAAACGGTCACACCAAGAAACAGGACAGTATTGAGTATGAGCTGTATAAACCCTCTTGCTGATTTGCCCAGTTCGAATTTAACGAGCCACATTGCTTCTTTCCATTCATTCAATTTTGATTCCTCCCACTGTTATACTGTTTATATCTATATACACAGTATATAAGACACTCGTTCTTTTTGCCAGCATTTTTGTAAAATAATCCAAATCATTTGCAGCCATAAAGAAACACCGCCCTGCCAAGCAGGACGGTGCAGAAGAAGCTAACAGCTTTTATTCATTTGTTCCCCTTCTGAATGGCCACCAGTTTGCCTGGCCGAAGTTTTTCACCATAACCGGGATAAACAGCGGCAGGATGATGAACGCATACAGCAGGAGTCCGACCAGGATGATCGAGGCAATCTGCAGCAATGACAGCATGCCGGATGGCATCATCGCCGCGAATGTACCGCCAAGGATGACAACTGCCGAGATGATGACAGTTCCCATCTTCTTCATCGCCATCAGCATCGCGTCTGCTACAGAAAGGTCTTTATATTCATTGAAGCGGTCCATGAGGAAGATGCTGTAATCCACCCCAAGCGCGACAAGAATGACAAATCCAAAGAACGGCACGGCCCAGCTGATGCCTGTATAGCCGAGAATATCCACGAAAATCACTTCGTTCATCGCCATGGACGTATAATACGTCAGGATCAGTGATCCGATAATATAGACTGGCATAATGATAGAACGGAACAGGAATACAAGAATGATAGAAATGCCGACGAGCATCAGCACGACTGTGCGGGAATAATCCTTGCCTGACATCTCATCAAGATCTGCGTTCGTACTTGTAATTCCGCCCAATGCCAGTTTCGCATTTTCAAGCTTTGTATCCTTTGTCGCCCTCTCCACAGCATCCTTGATTTTAGGAACCTGATTGATGGCTTCGTTTGAATACGGATTTGCTTCAAAAATAACATCCAATGTCATGACTTTGCGGTCTTTTGACATATAAGCATCTACCGCCTGGTCGAAACCATCACTTTCCAGGACTTCTTCCGGCAGATAGAAAGCATTCAGGGAATCTGACTGCGACAGTCCGGACAGATAGTCCTGTGCAGAACCCAGTCCGTCTGATACCTGATTCAGCCCATCCACACTCTGATTAAGGCCGTCAGTCAGCTCACCCAGCTGGCCGCCGAGGCTGCCGAAGCCGTCCAGAAGCTGCTTCTGGCCATCATTGACGCCGGCAAGTCCGTTTGACAGCTGCGGGAATCCATTGACAATCTGGCCCTGGCCGTCTGCCAGCTGTTCAAGGCCGGCCTGCTGCTGTTCGATGCCGGTGATGATTTTCTGAAGTCCGCCGGCCAAATTCTGCTGGCCGCTGATTGCCTTGCCGAAGTTAACATTTGCCTTATTAAGTCCAGTCTTTACGCCTGCCAGCCCGCCATTCAGCTGTGTCAAGCCTTCTGCCAGAGGTTTAATATTTGCCTGTACATTCTGCACAGTTCCTTTAATTTTTTTGTAAGAATCATTTTCAGCTATTCCCTGATACTTATCTTCCAGTACAGCAAAATCATCTGTTTTAATGCCTGCAAGGGCTTCTGAAAGACCATTCAAACCTGAACCGATATCATTATATTTAGCTTGCAGACCGCTTACTCCGTCTGCCGCTTCCTGATATCCTCCAAGTAATTTTTTATAATTTACAAGAAGCTCTTCCGCCCCGGCTTTTGTCTTCTCCAGCCCTTTTTTCAGCTCAGTGGATCCGGCTGTGCCCTGGCGGAGGCCGTCTTCAATTTTGGCCAGATTGGTTTCGATTTCGGATAGGCCATTCTGTATCTCGCCTGTTCCCGATATTAAAGTGCCAATGCCAGAAACGGCCTGATCCAGCTCCGGCTCTGATTTAGACAGTTCGCTTCCTGCTTCCTGGAGCCCGTCGCTGATCTGGTCAAGTCCGTCTTTTCCTTCGCCAAGGCCATCTTCAAGGCTTTCGGCCTGCTTGGAAACGAAGAAATCTTCAATCGGCTCACCTGTCGGCCTTGTTACAGACCGGACCGTATCGACCAGGTCCACTTTTTCCAGCTCCTGGCTGATTTTTTCTGCGAGAGCGATGTATTCAGCAGAATCCATCCGCTCATCGTTCTGGAGCACAATTTGCGTCGGCATCGATTCACCGGGGCCAAAGCTGCCGCTGATGGCATCAAATGCCTTGATGGACGGTACATCTCCGCTGATTTCCTCCAGGGAGTTATAGGAAAGATCTCCGTCATACACCACAAGGAATGGTACACAAACTGCAGCAACTATGAACAGGGCAATGAATGGGCGTGCAAGCGAGAAGCGCCCGACAGTACCCCAAAGCTTGCTTTCTCCATGCTCTGCCGTGCTTTTTGAAGGCCAGAAGATCTTTTGTCCCAGTACAGCCATAAAGAATGGTACCACTGTGAACAGGGCGATCAGCAGAAGTGCCACACCGACAGCCACGGCTGAAGCTGACTGGTACAGTTTAAACTGGGAGAATCCAATGGCCGCAAAGCCGATCATAACCGCCAATCCGCTGAAAAATACGGTGCGGCCGGCATTCTTATATGTGGCTACAATCGCATCTGCCGTTGATTCACTGTGAGCCAATTCTTCTTTAAACCGGCTTAGCAGCAGGATGCAGTAATCAGTCCCGATACCGAAAAGGACGGCCACCAGGAAGATCTGCGTATAGTTGGAAATCGGGAAATCCACTTTATCCACCAGGATCGATACAATCGATTGTGAAGCCAGATATGAAAAACCGACAGTCAGCAGCGGGATGACCGGCGCCACGATAGAGCGGAATACCAGGAGCAAGACAACGAGGATGAACACAACGGTAATACCCTCTGTTTTCTTCAGGCCTTCCTCAGAGCTGGTGGTCAGATCTTCATTGATCATCCAGTTGCTCGTATAATAATGGTCAACATCCGCATCTTCAATGGTTTCATACAGGGCATCGCTCAGCTCGCCTGCTTCGCGGCCGTTCCAGCTGATGCTCAATGATGCGAGAATCGACTTCCCGTCATCGGAAACAAGCTGGTCTTTCAGGTTTTCTTCTGTAAAATGGGAGAGGATCTGCGTGATCCCAAGTTCCTCTTTATTTGCTTCCAGATCATTGATGGCTTTCTCAGCTTCTTTGATCTGATCTGCCGACAGCTTTTTATCATCATGGAAAACAAGGGCCACAGAGGTTTCATCGCCTCCGCCTTCCTGCTTCTGCACTTCGTCCATGATTTGGCCGGCCAGCTTGGAGGAATATTCCTCCGGCACATCCACCTGCCCTTTTTCACGGACAAGATCAGCCATATTAGGGGCCAGGAAAAACAATCCGGCAATAACTGCAATCCACGCAATAAGGACAAACCATTTTCTCTTAATTATTGTATACACGCCTATTCCTCCACCTGTTGATCTTTAATTTCAAGCAGAATACTGCCCAGTTTCTCATAGGTTGTGATAAACTGCTCTATCTCCTGCTGGTCAAATTTTTTGATAAAAGATTCAACCAGCTTGTTGATGCGCTCTTCCGTTTCCGAAAAAAGCTCCCTGCCTTTTTCAGAAAGCGTCAAGTACACGACCCTGCGGTCTTTTTCATCACGGGTCCGTTCGATCAGGCCCTTCTCAAACAGTCTGTTGATGATGGCTGTGATCGCACTTTTTTTGACATCGAACACCTCAGCCAATTCCGTTGACGTGCAGTTCTCTGAATGGTGGATGTATCTGAGCGTGTAATGCTGGTCATTTGTCAGTTCATCCCCGAGCTGGCACTTTACCAGGTTCTCGCCCGTCTTGTTTACTGAGAAGGAAACGGATATGTACCGGTCCACTAAGTCTTTTATATTCTCATGCGGCATGCATTATTCACCTCTCCCGCTATAAAGTTCTACCCTTTAATAATTCAACACTTTAACTAATTTATCTTAATTGTATTTTTCTGTCAAGGGGGAGACTTTGCCTAAAAATTGAACTAAAATGGATTACCTATAATTGAAACTGTTTCTGTAATAAGTGAGGTTTTTCCAGGTTTCTGCTTGTTATGGGGTGTTGATTTCCGTTGCAGGCACTTCGCTTTCCGCGGGGCGGCGCTACTTTCCCGCTGGAGTCTTCGTGCCTTCCACTGCAATCAACGGGTTTTTTGAATTTAATGCTGCTATACATCAAGGTTATTTAAAACACTTAACACAATAAAAAAAAGGGTACGGAATGAGAATATTCCGTACCCTTTTTTCTATTATTTACTTAGTCGATTAGGTTTTTCTGTTTCAGGAAGTCGATTGCTACTTCGCGCGGGTTTTCTTTGTCGAGGTCGACTCTGGCATTCATTTCAGCCATTTCTTCCTCGGAAATCTGGTTGCCGAGCCTGTTGATGACTTCTTCAAGCTCTGGGTATTTTGCCAGTGTTTCCTGGCGGATGATTGGTGCTGCATAGTATGGCGGGAAGAATTGCCTGTCATCTTCAAGCACCTTCAGGCCGAAGCGGACAATCCGCCCGTCTGTGGTAAAAGCAGGGATGGCATCTACTTCCCCCTCCTGTACAGCGGAGTACATCAGGTTTGCATCCAATGTCCGCTTTTCTCTGAAATCGAGATTATACGTCTCAGTGAAAGCTGTAAATCCATCCTCACGCTCGTAAAAATCAGCAGGGCCGCCAAACCGGAGCTCCGAGGACACAGGAGAAAGGTCGGAAATTTTTTCAGCACCATACTCGCTGTCGGTTTCCTGATTGACTGCAAGGGCGTATGTGTTCTGGAATCCTAAAGGCTCCATCCACTCCAGCTGAAATTCTTCGCTGTAGCCTTTCTTTACTTTGTTATATATATCCTCAGGGCTGTCCTCCGGATTATAGGATTCCTTCATGATCGTCAGGAGACCCGTCCCCGTATAATCCACATACATATCAATATCGCCTTTTTGAAGGGCCTGGGTCAGGATCGGGGTATCGCCGAGCCCTTCCTGCACCCTGACATTATAATCTGTCTGATCTTTGATATATTCAGAAAGGATATGAGGGAGGATATACTGCTCTGTCCATCTTTTTCCGCCGAGGACAATGGTATCTTCCTCATTGCCTCCCCTCAGTCCAAAGAATAATGCCAGCGCAGCAATAGGAATGAGGACTAAGGAGAACCTCTTCCAGTTCACCTTTTTGCCTCTGCGCGGGTCGGTGGCAATTTCAATTCTTTTCAGGATCAAATCAATAATAATCGCAAGGACGGCTGCCGGTATCGCACCTGCAAGCACAAGCTCATTGCGGGCAGTGGAAAGGCCCCTGTATATCAAGTCCCCAAGACCGCCTGCCCCAATGAAGGCGGCGAGGGTCGCCACACCGATTGTCAGAACGGCTGCTGTCCTGAGGCCAGCCATAATGATCGGCAATGCAAGGGGAAGCTCAATCATCCTGAGGATCTGGTTGCTCGTCATCCCCATGCCGCGTCCTGCCTCAACGGCAGACTGGTCGACCCCATTGATGCCGGTATATGTATTTCTTAAAAGAGGCAGCAAAGCATACACAGTCAAGGCGATGATCGCCGTTACATTTCCTATCCCGAACAAGGGAAGCAAGAATCCGAACAGCGCAAGGCTCGGAATCGTCTGGAAGATGGATGTAATGCCAATGATCGGCTCAGCCAGCTTCTTCCTCCGCGAAATAAAGATGCCCAAAGGCAGGGATATGGCTGCTGCTATCACAATGGAAACAACCGACAAAAATAAATGCTGCTGAAGGGCTTCCAGAATTTCAGGCCATCTATTTTTAAAAATATCAACAACGAGTACAAAGAAATTATCATTCATTTATAGTGCCCCCTTCAGCCGGTGATGAAATTTTCATCCCCGCCAGGCCTCTCATCATCGTTGACCTTGTGATAAGCCCGGCAAGCTTTCCGCCCTCAAGGACGGGAATGTAAAGGGACCCTTTGGCAAACAGCTCAGCAACCTCATTATAAGGTGCATCAACAAGTACTGACTGATAGTCCGCGCTCATAATATCGCCAATCGTCTTTTCTTCCTCGGCGTAATATTTTTCGACGTCATCAATGGTTGCGATGCCGAGGAGCTCATTCTCGCCATTCACTACAAAAAGTGAGTCAACTTTATATGTCTTCATTGTTTTCAACGCCTGTGCCAGACCTCTGCCGGGACGGGCTGTAATGACCTTCCTGAGCATCAGGTCAGCAGCAGGCTGCCCATTCTCAGCATCATTCAGGCGGTCTTCGCCAATGAAGCCTTTGACAAACTCATTTTTTGGATAACGCAGAATTCTTTCCGGCGTATCGAACTGGATGATTTCGCCGTCTTTTAAAATGGCAATCCGGTCGGCGATTTTAATGGCTTCATCCATATCATGTGTGACAAACACAATGGTTTTTTTGATGGTTTCCTGCAGCTTGACCAGCTCATCCTGCAGCTGCTCACGGCTGATCGGATCCAGTGCGCTGAAAGGCTCGTCCATAAGGATGATGGGCGGTTCTGCCGCCAGGGCGCGGATAACGCCGACACGCTGCTGCTGCCCGCCCGAAAGCTCGCCGGGGAACCTGGTCCTGTACTCTTTTGGATCCAGGCCGACAAGCTCCAGTAATTCGTCCACTTTATCGGAGTATTGCTCCTTTTCCCAGCCTTTCAAACGCGGGACAAGTGTAATATTATCTTCAATGGTCATATGGGGAAGCAGGCCGATCTGCTGGATCACATAGCCGATATCCCTCCGCAGCTTCACAGGATCCCTTTTGGATATATCCTCTCCATTGATAAAAATCTGGCCGCTGGACGGCTCAATAAGCCGGTTGATCATTTTCATGGTTGTCGTCTTTCCGCAGCCGCTCGGCCCGATCAGGGCAACCAGTTCCCCTTCTTCTATATGGAAATCGATATCCTTGAGGGCAACAAAGCCATCCGGATATTTCTTTCCTACATGCTTAAACGTAATCAATAATCAACGCCTCTTTCATTATGTAGTGCTGCTAGGATTAACATGCCCAAAACAGGCAGCTTGAATGAACGCACAGAAAAAAAGCAGACTGTAGCTTCATAAGCAGCCAGGTATAAACTATTGGATTTGCAAAATGGTATTAGACAAGAGTTCTGCCAATGGCAGATGCAGATAAATGCGGGAATTTCAAAGACAGGTAGATCCTGAAAGATTGATTTGCCTTATATGGCGCTGAGGATTTTGGCCATAATATCGCGGGTTCAGCAAATCAATGTGTTGAGCAGGCTTTCGCCGTTCCCAAATACTCAGCAGCATGTGCGGTGGAGACCGCCGGAGCCGCCTGCCCAAAATAGGGCTGATGCAAAAAAATGAAATCCCATGGCAATGATTCTTTGTAGCCTTCCCTCCTTTATACTAGTCCAACTTTTTACCCATCTCTATTTAATTGTAAACATAAATGACACAGTTTTTCAAATTTATTTGCAATACCAACTGTTTTAACTTGATGCGGAATTCAATTTTCAGTGGTTTCTTAGTGAATGAAGCTGCGATTTAACAACACAGCACATTAGCTGCCAGCTTCTATATTGTTTTTTAATCAAACGGACAAGGATTCTACCAAATCCGACTTTAATTTCATCAATTGAGCATATATTCTACCGAATTGGGCAAGGATTCTACCGAATCGGCCAAATATTCTACCGATTGAATATCTGCCTGCTAAACAGCCTAATTCTCACCAGCCATTACCTCATCTGCACGCCACGCCATTTATTTGCCAATTAAACACCATCAGCCAGCTCTTCCATGTTGGATTCCAGCACGTTTACCGCAATTTCAGTCCAACCAAAAAAGGCCGCCATTCAGGCAGCCAGCTAGGATACGGAAACAGGTGATTCACAGCATGTAACTCTGTTTCTGCCTCCATTTTTTGATTGATATAAAGCAGTGTCTGCATTGTGAAGCAGCCGTTCGAGCGTCATTCGCGGGGCTGCTTCTGCCGCCCCAAAGCTCGCTGTCAGTGCTATCGTTCCCTTTTCAGAAGGCAGATGACCCTCTTCGATTCCGGCCCTGATTTCTTCCGCCTTTTCTGCTGCTGCCTCTAAATCGGCACCTGGGAGGCAAATGACAAATTCCTCGCCTCCATAGCGGGCAAAAATCGAATCCCCGCCCAGCAGGCTTCCGCTGACACGCGCTATATGCCGAAGCGCTTCATCGCCCTGCAGGTGACCATACTGATCATTGATATTCTTAAAATAATCGACATCAAATAAAATGACTGACATGGTTCCCCCGGCAGCTTCCGCTTCCTGAAGAAGCCTGCCGCTCTGCTCAATGAAGTATGTCCGGTTATAAATGCCTGTCAGCCCATCTTTAAAAGCAAGCTCCTCCAGTTTCTGCCTCAGCTGTACTTCCCGTGTGATATTGCTGAGGATCACCGTAGTACCGGCCAATTCCCCGCTGCTTTTTTTTATCGGGAAAGAATGAATCTGGATATATGTTTCTGCCTCGCTCTCAAATTTATGGATGCCGGAATAGCTGCCGCCATCAGCCCCGGTTCCTGAATATGCTGCAGCCGGCTGGAGAACCTCCTTCATATTTTCACCGATTAGGGTGGAATCCAGCCCTGGCAGCATTTCCTTTGCGGCCGGGTTATAGTCCACAAGTCCATCATCCTGGGCAAAAACGAGAACACCATCCCTCATGCTTTCAAAGACCCGTTCCTTTGCGATGGGCGCGGCTGTCAGCCTGTCCATAAAAAAGGCACGCAAATATAAAAAGGATGTCAGGCACATCACCATCGGAACAGGATCCATACCGTAAGGGGAATATCCCATTAAATAAAGGAAAGAGGCTGCCATGGGGATTGTCAGTCCCGCGAACATGGTCATCAGCTGCCTTCTGTAGGCGAATCCTGCCCTCTTCCAAAACCATACAACCATGCAAGCCCCTGCAAAAAGGCTGCCGAAGGTAAAGCTGCCATGAATCACATACCAAAAGCCAACATCCATATCTACAAGCAGGTATGACCCCTCCCGGTGAATATGATATCCGGTGTAAAAAAGAGCATGCCAATCATTTGTCAGCACCATTACCATGCTGATGAAAGGAATGGTGTAAAACAGAATAAGATTGAGGGTGGTCAAATATCTGTCCAAACCTGTGAATCTCATGACCATGACTAATGTGATAGGGGAAATGAAGGGGAGGCCCGCATATTGAAAGGCGATCCAGAACTTGATTTCTGCCAGCGAATCAGCTGTCAGTTCAAAAGCATGCCCGAATATGTAGATGGCCGAGGTAACCGCTATCCAGACAAAGGTTTTGCCGGCAGAAAAGGTTTTTCTTTTAGCAAAGGCATACATGCCCAAAATGCTTGTGAGGACTCCGGATACAGAGATCAGAACGATATAGCTGAAAATATCTGAGTTCATTATATTCACCAGGTTAATTTTTTGCTTTAATGGTACCACACCCCTGCAGGAAAAAGAATACAAACCGGAAAATGGCCATTTCTATTTTTATCCATAAAGAAGCCTGCCTGGACTTTTGTCCGGCAGGCCGTTATGTAGCGGCAGCCATCATCCAAGGCTGCCATAGTGCTTATTGAGGCTCAAAAGTTTTACAGTCGGTTTCTTCATTGGTGCTCGCTTTCTTTCCAGTGACCGCCCCGACAAAAATTTCGTCCGCCCCGCATTTCCTGCCGTTGCGGTTAAACTTGCAATTGACTACTTCACATAATACATCCTGTGCCACTCTAACCACCTCCTGTGAGATTTGTAAAGTGAGACTAGTGTTTCTGATTAAGTAGCACTTAATAGTCTATTCCCGTATACAGGCATTTTAAACGCTTTTAAACGGAACCCGCGGGGCTGACGGTCACCTGATTCAGTATACCGCTACTCTATAAGCCCTTCATTTTTCAGGAATTCCCTGGCTGTATCTTCAGCACTCATTCCATCAACATTGACTTTATAGTTCATTTCCCGCATCTGGTCGTCTGTGATTTTTCCTGCCAGTTTGTTCAAAGCATCCGCGATTTCCGGATGATCTTCAAGCGTCTCTTTCTTTAAAAGAGGAGCCCCCTGGTAAGGCGGGAACAGATTTTTATCATCTTCAAGCACCGTCAGGTTATAGGCTTCCAGCTCACTGTCCGTCGAATAGGCATCCACCATATTGATATCGCCTGTTTCAACGGCACTATAGCGGAGCTTAGGTTCCATCGTTTTCACATCGGGAAACTCTATCCCGTAAAGCTTTTGAATACCCCGGTAGCCATCTTCCCTGTCGGAAAACTCCAGCGTAAAGCCCGGGCTGATATTCTGCTGAACCGCTTTTACATCTGAAATCGTTTCAAGTCCATATTGTGCTGCCAGCTCTTCCGGTACAGCCAGTGCATATGTATTGTTATAATCCATCGGCTCCAGCATCTCCAGTTCAAACTCTTCTGACATGCCGTCCCTTGCCTGCTCATACACTTCCTGCCTGTCCGTGCTCACTGCCGTTTCTTTTAAAAATTCCGAAATGGCTGTTCCTGTGAACTCAGGGTATATATCAATATCACCTGAACGGAGCGCATTGAACACAAAAGAAGTCTTGCCAAGCCCTGGCTGCAATTCAACGCTCATATCCGTTTCCTCTTCAATGAGGAGTTTGTACATATTGATCAGGATCTCCGGTTCAGAGCCAAGCTTTCCGGCAATCACGAGATCTTTTTCTCCTTTGCCTGAAACAAACGGCAGAACCATGATGACAATGGCTGCAAGGGCGATCGCCCCCAGCGGGATCAGGGATTTTTTGAATGAAATCTTTTCGAACCTTTTCAGCAGCAGGTCAAATAATATGGCCAGCAGCGCTGCCGGGATCGCTCCCAGTACAATGAGGGATGTATTGTTCCGGTCAATCCCGAGAAGGATGATATCCCCAAGGCCTCCTGCACCTATCAAAGCTGCGAGAGTTGCTGTCCCGACGATCAGGACCATTGCCGTCCTGATCCCTGCCATGATCACTGGCATGGATAGAGGCAATTCTACTTTAACAAGCCGTTTCCAGCTGTTCATCCCCATGGCCCTTGCCGCTTCAATAAGCGAAGGCTCCACTTCTTTTATGCCTGTGTACGTATTCCTCAGGATCGGCAGAAGTGCATAGACGATCAGCGCGATGCTTGCAGGCACTTTCCCGATCCCGAACAGCGGGATAAGGAGCCCAAGCAAGGCGAGGGAAGGAATGGTCTGCAGCACCGCTGTGACGCCGATGACTGCCTCAGCTGCTCTTTTATGCCGCGTCAGATAAATTCCGAGCGGGATTGAAATCAGGACAGCGAAGAAAAGCGCAATAAATGAGATTTGTATATGTTCAATGAGTGCGCTGAAAAGCTCTGATTGCCTCTCTTTAAAAACACCGGCCAAATCATTCATTTAGAGCCCCCCTTTCCCCTAAGCTTCCTGCCACATGCCTGATGGCTTCCCTGCGGCTGATTGAACCGACGATGGTCCCATCTTTTTCAACAGGTATCTCTTCCCTGTCAGTCAGCAGTTCCAGCACTTCCTTTAAACTGGCCGAAGCTGCGACCGCTTCAGCAGAAACACTTTCGGCATATCCGGCTTTCATCATTTTTTCAGCTGTAATCTCGCGGCTAGATCCAGCCTGCGCACCGACAAATTCACGCACAAAGTCATCTGCCGGATTTGCAATGATCTCCTCAGGCGAAGCCAGCTGCACAATCTTCCCTTCCTTCATGACGCAAATTCTGTCTCCCAGTTTAAGAGCTTCCTGCATATCATGCGTCACAAACACGATCGTCTTCTTAATATTGCGCTGCAGATCGAGAAGATCATCCTGCAGCTTTTCCCTGCTTAAAGGGTCAAGTGCACTGAAGGGCTCGTCCATCAGAATGATTTCAGGGTCGGCTGCAAGGGCACGGATAACACCGATCCTCTGCTGCTGCCCGCCGGAAAGCTCGCTCGGCTTCCTCGTCAAATATACCTCCGGCTCGAGCCCGACCATAGTCAGCAGCTCTGCCGCCCGCTTGCGGATCTTCTCCCGCTCCCATTTCTTCAATTCCGGGACGATGGCGATATTTTCCTCAATCGTCATATGCGGAAAGAGCGCGATTGACTGCAGCACATAGCCGATGCTCCATCGTAATTCATGGATATCATACTCACTGATCCTTTTCCCCTCTATCCTGATCGTTCCCTTCGTGAGATCGATCAGCCGGTTGATCATCTTGAGCGTCGTTGTCTTCCCGCATCCGCTCGGCCCGATCAGCACGAAGAATTCCCCTTTCTTTATGGTAAAATCCAGGGACTCTACCGCCTTCGTTCCGCCCGGGTACTCTTTTGTCACACCCTCAAACTCTATCATGGCTTCTCTCCTTTTCATCGGTCCTGCTTACTCTTTATGTATAAACACCCTTTATATTATTGCCTTTTTTGAGCTGTCTGCGGCTCCTGTGTCCAGGAAAATTTAACCACCTCAATCCATTAACTCTATTACCTACCCTGCTGCCCATTTTTCCAAACATAGCATTTTTCACTGCCAGCTTCAATTCTCAGTTCTCTTACAAAAAGTAAAAAAGCCAGGAGCAGTCTCCCGGCCTTTATTTGTTTATTTTCTATAATACTCGCCAAGGTATTCTGATACCTGCTCCGGTGTCTTTGCATTGGCGCTGTGAAGATGCCCAAGCTTTTCATTGTTCTTGAACACCAGCAGGCTCGGAATGCCCATCACATTATATTCAGCAGCCAAATCAGGCAGTTCGTCTTTGTTCAGCTCGTATAAAGGAAACTCCTGAAATTCCTCCAGCACGCTCGGCATGAACATATCCATCCGTTTGCAGTCCGGGCACCAGCCAGCAAAGAACTTCACTGTCACTGTTTCACCGCTGCAGATTATTTCTCTGAATTCTTTTTCTGTTTTGATCATATTTGCCATTCTCATCATCCTCCTGCCCTCATTATATACAAAACGGTTCTGCTTATCCTCAAACTTGCTTTCCTTCAAAAACTGCGTATTTCCGTGTTACACTTAAGCATAAAAGAACACAAGTGAAGGAGCATGTGATGATGAAAACTTTATGCTTGCTGGGAAGCACCCGCAAAAATGGCAATTCAGAATATCTGGCAGGAAAAATCCTTGAAGGAACAGACCATACTGTTGTTCACCTGGCTGATAAGCATATTGAAGCCATCCACGACCAGCGCCATGCTGAAGGCGGGTTTGATCCGATCCACGATGACTATGACCAATTGATCGAGCTGATCTTCAGCCATGATGTCATCCTGTTTGCCACTCCTCTGTACTGGTACGGTATGAGCGGCCCGATGAAGAATTTTTTTGACAGATGGTCGCAGTATCTTCGCGACGAGCGCTTCAATTTAAAAGAAGAGCTCGCCAGGAAAAAAGCCTATGTAGCCGTAACAGGCGGCACAAGCGCAAAAATTAAGGGACTGCCGCTCATCCAGCAATTTGAATACATATTTGAATTTGTCGGCATGGAATTCGCCGACTATATCATCGGCACAGGCGTCAAGCCAGGCGAGGTGAAGGAAGACCGGATTGCGCTGGCTAAGGCAGAGGCTTGGAATAAGGGATTGCGATCATAATAGAAAGGACCTGCCGGGCAGGTCCTTTTCTGCTAAGATTTTTTCATTGACTTTTTAATATTCTCGATCTTGCCTTCAATGAACGAAACAAATCTATCATCCTTCTGCGCTTTAAAAATGCTAATCGTTATATCATAGTGCTCAATCGCCTGATTGTATTTTTTCAAACCTTCATAGCTTATGCTCAGATAATAATAGAGCTCCCCTAAATAGTCCAGCAGATTTGCCTTCACGCACCAGTCGATGCCTTTATAGCAGCAATCTATTGCCTCTTTATATTGTTGAAGGGCCCATAAACTTCTTGCTTGATTATACAGTACTTTAGTTTTCAGATCCTTATTCTGCAGCTGCGGCAGCTCTTTAATAACCTGAGACGCTTTTTTCAGCAAATCATAGCAAGGCTGGAATTCTTTAATATCATAATGGAAAATGCCCATGCTGATATAAATCTCAAGCTCGGATTCCGTCCAGATCGAAGCGTTTTTATGGGTAAGATCAATCGCTTCCTGCAGTATTGAAATACTTCTCTCAAAATCTTTTTCCAAGTAAAAGGTGTAGATTCCTTTATTCCATAACAAGATTTGGTGATATTCAGGATTCTCCAGAATCCTAGGATTCTTTTCCTCAACTTTAACAATATCCCGGACCTGGTCATACTCCAGCTTTTTCCGGGCATTATACAGCTGTGTCATTACTTCTTCAACATACTCATTACTGGCAATGCCGTTCATGCCGAAAAAATAGGAGATATCCACTCCAAGCCTTCGGGCGATAAGATAAAGAGTGGAAGAAAGCGGGATAATATCCCCCCGCTCAATCTTGCTGATCTGCGCCTGTGTGCAGATGCCTTCTGACAGTTCACTCTGCTTGAGACCTCTGGAAACTCTTAAATCTTTTATTTTTTTCCCAAGATTGCTGCCAAAAATATTCAAACTATCACGTCCTGGATTATCTTTTATTGTAGAATAGCAATAAATCCAGCAAAATAGAAATGATTTATCCGCGGGCAGCTCAAATTAAAATGGCTTCATCACCATAAGAACAATCAAAACAACTGCTGCAAAGTGTGTATATAGGGTGAATGGCTGCTGTTCTTTATTTATGCGGTGGTAAGAGTCAGGCAGGGTTTCGTCCTTGCCTTCATGATTAGCAAGAAGCTCCTGCTGTGCTCTGACTTTCTTCGGCAGGACTGCCGCTACAATAGGCTGGACCGAAATAAAGATAATAATAGAAATGATATACCAGACTTCTTTAAATAGTGCTGGATTCAAAGCGCCAAAAATCAAACCGGTAATTAATAGAGTAATGCTTCCATACTTTGCAAGTTTCTCTACCCTCTCATTGATCAAGATGCAAAGCCTGGCCTGTGAGACTGTTTTTGGCGCTTTGGAGATGATGGGCTGTGCAAAAGCAGCGCCCAGGCCGCATACCGCAGCAATGATATGCACTGTAAGCAGGATGGAATATAAAGTCAAAGATAAGTTCCCCTTTCAAACTGTTTTTTTATACCTCTTTTGTATAATAATATATTTTTGTTAAAATATGATTATTTTTTACTAATTCAATGGATAATTTTTCTATATTATTGGGTAATATACATGAATGGCCATTATTTTAAGGGCTTTATAAAAAAATTGGCATGTGTTTTGTTATGAGAAGAAGGTATGGAGGGTTTTTTAAGCAAATAAAAAAGCCTGGATCCTCCATCAGGAAAATCCAGGCTTCGTAATTTAAGATTTAATCCACCAAAGTATGTATGGTGGAGACGGTGGGAGTCGAACCCACGTCCAGAAACATCGCCACTTAAGCTTCTACGAGTGTAGTCAGCATATTTGCGTTTCGCTGCATCTTATGCCTGCTGACAGGCGTCCGTGCAGCTAGTCTGGTTATTCTCTTCCTTCATCCTCAGACGGTGGAATCCGGCGTAGTCCACTTAGAGTGAGTCCCTTACCCTACCACATGGACGATGGAGGGAGGAACCGCTTAGCGCTATTAGGCAGCTAGAGCGAAGTTGTTTTGTTGTTTGCCAGTTATAGGCGTTGACGTTTTAACGAGGCCGATCCCCTCGACTCGCAACCTAAGCTCGAACTATCCCTGTCGAATCCGTAACGTCCCCATATTGGGCAAATGAGCCTAAGCTTCATTTCCGCTGAGAGCCGGTGCGAATCTTATTCTGCCACTCGGTTTGACGCCGGGAGTGCTCGAAATAGAAGAGCGTAAGTCAGTCAGCATCGCTGCTACAATACTTATTATATCATATACAGCATGGATATCAATTGTTAAGTCTTGGCTTTACATTTTCTGCCTTTCACGGAATGCCCGCTCGATATCGCGGCCTGCTTCTTTCTTTTTCAAGGTTTCGCGTTTATCATAATTCTTTTTACCCTTAGCAAGTCCGATCAAAACTTTCGCAAAGCCATTTTTTAAATACATCTTCAGCGGTACGATAGAGTATCCTGCTTCCTTTGTGTCGCCGATCAGCTTGCTGATTTCTTTATTATGAAGCAGCAGCTTCCTGGTTCTGAGCGGATCATGGTTGTACCGGTTTCCCTGCTCATAAGGGCTGACATGCATGTTGATGAGGAATATCTCGCCATTGATGATTCTGGCATAAGAATCCTTCAGCTGCACCCTGCCTGCGCGGATGGCCTTTATTTCTGTCCCCTGCAGGACGATGCCCGCTTCATATGTTTCTTCAATGAAATAGTCGTGATTCGCTTTTTTATTCTGGGCGATAACCTTGCCCGTTCCCTTTGGCATATGAACTTCCCCCTCAATCTCTTACAATGATTTTAACAAAAATCTCTCCCTGCAACAATCGTGACCTTATATCGGAAAGGAGAGCCACTTGGATGGCTCTCCGGTTTCCAGCTTTTTAGCGTTTCTTTTTCTTCCGCTTGGCTTTGGGCGCATTTTCAAAGTGCTTTTTCTCTTTTCGGCCGGGGCCGCCGCCGCTTTTGCCTTTTGAGCTGCCGCCGCGTCCTTTCGGGCCTTCGCCGTCTTTGCCTCTGCGCGGTTTCTTTTCTGTGCTGCCTGTCTTGAACACTCGCGGCGCATCCCGGTCATCGCGCTTCCGTGGGCCTTTCATGCCGACGATTTCAAAATCTATGGAGCGCTCATCTTTGTTGACATTGATGACGCGTACTGTAATTTCGTCGCCAATCCGGAACACATTGCCGGTTTTCTCGCCGATCATCGCGAAATGGCGCTCATCATAGCGGTAATAATCATCCGTCATATAGCTGACATGGATCAGACCTTCTATCGTGTTCGGCAATTCGACGAACATGCCGAAGTTTGTAACCGAACTGATGATTCCATCATATTCTTCACCAATTTTATCAGCCATATATTCTGCTTTTTTAAGCTCATCTGTTTCCCTTTCAGCTTCGACCGCGCGGCGCTCCATATTGGAGGAATGATCGGCAATATCAGGAAGCCTTGAATTCATCCTCTCCCTTGTCGCCTGGCTTAAATCGCCTTCAATCAGATAGGTGCGGATGAGCCTGTGGACAACCAAGTCCGGATAACGGCGGATCGGTGAAGTGAAATGGGTGTAGAACTCAGTCGACAGCCCGAAGTGGCCGAGGCTCTCAGGATTATATTTCGCCTGCTGCATCGAACGCAGCATGACGGTGGAAATCACCATTTCCTCAGGCGTTCCCTGCACCTCTTCAATGATTTCCTGGAGGGCGCGCGGATGCACGGAGTTTGCCGTGCCTTTTACAATGTAACCGAAGTTTGTAATAAACTCGAAGAACCTTCTCAGCTTATCTTCCTTCGGATCTTCGTGGATACGGTAGATGAACGGCACATCCATCCAATGAAAATGCTCGGCGACCGTTTCATTTGCCGCAAGCATGAATTCCTCGATGAGGCGCTCTGCCACAGAGCGCTCGCGGAGGACGACATCGCTCGGCTTTCCTTCTTCATCGACAAGAACCTTCGACTCTTTAAAATCAAAGTCGATGGCACCGCGGCCCATCCGTTTCTTGCGGAGCACTGATGCCAGCTCTTCCATAAGCTGGAACATTGGCACAAGCGGCTCATAGCGCTTCATCAGCTCTTCGTCTTTATCGGTCAAGATCTTATTAACATCATGGTAGGTCATGCGCTCTGTCGTTTTAATGACACTTTGGAAAATTTCATGATTGACAACTTCGCCGGAGCTGTCCATTTCCATTTCACAGGAAAGGGTCAGGCGGTCAACCTGCGGATTAAGAGAACAGATCCCATTGGATAATCTGTGCGGGATCATCGGGATGACCCGGTCCACCAGGTACACACTTGTCGCACGTTCTTCTGCTTCCTGATCAATCGGCGTATTCTCGCGCACATAATACGTCACATCGGCAATATGTACTCCGAGCTTATAGTTCCCGTTTTCAAGCTTCGTAACAGTTACCGCATCATCCAGGTCCTTCGCATCAGCGCCATCAATCGTGACGATTGTCTGATCGCGCAGGTCGCGCCGGTTCTTGATTTCACTTTCATCAATGCTGTCAGGGGTATCATTCGCCTGCTCCAGCACTTCTTTCGGAAATTCCATCGGCAGACCATGTTTGTGGATGACAGACAGGATATCGACGCCAGGATCATTTTTATGGCCCAGGATCTCAAGGACTTCTCCTTCAGCGCTCTTGCGCCCTTCCGGATACGTCGTCAGCTTGACAACGACCTTATGCCCTTCTATCGCCCCTTTAGAGGCTGATTTCGGGATAAAAATATCGCTGGCGAACTTTTTGTCATCAGGGAGCACAAAACCGAAGTTTTTACTTTCAACATATGTGCCGACGATCTGCTGGACGCCTCGTTCGAGAATGCGGACGACCGTCCCTTCACGCCTCTGGCCGGAAGATTCAGAAGAAACCCTTGCAAGGACAATATCGCCATGCATAGCATTATTCGTCTCATTCGGCGGTATAAAGATATCATCAAGGCCAGGCTCTTCAGGAATGACAAAAGCAAAGCCTTTCGCATGGCCGGACAGCTTGCCTTTGATCAGGTTCATCCTGTCCGGCAGGCCGTAGCGGTTGCTCCGTGTCCGGACAACAAGGCCTTTCTGCTCCATGACCACAAGGGCCTTCACAAAGTCTTTAAAATCGGAAGAATCCTCAATTCCGAATGCCTCCTCCATCTCCTGGACGGTCAGAGGCTTGTATGCTTCATCTTTCATAAAGTGGAGAAGTTTATCCACGATTTGCTTAATATTATTTTCCATCTATGCTATCCCTCCTAAATAAAGGATTTAAACAGTCCAATCCAGCGATTCCAGGAACTGATATACATCCTCATGCAGCTGATCCTTTTCCTTGTCCAATGTGATGACATGACCGGACTCTTCATACCATTTCAGCTTTTTATTATCATTCTCCACTTCGCTGAAGATGATGTTCGCGCTGTCGGTATTGATCATGGCATCATGGCGGGCCTGCGCCACAAAGGTTGGGGAATAGATCATATCCACATGATTCCTCACATCGGCGATCAGCTCCTGCAGCGCTTTGAGTGTCTCCATCGGAGTTTTCCTGAATTCAGCCATTTCCTGTTCAATCTGCTCAGGGGATTTGCCTTCAAGCCTCTTATACTCGCTGGCATAGTGAAGGATGCCCTGATACATGACTTCCTCGCTCTTAATATACATTGGTGCACACATTGGAACGATACCCTTTATAGGAACAGTGTAACCTAATTTCAAGGAAAATACCCCGCCCAGCGAAAGCCCGGCAACCGCAATCTCTTCATAGCCCTGTCCCTTCAGCAGCTCATAGCCTTCCATAACGTCCTTCCACCAGTCCTCAGGCCCGGTATGGACCAGCTCTTCAGGCGGCACCCCGTGGCCCTTATACTGTGGCGCATGGCAGGTATACCCCTTGGTCTGCAAGAACCGTCCAAGCATCCTGACATCCGCAGTATTGCCTGTAAAGCCGTGCAAAAGCAGGACAGCCCTTTTTCCGCCTTCAAAGGTAAATGGTTTCGGTGCAACAATCTTCATTTTGAAAACTCCTTTTGCTATGTAAATGATTTCTTTGTTAACTTCGCTTCCTTATTTTTAGCAAAGCCGCGCCCAACAATCCACTAAAACGGCTTATCGGCAGCTGCAGGAAAAATATTCCGTTTAGCGGCAAATAAAAAACCTGACCTTCTGGGCCAGGCAGCAGCTTTATTATTTTACAAAATAAGCGACAGCAATTGTTAAAACAAAAAACAGTACAGATAACACAATCGTCACACGGTGGAGTATAAGATCAAGCCCGCGCGCCTTTTGCTTGCCGAAAAGCTGCTCGGCACCACCTGAAATCGCGCCGGAAAGACCCGCACTTTTTCCTGATTGAAGAAGTACAACAACTATAAGAGCAACTGAAACAATAATCAACAGCGTAATTAATAATGTGTACATGAAGTCCACCTCCTGAAACGTACAATCACATTATTCTTAATTTATCATATTTTGGCGGATTGGACAATAGCAATGTTGGGTGGCGATGGGGGATTTAGTTAGCAGCGAAGAAGGGGGACGGGGCTTAGGGGGCGAAATAAATAGATAAGACATTTTTATAAGGAGGAAGATATGATTGTTAAAGAATTAAGAGTGCCAGAGCGGATATTAGCCCTGGAAGCTCTGCTGCGCCGGCTGGAGGAAGGGAGTCCTGACTGGCACCGTGTTAAGGAAGATCTCGCGAAACGCTGGGCGGGCTACTATGGTGAGTTATCCCTTGATTATTATTTATTGATGCTGCCGGAAAAAGAAGAATATCTGGTACTGCATGATTTGCGGCTCGGCCTGTCAGGCAGCTTTTTTCAGATTGATCTACTTGTGCTGCATGCTCATTTTGCATTAATCCTGGAGGTTAAAAACATACTTGGCACCCTTGTATTCGATAAGCAATTCAGCCAGATGATTCGCACCCAGGATGAAAAAGAAGAAGGCTTCCCCGACCCGATCGCTCAGGCAGAACATCATAAAAAACAGCTGGCCCGCTGGTTTGAGGAACGCAGCATCCCTCTCCCCGTTGAAGCCCTCGTTGTTATCAGCAAACCCTCCACTGTCCTCAAAGCAAACTCTCCGGCCATCAGCCGCATGGTCATCCACAGCCACCGCCTTCTTGGGAAGGTGGAAGAACTGAGCGGGCGATATCAGCAATCGCTCATGGAATCGAGAGACCTGAGAAAAACCTCTAGATTGTTGATTAAACACCATACACCTGAAGAAATTGATATATTGTCCAGGATGAGAGTCAGCCGGGAGAATGTGAAGATGGGTGTCCATTGCGGCGGCTGCGGCCATATTCCTGCTATAAGAGTATATGGGACGTGGCTGTGCCCAAAATGCGGTTATAAAGACAAGTCTGCACATATCGCGGCCTTGAAGGATTACTTCCTTTTGTTTGGGAAGGAGATTACGAATGGGGAGTTTCGGGAGTTTGCGGGTGTGGAATCCGTCCATACAGCTTCAAATATTCTCTCAAAATCAAATTTAGTGGTCTCAGGCAGAGGAAAAGGGCGCAAATATAGTGCACCTGCAGATTGGAAGAATGGGTAAAAAGCATTTATTAGCAACTTTTCAAATTTATTAGCAACTTTTTCATTTTATTAGCAACTTTCAGGATATATTAGCAACTTTTGAGTTTTATTAGCAACTCCACCTGAATGGGACCTCTAAACTCCAACCCGGCCCCATGCATCACCCAGCAAAACCCCAAAACCAAAAAAAACACCAGCCCCCAAGGCTGGTGTCTCCCCCAAAAAGAATTACTTCTTCAGGTTATAAAAAGATTTCAAACCATCGTACACAGCGAGATCGCCAAGCTCATCTTCGATGCGAAGAAGCTGGTTGTATTTCGCGATGCGGTCTGTACGGCTCATAGAACCGGTTTTTATTTGGCCAGCGTTTGTTGCAACAGCGATGTCAGCGATTGTGGCATCTTCTGTTTCACCTGAACGGTGGGATACAACGGCAGTGTAGCCTGCGCGCTTAGCCATTTCGATTGCTTCGAAAGTTTCAGTCAGTGTACCGATCTGGTTCACTTTGATCAGGATGGAGTTGCCTACGCCCTGCTCGATGCCTTGTGCAAGCTTCTTCGTGTTTGTTACGAAAAGGTCATCTCCTACAAGCTGAACTTTTCCGCCGATGCGGTCAGTCAGAAGCTTGTGGCCCTCCCAGTCGTTTTCATCCAGTCCGTCTTCGATTGAAAGGATTGGGAATTCGTTTACCAGCTCTTCGTAGAAGTTAACCATATCTTCTGAAGATAAGCCAGTGCGGCCTTCGCCTGCAAGATCGTATTTGCCTGTTTCTTTGTTGTAGAATTCAGAAGAAGCAACGTCCATGCCAAGAAGGATGTCTTTGCCTGGCTCATAGCCGGCGCTCTTGATTGCTTCGATGATTACTTCAAGTGCTTCGCGGTTGGAACCAAGGTTTGGAGCGAATCCGCCTTCGTCTCCGACAGCTGTGTTAAGGCCTTTTCCTGAAAGTACTTTCTTAAGCGCGTGGAATATTTCAGCACCCATGCGGATCGCTTCCTTGAAAGTAGGAGCTCCTACAGGAAGGATCATGAATTCCTGGAAGTCAACG
This sequence comes from Bacillus infantis, assembly GCF_008180445.1. Lineage (GTDB taxonomy): Bacteria > Bacillota > Bacilli > Bacillales > Cytobacillaceae > Bacillus_AB > Bacillus_AB infantis_B. The sequence continues at coordinate 357,308 of NZ_VTER01000003.1, forward strand.
TTGTTGTCAGCATGTGATCCGCCGTTGATGATGTTCATCATTGGAGTCGGAAGCTGCTTCGCGTTGAATCCGCCAAGGTAGCGGTATAGTGGCAGGCCTACAGATTCAGCTGCAGCGTGCGCACAAGCCATGGATACGCCAAGGATTGCGTTAGCGCCCAATTTGCCTTTGTTTTCAGTACCGTCAAGCTCGATCATCGTGCGGTCGATTCCGACCTGGTCTGTTACATCCATGCCGATGATTGCTTCAGAGATCAGGTTGTTTACGTTGTCCACTGCGTTTTGAACACCTTTTCCAAGGTAGCGGGACTTGTCGCCGTCGCGAAGCTCAACTGCTTCGTGCTCGCCTGTTGATGCTCCTGAAGGAACGATTGCTCTTCCGAAGAATCCTGATTCTGTTAATACTTCTACTTCTACTGTTGGGTTACCGCGGGAATCTAATACTTCGCGGGCATATACGTGCTGGATAAATGGCATAGTAAAATCTCTCCTTAAAATTGAGTTATTTTTTTAAAATCGTTGTACCGGTCATTTCTACCGGCTTGTCAACTCCGAGCAGGTCAAGCATGGTTGGGGCAAGGTCAGCAAGGATTCCGTCCTCGCGCAGCTCATCCCCTTCTTTTGTTACGATGACAGGCACCGGATTAGTGGTGTGTGCTGTCATTGGATTGCCTTCAAGAGTGACAACTTCGTCAGCATTTCCGTGGTCAGCTGTGATGATGGCATGACCGCCTTTTTGAATGATCAGGTCAACAATGCGGCCAAGGCATTCATCCACAGTTTCGATTGCTTTCACTGTCGGCTCGAGCATTCCGGAGTGCCCGACCATATCAGGATTGGCAAAGTTCAGGATGATAGCATCAAAGTTATCGGCTTCTATTTCCTTCAAGAGGGCATCTGTCACTTCATATGCACTCATTTCAGGCTGAAGATCATAAGTTGCCACTTTTGGCGAATTGATCAGGATCCGTTCTTCGCCCGGGAATTTCTCTTCACGCCCGCCGCTCATAAAGAATGTTACGTGCGGGTATTTCTCAGTTTCAGCGATGCGCAGCTGTTTAAGATCGTTCTGGGCCAAAACCTCGCCGATCGTGTTGTCCAGGTTATTAGGCTTGAACGCTACATAGCCGTCAACAGTTTCACTGAAGTGGGTGAAGCAGACAAAGTGCAGATTCTGCGGGTGCCCAGGGCCCCTGTCAAAGGATCTGAAATCTTTGTTTGTGAATGTATTGGAAATCTGGATCGCACGGTCAGGGCGGAAGTTGTAGAAAATGACTGAGTCATTGTCTTCAATCGTTGCCACCGGCTCACCATTTTCCTTTGTGATGACGGACGGAATGACGAACTCGTCAAAAATTCCGTTTTTGTAGTTGTCCTCGACAAGATCAAGCGGATCGGAATAAGATGGTCCATCTCCGTACACCATCGCACGGTAGGATTTCTCCACACGGTCCCAGCGCTTGTCGCGGTCCATGGAATAGTAGCGCCCTGAGATGGTCGCAAATTCGCCTACTCCATATTCCTTCATTTTTTCCTGTGCTTCTTTGATATATTTCTCGGCTGTCTTCGGACCGACGTCTCGGCCGTCAAGGAAACCGTGGATATATACCTTTTTCAATCCCTCATCAGCAGCAAGCTTCAGCAGGGCGTACAGGTGATGGATATGGCTGTGGACACCGCCGTCAGACAATAGGCCAAACAGATGGAGAGCTTTATCGTTCTCCTTCGCATGGTTAATTGCGTCTAAAAAGGTTTGATTCTTTTCAAACTCGCCTTCACGGATGGCCACGTTCACCCTTGTCAGGCTCTGGTAGACGATCCTTCCGGCACCGATATTCAGGTGTCCTACTTCCGAGTTCCCCATCTGCCCTTCAGGAAGGCCGACTGCTTCTCCGCTTGCCTGCAGGGTAGAGTGGGGATATTTGTTCCAATAACGCTCAAAGTTCGGTTTGTTCGCTTGAGCAACTGCGTTTCCCATCCGTTCACCGCGCAGGGCGAATCCGTCCAGGATAATCAGTGCTACTGGGGATTTACTCATTCTTGCCTGCCTCCAGTAATTGAAGGAATGAGTTCGGCTCAAGGCTCGCCCCTCCGACCAGTGCACCATCGATATCAGGCTGGGCCATGTATTCTTTGATGTTTTCCGGCTTAACGCTTCCGCCGTACTGGATGCGGACTGCCTCAGCTGCCGCAGTTGAGAACTCCTCGCCTACCACCTGGCGGATATGGGCGCAAACTTCATTTGCATCCGCAGAAGTGGAAGATTTGCCTGTCCCGATTGCCCAGATAGGCTCATAAGCGATAACAGTCTGCTTTACCTGGTCTTCTGTCAGGCCGGCAAGGGCTTTTTTCACCTGGCTGCCGACGATTTCAGTTGTCTCGCCGTTTTCGCGCTGTTCGAGCGATTCGCCGACACAAACAATCGGTGTCAGGTTGTAGTTGAACGCAGCCAAAGTCTTTTTGTTAACAGCTTCGTCTGTTTCGTTGAACATTTCACGGCGCTCTGAGTGGCCAAGCACTACATAAGATACACCGATGTCCTGAAGGGCTTTCGGGCTGATTTCGCCTGTGAAAGCACCGCTTTCTTCAAAGTGCATATTTTGGGCGCCGATTGCAACGTCATGGCCTTCTGCACTTTCTACAAGTCGCTCTAAGAATAAAGCTGGAGCACAAACGACTGTATCAACATCTTCCTTTGAAGGTACAAGGCCGTTGATTTCCTCTAAGAAGCTTTTCGCTTCAGGCAGGGTTTTATGCATTTTCCAGTTGCCTGCAATAATTGATTTACGCATTCCGGCACATCCTTTCAAATCTTTTGCTTATTTATCATTCAAAGCCGTTACACCAGGAAGCTCTTTTCCTTCGATGAATTCGAGGGAAGCGCCGCCGCCTGTTGAGATATGGCTCATTTTATCAGCAAGATCAAACTTTTCGACTGCAGCTGCAGAATCTCCGCCGCCGATTACCGAATATGTATCCTGGGATTCAGCAAGGGCTTCGGCTACTGCTTTCGTTCCGCCTGCAAATGCATTCAGTTCAAACACACCCATAGGGCCGTTCCAGATGACAAGCTTGCTTGTTTTGATCACATCCTGATAGATGGCACGCGTCTTCGGACCGATATCAAGCGCTTCCCAGTCTGAAGGGATTTCTTCAATGGAAACTTCTTTAATATTGGCATCCTCGGAGAAATCATCCGCTACAAGCACATCAACAGGCATATAGAATTTAACGCCTTTTTCCTCTGCCATTTTCATAAATGATTTAGCAAGGTCGATTTTGTCTTCTTCAAGAAGGGATTTCCCGATTTCATGGCCTTGTGCTTTAACGAACGTATAAGCAAGACCTCCGCCGATGATCAGATTATCTACTTTATCAAGCAGGTTTTCGATGACACCGATTTTGTCCTTTACCTTCGCTCCGCCGACAATTGCCGTAAACGGACGCTCCGGATTGGACATCGCTTTACCAAGAACATCCAGTTCCTTTTCCATCAGCAGGCCGGAAACAGCCGGAAGGTGGTGTGCAATGCCTTCTGTTGAAGCATGGGCACGGTGGGCTGCGCCGAATGCGTCATTTACATACACATCCGCAAGCTCTGCAAACGATTTTGCCAGCTCAGGATCATTCTTTTCTTCACCAGGGTAGAAGCGGACGTTTTCAAGAAGGAGAACATCGCCATCAGCCATTTCGGAAACCATCCCTTGTACAGCTTCACCGTAAGCTTCGTCTGCTTTCTTTACATCCTTGCCCAGAAGCTCTGATAAGCGCTTGGCAACCGGTGTAAGGCGCAGTTCTTCTACTGCCTGGCCTTTTGGACGGCCAAGGTGGCTTGCAAGGATGACTTTAGCTCCCTGTTCAGTCAAGTACTGAATGGTAGGAAGAGCTGCAGTGATGCGAGTTTCGTCCGTAATAGAGCCGTCTTTCATCGGCACATTAAAGTCCACACGGCAAAAAACGCGTTTACCTTTTAAATCAATGTCTTTTACGCTTTTTTTGTTCACGGCAAAGGACCTCCCAGTTTCTGATAGTGTTCAAAAGAAAAGGGAGAGGGAATTGTTTCCCGCTCCCCTTTTCCCCATCATTATAGATGTTCGCTATTTTTTTATCCAATAAAACAAGGTTTTAGAGGAATGCTTCGGTACCCGGAGTTAATACAGGACCAAGCTATAGCATTTTATTGATTTAAACTTTGAATATTAAAGTCCTTGCTTTGCAATGTAGTCTACAAGGTCTACAACGCGGTTAGAGTAGCCTGACTCGTTGTCATACCAAGAGATTACTTTTACCATGCTGCCTTCCATAACCATTGTTGACAATGCATCAATAGTAGAAGAAGCAGGGCTTCCGTTGTAGTCGCTTGATACAAGCGGCTCTTCGCTGTAAGCAAGGATTCCTTTAAGGTCGCCTTCTGAAGCTGCTTTGAATGCTGCGTTGATTTCTTCAGCTGTTACGTCTTTGTCAAGCTCAGCAACAAGGTCAACAAGGGAAACGTTTGGAGTTGGAACACGCATAGCTCCGCCGTTCAGCTTGCCTTTCAGTTCAGGCAATACAAGGGAAACTGCTTTTGCAGCACCAGTTGTAGTAGGGATGATGTTTTCAGCAGCTGCACGCGCACGACGGTAGTCTTTGTGCGGAAGGTCAAGGATCTGCTGATCATTTGTGTATGAGTGGACAGTAGTCATCATACCGCGCTTGATTCCGAACTTGTCGTTCAATACTTTAGCGAATGGCGCTAAGCAGTTTGTTGTACAAGAAGCATTTGAGATTACGTGGTGGCTTCCTGCATCATATTTGTCATGGTTAACACCCATAACGATTGTGATATCTTCATCAGAAGCTGGAGCTGAGATGATAACCTTCTTCGCGCCTGCTTCTAAGTGTTTAGCTGCATCGTCGCGCTTTGTGAAGCGTCCAGTAGATTCTACTACTACTTCAACGCCAAGGTCGCCCCATCCAAGCTGAGCAGGGTCGCGCTCTGCAAGAACCTTCACTCTTTGGCCGCCCACTACCAGGAAATCTCCGTCTACAGAAACTTCTTCGTTAAGTGTGCCGTGAACTGTGTCATATTTTAAAAGGTGTGCAAGCATGTTTGCATCTGTAAGGTCGTTTACCGCTACCACTTCTACTTCTGAGTTCTTAAGTGCTGCGCGGAATACGTTGCGCCCGATTCTTCCAAATCCATTAATACCAACTTTAACTGCCATGTTAATATTTCCTCCTTTAGATAGTAGGGATATTTGTTAGTTTTATATTAAAGGGGATTACCCTTTTAACAACTGTTTTGCTGCGCCTTCATCCGTGATCAGGATGGTTGAGGACGGCGCCTGTTTCATATAGGCCCTTATTGCCTTTGCCTTCGAAGACCCTCCGGCAACTGCAATAACATGTTCGATGTCTGCCAGATCTTTGAGCTGAAGCCCTATGGTCTGCACTTTATGGACCACTTCGCCCGCTTCATCGAAATAATAGCCGAATGCTTCTCCTACTGCTTTCCGCTCCTGAATCTTCAATAAGTCCTCCGGTGTCGTTTTACGGCGCTCCGCCATTGTTATAGCGTCTCCAATTCCATGTAAAACCATTCCAGCGGATTGTATCAGATTCAATACTTCATTAATAACGGGTTCCTTCATGATTGTCTCGTACATCGTCTTGCTTACCTGATCCGGGACATGAAGGAATTTGTGGCGGGAATCTGTGTGCTCCGCCATCATGGCGCAGATGGTATTCGCCTGGTTTTTGACCTCCTCGCCGATGCCGCCCCGTGCAGGGACGAACAGCAATTCGTCGTCAAAAAGATTGGGCGTCAGCATCTCCGCCACGGCCGCCATGGTCGATCCGCCCGTTACAGCAACGGTATTCTTCCCCTTAAGCCGCTGTTTCATACTGGCCGCGCAGGCCCTGCCAAGCTCGCTTTTCACCCATGGTGATTCGTCGCTGTTGCCGGCAACCACAATTACCTGCCGGACGCCAAGCACTTCTTTCAGCCTTGCTTCCAGTATGTCTATACCCGTTATGTCTCTCATTATGCTTTCAAGTCTTTCCAGTAAATCCTTGCCTTCGGCTGTCAGGTTCATACCTGAACTTGCTACAGAGATAAGATTTTGATTCTTTAGGAAATCAACCTCGCTTCTAAGCACTCTTTCCGTCGATCCAAGGCTCACTGCCAGACTTCTTCGGCCCACCGGCTGCATAAAACCTATGTACTGAAGAATTTGGTAGCGTTTTTGCATAACAGTAAGTAAATCAGGCAATAATCTTTTTTGTATATCGATCAATGAGTCCATCGCATGCCCCTTTTTTAGAAGTATTCCACATAGGAACGCTCTAACGTGGTCAGTTTATGTCCCGCATAGACATATTATGTCCCGCTTGAACCAAAAAAAATCACCCCTGTTACAATTACATTCTAGCAGGAGTGATTTGCGAATTCAACTGATTAGAACCGGTTTTTTGCTGTAAGCGCTTCATATAGCGTAAATTGATCAATCCGCCCAAATTGGACCTCTTCTCCACCCAATTCCACGACCGGAATCATAAGCCCGTACCGTTCAGTCAGATCATCGCTGGCGCTGATATCCACTTCCTCAAGTTCAAATTCATGCTCTGCCTGAAGATCCAGGATTAATTTTTTTGCATTATCGCACAAATGGCAGCCTTCTCTTGTATATAATCGCATCTGTCGATCTTTCACTATACTTCCTTCTTTCTTCATTCATATCTTTTGCGTTTCGCTGAAGATGGGATGCCCAGCTGGTCCCTGTATTTGGCGACCGTCCGCCTGGAAATGACGATAGCATCTTCCTTCTCCAGTATGCTCATGATCTCCGAGTCAGAAAGCGGCTTTAGTTTATCCTCAGCTTCTACCATGGCAGCAATCTTCTTCTTTACACTTGCAGACGAAGCACCATCAGCTCCGGTAGTCTTTACCGTGCTTGTAAAAAAGGTCTTCAGCTCAAATGTGCCAAAAGGAGTCTGGACATACTTTTCGCGGACCGTCCGGCTTACTGTCGACTCATGGATCTCCAACTCATCCGCGATTTCTTTCATTGTCATCGGCTTCAGCTTTGCAGGCCCTTCAATGAAAAAACCCTGCTGTTTTTCTACCAGCTTCATTGTAACCTTTTTAATCGTATCTTTCCTTTGTTCCAGACTGCGGACAATCCAATTATAGTCCTGCGACCGGTCCTGGAGGTATTTCCTGACCTCTTTGTCCCCAGAGCTTTTAAAGCTTTCATAATACTGGCTGTTAAAGCTGACTTTCGGGAGCTGCTCATCCTGGACGGTTATCAGGAAAGAGCTGCCGTCCCAGCTGACAGCTACATCAGGGACAATATAGCCTGCACTTTCTTTTGAAAAAGCCGCTGCAGGCCTGGGATTGAGCGATCTGACTAAATCGGAGACACGCTGGATATCCTTCAGCTCCACACCAAGGAGCGAAGCCAGCTGCTTCCACTTTTTATCGGCGAACCATTCAAAATGCTCTTCAATGATTACTTCAGCGAGATCATCCGGGCACAAAAGCCGCTGCACCTGCAAAAGGAGGCATTCCTGCAATGTCCTCGCCCCAATGCCCGCCGGCTCCAGAAGCTGAAGCTCTGCGAGTGCTTCAGCGGCATCGTCTTCACTCACACAGAGCTCACCTGCTATTTCTGTAAGGCTATCACGAAAGTAACCGTTTTCATCTATGCTTTCTATAATCCTTCTGATGACCTTATCCATCAGAGGTGATATATATTTAATTTCAAGCTGTGAGATCAAATAATCCTCAAGCAGATTATCCTTTGCCCTGATCTGCTCGATCCACGATCTGTCATCCTTTTTCAGCTTGCTGCTTGCGCCTCTGACTCTGTCGCGGCGCGGATCCATCGCCCTTACATTTTCTGTCTCTATCTGCATAAGGGGATTTTCAAGCGCCCTGCTCTCCAGAAAGGCCGTAAGCTCAAGCGCAGAATATTGAAGGAGCGCAATCGCCTGGGACAACTCCTGTGTCATCGCCAATTTAAGCGACTGCTGCTGAAATAAACCCGCATTCATGTTCATTGCACATTCCCCCTTCTTCTATTTTACATGATGGGAGGGGAATGGTGAATGGGAATATATATAAGAAAGCAGATGCTTTTCGCATTCGGACTATGGCAGGTGATTCCATGATGTTCATTCTGCGAAGCTGTAAAGCATCTTACAAACGAAAAAAAGCCTCCAGCCCTATAACAGGCAGGAGGCTTTTGGTACGCCCTCGGCAGGAATCGAACCCACATCTCAAGAACCGGAATCTTACGTGCTATCCGTTGCACCACGAGGGCAAATCATACAGGTCTTCTATAAGACACTAGTATATAATACTAAAGCCGGCCGCTTTTTGTCAATGGTTAAACATTCATTCACTAGAGCGGCCGATTTTATTTGAAGTTTTTCTCAATATACTTTTGTTCCTCTTCCTCAGTCAGGAGTCCTTTGGCTTCACCGACAGTCCCGCCCTGGAGCTTCCAGATGCTGTTATGGTCCCTGGCTGCAGACGAGAAGTCGCCTTTACTCCACCTTTCAAGGATATCCAGGTATAAATCTGAATGCTGGTAGTTCATTTCATTGGCTTCCACCACATAGATCAGCCTGCTGATCCTGTCAGGAGTGATCTGCAGTGCGCCCCATTTATTTTCCGCTTTCACCTTTTGATGGCTCATATCATGGATGGCCTGCTGTACAGCTGATTCTTCCATATTGCCGGGGAACAGCTTTTTTAAGTCCTTTTCCCCTTTGGACGAAGCGGACCTTTCTTCCGCAGCCCGTTCTCCCTTTCCTAGTGAAGTATAATTATAGGCAGCATATCCGGCCAGTGCCAGGATGATCAGGCCCAACCCTGCAAGCCGCAGCTTATTATGAAAAAATGATTTCTTCTTTTTAGACAAAATCGCAGCCTCCAGCATTACTGATTTACACGCCCTTATCCCTGCTTCAATTTTCAGCTTCCTTTGTTTAAAAATAGAAGAGGTGGGTATGATGGTTATGGATAAGGAAATTTTTATCAATGCAATTATTATACCGCATTAAGCAGGTATATCCTGCTAAAGAGAGAATAAAATGATTGCAGCATATATTGGATTTCCATAAGCGATTTGTTTGACCTTTATTGACCATCAGTGTATCATAATGATTACATACAGAACCCATAATATTTCTTCTTATGGAAGAACATGCTTTAATCCGTTGTATGTTGGATCTTTATCTTGAAGGAGGAACTGACAAATGAATTTAATCCCTACAGTTATTGAACAGACAAACAGGGGCGAGCGCGCATACGATATTTATTCACGCCTTCTGAAAGACCGCATCATCATGCTTGGAAGTGCGATTGATGATAATGTATCAAACTCCATTGTAGCTCAGCTGCTATTCCTGGAAGCAGAAAACCCTGAAAAGGATATCACTTTGTACATCAACAGCCCAGGCGGCAGCATCACTGCCGGTATGGCGATTTATGATACGATGCAGTACATCCGTCCGAAGGTTTCCACAGTCTGCATCGGGATGGCCGCTTCCATGGGTGCATTTCTTCTTGCAGCAGGCGAGAAAGGCAAGCGTTATGCCCTTCCAAACAGTGAAGTTATGATCCATCAGCCGCTCGGCGGAGCGCAGGGCCAGGCAACAGAAATCGAAATTGCCGCAAAGCGCATCCTTTTCCTTCGCGAAAAGCTGAACCAGATCCTTTCAGAACGCACAGGCCAGCCGCTTGAAGTGATCGCAAAAGATACAGACCGCGACAATTTCATGACAGCTGAGAGAGCATTGGAATACGGGCTGATCGACCAGATCATCACCCGCAATGTCCTGGAAGAAAAGAAAGACAAGTAAAGATAGAGCAAGAGGGCTGACAGGTTCAGCCCTCTTTTTTATGATTAAAGAGATTATGGTGTTAAACAAAGAAAAAGCGCCCTGCACAAATGCTCAGGGTGCCTTTTCAGTTTTTTCAGCTTTCCTGCTGGATATATTGCGAAAGCTCTTCGAGTGCTTCCTCTTCATCACTTCCATCAGCCACCAGGTTTACAACAGATCCAGTGCTGACTGCGAGGCTCATAAGGCCCATGATGCTTTTCGCATTGACCTTCTTTCCGTCCTTCTCCAAAAAGATATCTGAAGAAAAGCGGTTTGCTTCCTGGACAAACAGGGCGGCAGGACGGGCCTGCAGGCCGGTCCGCAGCTTTACTTCCACTTGTTTTTCAACCATTTCTCTCTAACCTCCCATATTATCTTATTTCTAATTTCCTGTTATGGATTCACCTAAACGCAGTTTTTCTGCTATCTCATCTATTTTTCTAAGTCGGTGATTAATGCCTGATTTGCTGATATGGCTGCCTGACACCATCTCCCCAAGCTCCTTAAGGGTCACATCCTGATAGGCTACCCGAAGCTCTGCAATTTCCCTGAGCTTTTCCGGGAGTATATCAAGGCCGACAGTATCCTTGATATAACGGATATTCTCGACCTGCCTGAGAGCCGCGCCGATAGTTTTATTAAGATTGGCGGTCTCGCAGTTTACAAGCCTGTTCACCGAGTTCCTCATATCCCTGACAATCCGGATATCCTCAAAGCGCAGCAGCGCTCCATGGGCACCGATGATGTTCAGGAATTCAGTGATCTTCTCGGCTTCCTTCAAATACGTGATATAGCCCTTTTTTCTTTCAAGCGTCTTGCTGTTCAATCCAAATGTATTCATTAATTCACACAAAGAATCATTATGCTCTTTGTATAGTGAAAAAATTTCCAAGTGATAAGATGATGTTTCAGGGTTGTTCACCGAGCCGCCGGCAAGGAAGGCACCGCGCAGATAGGAGCGCTTGCAGCATTTCTTTTTCACAAGCTCCTCTGAAATATCATGGGTAAAATCAAATCCCTCTTTCAGGATCTTCAGGTCGGCGAGTATTTCCTGCGCCTGCTGCGCCAGTCTAACAATATAGACATTATTCTTTTTCAGGCGCATCTTTTTTCGTACAAGCAGCTCCACTTGAACGGTGTAATTCTTTTTCGTCAGTGTATAAATCCTTCTCGCTATGGCGGCATTCTCTGTCTGGATATCCACAATTAGTTTCCGGCTGGAAAAAGAGAGTGATCCGTTCATCCGAATGAGCGCTGATAATTCAGCCTTGCCGCAGCAGTCTTTAACTTCAAGGTTGGTTAATTCCTTTTTCGTTTCCGAAGCGAAAGACATACCTTCACCCCCCGCCCAGACAAACGCTTGCACATTTATATTTACGCTTTATATCGCTTGCTGGTTTCATTTATTAGTAAAGAAAATAAAATATCTGCTACTTCCTGTGTATCATGGCGGATGACGCCGCCGTCCAGGCTGACGATTTCGCCGTGGACGACTTCAAGGCCTAGCCTCTGCAGATTGGCGACATCATAATGGACAGGCTTGGCCTGCTCCTCACTGTACCGCTCCTGTATTTCTTCCGGAATATCTTCATTATTGACAAGGATCGTATTGATAAAAGAACAGTTCATATGGTCATAGATCGCTTTTACATGGTCGCTCGCCGTAAAGTCGAGCGTTTCCCCTGCCTGCGTCATCAGATTGCAGATATAGACCTTTTTGGCCTTCGCATGGCAGACCTCTTTTCCCAGATTCGGAACGAGGAGGTTCGGCAGTATGCTTGTATAAAGGCTGCCGGGCCCGATGATGATCAGGTCAGCCTGCCTGATGGCCTGGATGGTTTCCGGCAGGGCATTGACATCCTCAGGGCTCAGGAAGACTTTTTTGATTTTTTTCCCTGAGTATGGAATCTTGGATTCTCCTGAAACAATCGTTCCATCCTCCATCTCAGCATGGAGGACGACACTCTGGTCTGCGGCCGGGAGAACCTTTCCCCTAACATTGAGGACCTTGCTCATTTCCTGGATGGCATGAGTGAAATTGCCTGTGATCGAGGTCATGGCAGCAAGGATCAGGTTGCCGAGCGAATGGCCGGAAAGCTCATTCGCGGTGCTGAACCTGTGCTGGAACATTTCCTCGATGAGCGGCTCCACATCAGACAGTGCAGCTAAAACATTTCGAATATCCCCAGGGGGAGGAATCTGCAGTTCATTCCGGAGGCGGCCCGAGCTCCCGCCATCATCAGCCACCGTCACGATGGCTGTGATGTCTGCAGGATGCTTCTTCAAGCCGCGCAGGAGGACCGGGAGCCCTGTGCCTCCCCCTATGATGACGATTCTAGGCTGTTCTGTACCTGTCATGTTGTTTTATCCTTTCTCCTCTCGATATCGCGGTGAGTGATATGTGTATGGTAATCCGCTTCATAAAAGCGGGCAATATACTCAGCTAGGGCTACAGAACGGTGCTGGCCGCCTGTGCAGCCAATCGCGATCACCAGCTGGGCCTTGCCCTCGCGCTTGTAGTGAGGGAGCATGAAGCTCAGCAGATCTGTAACCTTTTCGAGAAATTTATTGGTTTCATTCCATTTCAGTACATATGTCGACACATCTTCGTCCAGGCCGGTTTTCGGCCTCATGCTCTCGATGTAATGGGGATTCGGCAGAAAGCGTACATCAAACACCAGATCTGCGTCTATCGGCAGGCCATGCTTAAAGCCAAATGACATCACATTGACGGTAAACGTTGTCTTCCGGTTGACTGAAAACTGATCAAGGATTTTTTCCCTAAGCTCCCGCGGCTTCATGTTTGATGTTTTATATATCAGCTGGGCCCTCCCCTTCAGCTCCTCCAGAAGCTCCCTTTCAAGCTTGATGCCTTCAAGAGGCAAACCTGACGGAGCAAGGGGGTGGGAACGCCGGGTCTCCTTGTAGCGCCTGACCAATGTAGAGTCGTCAGCATCCAGATACAAAATCTGCGGGGCCACCCATGAAGTTTCGGCCAAATCGTCCAGCGCCTTGAATAAGTGATCAAAGAACTCCCTGCCGCGAAGATCCATGACCAGTGCAACCTTATTCATCTTATTCCCTGATTCCTTCATCAGTTCAAGAAATTTCGGAAGCAGAGTCGGAGGCAGGTTATCCACACAGAAAAAGCCAAGATCCTCAAAACTCTGGATCGCCACTGTTTTCCCTGCTCCCGACATCCCAGTTATTATGACCATTTGTGTATCAGTCGCCGCACCGCTGCTCATTCCTATTCTCCCCCTGTAATCTATATTATTTAACTCGGGTCCAGCCGGTAGCTTAGAAGCTCGAAATTCGGCGTATACGTAAACGTCCCGTAAATAATTCCATTTCCATGAATCATATATTCAAGAATGTGATAATCGCCGGCAGCCATCGGCAGATTCTTGATATCATCAAAATCATGCCAGGCCAGCTTCCCTTCCTCCGACTCATCCAGATTGATGCCATCAGACTCCCGTGCAAGGAAAGTAAACATCATCCATTCAGAAAGCACCTTATCCCCGTCTTTCATAATGAAGGTGAAAATCCCCTTCAAGCCCGGGTTTCTTAAGTATATGCCTGTCTCCTCGCGGAATTCCCTGATGCAGGAATCCCGGACTGATTCACCCGGCTCCATCTTTCCTCCGGGCGCTACCCACCAGCCACGTCTCGGTTTTTGTAAAAGCAATACTTGATTTTCCTTCAACAGCACACAATTCGTGACCCGCTGCAACAGCCTCACCTCAGCATTTCCTTCTCATGACCGCCGCACAGGCAGTCCTGTCGAATATATTCTTTTTATTATACTATTTTTGTTATCCAGCCACAATGAAATGAAAAAATGAAATGCGGAGGCGGCTCGCCCAGAGCCGACAAGCATAAGACGCAAAAGAATAAAAGGCGTTCTTTGCCTTTAATTCTTTTGTGGCTTATGACTCGAGGCTCTAGCCGCCGGAGCTGGACAAAATCGAAATGCGGAGGGCGCTTGCTCAGCCCCGACAAACATAAGACGCTTTGGAATTGAAGGCGTTCTTTGCCTTCGGTTTCAAAGTGGCTTATGACTCTAGGGGCTAGCGCCCGCAGCTGGACAACATAAATAGGGAGGGCGTCTTGCCTTCGCCCAAAAAAAAGAGCACAGGCTATGTATGCCTGTGCTGCACAAAGGATTATATCTTAAAAGGGGGTCAATTTCTATTCCTATATTACCCGATGTTTATTGCACTACTGTTACAGTACGATTAAAACAAAATGACTTTTTATTTCTTTAGTAAAAAGTCGGCCGAAAGCCTTGTACAATGCGGCTTTCGACCTATTGCTGCCGGTGGATGGAAGCGGCATCTTTTTTGAATTTTCTCTTGCGGAAACCGCAGCTGCTGCAGCCAGATTATGAATAAAAAACGCCCATTTCATTAATGAGCGTTTTTTCAAATAATATTAAGCTTTCGCCTTTAAAGATTCCATCAATTCTTCAACATAGTGCTGGGCACTTTGGGCGGCGATGCTGCCGTCGCCTGTTGCTGTCACGATCTGGCGAAGCATTTTCTCACGGATGTCACCGGCAGCAAATATGCCAGGAACCTTTGTTTCCATGCGTTCGTTTGTTTCGATATAGCCGTTCTCATTGGTGATGCCTAGGCTTTGGAAAGGCTTAGACAGCGGAACCATGCCAATGTAGATGAATACGCCATCTGCCTTGAATTCGCGCTCTTCCCCGTTTTCAGTAGAAACAAGCGTGACGCTTCCTACCTTGCCTTCACTCTCGTTGATTTCTTTTACTGTAGAGTTCCAGATGAAATCAACCTTCTCGTTGTCAAACGCGCGCTGCTGAAGGATCGCCTGTGCGCGCAGCTCGTCGCGGCGGTGGACGATGGTCACTTTTTCCGCGAAACGGGTCAGGTAGACGCCCTCCTCGACAGCAGAATCTCCTCCGCCGACAACAACAAGCTCTTTGCCTTTGAAGAACGCGCCATCACAGACGGCACAATAAGATACACCGCGGCCGCCGAGTTCTTTTTCACCCGGAACACCGATTTTTTTATATTCAGCACCCGTTGTAATGATTACAGCACGGGCTTTATATTGTTTTGATCCTGCAACAACGGTTTTGTATTCTTCACCGTCGATGATTTCTTTGATATCGCCATATGCATATTCGGCGCCGAATTTCTTGGCGTGGTCGAACATTTTAGTAGACAGGTCAGGGCCCAGGATATGATCGAAACCAGGATAGTTTTCGACTTCTTCTGTGTTGGCCATTTGCCCTCCCGGCACGCCCCGTTCAATCATCAATGTAGACAGGTTGGCACGGGATGTATACACAGCAGCTGTCATTCCGGCCGGTCCTGCGCCAGCGATGATGACATCATAAATTTTTTCTTCTGCCATCTTGCTCCACTCCTTCACTAGGACTTTGCTGATTCCCCCTGAGAAATGCTTTTTTATACTTAGTTATTGCTCTGCAAAATTGACTTTCCCAGCCTTGACAGGCAGAAGGAGCTGTAAGAGCAAGTGCGTTTATTCCCAAGAAAAACAGCGGTTGTTTCAGTAGTATTTCCTTACTAACCATATCCTATAAAACAATAAGGATACAGTCCAAGAATCTGCTCATTTCAGAATGCTGCTGACTGATTTTACATACTTCTGCAGTGTGGAAGCAGAAAGTCCGTACTGAGCTGCCACGCTTTGCTGCGAGACTTTTTCGCTGCGCTGCTTTCTCCAGACATATTCCACGGCACCGGCCCATGCTTTTGCATTCCTGGCAAGAAGCCCCTGACCATCAGCTTCCTTGAAGACAGTAAACCATGCCAGATATAACCCGGCTTCAACTGTCCCGATCGGTTTATGGTGTCTGTATAAGAGCTCTGCCGTTTCATGGGCGATTCTTGCGCTGGTTTTTTCTCCGGCGCCAGTTTCAATCAATGCTGCGTATTCACGGTCAGCGCCAGTGAATCTTGGATTCTGCTTAACATCCTTGCTTGCAAGAATCTCGTCTTTTCTGCCTGATTTTGAAGCCAGGAAAAGAGCAAATAAGCGTTCCTCACCATATTCACTGTTCATTTTTTTATAGATGGAATCCAGATGGTCCTCGAAACCTGCCGTTTCCGGCTTATCTTCGTTCCAAGGTTCAAGGCCCGCCTTCTCAGGGCTGTATTCCAGCACCCGTTTCCAGAAGTTCCTGGCCTGGTCTTCTTTCCCCGTAAAATAAGAGGAATAAGAAAGCCAGTAATAAAAGGCGCCATCTCCCTCATAGCCTGACTTGTTGAGCTTGCGCAGCCACTTGTAAGCCGGCTCATATTCACCGACAAGCGCAAATGTTGCCCCCAGCTTGAACTGATGATCAATCAGAAGAGGCTGGATTTTTTTCAGCGTTGCGACTAAAGCCTTTACCTCTTCAAGATCATGCTGATAATAGGCAAACACGAGCTTATTGCAGAGTGCATGCAGATTGCCCTGGTTGCGTACAAGCACCTCATCAAGGATATCGTTCGCTTTGTTCACTTCTCCCAGGTAAAAATGGGCAAGCGCCAGATTATTGTACGCTGACCAATATTCCGGGTAATCCTCAATCACCGTGCTCAGAATTTCCACTGCTTTCGGGAAATGCCCTGATTCAAGAAGCTCCCTTGCCTGCTCCTGCTTGGTGATCAGGTCGTCCTGCTCATACAGCTCTTCATCCAGATCTTCTGCTTCCAGTGTCAAAAGTTCCAAAAGATCTTCCGTATCCTCAATGAACTCTCCATCAGGCTCAAGCTCCAAATACGTATTGGCATGCTGATAAGCATCCTTAAAGAATCCCAGGTGGGCATAATTATTGGCAAGGAAGTAATGGCATTCAGCCATTTCCTCATCTAGCTCCTCCAGGACAAGATGCAGCAGCTTATTCGACTTCTGGTATTCATTCAATTCTGTATACACGATCGCCAGCTGGCAGGCGATCATCGGCTCGCCCGGCTCCAGCTGCATCGCACGCTGCAGATATTTGCTTGCTTTATGAAAATCCCGGCGGTGAAAGGATTTGATCCCTTTTGAAAAATAATACTCGCCAGTCGGGATGAATGTAAGTAGTTTCCCCATCGGTTGTCTTGCTTTTGAGTCTTTGCTCATGTAATCCCTCATCTCTAGGCAGCAGGCCAATCACTCGCACACCTGCGCCAGCCTTAACTACAGTAGTATATCACATGTGCAAGCCGCCGGAGAAGAGCAGAATGAGATTAGTATTTTTCGGAGAACAGAATTGTGGCCATGAGTTTAAAAGCGTATCTGCAGGTGGAGTTTTCCTGCCCATCATGGCATTCAGTTGGTTTGCCCAAGGCACTTCCGGCGGTTCTTAAGTAAATTTCCTGGATTTTTTCACAATATCTGCTGAACTTTTGCACTGTTCTGCTTAACCTAAGCATGTACAGCATAATTCTGCCGTCATTCTACCTAGAACAGCAGTTATGCAACCCTGATTCCGCATGATTCACCCTAGTTTTTTGGTTATTCACCCCAATTTCTGCATTATTCACCCTAGTTTTTTGGTTATTCGCCCCAGTTTCCGCATGATTCACCCCTTCTTACATTTTTTACCAAAATCCACCAAAAAAGGCCAGCTCAAGTGAGCTGCCCTCCTCAAAAATCAACCTTTTTCATGCCGCTCTTTCAGCACACCAAGCACTTCCTCGAATGGCAGCTTCTGCTCCCGCAAAAGGACGAGCAGGTGGTAAAGCAGATCGGCAGTTTCCCATTTGAGCTCTTCCTGGTCGCGGTTTTTAGCTGCGATGATGACCTCGGCGGATTCCTCGCCGACCTTTTTGAGAATTTTATCCACGCCTTTTTCAAACAGATAGGTTGTGTAGGCCCCTTCCGGACGCTCTTTTTCCCGCTGCCCGATTACCTGCTCCAGCTCGGCAAGGATGCTGTAGCTTTCCTCTCCGGCATCTGACAGGCCTTCTGCCTTATAAACAGTCTCATTAAAGCAGCTGACGGCGCCTGTATGGCATGCAGGCCCGGCTGGCTCAACCAGCACAACTAGGGCATCCTGGTCGCAGTCATATTTGATTTCTGCAATCTTCTGCGTATTTCCGCTGGTTGCGCCCTTATGCCAGAGCTCCTGGCGTGATCTGCTGTAAAACCAGGTTTCGCCGCTTTCAATGGAAAGAGACAGTGATTCACGGTTCATATAGGCCAGAGTCAATACTTCCTTCGTTTTCCGGTCCTGGACCACCGCCGGAATCAGACCGTTTTCATCAAATTTCAGTTCTTCCAGATTCATCGGACCGTCACCCCTTTTTCTTTTAAAAATTGCTTTACTTCACTGACTGATGTTTCTTTATAATGGAAAATCGACGCAGCAAGGGCCGCATCAGCCTTCCCTTCTGTAAAGGCATCAGCGAAATGGGCGCTGTTGCCGGCGCCTCCGGATGCGATGACCGGAACGCTGACAGCCTCGCTCACTGCTTTCGTTAATGACAGGTCAAACCCGTTTTTCCCGCCGTCGGCATCCATGCTGGTCAGCAGGATTTCCCCGGCGCCAAGCTCAACCGCCTGCCTTGCCCATTCAATCACTTCAAGGTCCGTCTCTTTGCGGCCTCCATGAGTATAGACTCTCCAGGATCCAAGCTCAGGATCATACTTCGCATCAATTGCGACAACGATGCACTGTGACCCGAAGAAGCTTGCTCCTTCCCTGATCAGGT
The DNA here is from genome assembly GCF_008180445.1 of Bacillus infantis. Taxonomy (GTDB): domain Bacteria; phylum Bacillota; class Bacilli; order Bacillales; family Cytobacillaceae; genus Bacillus_AB; species Bacillus_AB infantis_B. The sequence goes on from NZ_VTER01000003.1 coordinate 375,861, forward strand.
CCGGATTATTTACAGCTGCCGTGTTCAAGGAAACTTTGTCAGCTCCAGCCCTGAGGATTCTTTTCATATCTTCAAGTGCATTGATTCCGCCGCCGACCGTGAATGGGATGGCCAGCTCTGAAGCGACCGCCTTCACCACTTCGGTCATCGTTTTTCTGCCTTCATGTGATGCAGAGATATCAAGGAACACAAGCTCGTCAGCCCCCTGCTGGTCATAAAAGCGGGCCAGTTCGACCGGATCGCCGGCATCTCGGAGCTGTACAAACTGAATTCCTTTTACAACCCGCCCTTCCTTTACATCAAGGCATGGGATGATCCGTTTTGTCAGCATCAGCGGGCCACCTCTTTCAGCGCCTGTTCAACCGTGAACCTGCCTTCATAGATGGCTTTCCCGACAATCGCGCCGGAAACGCCTTCAGCCTCATACGCCTGCAATGCCGTCAAATCTGCAAGGCTGCTTACTCCCCCTGAAGCAATGACGCTTTTTCCGGTTGCTGCCGCTAGCTCCCTGACCGCCTCCGCATTTGGCCCGGACAGCATCCCGTCTGTCGCGATATCGGTAAAAATAAAGGTCTCTGCTCCAGCATCAGCAAACCGCTTCCCAAGCTCAACCGCTTTTACCTCGGAAGTATTGAGCCAGCCATGTGTCGCAACATAGCCATCCTTTGCATCAAGTCCAACCGCAATTTTTCCGCCGTACTTGCGGATCATTTCTATAGCAAACTCAGGATTGGAAACAGCGATGCTGCCGATGATCACACGGGAAACGCCATTATCGAGATAGTGGGCGATATCCTCCTCTGTCCGGATTCCCCCGCCTATCTGGACCTTTGCACCAAGCTCCTGCGCAGCCTTAATGACAAAAGAGTCATTCACACGCTTTCCATCTTTAGCGCCATCAAGGTCCACCATATGAATCCATTCTGCACCTGCATCTGCGAATGATTTGGCCATATCGAACGGAGAATCGCCGTACACCGTTTCTTTTTCATAATCCCCCTGCAGCAGGCGGACACATTTGCCTGCTCTCATATCAATGGCCGGATAGATTGTAAAGCTCATTGGGACTCTCCTCCTTTGCTGGCTATCAGCGTAAAATTCCTCAGCAGCTCCATGCCAAGGGAACTGCTTTTTTCCGGATGGAACTGCATCCCGAATACATTGTCCCTGCCGACCACAGCAGGAACTTCCTTATCATAATAGCTTCTTGCAATGACAACATCATGATCGCCGGGCTCCACATAATAGGAATGGACAAAATAGACATGGCCTTCTTCTACGTCCTTTAAAATGGGTGAAGGGTTTATGAACTCAAGCCTGTTCCAGCCCATATGCGGGACCTTGTACTTTCCACCCTGCTCATCGGTTCCCGGAAAACGGACAACCTTGCCAGGCAAAAGTTTAAGGCCCTCTGAATAGCCATTTTCCTGACTATTTTCAAACAAAAGCTGCATGCCGAGGCAGATGCCTGCCAAAGGCTTGCCGGAAGCTGTATACTCCCGGATAAATCCTGTCAGCCCTGTACTGTTCAGCCGGTCCATCGCATCCTTGAAGCTGCCTACCCCAGGGAGGATCAGCCCATCCGCTTTTTTCAGCTCTTCCTGGTCCTCTGATAGAAAGTAAGGGACTTCAAGCCGCTCAAGCGCTTTGCTGACGCTGAACAGATTACCCATTCCATAATCAATGATGCCGATCATTTTATAACAGCCCTTTCGTTGACGGTACTCCTTTAATTCTTGGATCGATTGTCGTCGCTTCATCAAGCGCCCTTGCAAGCGCCTTGAAAATAGCTTCGATAATATGATGTGTATTTTGGCCATAGTGGACGATCACATGCAGATTCATACGTGCTTCAAGGGCCAGCTTCCACAGGAATTCATGGACAAGCTCTGTATCGAAGGTGCCGACCTTCTGGCTCGGGAAGTCTGCCCTGATTTCCAGGTGCGGACGGTTGCTCAAATCGACAACAACTTGCGCTAATGCCTCATCCATCGGCACAAATGCATTTCCGTAGCGTTTGATGCCTTTTTTATCCCCTAGCGCTTCCTTTAAAACCTGGCCGAGGCAGATGCCGATATCCTCTGTTGTATGGTGGTCATCCACCTCTGTGTCACCCTTCGCATCAACTGTCAGATTGAATTGCCCGTGCTTGGCAAAAAGGTCAAGCATATGCGTCATGAATGGGACAGGCGTTTCCAGCTTGGATTTTCCTTCTCCATCGATATCGAGGGATAGAGCTATTTGTGTTTCATTTGTATTCCGTTCAACAGATGCCGTTCTTGCCATTTACTTTTCCTCCTTGTTGTTCAGGCGCTCCTCGATTGCCCGCGCATGGGCTTCCAGGCCTTCAAGCCTGGCAAAGGAAGCAATTTTTGCTCCATTTTCCTGAAGCGACTTTTCACTATAATAAACGATGCTCGATTTTTTCTGAAAATCCTCCACATTGAGCGGACTGGAGAAACGGGCTGTCCCGTTCGTCGGCAATACATGATTCGGGCCGGCAAAATAGTCGCCGACAGGCTCAGGGCTGTATCTCCCCAGGAAGATGGCCCCCGCATGCCTGATCTGGCCGAGAAGCTCCATCGGGTTTTCCGTCAGCACTTCGAGGTGCTCAGGTGCCAGACGGTTCACCGTTTCAACGGCTTCTTCCATATTTTCCGCCACGTAAATCATACCGAAGTCTTCAATCGATTTCCCGGCAATTTCCCGGCGGGGGAGATCTGCAAGCTGCCGTTCCACCTCTTCTGCTACCTTTTCAGCGAGAATTGAGGAGGTTGTAACCAGAACACTGCAGGCCATCGGATCATGTTCTGCCTGTGACAGCAGATCGGCAGCGACTTCGTTTGCTCTCGCCGTTTCGTCAGCCAGCACCGCGATTTCGCTCGGACCGGCAATCATGTCGATATCAACATCTCCGAAGACTTCCCTTTTGGCAAGCGCTACAAAGATATTGCCCGGGCCAGTGATTTTGTCTACAGGCTTGACGGATTCTGTTCCATAAGCCAATGCAGCAATGGCCTGTGCACCGCCGATTTTATAGATCTCTTCTGCTCCTGCTTCCTTAGCCGCTACAAGTACTGCAGCCGGGAGCTTTCCGTCCCGGCCTGGCGGGGAGGTGATAACAATCCTTCTGACTCCAGCCACTTTTGCCGGAATTACATTCATCAGGACAGAGGATGGATACGCTGCCGTGCCGCCCGGAACATACAAGCCTGCTGAGTCAAGGGGGGTAACCTTCTGTCCGAGCATCGTCCCATTTTCATCTGTCGTCATCCAGGATGGGCGAAGCTGCTTCTCGTGAAAGCTGTGGATATTGGCTGCCGCCTCCTTGATCACCTGCAGGATGGAAGGGTCAACTTTGCTGTAAGCTTCTTCTACTTCAGCAGGAGTGGCCGCAAAGGATGAAAGCTGGATACCGTCAAATTTTTCCGTGAAGCTGCGGACGGCCTTGTCTCCGTTTTTGCGCACCTCGGCAATGATGCTTTTAACAGCATTCCTCTGCTCTTCCGTACCGCTGTCAACCGATCTTTTGATTGAAATTTCTTCTGATACTTTAATGATTTTCATCCTGTTTTCCCTCCCTGAAGCAGCAAGCTATTGAGCTGCCTGTTCATTCACGACCCTGCTCAGCTTGCCGACAATTTCGCTGATGCGCTTGTCCTTGATCCGGTAGCTGACCGGATTGACAATCAGCCTGGATGTGATGCCGACGATCTGCTCGTACTCGACCAGTCCATTTTCTTTCAGTGTCCTGCCTGTTGACACGATATCGACGATCCTGTCGGACAGTCCGATCAGCGGGGCAAGTTCAATGGAGCCGTTCAGCTTGATGATTTCAACCTGCTCCCCCTGCTCGCGGAAATATGCCGCGGCCACATTCGGATATTTAGTTGCCACTTTTGGCGCCACTTCATTCATCTTTGTACCAGGAATTCCTGCTACAGCAAGATAGCAGGCACTGATTTGCAGATCGAGAAGCTCATATACATCACGCTCTTCCTCGAGCATAACGTCTTTCCCTGCTATCCCGAGGTCCGCCACCCCATGCTCCACATAGGTCGGTACATCCATCGGCTTTGCAAGGATAAATTGAAATCTTTCTTCTTCCACATCGATGATCAGCTTGCGCGAATCATCAAATTCGGGCGGCAGATCGAAGCCGGCCTGGCGCAGGAGCTCTGCAGCCTCCTCGAATATCCGCCCTTTCGGCATCGCAATTGTCAGCAGGTCCTTCATTGCTGCTCCTCCTTCCCGGCTTTTCCAACTAAAAAGGTAATATCATCATATTGGCTTGTGCACGCATCCAGATTTTTGACGCCGCTGATGTCCTGAAGCACAGCCTTGATCCCTGATTTCCGCATATCCTTCGCTTTTTCATAAGCCTCGCGCCTTCGCTCCGAGCTGAAGATGATGCAATGGAGCGGCTCTTTTTCCCCTGCTCCGCCAAGCGCTTCAAGCAGGCGGTCAAGCCGGATGGCAAAGCCGGTCGCCCCTGAAGATTTGCCGAATTTTTTCAGCAGGAGATCATAGCGGCCCCCATTGCCGATCGGAAAGCCGACATTCCCGGCGTATACTTCAAATAAAATCCCGGTGTAATAGCTCATATGGCTGACGAGCGTCAGATCGAGCTTGATTTTTTCACCTTCGCCAAAATCGGCCATGGTGTCCCACAGACGTTCAAGCTGGACGATCGCTTCCCTGCCTTTATCATTTTCAATCAGGCTGAACGCCTGCTCAATCGCTTCGCGGCCGCCCCTGAGCTGAAGGAAATCAAGGAGGCGCTGCTTATCTATAGAAGATAGCGGGAGATTCTTCACATGCTCCCGGTACCCGACATAATTTTTTTCATAAAGAAATCTCGTTAATTCATTGGCCCTTTCTTCTGTCCCAAGAACCTGCCGGAAAAATTCCTGTACAAAGCCGATATGTCCGACAGATAGCTGGAAGTCCTCCAGGCCCGCTTTTTTCAGCGAGCTGATTAGAAGTGCCAGGCCTTCGCCATCTGCGCTGATTGAATCGTCGCCGATCAGCTCGACGCCGATCTGCTCAAACTCAGCCGGGCGTCCGCCTTCTCTCTGCTGGGCCCGGTATACATTGGCTGAATAAGCAAGCCTTAATGGAAGGTCTTCCTTCAGGAGCCTTGATGCAGCCACCCGGGCAATCGGGGCTGTCATATCCGGCCGCAGCACAAGTGTATGGCCCTGCTGGTCCAGGAGCTTGAACAGCTGCTGATCAACTGTTGCCGAAGCCGAACCGACGGTTTCATAATATTCAAGCGCCGGTGTTTCCATAAACTGATAGCCCCAGCTCTTCATCTCATCTTCAATGGAAGAGCGGACCCTGCTTTTTGTTTCATATATTTCAGGCAATGTATCACGCATGCCTAATGGCTTTTCAAACATAAATAAACGGCTCATCGTATTCCACCTCTAAATCAAAAGTTCAGAATCCTTTAGTTCGCTAATATGTTATCGAATTGAAGTTAATAGTAGTTTATCGCTGTTTCCAGCAGGCGTCAACCATTAATGCTTATTTTCTGAAAATCGGGGGATGTATTCGCGGAAAAGCTTTTGAGGCAGGCGGTTACTGGGATTCGAACCGGTATACGCAGGGACTCAGCGGTGTTTATTGGCGGGATTTTTGTTTTATTTGCGGGAATCTGTATATATTTGCGGGTTTTGAGTTTTATTTGCGGGTGTCCAATTTTATTTGCGGCTTTCCCGATATATTTGCAAGTTACCATTTTTGCAGCTTTCACGATTTACCTGCCCCCTCCTCCAATTAAAAAAGCTCCATCAACCGAAGTCAATGAAGCTTTCTCTCACTCAGCCTGGCCGTAGATCGGATCATCCTGCCAGCGCTTTTGCAGTTCTTCTTTTGTATAAATGACGCGCATCGGGTTTCCGCCGACGAAACTGCCGGGCGGGACGTCCTTGTGGACAAGGGTCCCGGCGGAGACGATTGCCCCGTCTCCGATCGTGATGCCGGGCAGCAGGGTTGAATTGGCGCCGATCATGACTTCGCTGCCGATCTTCACCTCACCGAGGCGGTATTCACGGATTAAATATTCGTGTGCCAGGATGGTTGTGTTATAGCCGATGACCGTGTTGCGTCCGACGCTTATTTTTTCCGGGAACATTACATCCAGCATGACCATAAGCGCAAAAGATGTCTGATCGCCGACCTTCATTTTCAGGAATGTACGGTACAGCCAGTTTTTCAATCCGAGAAAAGGGGTGTACCGGGCCAGCTGTATGACGATGAAATTTTTTACAACCTTCGCGAACGGGACCGTTTTGTACACATGCCAGAGGGAATTGGCGCCCTCAACCGGATGCCTGACTGTCTTCCTCATCCTTTATAATCCTCCAGGATATCAAGGAGGTCAGCCATATTCTCCAGCATAAAATCAGGCTTGTACTGCATCAGATGCTCCCTGCCCTTAGCAGACCAGGCGACAGCGGCTGACTTGGTGCCTGCATTATGCCCGGCAAGGATGTCATGGTGGTTATCCCCCACCATGATAGCTTCTTCCGGACGGGAGCCGAGGAGTTCAAGCGCCTTGTAAATCGGCTCCGGATCGGGCTTTGGTTTTTCAACATGGTCCAGTGCCACTACAACTTCAAAGAACTGGTCCAGATTCGTCAGCTTCAGCCCTTTTTCCACGACAGGCATCACCTTCGTCGTTACGATGCCAAGCTTGTAGCCTGATTCCTTCAGTGTCCTGACTGTATCAAACACACCCTCAAACTCTTTGACAAGCACATCATGGTTCGCAAGATTGAACTCGCGGTATTTGCCGATCATCTCTTCAACCCGGCTTTCATCAATGCCGGCAAAAGTCTCATGCAGGGTCGGACCCATGAACGGAAGCACATCCTCCCGCTTGTATTTGTTCGGATAATACTCTTCAAGCGTGTGGAGGAATGAGCTGATGATCAGTTCATTTGTATCAATCAATGTTCCGTCCAGATCAAATAAAATCGTGTTTATGTTTTCGTTCACAAAGCAGCTTCCTTTCTATTGCTGGCCACTTGGGAGCGGCGGTTCCAGAAAAAGGCGACCGCCAATGTCAGTACAATGGCTGTGCCAAGGCGTATCAGGAGCAGCGGCAGCACCGGAATGCCGAGCGGGAGGAAAATAAGTGTATCTTCGATTACCGCGTGGCAAGCGACCAGGAAGATGAACGCGATGGTCACATCCTTCCTGCTGACTCCGTCCTCCTTGACAGCCTGTATCATGACTCCCGCCCCGTATGCCAGGCCAAAGATCAGGCCGGCAGCCAAAGTGGTCGAGGTATTCTCTTTCATTCCCAGCGCCCTTGTTGCAGGCGCCATCCATTTTGAAAAAATATCCAGCCATTTCAAGTCTTTCAGCAGCTGTATCCCAATCATCAGCGGAATGACGATGATGGCGAGCTGCAGAATCCCGAGACCCGCCTTGGTTACCGCTTCTAAAAGAATGGCAGCAACACCTGCTGACTGTTCTTCCTTCGCCGGGATCAGGCCGTACTGTGCAAGCTCAGAGCCGCCGCGCCATACCAGATTGATCACCACGGCAGACAGGATGGCCAGGCCGAAACGTACCAGCAGGATAATCCAGAGCTTAACGCCCACCTTGAGCGCCACACCGGATTCAATCAGGATATTATGCGAAAAGGACAGCATGACCGCAATGATGAATACTTCCTTCACCGAAAGATCCAATGTCAGGATGGCCCCGATGGCTGCGTACAGATTCAGGAAGTTCCCCAGCACAAGCGGAATGGCGGCATCGCCGGACAGTCCAAGCAGTCCCATCAGCGGTGTTATCATCTTGATTACCCAGGGAAGCACAGGCGTATATTGAAGCAGCGCAACGATCAGCGTGACAGGGAAAATGATTTTCCCCAGTGACCATGTCGTTTTAAGCCCTGCAGCTAAGCCTCGTTTGAGCGTGCCGAACAGCATGTTTCTCCCTCCCCTTTGTTTTTATGCTATAGAGCTTAAGCACTCTTATCCAAATACCTTTTGTCTGCATAGCCCTTCGTTCTTCTGATAACGATGAGCACTATGGCCCCGATGACCAGGACAATGGAAATAAACTGCGCCATCCTCAGGCTCTCAGTCAGCATCAGGCTGTCCGTCCTCATCCCTTCAACGAAGAAGCGGCCGAGGCTGTACCAGATGACATACGTAAGGAAAAGCTCGCCCCTGCGCAGATTCACTCTTCTTAAAGACAGCAGGATAACAAATCCGGCTATATTCCATAATGATTCATACAGGAAGGTCGGGTGGTAATATGTTCCGTTTATGTACATCTGATCTATGATGAACTGCGGAAGATGAAGATTTTCCAAAAACGCACGTGTCACTTCACGGCCATGTGCTTCCTGATTCATAAAGTTGCCCCAGCGGCCGATGGCCTGGCCAAGGATGATGCTCGGTGCGGTGATGTCAGCCAGCTGCCAGAAAGAAATGCCTTTTTTCTTCGCAAAAACATACGCAGTGATGACAGAGCCGATCAGTGCCCCGTGTATGGCGATGCCGCCATGCCAGATTTTAATGATCTCGGCAGGGTTTTGTGCATAATAATCCCATTCAAAAATGACATAATACAGCCTTGCAGACAAAATCGCGATCGGAATCGCCCACAGCATCAGATCGGCAAACAATTCCTTCTGCAGCCCGCGCTTTTCCCCTTCGCGCATGGCCAGCCATAAAGCAAGCGCAATCCCCGTACCGATGATCAGCCCGTACCAGTGAACCTGGATGGGACCGAGCGAAAAAGCAATCGGATCAAGCGGCTGAATATTTTCTTCCATAATCATTCTCCTTTTTTGCAGAATCCCCTTACAGAAACTCTCTATTTATATAGGTATACTAATCGTTGTCTCCGTCCTCAATCACATCAGAAAGACGGCTTGTGAATTGTTCGGCAGCATTGACGCCCATTCGCTTCAAACGGAAGTTCATTGCGGCCACTTCAATGATGACAGCGAGGTTCCGCCCCGGGCGGACCGGGATGGTCAGCCTTGTGATATCTGTGTCAATGATCTTCATTTTCTCTTCATCCAGGCCAAGGCGGTCATATTGTTTTTTCTGATCCCACAGCTCAAGATTCATAACGAGGGAAATGCGCTTATTGCTCCGGACAGCACCAGCACCGAATAAGGTCATCACATTGATGATGCCAAGCCCCCTGATTTCAAGCAAATGCTCAATCAGTTCCGGCGAGGTACCGACAAGATAATCTTCATCTTCCTGGCGGATTTCCACGCAGTCGTCGGCAACAAGGCGGTGTCCCCTTTTCACGAGCTCAAGGGCTGTTTCACTTTTACCGACGCCGCTCTTGCCCGTAATGAGCACGCCCACTCCGTATATATCAACAAGAACGCCATGCACCGCGGTCGTCGGGGCCAGCTTGCTTTCAAGGAAATTCGTCAAAAGGCCGGAGAACCTCGTCGTTTTCTGCTTGGAACGCATAACAGGCACCGCTTCCCTTTCCGAAGCCTCGATCAGCCCTTCCGGCACTTCCATATCCCTTGTAATGATGATGCCTGGCGTGATATCAGTGCAGAGGGATTCCATCCTGTTCTGCCTGTCTGCATCACTCAGCTTTTCCGCAAAGCTCATCTCAGTCTTCCCTATAAGCTGGATGCGCTCTGCAGGGTAATAGTCGAAAAAGCCAGCCATCTCAAGCCCGGGTCTGGAAATATCACTGGTTGTAATCGGCCGGCTGATCCCTTCCTCCCCGCTGATCAGCTCTAAATTAAATTTCTCGATGATGTCTTTTGTTCGCACTTTTGCCACGCTGTTGTCCTCCTTTTGCGGAATGCGCCTGATAAGGTCTATTATAAGTAATCGTTTCTTTCAATTGGAGAAACTAGACAATAAAGTTTCATCTTATTGTAGCATTTTTCCCCGCAGAACCAAATTGTGCTATCTGATTTTTTCAAAAACCTTTACATAAGGGATGCAAAATTGGTATAGACAACTATATCTGTTTATTTTATCATGGAAATATAAAATATCAGGATTCAGAACGGAGATGTGAGGCATGAGTTCCCTACTTTTAAAAAACAGCAGAGTGCTGACAGAGGATGGAATAATTGATAAAGGATATGTACTGGTTGAAGACGGCAAGATTAAAAGCTTCGGCCCAGCGGATGACCTTGGCGGCCAGTCTGCGGACCAAACGATAGAGCTGAATGCCGGTGCAACCCTGGCGCCGGGCTTTATCGACCTTCATATCCACGGAGCAGGCGGGGCCGATACGATGGACAGCACACCTGAAGCAATACAGACGATTGCCCGGACCCTTCCCGCTGAAGGGACAACAAGCTTCCTTGCGACCACTATTACACAGGAAAAATCCTTGATCGAACAGGCACTGGCCAATGCGGCAGCATACAAGCAGCAGGGAGCGGAGGCCGAAATGCTCGGCATCCATCTGGAAGGCCCATTCATCAACGAAAAACGTAAAGGCGCACAGCCGCTCGAGCATATCCTGAAAAGTGATGTTGAGTTATTTAAAACGTGGCAGGAAAAAGCAGGACAGCTGATCAAGCTCGTCACCCTTGCCCCAGAACTTGAAGGCGGCAAAGAGCTGGTCCGCCATCTTGCCGAAACAGGCGTGGTTGCTTCCATCGGGCATTCTGATGCTGACTATGAAGAAGTCAGGGAGGCTGTCGAAGCAGGTGCAACCCATGTAACCCACCTGTTCAATGGCATGAAGGGACTTCATCACCGTGAACCAGGCACAGCAGGCGCGGCCCTCCTCTTCAAAGAGCTGATCGTGGAAATGATCGCAGATGGAGTCCATGTGCGTCCAGAAATGATCAAACTTGCATTGAAAAGCAAGGGGATGGATGGAATGGTGCTGATCACCGACTCGATGAGGGCAAAATGCCTGAAAAACGGCACCTATGATCTCGGCGGCCAGGACGTCACTGTCAAGGATGGGATGGCCCTGCTTGAGGACGGCACACTGGCGGGAAGCATCCTGAAAATGAAGGACTCTGTTAAAAATATGACCAAGTTCGCGGATATCACATTAGCTGAAGCAGTCAAGCTGGCCAGCGAGAATCCGGCAAAGCAGCTGGATGTATTTGACCGCAAAGGCAGCATTGCAGAAGGAAAAGATGCAGATCTTACTGTACTGAACGAAAACATGGACATCGTACTGACGATCTGCCGCGGAAAAGTCGCATATAACCATTTGGAGGTAGAATGATGAAAATCGTCCAAGCAAAAGACTACCAGGATATGAGCAGGATTGCCTGCCAGATCATCCTGGAAAAAATCAAATCGGCTCCTTCCCTCACCCTGGGCCTTGCAACCGGCAGCACACCGAAAGGTCTTTACGATTGCTTAGCAGCGGATTATAAGGAAAACCGGACTTCTTATAAAAATATCCATACCGCCAATCTTGATGAATACATCGGCCTCCCGAAGGAAGATAAAAACAGCTATCATACCTTCATGATTGAAAATTTGTTCAAGCATATCGACATACCTTTGAGCCAGACTTATATTCCGGATGGCCTGGCTGCTGACCTGGCAGAGGAATGCAGGCGCTATGACAGGCAGATCAAAATGCTTGGGGGAATCGACCTTCAGGTGCTCGGCATCGGGCAGAACGGCCATATCGGCTTCAACGAACCGGGAACCCCCTTTTCAAGCAGGACCCATGTCGTAGACCTTGATAAAAGCACAATTGAAGCAAACAGCCGATTTTTCTCCAGCATAAAAGAGGTTCCGAACCAGGCCATCACAATGGGCATTGCCTCTATTCTGGACAGCAGGGAAATCATGCTGCTTGCATCAGGCAAATCAAAGGCCGAAGCCGTCTATCATCTATTGAACGGAAAGCCGGATGAAAAATTCCCTGCCTCCGCCCTCCAGCTGCATCCGCATGTGACAATCGTGGCTGACGCAGAGGCACTGCAAAAGGTATAAGGAGACATTCATATGATTGATAAAAATTCACCGATCCCTATCTATCACCAGCTGGAAGAACAGCTGAAAAAGCAGATCAGGGAAGGCACCCTGCAGGAAGAAGAAGCCATACCATCCGAACGGGAATATGCGGAGCAATTCCAAATCAGCAGGATGACAGTCAGGCAGGCCATCAGCAATCTTGTCAGGGAAGGCCTCCTTTATCGGGAAAAAGGCCGCGGCACATTCGTCCACAAACAAAAAGTCGAGCAGGAGCTTCAGGGGCTAACAAGCTTTACGGAAGATATGGTGATGCGCGGGATGAAGCCGAGCAGCCGCACCCTTTCCTTCCAGACACTGCCCGCTCCAGGCGGCATAGCATCACGCCTCCAGATTGCAGAGGGCAGCCCAGTCTATGAAATCACCAGGATCCGCCTGGCCGACGGACTCCCCATGGCAATTGAAACCAACTATATTCCTGAGACGCTCATGCCCGGCCTGACAGAAGAGGACCTGAGGAATTCCCTTTACGAATACGCAGAAACCCGCCTATCCCTGTCCATTGCAGAAGCTGAACAGGAGATCGAAGCAGCCGGGGCCAAAAACCGGGAGGCAGGACTTCTCTCCATACAAGAAGGCTCCCCCATCCTCCTCATCCTCCGCACAACCCGGCTCTCCGACGGCACCCCCTTCGAATTCGTCCAATCCGCTTATCGGGCTGACCGGTATAAATTTGTTCATACAATGCGGAGGGTGTGAGGGTTTAGCGGTTTTTGTATCAGTATAGAATGGGAGATGTGCTTCTTCATGGGGACGTGTTAAGTTACTCAACTCGGTTTGCTCTTATATTTAAGGGAGCCTTTCAAAGCAGCTTTAGGTTGCCCAATCAATTATTAGAAGCTCTGTTGATCGGAGTGGAAGGCACGAAGACTCCTGCGGGAAATAGCGGCAGAGCTGAGACCCCGCAAGAGCTTGCTCTGAGGAGGCTCAGCGCCGCCCCGCGGAAAGCGAAGTGCCTGCAGCGCAGATCAACAGCCCCATTCAAAGAGAGCTAAAGTCTCCCTTTTGCTAATGCAAATAAATTCTAAAAACCCTGTTGATCGGAGTGGAAGGCACGCAGACTCCTGCGGGATTGCAGCGGCAAAGCTGAGACCCCGCAAGAGCTCGCTCTAAGGAGGCTCAGCGCCGCCCCGCGGAAAGCGAAGTGCCTGCAGCGCAGATCAACAGCCCCATTCAAAGAGAGCTAAAGTCTCCCTTTTGCTAATGCAAATAAATTCTAAAAACCCTGTTGATCGGAGTGGAAGGCACGAAGACTCCTGCGGGATTGCAGCGGCAAAGCTGAGACCCCGCAAGAGCTCGCTCTGAGGAGGCTCAGCGCCGCCCCGCGGAAAGCGAAGTGCCTGGAGCGCAGATCAACAGCCCCATTCAAAGAGAAACATTGAGGTCTTTCGCTTTTCCTTAAGCCAAACAAATTATAAGAAACTCTGTTGATTGCACCGTCAGACCTGTCCCCACAGAAACCAAAGTGCCTGCAACGGAATCTTCCTGAAATTTTTTCATCCCCACCATGTCCTAAATCCCCATTTCCCCCTATATAGTAAATGAACAATCATTTAGGAGGGAAACAAATGAAAATCTTACTCGACGCAGGACACGGCTACGAAACCCCTGGAAAAAGAAGCCCCGACGGATTCAGAGAATACGAATTCAACCGCCAGGCCGCCCACTACTGCCGCAAAATTCTTGAACTGGCCGGATTCACCGTCATGGACTCTCATTCCGACGAATGGGACATCCCATTATCCGAAAGAACCGGAATGGCTAACCGCTGGAAAGCAGACTGCTATGTCTCCATCCATGCCAATGCTTACGGAGCAGGCTGGAACAGCGCAAACGGAATCGAAACATACGTCCACACCTCCCGCCCTGCAGAAGCACTTAAACTCGCCCAATCTGTCCAGGCACAGCTCGTAAAAGAAACCGGCCTGGCCGACCGCGGAGTCAAAGCCGCAGACTTCCATGTATTAAGAAAAACCACCATGACAGCCATCCTCATCGAATGCGGATTCATGACCAATAAAACAGAATGCGGTCTGCTGCAATCCAAAGAATACCAGCAGCTCTGCGGAGAAACCATCGGCATGGCACTCCTATCATTTTACAAACCAGCCGGCGGCCTCTACAAAGTCCAGGCCGGAGCCTTCTCTCAACTAAAAAACGCCCAATCCCTCGCCGGAAAACTAAGAGAAAACGGCGTACCGGCTTATATTACTTATTCCTAGGAATCAAAATAAAGAGCGGGCCCCGCATTGGGAGACCGCTCTTCTTTGTTGAAAAAGGGTACGTTTTAAGGATCTTCGGTACCCTTCGAACTTTCAATCTATTTAATACACTACCTGCGTAAATAATGATTATACGGCTGCCAGGAGTGAAAAAAAGTTTGAAACCCTGTTGATCGGAGTGGAAGGCACGCAGACTCCTGCGGGAGATAGCGGAAAAGTTGAGACCCCACAGCGCGCAGCGCGAGGAGGCTCAACTCCGCCCCGCGGAAAGCGAAGTGCCTGCAGCGCAGATCAACAGGCCCATTTAAGGAGGGGGTGTAGTCTCTCCTTTTTACTAATGCAAATAATTTCTAAAAACCCTGTTGATCAGAGTGGAAGGCACGCAGACTCCTGCGGGAGATAGCGGAAAAGTTGAGACCCCACAGCGCGCAGCGCGAGGAGGCTCAACTCCGCCCCGCGGAAAGCGAAGTGCCTGCAGCGCAGATCAACAGCCCCATTACCAGCAGTAACCTAACTATTTTCACACAAAAGGGGTCTTTCATTATTAGGCCACTCTCTTTAGCTACTTTTCCTTCCTATCCATAACCGTCCTCTGAATAACCAAATTAACAACCGCCATAATCACAGCCACCAAAAAAGCCATCCCAAACCCATCAATCTCAAAAGAACTCCCCATAATTCCATCAGTCAAAAGCAGTGTAACAGCATTAATAACGAACAGGAACAAGCCAAGCGACAAAAGCGTCACAGGCAAAGTCAAGATAATCAGAATCGGCCGCACCAGCACATTCAGCAGCGACAAAATAAAGCTTGCCCCCAATGCTGCACCAAAGCTTTCTAAATAAAACGAATCACGGAAAAATCCTGCCAGAGCGGCAAATAAAACAGCATTGATCAAGATGCCTATCAGCCATCTCACGGTCCATCACCTCTTTTATGGATAAAAGCCAGAAGCATCGCTTCTGGCCGCAGCTTATTCTTATATTATTTAACAAAATCCCCAGTTTTAACAGCAATTGAACCTGTCTTGGTCTTAGCCCTTAAATCGATGGCAGCTGCAGGATCTTTAACAGACTGGAATCTGAGCATTTTCTGCACCATTTCTGATTTCTCCTCCACTACCTGGATTCCATCCAGCTCAAGCTGGAAGCCTCCTAGATTAGTTCTCAGATCACCATTCACAGGCGTTCCGGATGGAAGATACACGTCGACTGTCCCGGTGACAGCTTCAGCTTCGAGGCGTTCACATCTGTCTCCTTTAACATGAACCTGGATATTGCCGTTAAAAGATTGAAGATCAGCACTTTTATAATCTCCGGCTACTTTTATAGCCCCATTGACAGTCTCTGCTTCAATATGATCCATTGTGCTGTCAGTCACTGTGATCTGGCCATTTCCTGCCTCAGCTTCAAGGTGGCTTCCATTAAGCTTTTCCAGCGTAATTTTTCCGTTCGCTGACTTGACCTTCAGTTTTTTCACAGCCAGGTCGCTGCCTTCTACCGGTCCATTGAACATCCTGATCCGGATGCTGTCATACTGCTCTTTTGGAATATATACGGCTGCCTCGACCTTCATCCACTTTTGCTGCGCCGAAAACAGCAGCCGGCCATTGTCCGCCGTAAAAAGGACATCCCTTAAAAAGTTCTGGCGGGCTTCATCATGGTTTTCACCGCGGTACACCTTAGCACGGCAGTCAATGCGAACATCATTCTGTTCCCAGGGAATCAGCGTCAGTTTCCCATTCGCCACTTCCATTTCAATTTCAGATAATCTGACATCGTTCTGCTGGAACACATGAGATATTTCAAATGCAGGGCCGAAATTGAAATCCAAATCGGCATCCTTAATCTTCTGGAAAGCGGTATCCACAAACTCAATGATTTTTTCCTTCGCATAGTGGAATTTATATTGGGCCGTATCCTGCTGCTGTTTCTTCGCTTCTTCAAAAAAGGTCTGGCTGCCCCATTCACTATGAAGCTTTTCCTCTTTTTTCTCCATCGTTTTCGATGCCTTCTCAAGCTCTTCAAGCAAAAGAAGCGCCTCCTCAGCACGCAGGCTTCCGTCCTCGACCATTTTTAAAATCCTTTTTCTTTCATCTTTCATGTTATTGCCTCCTCGATATAGTATTCACTATTCACTTGCAGCCAATATCTGTACGCCTTTGACAATATTCCAGACTACAACAATCAAGCTAAGAATTACAGAAAGGCCGATTCCAATCAGGAAAAAGACCGGAACTTCGTTTGGATTGGAAAAAATCTCAAAAGGGATGGCCAGAAAAATGACCGGCAAGGCAATCAAAGGGATCAGATGAGACAAAAATGCCTTTTTAGCATGCATTTTTACGAAAGGATTTTCAGATGCAAAGAAAACCACGAGCGGAAAAATAAATCCTGCAAAAAACACACTAAAATAGCTTAATGCCGAAAGCACCTTTTTAGAATCCATCATTTTCAACTCCTTGATAATACTTACGCACGGGCGCTTTAAAAGTTTCACTGAAGCTGAAAATAATGAAGTGAATCATGATTTTTCAAAATAGCAAGAAAGGAAAGATATTCGGACTACATTTATAAAATCAACCCGAAAAGAGGACAAATTAATGTACGTTTGCAGTATCGTAATACCTGGAGTAATATTTATTAGCAGCTTTTTCTTTTTATTAGCAAGTTTCCCGATATATTAGCAACTTTTTCATTTTACTAGCAACTTTCCCAATATATTAGCAACTTTTTCATTTTATTAGCAACTAGCCACATATTGCTTTCCTGCCCCAAACCAACAGCTTCGCCTGCTCCAGAGCTCTACAAAAAAAGAAGCACTGCTTTCCCCAGTGCCTCTTCTTATAAAGCTTTAAACCGTTTTCGCGGCTCCCTTCCTGCATACTTCATCAATTTTATGGACAAACATCTGAAATACCTTGCGCTTTTCTTCCAGGTCCCGGATTGAGCCCTTCAGCTCGTTATATTTTTCCTCAAATGGGCGGTGGTACTGCTCGCGGATGGTTTCAATGATCTCATCATTGACCGTTGATTGTATAACCTGCTTTGTTATCCCGTATTTGTATGTATACACCTGTAATTCTCTTTTGACCTCTTCATAATCCTGGTTGATCTGGTCTAATACCTTGGAAATATCT
Source organism: Bacillus infantis (assembly GCF_008180445.1). Classification (GTDB taxonomy): domain Bacteria; phylum Bacillota; class Bacilli; order Bacillales; family Cytobacillaceae; genus Bacillus_AB; species Bacillus_AB infantis_B. The sequence continues at coordinate 393,200 of NZ_VTER01000003.1, forward strand.
TCTTTCCATTCATTAAGGGAATCTTCGATATAAGAATGCATGGGCTGCCCCCCTGTAAACTCTTTTTCTCTATTATAAGGGCTGCAGTTTACAGCCCTTTTTCTTTTCGTTTACAGAGTGGTGTCAATCTTCCTGCAGACTGCTATATTCGTGCGCCACCCGGTCTGCAATCAGGTCATATCCGCGGGCATTGGGATGCAGGGAATCATAGAAATAGAGATTTTTCTTCTTGCCCTGAAACAAATCGTCCGTAGGAACCCAGCTTACATGAGGATGGCTGGCAGCTGCTGCTTTTACTTTCTCGTTCCAGCCCTCTATGATGCTGCCGATCTTTTCATTGCCTGGATAGGGATTATAGAGGCCAAGCAAAAGGATGGGACTCTCAGGATTATTCCGCTCTGTCCAGCGGACTATTTCTTCCAGGTTTCCCCTATAAATATCTTCTGCCTTCTGAAGCCTTTCTCTGTGAAGCGGTGCCAGGTCCCCGCCATTTGCATGAAGCAGGTCATTTGTGCCGATAAAAATGATGATGGTGTCTGCCTCCTGCACCTCTTTTAAAACAGCCGGGGTATTCAGCTGCCTTTTGACGTTCAGGGTATCCTGTCCATAGACTCCAAAGTTTTCAACTTCGAAGTTTTCCTCATATATCTTGTCCAATTTTTCCTCAAGCCTGCCGGTATACCCTTTTCCGCTTTTATCTCCATATCCGTAGGTGAGGGAATCCCCGAGTGCCACGATTTCTGTCCCGCCATCATGCGAAACAGTATTTTTTGCCTGGATGGCGACAGCGGATCCAATTAGCAGTATAAAGCTGATAATAATCCAAATATATTTCTTCATCATGAACCTTCCTTTTCTAATTAAGGTTCATTTACCCGATTCATCAGCAGGCAATCTGGCAATTTTCAGCAGGAATTCCATCATACTAAAAAAGCGGGCCCGCAGTAATTGCGGAACTCGCTTTTGGGTTTATGCTTTTGATACGCTTGTTTCTCTTTCTTTGACCAGCTTCTGCATGCGGATGCGGTCCCTGTCCAGGATAGGCTTTAGATATTTGCCGGTATAAGAGCCTTCTGCTTCAGCCACTTTTTCCGGAGTGCCCTGGGCAATGATGGTTCCGCCTTTATCGCCGCCCTCTGGTCCAAGGTCGACTATATAATCGGCAGCCTTGATGACATCGAGATTATGCTCGATGACCAGGACTGTATCCCCGTTTTCAACAAGTCTCTGCAATACAGTGAGCAGCCTGGAGATATCATCGACATGGAGCCCTGTCGTCGGTTCATCCAGTATATAGAAAGAGCGGCCGGTTGACCTGCGGTGGAGCTCTGAAGCCAGCTTCACACGCTGAGCCTCTCCTCCGGACAATGTGGTTGCCGGCTGGCCGAGCGTGATATAGCCAAGGCCCACGTCATAGATTGTCTGGAGCTTTCGGCTGATCTTTGGAATATTTTCAAAGAATTCAAGTGCATCCTCTACTGTCATATCAAGGATATCGGAAATATTTTTCCCTTTATACTTAACTTCAAGAGTTTCGCGGTTATAGCGTTTCCCGTGGCAGACCTCGCATGGGACATACACATCAGGAAGGAAATGCATCTCAATCTTAATGATTCCGTCTCCCCGGCATGCCTCGCATCTTCCGCCTTTAACGTTGAAGCTGAAGCGTCCCTTCTTGTATCCGCGGACCTTTGCTTCATTGGTAGAGGCAAATACGTCGCGGATATCGTCAAAGACGCCGGTATAAGTTGCCGGATTGGAGCGTGGTGTCCGCCCGATCGGCGACTGGTCGATGTCTATGACCTTATCAAGATGCTCGATCCCTTTGACATCCTTATGCTCACCTGGCTTTGTTTTAGCTTTATGAAGCTTTTGCGCCAGGGTTTTATGGAGGATCTCATTGATCAGCGTACTTTTCCCGGATCCGGAAACACCGGTGACAGCAGTAAACGTGCCAAGCGGGAATTTGGCATTTACGTTTTTCAGGTTGTTTTCCTGCGCACCCTTTATTTCAATGAAGCGGCCGTCGCTTTTTCTCCGTTCAAGCGGCAGCGGGATAAATTTCTTCCCTGACAAATACTGGCCGGTCAAGGAATTCGGATCATCCATTACCTCTGCCGGTGTCCCCTGGGAAACAATCTGGCCGCCGTGGACACCAGCTCCCGGGCCGACATCAATAAGGTAGTCGGCCGCGATCATCGTATCCTCATCATGTTCAACGACTATGAGCGTGTTCCCGATATCACGCATATTCTTGAGTGTATCGATCAGCCTGTCATTGTCGCGCTGGTGAAGGCCGATTGACGGCTCGTCCAGGATATACAGGACACCGGTCAGGCGGGAGCCGATCTGAGTCGCAAGACGGATGCGCTGAGCTTCCCCTCCTGACAGCGTGCCCGCTGCCCGGCTTAGTGTCAGATAGTCCAGTCCCACATTGATGAGGAATCCGAGCCTTTCTTTTATCTCCCTAAGAATCAGGTTGGCAATCTGCCTTTCTTTTTCAGAGAGAATTACATGTTCAAAAAAGTCTTCTGCCTCTTCGATGGACAGAGATGTAATCTTCCCAATATGCTCCCCTGCAATCAGCACAGCTAGACTCTCCTGTTTCAGGCGGTTCCCTTTACAGGCCGGGCAAGGGTGCTGGGCCATATACTTTTCCATCTGTTCGCGGATATAGTCGGAGCTTGTTTCCTTGAAGCGCCTTTCCACATTTCGGATCACGCCTTCAAACTCAATAAAGTTTTCCCTTACCTGGCCAAAATCGTTTTCATAGCGGAAATAGATTTTTTCCCCTTTTGCTCCGTAAAGAAGCTTATCAAGCAAATACTTCGGTATATCCTGTACAGGCATGTCCATGTCAATTCCCAAATGGCTGCTGACTGCCTCAAGCAGCTGAGGGTAATATTGGGAGCTTGTCGGCTCCCAAGGGGCGATGGCATGCTGCCTTAAAGATAGTCCTCGATTTGGAATGACAAGATCAACATCCACTTCAAGCTTGCTGCCGAGCCCGTCACAGGATGGGCAGGCGCCGAATGGGCTGTTGAAGGAGAACATTCTCGGTTCAAGCTCGCCGATGGAGAAGCCGCAGTGCGGGCAGGCATGGTTTTCGCTGAAGAGGAGCTCTTCCTCTCCGATCACATCAATGATGACCTTGCCTTCACCGAGCTTAAGCGCCGTTTCAAGGGAGTCAGCCAGCCTTGCTGCCACGCCCTCTTTTACGACTACGCGGTCAATGACCACTTGTATGCTGTGTTTCTTATTTTTTTCCAATGTGATGTCTTCACCAAGGTCATGCATTTCGCCATTGACTCTGACACGGACATAGCCTTGCTTTTTCACATCCTCAAGAACCTTGACGTGGGTCCCCTTCCTGCCCTCAACGACTGGAGCGAGGACCTGCATCTTCGTTCTTTCCGGATATTCCATGATCCTGTCGACCATCTGCTCGATTGTCTGGGAGGATATCTCCACATTATGGATCGGGCATGTCGGACGGCCGACCCTGGCGAACAGCAGCCTCAGATAATCATAGATTTCCGTCACGGTGCCGACAGTCGATCTCGGGTTCCTGCTTGTTGTTTTCTGGTCGATGGAGATTGCCGGCGACAGCCCTTCAATGGCATCGACATCAGGCTTATCCATCTGGCCGAGGAACTGGCGCGCGTATGCGGAAAGAGATTCCACATAGCGGCGCTGCCCCTCTGCATATATCGTATCAAAGGCCAAGGATGACTTCCCGGATCCGGAAAGCCCCGTCAGCACCACGAGCTTATCCCTCGGGATGGTGACATCAATATCCTTCAGGTTATGGGCCCTGGCGCCTTTTACAATCAGTTTTTCCATTGCCATCAGTTCGTCATCCTTCCGCTTTCAGCTCTAATAATAGATCACGAAGCTCGGCAGCCCGCTCGAAATTGAGCGCCTTGGCCGCTTCCTTCATTTCCTTTTCCATATTTGCGATCAGTTTATCGCGTTCTTTCTTCGTCATTTTTGCCGGTTTGGCTGGTGCAGCATAGTCGGCCTGCTCCTCGGCAGCGTGGGTGGCGCGGATTACATCGCGGATTTCCTTCTGGATCGTCTGCGGTGTGATGCCGTGCTCCTCATTATAAGCTTCCTGGATTTCCCGGCGCCTTTTCGTCTCGCTGATCGCCAGCTCCATTGAATTGGTGATCTTGTCTGCGTACATGATGACATGGCCGGATGCATTCCGGGCCGCGCGCCCGATTGTCTGGATGAGGGACCTCTCTGAACGGAGGAAGCCCTCTTTATCTGCATCAAGAATGCTGACAAGGGAAACCTCCGGAATGTCGAGCCCCTCCCTCAGGAGATTGATTCCGATCAGTACATCATATTTTCCAAGGCGGAGCTCACGGATGATCTCAATCCGCTCCAGCGTCTTGACCTCTGAATGGAGATACTGTACCTTTATGCCGATTTCCTTCAGATAGTCGGTCAAGTCCTCTGACATTTTTTTCGTCAGGGTCGTAATGAGGACCCTCTCATTCTTCTTTACCCGATCATTGATTTCGCCAATCAGGTCATCGATCTGGCCTTCAATCGGGCGCACCTCGATCGTCGGATCAAGCAGCCCTGTCGGCCGTATGATCTGCTGGACCATTTCCGGCGTATGCTCTATTTCATATGGACCCGGGGTTGCGGAAACATATACAATCTGATTGATATGCTTTTCGAATTCCTGGAAGGTGAGCGGCCTGTTATCCATCGCGGATGGCAGCCTGAATCCATGGTCCACAAGGACTGATTTCCTGGCCTGGTCCCCGTTGAACATCCCCCTGACCTGAGGAATCGTAACGTGTGATTCATCGACGACCATCAGGAAATCGTCAGGGAAATAATCAATCAGCGTATATGGAGTCGATCCGGCCGGACGGAGAGTCAGATGGCGGGAATAGTTCTCGATCCCTGAGCAGAAGCCCATTTCCCTCATCATCTCCAGGTCATAGCGCGTCCTCTGTTCCAGGCGCTGAGCCTCAAGAAGCTTGCCGTTTTCACGCATTTCCTCCAGGCGCTCTTCCAATTCCTTTTCAATATTGCCGATTGCAATTTTCATCTTTTCCTCGCGTGTTACGAAGTGGGAGGCCGGGAAGATGGCAACATGGTCACGCTCGCCCATGATTTCTCCGGTCAGCGCATCCACCTCACGGATCCGGTCAATCTCATCACCGAAAAATTCGACCCGCATGCAATGCTCATCCCGTGAAGCCGGGAAGATTTCCACCACATCGCCGCGGACTCTGAAGGTCCCCCTCCGGAAATCGATATCGTTCCGCTCATACTGGATATCAACAAGGCGGCGCAGAAGCTGGTTCCGCTCAATTTCCATCCCTGTCCTCAAAGAGAGCACAAGCTCCTTGTATTCCTCAGGTGAACCGAGGCCGTATATGCAGGAAACACTGGCGATGATGATAACGTCCTTCCGTTCAAAAAGCGAAGAAGTTGCCGAGTGGCGCAGCTTGTCAATCTCATCATTGATGCTTGCATCTTTTTCAATGAATGTATCTGTCTGGGGCACGTATGCCTCAGGCTGGTAGTAATCATAATAACTGACAAAATACTCTACAGCATTGTTCGGGAAAAAGTCCTTGAACTCACTGTAAAGCTGGCCAGCCAGTGTTTTATTATGGGCAATGACCAAGGTAGGCTTGTTAACCTCTTTAATCACATTGGAAATGGTAAACGTCTTACCAGTACCGGTCGCACCCAGCAGGGTCTGATGCCGCTTGCCGGAGCGGATGCCCTCGACAATCCTGCTGATGGCCTCTGGCTGATCGCCCTGGGGCGAATATTTTGAGACTAATTCAAATTGGTCCTTCACAAAAAAAGCCTCCTGTTCAAGAAGTTGATTTTAACATTTTATCTATATTTGCAGGCAGGCATACCAGTAAGCAAGCACCTTGCTTCCGAAGCCCCTGTTCTTTGAATGGTTAAGCGATCCTGAATGCACGTGATGATTCCTGCTGAAGTTATATTATAGAAGAAAAAGGTCTGAAGCCTTGTACGAAGCTGAAAAACTCATATCCTCATTCTACCACAAAGCACCTGAAAGAAACCAGGAATATGCGAACGGATATTCGTTTTCCATGAAATAGCATACGATGATTAACAAGGCTCCTGCCCGAAACGGCTCGATTCCTGCCGAATAAAGGTTAATCAAACGTTTGATTAAATGCTGGCCCGGCCCCTTAAAGCAGGAATATTTCCCGCGAAATATGTCGGCGGGAAATATAGATGTAGAAGACAGCTGAAAGCCTTGCTTGCCAAATAAAATAACCTGCCCGATTAAAACCAGGCAGGTTTTTATAAAATCTTAAGCTCGCTTCTTTGCTCTTTGTTTCATGATCTGTGCATACCAGAAACCGGCAGTCAAAGAAAAGGCATCAACAACAATAAGCCCCCAGCTGTCTGTATAGCCCTTGTAGACGGAGGCGGCAATCAGGGCGACTGTCAGAATGAGCCCGATTACATGATTATACGTCACCCTCGTAAAGAACATGACAAGCAGTCCGGGCAGCAGCAGGGCTGAAAGATACTTTAGCGCCACTTTTTCACACCTTCTTTATGATAGATTCACTATGAATTGCGGACAAGTATAACATTAGAATAGCGGTTCATACTTTATGATACAAGCAATTTCAAAATTATGCCGCTGTATTTTTTAACTTAGGGCATTGTTTTCCATTCATCGGATTCTGTTTGCTGCAGATTATATGGCCGGAGCTTCGCTTAGAAAAAGGCTGTTTGCAAAATACTAACCATAATGAACGGAAAGGAGGTTTGCATGATGTCCAGAAGAAGGAGGCGCCCTCTTGTACCAGAATCCCGTGAAGCTCTCGACACATTAAAGGCACGTGTCATGGCCGGCCAAGGCTATAAGGTCAGTGCGGAGGCGCCGGAGGAAGTAAAATATGAGGTGGCCAGGGAAAAGGATGTTCCGCTTCAGCCGGGATATAACGGCAGGCTGACATCCCGCGAGGCAGGTAAAGTCGGCGGCCCGATCGGCGGCAGCATGGTGAAAGAGTTAATCCGTATGGCCCAGGAAAGCCTCAATAAAAATCAATAGTATAATGGAAAAATGGAGCCGCCATATTGGCAGCTCCATCCTTTATTTTTGCGCTTCTTTGTTCCTTGTGAACTCTTCTTTAATGGAAGCAAGGAGTTCAGGTTCAGTGATAAGGCGGAAAGCAGTCTGTGCCAGTGCCTTTGCACCTGTGAGCAGGGCTTCATCGCCTTTTTTCGAGCGTGCAGCTTCACGGAAAGGTACTGTATGGGCAACAAGGTCATCGCTGCCGATTTTGATATAAGGGTGGATCGTAGGTACCTGCTGGCTGATGTTGCCTGCATCTGTCGAACCGATTCCATCCCTGCCTGAGATATCGACCTCTTCGCCCAGTTCCTCGATGACTTCACGGAATGCTTCATCATACGTTCTATTTAATAGAAGATTATCGACTTCATTCTGGAATGCAATCACATTCAATTCAGCACCAGTTGCCAGGGCGGCACCTTCTGCCACCTTCTTCACTTTTTCTGTAACCTCATTTAAATAGGTTCTTGTCGCTGCCCGGATGAAGAAACGCGCTTTTGCATATTCCGGGATAATATTTGGTGCATCGCCTCCGTGAGTGATAATGCCGTGGATCCGGACATCATCCTTCAGCTGCTGGCGCAGGGCATTGATTCCAGTGAAAAGCTGGATGACCGCATCAAGTGCATTGATGCCTTCGTGCGGTGAAGCCGCGGCATGGGCAGGCTTGCCGATATACTCAAAGTCCAATGGATCCACTGCCAGGGAGGAGCTTGTCAGTGCCGTCTTGCTTGAAGGATGGATCATAAGCGCCGCATCAATTCCCTCAGTCAGGCCGTGCTTTACGAAGCTGCCCTTTGCACTGCCGTTCGGACCGCCTTCCTCTGCAGGTGTTCCGAATACGACGACCTCTCCGCCTGTTTCTTCAATCACCTTGCTTAAAGCAATCGCCGCCGCTGTACTTGTTGTGCCGATAATATTATGGCCGCAGGCATGGCCGATTCCCGGCAGTGCGTCATATTCGGCAAGGAAAGCGATGGAAGGTCCCGGCTTGGAAGACTTTTTCCTTGCAGCAAAGGCTGTCTCATGGCCGGCAACTGCGCGTTCGACCTCAAAGCCCTCTTTTTCAAGAATTCCCGAGAGCAATCCGGATGCAAAAAATTCCTCGTTGCCGATTTCCGGCTTGTCATGGATCTGATGACTTGTTGAAAGGTAAAGCTCCCTTCCAGCCTCCACACTTTGATTGATTCTTTCCTTCAATTCAATTACAGATTTAGCAGGTGCTGACATAATGATCTCCTCCTATTTGCGGTGCCAGGCACCGGTTTTTATTCTCCGATTTCACTAAGCGGGACGAATGTCGGGATTGTGCTGCCTTTGTATTCTTTTTCAATGAATTCAGCTACATCGTCTTCCTGATACAGCTCTCCAAGACGCTTCAGTGTTTCATTGTCTTTGTCTTCTGTTCTGGCGGCAATGATGTTGATATATGGTGTTGCTGTTGCACTTTCATGGAAGATGGAGTCTTCAACAGGGTTGAAGCCAGCATCAACAGCGATTCCATTATTGATGATGGAGGCCGCTACATCCGGCAGGACGCGCGGAGTCTGGCCCGCCACTACAGGAACGATTTCCAGGTTTTTTGGGTTTTCGACGATCTTTTCAATGCTGCCATTTCCGTCAAAGTCTTCAGGCAAAGTGATCAGGCCGGCTTCCTGCAGAAGCAGGAATGATCTTCCCATATTGGTTGCTTCGTTCGGCACGGCAATCTTTCCGCCTTCCGGGATATCTTTTACATCTTTATATTTTTCAGAGTAGATTCCCATTGGTGCAATGACTGTTGTCGCGATTGGTGAAAGATCCAGATCATGCTCCTTTTTAAAAGCATTGAAGTAAGAAATGGTCTGGAAGGCATTGGCATCAAGCTCTCCCTCTGCAAGGGCAATGTTTGGCTGGACATAATCAGAGAAGCGGACGATTTCCACTTTGATTCCTTCTTTTTCAGCCTTCTTGGCTACGAAGTCCCAAATGCGGTTGTCTGACCCGCTGACCCCGATTTTCACTTCTTTTTCTTTTTCCTTGCCGCTTGTTGATGATGAGCAGGCTGCACTGAAAACCGCCAGTGCAAGGATGATTGCTGTTAATATTAGTTTTTTCATGGATGATTCCTCCTGTTATCGTCTTCTGATTTTTTTGGATAAAATATTGCCGAAGCTTTGCAGCCCCTGGACCATAATGACCAGGATAGCGACTGTTATGATCATGACCGTTGTATCAAAGCGCTGATAGCCGTAGGTAATGGCCAAATCGCCAAGCCCGCCTCCTCCGACAGCTCCTGCCATGGCGGATGCTCCGACAAGTCCGACGGTTGCAATGGTCAATGCCAGAACAAGCGAGCTGAGCGCTTCCGGTACAAGAAACTTAAAGATGATCTGTGCCGGTGTCGCCCCCATCGCTTCCGCTGCCTCGAGGACACCGGGATCAACCTCCAGGAGCGAGTTCTCGATCAATCTTGCAATATATGGGCCGGCATAGAATACGAGCGGTACCACAGCAGCGGCCGTTCCGATTGAGGTGCCTACTAAAAACCGCGTCACAGGAATGATTGCTACCATCAGGATGATGAATGGAACAGAGCGGAATATGTTGATGATTCCATTCAGCACGTTAAAAACGGGCAGATTCTCCAGCAGATGGCCTTTTCTCGTAATTACCAGCAGGATTCCCAGCGGCAATCCAAGGATGGTGGAAAAAAGAAGCGAGAAGGCCACCATTTGAATGGTTTCGATGAGTGCTTCTATGATTTGCGTGTGATCAACTAGCATGTGTTTTCACTTCCTTGATTGAGACTTTTTCCTGATGAATGTACATAAGGGCGCGCTGCACTTCCTGGTCGGTTCCCTGGAATTCGACCACAAGGTTCCCAAACGGGATGCCCTGCAGCTCGGTTATATTCCCGAACAGCACATTTATATCTATATCGAACTTCTTGGCAAGCCTGGAGAGCAGCGGCTGCCCCGCTGACTGGCCGACGAAATTGATCCGGAAGATCCTTTCCCTGCCATTGTTGTTCTCAACAAGCTGCTTTACAGAATCAGGGATCGAATCATTCATGACAGAGCTGACAAAGTTCTGGGCAGTCTGTGTTTTCGGCGCCGAGAATACATCGAACACTGATCCTTCCTCAATGATCTTCCCAGCCTCGATCACCGCCACCCTGTCGCAGATTTCCCTGATGACCGTCATTTCATGGGTGATGATCAGGATGGTGATATTGTATTCCGCGTTTATTTTTTTCAAGAGCTGCAGGATGCTGCTTGTTGTCTGCGGGTCAAGGGCCGATGTTGCTTCATCGCACAGCAGGATTGAAGGCTGTGTGGCAAGCGCCCTGGCAATCCCGACTCTTTGCTTTTGTCCGCCTGAAAGCTGATCCGGATATTTATCCGCTTTATCAGCAAGGCCGACAAACTCAAGCAGCTCAGCCACCCGTTTGCGAATCTGCTCTTTCGGCAGCTTTGCCAGGGTGAGCGGCATGGCTACATTGGCAAACACCGTCTTTGAGTTCAGCAGATTGAAATGCTGGAATACCATCCCGATATTACGTTTAACTTCTCTCACCTCTTTTGCTGAAAGAGAGGTAAGGTCATGCCCATCGACGATCACCTTGCCTGAGGTCGGCCTTTCGAGCAGATTCACACAGCGGATCAGCGAGCTTTTCCCCGCACCGCTGAAGCCGATGACACCAAATATCTCTCCTCTATCGATTGCTAGATCAATCCCATTGAGAGCGGCAACCTGCTGCCCACCGCTTTCATACACCTTTCTGAGATCCTGAAATTCTATCATTTTGCTTCACCCTCCATATCAAATAAAAAACCCTCTCCTGAGAACAGAAGAGGGCATGCATCATCAGCATTGGCTCTTCTTATCTCCCAGGCTCACACCTGCTGGAATTGGCACAGTACTCATAAGAGTCCGCTGCCGAGGCTTCATAGGGCCAGTCCCTCTGCCTCTCTGGATAAGAAATTATAGTTTTCCTATATAATTAATTGGTTTTAATACAATAGCTATGCAGCACCCCGCACTTTTATTCCGGAAAACAAGAAAGCCCTCTTCAAAAAGAAGAGGGCAGAATAATAGGCGTTCGTCCTCTTCTTATCTTTCAGGCAATCTGCCTGCTGGAATTGGCACGGTTCATCAGTCCGCTGCCGAGGTGTCATAGGGCCAGTCCCTCTACCTCTCTGGATAAGAAGCTATCGTATTAAGTTTGTTTGCTTGATTAATTGTTTTTACTTTACACGCGTTTCAAAGTTCTGTCAAACCCTTTTTAAAATTTTTCGGATAAAAAGTTTTATCCACAATTTTTGAAAACCCTTACTTATTTTTGGGAAGTTTTGAAAAAATAAAACTCCATCTGCTGTGGATAAAGGAGGTTTTCCACATTTTTTCCTTCCTTTATCAACATTCTCCCCAGGCTTCATACAAGAAGAGGGAGTTTACTCCTATATTTCTGCCCGCTTGTCTATTGTATAATAGTGGAAAAGAGCAAATTGAACTGCATTCCGGGAGGGAGAATGGTTTTGATTGCAACAAACAGAGACTATCAATCTGAATTATTTGTGGACAAAGTTGAAGCAAAGAATCTCGAGCTGGCTCTGAAGCATTCGGCAGACCTGATTTCAAGGCATACAAAAGAAGGCATCTTTTTATATGTTTCCCCATCCTGCAGCACCCTTTTGGGCTATTCACAAGAAGAATTGTACAAGGACTGCATCCTGGCCTACTGCCACCCCCAAGATAAAGAAATCCTCAAAAAAGAATTCCGCGGGCTATCCCCGGGCAGCAGCTCACGCATTTCATTCCGCTTCCGCCGCAAGGAAGGCGACTATATCTGGCTGGAGACGAGCATCAGCACACTCGGCGACGGCCAGGAAGCCATGTGCATTTCAAGGGATATGACCGAGCGCGTCAATATGGAAGAAGAAAACATGGAAACCCAGGAAAAGTACCGTTTCCTTGTCGAATACAGCAGGGATACCATTGGCATGACAACCGAGAAAGGCATATGGACCTACATGAATGATGAAGGCAAGAAGGTGTTCGGCTTCACTTCAAGCAAGGAAATCATAGGCGCTTCTTTGTATGACTATGTATCACCTTCTGATCATGGCTATCTGAAGGATTTTTACCAGGCGAACCAGGCGGTCTCTTTTGAATTAAATATCATCAGGAGCGACGGGAACACCCGGAAGGCCGCCATCCAGCTGATACCCACCGTTTTTAAGAACCGGAAGCTTTTCCAGATCATCATCAAAGACGTCACCGGCCAGAAGAAGACCGAAGAAAAGCTTCATAATGCAGAAAAGCTCTCTGTCGTCGGGCAGCTTGCCGCAGGAATCGCCCATGAAATCAGAAATCCCCTTACCGCCATCAAAGGCTTTACCCAGCTTCTCACTGAGCGGAAAACAGAAAAATATGGGGATGTAATCCTTTCCGAGCTCGAACGGATCGAAGAAATCGTCAATGACCTCCTTGTCCTCGCCAAGCCTGTCGTAACAGAGGCTCAGGAAACCAATCTGGTGAATATAGTCAAAAGCGTCGTCACCCTTTTAAACACACAGGCGCTTATCTATAACATCATGATAGATGTAAAATACTCCCTGGCTGAAATCAGCGTCCGCTGTGAAATCGATAAAATCAAGCAGGTGCTTATCAATGTGATCAAGAATTCAATTGAAGCCATGCCCCATGGCGGAAAAATCAGCATTGAAGTCAGGCAGGATAACACCTTTGCGATGATCAGCGTGAAGGATGAAGGGATCGGCATTCCCGAGGAAAGGCTGCCGAAGCTCGGTGAACCGTTCTACAGCACGAAGGAAAAGGGGACAGGCCTTGGGCTCATGATCTGCAACCGGATCATTAAGAGCCACGGCGGGAACATATATATAACAAGCAAAGAAAATGAGGGGACCATCGTTAAATTGCTGATTCCTGTGGTCTGATTGAAGCCTCCGGCGTTCCTGCCGGAGCTTTTTTGCATCCTGCTCCATCTTCCCGCTGCAGGCCTTCTTGAAAACAATTGTACTTCTGTCTAAACAATAGTAAAAACTTCCCCCATATTGCCGATATAAAGCAGGATAATAGATATAGAAAATGGGAGTGTTTCAAGTGCTTTTTACGAAAACAGCAAAACCGAAATCGTTTGACCTTGAAAGCCTGATTCAGCAAGAACTGGAACATGCAGTACAGGAAACTGGACTTGATCAGGATTTAAAGCTTCAAATTGAAGTGATGGGCCTGACAAAAGAAGATTTGGCTATTTTGCGGGCAGTGCGCCCGATTGCCGAAAAGCATATCAGCGCCGTTTACAATAAACTTCTCACTTATGAACAAGAGGATGTCAAAAAAATAACCGATATTTCAAAAATTGGCGTGACTACAGAGATGAGCCAGCAGTATATCCTCAGTCTGTTCAATGGCATAGTTGACGGCGAATTCGTTGAACGCCGCAGAACAGCAGCAAGGGCCTATGTACAGATCGGGGTGCAGATTCACTGGTATATGTCCATTTACCAGCTGCTTATGAAAAATATCCTGGAAATTGTCCTGCAGGAGCTGGAACTGTCATCGAAAGATCAAAGCCGCGTGACTTTTGCGATGGCAAAGATTTTCAATCTTGAAATCCAGCTATGCATTTCCATCATGCAGCAGACAATGGAAACATTCGCAGCCGAAAGGGAGAATCAAGCGAAGGTTGAGCTGAAAAGCTATGTCGGGGAAATCGTCGAAAATCTTGCTGCCATGTCAGAGCAGACTGGCGCATCTGTAGAACAGATTGTGCATCAGTCCCGGCAGATATCCGGCAATGCAAAAGATGGGGCCGCTTCTTCGACTGAAATGGAATCGCGTTCATCCAAAGGCCGCGACCAGCTGAATCGGGTTGTTGATAATATGCATGAGCTGAAAAGCAATGTGAATGAAATCACGAGCACCATCAGCAGCCTGGAAAAAACCTCGAACCAGATCGGCGAGATTGCCGGCGTGATAACAAGCATTGCAGACCAGACCAATCTGCTCGCTCTTAATGCTGCCATTGAGGCTGCCAGGGCAGGCGAGCATGGAAAGGGATTTGCCGTTGTTGCCGATGAAGTCAGAAAGCTGGCAGAACAAACGAAAGACTCATCCTCTAACATTACATCACTGCTGAACAGCACAATCAGGCAGATTTCAGAGGTGATTTCGCAGATTGGCACCATTGATGGAATAGTTGTGAACGGGAATAAAGAGATCGAAAACACAGGAAATGTCTTCAAAGAAATCCTGTCGGCAAGCACAGAAAGCAAGGATAAAAGCCGCCAGATCGAAAAGGACATCGAACTCCTTACCGGCCTTCTTTCTGAAATCAGCAGCGCTGCAGCCAAACTGTCAGATTCCGCTGAGGAACTAAGCTTAACAGTGGCTAATTTTTAAAAATGCAAAAGAGAAGCATAGGCATCACTGCTTCTCTTTTTTTTTGTCACTGCACAAATTTAAATAGAGAACGGATGAGAAACCGGGACAGAAGGTAAATCGGCTCTATCAGATCAATTGCAACATCAATCACTTCAAGCTTGTTATTCTTTTTCTTTTCTTTCTTCTGCTTTATTCTGAATTTCAAAATACCGCCCCCCGCCTTGAGTTGTATATATTTTACAATAAAATGCCAGATTTGTCATTTCACGGCGAGCCAGATGGTCCAGCGATCCTGCTCCGTAATTTCCCCTGATCGTGCATGATAGGTTTTGCTTATTCTTTTTCCAGGACAGTCAGCTGCACGCCGGGTTCAGGCTGCAGCTCCCCTTTTTCTTTAAAACCGAACTCTTTATACAATTGAAGGGCTGGCATATTCCTCTTCCCGGTCAGTACCCTCCATTTTCTGCCGGTAAATTCACTAGTTAAATGAGCAAGCAAACTCTTTGCAATGCCTCTGCGGAAAAACGATGGATGAACGGTCAAACGGCTGATGACCACCCAATTTTCATCCTCTTCATAAGCAAGAACACCGGCCAACTTCCCTTCCATGCTCATTCCGATAAAGCTTTCACGGGAGGCCATCAAGCTTTCAGCTGTATCAAACAGCTGCGGGATAGCATCAAAGCCAATAATTCCAGCTTCTATTTTATAGGCAGGAATCTGGATGCCAAGGACCTCTTCTGCTGTCCTTCTGTCTTTTATATTGAGAATATGGATATCTCCCACTTTCCCTATTGCCCCCTTTCATTGCCACCCAGCTAGAGGAAGCTAGACAATATGGCCTATGATAATAGCATCCTTTTAAAAAGGAATTCCAAACCGCCTCTTTATTAAAAGATAATCGGGTATATTACAATAAATCCCTCTTTTAGAAAGGCGGAATAACCATGAAAGAAACTTCTGGAATCCCTTATGACGGCATGCTGACGACCAATGAGATTAAAGATCTGCTCTCCATGTATATCACGCCTTTTCGGGACATGTGCATCAGAACATCAGAACAATCTGAGGTGAAAATCAGCAAAGGCCGCGCCATCAGCCTTATGCTCGACAAGCTCAGCAAAGTCCAGCTGAATGAACTCATCAACCAGCTTTACCTTATGCGCAAGAAGAGGCAGAATGAACTCTGTTATATTCAATATATTTTAATAGCCATTCTGGGCCGAGAACGCCAAACCGGATAACCTGGCGCCAAGGACTTTTTAAAGGTCTGCCGGGTATACGACGCCCATCTGTTTTCTGGCTTCATCCAGCATTTCCATGACCAGCATGCTGTTCTGGAAAGTGTTAATATCCGATTCTGTTTCCCCTGCCTTCACAAGACGGATAAATTCCTGGAGCTCATAGAAAAGGCTGTTCTTATTCTGTGCCACGGAGATGACTTCAGGCTCCTGATTGCGCAGCTGCAGCTCCACTACGTCCATTGTGGAAATCCGGTCTATTTTTATTGAGCCCTTTTCACCCTGTATTTCGGCAGGCAGAGAAGAATCCGTGATTTTTGAAAAAAGGACAGCCGCATCCATATCATCATAGGTAAAAACAATGCTTCCGGAAGCATCTGATCCGGTTTCCAGCAGAAATCCGCTTGCCTGGAGGCTTTTCGGCTCTCCGAAAAGAACCAGCAACGGATAGACCGCGTACACGCCGACATCCATCAAAGCGCCGTTCGACAGCTTTGGATCAAAGGCATTCGCCTGCCTGCCTTCTTTGTAATCTTCATACCTGGAGTCATACTGGCAATAGTGGGCGAAGTATTGCCTCACCTTTCCGATTCTCGGCAAATGCTCCCTGATCTGCTGGAAATTCGGATAAAATGTCGTTTTCATCGCTTCCATGAACAGCACATGATGATCTTTAGCAGCCTGGATCATCACCTTCAGCTCAGCCATATTTGAAGCTGCCGGCTTTTCGCAAAGCACATGCTTCCCATTTCGCAGAAACAGCTCTGCCTGACCGCTGTGAAGCGAGTTCGGGCTTGCAATATACACCGCATCTATCACTTCGCTTTTTGCCATGGTCTCTAAATCTGTGAATATATGCTCTGCACCAAACTTCTCCGCAAACCTCTCGCCTTTATCCCGTGTTCTTGAATACACTGCTGCCAGCTGAAAATCCTCCAGCTCTTTCCCGGCAAGAACTAATTTTTCCGTGATCCAGTTTGTACCGATGACGCCGAATTTGATCATGAGCAGGACACCCCTTTTCCTTTTTAGTTACCTAATTCCAGTGTATACCAGCAGGGAGAATGGAGTCTATGCAAAAAGCCGGCTGCGTTAAATTGCAGCCGGGCTTTTTATTTGGCCATCAAACAGCCCGCTCATCTTTCTTCCACTCATCCTGCACAAACAGAATGCCGAGCTCATGATGGTCACCTTCATATAATGCTTTCTGGACAAAGCGGATCTGTCCATTTACGTCGAACACTTCCAATTTGCAGTGGGCCCCATTGCGCTGGAGGGCATTGTATAAATCATTTTCATCCTGGACCTTCAGTCCATTCACCTTCGAAACCAGTTCACCGGTTTTAAGGCCCATCGATTCTGCGGGCGTGCCCGGCTTGACGCCGAGAACCACAAGGCCCTCATTCCTTCTTGAAAAAAAGAAAGGCTGGTTGCGGTCATATACCTTTTGGCGGTATGTGATGAATTCTCTTCCGATCACAGCCAGTGCAGCCACCCCGATCGATGCCAGAGGGTACCAATAGCCTGCTGCCGAAAGCAGAAGAAGGATGATGGAGAAGACCAGCAGCCTTCTGCCAGTCCGCTTGGCAGCCGTATCCGGCAGCATGCCCTGGACCTGCTGAGAGAACCCGACTGAAAATGGAACTAAGATGATTGCATAAGAGCTGTCTCCTATGGAAAACAGCGGCCACCAGCCGAACAACCCATAGATTGCATCGCCAGGAACCAGCAAAAATAAGGGCAGCAGCCAAAGCCTTTTCGTTTCATGGACACCGATGGTCTGTCCCCTCTTGCTTTTAATGAGCTTAGGAGACGTTGCCCGGCCGCCGTTCCGCAGAATCAGGACAGCTTCGCCAATCATCAGCAGTGCGAGCAGAGACGCACCCGCCGGGAAGAGCATGTCATCTGTCCAATTGCCGGCAGCTTTAATGAGCGGGATGCTAAAGCCCCTGTCAATGATATAAATGCTGGCGAAAAATGCTGCGCCCACTGTGTAAGCCGGGGCAAGGAGCCGAACTCTTCCTGTCAGGCTCCAGAGAATGGTGAATGCAGCTGTCAGCCACACCAGCTCTATCGGAATCACAATGCCGGTTCCCAAAGTGATCACTGAAAGAACCAGGCCTGCTGCAAGTCCAGCAGGGATCAGCCGGCGAAGCTCAAAGTAGGCATTTTCCACCCTGATATGAAAATTCTTGCGCTCGCGCTTCACTCTGGAAACCCCAAGCAGCGCCGCTAAAAAGAACAGATAATAAAACACGGGATTCATCAAAAGCTTTCCCGCACCCTTTGCCAGCTCCAAAAGCCACTCCTGAATCAAATCCTCCCACCAACCTCTAGTATAAAAGTTTCTATTACTTCTATTCTATCAAAAAAACAGGGCGGCAGGCACCTGTTATATTCGATATGGCGAATATTACAGATGCCTGCTGCCCTTTAACAGATTCGACAAGATTCGGGAGGTGCCTGTCACCGCTCTGCGGTCACCTGCTCAGATAGCGGAAGGCTGCCTGCAGCTGAATATCATTTTCTTCTTTCTTGGTTTCCGCAATGATAGCCTGGACAAGCTCGGCAGCCGTCTTGTTATCAACCTTGCCTGTTGCCTCCAGTCCCTGATGCTGCTGGAAGGCTTTGACCGCTGTTTCGGTCGCTTCACTGAAATAGCCGTCCTTCCGTCCAGGCGACAGCCCGAGCCCATCAAGCATGATCTGTGTATTTTTGACCTGCTCATTATTCATATCCAGTACAAGCGGCTTCTCCAGATTAAGCGGGTGGGTGTGGAAAATCTCCGGCTGGACGACTTCAATTGTCGGCTTGATCCCTTTCCTATGAATCCAGTTTCCATCCGGAGTCAGCCATTTGAACAATGTCAGTTTAATATTGCTTCCATCCCTCATAGGGACGGGCTGCTGGACTGTCCCTTTTCCAAAGGTGGTTTCTCCGATAAGCGGATAGCCTGCCCCTTCCTCCAGTGCTCCGGCAAGAATTTCAGACGCAGATGCACTGCCTTTATCAATCAGAACGGCTACCGGATAGTCTTTTTCTTTCTCAAGCTCTGAGAAATATCTTGTCTTATCTCCGTTCCTTTTCTGAATCTGAACATATGGCTTTTCTTTAGTAACGAGACCTTTCAGAATTTCCTCGACACTGGACAGCAGTCCCCCGGGATTGCCGCGCACATCAATGATCAGTCCATCCAGTCCCTCTTTCTCAAGCTTTTTCAGCTCCCTGGTGAATTCTTTTGCTGTATCCTCTGAAAAAGTCGTAATCTCTATATGGCCGATTTTTTTATCGTTTTCTTTTTTCATTTCCGCATAGACAGTAATCTGCGGAATTTCATCTCTTTTCACCTTTACTGAAAGCGGCTCCTGAAGGCCCTGCCTACGTATTTCCAGCATAACACTGGTCCCTTTTTCACCTCGGATTTTCAAAGTGGCTTCATATAAATCAAGGCCTTCAACGCTATCACCATCAACCTTCAAAATCTGGTCGTTCGGCTTCAGGCCGGCTTTCTCTGCTGGAGAATCCTTAAAAGGAGATACAATGATCACCTTGCCTTCCACCATACTCACTTCCGCTCCGATTCCTTCAAACGATGACTCAAGCGTTTCATTGAATTGCCTGGCAGTATCTTCATTCATATATACGGAATAAGGATCATCCAGTGTCGAAAGCATCCCCTGGATGGCCCCTTCTGCCAGCTGCTCCCCCTCTACCTTCTCTACATAGCTTCCGAGGATCAGCTCATACGCCTGGCCTACCTTCCCAAGCTCCCCGGGTGCTCCGCTATCTGGATCTTCCTTGCCCTCCAGCCCGGATTTGTGCTCAAGGCCGGCCTCTTTTTGCGAATAGTAGAACCACTGCATCCCTGCATACGTCCCTCCCGATCCGGCCAGCAGTGATCCGGCCATAAAAAAAGCGATCACTCTTCGATTCATAGGTATCTTCCTTTCATAAGCCTGTTAAGCTTGATATTTCACTATATGAAAGATATGGACAGGTTATGATGGAATCCACTTTCCCCTTAGATTTATATCGCATTCTTCCCCTTTTTATTGGTATTCACCTCCGCTAAAGGGTAAAATGGTAACGAAGTTTATGAATAACTTGCTGGCTGAAGGAGGAAAGTTTTTTGGAGGATAAGACTAATAATGAGTATAAAATCGGGCAAACGACCATCCAATGGAATGAAAGCAGCGGTTCCCTTGATTTTGAAGGGGATGATGCTATTCTCCTTTGGACCAAAACAGCCCTTAAAACCTTTATGGATACAATTGAAGAAGTGGCAGGAGACGATTCCGCCAGGCTCGTGCTTGAAACAGCAGGCTACAGGACCGGTGAAGATGTAAGCAGATTTTATAAAAGCACAGGCAAAAGTGTAGAAGCGATCATCGAATATCTTCCACCGCTTTATAGAAGTGCCGGGTGGGGCCAGGTAGAAATAATCGAATATTCCATGGATAACAGGACAGCGACATTACGGCTTAATAATGATTGGGAAGAAAGGGTCATCCGCGCCCAGGGAAAAAGCTCGGCAGGAAGTTTTATTCCGGGCCACTGGGCAGGAGTGCTTTCTGGCCTTTTCGCTACAAGCATCTGGTACGAAATCACAGCCAGCATCTTTGAAGGAAGCACCTATACGGAAATCAGCTATTTCCCTTCCCAAATCACACCAAAGGACAATATCCATGACAGCATCCGAAAGAAAGAGCAGCAGGCAATTCTCGAGTTAGAAAGAAAAGTCGATCAGCGCACAAGAGAATTGAGCGAGCTGGTGAATGATCTGTCTTCTCCGCTTATCCCCGTAATAGATGGCATTACAGTCCTTCCTTTAATGGGCAAATTCGAGGAGAACCGTTCATCACAGCTCATCGAAAAAGTTCTTTCCGGCCTTTTGCTTCATAAGCCCTCTACACTGATTGTGGATATCACAGGCATCAATTCAGTTGATGACTATATTCTGGAGCTAATAAATAACCTGACTAAAACAATCACCCTGATGGGGGTCAAGCCTTTCATTGTAGGCATCTCCCCTCAGATCAGCATCCAGCTGACCGAGCGGAATATCACGCTGAATGACCAGCACTGTTTTGCCACACTCAAACATGCCATCAATGAGGCACTGAGCATGGAAGGGCTTGAGATCGCACCTGTAAAAAAAACTGACTGATCGTTTTGTGCATAAAAAAGGGAAGAAGCACTTAAGCTTCTTCCCTTTTTTTATTACATTGGCACGATGCCGATTGGATTAATGGCATTGGATTTAGATGCATTCCAAGGGCCTCTGTGCAATTCGAAGTGCAAATGCTGGCCTTGTGAATCACCGGTGTTGCCCATGATGCCGATTTGCTGGCCTTTTGAGACAGTCGCTCCGGTGCCGATTGAACGGCTGCTTAAATGTGCATAAACAGTTGTGTATACTTGTCCCTCAATAGAATGAGAGATAAATACGACATTTCCATAGCTGCTGGAGTAATATGATCTGATGACAACGCCATTTGCCGCTGCCACGACTGGGACTGTTCCACTTTTTGCGATGTCCACACCAGCGTGGAAAGTTCCCCAGCGCTGTCCAAGTCCGGATGTCACAACACCTGCAGCAGGCTTCGTGAAGTTGCCTCCTGAAATTGAAGGTGCGGATGACACTGGGCCGCCGCCTCCACCGCCGCTGTTGCTGCTGCTATTACTGCTTCCGGATGAGCTGTTTTTCTTGGCAGCCGCTGCTGCAGCCGCACGTCTTTGGCGCTCAAGCTCAGCCTGCCTTGCCAATTCTGCCTGATGCTTTTTCTCAAGCTCTATTGCCTGCTTGATGGCAGCTTCCTGGGCAGCCAGCAGTTCGTTTTCTTCTTCAAGATTCAGCTTTTCAGCATGCTTATGCTCTTCCTGATTCTTTAAGCTGGCCATCAGCTTATTCTTTTCAGCTTTCTGTGCATTCAGCTGCTTTTTCATGCTCTCAAGGTCGGTGCGCATCTTCTCAAGGGAAGAAAGCTCACTTTCCACCTTTGCCTGAGTCTCTTCAAGGAGCTTTTTGTCTGCCTCGTGCTCGCGCAGGATATCCTGGTCTGCTTCCACAATCGTAGCGACTGCTCCTACACGGTCAATGAAATCGCTGAAGTTCTGTGCTCCCATCAGGACATCGAGATAGCTGACCATACCGCCATTTTCCTGGAATGAACGGGCACGGTCCTTCAGCATTTCATTACGTTTGCTGATTCGCTCAGTGATGACCACGATCTCGGCCTTCAGCTTTTCAATCTCTTCTTTCGTTGCAGCAATCTGTGCTGTTTTTTCCTTGATTTTCGTTTCTGTATCGGAAATGGAGAGGCTCAGGCGCTCAAGCTCCTTGCTCACCTTGTCCTGCTCACCCTGAAGTCTATTAATCTCTGAATCCGCGCTGTTAATCTTGCTGTCATTGCCGGAGCGCTGCTCCTGAATTTGATTCTTCTTGCTTTCCAGATCACCGATTTTGCTCGCTGATGCCTGGCTGGCTGGGATGCCTCCAAAGATGCTTCCCAATCCGACTGCCGCGGCAAAAGAAAACGCTGCTATTGATTTTTTCAAGTTCCGATTTCTCCTTTCCAATGGTGCCATATGTACGGGTTAGATCGTCTTCTATATGTTTTTGAAACTTTTCATACTATTCATACGTCTATTTTATGACGCATAAAGGGCCCGGAGTATGGTTCCCCCCTGCAGGGCCCTTCCATGCATCTTTTCTATTATTCTTATACTTTAAGAAACTTGCGGACACTCATCAGGCTGCCCCAGACTCCGATCAATGCTCCCATCAGAATGAGGAGCGCGGACACCTGGTAGACAAATGGATTGAATTCAAGCAGCTGGATGAAATGGCCTTGAAGCCTTGGCGAAATATAATCATAGGCATAGTTATAAGTGGTTGCAACCAGTACGATCGGGAGGATTGCTCCCAGCACTCCCAGCCACAGCCCTTCAAGGAAGAACGGCCAGCGGATGAATGAATTGGTCGCCCCTACAAGCTTCATAATCTCAATTTCTTTTCTTCTTGCAACGATTGTGATTTTAATCGTATTCGAAATCAGGAACATGGCGGTGAACAGCAGGCCCACTACCAGGACCAGTCCGACATTCCGGCTTGTATTGATAAAGCTGAACAGCTTCTCAATCTGCCCCTGTCCGTATTTAACTTTTGTGGCATACTGCAGCTTCTCGATGTTCTCTGCCGTCTTCATTGTATCTTCCGGGTTTTTCGTCTTTACGATAAATACATCGTTCAACGGATTGTCCTGTTCAAAAAGCGTGAAGGCCTGGCCTTCATCCCCAAGACTGTCTATCAGATTGGTCAATTCTTCTTCCTTGGTTGAAAATTCGACGCTTCCCACTTCGGGTATCTGTTCTATTTTATTCCGTAAAACCTGCTGATCCTGCTCATTTGCAGCAACATCGATGTGAACGCGGATTTCCACGTCCTCTTCAATGGTGGTAGCCACTTGATTGAGATTCATCATAATAACGAAAAACACACCGACCAGGATAAGAGTGACGGTTACAGCACTGGCAGATGCGAATGTCATCCATCCGTTCCGGCCGAGGCTTTTGAAACTCTCCCTGATGTGACGGCGAAGGGTCCTAGCTTTCATAACCGTAATCCCCCCTCTGCTCATCACGTATGATTCTTCCGCCTTCAATGGCAATTACGCGATGCTTGATTGTATTTACGATCTCTTTGTTGTGCGTCGCCATCACGACTGTTGTGCCCCTCGTATTGATCTCATCAAAGATATTCATGATTTCCCACGAGGTATCCGGATCAAGGTTCCCGGTAGGCTCATCGGCGATGACTACCTTCGGCGAATTCACGATGGAGCGGGCAATGGATACACGCTGCTGCTCCCCGCCTGACAATTCAGTCGGCAGCATGCGCGCCTTATGCTTCAGATTGACCAGCTCAAGGGTTTCCATAACCTGTTTTT
Organism: Bacillus infantis; assembly: GCF_008180445.1. GTDB lineage: Bacteria > Bacillota > Bacilli > Bacillales > Cytobacillaceae > Bacillus_AB > Bacillus_AB infantis_B. Next base: position 416,887 of record NZ_VTER01000003.1, read on the forward strand.
TAATATATTTTGGCTGCTCCTCGATAACTTCAAGGGCGAATGCGACATTTTCGTAGACTGTCAAAGTAGGAAGCAGCTTGAAATCCTGGAATACAACACCGATGTTTCGGCGGAGCAGCGGAACTTTGTTCGGCTTCAGCTTTGCAAGGTTCACGCCATTTATCGTAATTGTGCCGGATGTTGGCCTCTCTTCCCTGTACATCATCTTGATGAAGGTTGATTTGCCGGCTCCGCTCGGACCTACAACATATACAAACTCTCCTTGCTTGATCCGTACGTCTATCCCGTTGGCAGCAGTTACTCCGTTGGAATACTTCTTATATACGTCTTGCATCTCGATCATTTATATCACCTGTAGTTTAGTGTTAAGAATAGAATTAACTTTTCGCCATAAATCGACAGCAATTCGACAACAGTGTTTATGATAACGTGACAAAATTAAACACAAAACTACTAAAAGCAGCTTGTTCGTATTCTCACTTCACCCATTATAACATCATACTTTGTCAAAATAACGGAAAAAAATATTACAGTTTCTTTTCATTTGTATAAAAAATGATTCTTTATTCCTAAAATCGGGTACTGTAATTTGTTAAAATACGACAAAAACATTGGAAAAACCTTCTTGTTTTCCAAAATAAAAAAACCGCTATCCTACTAAAGTAGGACAAAGCGGTTTCTTTCCTCTTACTTTTTAGCTGCCAGCCATTCTGCCACCGCAGCGGCATCCTCGCCTTCAAGAAGCCTTGGCGGCATGGCCCCTTTACCTTCTGCAATCGTCTTTTCAATTTCTTCCTGGGAAAGCTGTGACCCGATTTTCTCTAGATTCGGCCCGACTCCGCCCTGAAGATTGTCGCCATGGCAGCTTGAGCATTTCTGGGTAAACAATTTCTGCGGGTCCCCCGCTCCTGCCGATTCGCTGCCTTCATTCGCTTCTTCCCCGCCGCCGCACGCTGCAAGGACTAAGGAAGCTCCCATAAAAATCATCATCAATTTCTTTTTCATTTTTATACCTCCCTAGATCCGGAATCTATCCGGACATCTGCAAGCCTAGGCGCGCTTAAAGCCTTCGCCGAGCACTTCAGATGCATCCATTACTATAATAAACGCTTGAGGATCTATGGTCTTGACGAGTTGTTTCAATTTAGTGAACTCCGTCTGATCAACAACACACATCAGGATAGGGCGTTCATGGTCGGTATATCCGCCATATGCTGATAGTTTTGTCACACCGCGGTCGATTTTATTCAAAATGCCTTCCCTGACAGCCTCCTGATTGTCCGTAATGATCATGGCCATTTTCGAACGGCTGAAGCCGACCTGGATCAAGTCGATCGTCTTGGTGGTTACATAAAGGGCAATAAGTGCGTACAAACCTCTTTCAATATCAAAGATGACTGCTGCAGACAGGACGATCAAGCCATCAATGATGGCCACACATGTCCCAAGGGTCAGCCCAGTATATTTATTGATGATCTGCGCCGCCAGATCGGTTCCTCCCGTTGAAGCCTTCCCGCGGAAAACAATCCCAAGCCCAAGGCCGACCCCGATCCCGCCGAACAGGGCGCCAAGAAGCGGGTCCTGTGTCCATGGCTCCGCACGGCTCGTCAGAAATACAACAAGCGGCAGGAATATGGTTCCCGCCAAAGTCTTTGCCCCAAACTGCCTGCCTAAAAATATCAGCCCTGCAAGGAACAGCGGAATATTAAATGCCCACTGCACATAAGCCGGCTCCCAGCCAACCAATGCGTCCAATATCGTACTGATCCCGCTCACTCCGCCGGAAGCGATCCGGTTCGGCAGCAAAAACACATTGAACGCCACCGCCACAATCCCGGATCCCACAAGCACAAACAAATACTCCAGCGCCCGCTCCGCCCCAGGGTTATATGTACTGCCTCTCTTTCTCTTGCTCACTTGCATCCTGCTCCTTTATTGGTGACAGGCACCTCCCGTTATTTGTCGAAAGTTTCCTGTTTACTTTTTTTCTTCCATAGGCTTTTCATAGCCGAAGGTGAGTATAGCATGTTGAAAAAAGGCTGTAAATGCCAATAAAGTGACGTATTAAAGGAGTGGAGCAGAAGAGTATGGAACTGCAGAACTCAGATAAACTAAACTAAAGCTATACTTAGTTTTTATCCATTTTACAAAAATATACAAAAAGGATTTCCGCACACAGAAAAGTGGTATAATGTCGAAAAGGAGGTAAAAAAAACATGGAGAAGACACTTGAACAAATCCTGGTCAGCATGCAGGAGCAGATAGCGGATCTTGGATCACAGATGAACAGCCGGTTTGATGTTATGGAGAAAAGGCTCGACGGTGTGGATGAAAGATTTGACGGTGTAGATAAAAGGCTTGATGCTATGGACAAAAGATTTGACGCTGTGGATGAAAGGTTTGACGGTGTAGATAAAAGACTTGATGCTATGGATAAAAGATTTGACGCTGTGGATGAAAGGTTTGACAATCTGACCACCGAAATGAGAAGCCATTTTAAACAAATTGAAACAAAGCTTGATCATCATGAAAAGCTTTACCAGGTAGTTTCCAATGAACTGAACGCAGCGAAGATTGACATTGAGTACTTAAGCGAGAAAACCGGTGTACATGATAAAGAGATCAACCAGTTGAAAAAGACGATTAAAATATAGAAACATTCCCTAAAACCTCATCACCGACCTCATACATTATCCACATAAAAAGCCTTTGCCATTCCGGCAAAGGCTTTTCCTTCAATCTTATAAGCTCAGTCTTGAACGCAGATAAGCATTGATGAATGGATCGAGATCGCCGTCCATCACGCCCTGGACGTTTCCCGATTCCGTGCTTGTGCGATGGTCCTTGACCATGCTGTACGGATGGAATACGTATGAGCGGATCTGGCTTCCCCAACCAATTTCCTTCTGCTCGCCGCGGATTTCCAGCAGCTCCTGCTCCTGCTCTTCAATTTTCTTTTGATAGAGCTTGGCCTGGAGCATTTTCATGGCGCGTTCACGGTTCTTGATCTGGGAGCGCTCGGTCTGGCAGGTTACCACGACATTTGTCGGCAAGTGGGTGATCCGGACAGCAGAATCGGTTGTATTGATATGCTGCCCGCCGGCGCCGCTTGCCCGGTACGTATCGATTTTCAGGTCCTCTGTACGGATATCGATTTCGATTTCATCATTGAACTCCGGCATAACCTCACAGGAAACGAAAGAGGTATGGCGGCGGCCTGAAGAATCGAACGGCGAAATCCGGACAAGGCGGTGGACGCCTTTTTCAGCCTTCAGATAGCCGTAGGCATTATGCCCTTTAATTGCGAGTGTTACACTTTTGATCCCGGCCTCATCACCTGGCAGATAATCAAGTGTCTCAACCTTGAAGCCTTTTTTCTCTGCCCAGCGCGTGTACATGCGCAGCAGCATGGAGCCCCAGTCCTGGGATTCCGTACCGCCCGCTCCCGGGTGGAGTTCAAGGATGGCATTGTTTTTATCATATTCCTCGCTCAGCAAAAGCTGCAGCTCGAATTGCGCAAGGCGCTTTGTCAGCTCAGTCAGCTCTTCGGCAAGCTCATTCTGGAGATCCTCGTCGCTTTCTTCCTTCACAAGCTCATAAGTGAGCTCCAGGTTTTCAAACGTTTCAAACAGGTCATGAAATTCATGGACCTGGTCTTTAAGCGCATTCGACTCACTGATAACAACCTGCGCCGCTTTCTGGTCATCCCAGAAGTTCGGGTGCAGCATTTCTTCATCAAGCTCGGCGATGCGCGCCTCTTTGTTTTCTAAGTCAAAGAGACCCCCTAAAGTCCGCTAATACCTTAGCTGTTCTCTCTAACTCATTGCGAATGTCTGCTAATTCCATTCCAGTCACCTCTAAATAGTTTTTTTACAGTGTATCAGGAAAAAGAGAGCAGGCAAAGCTGATCGAGCTTTACCGGCCCTCTTCATTTCTTATGCTTAAGCTTCTTTGCCGCAGCAGTTTTTGTACTTTTTGCCGCTTCCGCAGATGCAGCTGTCATTGCGGCCGATATCCATTTGCTTAACGGCCGGTTTTTTCTTCACTTTTCCGCCTTCGTTTTCCTTCGGGTTGACCGCCTGTCCCTTGGCCACTTCTTCACGCTGAAGGTTATTGCGGATTTCTGCCTTCATGATGTACTTGGCCGCATCTTCTTCGATGCTGGCAATCATGTTTTCAAACATTGCAAAGCCTTCATGCTGGTATTCGCGCAGCGGATCGATCTGGCCATAGGCGCGGAGATGGATCCCCTGGCGCAGCTGGTCCATCGCATCAATATGGTCGATCCACTTACTGTCGACAGCACGGAGCACTACCACTTTTTCAAACTCGCGCATCTGTTCTTCCAGTATGTCTTCTTTTTCATCATAGCGCTCTTTCACCTTCGCATAGATGGCTTCAAAGATTTCTTCTGTATCCTTGCCGCGCAGGTCGTTGACAGTGAGGTCGCCTTCATTGAGAAGGTTGCCGTTCACATAATCAATCAGGCCTTCCAGATTCCAATTCTCTTCATCCTCTACAGCAGGGGCAAAAGCCTCAACATTGCGCTGCAGGGCAGCACTGATCATCTTCTCGGCAATTTCGCGGAGGTTCTCAGACTCAAGCACTTCATTCCGCTGTGCATAAAGGATTTCACGCTGCTGGCGCAATACATCATCATATGACAGAAGCTGCTTACGCGCATCAAAGTTATTGCCCTCCACGCGTTTCTGCGCAGATTCAACCGCTCTTGATACCATCTTGCTCTGGATCGGCTGAGTGTCATCCATGCCAAGGCGCTCCATCATTGATTTCATATTGTCAGATCCGAAGCGGCGCATCAATTCATCTTCCATGGAAAGATAGAACTGCGTCACACCCGGATCTCCCTGGCGTCCGGAACGTCCGCGGAGCTGGTTGTCGATCCGGCGGCTTTCATGCCTTTCCGTACCGATGACCGCAAGGCCGCCGACTTCCTTCACGCCTTCGCCAAGCTTGATGTCGGTACCGCGCCCCGCCATGTTCGTGGCGATGGTAACAGAGCCTTTTTCACCGGCGTGTGCGATGATTTCCGCTTCGCGCTCATGGTTTTTCGCATTCAGGACATCGTGGCGGATGCCTTTTTTCGTCAAATATTTAGAAATGATTTCAGATGTCTCGATGGCCACCGTACCCACAAGCACCGGCTGGCCCTTCTGGTTGCGCTCGGCGATATCCTCGACCACCGCACGGAACTTGCCGTCCATGCTCGCATAAATGAGATCGGCACGGTCGTCACGGGCAATCGGCCTGTTCGTTGGGATGACCGTAACATACATATTGTAAATATTGCGGAATTCCTCTTCCTCTGTCTTCGCTGTACCCGTCATCCCGGCCAGCTTTTCGTACATACGGAAATAGTTCTGGAAAGTGATCGTCGCAAGCGTCATGCTTTCGTTCTGAATCTCCAGGCCTTCCTTCGCTTCGATCGCCTGGTGGAGGCCGTCGCTGTAGCGGCGTCCCTTCATCAGACGGCCAGTGAACTGGTCAACGATGACGATCTCGCCGTCCTGGACGACATAATCGACATCAAGATGCATGCTCGCATGCGCCTTCAGAGCCTGTGTGATATGGTGGTTGATCGCCACATGGGAAATATCGAAAAGATTATCGATCCCGAAAGCTTTTTCTGCCTTCGTCATCCCTTCTTCTGTCAGCTGGACACCTTTTGTCTTTTCATCATAAGTGTAATCATCTTCTCTTTTCAGGTTGCGGACAAAAGCATTTGCCTGAATATAAAGCTGGGCAGACTTTTGCGCAGACCCGGAAATGATGAGCGGTGTACGCGCCTCATCGATCAGGATGCTGTCGACTTCATCTATTACCGCATAATACAGCGGGCGCTGGACCTTCTGCTCTTTATAAAGGACCATATTGTCGCGCAGATAGTCAAAGCCAAGCTCATTATTCGTACCGTAAGTGATATCAGCCGCATAGGCAGCCTGCTTTTCTTCTTTTGAAAGTCCGTTCAGGTTCAGTCCGACAGTGAGGCCCAAAAATTCATAAAGACGGCCCATCTCAGTCGCGTCACGGCTGGCCAGATATTCGTTGACCGTTACAACGTGCACGCCTTTACCGGCAAGGGCGTTCAGGTATACCGGCATGGTTGCTGTCAGTGTTTTACCTTCACCGGTTTTCATCTCGGAAATATTCCCCTCATGAAGGGACACGCCCCCCATCAGCTGGACCGGATAAGGATAAAGGCCAAGCACACGCTTAGCGGCCTCGCGGACAACAGCAAATGCTTCGACCAGGATGTCATCAAGCGTCTCGCCTTTTTCCAGGCGCATCTTGAATTCAGCCGTCTTGTCGCGCAGCTGGTCATCAGTCAGTTTATCTATAGTGGAAGCCAGGGCATCAATCTGCTCCGCCTTCTTCGACAGTTTCTTCAAATCGCGTTTATTTTGATCGAACACTTTGTTTAAAATCCCAAGCATCAAAAACGCTCCTTTATATTGGATATGGGCTCGTCAATTGGCCTCAGAGCTTTTTATGAAAAATAAACAGCAGCCTCTATGGCAACTGCCGCTCCTGTACCTTTCGCTATCACAGCAGCTATCTCCTCCTGCAAAAAATCGCAGGTTTCCTCCTTAATTCTACCACTTCCTCTATAGAGTGACAACAATTGTGAGAAAGTGCACGAAGTGTGGCAGAGTTCTGCTGCAGCGAGAGCTTGAAGTTTGAGTTTTGTGAAGTAGATTATTGCTAGATTTGCAGGTGGATCTCGAACACTATTTATCTTGGCGGCAATGGAATATTGGGGTCAATGTGCACGCTGAGGGTGGTGGTTCTTAAGGTATGCAGCAATATTTACTGCAATTTTGAACTGAATCTTAAATATATGGGTTCTAGACCATATTCCTGCTTTAAAAATCCAGCCTCCCCGATGCGGATTATTCCTGAATGAGAGTTTTTCTGCCCAAATTTGAATTTTTTCTCCCCAACTCCTCAAGGATTCTACCCAAAATCCCAATGATTCACCCCAAAAAGAGCAATAATTTTTCCTTTTTACATTTTTTTACAATAAACCAACAACCGAAGAACTCAAAATTAAAACCGGCACCCCCACCAAAGGAGCACCGGCCCTATTCAAAACCTCAGCAAAGACGTAACAACCACAATCCCCAGCACCGAAAAAGCGAATGTGCTGTACTCCAGCTTCTTATTCTGGTCGCCAAGGAATTTAGCCGTAATGGTTTCCAGCACCCGCACCAGAACAAATAGCACCACCAGCACCGGAATCAGCAGATAGATATTTTCCCGCACCGGGCCAAAGTCAATCAATCTTACTAAGAGCAGGAGCACCCCCAGAGAGACCAGGTCGCTCAGATTACGGTAATTCTTTTTAAACAGCCATCCAAAAAATGTATTCAAATTGTCGCATCCTTTTTAGTTATTTTGCAGCCATGTCTGAATCCCGGGAATTTCCTGCCATAAGTGAAGATGCCCATCCGCATAGGTGATAGCTTCATTTTTGTCGCCCCAGCTGTAATAGTCCGGAACCTCACGCGGCATTTTCTTTTTTCCTGAAAGATAATCGGTAGCATATGGATTATGTTTCTTCGCCTTCTTCAGCAGCGCGGCCGCTTTGCTTGTGAAGCCTTTTTCCAGCAGTTCCAGCAGGACCTGATTGAAGAGGCCTGCAGCCATTTCTTCCGGATAAACTTCTAATAGCTTCCGTGCTTTCTTGTATTGCCTGCTCTCACAGTAAGCCTGAAACAGCACATACCTGACACCCTGATTGTCATTCGGATTCAGCTCCAGAAGCTCTTCATATTCCCTAATTGCTTCCGGCAGATTGCCAAGCGCATGCAGCGCCTGAGCATAATTGGCTTTAGCCCTCATAAATGGCCGCGTTTCAACCAGGCCCCAGAAGTGGCCTTTGTTTTCCTTGAAAAAGCCGTTGCCGAGATCCTTCTGTCCAGCCTCCATCCCCTTTTTGAACAGCTTAGCCGCTTCAGGGAGATCCTCTTTTTCAGCAAGGATATTATAGGCATCACTATTGAGCGGATTCAGCTCGAGCGCTTTCTCGGCAAGCTTGTATCTTTTTGACCCGGAAGCTTCAAATGCTTCATACATGATATCCTGGGCTTTACCCTTCTTCGTAGCAGATGCCTTCTTTGGCAGCGGTTTATTCATGAGTCCCTGAAGGAATACATCCAATTCCTGTTCGTTCTCGAACTCCTGCTCCCCGACAAGACCCATCAAATCCTGGATCATCTGCTCTGATTCCATCAGGGAAGCCGGCTCCTGGAGTTCAGCTTGAAAAATCTCCTCCAGCACGTCCTCGATCGCATGATAGATTTCACCATAAGCATTCGAGATACTGGCTGCAGAAACACCGTAGAGGGTTCCCAGCTGTTTTTGGGTATAAGCAGGGCCTGACGGATTGGCCAGAGTGTCCACAAGATAGCGGAGCCCCGCCACATAAATCCCGGCCTTCTTCGGCTTCTTGCCGGTCTTCTCGATATATTTCATCCAGAGGGTGACCCCCATATCAATGACCCAGCTTTCCTCGCCCTCTTTCTCCATATCTCTGGCAAATAAATCAGCAACCTCAGCCGCCCCTTCATTCTGCCATTCAAAAGCCATAGCAGCTCCTGGCACTTCTTCCATCATCTCAAGGAAAAACTCCTGCAGAAATTCCTGTGGATCCTCCATCCGGGCTGCTTTATATTCTTTTAAAAGAAAATCCCTGTATTGGTCATTGTGTTCCCCGTCCAGTTCAAACGGCGCCGGGAAAAATACGTGATGATCCAGATAAGGCAGCAGCATGCCGAATGAAAAAAGGCCGGCCTCTATGTCTCTGTAAGATTCAAGGATGGTCACTGTAAAAGTTTGTCCGCTCAGCGCATCCTCAATCAGAAGCTTGTTTTCAGCCCGCTCCTTGATCACGCCGGCAAAGGCAAACGGCTTGTCCCATTTCTGCAGGATATCCTTCAGATAGGAATTCTTCAGAACCGGGAGCATTTCTTCTATAAATAATTCCATGATCCTCTCGCCGGAATCGAGCTCTCCAAAAGCTGTGAACCAGAACATGTGGACAAATTCATAGAACTCTCTTTCTTCCTTATCAAAGTATGGAAGATCCTCCAATTCAAAAGACTCCTGAAGCTGTTCCCCGTATACATGCTTAGCAAATTCAATCGCTTCTCCCTGGAGAGCAATGATTTCCCCTTCCATCCTGTCTGATATCACAATCACATCCTTGCTGCCGCAGCATTTTTTATATTTTTTCCCGCTGCCGCATGGACAAGGATCATTCCGGTTGATTCTTCCGCTCAACATCTCTCTCTCCTTCCGCACATTCATTCTATCTTCTTTTTAGCATAAACCCTGTTAAATTGGAACCACTTATAAAAAACAGCCGCCAAACGGCAGCTGCTATTCTTGTTTCTTCATATATTCCAGTATATCCAAATCTATTTTCCCCTCAGCCTGCTCGCGCTCTTCGAAGTTTTCTGTATGGATATAGGTTTTCAGCGCTTTGTATAACTCACCGCCGGATGCCTTATTATCGAGATAGCCGAGCCTCACAAGCTGGCTGCCCAGTTCTGCCTCGACATCTCCTTCAATATCAGCCACCCTGCCCTCTCTGCTCGGTGCAAAATAAAGCTGCTGAAGATGATAGATTCGGATCAATTCAGTGATCGGGTCAGGATGGTCATCAACACGCAGATCAATATAGCGGTCATTAAAGCCGCCGTAACCTCCCTTTTCTTTCACAACCAGTAAAGCTGCTGACTGCTGGCCGCGGCTGTCCCCGCCTGCTTCCTGGCCGGCGTTAAGGGAGGCAAGCAGACGTTCAGCCAGGGTGCCTTCACTGCTGGTAAAAGTATCAGCCATCGCCTTTACTGTATTTTCATCTACTAAAATATTGCCCTGTGCTGCGAAATGCGTGCCTGCAGTCCCGCCGGCCCAGCTATAGCAGCCGTTTCCTGTAAAAGTAGCCCCGCTGCCCTCGAAATCAACGATTCCGACCTGGCGCAGTTCCTTGTCAGGGTCTTCGGCTGTAATAAGATCAAGCGCTTCCTGCGCAGTCTTTCCCTGCTCCATTAATTGGAGAGCCTGCGGACCGTAAGCTGTGTTCGCATAAGACTGGGTTGCCACCGCCCCGACGCCTGCCTTGGCAAAGGGCACTACCGCACCAACACCCAGAAATTTGGATTGAACCGCAATCCCCCATTCCTTTTCCTTCGGATCATAGCCGACGATTGAAAAAGTCATATTGTATTCCTCCTAATAATCTCTTACTATATTCTTCGCTTCTCTAAACGATTTCTCCTTTTTCTTCCTTCTAAATAAATGTCACATTCTGTCGATATACTTACCGTGAGAATTTTTTAATAGAGGTGAATGGAATTGGTGAAAAAGTTAGGCCTGCTTCTGCTGGCCATTCTTCTCCTGGCAGGATGCTCGATGCCAGGTGATGCAGCGGAGGTTAAGCAGGAAAAAGAGTACAAGATTGGCATTTTGTTATCAACAACAGGGCTGGGGGACGACTCCTTCAATGACTCGGCCTTCCGCGGGCTGGAAAGAGCCCGTGATGAGCTTGGCGTCCTGTTTGATTATAAAGAGGCGCCAGACGGAGATTTAGAAGAAAAGCTGACAGAGCTTGTCGAGGAAAAAAATGACCTCGTCATCGGCCTCGGTTTTACAGCTCAGGAGCCGCTTGAGAAAATTGCTAAGAAATATCCAAAACAGCAATTTCTGCTGATTGATGCCGTATCAGAATTGCCGAATATCGCTTCGATCACATTCAAGGAGCATGAAGGCAGCTTCCTGGTCGGAATGGCAGCAGCCATGGCCAGCAGATCGAACACACTTGGCTTCATCGGCGGTGAGGACGCAGAAGTCATCCACCATTTTGAACAGGGCTTCATCCAGGGTGCCAGGCATGTGAAACCCGATATCAAGATTTTGACCGAATACGCAGGCTCATTCAGTGATGCTGAGCTTGGCGGCAAGATTGCGGAAACACAGATCAGCAAAGGTGCGGATTTCATTTATCCGGCTGCCGGGTTTACTGGCTATGGTGCGCTCCAGAAGGCCCAGGAAAAAAAGGTTCACGCAGCAGGAGTCGATTCTGACCAGTTCTTTGTCGCGGAAAAAGCAATCATCACCAGCATGCTAAAAAATATCGACGTTGCGGTGTATGACATCGCGAAGCTTTTAAAAGAAAAAGGCAAAATTGAACAGCATGCTTTTGTCCTCGGCCTGGCTGAGAACGGCGTCGGCCTTGCAGAACTGCGTGCCTTCCCTTTCTCGGAAGAACAGAAAAAAGCCCTTACTGCCGCCAAGGATGAAATCATTGCCGGCGATATTATTGTAAATTCAACTAAACCATAAAGGAGGCTGCACCATGAGATTGCGCAACCGACTGATGATGATTGCCATCATCCCCCTTATCTTATCAACTGTAATCATCGGTTATATGATCAGCCAGATCCTTGAGCTTCAGAGCTCCTCCAGGGAGGATGTAGAGGTCCTGCTGAAGATAGAAACCCTGAACGGTGAATTTGTCAGTGCCAGACAATCACTGGCGAGCGCTGCGGCGACCGGCACTGGTGCTAATAAGCAGGAAGCTGCCGGAATGCTCGGGAAAATTGAAAAAGACATGAAACAGCTGAAATCCGCCATAAGTGAAGCAGACCAGAAAGCCACCTTCACAAAAGCCGAAAATAAATTCAGCATCCTGACAAAAGAAGCAGGCGATGCCCTTAAAAGCGGGAACCAGCCGGAGATCAAGCGGCAATCCATCCGCATTGCAGGAATCATGAATGATTTCTACCTTCTCGACAAGCAGGCTGAAGGCTGGTACGAAGCCAAAACCTCTCAGATGGAAAAACAGATCAACTTCATTGTCACATCATCCCTGATTGCCAGCATCCTGCTGATTCTCCTGTCCGGAGGATTTTCATGGATGGCAGCCAGAAAGATTACAATGCCGCTCAATGAAATCGTCCAGCAGGCAGGGCGTGTCGCCAGGGGAGATTTGACCGTTGAGATCCAAAAGGCCAAGCCGGCGAGCAAATTTGAAATAGACCTTTTACGCTCAGCTTTTGCCGACATGATCGGGAATGTAAAATCAACCGTCGAATCAATAGATAATGTTGGAAAGCAAGTGTCTACTTTTTCAAAGGAAGTTTCCGGTTATATGGAAAGTGTGACAGAGAGCAGCAGCCAGGTGGCCGTTTCCACCGAGGAGCTCGCCAAAGGAAGCCAGGCGATTTCCGAGGACATTCAGTCAACTGCAGAACTGATGCGCAGCATGGGCGACAACTTTGCGGTGGTTCAGCATGAAAGCCAGAGCTCGCTTCAGGCGAGCATGGAAGCTATGAGCTCCATCGATGCCGGCCGCAAGTCACTCGAAAAACAGGCAGCCTTTGCCGGACAGCTTTCCAGCTCCTCTGAAGGAATCAAAGCGTCCGTCCAGGAATTCGCCGATTATACCGGCAAAATAGAGAATGCGGCCCATACGGTCAGGGAAATCGCCGAGCAGACCAATCTGCTTGCGCTGAATGCAGCCATTGAAGCAGCACGCGCCGGCGAGGCAGGCAAAGGCTTTGCCGTTGTCGCGGAAGAAGTCCGTAAGCTCGCAGACGACAGCTCAAAAGCCACTGTCCTGATCACCAGCATGGTGTCCAGCATCAAGCAGGGCGTGTCCACCATATTGAATGCAACAGAGCTCGGCAGCAAGCTGACCGATGAACAGCTTGGGTCCATAAAAGAAACAGAAGACAGCTTTTTCACCATTGCAGGACATGTGGCAGGAATCTATGACCAGCTCACAACACTTGCGGAAGGAACGGAAAAATCCGCAGGAATGAGCCAGCAGGTCATCGCGGCGATTGAAAATGTGTCTGCTGTTACAGAAGAAACAGCAGCCGGGACAGAAGAGATTTCCGCTTCCACCGATGCCCAGCTCCGCTCCTTCGAGCAGGTCGGCGATAAGGTTTCAGCACTTGAAGCATTGACTGAGGAAATGAAGCGTGAGCTTGGAAAGTTTAAGGTGAGTTAATGAAAAAAGAACCGAATCCAATTGGATTTGGTTCTTTTTTCTCATCACGCTAAAAATATCCCGCCATAAACAAGCGATCCGGCAATCACATACGCAGGGTGCACCTTGAACTTTTCCATAAGCACCAGGCTGACAAGCCCAATGAAGATGGTCTGCCAAAGGCCGGCACCTTCGTAAGAGGAAAACAGGAAGTCGTACGTCATGAGTCCTAGAAGGACGGCGATAACCGGTCTAATGACAACCGTCATCCGTTTGACCCTCGGGGATTCCTTGTATTTCATGAGTAATCCGAGAAGCCCGATCATCAGGATCAGCGACGGGGCAACGGTGGCAAAAACGCCGACAATCGCACCCAGCACGCCGCCCTGGTCATAGCCGATATAGCCGGCCATCTTGGTGGCAATCGGTCCTGGCAAGGTATTCCCCATGGCAAGCATCTCACTGAACTCACTTGTGCTGAGCCAGCCGTACCGGCCGACCACTTCATTCTCAACCAGCGGGATTGAAGCCGGTCCGCCGCCATAGCCAAGGATTCCGGGTATAAAAAATGCTGAAAATATCTGGATATAAATCATGCTGAACTTTTCTCCTTTCCCCCATTTTTGCCGGCCCTGTCTTTTTTAAGGAGCGCCCCGAGCAATAAAGCAAAAATAATGATGGCAGGATGAACGTTCAGGACCTCCAATATAACCAGGCTTCCAGCGACAAATACCAGCGTCCAGACCCAGCCCAGTTTCGATTTGACTGATTTTTTCACAAAATCCCAGGTCAAGGTGGCGAGCATGACGGCAACGACTGGCACGACCGCCGCTGACATCCCCTGCACCCATGGCTGGTCTTTGTAGGAATTCAATACGGTCAGAAGAAGCACCATCAATACAATCGTCGGCACGATCGTCGCGATGATGGCATTCAGCATCCCCCAGACCCCGGCAACCCGGTAGCCGATATAGCCGGCCATCTTCGTGGCAATCGGTCCCGGAAGCGCGTTGCCGAGCGCAAGCACATCGCCGAACTCATCTGAATCCATCCATTTATATTTATCCACCACTTCTTTATGGACGAGCGGAATAGAGGACGGGCCTCCGCCATAGCCTAGGATTCCTACCCTGAAAAAGGCTAAGAATATGTCTGTATGCTTCATGACTGATTCACCTTTTCATCCTTTCCGGCCTGCCCGATGTACAGGCATCCGGCAGCCCTCCCGGCAAAATGTCAGGAGGGCTGCGCTAATTATTATTATTTTCTAATTATAACGCTCTATAACCCCTTTGCCTATCCATTTACTTTAATTCGTTACCATGCAGCAATGGTTCCGTCTGTGCGGGCAAAAATAATAAAAGGACAGCCATCTCCACATACTAAGCTCGATTTCTTATTTTCAGTTGAAAAATCTTTAGCATACCTTGTGAAAATAATTGATTTTCCCTGCGATATTTTGTACAATAAACCTATAAATTCATAGCACGTCTCCCACAAAGGGGAGTAGCTTTTACAGCATAGTCGTCATTACAGAGCATACGCTCTCGGCTTTGCTGGCAGACCTGAATCTGTTAGCCAGACCTTTGCCTGAACGGTAAAGGTCTTTATTTATGCTTTAAAAAGGCCTTTGCCGCGCTGGATGATCCCAGCATCGGCAAAGGCCTTTTCTCATTGCGGGACATGCGCCTTTTTTGGCAGACAAGTGTGGTAATTGGCTGCAGGCGTGCATATGAAAAGAAAAGAGCTTTGTGGCTGGAGTGCCAGAAGGAGCAGAGAATGTAACCAGAGAAATTTCCAAATGAAGTTTAAACAGGACATCCAAAGACTAACAAAATAATAAAACACAAAAAAAACTAATAGGAGAGATTTATGTTGCTTTTACGAAAGTATATGTCATTGATCGGTGTCGGGTCGGCGAGGATCGACCTTATATTGCCAAAGCTGAGCTACCATCCGGGCGAGAGCATTTGCGGTTATTTCAACATTGAGGGAGGCACAATCGACCAGCAGATCAAACGTATTGAGTGCGACCTGGTTGTCACTGATGAAACTGGAGAGAGTGTAGTAGACTCTACCACCATCCTGACTACGAAAAAAATTGAATCGGATGAATGCAACCATATGCCGTTCCACTTCACTCTGCCGGAGACACTGCATCCGTCCGGCAAAAAGCGCTCCTACCGTTTTAAGACGCGTATGATCTTTAATGAGGGCGTTAAAAGTGCAGATTTAGATGAAATCACTATTAATCAAGCTTAATGGAGGAAAAAGTGAATATAAGGCAAATAAAACAGCTCATCATGGCCGCGGCCCTTGTGAGCATAGTCGAAACCGGCTATCAGGCTGCTTACGCATTGGAGATTAAAAACCCGCCGCGGGTATAGCTCGTTCAGTCGAGCTTTCAAAAACCCTCAAAATTCGACATAAAGAACATATTGACTTTTTCTTTATAAAGAATTTTTATCCACTTAATGTAATTTTTTTAGGATAAAAGGAAGGTTTTTTTCCAGTTTTATAGTATAGTAGAGGGTATAACATTCGAAGGAGTGAACGGCCTTGAAGCTAAAGTCCCTCTATTGTTTCTTTTTAAAGAACCACAAATACAGCTATTATAATGATCAATGCATCAGATGCGGGAAAAAGCGAAAGCGCACCGCGGCCTAATCCATCTAACTATAATAAGACCCTGCTCCCGGGAGCAGGGTCTCTTTATCATTATTGAGCTTCAATCAGGCCATAGCGGCCATCTTTACGCTTATAGACTACATTGGTGCGGTTCGTTTCCGCGTTTGTGAATACATAGAAGCTGTGGCCGAGAAGATTCATCTGCAGGATGGCCTCTTCATTGTCCATCGGCTTCAAATCAAAGCTCTTCTGGCGGACAACCTCAAGATCATTATCCTCTTCTTCCAGGACAGGTGCCTCCGGCTCATCAAAAGAAGCGAACATCAGCGTCGGGCTGCCCTTCTCACGGAATTTGCGGTTCACCTTCGTTTTATGCTTGCGGATCTGCCGTTCGAGCTTATCCACAATCAAATCGATCGCCGCATACATATCTTCATGATCCTCCTCAGCGCGGAGCACCAGATTCTGCATCGGAATGGTCACTTCCACTTTGGAGCGGTTATTATTATACGTTTTTAAGTTTACATGTACATTTGCATCAGGAGTTTCAGTAAAATATTTTTCCAGTTTCGCAATCTTCTTCTCTACGTATTCTCTAATCGCTGGAGTTACCTCAATGTTTTCACCACGAATGTTATAATTCATAGATGAACTCCTCCTTTTCATTATACAGTAAAGCTCTCACAGGCGTCCGCGGCCTTAAAGCTGCCGCTCCCTGAAAAAGCCTAGCCTTAAAATTTTATTAAGACTATGTAAATATAATTCTACTGTACCCCAGAAAAGTCCTGCAAAAACGTTCAGATAATTTGAAAACATTTGTCGAAAGCGTGTCGATTGGGCTGTATCAATGCCTTAGCCTTTGAAAAAAAGACCGCCAATAAATGACGGTCAGGATTGTGTATAAGATGCCAGCTCCTGCTGGACCCTTTGGCTCCAGCCTGTATAAGCCGGGTAAAGCTGTTCACGGATAATCTCCTGTTTCTTCTCAAGATCGCCGAAATTCCCTTCCAGCATGGCAGCTTTTTCCGCCACCTCTTGGAATGAAGCAAAAGCTCCTTTAAGAGCGGGAGATTCTTTTTCAAACAGCCTGCTCAGCTGTTCACTGGTACTTGCAATATGAGGCAGCGCCTGGAATACATCCAAAAGCAGACGGTCGCCTTCAGTCTTCTCAAGATTATCAAAGCTCGCCACGATGTATTCAAGTGCCTCTTCGACCGTTATAAGCAAGTCCTGATATTCCTTAATTAAAATATGCTGATTTTCCTCAAATTTAATCATAGAAGCCACCTATTTTCGTTTATCGTAAAACATACCGTCTGTTGCCATTGACTGATATGGATTCATATATTTATTGTTTGATTCCTTTTTCATCGTAAGTCCCTTGATGTCCTTTTGGATCAGTGCTTTTTCCTTCAGAAGCAGCTGCGATAATCGGATATTGAGGTCAAGCAGCTTTTTCCCGAGGATCATTTCCCCTTCTGAATACGGAGGCTGAACCAGCTTCATCAGCTGATCCCTCTCTTCAAGTGCAGTCTCAATCCAATCTATCTTTTCATCGCGGTCGTTTCCCTGCTCCAGCTTCTCAATCAGCCCGGCCGTTAACACATACAGCCGTTCAACAGAGCTCATTAAATCTGCCCCGCCTGGCTGAACTGCTTCTGGCGGTTCACCTGGATAACCTCTTTCCATGTATCACGGAACTCAGTCACAAGGCCTTCCACCTCATCCAGGATGGCTGTATCACTCTTCAAATTCGCCTCAATCAGCTGGCGGTTCATATAATCATAGAGCGACATCATATTCTGTGATACTTCCTGATCCATATTGAGCGTCACCATCAACTCCCTGATGATGTTCTGCGCCTTCTGGATATTCGTATTCTTCGCTTCAATATTCTTACCAGCAATCGCCTTCTTCGCCTG
This sequence comes from Bacillus infantis, assembly GCF_008180445.1. Taxonomy (GTDB): domain Bacteria; phylum Bacillota; class Bacilli; order Bacillales; family Cytobacillaceae; genus Bacillus_AB; species Bacillus_AB infantis_B. Next base: position 434,455 of record NZ_VTER01000003.1, read on the forward strand.
AAGAATGAACTTCAGACAGCCATTATAAAGCATCAGCGTCAGCTCCCCAGGCGAAGCCGTCGTCACTGAATTCTGCTGATATGATTGGTATGGATTCTTTGTGGCCATGTAGGACACTTCCTTTCAAAACTGTATTCCCAGTGGCGGTGATTATCCTCCGAATTGCTGCATCAGGTAAGACATCTGCTCGTTGGAGCGCTGGACGGCTTTTTCCATGGCTGTGAATTGGGACCAGTAGCGGTTTTCTACTTGAGTCAGTCGGTCCTCAAAACGGTCGATCTGTTTATCAAATCCATTTAGCAGTTTGCCAATGGTAAAAGTGTTATTAACACTTGATGCTTTTCCAGCCTTTGCTTCAATATCAGTCATCGTAGACTTGATAGAATCCCTTAATCTCCGGGCAAGTCCCTTTTCCGAAGTCGCAGTGGCATCTTTCTGGAACAGCTCGTAAATTCCATTCGGATTCTCAGAGATTGCTTTCCGCAGGTCATCTTCTTTTATAGTAAGCTTACCGCCATCCAGATAATTGCTGGTCGTGGTAATACCGATCTGAGCAAGCTGGCTGAAACCTGACAAACCACTGACCGGACTGTACAGGTCGCTTCTCATTTTATTGAGGCTGCTTGTCAAAATGGAATCGCCTCTTAATGTACCGCTCTTTGCTTTCTCTTCCCAAAGCTCGATATCCTTCTCTTCCATGTCTTTGCGCTGTTCGCTGGTTAAAGGCTGGAAGTCACGGTATCGCTTCTCGCCAGTTTTATCCTTTATTGATTCGATTACTTCGTTATACTTGTCGACGAATTTGACGATGGTGTCCATGATGGCGTCAACGTTAGGGGATGAGGAAAAAGTAACTGTTTCAGTTGTGACATTTTTAAGGGAGATTTCTACCCCGTTAATTTGAAAGGTGTTAGAAGAACGGGAGGTGGAGAGCCCATTATATATAAACTCTGCATTCGCCCCTTCTTTCCCTGCCTCATTATCCTTAGCAACACTATTGTCAGTATCTAAGTTAAGAGTGTTTAAGAAGCTCCCAGTAAGTACAATCTCTGCACCTTCATTCTCAGGCGTATTGGGATCATCCGGAATGTCACCAGTATTTTTGGCAGTAAGAGATATTTTTCCTGTCACACTATCAAAAAACGCTGTTACCCCTGAATTTGCATTTATTTTGCTAATCACGCTATTAAGGGTTTCTTTTGCAGGATCAAAGGTTAATTCATAGCCTTTCTCTTCAAGGACGCCATCTTTATTGATAGCTCTTATAGAGATTGTTTGCTGGGCAGTTATCCCCTGCTCACTAAGCTTCTTAGTGGGATCTAAATTAACTTTAGCTTTACTGAACATATTGGCCGACTCAGCCAGTTTTGTTACCTTAATTGAGCCAGAAAAGTCTGAAGTTGAGGTAATGTTCTTAATCCCTACTGCATCTGGATTTGTACTGCTAATACTCTTTTTAATGTAATTAGCCTGCTTTCCAATCCCATCAAAAATCAGCTGATCTAACTCAAGCAGTTTTTTATTCATTGAACGGTAATCATCACGCTGCCATTCAGTATATTGTTTTTTCTGATTGACCTTATCAAGAGGCATCCTTTCAGCCTTCATCAAATCACTTACCAGCTGATCGATATCCATCCCGCTTGCCAGGCCGCCGATCCGTACCATATTTTCACCAACCTATATCTTTTTATCTACCATCAGCCCGACAAACTCTGTCATCGCTGCATACATATCTAACATCTTTTTTGAAGGAATCTCTTTTACAACCTCATGAGTAATGTCATCGACAAGTGTTACATAATACTCATTCAGTTTTTCATGGAGCTCAAATTTAAGCGAAGTATTGGAAGGCTGCAGGAACTCGTTCATTCCTTCAATAATATGATCCAGCTTCTCTTTCTTCACTTCAAATGTCCCAAGTGTTTCATCTTGAAAACTATCCCTATTTAGCTTTACTTTAATTGTTTGCGTGTCTATATTATCTTGAGATGAAGTTCTGGCTGAATAGGCGACGCTCTGTCCTGAAAGCCTCTCAATCATGGAGGTTCCCCCTATTCTTTGTTCATGGTAATTATATCGGCAGGAGTAAAATTTTTTTAAGTGATAAGAAGAATTTGTTATAATTTTAACAGAACATATATTCTCTCATTAGGGAGGGATCCCCATGAAAATAGAAGACATGATGAGTAAATATTCTCATAGGCATCTGTCATTGATATCAGGAAAGCTATTAGGAGATGGCGGATTCAGTATTCAGCCCAAACGAAAGCCTCGTACTCGGTTTATGCATTGTAGGAAAGATCAGGACTGGTGCTATTGCTGCTATACTCAGCTTAAAGATCCACTGCGCTTAAACGCTCCTGTGTATAAAAAAGTTATTGATCCCAGATTAGTAAAAGGCTATTCTGAAAGCTATTATGTTCAATCCTTAAGCTCTGAGCTGTCCACTGTGATGCAGCCCCTCTGGTATCAGGGCAAAAAGAAGGTCATTCCTTTTGAGTTTCTTGCTGACACACTCACTCCAGAATGCCTTGCATGGTGGTACCAGGATGACGGTCATTTAAAAGCTGAGAATGGCAAGTTGAAGAAGGTTATTCTTTCTTCCGAGTCCTTTAGTATTGAGGAGAATAATGAACTTATTAAATTGATCAATTCAAAATTCAGCATAATCTTTACTTCTGATAAACAAAATCGTTTACTGATATATGACCTTCCACAGATCTATTACTTCCTCAGATTAGTCCGTCCTTATATTCATCCTTCTATGAACAGAAAGCTGTTTTTTCCTTCACCCAAGATAATAGCTCAGAATAAAAGAACCACCATTTATCTGCCTAGTCACTTTATTAACAATCGGCCTACCAAAGAAATCGATGAGGCACTTTGCAGGAGTCTAAACCATCTAAAGAACTTGCTTGAAAGTGATCTCACATACTTTCCTTTTATGAAGGAACTCTTTACAAGGAAGAATGAAACTATACCACTTAAAGGCTTCCAAATAGGATTGTCTGGCAGCCATATGACAACTATAAATAAGATCCAACTCTGTACAGGCCTTCAAAAGAGCACCATTGTTCAATTATGCTTTCTTTTTAAAAAACTAAAAGGACTCCAGCAAATGCCGGAGTCCTAAGATTAAGATTAACGCAGTAATTGAAGTACGCCCTGCGGCTGCTGATTAGCTTGAGCCAGCATAGCTTGTGCTGCTTGAGAAAGAATAGAATTCTTTGTTTGGTTCATCATTTCTTTCGCCATCGTGCGAACATTTACTTTCATAAATGACTAGACTATATCTTCACCCTCATATTGCTTGTAGGGGTCGGGCACTTCGGATTCACAATGCTGATGTACACTGTTTCACCTACGGATTTCATCATCATAGCTTTAGCCTTAGATGGTCTATCCTAGTCGTTGAACCTTCTCCACTCTTTCGAGACAGGAGCTTGGCTGCTGATTGCCCAATCTCTCTTCTTTTCGACCATTCACGCTTGCCGTTTCCAGCTACGTTGTAGGGAAGTGAGTTTTAGGGGTTTCCAGCAATTCACCCGATAATAATCGCTAGCCGTTTCCAGCTAGGACGACTGTGCTTGTTACTGCTTATGCAGCTAAAGCATAATCTACGTCACGGATACGAGATTCCGCTGCAGTTAGGTTTTCAGAAGATGTGTTCAAGTTGTTGATTGTGTGCTCTAAACGGTTTTGGTATGCTCCAAGTTTAGAACGTTCTCCCGAAACTTCAGCAATTGCTTTATCTAATACTTCAATTGCATTTGTTGCATTAGCGTGAGTTGAGACATCTAATGCCTTTTCTCCTAAGTTAGAAGCAGTACCGTTTGTAACTGAAGGGTCTGTGGTGAATACTGTTGAAGCTCCAGTACCACCAGCAGTAGTTGGCTCTGTTGTTCCTTCTTCAATACCGATATCACTTAAACTTCCAGTTGTTGCAGCACCAATTTCCACATTTTTACCTTCTGCTGCTGTAAAAACTAGCTTATCATCTTCAGCTGTTACTGTTACATCAGTATTTCCATCAGCAGTTAATGCGTCTTGAATAGCTGTTGCAACATCACCAATATTTGTATAGGCATCAGAATCTAAGGAAATTGCTGTTCCATTTACTTCAAAATCTAAATTTGTAACTGTAAAATCTAATGCTGCTGCTGCTGTTGCATCTACTTCTGTCCCTTCAACTTTAGCAGGTGTAGTTGTCCCTGTTGATGCTCCTGAACCGTCGGTTGCTTGAGCAATTCCCAATGCCACTGCACGCATGTCACTAATATCAATTTGAAATGCCTGACCTTTATTAGCACCAATTTGTAAAGTTGCTGAGAAAGATTCAGCAGATGCTCCAGTACCACCAGCAGTAGTTGGCTCTGTTGTTCCTTCTTCAATACCGATATCACTTAAACTTCCAGTTGTTGCAGCACCAATTTCTACATTTTTACCTTCTGCTGCTGTAAAAACTAGCTTATCATCTTCAGCTGTTACTGTTACATCAGTATTTCCATCTGCAGTTAATGCGTCTTGAATAGCTGTTGCAACATCACCAATATTTGTATAGGCATCAGAATCTAAGGAAATTGCTGTTCCATTTACTTCAAAATCTAGATTTGTTACTGTAAAATCTAATGCTGCTGCTGCTGTTGCATCTACTTCTGTCCCTTCAACTTTAGCAGGTGTAGTTGTCCCTGTTGAAGTAGATGTTTGACTAGCACGTTGTACTTCTCCACCATCTAATAGTTTTTGAGTATTGAACTCAGTTGTATTACCAATACGGTTAATTTCAGAAGTTAATTGATTTATTTCTTTTTGAATTTCACCACGGTCATCAGTTGTGTTCGTATCATTAGCTGCTTGAGTAGCAAGCTCTTTCATACGTTGAAGGATATCGTGAGTTTCATTTAGAGCTCCCTCTGCAGTTTGTAACATTGAAATACCATCTTGAGAGTTTTTAGAAGCCATATCTAATCCGCGAATTTGCCCACGCATTTTTTCAGAGATTGCCAAACCAGCTGCGTCATCTCCAGCTTTATTAATACGAAGTCCTGAAGATAATTTCTCCATTGATTTACCTTGTGCAGTTGAAGCACTATTCAACTGACGATAAGTATTCAAAGCAGCAATATTATGATTAATTCTCATTACATTTTTCCTCCTTGAGTGTTGTCCCACATCCATGTGGTTAATTTTTCAGCTGTTCTAAAGTCGGCCGCCTTTAGGCTAGCTGGTTACATAGTTAATATCGGCCGGTTTAGACAATGTTTAACAAAAAATAAAAGTTTTTTAGTTTTTTTGTTTAAAGAAGGAGGTGAGGCTGTCCAGCAGCTCGCTTTCTGTTTTGGTGGCGCTGCTGTTTTCCTGCTGGATGGAGAGATAGATTTCTTTTCTATGTATCTCTACGTTTTTAGGGGCGTTGATGCCGAGTTTGACCTGGTCTCCGTCAATAGAAACAATCGTAATTTCGATGTCGTCATTCAGCATGATTGATTCTTTTGTCTTGCGGGTGAGGACTAGCATTATTTCCCCTCCTTGGCTATAAGCAGATGCTTCGTTGTGTAGGAAGTTCCATTTAGGATAACTTGTTTGCCTTGTTTTTCTTTCTGGTTAATGATGACTGGCGCCTGGAGATTGGCAGTTGTTTTTTCAAAAGGCTCCTGGATGGTTAGGATGACAAATACACCGACGTCCTTATCAGATGAAACGGATAAGGCTTCGGTCACTTCTTCTGGCAAATCAAATTCATAGTCGGTGAAAAAGCTGAAGGGATCTGTCAGGATGAAGGCTGTTTCAGAAGACTTGACCGACTGCAATACGAATAGAGGCGTTTCCTCTATCGGCAGTATGCAGAATGTCTTCTCATCGATAAATCCTGGTATTCCAGTATTAAACTGAATGACTCTTTCCTCGTTTATTTCTACTTCTCCATGAAACTTTGTTTTCATATTTTCACCACATTCCTTATTCATTGCTGACAAAGTCGATTGTCAGGCTGTTTTTTTCGAGTATCTCTGGTGTGACTTTTCCTGGTGTGTAATGGTGGACCGGCTTTTGGGTTTCTGCGCTGATGATTGGCTTTTGCGGTGTGGCGTTTATTTTGACCTGTGCCGGCTCATAGTGCAGCTTTACACTGAAATGGGATGGGACCCAGCCGATATTGAACTGCTTCTCCGGCCCCTCGCTATTTGCCTTGGCCTGTCCTGGGATAGGATTCCCTCCGTTTTCAATCTTCATCAGTTCACTGCCTTCTGCCGCTCTCCGCTCAAGGCCTGACAGCCAGTCCTGATAGCCGTTTTGAGCACCCTCAGCGACTCGTACGCTGAGCGACTTGAGATCCACATCTTCCCTTGCCTTTGTCTGGTCAATGGTCAGCCTTCCAGGAATCGTTTCAATCTCCAGCTTTGCCTGCGGCTGTTCAATCGACTGTATTGCCTGGGGCTGCTGGATTTCTTGTACTGGTTTTTCAATGTTAAGACCGAGCCGTATAAAAGTTGATTCCAGCCTTATTTGCGGCACATTCATCCTCTCTGCTCCTCTCTATGAAAAAAAGCTATCACTGGGATAGCTTTCATTTTTATCGTAAAAAGTCCATTAAGCTCGGCTGTATGATCCGTGAGCCGATGCTTAACGCAGCACGGTGGACGCTTTCCTGGGTGGTCATCTCCATGATTACTTTTTCCATATCAACATCTTCGTTGTCGGAAAGGATGCGGGTGGAGAAAACCTCTTGCTGCTGAAGTCGGTCGTCCATCAGTTCGATCCGGTTCTGCTTGGCTCCTATTTTTGCCCTGCCGGCAAGCATTTGATCAATATACTTATCGACCTTTTCCAGATAGCCGCCGATTTCGGGGCTGTCTGCATCCAATGCATTGATCAGGCCCTGGATGTCTCCACTGTCTGTGAGCATATCGCCAAAGACTTCATTACCGTTCATATTCACCTGGATTTTAATATTGGAGAAAACCTCAAGATTAATGGCCCCTTCGCCAAACTGCCCATTTCCTTCAGGCTTTATATTGGTCTGGGTGCCGTTGAAGATATATTTTCCGCCGACCTGAGTCTCCCCAATATCGATCAGATGCTCCTTCAACTCCTTAATTTCTTCCATAATATTTTTCTTCTGATCGCCCTCAAGCGTTCCATTGCTCGCCTGGACAGTAAGCTCCCTGATCCTCTGAAGTGCCATGATTCCCTTATCCATCGCATCATCCGTGCTGTCAATCCAGTTCTTTGCTTCACCGATATTCCGCTGATACTGCTCAATCCGGTTCAGATCCGTCCGGTAGTTCATTGCCATCATCGCAGAAACCGGATCATCTGAAGGCTTTGTGAATTTTTTCTGGGTGGCGATCTGGTCCTGCAGCTTGCCAAGCTTTGTGTAGCTATTGCTCAGGTTGCGGAGCATATTATTGGATAGCATTGATTGCGTTACGCGCATCTTTTTTCACCTTACCTTCCGACGACGCCCATGCCGTTGATGATTTTGTCGAGCATTTCGTCCACTACGGTTATATTGCGTGCAGCAGCATTATAGGCATGCTGGAATTTAATCATATTGGTCATTTCTTCATCGAGAGAAACGGCACTGACTGATTGCCGGCTCTTATCGACCGAATCCGCCAGAACTAAAGAATTCCTTGCATTCTTTTGGGCACTCTGGGAATCGACGCCAAGGCGGCCGATAATTCCAGAATAGTAGGTATCGAGATTTCCAGACGTCATAGAAGCTGGGAATCCTGCGTCACCCTTTGATAGGAAGCTGCCAAATGCTTTTGTCTTTATTTGGGACAATTCATGGGCATTGTCATTATCTCCCGATCCGCCATTGCTAGTTGCCGCTGCCGCGATCAGGCTGGAATCAGCTAGTATATCTTTGTTTACTCTGATTTGCTGGGCTGGGTTATCCCCTTGAGACGGATCAAATTCAAAGAACGCTTTTCCTGGATTGCCGCTCAGGTCGAATCCTGATTCATGAATCTTGTTGAATTCCATTGCGAACGCAGTGGTAAAATCATTCAGCTTCTGCAGCATATCCGGGTAGAAGCCTGTTTCATTTCCGGCACCATCCTTATAGCCGTAGCTTTTGATTAAACCTGACAGCTCACCTGAAAAGTTCATGCTAGGCAATGCTGCACCGCCGACCCGAACCTCGGTGATCAGTCCGCTGACCAGCTCAAAATCTTCATTTGCAGCATCTGTTGTGTCAATAACCTCAAGAAGGTTGGGATCCTTAAGACCATCCTCCTTGGTCACATCAAGCAGCACAGCAGGGGGAGCAAATGACTTCCCGTCATCTCCGACAATCTCAATCTTATAAAGTCCTTCTGAAATGTCCTTTGCATGTCCGTAGTTATCCGGTTTTACATTGGTCACTTTTATATTAACCAGCTGTGAAAGCTGATCCACATATAGATCGCGCTCATCATAAAGGTCATTCGGCAGGTATCCATTCGGCTCTACACTGGCGATCTGCTTGTTGAGCTCATTGATTTGCGAGACAAGGCCATTGATTTCTTTTACCTTGACGCCGATTTCGCTGCCGATGTCCTGCTGGACTCTTGATAGAGAGTTATAGTAGTAGTTTAAAGTGTCAGCCACCATCTGGCCGCTGGCCGCTGCTACATCACGGGCACCTGTGTTTTCCGTATGGCTGGCGATATCCTGAAGGGAATTCCAGAACTTTTCCATCGTAGCGTGAAGACCGCTCTCTGATGGCTCGTTCATGATTTCCTCCATCTTGGTGAGCGATTCGCTCATGCTGTTATAGTAGCCGACCTTATTGGCTTCGACACGATATTGGAGGTCAAGGAAACCTTCACGGATCCGCTGAACAGAGCCTGCCTCCACCCCTGTTCCCATCTGCCCCGGAATCTGCGGACGATTCATGGATGCTGCCGGGTATGGCGATGTCTGCTCAAAGTTGATGCGCTGGCGTGAAAAGCCTGGCGTGTTGGCGTTGGCGATATTGTGTCCTGTTACATATAAAGCGCTTTGCTGGGTGAACATGCCGCGGCGGGCTGTTTCGAGTCCCATAAAGGTTGAAAGCATGGTGATTCCTCCGTCTCTTAGGCTTTCGAGTTAAACAGCCCTTGAGAAGGAAGCTGTTTGTTCTGCTGGCCGGCTGCTGGTCCGTAATTGATATTCTCCGGCTGCGGCCTCATCAGATTCATGGATACATTGATATACTGCAAGCTCTGGTCAAGCAGCTGCTGATTCAGGTCATTGGCTTCTTTTATATGAAGGATGGCTTCTGCCAGCTCTTCCGTCAAACCGGCCAGCTTTTCCTGGTCCGGAAGGCTGAGAACCTCCAGACAGTCTGAAATCGTCGGATTCGCTTTCCCCGGTACCAGGGCCGCTGCTGTTTTCTGCCTGTCATTTTCAATCCTTCTAATTGCAGCCACATGGGTCTGTTCTTCTTTTAAAATCTGGCTGAGGGCTTCAGTGTCCCCTGCCTTGATGATGCCGGTTTTCCGGGCTGACAGCTCAGAAAGACTTTTATGGAGCCTGATGAGCTTCGTCATACTCTCGAGCAATGCTTCAGCGGACATGAAGTCCCCTCCCTTCTGTTAATTCTTTGTATAATAATCAAGAAGGCTTTCCGCCATTTCTTTCGGGTTTACTTTATATTTGCCGTTCTCGACCTGGATGCGCAGCTCCTCTACTCTTGCCTGGCGCTGCTGGTCGATTTTGGAGGTTTGCTGCATTTCCTTGGCAGCCGAAGAAATCTCTACCTTATCCGCGGCTTTTTTCGCCTGGGCATTGGCAGTGTCCAGCTTGTTCTGCTGGCGTTTGTATGGGTTAATTCCTGAAGGTCCGAAATTATTAATCTTCATTGTTTTCCCTCGCTTTCGACCGAACTAGTCTTTCCTCTATTATCGGCTATGCCGGCAGTTTTTTTAATAAAAAGAGCAAAAAGGAAGAAAATGCATCTATTTGCCTATATTCTTTACTTGTCATTGATTGAAAAATAGGTGCCTTGCTTCTCCTTAAGCGCCATCTGCTTTTTCCGCTCTTCTTCAGCCTGTAAGGTGTTTATATCCTTCCGCAGCTCTTTTGCACATTTTTGGCAGATCTTCCCTTCGCGGATGTATGCTCCGCATTTATCACAAGGATATCCGAGATTCGGGAATTGAGCCAGCTTCAGCTTGCCTGTACGGATGAATTTTAAAATCAGCGCTTCTTCGATCCCTGTCGCATCAACCACCTGCTGCATTGTCGCCGTCCGGTTTTCTCTTTTGCGGATATATTGATAAACCGTTTCGTACTTCAGCTCCTCTTCCTTCCAGCAGTCATTGCATATATCACGGAATTGATTTTTTACAAATACCTTGTCGCATTGTGGGCAATTCGCCAGTTCAGCCATGATAATTCTCTCCTAAATAGCGTATATAGTGGTCACGGTCACCCTCTTGCCAGTGTGAGAGACATGATGTAAGCCGCTCCCGCCTGTTTCAGCGGCAGGGCGGCATGCCGGAGGGTGCTTCCTGTAGTATATATATCGTCAATGAGGAGGATGTTTTTAGCTTCAAATGTGGCGGAGGTGCTTATTTGAAAGATTTCGCTGAGATGGATTCTTTCTGCGCGGGATTTTTTGGACTGCTTTTCGGTGTGAATTCTGTTGAGAAGATGGGATGGTGCATGGCCTGCGGTGATGATGAGGGCTTCGGCCTGGTTGAAGCCGCGCTCGTAGAGGCGCTCGCTGCTGAGCGGGATGGGGATGATAAGGTCTGGTTTGAGGGTTTCTATGTTTCTTTTTATCTTCTGTTTAAACACATTGGCCAATATGTAGTCTCCTCTGTATTTATAGCGGGCAATCAGCTCCTGTAGGAAGCCGTTGTAGGTGTACAGAGAGATATTTCTGTTGAGGACAGCTTTCCATTCGGGGTCTTTTTCCCAGCGGATGCAGTCATAGCATGTGTTGCCTTCGACGAACTGTGGGTCCAGCCCCTGCAGTTTCCGACCACAGATTTTGCATAAAGTCCCCTTTAACTCTTCAAAGCTTTCTTCACACTCCCTGCATATCACCTTCTCTTCCGTCCTTGTGAACAGCTCCTGCCAGCCGATTTCCGCATCAATCTCTTTGTGGCAAATTAGGCAATGGTCAGCTTGAAAAAGATTCATATAAGATCAGCCCCCTTCGTTTCGCTTCCCTGTTCATTCCTCTAATCTGATTTCTTGCTTTGAGCATTTCTTCTGTTTTGCCGAAGTGGAAAAAGGTGATGGTGCCGCTGGGATGATCTGCGCTCCTGCCGACGCGGCCGGAGATTTGGACGAGGGCGCTTTCAGTAAAGACGTGGTGATCGGATCCGATGACGGCTACGTCGATGTTCGGGAAGGTTACGCCTCTTTCCAGGATGGTAGTGGTCAGTAGGATCTGAGTTTCTTTGCTGCGCATTTTTTGGACTTTCTCTTTGCGGCCAGGATCTTCGGCATGGACAGAGTCTGTGTGGGGATGGAGCTTTTGTATTAGCGGCAATGCTGCTTCCATGATGTCTATTCGGGGGAAGAACAGAAGGATTTGTTTTGAGGTTTGGATGCGGAGGCTGATCCAGCTGATGAGCGACGCGGGCAATCTGTCTTTCTTTAAAAGCTTCTCCCAATTTCCACACCAGCGGTATTCCGGGACAGGGAGCGGATGGCGGTGGTAGCGCGCCGGAATGGTGACGTGGTCCCTTTTACCGGATGAGCAGTCTCTCTGCCATTTTTGGTTAGGTGTGGCGGTTAGATAGATCATGGAGGACTCAGGCTTTCTTGCCTGCTGGACGGCGTATTGGAGGGTGGCATCGACTGAGTATGGGAAAGCATCCACTTCATCCAGGATGATAGTGTCGAATGCCTGGTAAAAGCGGAAGAGCTGGTGTGTGGTGGCGATGGTGAGCGGGGCGTAGAGATGGCGGTCTTCGCTGCCACCATAGAGGGAGGCAACCGTTATTTCTGGGAATACTTTTTTCAGGCGAGGTGTGAGTTCGAGGACTACATCGGTCCGCGGTGTGGCGAGGCAGACTCTTTTTCCGGATTGGAGGGCATGGTCGATTCCTTCGAACAGGACCTCAGTTTTTCCGGCGCCGCATACCGCCCAGACCAGGAGATCTTTGTTTTGATGAATTGCTTGTGATGTGCGGTCGGAGGCAGTCTGCTGGCCGTCGGAAAGATTGCCTGCCCATTCCAGGTAGGTGTTTGGCTGTGGGTGGGGTGGTTTCGGGCCTTGCCAGCTGACGAGCGGGGTGCAGGAGCTGACCCGGCCCATCATGATGCAGCTTCGGCAGTAGAGGCAGTCTTCTTCGCATCTGGCGCAGGGGAATTTTGCGAAAAGGTGAGTTTGAGTGTTGCCGCAGCGGGCACATTGAGGCTTTTTTCCGGTGAGGAGGATGCCTGGGCGGTAGATGATGTGTCCGTTTTGGTAGTGCTGGTCGATTTCTTGTGGTGTGAAAGGGAGTTCGTCTGTGAGTAGCTGCTTTCCGGTGAGCATTTCGGCCAGTTTTTCGTCAGGATTGAAGGCTGGATTGAGGGGAATAGCCCGAATTTCAGTGAGTTTGGAGATTGGTGTGCCATTTGGGTCCTGGATGAGGCGCCCTTCTTGGATTTTGAACTTCAAAACTAATCATCCTTTCCTGTTTATTTGCGGGATTTTGGATATATTTGCGAGTTTTGAGTTTTATTTGCGACTTTTTCATTTTATTTGCTAGTCCACCCTATTTATTTGCGACTTTCCCGATATATTTGCGACCTCGCCCTTGGGCAGCCTTCCCCGCGAGATGTTGCATTTCCCTTTTATTAGCAACTTTTCTGATATATTAGCAACTTTTTTCTTTTATTAGCAACTTTCCCCATATATTAGCAACTTTCCATTTTTATTAGCAACTTCCACCATATATTAGCAACTCGCCCCCTTCCCACAATCTGCCCTACCCAAAATCCGCCCACCCAACCCGCCACACCCCAAACTCTCCCCCTAGATTCCCCCCACAATTTCCTCTATAATAAACCATGAAGAATCCACCTAAAAAAGGAGATTTACATATGGAAAAAACCTTAATTTTCGGACATAAAAATCCAGATACAGATACAATCTGCTCAGCCCTGGCATACGCTGATCTGAAAACACAGCTTGGCCAGGAAGTCGAAGCGGTGCGCCTTGGCGAGATCAACGGCGAAACGCAGCATGCGCTGACAAAATTCAACGCTGAACCCCCCCGCCTGATCAGCAATGTGGCTGACGAAGCGCAAACTGTCATTCTTGTAGACCACAATGAACGCCAGCAAAGCGCAGACGGAATCGAGAGTGTGCGTGTGGCTGAGGTTATCGACCACCACCGTATCGCCAATTTTGAAACGAGCGATCCTTTGTACTACCGCTGCGAGCCTGTCGGCTGTACGGCGACGATCCTGAACAAAATGTACAAGGAAAACAACAAGAGCATTCCAAAAGAAATCGCCGGCCTGATGCTGTCAGCGATAATCTCTGATTCCCTGCTTTTCAAATCACCAACCTGCACAGACGAAGATGTGAAAGCTGCACATGAGCTTGCGGAAATCGCGGGTGTGGATGCGGAAGAGTATGGCCTTGAGATGCTGAAGGCTGGTGCCGACCTGAGCGATAAATCAGCTGCACAGCTTGTCAGCCTGGATGCGAAGGAATTCCAGATGGGTTCTGCTAAAGTGGAAGTGGCGCAGGTGAACGCCGTTGACACGAATGATGTGTTTGCGCTTGAAGAGGAATTGCGTGCGGTGATCAACAGCACAATCGAGGAAAAGGGCTTGGATCTGTTCCTGTTTGTTGCAACTAACATCCTGACAAACGATTCTGTAGCACTTGCACTGGGCAAGGAAACAGCTGCTGTCGAGAAAGCATTCAATGTGGTGCTTGCGGATGAAAAGGCTGTCCTGCAGGGTGTTGTTTCACGTAAAAAACAAATCGTTCCTAACCTGACTGACGCACTGACAAAGTAAAAAGTAGCCGCTCCGACAAAATTCCGGAGCGGCATTTTTTATTTCTTATACCAGCCAAGCCCCATTGAGCCTTCGCCAAGATGCGTGCCGATGACCGGGCCGAAGTAGCCAATCATGAATTCGACGTTCGGCAGCTCTTTTTCCAGCTCTGCTTTCCACTCGTCAGCTTCCTTCTCACGATTCGCGTGGATGATGACGGCGCGGTAATCACCGCCGCCGGCAGCAGCATCGCCAAGAAGGTCGGCAATCCGCTTCATCGCTTTTTTGCGTGTGCGGATTTTTTCAAATGGCACGATGACCTTGTCCTGGAAATGGAGAAGCGGCTTGACCTGAAGCAGGCTCCCGATCAATGCCTGGGCGCTTGAAAGACGGCCGCCGCGCTGGAGATGGGAAAGGTCGTCCACCATGAAGTAGGCACGGACCGTCTGTTTCATTTCCTCCAGGCGGGACATGATATCCTGCGGATCCTTGCCGGCAGCTGCCATCTCTGCCGCTTCAATGACATAGAAGCCCTGGACCATGCAGCTGATTTCAGAATCAAACGGATACGCCCTGATTCCTTCAACCATGCTCCCTGCAGTGGCGGCTCCCTGAAAGGTTCCGCTGATGCCGCTCGACAGATGGATGCTGATGACCGCATCATAGTCGGCCGACAATTTTTCAAAAAGCTCCACGAATTGGCCAGTCGATGGCTGTGAGGTCGTCGGCAGCTCCTTATGCTTTACTTCTTCATAAAATGCTTCTGCTGTAATTTCTACCTCTTCCTCGTATGTTTCGTTTCCGAAAATGACGCTGAGAGGAATCATATGTATGTTCAGTCGATCCCGCAATTCCTTCGGGATGTATGCAGTACTGTCTGTTACTACGGCTGTTCTCATATAAAGAGTACCATCCTTTGTTTTTTCTCTACTATATGTCCAATTTATATTTTATATGAAAACAAGGGAAAATCCTAGGGAGAAAAGAAAGCTTAATATTTGAGGATCACAATTGTAATGCGGCGAAAAAGAGAGGGGCATTAATTAGAAGCTACGGGCAGGAGATGCGAGAGCTGCCTCCGGTTGATTTCATCAGCGATCAGCCGAATAAAATCAGTATCCACATCACAAAGCAGGGCATCCTCGAAAACTTTAAACAAATTCTCATCAGATAAAAGCAGCAGGCTGGACATATGTTCAAAACCTCCATCTATTACTTTTATCCTATTTTTAACACAAGATTACATATATTGTAAACTAGTATTTTTCATATATCTATTATGCATAAAAAAAGAGCACGCTCAGGCGTGCCCCTCCATTATCTCACTTCAACCCAGCCGTTCTTGATGGCTACAACAACAGCCTGGGTGCGGTCATTCACATTCATTTTCTGCAGGATGTTACTCACATGGTTCTTAACCGTTTTTTCACTGATGAACAATGCTTCGCCGATTCCGCGGTTGCTTTTTCCGTCAGCAAGGAGCTGAAGGACTTCGCATTCCCGGCGCGTGAGCAGATGCAGCGGGCGGCGGATTTCCACTTGTGTGTATCCTTCGCTGCTGCCATTTTCATCAGATGCCAGGCGGCGGTATTCTTTGACAAGATTATGGGTTACCTTTGGATGCAGGTAAGAGCCTCCATCAGCCACCACTTTGACCGCTTCAACAAGTGCGTCGGCATCCATTTCCTTCAGCAGATAGCCGCTTGCTCCTGTTTTCAGTGCATGTGTTACATAGTTCTCATCATCATGGATGGAAAGGATGATGACTTTTGCATCCGGATATTTTTCGACTAATTGCTTGGTCGCTTCCACACCGTTGATTGTCGGCATGTTGATATCCATGATCACGACATCCGGGTTATATTCTTCAACAAGACCCAGCGCTTCATTTCCGTCATCGCCTTCTGCGACAACTTCAAATGTCTTTTCAAAATCAAGAATACGTTTAACCCCTTCTCTAAACAACTGATGATCATCGATAATGACGATTTTTGTAGTCAATTGCTTCGCCTCCCAAATTTCCGTAAGTTTATCTCTTTTTTTATACTGTTAGTTTTAAATAATAGGGATCTCTATCATTATAGCTTTTTCAAGCCCTATTTGAACCTATCTTTTTTTCACAACTCTCTTAGAATATTGCTTCTTCGCCGCTGGCATTTCTATTAAAGGAGAAAGCGGCTCATTCCATGAAAGGAACCTGAATCAGCACGATAGTCCCGGCATTGATTTTGGAGTCGAAGGATATCTGCCCTTCCAGCAGCTCGACTCTTTCCCTCATGCCGATCATGCCAAAGGATTCGGGCTTCTTCTGGCCCGTGTCAAATCCTTTGCCGTCATCCCTGATGACAACTGAAATAGAGTCATTGCGGATTTCAAGCTTCACTTTGATCTCTTTTGCCTCAGCATGCTTTAGAGCATTCTGTACAGATTCCTGGACAAGCCGGAACAAAGCTACCTCATATTTTGGCGGAAGCCGCTTTTCATCGCCAACATTGCTGAAATAAATTTTCACCGTATTATGGTATTCTTCAATGGTCTGGAGATATTTCCTTAAAGTCGGCACCAGTCCAAGGTCATCGAGAGCCATGGGCCTGAGGTCATAGATAATCCTCCTGACCTCATAAAGCGCATTTCTGACCATTTTTTTGAGGCTTTTTATTTCGGTGATGGCTTCGCCTGCTCCCCGCTCCTTATAGATTCTTTCTATCAGGTCAGAGCGCATCATCACATTGGCCATCATCTGGGCAGGCCCGTCATGAATTTCCCTTGACAGCCTTTTGCGCTCTTCCTCCTGCGCTTCAATGATCTTAAGGCCGAAATCCTGCTTAAGCTTTGCATCCTCCAGGACTTCTCCCATCCTCTTCAGGTCACTCATCAAATAGTTCATGACAACCGAGATCTGGGAAACGAGATGTTCTGCGCGGTCGATTGTTTCCTGGATGCCGAGAAGCCTTCGTTCTATATCATCCCGCCGTTCACGTAGCTGCTTTTCCTGCTGGCGGTTCATCGAAAGCTTCATCTGCAGCTGATGCGCCTTTTCATACGCCTCCCTTACCTGGCTTTCTGTATAGTCCTTGAAATGCATGCTTACTTCAGAAAGCCTTTTTCTGGCAAAGCGCGTTTGTGCTTCCAGCTGGTCTCCCTCATCAATGGTCAGGACAACGGCCTGTTTGACTTCCTTCAGATCACTTGTCAAGCTTTCAAAGTCCTGCCGGCATTGCTCGCTTATGCGGAAGATCTCATCCTTGCTGTTTCCAACAGTGGATACCATCTTTTCTAATATAAGATCGAGTGTCTTCGTATCGAATTTTTTTCTAGTCATAAAGATTCCTCCAAAGAGACTGAAAACCCTTCCGTAGCAGTATCTGACACTATTTTAGCTTGAAAATAGAAATTATGTATGAAAAATATACTAAAAAACGAAAAATTCGGCAAAAAGGCACAAGAATTTATAGTATAATCATGTCTAATATCCTATTTTCTTATAATAAGCTGCAATTTATGCCTTATTTTTAAACATAGGACTTTTATATATTATCTCGCAATAATATGTCGATTGGCTTGAAATTATTTTTTAATTATATCATGCGAGAAAGGTACCTATATTAAAGTTTCATTACAATCCATTGAAGAATTGAAGTTACTCAACAAGTCGCATTATAATGAAATTTGGCAAGCGACGATGACAATCCACGACAAAAATCGATAAATTGCACAGGAAAGGAGCGGGATGCATGCTGCCCTCTTATAAAACAGTCAAGGGCTTTGCCGAGCATGAAATTATTATTCAGAAATCAAGATTTATTGCTCATATATCAAGGGCCGAAACAGAAGAAGAAGCCCTGGCATTTATACAGGAAATCAAAAAAGCACACTGGAATGCTACCCACAATTGCTCAGCCTACCTGATCGGGGAACATGATCATATCCAGAAAGCGAATGATGACGGTGAACCCAGCGGCACTGCCGGGGTCCCGATATTGGAAGTCTTAAAAAAGAAACAGCTGAAAGATACTGTTGCAGTAGTAACAAGATATTTTGGAGGCATCAAGCTTGGAGCCGGGGGTCTCATCCGCGCTTATGGAAAATCAGCCTCTGAGGGAATCAATGCGGCTGGCATTGTGACAAGAAAGCTGATGAAGATCTTATCAGTAAAGGTGGAATATACTTGGCTCGGCAAGCTGGAGAATGAGCTCCGTGAATCTGTTTACTCCATAAAGGATATACACTACCTGGAAAACGTAGAGTTTGAGGTGTTTGTTGAAGAAGCAGCCATTAACCTATTTTCAGAATGGATCACTGAGCTCACCAATGGGCAAGGACTGATTGATGAGGGAGAACTGCTGTATCTGGAAGAAGATACGGCTTGAAAAATCTATATCCGGAAATGCAAAAAAATTGTAAAATGAAGCTTGATCTGAAAATTTTGCCAAACCTACATTAAAGGAGTACAGATATGTCTGCCAATAGACAAATGGTAAAGGTTCAAAAGAAAAGAAAACGCCGCAGGAGAGTCGTGATGTGGATCATCGTGCCTCTTCTCGTACTCGTCCTTGGGGCGACGGCTTATGGCGCTTTTCTGTACAGCAAAGCGCAGACGGTCATTGAAAAATCCTATGAGCCGGTTGAGAGGGAATCAACAAAGCGCGATACAGCAGTTGATCCTGGGATAGATAATGTGTCCATCCTTTTTGTTGGGGTGGATGACAGCAGTACCAGGAATTTCAGCAGCAGCTCCCGATCAGATGCCCTGATGCTCGCAACCCTGAACGAAAAGACCAAATCTGTTAAGCTGCTCAGCATTCCCCGGGATTCTTATGTTTATATCCCTGAATTGGGCTATAATGATAAAATTACGCATGCCCATGCCAATGGCGGGGTTGCCACAACAATTGAAACAGTCGAAGAAATGCTGGATATCCCTGTCGATTATTATGTAAAAATGAACTTTAACGCGTTCATAGATGTTATTAATGCCTTGGAAGGCATTGAAGTAGAAGTCCCCTATGAACTTAGTGAAAAAGATTCAGAGGACCGGAATCATGCGATCAATCTTGAACCGGGCCTGCAGGAGCTTAACGGAGAGGAAGCCCTGGCTTTAGCCCGTACCCGCAAACTTGATAATGACATTGAGCGCGGAAAGCGCCAGCAGGAAATCCTTAAAGCAATTGTAAAAAAAGGCTCCTCTGTCAAGTCTGTCTCCAAGTATGCAGATGTGATGGAAGCTGTCGGAGACAATATGTCTACAGATCTCTCCTTTGATGAAATGAAGTCATTCATCAATTATGCGGCTGCTGGAACATCTCTTGATATTGAAACATTGAATCTGGCCGGGCAGGATGCCTATATTGATGGAATTTATTATTACCAGTTAGATGATGAGGAACTTGATCAAACGATCCTTACCTTAAAAGAACATCTTGAACTCATCCCGCAAGGCAGCTCTGAAACGGATACAGACAGCACTGTCTCCGATGATACAGGCGAAGATTCCAGCTATTAACCATAGAAATGATACCCGCTGCGGCCATGAAAAAACGTTCATCTTTATAGATGGACGTTTTTAACTGCTTAAAAAAAGGACCGCCCGGAAACGGGCGGCCAAAAGTGGAGATATTAAGGTATTGTCCGTATTTCATAGCCAATAGGAAATGGACAAGTGAGTTAACGCTGAACAGGACATCTAAACCGCTGTTCAAGTCCGTTACGGATTCCTTATAAATTGATTAAATCATAAACAGGATAAGTCTGCTTTTTTTGTCTGCTTTCTATATCTTTTGATAATCTATTAAAAACGATGGTTTTTAGTCACATATCCTCCACTATATAACTATAGGAATATTTTTTTGCGAAGGGTGAATGATAGATGGATTTCTCAGCAATCGGACAAAAAATAAAGGATCTCAGGAAGCTGCTGGGATTATCTCAGAAAGAGCTGGCAGAAGGCATATGCACCCAGGCACAGATAAGCAAAATAGAGAAAGGGGATGTATACCCCTATGCGTCTACACTTTACCTGATTTCCCAAAAGCTTGGTGTGGATGTTAACTATTTCTTTCATATTGGCACAACGCCGAGGCTGGATTATATATTGGAGGTCGAACGCCAGCTGGAAATCACCAGGCGCAGCTTTGATTATGAAACCATGCGTTCTATCATTAAAGGGGAAGAGAATAATCCTTTATTTACACAAAATCCTGTGAACAGGCAGCTGATCCGGTGGCATAGAGGCATATATGAATACCACCTTAATAAAAATCCGATTAAAGCGCACCAGGTCCTGAATGAGGCCATCGCTTTAACGCACGGGAAGCTGTGGACAGAGCGTGAAATTGAAATTCTCCTGAGCAAGGGCATCATACTCTTTGAAGAAAATGAGCTTGAAGAGGCCCTGGCCATTTACAGGGATGCCAAGCGCTTCATTGATTCACTGGCCACCCTTCAGGATGTTATGCTGATGACGAAACTGCACTATAACATTGCGCGGGTGCTCACCAGACTTTCAAGATATGAAGAATCCATTGAAAGCTGCACAAAAGGGATAGCGTGGTGCCTTGAGAAAGATCATCTCTTCCTTCTCGGTGAACTCCATTATCATACAGGCTATAATTATGAGCTGAGTCACCAGCTGGCGGAGGCGAAGAAATACATGGAAAAGGCACTTCTCATATTTGAACTGCAGAACGATACGAAATACCATTCTTATATCAATAACAAATTGAAGACCTGGAATTTACCGATCTAGCCATTAAAATCGAACTATTATACCGATAAAATAATCCTCCTTTTTTCATAGGCATTTCCACCGGTTATTACTGCCCTTTTTCCATTATTTGCGATAGAATGATAGTTGAGATATTTTGTCTATATTTAACAGACTATGGAGGAAACTATTCTATGATTTATGAAGTAAAGCTGTTAATGGCCCTGCGTTCTCCCGGGGTAAGCCTTTATCAGCTCGAAAAAGCGGAGGATCTCCGGGGGCTCCGGAAAAGGATTTGGCTCTTGGCAATCCTGAGCAGCATTATTTATGCAATAAGTTCCTACTTTGGAATCGGGACAGAATTCATATCAAAAGAGCTGAGCAATCTGTCTGCAGGTGAATTTGAGGCAAGAAAGGGGCTATTTGTTCTTGGAAAGGCAGTCTGGGGGCTGCTGTATGCTGCTATCTACATCTTCCTGCCGGCTTTATATTTCTGGACCCTGACAGATTTGGAATATAAAAAGCTACTAGTGGTGCAGCTTTTTGCTTTTTCCATTCTGCTGATTGAAAAGGCTTTGCTCATCCCGATCAGCCTGACATGGGGAATCTCTCCTTCATCCTCCCCGTTTTCATTGGGCATCCTGGCTCAGTACGCCACATCCAATGGACTGATTGTGCACTTTCTGGGAGCCATAACACTATTCCAAGTCTGGATCATATATGTTCAAACCTATTGGATCAAGAAGCTGACCGGCAGGAAAGGATGGGTCATATTCCTGATTGTCCTGTCACTCCATATCGTGTTTTGGATCTTAACAGCATTGGGAACACATATCAAAATGGAAAAGATATTTTAAAGGTGTTGAGTGAAATGAAAAGTTGGCAAGCGGGTCTACTGGCAGCAGGTGTTATCGCTTTTACAGGCGCAAATACATACCTGATCACAAAAGAAGACAGTAAAATCGATAAATCAGTTTATATAAGCGAGTGGCAGCGTGCTGCCCAGGGAGATTTAAAAGAGATCCTTTCGAAGCCTGGGGTAGCCATCCCCCAGTCTGAATATCCCGTTTATTTCAGCGAAGAGGACGGAACATTCTCAAAGTTTCTGGTGAAGCCAGGCGATAAAGTAACGCCAGGAACCCCTTTGTACGAATATGAACCGGTCAATCTGGACAGGGACAGGAACAGGATTGAATCCGAAATTGAACAGCTTACAAACCAGATTGACTCGGTCCAGAACCATATTTCCAGCCTGAACAACTATTTATCTACTCTTGAAGCCGAACAGGCATATACTTCCACTGATGCTGAAAAAGAAGAGAAAGATCTTTCCGTAAGCATCCATGATACAGAAAAAGAAATTCTGCTCCAAGAGCTTGAAGCTGACCTGCTTGAAGACGAAAGAGATAAGTACGAAGAGCAGCTCGATTATGTCAATGAACAAACGGGTGTGATGAGCTATCTGAGCGAAACAGACGGACAGATCGTGTCGATAAGCGAAGACCTGGACAATCCAGTGCTCATGATCCGTTCTGAAGCTGCTGCAGTAAAAGGCAAGCTGGATGAGAAGGAGCTGCAGAAGGTTGTTCAGGGCCAGGAAACGGCTGTAGAGTCAGGAACACTTAAAAAGGACTTTACAGGAAGAGTAGCAAGTGTCCAAACGATGCCTGAAACACCTTTATCGACTGAAACACAGGCAAGCTATCCATTCACCGTAGAATTGGATCAAGCCCAGGAGAAGCTCGAAAATCTTCACCCTGGAATGCAGCTCAATGTTGAAATCACAACAGGCGAAGCAAAAGATGCTGTGTTGGCTCCTTCTAAAAGTATTATGAAGCAAAATGAAAAAGAATATGTCATTGTTCTGAACAGCAAGGGGAAAACAGAAAAACGGGAAGTACAGGAAGGATTGAAGGTCGAAGGCAGCAGCGAGGTTGTCTCAGGACTGGAACAGCAGGAACCGCTAATGCTGCATCCAAAACCAGCAGCTGAAATCAGCCGGGAGTTCTTTACACCATTTATTATGGATAAATTCTACCCAGGCGCACTGAAGGATATGACCAACAGGGAAAAGTTAAAGTATTTCCTTCTTGGTATGTTTAACCGCTAGGACATAAGAAAAGCGCATGCGCCTTGTTCACCCCCGACAAGCACAAGACGAACCTCCCGAAAAGGCGTTCTTCGCCTTTTGGGGTTTGGCTTGTGACCTGGAGTGGATAGGCGCAGCTGCTAGACAGTAATCGAAGTTAAAAAATATACTTGCTTATCTGCTAAAATAAAAAAGAACACTCCAGCTGGAGTGTTCTTTTCTTATCTGTCTTTCGCCGTCGAATACCGGATATCGCGCATGACCTTCAGCAATGGCCTGTGATCCTTGCCCATCAGACCGACTTTCTCAGCGAATACTTCGATGAGCAGCAGGAGGACTCCTATCACAACGAATGATCCCCATACCTTAGCCTGTGAAAAGATGACCGCAGTCAGTCCGAAAAATGCAGCCATCGCATATATCAGGATTACTGTCTGGCGATGGGAGTAGCCAAGGCGCAGCAGACAATGGTGAAGATGGGATTTGTCCGGAGCTGATAAAGGCTTTTTCGTGACAATCCTGCGAATAATCGCAAAGAATGTATCAGAAATTGGAACTCCGAGGATAATAACAGGAACGATGAAAGAAATCATGGTTACATTCTTAAATCCAAGCAGTGATAATACAGAAATAATATAGCCAAGGAAAAGGGCTCCTGTATCCCCCATAAATATCTTTGCCGGATGGAAATTGTATATCAGGAATCCGAGTGTGCTTGCAAGTGTGATGCTTCCGATTGCCACTACATAAGGGTCGCCCATAATGATGGCCATCCCTGAAATAGTAATCAGGGCAATTGATGAAACACCTGCTGCCAGGCCATCCAGACCATCAATCAAATTGATGGCATTGGTGATGCCGACAATCCAAAGAATCGTTAGCGGTATGCTCAGCATCCCAAATTCAAGCATGCCTCCGAATGGGAGGTTGACGAATTCAACATGCACGCCTCCCCATATAACAACGATGGCTGCTGCAGCCAGCTGACCGGCAAGCTTAACTTTTGCTGATATTTCGATCATATCATCCAGAACCCCGGTAGCAATGATGATCAGGCTTCCCAGAATGATCGCCATATTGTAAGGTGCTTCAGGCTGGAGAATCAGCAAACCTGCAATAAAGCTTATATAAATGGCAAGGCCGCCCAGCCGGGGCATAATCTTTTGGTGGACCTTCCGCTGGTTGGGCTTGTCTGTAGCGCCAATTTTAAAGGCAAGTTTTTTTACTAAAGGTGTAATAAGAATGGAGGTGATGAAACAAATTAACATGGTCAAGTAAATCATGTAGAGCCTCCTTAATAAATAGCATATCCATTCAGCTTTTATTTTACTATCCAAAAATGATGCATAATTCGTCATTTATTTACATAGACACTATTATTGCCACAATGCATTATAGCACATCAAATTCAATTAATATATTAATTTTTTATTTCTTTTCCGGTACTTATATAGGCATGTATGTAATATTTCCAATCTTTCAATATGTAAAACTTCTGACTGCAGACTTCCCCCTCTCTCCTCATCCTCCAATAATTCATTAGACGGAGAAAAAGCAGATGAAGTTTCAAATTCAGACAGAATTTTATAGAAGATTTTGTCATTCCTGCAAGTATTACTATAATAGGAAAATACATGATATACTAGTAGGGAATTTGCATAAGGAGCGTCCCAATATGCTGACAATGTTAAAGAAATTTGGCGACACAAATGACCGCCGCTTGAAAAAATACAGGAAAATAGTCGAAGAGATAAACAGTTTGGAGCCTGGCTATCAGAAGCTCAGCGACCAGGAACTGCAAAATAAAACAACTGAATTTAAACAACAGCTCTCCAGCGGGGAGAAACTTGAAAATATACGCCCTCATGCCTTTGCTGCAGTCAGGGAAGCTTCAAGAAGGGTGCTTGGGCTCAGGCATTATGATGTGCAGCTTATCGGCGGACTTGTACTGTCTGACGGCAATATTGCCGAAATGCCTACAGGTGAAGGAAAAACCCTGGTAGCATCCCTTCCTTCTTATCTGAGAGCTCTTGAAGGCAAAGGAGTCCATGTCATAACAGTTAATGACTATCTCGCTGCCAGGGACAGAAATCTTGTTGGAAAAATCCATGAATTTCTCGGTCTTACTGTCGGCTTGAATGTACCTATGCTTTCCCCTGAAGAAAAAAAGGCTGCATACCAGGCGGATATCACTTATGGGATTGGCACGGAGTTCGGCTTTGATTACCTGCGGGACAATATGGCAGCGTCGCTTTCCCAGAAAGTTCAGCGTCCGTATCATTATACAATTATAGATGAAGTGGACAGTGTCCTGATAGACGAAGCAAAAACACCGCTTATCGTAGCCGGAAAAATGGAATCGAGCTCAGAGCTTCATTATATTGGTTCAAGACTGGCGAAAAGATTCAAAGATGATGTGGATTATACATTTGATGTGGAGACGAAGGCGACAAGTTTAACTGAAGAGGGAATCGAAAAAGTTGAAAAAGCCTTTGGGATCGACAATCTTTACGAGCTGGAGCATCAGACGCTGTATCATTATATGATCCAGGCTGTCCGTGCCCGTGTGATGTTTGAAAAAGATGTTGACTACATCATTAAAGACGGGGAAATCAAGCTCGTTGATATGTTTACAGGCCGGATCATGGACGGGCGGACATTAAGCGACGGACTCCATCAGGCATTGGAAGCAAAAGAGGGCCTTGAGATTACAGAAGAAAATAAAACTCAGGCATCCATCACCATCCAGAATTATTTCAGGATGTATCCATTGCTTTCCGGTATGACCGGCACAGCTAAAACGGAAGAAAAAGAATTGATGGAAATCTACGGGATGGACGTCATTCAGATTCCGACAAACAAACCGATCATCCGGGAAGATCTTTCAGACAAAGTATATAAAACAGCTGAACAGAAATATAAAGCAATGGTTGAAGAGGTTAAAGGGCGCCACAGCAAGGGGCAGCCTATCCTCATTGGAACAGCCTCAATCCTGCAGTCGGAAAAGGCTGCTGAGTACTTGAAAAAGGCCGGCCTTTCATTCGAACTCCTTAATGCCAAGACAGTGGAGCAGGAGGTCCGCCTTATTGAAATGGCCGGACAAAAAGGAAGAATAACAATTGCAACCAATATGGCCGGCCGCGGAACGGACATCATGCTCGGTGAGGGAGTCCATGATCTTGGCGGACTTTTTGTACTGGGTACTGAAAAACATGAAAGCCGCAGGGTTGATAACCAGCTGAAAGGAAGATCGGGACGCCAGGGCGATCCCGGGAGCAGCCAATTCTTCATTTCGCTTGAAGACGATATGTTCAGGCGCTTTGCCAAAGAAGATGCGGAGAAGCTTCTTGCCTCTATCCAGGCTGACGGAACCGGGTTGATCCAAGGGAAGAAAATCCATGAATTCGTTGACCGGACTCAAAGGATTGTGGAAGGATCCAACTATTCTATGCGGGAGTACAATCTGAAGCTTGATGATGTGATCAACGAGCAGCGCAATGTCATTTATCATCTACGGAATAAGGCATTGAGCGATGATAATATTCTTCCTGTCATCCTGCCTATGGTCCAATCTGCCGCCGGTAAGCTTATTGCCCATTATGAAGAAGAGGGGATCCAGCAGGAGTCCTTGAATATAAAAGGACTGGCAGAAGAACTTAATATGCTGCTAGCGGGTGGATCGATAGACTTGAGTGATGACCAGTATGAGATCCTGGATATCAAAGAAATAGCCGGGCGCAAGATCAAGGACTATCTGGCCTATGCAGGTACACTTGGTGAAGATGAAATGCTGCAGAATGCCCTTAAGCACCTGCTTACTGCCATCATAGACCGCAACTGGATTATTCACCTTGAAAATATGGCCAGGCTTAAAGAAGGAATAGGCATGAGGCATTACCAGCAGGAAGATCCTATGAGACTCTATCAGAAGGAAGGCCTTGAGCTATTTGAAAGCACCTATTTCCTGATAGAAAAAGAAATCAGCCGAAAGCTGGCTGAGATCATCAGATCCATTAGCCAAGACTCATAAACGAGGAGACAAGCCATGTTATCTTTCTTTAAAAAGAATAAACAGGAAAAGCCTGTCAAACAAGGCACTGACAGTACGATATCTTCAAAAGAATTACTGAATGAGACAGGGAATGAAGCGGCTGCAGAAGAGGTGGAAACTGCTCTATCCCTCCACCCGGCCACAAATATTACAGCCGAGCAGCAGTATGTTTTAAGGTTCCTTAATAATGAACTGCCTCCACTTCTGCCGAATCAAATCTCCCTGGCAGGAATTGAGCTGCAGCAGGATGGCGGATCTGTGACAGTTGCCGCATTTGTCCGCAGCAGCCTTTCAAAGGCGGTTGAGTTCAAGAAGACCCACTTATTGCTTGTGGGGCCAGATGAGGAAATTCTAGCACGGAAGGAATTTGATCTTACAGAAATAGGTGAAATACCTGCAAAAAGCAGCCGTCCGTGGAATTTTACTTTTAACAGTTCTGATTTACTGACAGATTCGATCCCTGCAGAAGGCTGGAAGCTTGCTTTTGAAATTCGGAATAATGAGGAGCACAGGCTGGACCTGGATGAGGCCTGGGAGAATAGCTTGAGCAGCAGCGACAAAGAAAAGCTTAAAAAGATGGTTGAGCAAATGGACCCGCCAAAGGTCGGGGAAATCAACTTTATGGGCATTCAGGCAAAAGTTGCTGACAATGAAGATCTGCAAGTCACACTCCTGATCCGGAATGGAAACGACCAGAATGTCATGCTTCAGCAGCTGCCGCTCCAGGTGGAAGACGCCACCTCCGAAGTAATTGCAAAAGGCGGCTTTCAGCTCGACAAGTTTGAACTCAAAGCCAATACAAGCAAACCATGGACATTTATTTTTCCGAAAAGCCTACTATTGAAAGAGAACCCTGATCTAAGCAGCTGGAAGGCTTATCCCCTTCAGCAGCAGGTTCAAACGGAAATTTAAGGTAACCATAAGAAAACCCTCCCTGCCTTCTTTCCCGGCCGGGAGGTTTTTTTCAGCTGACTGAAGAGAATGAGGTGACTATGGCATGTCCATCAGCACATTTATTGCTATATCCTCCACGGGATGATGGTCAGCATTCTGGCCGAAGATGTCAGGCTGCAGCTCTTAACCTTATGGTTTTTTTCACACGCATTTGTATTAAAAAATATTCAAATAAAAGAAAATGAGCACCCATTTAAAATAGGTACTCATCCCCGGCCACAACCATTTATAGTAGTTTACAAAACAGGTTTGTTACATATTTATTTTAACATATAACTTATCATATACAAGTTAAAATATGAAAATATTAGTCCTTATACCATAAAAATGAAATAGGGCCGCAGCTGATGATTACTGGGATTTAACAAGATTTTCAAGTCCGTCTCCTCATGCGGGAAAGAATAAAGCGGCTTTGTTTCAAAGCCGCTTTCCATCACTTATTTCAGATATACTTTCAGCTTATAAGGCTTAATGGTGGCCCCTCGGAAATAATCATTTACTTTGATTTGATAGGTTCCTTTTTTCAGGTTCACGCTTAGTACCTCTGCATCTCCCTCAGGATAAAAATCAGCAGATGATACCAGCTTTCCATTCTGATAAAGAGCAATTTTTCCGTCAGATTCTATTCCGGTTTCCAGCTTGATTTTTCCGCTGCTGTCCTTTTTGAGGGTAAACTCATACCAGTCTTCATCTCCATTTGGCACGCCCGCATTCAAAAATCCGCTGGCCTCCCACATATTGCCCTTTTGCTTCAGTTTAACCGGCTTAGAGGCAATATTGTTCCAGACCTTGTTTCCTGCATCTTCATCCTTCTTATTTGTCGAGGCCAATGTCAGCTTATACGGGACAAGGCTTAACGGAACAGCAGAATCTGTGAAGCTGGAGAGGGCCAGAATATAGTTCTTGCCTTTTTCCGCTTTAAAAGAACCAAACGTGTTTCCATAATCAATGCCTTTTTCGATATATTGGATATAATTATACTCTTCTTCATCCACTTTTCGGTTCTTATTCTTGTCTTCAATGACTGCAACAAATCCATAGAAGCTGCCAAGCAGTTCCTTCGGATATTTCTTCAGGCTTGCCGGCACCTCTTCTTTTTCCAATGTGATTCCATAGATTTGTTCTGATTTGGATTGCAGATAGAATACATCCTGGTCACCCGGCATCGCAAAGTTGCCTTGGACCGTCATGCCAGGCAGATCTTTCACCTTTTCCATCTTATCATTATCCTCATACTTATCCTGAGGATTTTTTACAATCAGCTTCGAAGTGAACTGGAATGGAGAAAAAGAAATCTGATTGCTATAGTAATTTGTATTCACTTTAACCAGATAATTTTCACCTTTTTTCAAGCCGGTATACAGAGATTTATCTGTATCAATGAACATATTATAGCTGATATTTGATCCAATCTGATTCAGATACGTATGCTCTGTTCCTTCTTCATCCTTTTCCTTCACAACCTGATAGATTTCAAGCATCGGTATGTCAGTGCTGTTCAGCATACTAAACTGGTAAATGCCTGTCTCTGACGGTTCGAGCTTAAACCAGTCTTCATCCTCGAACGTCTGCAGGTATCCTGAAGCCGTCCCCCCGATTTTATATGGCAGAGCCATCTCCTGTATTGCTGCCACATAATTTTCGTAAGAATCCTCTTCCGCTGCTGCACGGAAGATATTCCGTTTCTGTTCCAGTGTGCCCAAGCCGATGCTGGCAGATCCGACTTTCTCTTCAGTGCTTCCTTCATCATAGAATGGCAGGCCGTCTTCATCCGGAGGAAGAACTTTTCCTTCAATCTTCACTGAATACGGATAAATGGAAGATTCTATTTCATCATCCTCTTCGAACAGCTCATAGTTCATATAGTAATCATATATTCCATAGTAATTGCTTTTTTTGCTGGAAGTTTTGATTAGATACTCCATGCCAGGATCCGCTGTAAAGGTAAGGACCTCGCCTTCACCGCGCCCTTTCGAATTGACATAATGCATAGGCTCAACAGGTTCCTCGCCTTCAAGGAGTTCATAGATATACTGTTCCTTCTCCTCCTCGCTCATCTCCCCCATATCCCCGGGGAAGATCATGTCAAGAGGATACACGCTGATGGTTGAGTCTATTCCGGCAACACCTGTCGACGTAATTTTAATCACCTGCTGCTCTTCCCCTTCAGCTTTGAAGCTTAAATAGTCATCATCTCCGTTTTCGCCTATGAAGGTCAGGCTTTTCTTGGAGTCATAAGGCAGAGTATCCACTTTTAATGGATTCGCCGCTGTCGACTCGTCCTCCGGAAGGACCGTAAGCTTTTCCACACTCAGCTCGTATTGCGAAAGCTTTTTAGCCGAATCATCATAGCTTCCATTTGCATCTTTTACGCCAATTGCCACAGTTCCTGTGAAAGGCGCTTTTACCAGCTTTCCTTCCGTTTTATTTTCTCTTACTTTATTAACATCTATTATTTCTTTTCCGCCTTTTGGAGAATAGAAATGGATCATCATTTTATAATCATACTGGCTGGAACCGAGCAGGGAAGCCTGGATGTATTCTCCCTCTTTGACATTGAACTTGATCCACTTTTCTTCATTAGGCTTGGTTAAGGCCCCTTTTTTCACAATTTTTTTGCTGCTGTCTACGGTTTCTGCAGCCGTCTGTACTTCTTTTGGCGTTTTTGCTTTATTCACAATGGAAGGAACCTTCTTGATATCAAATTGAAGCGCCTTAACCGGGTTGATTAGACCGCTTCCGAACTTAACATCGTAGCCTGCTGTTCCAAGATCATCGGCCGTGTGCTCCAGGATATATTCGACCTGGGACGGGGTGAGATTTGGATGCTTGGACAAAAGAAGTGACGCAGCTGCAGCTACCATCGGTGAGGCCATTGATGTTCCGCTCAGCGTTCTGAAGGTTGACTTCTTCTCCGGCTCGTAGATGGTGCTGTATACATCAGCCCCAGGTGCAGCTACATCAATCGATGGGCCATAGGAAGAAAAATCTCCTATTTTTTTGTACTTATCTACGGCAGATACGCTGATGACCCCTTCATAAGCCGCAGGGTAGCTGATGGTATCATCACCGGTATTCCCGGCAGCCGCTACAATGGTAATATTTTTTGCGAGAGCTTTTTTCACAGCCTCCTCAATGATTGGCGACTTCATCGGGCCGCCAAGGCTCATGTTGATCACTTTGGCACCACTTTTGACAGCCTGCATAATGCCCTGGGCAATTGCATAGTCGGAAGCACCCCAGCCCCTGTCAAACACATCGATCGGCAGAATCTGGGCATTCGGATTTATCCCATATGCACCTATTCCATTATCTTTTTTGCCGGCAATGATCCCAGCAACATGTGTCCCGTGAAAATCTGGCATTCCCGGATTCATTGGATTGACCGTATTATAGCTTGACAGGAGCTGCCCCTTCAAATCAGGATGGCTGCTGTCAACACCCTGGTCAATGACTGCTACCTTTACTTTATTTTTACCGGCAAGTTTCTGGGCTTTTTCTGCTTGAAGCATTGTTAAATGATAAGACTCCCCAAGCTTAGGATCCTGAAGCCCGAGAGGCTTGTACATAACAGCAGGGCTGACCGACTGGACCTTGCTGTTTTTTTGATATTTGCCAATCACTTCATGAAGCTTCTTTTTATCCTGAACCTTGACCACTGAATAGTTTAAATCAGCTATCTGTTTTATCACAATTGAACCCATCCGCTTGTGCTCTGCCGCTGAGATGGTTCCCTTATATTTAATAATAAGCGTATCTTCACTGACCAGCTGCTTTTCCCCGGCTTCCAGCTTGTCCTTAAGCAGTCGATGATCTTTCAAGCTTGAAGCGATGCTGACCTTTTGGCCCCCGTTAGATTCTGCAAGCACGTTAACCGGAGCAATAACTGCACCCGCCAGCAAACCTGCACTCAGCCCAATCGAGGCAAAGCTTTTCTTCCATTCTCCCATAACTCTTCCCCCTAATAGCTTCTGATTTCTTCTAAACTCTCAACCCTGAATCTGCGCAAAACAGGAATACAAGATTCTTATAAAAAGCTTCATCAGCAGTAAACTGCACAATAGTAAATATATACATACTAAACCAATATATTCCTACTATATAGACGGATGGAAATGAAAAATGTTTCATTTTAAAAATTTTGTTATCAGAGAATGGATAGTGAGCGCCGGGCTGCTTTGTTCCGCTCTGCACTTAATAGTATTTCCTAAAAAAAAGAAGCACCCAAAATGGATGCCTTCTTATTTATTCATAGCCGTTTCACTGCTATTTTCTTTCAGCTGTGCATATTTGAAATTTTTGATCTGCTCTCTCATATTGCTGATTTTCTGGTCGTATACTGCCATAGTTTTAATGCTGTTCCCTTTGCTCATTTCATCAAGCATCCAATCGTTTACATAGGGAAAGTAATGCGATCTGTCCATATAATTGGACACATTGAAGGTTATCTCTGATTCATCCTGGAAATCATAAACTTCCACATTTCCTAAAGAATCAAGTTCTTTAAAGATATCCTTCTTGACCTGAAGCCTGTCTGCTGTAATAACCGGCTTCCCTTCATCTACAACCACATGCCGTGTGATTGGATATGGTGTATAAAAAAAGGTGAATTCTATATCCGGATGCTTCTTAGCCATGTACAGCATGTTGGCGCGGAAGCTTTCCAAATAACTCTCTCTATTATGAGAAGCGGCCGGCGGAGCGGAGATGCCCTCAAGCTGTTCTTTCATCCCGCTGACCGTCAGAGGAGGTTTCTTTTCACCAAATTTGTAATAAGACCGCGGATCTGCATCCATATTTACTGCCTCTTGATTATGGTACTGATAGTCAATTTTCTTTAAGGCATCATAGCTGAGCAGGTACGGCAGATCATTCAAAATATTTCTGTCATAAAGGTATTCAGGAAAAGTAACATCCTTCCTGTCAGGTTCTCCTGCCAGGGAGTCATAATTTATTTCCCAATAGATCCTCTTTATATCCTTTGACTTGACGGCCAGTTCCGCAGCTTTCCTTTGTTCAAGAGCCGATGATCCCGAGATTGAAGCATTGAAGGAGGCAGCATCAAGCTTCCTGTCGATGCTTTCCTCCTTGAAATTATGCGCCATTGAGGTACCGATAAACACAGTATCATAATCGAGATTGCGGATCATCCCTGCCATTTGGTATCTCATATTAAAATTTTTAATGAATGTACGTTTATAGATGCCTTCTTTGTGGTAGTAGACATAAGGATCTGATACATACACCAGTCCCATCAGAATGACAGCCAGGACAATAAATATAAGAGAGAAACCTGTTATAAATCGCTTATACGACATTTCCACTGTCACTGCTCCTTAAAAGTTGAAATATAGGAATTCAGAGATTTTGCCGAGCTGAAGGATCGACACAATTGAAATGATGGCCAGAAAAACCATATTGTACGCTGAAGGCTTGAATCTATGCATCATTTCAAAGGAATTATGTCTTAAAGTCACAATGAATAAGGCCAATATAATCATAATGATGCTCGGTAACGTGTAAAACATAGCCCTGTCAGGCATAAGGTTCAGCCCTGTTAACGGCTCGAGCACTGCTGCTGCTCTTGTCGGCAGCTCAAAATTGATGAACCCAAACATGATTTTCAGCATAAGGACAGCCTGAGCAAAGCTTTCAGCCCGGAAAAATACCCAGGCCATATTGACAAAATTGAAGGTGATAAACCAGGCGATGATTGCCGGCATCTTGAAGCCCTTCCTGCTCCACCACCTGTATACCACAGAGGCAGCCCCGTGAAGGAATCCCCAAAAGATGAACGTCCACCCTGCCCCATGCCAAAAACCGCTCACTAAAAAGATGATCATAATATTGATATAAGTCCGGAACGGCCCTTTTCTATTCCCGCCAAGCGGAAAGTAGATATAGTGCGTCAGGAAACGCCCCAGCGTCATATGCCATCTCCGCCAAAAATCCTGGATATTTAGAGATTTATACGGAGAATTGAAATTGATTGGGAGCCTGATATTGAAAAGCAGGGCAGCACCCGCAGCCATATCGCAATAGCCGCTGAAGTCAAAATAAAGCTGGAACGTATAAGATAAAGAGACGATCCATGACTCCGCAAAATTCAATTCGGCAATCCTGCTGTAGCCATCATTGGCCCATACTGAAAAAGAATCGGCAATCATGACTTTTTTGAATAGTCCAATCCCGAAAATAAAAAGGCCAAGTGCTATATTCTTCGCCTGAAGGCGGCCGCTTCCCTCTTTATGGAACTCTGACATAATTTCACTGTGGTGCACAATCGGACCGGCAATCAGCTGCGGGAAAAAGCTCACAAAAACCATATATTCATGCAGCTTATAGCCCTTCGTTTCATAGCGGTAGCTGTCAACCAGATAGGCGATCTGCTGAAAGGTAAAAAAGCTTATGGCAAGCGGAAGAGCCAGATGAAGCAGCTGGAATGCATTTCCTGCAAATGTATTGAGAGAGGAAAGGAAGAAGTCTGTGTATTTAAAATAGCCGAGCAGGCCGGCATTGAATACAATTCCCAGGGTCAATACAATCTTTCTTTTCTTAATCTCTTCCATTCCCCCAAGACAGGTCCCTATTGCAAAGTTAACCAGCATGGATATCAAAATCAGCGGCAGATAGCTTATGTTCCACCAGGCATAGAAAAACAGGGAAGCTGCGACAATCCACAACTTGGCCGCCGTCCCTTGCTTCATATAGTGAAGAAAAAAATATCCCAAAAAAGCAATTGGCAAAAAATAAAAAATGAATTCATAAGAATTGAAAAGCAATTTGCCTGCACCTCTGTTAAGTTGTAGGTTTTACTGGTCAATTATACTAGATATAAAGGCAGTTGTCATACTTTGCCGAAAAATGCTACGATTGCTCTGCTCGCTGATAAAGCCTGTTTAAAAAGCTTTCTCATCAATGCGCTAAAACATTTTAAGGAGGCTGTAATGCATTTAAGAAAACTGTTTTTTTCGGTATTGATAGGATTCATATTCACTCTTGCCCTCCTGGAGGAAGAGGCTTCAGCCAAGAAGCTGCTGGACGCCCCCCATATAAAACAATTGCCGGAGCTTCCGAGGGGCTGTGAGGTGACAAGCCTTGCCATGATGCTGCTGGACGCCGGGGCTAAAGCGGATAAAATGACATTGGCCAAGCAGATCAAAAAAGTTCCATTTAAACAGAACGGGCTCCACGGAAATCCATACGACGGCTTCGTTGGAAACATGTATACATATTCCCTTCCCGGCTACGGCGTATATAACGGCCCTATAGCAGAGCTTGCAGAAGATTATCTGCCAGGAAGAATCGTTAATTTAACAGGGCTCGCTCCTTCTTACATATATAAAATGATAGATAAGGGTTCTACAGTCTGGGTCATTACCAACTCACGCTTCAGAGCGCTTCCGGCTTCACAATTTCAGACATGGAACACCAGCACAGGGAAGGTCAGCATTACATACAGAGAGCACAGTGTTCTGGTGACAGGCTATGACTCACAGTATGTGTATATCAATGACCCGCTCTATAAAACCAAAAACCGGGCGGTCAGCCGTAAAAACTTTGAAGCTTCCTGGGTGCAGATGGGCAGACAGGCGATCAGCTATTATCCTAAGAACCAACATTTTTTTGCTGATACAATTGGACATTGGGCAGAAAAAGAGATTAATAGATTTTCAGAGCTTGAATACATAAACGGCTATAAGAATGGATTGTTCAAACCAAATGACAGCATTACACGCAGCCAGCAGGCCATCATGACAGCAAGGGTGCTCAATCTTCCTCTCGAGAACAGGAAGAGTCCTTCGTTTAAAGATCTTTCAGTTACGAATACAGAGTACAAAGCTGTTGCAGCACTTGTAGAAGAAGGGATCCTCCAGGACGGGGCAGCCTTTTCCGGCACGAATGCCCTGACCCGGGCAGAGATGAGCAAGATATTAACAATGGCATTTAAGCTCCCGCTGTCTGGAACAAAGCAATTTACTGATGTTTCGGATGCAAGCTGGGCACTGCCATATATACAAACGATTTATGAGTACGGTATCACTTCCGGCTATTCTAATGGCACCTTTAAGCCTAACGACCAGGTGACAAGAGCGCAGTTTTCCGTCTTCCTGACCCGGGCGATGGAAAAACTGTGGTTTACAGATATATATAAGCATTGGGCAAGGGATGATATCAGCATGCTGAAGAGAGAAGGAATAATAAAAGGTGAAAGCAACGGCTCCTTCAGGCCGAATGCCAGCATCTCAAGAGCGGAAGCGGCAGTCATGCTGGACAGGTCAATTGACCTCCCTGAAGCGGTCGGGGTCCAGGCAGCCTTTAAGGACCTCCCTGCGAGTCATTTTTCTCACAGTTCCGTGATGAAGCTTGTCCAGGCTGGCATTCTATCAGACGCTGAAGCTTTCAGGCCAAATGACGAAATGTCCAGGCAAGAATTTGCCAAGCTTATTGCCCTGGGATACAAATTAAACTGCACGCCTGCCGATCCCGTGTTCAGCGATGTTCCGCCCGACCATGGATTTTATGAGGCGATTCAAGCATTGGCACAGAATGATATCACAAAAGGAAATGGCAGCGGCCAATTCTCCCCCGGAAGCGCGATTACAAGAGCGGAATTTGCAAGTCTCCTGGCGCGCGCCTATAGGAAATAAAAAAAGGAACACCTCTATTTAATTTGGGAGGTGTTCCTTTTTTAAGTTATTTTATGCTGCTGCCGTCTATTTCAGCTGGGTCAGCTGCTTAGTGCATCAGCGACCGGCTTATCTGCTTAAAATCCTGTACAGGAATAGTGCATACTGTCCTCTGTTAACCGTGTCGCCAGGCCTGAAGGTATTATCATCAAAACCTTCAGTCACCTTGTTGGAAATCAATGAGCCCACCGCTTCATAAGCAAAGCTTGAAGGAGGCATATCAGAGAATAGAATAGGCGCAGTGCCTGTAAGCTTAAATGCCCGCTGCAGGATTACGGCCATTTCCGCCCTGGTCAGTTTGGCATTCGGATCAAAGCGATTTCCTTCCTTCCCTTTTATGACCCCGGCAGCCGCAACAGCGGAGATTTCCTTGGCATAACGGTATTCCTTCGGTACATCCGCAAACCCTGCGTAAGGGGCATCAGCTGTATTCAGCTTCAGTGCCCTTGCTATCAGCAGCGCTGCATCCAGCCTTGTTAATGATGCTCCCGGCCTGAAAGTTCCATCATTATATCCATTAATGATTCTCCCATCTGTCAGAAAAGCAACAGAATCAAAGTATGGTGAACTGTAGCCGACATCGGAGAACTTGGCCAGCTCTTCCACTACAGTGATCGGGATTTGCTTCACTGCGTTCCCATAAGAAGCTGTTATCACTCCGGTTCCCGCTTTCGTTGCTTTTACTATATTCCCGGAGACCTCCCCGATTGTACTGCTCAGTTTCAATTTGGAAGGATCTTTCGGAAGCGGATTATAAAATTGGTCAAGAACACTGGTTATATTGACAGCTACAGATGATCCTTTCACAATTTCCCCTGAAGCGGATAATGCCGCATTCAAGTATTTTGGCTCTGAAAGAGGAGCAGTGCTGATTGCCTGAAGGGAAGTGGATACAGCCCTTTCCCTGCCATCAGACGGCTTATTCATCAGAGTGGCCAAGTCATTGCCGTTTTTGCGGGCGATGATGGCTGTACTCCCGCCTCCATCCAAATTAAGAGCTTTATAGGCTCCCAGCTTCACAAGATATTGTGCGAACTCAGTAAGGTTCATCCCCTTGCTTTCTGCCAGCCTTCCATCCACAGTCACCAGGAATACTTTACTCATCGTTTTATCTATGGCCACAGCAGTTCGGGGGGCCCTTTCCCTTGCCCTTGTGCTGTTAGGATCCATTCCCAGATCGACCTTGCCATTATTGACAAGAAGCGGGCCGCTCGCCAGCATATATTCAGAGTTCTTCCATTTATCATCAATATTGATGGCAATC
The DNA here is from genome assembly GCF_008180445.1 of Bacillus infantis. Classification (GTDB taxonomy): domain Bacteria; phylum Bacillota; class Bacilli; order Bacillales; family Cytobacillaceae; genus Bacillus_AB; species Bacillus_AB infantis_B. The sequence continues at coordinate 472,135 of NZ_VTER01000003.1, forward strand.
TCTACGGTATCCCCGGGCTTCATTTCTTTTAACGCCGGCAGGCTCGTACCGTGGGCAGAAAGAACAAATCCGTCTTCCGGGATTTTGGTGTTCGTGATGTCGCCGTGTGCGCGGATCTGGCTGACTGTGCCTGTAATCACATCACCGAACTCAAGGTCCCTGTTTTTAGAAGCATTGGAGAAGACGACTTCCATCCCATATTGGTTTGTATTCGTATAGCCGTTTGCGTATTCCGGCGTAAACAAAATAAGGTCATCATAATTCCTTATTTTATTCATGCTGGTAATATTCACTGTACGGTTATTATGAACAGCAGACATCGAAAGATTGAAAGACTCAATCTGCGGCTTTCCCTGACTGTTGATGCCAAAAGCCACAGGCTTGTTGACATACTGATCAGAGCCTGTCGCGATGATCCCTGTATTCATTACTTTATTACGGTATGAAATCAGGTACATCGGCAACTTTGTGCTCATGTCAAAAAAAGATCCATTAACTGCACCTACCACACGATTTCCTTCTCTATGATTAAGCTTCGCCTGAGCAGAAACAGTTGAGATTGTATTTAGCGGCAAAGGTATGGAAAGATCAAGCTTTGTATACGGATCTGCCGTATTTACTTCAAGCAATTTAATAGATTGATTATAGGAATTAATAACCTCACGATTTTCCTTATACTTCACTCCAGGTGAAACCTGGAATTGTTCAGCCTCTGCGGCCGAGGCAGCCATGCCCGGAGCCAGGAAGGAACCAGCCTGTACAGCAAGCGCGAATGACAAACAAACAGAAATCAACTTCTTTTTCTTTAACACAATTTGCCCCCTTGATTTATAAAATGTACCAATTTATGTATCTACCATATAGTTTTACCATATTTTCATAGATTTTGTCGATTGAACTCGGAATAAAACATTTGGTATATTATGGTTTGCTGGGTGCGGGTTAATGTCTTTACAACAAAAAAGCCGCAGCAGCGGCTTCTTTCTTGTTACTGAACTTTTACATTTAAAGTAAGAGTTGTTGTGTTGTTAGACTGATCTGTAAAAGGAGCTTCCAGAACATAATTTCCGGCTGGGATGACATCATATTTTGGGTGATCGATCAGCTTCCATTTGCCGTCCGTAAGAGTCAATGTTCCCCAGTTGGCTCCTTCGCCTGCTTTTGCAGCCTCAACATCTGTGCTTTTCAGTGTTACTTCAACCTGTGTTGCAGAAATGCTGTCGACAACTGTCATTTCCATAGCATTGAGATTAGCATTACCATTCGATGCAGGAAGAACAACTGAGGCAGCAGTCCCCCCATTAAAATCAAAAGCTACCGGAGCAGTTACCCCTTCGAGTGTGACCGAACCTTTCCCTGCTGATGGCGGCGCAAAATCAAATGCTGTTTCCACGTCATCAACATACAGCCATCCCTGCTTCCCTGCCAAATCGTTATGTTCTACTGTTAACGTCTTGCGGTCAGCCGATAAAATCAATTTAGAAGGCTTTAGCTCAATGACAAAGTCACCGGCGAGCTCAACATCTACATAGAAAAGGCCATATACATCTTTAGCACTGTAATCCTCAGGAGCTGCTTCATCCAAAGCTATAGTAAATGAAGTTGAATTAATTACGGTGACTTCCTCAGCAAGCGGCATGTACATATTCTCAAATACCGCTTCGTAGGTTTTATATAGCAAGTTAACGAACTCGCCCCTGGTAATCTTCAAGTTGGTTCCGAATGAATCTTTTGTTTTCCCGTTTGTAATTTCAGCGCCGTAAATGGCTTCAATATAAGGGCCGAAGACACCAACAGCATCCGTGAATGGAGTGTCAGCCGCAAAATCCTCCAAGCCAAAACCTAGCACAAGAATCTTCGCCATAGCTCCTCTTGAAAGCGGTTCGTTCGGAGCAAATGTCTTTTTATCTTTTCCAGAAATGATGCCTTCAGCAGCTAAAGCGTTGACAGCGCCTTCAATCCTCGGGATTAGATCCGTAAATCCTGCATCAGGTGCATTTTTTGTATCTAAATCAAGGGCATTAGCCATGATGACCGCAGCATCGCCTCTTGTAAGGTTCAGATTTGTACCAAACTCAGTATCAGACTTTCCCTTAATAATGTCCGCTAAATAGAAAAAGGTAACTGCTTCATCATAATTAGAGCTGACATCCTTAAAATTATGAAATTCTGATGCTGAAGCTGCCGGAGCAACTGCTGCTACGGCTATTGCAGCAGTTGTACCTGCAGCAGCAAATTTTTGAAATGCGTTTGCCATGTTCTTGTTTCCTCCTGTTAGAAACTACTAAGTATGATTGCGCCCTCGTGCTTTATATAAGCATAAAAGGGTTTGCAATGATATCTTAACAAATTTAAAGATTTTGTAATACATGTAAATAATACCTGTTATTTATTCCATTATTCTCTCGGATTAATTAATTATGGCAAAAAAAAGACAGTTCAGTATAATCTTGAACTGTCTAAGCTTAGCTGGAGGTATCACTTCTGTTTCCAGAATCCAGCGGAAAAATTTCAATTAGTTTTTTTTGGAGATCCTTGATAAATTCTTCTGTTGATAGCTGGCTGTCGCTTGTCCCGCTCTTATGCGCCTCTTTCAATATATCAAAGAAGTATTTTTGTTTTTCAGACATTTCCATATACCTTCCAATTCGTAATATCTATTACTATAAAGGAACAGCGCGGCAGTGTAAACAACAAACAGATTACAAGTGTATATAAAATAGATTACTTGTATAAAAAGACGCTGGAAAGTTAAGATTCCTTCCAGCGTCTCCAGTGATTATTTATTGATTGTATCGTTCATCAGATTGGCAGAGATCAGGAAGTTAGCCAGAATCTTAGCCATTTGGTCACGCTGGGTATATCCGTTAGGATCATAGTTTCCATCCAACTTACCTGAAACGATGCCAGCCTGGTAAACGGCTTCTACACCTTTTTGAGCCCAACCGCCGACTTTCTTCGCATCTTTAAAGTCAGACAGCTTTTTCGACTTATCAAGCTGAGATTTATCATAGTTCAAGAATTTGATGTTCATGGCACGCTCAATCATGGCTGCCGCCTGGGCACGTGTGATTTTTTCATTAGGAGCAAAAGTGCCGTCGCCGATGCCTTGAATAACGCCATATTTAACTGCCGCCATCAATTCGCCTTCTTTGTTGAACCACTCTTTTCCGCTTACATCCTTGAAGGTATGATCATATGCTTGTCCCGGAAGACCCAATGCACGGACCAGGAGAACGGCAAATTGCGCTCGTGTCATATGCTCGGCCGGATCATACTTACCTGTTTCTTTCCCTTTAATGATGTATTTCGAAGCAAGGGTTTCAATATACTCCTCTGCCCAGCTCTTATTATTAACATCAGGGAATGTAACATCGTTTTCCACAATTGTATATTTAGAGTTCGTCAATGACTTCACTGTTGCAGTTTTGCCGTCAAACAGTGTTGGGACAGCTGAGAATGTTCCATTGTCATTCAACTTAACTGCAACAGACTTTTCAGCATTAAACGTCTTGCTTCCAACAATGTTTCTTTCTACATAAGAACCGAAGACAGAAATCGTTTCAGTTTTGCTGCCCGATACAGCCTGCACAGTAAACTCGATAACATTTGATGCAAGCTTCAGGCTGTTCTTTGTAACTGTACCGCTTACTTTGCTTGAGTCTACCACGTTGACAGCTACTGTAAGGCTTAAGCTGCTCTCGCTGACACCAAGCTTTTTCGCAAGGGCGCTGATATTGATTTCTGATACCGGCAGATTATATGAAGCTTCCTCTGTACGGACAGAAACAACCGCTTTTGAGTTCTTTTTCAATGCCTCTGCAAAAAGGGAAGCAGGAACCTCTGCTTTAACATCCTCTCCTGCACCAGCGCTTTCAAGCGTGATCGGCACGACGCTCTTTTCAGAAGTAATGGCAGCCACGATTTCCTGCACCTTCTCAGGTACAACCTTTGTCACAACCTCTGCCACACCTGAAGAGTTCGTCACCTTTTCAATGACAGACGAATCAGCTGGGAGGGTTACGTCGTTTTGGCCAGGACTAGCTGGTGGGTTCGGTGTCGGTGGTATTGGACCTGGTCCTGGTCCTGGATTTGGAGTTGGACTACCAGCTTTAAAAGCTGCATTTATAAACGCATCTCTTAAAACAGTTAATTCCGTTGAAGTAATAACCCCATTTGAAACAAGTTTATTGTTGATTCTATCTTTAATTTCGAAGATTCCTTCAAGGCTTGTACCCATCTTGGAAGCAAGATTTGCATTGAGATTTCTGTACGCCGGAACAGCTAGCAGTTCATCTCTAATTTCTGCAGTAATTCCCTCGATTGAACCCTTACTGAGTGCTTCTATTAGTACACTGAGTTCTTTCTCCCATAGCTTTTTCTCGGCGTCAACAAGGAATTCAAGAACAGTATCAATTGAGCCAGGTCCCACAACCGCTTCAAATGCACGACCTTCATTAGAGGCCTTAAACTGATTTAACTGTGTTACAAGATTTGCAGAGTTAGCACCATAGACAAGCAGGGACAACTTTTTTGCAATATCCTCAGCCTTTACACTTTTTAATGCGGGATCGCTTAGGTTTTTCAGCTCTTCATTGATTTTATTGGCAATATCTGCAGTCAAAACGGCTGTCCAGTCTGCAGTACCAAAAGAGTTAAGACCGATAGCCGCCTTATTAAAAACGGCCTTTTCTTCAGTTGAGAACTTGCTGTAAATCAGCGTCATTCTGTTTAATGCTTCATTAGATGTCACTTCGGCAGCCTCAACTTTTTCAGACGCTGTGAAAATACCTGTTGTAACTACAGGTGAAAAAGCGATGGTCGCAGCCAGGATGGCTTTGACAGTCTTATTGCTGAACGGATATTTCTTCATAAAGTACTGCACCTCGTATTCTTTTACTTCCTATGTAAAATATGTATATATTTTGCAGGAGCGGAAAATCTAGTACTATCATACTTTATCATTTTAACTTATTCAATGGTTCTGGTTATTTTTATCTATATATTCGTGTGAAAGACTTATATTTTTACAAAATTCTTCTTTTTTTTCCTTTTTTATATGGTAGAATTTTATTATTTGGATCTGAAAGGGGAAATTTTTCGTTTATGGACGGCAAGAGAAAGCGAAAGAGAAAGAAAAAGAGCAGAAGCAAAGTTTGGAAATATATATTCATTTCTTTTCTAGTCCTGCTGATTGGCGGGGCCGGGACAGCTTATTATTTCCTTAAGATAAAAACGTATGATGTAGCAGATGCAAAAGTGGAAGAGATTGTTGAACAGGAGTACGATATCGTCCTCCCCGGTGAAGATAGCGGAAGTGCCGGGAACGGGTCAACTGCTGATTCGAGTGAAAGCAGTGATGGCGGGACAGCAGGTGATACATCCTCCAATCCTGATGCAGCTGAGAATTCCTCCAATAGCGGAACAGCGGGGAAACAGGCTTCAGCGGTGAGAAATGGATCTAAGCAAACTGCCTCGACATCCCAATCTGCTGCGGCTGCCGGAAATAAAAATGCCGGCACCAAAACGGAAGCTAAAAAAGCGGTTCCGGTAACTGTTGCCAGCATTAAGCAAAAATACCAGCCGACTTTTGAGTCGCTTGAAAGTCAGGCAAATGACCGACTAAATTCATTGGTTTCACAGGCGGTTAATGAGTATCACTCCAAGAGGGAAAAGGACGAATCCATTTCTGTCACTTATTTCTACCGGAAATACAGCGAGGCCGGCCGTGCCTTGGAAAGCAGCACCGATGGAGCCTTCCATTATGTTTATGCGGCATTGGAGCAGGATTTGAAAAAGAACGGATTCAGTTCTTCTCATGCGGAAACCTTTAGAACTAAGTATGAGAATGCTAAAAAAACAAGAGAGAATGCTTTACTTGATAAAGCCAAAAGTGCACTTTAACAACAGGGACAAACCTCATAGGTTTGTCCTTTTTTTATTGGGGAAAGTGGATAGAAAATAACTTTTTACCATTTTTGGCTTTTTCTCTCTTCCATTTGGGTAATTGGGCACATTTACAAATACTCTCCAGCATAACAATATAAGAAAGAGCTGGGAATAAACTGCCATACAGATTAGTCCCTTATAATGGTATGATATCGTTTAATACAGTGTGTTTACACTGCTCAATAGACTCGGCTGAAAGGAAAATGAAATGAAACCAACTCAAAAGCACAAGAAAAGAAAGTGGCTAAAGATTACGGCGGTCTCTGCTGTTATCCTGGCGGCTGCTGTTGGCGTCTATGTATATTCTGTATACCATTCACTGACTTCTGCTGTAGAAACCATGCATCAGCCAATAGAACGGGTTAAATCAGAAAAGCGCCAGGAGACGGTCACTCTCCAAAAGAGGGATCCCTTTTCAGTTCTCATGCTCGGTGTAGATGAACGTGACGGTGATAAGGGCCGGTCAGATACGATGATTGTCCTGACAGTAAATCCAGAAAAAAACTCGGTCAAGATGCTGAGCATTCCCCGGGATACCAGAACTGAAATTGTCGGGCACGGAACAACTGATAAAATTAACCATGCCTATGCATTTGGCGGGGTTCCCATGGCAATGGACAGTGTTGAAAACTTCCTCGACATCCCGATTGATTATTATATACAAATCAATATGGAAGGCTTCCGCGACATTGTAGACTCTGTGGGCGGCATTACCGTTGACAATGACTTGGATTTTAGTTATGGCGGATACCATTTCCCTGAAGGAAAGGTAACAATGGATGGAAAAAAGGCGCTTGCTTTCTCGAGAATGCGCTATGAAGATCCAAGAGGAGACTTTGGCCGCCAGCTGCGCCAAAGGATGATTATCCAGGCAGTGTTAAAAAAGGGAGTAAGTGTTTCTTCGTTAGCTAATTATGATGAAATCTTTTCAGCACTGGGTAAGAATGTAAAAACAAATCTTGCTTTTGGTGAAATGGTCGACATCCAGAAGCATTACAAGGATGCTGCTAGAGATATAGAGCAAATTTCCATTGAAGGTTCCGGCGAAAGAATCAATAATATCTGGTATCTAATTGTTTCAGACGAAGAAAAATCCAGAATCCAATCAGAAATGAAGAATCATTTAAGCTTATAATTGAAAAAGGGCCGCTCTCTAAAAAAGAGCGGCCCTTTTTGTCTAGTTAAATTTGGTTGGCAAGTATCGTTACAGCTGCACTGGCCAGTACGGTTATTACCGGGATTGAGATGTAGAGCAATCGCTTTTTCAGCAGTTTCTTCCTCTTAATTTCTTCCGGTGTGGACCAATTTCTTTTCAATGTTTGACATCTCCTTTACAAGTGATGGCAGCTGGCTGGCCTTATCAACTGAATAGAGGCCCCTTTAGCTTTGCGTCATCATTTTTCAATGATTTTGCCTTTGGTATTTATATCGGAACTTTCTGCCTTATATTAAACAGGACTTTTATATCATAAACAAAATTTCATGGCAATTCCAGTTATCCGAAAGAATTTTGTCAGGTCTTTATACCTATTTTTTTCAGTTATAGTTTGTATTTTGTTTCTTGATAAAATACGTGAATCCTGTATGATTCCTATGAGGTGCTATTTACATGAAAGATTTTGACAGATTACCTAAATCAATAAAAAAGACAATCCGATATATTAATCAGGATGTTAAATCACTTGAGCAGCTTGATCTTATAGAAAAGAAACTTAACCAGCAGCTGGCTGAGAGAAGAAAAAAGCTGCAGACGGATAAATCATGATGCTTGCAGATTCTGCAGGCATTATGAAAAACAGCAAAGACAGCCATAACAGGACTGCTAACATCCGCCAGGCGATACTGGGGAAAGTCTGTTCATGGCTGTCTTCCTTTTTACTCCGACAGCCGCTGGATCGTCTTCGCCAGAAGCAGCGTCCTTTCCGCAAGCGTCGGAATTTCTACATATTCATTTTCGCTGTGGGCATTGCCGCCGACAGGTCCGAGCCCATCCACTGTCGCAACGCCATTGGCAGAGGTGAAGCTGGCGTCCGAGCCGCCGCCTGTCGCTGTATCTGAAACCTCTAGGCCCATTTCCTTGCCGACCTCCTGGATGACATGCAGGAGCGATTCGTTCTGCTCATTCTTCTCCATCGGCGGGCGGCTGATCCTGCCCTTGACCTCCACCCTCGTGCCAGGAACATCGGTGTGGGAGCAGATTTCCTCGATTTTTTCCTGGAGGAATCTTGCCTGCTCCATGTCGGTGATGCGGATGTCCACATGGGCGACCGCGCTTGGTGATACTGTATTGACTGCCGAGCCGCCTTCGATCAGCCCGACATTGACGCTGATGCCTTTTTCATGATCGTTCAGCTCATGAAGCTGGATGATCTTGTGGGCCAGCTCCTCGATCGCGCTGCGCCCCTTTTCCGGCTCAATCCCCGAGTGGGCAGCGCGCCCTTTGACGATCACCTTGTAACGGCCGCCTCCCCTCCGTGAGGAAACGAGCGACCCGTCTTTCCTGGCCGGCTCCATGATCAGGGCATATTCCTTGCCTGCCGCCTGCCCGATGATCAGCTTCTTGGATGCCGGCGAGCCGATTTCTTCATCTGTGTTCAGCACGATCAGGACATTTTCATATCCCTTTGTCCCGCTCGCTATCAATGCCTTCAAAGCATATAAAAGCTCAGCCTGGCTGGATTTCATATCCGCAACCCCTGGTCCCAGCGCCCTGTTCCCCTCGATCCGGAACGGCCTTTTGGCTGCGGTCCCGTCAGGAAATACCGTATCCATATGGGCAACAAGGATGATCTTCGGATCAATGGCATTTTTGTGCCTGATGATCAGATTATTGCCATACTTCTCCTGTTCATCGACTTGTACCAGGAAGCCGAGCCTTTCGTACTCTTCCTTCAGGATAGAGCCTACTCTATCTACCCCCTCTTTATTGTGGGAACCGCTGTCGATATTGACGAGCCTCTCGATCAGCTCCAGCATTTCCCCTTGCCTGCTTCGTATAAAAACCTCCACTTTTTACCCCTCCATAAAAATGAGCCCCAATTAAGCACTATTGTTATGTATCGATTATACCTTACTATTTTGTTTATGTTTCACAATTGGAGAATGTTATCAAGATAAATTTGTCCGGTGATATTTTTCCTTTCTGGCGAATATCTTTTTATAACTTGTCTAAAAGGAGGCGGGCGAAATGAAAAAAAGAAGCAAATTCCCCATTAAGCTCATCGTGATTCTCATTGCCTGTGCGGCCCTCTTTTTCCTTATCCGGCTCGTCCTGCCTTCCGCAGAAAAGCGGGCCATCAGCACGGTGGATGAGTTTTATACATACGAGCAAAAAGGCGATTTTTCGGCTTCCTGGGAGCTTTTCCATCCGGACATGAAAAAGAAGTTTGACAAAGGCCCCTATATCCAGGACCGGGCCCACGTCTTTTTGAACCATTTCGGGGTCAATACCTTTTCCTATGAACTTGGCAAAGCCGAAAAGCTTGAGAACTGGAGGATGGGTGATGGCGGGGAAACCTTTCCGAAGGTTTATAAGGTCACGGTAACCCAGACTTACAAAGGGAAGTACGGAAATTTCAATTTAGTGCAGGATGTGTTTGCGGCTGAAATGGAGGATGGCTGGCGGATCCTTTGGGATTATAAGCAGAAATAAGAATTCTCCTGCTCAACCTTTCTTATTCTAAGGAAGGTTTTCTTCATTTTCTGATAAATTGACATTTTTATTCATTTTTTCTTATTTCCCATGATTTTTATACGAATTTATTATAAAAAATATCATTTTTAAAATAAAAAAGTGCTAAAAACGAAATTTTCCCTAATTCGCACACAATTTATTTCCCAACTATGCTGAACTTACCCGGGAATACCTGGCAGGCGCGCCGCCCGATAGGGAAAGTTCTCATGGAAAACTTTGAAATGCTTGCAGAACAATACCAGCCGATGATCCGGAAGATCATCCGCACATTATCCATCTATAAAAATGAAGATGAATTTCTGCAGATCGGCCTGATTGCCCTTTGGGAAGCACATGAAAATTTCCGGCCGGAAAAAGGTGAATTCACCAATTTTGCCTATACCACCATCAAAGGCAAGTTCCTGACAGAAATGACCCGAACCAATAGAGAGGAAGAACAGAAGGTTTATGCGAAGGAAGAATTCTGGGAAAATATCGAGGATGCTGATTCTAGAGTGCCGTTCGAGAAAAAACTGATCCTCTCATACTGCGGGGAACTGACAGATAATCAGACAAAATGGGTGATGTACACGGTGCTGGAGGACTTGACTGTTCCGGAAATTGCTGCAAGGGAAAAGGTATCTTTGTCTGCAGTCAAGGCATGGCGGAAAGGCGCTAAGGAGAGGCTTAAAGGAAACCGAGAAATTTTTAGTTGAACTGTAACCTTTCTGTAACCATTTTTAACCAGACTATAACTATTTCATAGACGGGGAACTGTATAGTAGAGCTATACCAAGGTTTATCATCGTTTTACCCTATTTTTGAAAGCCCGGCCTGCTGACTGGCACCAGCACGCCCGGCTTTTTTTTGGTGATGGCGACTGGCACCCCAAACAAAAAACAGCCGCCCAACAAACAGCAGCTGTTTAACCTATCTCGCATCCCGAACCTGCATCGCCTTTTCCGGATAATCCGTCATGATGGTGTCCACCCCGAGGTCAAGCAGCTCACGCATCTGTTCTTCTTTATTGATCGTAAACACACGGACCGGGAACTGGTTGCGTTCCGCCTCCCTGCTTGCCTCCGCATAGGCAACCGGCGCATAGACATGCAGTGCCGATGCACCGATTCCAGCAGCATACTTCCACGGCTCATACAGCACCTCCATGAACAGGATGGCCGTCTCAATTTCCGGGTTCAGCTGATGGACTTTCTGGAGGCTGTAGTGATTGAAGGAAGAGATAATCGCATCGGCTGTATAATCATATTTTACAAGCAGCTCAAGCACCTTTTCCTCAATGCCCTCATAAGGAATGACATCACTCTTGATTTCCACATTCAGCTTGATGCCCGTTCCCTGCAGCAGCTCGAGCACCTCGGAAAGCACAGGAATCTTAGCTTCGGCAAACTCTTCCCTGAACCATGAACCTGCATCCAGCTTCTTCAGTTCTTCAAGTGTCATATCCCTGACATTTCCCTTGCCATCTGTCGTCCTGTCGACCTTCTCATCATGGATGACAATCAGCTCTCCGTCCTTTGAAAGATGGACATCCAGTTCAATACCGTCGACTCCGAGCCTCACTGCTTCTTCAAAGGCTGCTATCGTATTTTCCGGATGTGTGCCCTTGCTGCCGCGGTGGGCGTAGATATTAGTTTTTGACACGCTTTTCCCTCCTCTTTCTTCTTATTTCCGTTATACCACAAAAACTCAATCTAAAAGAAAAATCCGCTAAAAATCACAAACAACTTTTACAACCGGACAGAATCAGGCATACTGATACGAACGAAAAGAAAAAGGTGCTATCGTGTGAAAACATTTCTTGTTTCCTTTAGTTTACTACTGATCATATGTGCATGCTCAGCCAGTGAGCATCCATCAGACAGCTTTATTGTCATCGGCCACCGCGGTGCCTCGGCCTATGCCCCGGAGCATACGATTGCTTCATACGAAATGGCCGCCCAGCTTGGCGCAGATTATATTGAAATCGATCTGCAGATGACGAAGGACGGCAAGCTTGCCGCCATGCATGACCAAACAGTTGACCGGACGACGGATAGAACAGGCGCCGTCCAGTCCTTTACATTGGAGGAGCTGCAGCAGCTTGATGCCGGTTCCTGGTTTAACCGCGAGCATCCAGGCTATGCCGACCCAGCATACAGCCGCCTGAAGGTCCCTTCTTTGGAGGAGATCTTTCAGCATTTCGGCAGCAGGGTGAACTATTATATTGAAACCAAGTCTCCTGATTTATATCCCGGAATGGAGAAAGAACTCTTAAGACTATTGCATGATTATGGCCTGATAGGCAGCAAAAAGGATAATGCACGGGTAATCATCCAGTCTTTCAGCAGCAAAAGCCTGAAAAGAATCCACCGGGAAGAACCTGGCATCCCTCTGATCCAGCTGATCTCCTACAAAGAAAAGGCTGTGCTGACAGTCCACGATATCAAAAGGGTGCAGAAGTACGCAGCCGGCATCGGCCCGAATTATAATATGATTGATGAAGAGTATGTAAAGAAGGCGCGTGAAAACGGACTGCTTGTACACCCCTATACGATTAATAAGCAGAATGAAATGGAAGAAGGGGTCGCTTGGGGAATAACTGGAGCATTCACAGATTTCTCCGATACGTTGACAGAGGTTATTAGCAATCATGCTGGCAGAGAATAATCAGCATAAACGTAAAAAACTTCCCGGCCGGGAAGTTTTTTATATTTTCTTTTCGACATCCCTTATTGCTTTTATCCATTAATCCCCTTAATTTTGGATACTCTCCGGCAATAAGACAAATATTTCTCAGGAAATAAGAAAATGTTCCGTGAATAGAGTCGTTTCTTGTCAATATTTCTTTTGTTTCATTTACAATAAATGGCGGTATAAAGATAGTAAGAATACAGGGAAATATTATAGAGAAAAGGTCTTGCTGTTATATTGTTGGTTACTCATCTAGCTGCCGCAGAATATTCGTTTTTTATCAATCAAAAAACACAAGGAGTGGTACTAATGAAAATCAAAGCAGGAAGCTGGGCCATGTTATCCCCACAGGACAAATTCCTTCTATTGAAAATTATCAGCGAACGTTCTAAACATACAGATCATGAATAAAACATAAAAATAGCTTAGAAACCGGGAGCGGCTTCTAAGCTATTTTCATTTCGGGCACCAATGATTTCATTATGCTTAACTTTTATGCCGCCTTATTTTTATTATAGATATCAAATGCGACTGCTGCCAGGAGGACGAGTCCTTTTATCGCCTGCTGCCAGTCAATTCCAAGCCCGAGGATGGACATCCCATTATTCATGACGCCCATGACAAGCCCTCCGACAATCGCACCGCCCACTGTTCCAATTCCTCCATAGGCAGATGCTCCCCCGATGAAACATGCTGCAATGGCGTCAAGCTCAAAAAGGTTTCCTGCTTTTGGTGTCGCTGCATTCAGGCGCGCTGCAAATATTAGGCCTGATAATGCAGAAAGGACGCCCATATTGACAAATACCAGGAAGGTGACCTTTTTCGTTTTGATGCCGGACAATCCTGCGGCTTTTTCGTTGCCCCCGATCGCATACACATGCCGGCCAATCACCGTCTTTTTCATAATAAAAGAATAGAGAAGGACAAGCGCGAATAAGATGACCAGAATAGTCGGTACTCCCTCATATGTAGCCAGGACATATGTAAATACATTGATAAGGATGACAAAACCGGCCAGTTTAGCGAAGAATAGTCCGTTTGACGAGATTTCAAAGCTATACTTCATTTGGTTTTTCCTGTTTCTTAGTTCAAAAAGGACAAATACAATGGACAATACAGCCCCTATTACCAAAGTAAAGATGTGGAGAACGGCATTTTCTCCCCCGATCACATCCGGGATGAAGCCTGAGCTCATGGCCTGGAAGGATTCCGGGAATGGTGCCAGCGATTGGCCTTTCAGTACGAGCATGGTCAGTCCCCTGAAAAGAAGCATGCCTGCCAGCGTTACGATGAAGGCCGGTATTTTCACATAGGCAATCCAAAACCCCTGCCATGCACCGATCAAGGCGCCTAGCACCAAGGAAAGGAAAACAGCCAGATAGGTCGGTACATTCATATCGATGATTAAAATGGCTGAAATAGCCCCGACGAAGGCTGCTATGGAACCTACCGACAAGTCGATATGGCCGGTAATGATAACCAGCACCATGCCGATGGCCAGCACGAGGATATAGCTGTTCTGCAGTATAAGATTGGTAATATTCAGCGGCCTGAGAAGGATCCCGTCCGTCAGAACCTGGAATAGAAGCATGATCAGCACCAATGCAAAGAACATTCCGTACTGCCTCACGTTGCTCTTGATCAATGAGCCGGCTCCTAATACCTTAGGCCCTTCATTATTGAGTGGCGTATTCGTGTTCACCGTTCTTCCCCCTTGCTTTTGTCATATATCTCATGATACTTTCCTGGTTGGCTTCACTTTTATCAAGCTCACCTGTGATTTGACCTTCATTCATTACATAGATGCGGTCACACATGCCAAGCAGCTCCGGCAGCTCCGAGGATATAAGAAGGATGCCTTTTCCGTCAGCTGCCAGCTGATTGATAATCATATATATCTCATATTTTGCTCCAACATCGATTCCCCTTGTAGGTTCATCAAGGATCAGAATATCCGGCTCGGAAAAGATCCATTTGCTGAGGACTACTTTTTGCTGATTTCCTCCGCTTAGATTATTCGTTTTCTGCAGTACGCTTGGTGTCTTGATATTCATTTTCCGGCGGAACCCCTCTGCCTCCTTATATTCCGCATGGTCCTGTATGACCAGGTTCCTGGAGATTTTCTTCAGGCTCGCAAGGGATATATTCGATTTAATATCATCAATCAAAACCAGGCCGTAATTCTTCCGGTCCTCAGTTACATATGCCAAGCCATTCTTGATGGCACTGGAGATATCTTTAAGCTGGATTTCCTTGCCGTCTTTAAATAGGCTGCCGCTGATGTTTTTCCCATATGATTTTCCGAATATGCTCATGGCCAGCTCTGTCCTGCCTGCTCCCATGAGCCCGGCAATCCCGACAATCTCTCCCCGCCTTATATTGAGGCTTGCCTGATCAATAACCTTGCGCTCAGCATGGAGGGGATGGTAGACCTCCCAATCTTTTACTTCAAACATAACTTCCCCTATTTCCGGCTCACGGGCAGGATAGCGGTTCGTTAAATCCCGGCCTACCATGCCTTTGATGATCCGGTCTTCTGAGATGCCGCTTTCTTTCACATCCAGCGTCTCAATCGTCTGTCCATCCCGGAGGATTGTGATAGAGTCGGAGATGCTTGTTACCTCGTTCAGCTTATGGGAAATGATAATAGAGGAAATGCCCTGCTTCTTAAATTCCAGGAGAAGCCTGAGCAGATTCTCGCTGTCCCTTTCATTCAAGGCAGCGGTAGGTTCATCAAGAATAAGCAGCTTTACTTCTTTTGATAGAGCCTTGGCTATCTCGACAAGCTGCTGTTTTCCGACACCGATATCTGAAACCAGTGCATGCGGGGACTCGGACAGTCCAACCTTTCGGAGAAGCTCAAGCGTCTTGACGGTCGTTTCATTCCAATTGATGATTCCTTTTCTGGCCTGTTCATTCCCAAGAAAGATGTTTTCCGCAATGCTAAGCTCCGGAATAAGCGCCAGCTCCTGGTGAATGATGACAATCCCTTTATTTTCACTTTGCTTGATATCTTTAAATTCGCATACATTCCCTTTAAAAAGAATGTCTCCTGTATACGTCCCATGCGGATATACACCGCTCAGCACCTTCATAAGCGTGGACTTGCCGGCTCCATTCTCGCCGCACAGGGCATGGATTTCCCCATCTGCGACCTGAAGGTTTACCTGATCCAATGCTTTAACACCTGGAAATTCCTTTGTGATATTCCTCATTTCCAAAATATACTCCGGCATCCTTTCGTCAGCTCCCTTCAAATGCAATGGATGATTCAGCCCTGCTGAATCATCCATTGCATGTTATTACTTAAGCTCTTCTTCCTTATAGTATCCGCTGTCTACCAGTACTTCTTTATAATTAGACTGATCAACAGAAACTGGATCAAGGAGATAAGCAGGCACAACTTTTTCACCGTTGTCATATGTTTCAGTGTCATTTACTTCTGCTTCTTCGCCCTCAAGGACAGCCTCTGCCATTTCAACGGCTTTTTTTGCAAGCTCGCGTGTATCTTTGAACACTGTCTGTGTCTGCTCTCCCGCAATGATGGATTTGACAGAAGCAAGCTCTGCATCCTGCCCTGTAACAACCGGCAGAGGCTGGCTTCCGTCTCCATAGCCGACGCCCTTCAAGGAAGACAGGATTCCGATGCTGATGCCGTCATATGGCGACAGGACAGCGTCCACTCTGTCACTTGAATAATTGGAGCTTAATAGATTATCCATTCTGGACTGCGCTGTTGCACCGTCCCACCTTAAAGTGGCTGCCTGCTCAAATTCTGTCTGACCGCTTTTGACAACCAGCTTTCCGGAGTCGATATAAGGCTGGAGAACTGACATAGCGCCATCAAAAAAGAAGTAGGCGTTATTATCATCCGGAGACCCGGCAAACAATTCAATGTTAAATGGCCCTTTCCCATCCTTCAAACCAAGCTTTTCTTCAATATAAGAGCCCTGAAGCACACCTACTTTGAAGTTATCAAAAGTTGCATAATAGCTTACATGTTCAGTCTTTTTGATTAATCTGTCATATGAGATTACACTGATATCCTGCTTAGCCGCTTTATCAAGAACGTTTGTCAGTGATTCACCATCAATTGAAGCGATTACAAGAATATCCACGCCCTTTGTAATCATATTCTCGATCTGGGACACCTGGTTTTCCACAACATCTTCCGCATATTGCAGATCAACCTTATAACCAAGCTTCTCAAATTCATCCTTCATATACTTGCCGTCACTGACCCATCTTTCTGAGGATTTTGTAGGCATTGCAATTCCGACAAAACCTTTTTCATCTCCTCCTGCACCGCTGCTGGAGCAGGCAGACATGGAGAAAACAAGAATTAACAGGAACATAGCTGATAATAGTTTTTTCATCTAAAAGACCCCTCTCTTCCTTAACTTAAATATGCTCAAAGCCATTTAAGGCTTTTGAGTCAGCAGTAAAATACAACCAACAGACAGCAACCGCTTTCATTTAAGACAAACATCGTACGTACAAAAAAGAAATCCATAGATAGACGATAGTTTCCCAAGCTTTATTTATGTGCATTATCTTATTTTTCAAGACGCCTAATTGTACGTACAATTATTATAATCAAAACCATATACGCCCGCAATATTAATTTACAAAATAATCAAAATACTAAAAGGTTCTGTTTTATATTAGTTAATCCCCTTAGCTTTAGAGAATTCGGCTGTTCTCAATGAGAACCATTTCAAGTTCCACCAACTGATCTAATGTCACTTTTTTAGACAAGGAAGTATGGTGTGCACCCTGGCAAAGTTCCATGCCTTCGATGATTTAAAAATGGATGAATACAGCTTCAAGATACTCTTGCCACTCGAAGATTTCCTTCTCAGGCCGAACCACTCCTGCCCGTGGATTGATTTCATGAAGCAGCAGCACACAGATTAAGCATTCATTCAGCCCTGGGTATTCTTCAACTAGCTCTTTGACCTCCTGCTCTGCAATATCCTGTATCACCTCCGTAGATTCTGCCAGCAATGCCTTTCCGGACTCAAGTGCTACCGCATAAACGTTACCATTTTCATGAAAAGACAGTCGCGGGTCTGCATTTAGTACTTCCCTTGCATTCTCTCAAGCATCCAATCACTCTCAGACCAACGTTTGTACATCATTATATAATTGTACGTACAAATTTACCAGTGTTTTTAGAAAATTTTTAATATTACTTCTTCAACATATCTCCTAGGCGTTTAAATGCTAGAATAAAAGTATACTTGTACGCACAAAAAAACCTGTTCAAAAGATGAACAGGTTCTTGATTAGAGCACTCCTTTTAACTCAGCCGTTGAACTTCTGATAATCAGTTCCGGCTCATATACAATTGGATCGGATACTGCAAGATCAACGCCTTTTTCAATCGAATCAACAACCATCCTGGCAGCCAGCCGTCCCATCTCTGTTTGCGGATGAGTCAATGTGGTAAATTTCACTTCTGAAACAGATGCCAGATGAGAGTTATCAAACCCGACAAGCGACACATCTTCCGGAACTCTTAATGACTGCTCCCTTGCCACATCGAGGATATTCAAAGCAATCTGATCATTATAGCAAAAGAAAGCGGTCGGCGGCTCCCGATCCTTTAAAAGCTGCCTCGCAGCTTCCTGCGGTTTTGCATTTTTATCTTCTGTGGTGTATGTCACAATGGTACCTGGATGGAGGGGGATATTATAATGCCGGTGTGCACGCATGAATCCCTTCATCCTGTTAACCCCCTGCATATCATCGACCTTAAAGATTCCGCTGATTTTCTTATGTCCAAGCTGGATAAGATGCTCAGCGGCCATGAAACCGCCTCTTTTATCATCAACCGTAATGCTTGCAGGCTGAAGCTCAGAGTAAAAGGCATTGATCATAACATAAGGAATTTTGTTTTTCTCAATATTCAAATACGTGTTGAGGTTAGGGTTATGCAGAGCACTTTTGGTAGGCTCGACAATAAGGCCGTCCAGCTTTTTGCCGAGCATATTTTCGAGGCACTTGCGCTCTCTCTCGATATTATGATTTGTACTTGCGAGAAGCAGATTATATCCTTTTTCACTAAGATATGACTCTATGCCTCTAATGATGGAGGGAAAAATATAATCAGAAATAGATGTGGTTATAATGCCGATGGTCCGGTCAATCTGGACCTTTTTTCCGCTCTGATCCTTACAGAAGGTTCCTCTCCCCTGGTGCCTGTAAAGCCAGCCCTCATGAACCAGTTCACTCATAGCCTGCCTGATCGTATGCCTGCTGACAGCAAATCGCTCGGCCATCTCATGTTCAGATTGGATCCTCTCATCCGGCTTAATTTTGCCTTCCCGTATCCAAGATTGAATTTCTTCTTTAACCTGTTTATATTTAGCCATTCATCCACCAGCCTGCCGAAAGTATTTATAATCTAATCATACAATAGGATAGAGTAAATTTGTACGGACTATGAGAATATTGGAGGTGACAATGGGAGTGACAGGCACCTTCCGGTTTTTGTCGAAAGGTTTCATGCAGCATTGAAGACGGAGGGAGTTTCAACGGGTATTATAATGCTCTGTAATCTTATCCCAGATGGCTTTTGCTGCCTCTCCTTTTAACGGTGTCAATGTTTGGCCGAACATAATCCTTTGCCCGGCAGCACTGCAAATTCTGGCTGCAGGCATAGGAGAAGATAAAATATCGAAGTCATGGAGCCTCATATAATACTCCTCATCCCAGTGGATGCCGTTCTCATCTTCATGATCGGCTGCCTGGACAATTCCTGTCGCCACTCCCCGTGCAATAATCCCCCTCTTGTTGCTATATAAAAATACGAGATCCCCTTCCTGCAGCTTCTTGATCTTTTCCTTCCACGGTGAAAAATAGGCCGCACACTTCGCATTAGCCAGCATATCCCTCTCATCCCTGCCATTCGGGCAGCCTGAACGGTTTGTATTGATCAAATAGGCTTTCTGCGGCATGGTTTCACATCCTTGGTGTTTTGTTTTTAATATTTTTACCCGGTTTCGGAGGTTGTAAAAGGGGGCGTGTTTTTTGGTAAAGGGCTAGGGAGCGGAAAGTGCATATGAGGGAAAGAGTTTGGTATACATGATTTCCTTTCTAAACGCCCTCTCATGTATTCCATCAGCCTCTTCGTATACAAGACTCACTCTCTAAACGCCCTCTCATGTATCCCATCAGGCTCTTCGTATACATGACCCACTCACAAAATGCTCACTCATGTATCCCATCAGGCTCTTCGGATACATGACTCACTCTCTAAATGCCCTCTCATGTATCCCAGCAGGCTCTTCGGATACATGACTCACTCTCTAAACGCCCTCTCATGTATCCCAACAGGCTCTTCGTATACATGACCCACTCACAAAATGCTCACTCATGTACCCCAGCAGGCTATTCATATACATGACTCACTCACAAAACGACCACTCATGTACCCCAGCAGGCTATTCATATACATGACTCACTCACAAAACGACCACTCATGTATCCTATCGCTCCCACGTCAGGCCCCATCGCCCGGCAAAAAACAAAAACACCGCCGCATCTCAAGCGGCGGTGCCTGGCACCAGCTTAGTACATCAAATAATCCTTACGCACTTTATTAAAGTCTTTAAGCTCATCCTTCCACTGCGATTCAATCCACTCAACAGATTTTCCTTCTTCAATGGCATCGCGGACCCAGCCATTTCCGGTAAGAAGGTCGAAGAAGGAGATGCCTTTGCTGTCTTCTGCACGGAATGCAAAGTCCTCAGGATACAGGTCATGGATGCTTTTGACGATATGCAGTCCGGTTACAACCGGCTCGTATTCGTCAGGATCTGTAATGTGTATCTGAATGCCATGGGACAGCTTGCCGGCATGCTTGGAGATGGATGGTGTGAAGGATGCAGCCCGGAAGCTGACTCCCTTCAGGTTCAGGCTGTTGAGCTGCTGTGCCAGGTTATCGGCATTGATGAACGGCGCTCCGATCAGCTCGAATGGCTTGGTCGTCCCCCTGCCTTCCGATACATTGGTGCCTTCGATCAAGGCAGCTCCCGGGTATACAAGAGCGGTATCCAATGTCGGCATATTCGGTGATGGCATGACGAATTGGAGGCCGGTTTCGTCGTAATACATATCACGCTTCCAGCCCTTCATTTTGACGACTGTCAAATCTGCACCGATACCAAATTCCTCATTGAACAGCTTGGCCAGCTCGCCGACAGTCATCCCGTGGCGAAGCGGGATTTCGTAATTGCCGACAAAGGATTTGTACGGTGTTTCCAGTACTGGCCCTTCCACCTCAGTGCCTCCAAGCGGATTCGGGCGGTCAAGGACGATGAATGGGATATCATTTTCTTTTGCGGCTTCCATCGCATAGGCCATTGTGTAGATATAGGTGTAAAAGCGGGTTCCGACATCCTGGATGTCAAACAGCAGGACATCGACGTTTTCCAGCATTTCCGGGGTTGGCTTTTTGGTTGCCCCATAGAGACTGTATACTGGAAGACCCGTTTTTTCATCTGTATAAAACTCGACATATTCCCCGGCCTGCGCGCTTCCCCTTACACCATGCTCAGGTCCGTACAGGGCGGTAAGCTCTACTTCGGGATCATTATGAAGCAAATCTACAATACTATTAAGCTCCTGATCGACGCCGGTTGGATTGGTGATCAGGCCGACTCGCTTTCCTTCTATCAGTTCCTTCTGATCATCGAGCAGCACCTCGATGCCCAGCTCGAATTTCTTCCCTTTCTTATCTCTTCCCTTATGCTTCCCGTTATCCGCAAAAGCAGCGGCTGACAGGGCGGACAGTACGAGAATCAATGACAGCATGATGATCAAGCGTTTTTTCAAAATAATCCCTCCCTGGTTTTTAGAAAAGCCCCAGCCCTGGAATCCAGGCACTGGAACCCTTCATATGAAAAAATAGTCCAGCAGGAAGATTGCCTTCCTGCCAGCTGCTTTAATAGCTCAGACCGTGGCCATATTCATACAAAGTTCCGCCTTCAAGCGACGGGATTGTCACTGGAAGTTTTCCTGCTGGTGCGAACTCTCCGAAAATCGCACCTGCAGTTGCTTCAAAGCTTGCCGGGCGGAAGCCGTACTGCGCAAGATAGGCATCTGTGCCTGGCACGGCCATGATGTCATAAGGATTGCGGATGGCTACCGTGATAACCGGTGCATCTGTCTCGCTGATCAGCTTGTTGATCATTTTCATTTGTGCGCTGTCAGGCGAGCGGCCGGAAACATTATACGTGTAGGAGCCGACGATGACTGCCTTTGCATTTTTGGCCTTTTCCAGCTGTTCTGCCGTGAGGCTGTAGTCAGCTGATGCAATGATTTCTGTATTAGCATGGCGGTTTTTTACTGCTTTCCCCAGGTCATTGATATAGGTGTTGCCGATAACGAGGATAGAATCGCTGTCTGCCGCTGATAGCGGTAGGGCTCCTTCATTTTTTACAAGGGTGATTGATTTCTGTGCCGCTTCCTTTTCTATCGCTTTATGCTCGGCAGAGCCTACGACTTCAAGGGCATGGGCAATCTTTTCGCTCAGATCCTGCGGTGTTTCTTCTTTGATGATTCCCCGTTTGAGTTTCAAAGTAAGAATCCGCTTTACAGAAGCTTCAATCCGTTTTTCCGAAATTTCTCCTGATTTAACGGCAGCCAGCAGCCCTTCAGCGACTGATTCTAATCCAACCGGCATCAGGACAATGTCTGTTCCTGCTTTGACGGAGCGGATGGCTGCGTCAACAGGCCCAAAATGCTCTGCGATAGCATTCATGTTCATCGCATCTGTCGTAATGACTCCCTCATAGCCCATTTCCTCCCTCATCAGTTCTGTGAGAACTTTGTAGGAAAGGGTTGCCGGAATAGCGATTTCTTCACCCGTTTTCTGTGAAATGGCTTTTGTATCATCGATTTTCGGGAAGGTGACATGCGCCGTCATGATGGCATCAATGCCGGCTTCCATTCCCTTTTGGAACGGATACAGCTCCACTTCCTTCAATCGCTCTTTATCGTGCGGCACCTCAGGCAATCCAAGATGGGAATCGACTGCTGTGTCGCCGTGGCCCGGGAAGTGCTTGGCGGTTGCCGCAACGCCTGCAGACTGCAGTCCCTTTGTATAAGCTACACCCATTTCAGCTACAAGCTCAGGGTTTTCCCCAAAGGAGCGGACACCGATGACCGGATTATCCGGATTGTTATTCACATCCATAACAGGCGCGAAGTTGGTGTTGATGCCGAGAGCGGCTAGCTCTTCACCGATGGCTTCCCCCACCTTTTCGGCGGTTTCCGGAGAACGGGCGGCACCAAGGGCCATATTGCCCGGCATATCAGTTCCAGACTGCAGGCGGGTGACAATGCCGCCCTCCTGGTCAATCGTCATCAGGAGACCGTACTTTTCTGATGCCTCTTGGTATTGTGAGACCAGCTTTGCTGTCTGTTCGGTTGTCACGACATTCTCGCGGAAAAGAATGACACCGCCGAGATGGTATTTTTTCACAAGCGCTTCAATTTCCGGCTGGATTTCTGTTACATTCTGGCCTTTCCAGGTCCGGAAATCCGGCATAAGCATTTGCCCGACTTTTTCTTCAAGCTTCATTGCTTTGACAGCCCCATCGACCAGCTGATAGCGCTTTGATTTTTCCTTGCGGATTTCTGCCTGAAATCCGGATTTGCGATTTTTTGCATCAATGGCGATCCGGTCTTTATTTTTTCCATCTGTTACGGTAATGAAGGTGCGGCCATTCTTCCCTGACATAGTCACAGTTCCATCATCAGATACCCTGGCGACTGTTTTATTGGAGGATTTCCAGTCAAGATTCTTGGAGACTCCTAGAAAATGGCCTTCCTTATAGACATGCAGTGCTTTAAGCTGCAATATTTTTCCGCTGAACTGCGCCTCAGATTCCGGCAGGTTCTGCAGGAGGACGAGGTCCTTCACCTTATTCTTGCCTGCTGCCGCTGCAGGCTGAAACCAGGCCGAGAACCCAAGGATCAGAACCAGAAAAGTCATTACAATCGTTTTGAGCTTTTTCAAAGCCATTCCTCCTCAACATTTAATAGCTGCGTTTTTGCCATTCTTCACTCGCAAACTCAGGCTTTATGACTTTGCCTTTTTTAGGCGAGATTTTTAGATCATCCAGGTACCAGCCTCTTCCGTTGACGGTTGCATCGGTTTTA
The DNA here is from genome assembly GCF_008180445.1 of Bacillus infantis. Taxonomy (GTDB): domain Bacteria; phylum Bacillota; class Bacilli; order Bacillales; family Cytobacillaceae; genus Bacillus_AB; species Bacillus_AB infantis_B. The sequence continues at coordinate 495,620 of NZ_VTER01000003.1, forward strand.
TAGCGGAAGCGAATGAGCTTAGTATCTGCAGGAAGCTCGGCTTTAACCGTGCTCCAGCTTCCGCTGTTTCCGGTAAAGGACTTGACTTCTGTCCAATTTGTCCCGTCTGCAGAGATTTCCAGATAGCCATAATCGCTGTTTTCTTCAATCCGGTGCCAGGTTTCAAAAGAGAGAACCGCCTGTGAATGCAGCTCGACTTCAGCTGTCAGGCTTTTTTCTGTGCTATCCCCATAGCCAGAGAACCAAGCCGGCTTTTTACCGGGGATGCTGACCGGAATGCTGTCTGCCACCTGCCTTGCAAATGCCCTTCTTGCTCCATTCGTTGAAACGGTGTTCCTTGTCGGATGGACCCGGTTGGTCAGCAGGATGGCAATGGTGCCATTTTTCTGGGAGATGACAACTGAAGTGCCTGTGTAGCCTGTGTGGCTGAGTGAATCTATATCTGTCAGCGCATCGCCGAGCCAGCCCTGGTTCAGTTCCCAGCCAAGTCCGTGGTCATCGCCGGGAAACTGCGGGATCTGATTTTCCGTCAGCGTCCTGACTGTTTCTTTTTTCAAAATTTGCTTGCCGCCATAGGTGCCTTCGTTTACGTACATATGGGCAAACTTCGCCAGGTCTCCTGCTGTGGAGAATACCCCTGCATGTCCGGCAACGCCATCAAGCGACCAGGCATTTTCATCATGAACCTCTCCCCAGACAAGGCCGCGCCCGAGGGCAGGCTGATATTCAGTCGCTGCAATCCTGTCCTTCAGACTTTCAGGCGGGTTATACATGGTATCCTTCATGCCAAGTGGCTTGGTAATATGGTCTCTCACATATTCATCCAGGCGCTTGCCTGACAGTTTTTCAATAAGGGCTCCGAGGGCGATCATGTTGAGGTCGCTGTATGTATAGGTGCTCCCCGGCTCATTGGCAAGCGGATATTGCAGGGCAATTAAAATCCTGTCTTCGCGGCTGTTTCCCTGTGAATAAAGAGGAATCCAGGCCGTGAATCCGGAGGTATGGGTCATCAGCTGCCTGATGGTCACCTCTTCCTTGCCGCCCGCTGCAAACTCAGGCAGATAATCAGCCACCGGATCATCAAGATTGAAGAGGCCTTTTTCATAAAGCTGCATAGCGGCTGTTGTTGTAAAGATTTTGCTGATGGAAGCAAGGTCAAAGATGGTGTCCTTCGTCATGCTGATAGGCTGATCGGCTTCTGTCATTCCGTCATCACTATACTGATAAGCCATGCCATAGGCTTCATGCTTGACGATATGGCCGCGCCGGGCCACAAGTGCCACTGCACCGGGCATCACCCTGGAATCAATCATATCCTCCATGATTCCATCGATTTCATTGAGCGGGCCCTCAACCATGCCGGCTCCCCTGGCAGATCCCGGGTGAAGCACCGGTGATGACTTCCCTGGATGGTCCCATGGAAATGGAACAGGAGGCATAAACTTGGAAGAACTCATTTCCGGATCCCCCGCTTTTTCTTTTGCTTCAGGACTGTCGCTTGCCATAACTGCAGGAGCCACAGCGCTTAGGCTCAGGATGGCAGCCAATGTCACTTTCACAGACTTATTCTTCATCTTATTCCTCCTTTTATCATCTCTGAACACGAACCGGACTTTCTCCTTCCCTCCCTTTAGTTTAAAAATTCAAATAATTACATCTTTAGATTAGCGAAATAAGTGTATAGATGTCTATACCAAGGAGGACCTAGTCAATGCTGATTCGACGCCATAACAATGACTATCGGCATGGACAGATGGGAGGATTTGTTCGACAATTGTTTTAAATACAATAAAAGGGACAAATCTTCTTTTTTTATTCACTCCGCCTATTACCAACGAAAATCTTTAACACATCAGACGTGCCGAAAGCAATTTTGAAAACGCCCGCAAATCAGGAAGCAGGTACATGGCGGGCTGTATCTAAAAAAGACGGAGTGCCCGCACGGCCTCCGTCTTTCCTGCTATACCTGACTCATTAAAACTGTTGCCAGAACACTTGAAACAATAGTAAACACAAAAATTGATATGTACAGTATAATTTTGTTTCTTTTTTTTCTCCGTTTTATAACTTCAGGCGTGTCCCACTTCTTTTTTGACATCAAATAGTCCCCTTTTCTGTTTGATGGCAGCTGGCTGGCATTGTTTTTTCCACATAAGCCCCTATAGCTTTGCGTCATCACTTTTCAGTGATTTTGCCCTTGATATTCACCCTCTCATCCTGTATTTACCAGATCATGCACTAAAATTTAATACCACACTAAAAATTAAGTAAACATGATTTTTAATAAATTTTTTTTAACAAATAGGTGCTGACCATTCTACTAAAGGAGGTCCGGCAATATCACTTTGTTTAAACCAGTCCATTTTATCCGGAGTATACTCCTTAAAAATAAAAAGATGCCTCCTATCGGGAAGGCATCTCTGTTACTTATCCTTTGATTTCAAGCAGCTTCTGACGCAGTTCATTTTCCATGGAAGCCAGGTCACTTTCTGCCTGGCGCCGCTTATTGCGGCCCTCCTCCTGGATCCTGAGTGTTTCTTCCAGGGTGGAAATGAGGTTTTCCTGGGTTTTCTTGAGGGTTTCAATATCCACAAGACCGCGCTCATTTTCCTTGGCGGTTTCGATGGTATTTGTTTTCAGCATTTCCGCGTTTTTCAAGAGCAGCTCATTTGTTGTCTTCGAGACCTGCTTCTGCGCTTCAACCGCATGGCGCTGGCGGATAAGGGTCAGGGCAATTGCCACCTGGTTTTTCCACAGCGGGATGGCGGTGTTGATGGATGCCTGGATCTTTTCGACAAGGGCCTGATTCGTGTTTTGGATCAGGCGGATCTGCGGAGCGGATTGAATCGTGATTTCCCGGCTCAGCTTCAGATCATACAGCCTTTTATCCAGCCTGTCCGCAAACTGAAGCATATCATTGACTTCCTGGAATTTCATCTGGTCGCCTGATGCTTCCGCTTCCTTCCTCATCTGCGGGATTGTCTGCTCATGAAGCTCCTCGAGCTTGATTTCGCCCGCTGCAATATAGACATTGAGGGCATGGAAATACTCCTTGTTCGTATCATATAACTTCTCAAGCATATGGATATCAGACAAGAGGACATTTTTGCTGCGGTCCAGCTTTACGCTGATCCGGTCAATCTGCGCTCCTGTTTTTTGATATTTGGAGAGGATCTCCTGAACAGAATCGGAGATTTTTCCGAACATGCGGGAAAACAGCGACTGCTTGCCCTGCTTCAGTTCATCCGGGTTCATGTCATTGAGGCGCTTCATCAGGTCATTGATGATATCACCGACCTCTCCGATATCCTTCTTCTGGACATGCTCGAGCATGCTGTGCGAGAAGGTGAGCAGCTTTGTCTGAGCCTGGGTGCCATAGGCAATCATGGCCTGGTGGTTGCGCGGGTCGATCTGCTCGGCGATCTGATAGGCGCGTGCCCTATTTTCTTCCGGGATCACGTCTATGAGCTTCACCGGTTTGTCTTCCTTCGCAAGCTCCAGGGCAGGTCCGCCATTCATGTCGCCGAACGGGTCGGCAAGGATATCATCCATAAGACTGTTCGTCTTTTTTGTTAATGATGGGTTTTGTTCGCTCATTTCAGCCTCCTGCTTTCTTCAGGTAATCGGTTTTCCTTCCATGTTTTGATCGAGTTTTTTGCCACGTCTATTTCAAAGTTAAGGTTATCAATATCATCGGAAATCACTTCATACAAATCTTTCTCCACCGTCTCGGAAAGTTCATTGATGGTCCTTCGGGTCTCCAGCAGCGACTGGTCGATTTCAAGATTCTTCTTTGGCTGGGTGGAGAGGAAAACATATTTCTCCGTCATTTCCACCAGAGAATCAAGATGGGAAAAATAGAACCTTTCAGCCTGGTAAAAACGCTTCGGCTCTTTCTTCGTCAGCCTGTAAATCTTCCTTGTGATCCTCATCAGTTCAATCCGCTGCTTCAAAGAAGGAAGATGGCGGATCGCAAACAATGATTTGTGCAGGCGGGAAATTTTCTTTTTCCCTTCTGCAAGGTTTGTCTTGATGTACTTGTATTCCCTCCGCGAAAGCCCGTGCTTCCTGAGGAAACGGACACGCCCGATCTGGAATGCGGCCAGATACACTAACGCAGCCGCTCCGCCTGCTATCAGTCCGGATAAGAAAAACGTCTGGTCAAATCCGAAATAACTGACCGTCCAGACCGACCCGGCGAACGGGACAGCCAGTACTGTGCCTATAAGAAACGAAACAATCCGGTTCATTCATATCGACTCCTGACATAAAATCCTGCTTTATCTACTCATACGATTTAAGACAGAATAGGTTTCACCCAATCTCTCCCACTGACAGAAAAAGTAAGATTATCTTATTTAATTCAACAATACACGATAAAACTCCTCTTTTCCATAGACCAGGACTGTAAGATTGGGTAGGTCTTGAGGCGTAGTGGATGGTGACAGGTACCTCCCGAAATTTGTCGAATCAATACCAAAAGAACCGCTAAGAGTAAAGCGCTCTCAGCGGTTCAAATGCTTGTATTATTTAGTTTTCCCGAACTGGATGGTGATGGATTGGGCAGCTTCTATTTTTTTGCCTTCTGCATTTGCTTCATCTGTGTAAGTAATGGTGACTGTATCTCCATCTGTTATGGTCAGCATTTCTTCACTTTTTTCAGCAGACAGGTTAAGCATAACCGTTCCAACAAATACATTCGTATCAGCACCAGTCTCAGTCAGAATAACTTCCAGCAGCTCTCCGTTATCATTTACAGCCTGGACAGCTACTGTGTCGGCTGCATTGCTGTTCAAATTAAGATCCTGATCTTCAACCGTAACTTCAATGAAGGTTTCATCCTGCAGCTTAATGCTAACAGTTCCGGATGAAGTTTGCTTTACTTCCTCAACAACGCTATCTTCCGCCGGCTTTTCTTCTTTTGTCTCAGGAAGGCTGTTTACACCTTCCCCTGGGTTTTCTGCCCCCGAATCAAGATGGATCGTATTGGATTTTCCGAAAACCCCTGAACCACCATTATCTACTAAGTAAACGGCATAATCTCCAGCCGGTAGACCCGCAGTGTCAATCAGCGTATTCTCTCCGTTATTAGGCGGACCAGCTGAAACAGCGACACCAGATTCAACCAGATCATATAGCTCCTGCTCGGTAATATCCTCGGAACCATGGCTGACTGGAACAAGGAATACCTGGGACAGCTGGTAATCGCTTGTCGCAACATCCAGGATATCGCCTGATTTGTATGATTCCTTTGCTAAAATATACGACCAAATTGTATTATAGTTCGCATATACATCCTCAGAAATTATCTTGATATCATCCCTGGAGAGAGGAGCACCGCCTGCTGCGAGATGTTCCGTAAACAATATTTGATATAGCTTGAATTGTTCCCAAGAGAAATAAACATTTTCTGAATAGGATTCTTCAAAAATACCTAAATCATATTTTTGAAGCTCTTGAGGATTTTGGGTGATCTTATCGAAAATCTCCTCATAGATTCTTTCATTCGTATCCTCTACTGCTGTTTTCACATCCTCAAGTCGTAAATCCCGCCCCATCTCTGCTTTCATTTCAGCAAACTGATCCTGGTAATAGCTAACATAAGGATCAAATACAAGATGAGCGATCTCATCAGGAAGCAGGGAATAAATCTCATCGCGGGTCACTTCGCCAGGACTTGAATTAATCTTTTCTAAGATTGAATTCGTTTCTGCGGAGTTGACCTGCAGCAGAATATCACGAATCTCCTCATAGGAAAGCGGCTCGCCGTTATTGCTTTGAATGGCCTCATTTAAGGCGCTGCGGTACCACTCCATGTTTTCCCATTGAACAATATCATATCCATACAGTTCCCCAAGAATAGATGACTCAAATTTTTCAGGACTGCCGTTGATCTCGGCAAGCCTCGCTTCGACCGCCAAGGCATCCCCTTCCACTACAGCTTGCTTTATTTCTTCTTTGGTTAAAGGTGCACCCTTCACTGAAAGCATGGCTTTAATAGCTTCACGGTAATACTCAAGGTTAGACCAATTTATATTCCCTGCAACTTCTTCAAGATCTGAGAGTCCAAAGCTGTCAGGATTAAGATTAATTGCATCCAGATTTGCCTTATCTGCCAGTTCATTTCCTAATTTAACTGCCTCCAGGATTTCTTCGGCAGTCAGGTCACGCTCAAGTTCCGCCAGCATTTGGGCAACTGATTGCTGGTAGAAATCAAGGTTTGAATAATTAATAAGTTCATAGCCTATCAGCTTTCCGAGGTCATTTATATCAAAGCCTTCAGGATTTTTGTTAATTGCATCAAGCCTGCTACCATCAATCTCAGCATTTGCTTTTGTGATTGCCTGTTTAACTTCTGAAATTGTGAACAACTCACCCTCATCTTTTTCTGCCTTCAGCTGTACAAGTGTTGAGCGGTACAGCTCCAGATATTCATAATCAGACCGTACCAAATCGTCCTCTTGTAAAAGGAGGCGAAGCTGGTCCACTTCGGCAGACTGGGGATCGGCTGTTATTTGATTCAGGAAATGAGCTGAATTTATTCCAGCAGCTAAGTCATTTAATAAAACAATCGTTAAAGTCTGATTTGTTTCAAGTAAGTCTATAACAGCTTCACGATAAGCATCCATGAACTCCCAGCTATAATATGGAAAAACAACATGCAGGAGGGATTGATCTTTAAATCCTGCACCATCTCTGATAATCTCAGCCAATCCATATTCCCGGCCCACTTGATTGATCAGTTCTACAACCCTTTGGGATGTCAGTTCTCTGCCAGAGTCAACCTCTGCTTTTATGCTTGTCCGGTATCCTTCTAAATACTGTACACTTATTGCCCAATTACCCGCATCCCTAACAAGGTACTCAACATCTATAATGGTCAATGACAACGGCGCTTCTTTAGCTTTCTTGAAAGCTGCAGCTTTATCGGTTTCCATAATCAGACTCTCTAACTGATATAGCCCCATCTGCCCATTATTCTCATCCAGGAAACTGGCCACTGCTTTTCTATACAAATCAATTCTGTCAGCACTTATAGCAAGGTTTCTTGTTGCCTGCTGCAGCACCTTAAATGAAAATCCTGTTGGGTCACTTTTAATTACATTCAGCATTTCTGCAGCAGCATTTTCTCTAACGGCAGAGTCCACTGCCCAGACAATTTGGCGGATTCTATCAACTGTCAGTCTATCCAGCTCTGCTTTCACCTTTTGCCTGTATTCAGCTATCTTATCTTCATATTCGGGATATATATTGAGCTGATTCAGATCATCTATTGTAAAAGTATCTGGATTTTCGATAATCCGTTTAAGCACTAGCTCCTCAATATACTGCCTATAATTAGCATTTACATCCTCAATGACAGCCTCCAGCTCCGTCAGGCTCAAGTCCTTTTCAAGTTCAGCTTTTTTCTTAGCAATCGCTTCACGATACAACTGGAGGCGATCAGGATAAGCATAAACAGTAACTCCGGCTTTTCTCAGCAGCTCGGCTGTGACGGCTTCCGGATTGGCATTAATTTCTGTAAGGGCTCGTTCTGACACTTCGCTGTTTACTGCCAGCACAAGATCCAGCAGGATATCCCTAGTAAGCTGTGTGCCGGAATGAACTGCGTTTGTTATGGCTGTCCGGTAATCAGCAATACTCTCATCGACCACGTTTTCAGAACCTAAGATCATCCTAAGCTCAGAAGCTTGGATACTCTCGGGATTGCTCTGAATTCTTGGGAGAGTTTCCCTTCCATTTACCTCTTCAAGAATCTCGATTATTTCCTCAATGGTTATCGTGCCATCAGCCTCTACTGCTTCTGCCATTTTCAAACGGTATTCTGCCAGGTATTCCTGCTTAAAGGAATAATTTTCATTAAACAGCGCATCGGTCAGCTGCTCAATAGTCATTGAGGCAGGATGATCATTTATTTCTGCAAGAGCCAGTGCCTTATTCTTCTCTGTTATTGCGTTTTCGACATCCCATTCATTTAATTCTCCGACACTGTTTGCTTTTTCAAGCAATGCCGCCCTATACGCTTCGAGTCTGTCTTCCCTTGCATTTGTAAAAAACAGCTTAATATCCCAAATAGAGGCTCCTTCAGGATTCTCATTAATACGTTCAAGTGCAGCAGCTTCTTTCAGATTTTTCGCTTCATTAAGGATCTGATTTACAGTCTGGAAGATTTCTTCAAAGGTCAAGTCCCTGCCTTTAGTCAGCTGTTTTGCCCCTACCGCTGCACGGAATTCCGGTAAAAGATGCTCATATTCAGGCTCGATATAAATGCCTGAGCTTCTGAGATCTATAATTGAAAAAGCAGCAGGATATTCATTAATATAATCAATCGCATCTTGTCTTTCTCTTTCATTTTCCTGCCTGTTTACGTCCTCCAGGATGGAAATCAGCTCAGCAGCTGAAATATGGCCCCCTTTGGAATCCATATACATTTTTATCGCCATGCGGTATGGTGAAAGCCTCTCTTCTTTAACATATGTGTCAGCCGCCCTCAAAAGAGTACTATAGCTGAACCCTTGTGGATTCTCATTTATTTCAGCCAGAGCTTCCTGTTGATCCTGCTGGTTTACATCTTTTATTACCGACAGCAACGTTTCAAAGGTTAATTCTCTTCCAGCATCCAGCTCTGCCCGTGCTCTGCCGATATAGCCCACCAGCAATTCCTGGTCAATAAAGTTCCAGCCATATAAAGCAGCCAAATGATTGATAGTCAAACCTTCAGGATAAGCATTTACCTGTTCTATAATTTTCCTTTTATTCACTTGAAGAATCACTTCTGCCACCCTGCCGGCTGACATTGGACCGGAAGCTTTGATATCGTCCGAGAAAGCCTGCTTATAATCATCAAGGAATTCCTCACTGAATGAATGGATCTCGACAATGTAGCCAAGCTCCCGCATTGAGATAATGAATGGCGTGTTGTTCAATGTCTCTATTGCATACGTTTTGTTGATATTATTGATCACTTCAGCAATATTTTGCTGGGTAAATACCATGCCATCATCAAGCAGGAGAGACAACTCATCTATATACCTGAATATCAGCCGTTCATCTGCACTTGGAGAAATTCTCCATAAATGATCAATATTAATGAGTTTAGGTTCTGTCATTAACAAATTAATAGTATATGCAACTTCTTTTTGGGCCATTTCCTGGTGAACCCTTGAAAGGGCAGAAAGAATTTCACTATATTGAAGGGCTCTGCCGTTTCTTTCTTTTAACGCTTTTAGCTCCTTGCGATATTCTTCTAAATACTCTTCCCATACATTATAGCCTTTTGAAGCACTCACAAGAGCAGCGTACTCAAAGCTGTCAATATTATCGCTGATATACTGGACAGCTGCATCGGAAACCCTGTCATTTACCTGATTGACAATTTCACTGAGTTGTACAGCCGTCAGCTCTGCCTGAAGTTCTTCCAGTCTAAGTGAGACAGACTCTCTGTAATCAAGGATCAACTCTTTATCAAGCCAAGTGCTGGATAAAACTTTCCTGAGATGGTCCATAGTAAAAGTTTCGGGATTGTTATTAATATAAGCTAATGCCAATTGACTGTTAACATCCTCAATCAGCTGCCTGATATCATATTCCGAAAGGTTTCCTGAACTGATATTAACAGCCTCTACCAATGCGGCACGATAGAACTCCAGGGCATTGCTATCGACCAGCCCATAATGATCTACTGCATCCGAAAGCTGGAAGTACGTCGATTCCTCCGGATTCATGTTAATCGCAGCAAGAGCACTGCCTCTTATATCGGAGTTGACAGCCCTGACAATTGCTATAACTTCTTCCTTTGTGAGATCCCCTTTTTCATTTTGCTTTCTTTCAAGAGCTGCTTGATATTCAGATAGCTGTTTAAAGGCAAAGTCTCCGATAGCTACGATGCTCAATGCATAATAGTAGTCCCTATCTGTATTTATTTCATGCAAGTACGCCTGATCATTTATATCTGCGACCAATTTCGAGATAGCTTTGGCTGAAAGCGGCGCTGACTGGGAAGCTTTATAGTCTGCAATAGCTTTCCGGTATGAATCAATCAGCTGGTACTCTAAATTAGTACTAGAAACAGCACTCAATGCTTCGGTTGAGAAATGTTCAGGATTGGAGTTAATCTCCTCTAAGAACACTTCATGGATGTCAGCAGTACTCAAATTCTTTATGATCTCTACAATTTCAGTGGCAGTTAAAGGGCCTTCTTGAGCGATAACCCTCTTTAACTCTGTCCGGATCACTTCAACCGGTACATTAATAATGTGATATCCATACTCTGCTGCCAAAGTATACAAATCCATCATCTCGGCAGATTCCGGATGGCTATTAACAGCATTTAATGCTGCTTCTTTTTCCATACTGAAAATAGTATTGGAGATTTCTTCGCTGCTTAAGTGTCCATACTTACTATAGGCTGCAGTTAAAGCATCGCGGTAATCCTGAATCCTGAAACTGCCAAAAACATACTGTACCTTATTAAGATCCTCAAAGGTAAACCCTGATAGATTAGAATTGATAGCCTCTATCCCTTCTTCTATCAATACACCATTCAGTCTGCTTACAGCTAATCCAACATCACCAAGGGTGAGGTCTCTATTATTTTCCGACAACACCTTCTTTAGTTCTGCTCTATACCGTTCCAGCTCTTTTTCTTTGACTCCGGAGTCGGAAGCTCCCATCAAATCCTCTGCTGTGAAACCGTCTATGTTCTGATTGATTTTAGCCAGGGATTCCAGGGGGTTTTCATAATGTTCCAGATCATACCCTGACTCAAATTGCTTCAGTGCAGCAAGAGCCTGATTGATTTTTTCCTGTCCAGTAAAATCACTGTCTTCTGCCCCCAGAAGCCTTGCCTGTGCTACAAGCATTTGGGCAATTTGGACTTTGGAACGCACTTCGGCTGCATTTTCTTCGGTAATAAATTCCGCATTCGGTATGGCAGCAAGTGCCTCATTGGCGGATTCAATCGCCTGCTCTTTCAGATCTCCAAACTCAGCGATCTTCGTTTCTACTGCCTCGAGCTTTTCAATACCGGTAAAGTCTGAATCCCCCGCTCCCTTCTGCCTGGCTGCTTCAATAGATTCATTGGCAGCCTGCAGCTTTTCTTTGGCGCTCTGCAGTGTTTCACGCGTAATGGACTCTGGTTCCGGCAGCAGTGCAATGGCTTCATTGGCAGCAAGGATCGCTTCATTAAGCTGGTGTTCAAATGCAATTACTTTGGCCAAAACTGCTTGAAGCTTGGACAATCCCGTGAAATCAGCATCAGTTGCACCCTTTTGGCGGGCAGCATTAAGTTTTATATTGGCTGCTTCTGCATCTGCCTTCACTTCTTTGAAATTGGAAACAGTAACCTGGTCCGCTTCAGGCAGGCCGGCAATGGCTGCATTGGCTTCTGAGGTGGATTGTTTTTTCTCAATCTCAAGAGAACTGATTTTCTCTTTCACTTCAGCTAGTTTGTCAAGATTAGCAAAGTCTGCATCCTCTGCCCCTTTTGTCCTTGCTTCAGCGATGGCTGATTCTGCATTTGCAAGCTTTTCTTTTGCTTCCGAAAGTGTGCTGAAAGAAATATCTGCTGGAACAGGAAGATTTGAAATTGCTTGATTTGCTGCTGAAACAGCTTCGGTGTATTGCTGTTCCAGTTCGGCAATTTTCTCTTCAGCGGAAGAGATCTTCTCCAGTCCAGTAAAATCGCTGTCCTCAGCACCTTTTGTTCTTGCAATTGCTACGGCATTCTTGGCAGCAGCTGCAAGGATTTTTACTTCTTTAAAGTTCTGTGCAGTAATGTCTTTCGCTGCAGGTATTTTTCCGAGCGCTTCATTTGCAGTAAGGATCACTTCCTCCAGGGCAGTCTCCATCATTTCAATCGCTCTTTCAGTTTCATCCACCCTGTCAAGCTCAGGGAAGTCAGCATCCACTGCTCCTTTTGCCCTTGCATCAGCGATGGCTTCCACAGCTGCCTGCCATTTTGCCTTTACTTCATCGAGATTTTCTGTCCCTATTTCTTCTGCTGCAGGGAGAGCAGAAATGGCCTGGTTGGCAGCAGTAATAGCTTCCGCGCTGCTATTCTCAAGTTCCAATACTTTTTCATCAGCTTGCAAAAGTTTTTCTATATCTTCAAAATCGGCCTCAGCAGCCCCTTTTTCTTTCGCATCAGCAATGGCTTGCTTCAGTTTGGAAACATCAGCTTTCACCTGTTTGAAGTTGGCAAATGTAATGGCCGATACATCCGGAAGGTTTTGAAGCATTTCATTTACCAGTTCAACTGCTTCAGCTTTTTCACCGAAAAGCTCTGCCATTCTCTTCTCAATCTGATCAATTTTCTCCAGGTTTACAAATCCACTGTTTTCTGCGCCTGCCTGCCGTGCTGCCTCTACTTTGGTCTTAACTGCATTGAGCTCTGACTGCAGTGCTTCAATCATCTCAACCGTAATGCTATCTGGCTCAGGAAGGGAAGCGATAGCTTTATTTGCAGCATCAATCGCAGAAATTCGCGCATCATCCAGCAGGGCAATTTTTGCTTCCACACTAGCCAGTACACTCAATAGTGCAAAATCTGAATCTGCAGCTCCTTTGATTTTTGCCTGTTCAACGGCCGTCCTTGCTATATTTGCAAGCTTACGGACTGACTCTAAGTTTCCTACGGTAATATCATCGGTTTCCGGAAGTGCTGCCAGCTTTTCTACCGCCATACTGATAGCAGCTGCCTTTGCTTGGAGCAGCTCAGAAACAGCAGATTCAACTGCATTCAATTTTGCCAGTAAATCTTCCCCATCACGGATGAAGTCAGAAGGCACGGCTCCTTTTAACTCTGCTTCTGCAGCAGCACGCTTAGCTTCTTCCATTTGCCGTATGATTTCATCAATTGCCCCAATGGTAATGGCATCAGGCTCAGGCAGCTCTGCCAGCTTGGCAAGGACGCCCTTCAGGACTGCTTCCTTCACGCCTTCAAGCTTTTGAATATGCTGCAAAGCGTCGTTCAGACGGCTGTAGTTTTTCACATTTGCATCTTTCTCAGGATTGGTAATCCCGGCTGCCTTGGCCTTATCTGAAGCTGCCTCTGCTGCGGCTGCATCATTTTTCAATTTAGGCAATCCGGCTGAGGTAATATAAGGTAAATATTCCTTCTTAGGCAGTTCAGCCAGCTTTTCGTTCAATTCCTTAATTGCATCCATCTTTGCTGCCAGCTGTGATTTCAGCTTATTCAACTCATCAATCAGGTTCTTATTTCCCTCAATAAAATCCGTTTTAGCTGCTCCAAGCGAGATAGCAGTTACTACATAAGCATCTGCTTTTTGGATGCTTGCGAGGTCCTTTTCCGTCTGCTCAAGCACCTTCTTAATCTCCGCTTTTGCCAGGTTTACACTGGTGTCCCTGACCTTCTTCAGGTCTTCATTCACTTCTTCTGTTGCACCATTGATCTTACCGGCATTCCCGATTGTTTCAAAGTTCTGGATAGCCCCAGCTTTTCCGCCTGATAAATGAACAGCCGACTTTGCTGTGAGCTTTGAGATTTCTGCTTCAACCTTTAAGGAAACTGCTTTCTCTGCTAAGACTTCCGGCTGCCCAAAGCTGCCATTGATCTCAGTCTCTCCTGCTGTCATACCCCCATTAGCGAGGATAATTTTCGGGATGGAGATGCTTCCCGCTCCTGAGCTTAACTTCGCAGGACTCTTAAAAGTAACAGAGGGAAGATCAGCTGCGCTTCCTTCTTCAGCCTGAAGGATAATATGAAGATTTTCCTGCCCTTCAATGGTTATGCCGCCTGCTGAAAAGTCAGGCTTGGCCGTTACAGTTACATCTTTTTCGAGAATGATATTAGTGCTATTGTAATTTCCCGCCAGCTGCACTTCGGACGCGCCGGTTGGATTGGAAGGTGAGATCCTTAAGCTGCCGATTGTGCTGCTGCCATCGCTTTTCAGCCTGATTCCATTATCATCACTGACAAAGACAGAATCTGCTTTAACATGATTGAAAACAATAGTGCCTACTTTCCCTGATAGCACTTTGATGGCTGATGCTTCGATATTATCAAGTGTTACCTCGCCTTCATCCCCAGGATCAAGAACCAGCGTGCCCGAAATCACCAGGTTTTGAAGAGTTGCACTTCCCTTGACCGTTACATTCCCATTGACAGCTGCACTGTTTCCAGTTGTCGGTGCTCCATAAACTGCTCCTGCTGCCGGATTGATTAAGTAGCTCCTGGAGTAGGTGCGATTGTTTTCAAAGATGTTCTCAGAAACAGCCTGTTCCGCAGCTGGAGCCGCTGCTGCAGTAGCTGCAGTACTGTAATTTCCGGAAGAGTCAACTGCATAAACAGCAAATGCATAGTCCACATCATTTGACAGGCTGGCAATATCAAAAGAAACCCGGCCTGAGCCTTTTTCTTTCACAATAGCCTTCTGGGCTCCTGCAGATTCCCTGGAAACACTTTTCCCTGCAAGATAATAAATCTCATAATGGCTGAAATCAGCTTCGCTGCTGGCATTCCAGGATAATGTCACTTTTGTATGATCAGAGACAGCCGAAAGGCCTGTTAAGCCTTGCGGCGGCGTCTGGTCAGAAGGAATCGGACTTCCTGTGTTAACCGGTGCAGCTGCAGCAGCATCAGGATTATCCTTTCCATTTAATTTAGCGATATTGCCTTTAACTTGATTATAGTTTGTGATAACATCTGCAACTTTGCTGGCAGCAGAGTAATGAAGATCGCCAATTTTCAAACCATTCTCCAGCGTTATAGCTGCACCTGATGCCTCCAGCATCTCAATCTCGCCTGCTCCCTTCAAGTGGATCGGCTTTTCATTCGCAAATGATGCCTTTTGTACCTTGCCGTTCAGCTCTAACTTTGCTGCCTGTCCTTTTACCATCAGCTGCGGGATAGTATTTTCTGATGATAAAACTGCATCTGCAAGAACCTCAGCAGAACGAACAGCTGTCGGTCCTTTCAGCTCAATCCGGCTGCCCATTGCGGCTGCTTCAAGGGAATTCAGTTTGGAATCACTAAAAATAGCCATAGCCTTCCCATTGATAACTGTACTCTTTTCTACAGACAGACTTTTGCCGATAAAAGAATTGGCCGTTTTTGAAGTGATCGTTAGACTGCCTTTAATATTGAGTTTCTCAACAGTGATAAAATCTCCGTTAATGACCATGTCTCCATTAACAATCCCGCGTTCTCCTTTAAGAATGACATTGCCGGAGTTATCCTGTTTCTCTTTTCCTGATGCATTAATCTCCAGGTATGTAATCTCTGTAATTTGGCTGTTGTCCTGATTATATTTAATGCCTGCACCTAATAGGGCATTTTCATTTTCCTTGCTGAAGAAAGGTTTTAGCTCTTTAGAATATGTATAGGCCTTACCATCGATATAAACTTTGCTTTCCGCCAGTTTTTCTATAGTGGCTGCTTTTTCCCCGATCACTTGCCTGAAAAGGAATACTGAAAATTCAGCTCTGGACACATTGCCTTTGGGATCAAATAAGAATCCTGCTTTTCCTTTTGTGACCCCTGCCTGGTAGAGAGTCTTCACATTTTCCAAGTGGGCTGGAGAAATCTCTTTTAAATCCTTAAAGGGAACTTGAGCGCCGCTGGATTTTAGCTTAAACGCCCTGACTAAAGCTGTAGCCATTTCTTCCCTTGTCAAGGTGGCGTTAGGATTGAAGTATTCCCCTGTCCCCTTGAAGATTCCTGCCTCCTGCACAGCAAGAACTGATGAATAAAAGGCAGACTCCGGACTCACATCTTTAAACCCTTTGCCGCTTGACGGCGCTTTGAGGTTCAAAGCACGCGTGAAAAGCTTAGCAGCCTGCTGGCGGGTGATAGCTGTTCCCGGTCTGAAAGTGCCATCGCCAAACCCATCGATCACCCCGGCCTTTACAAGATTTGAAATCTCTTCATAACCGAAGCTCCCCTTCTTTAAATCCGGAAAGTCTGCCGCTTCAACTGAATTGGCAGCTGCTGATGCAACAATTGAAGTAGTGACTGCAGCAGCTAAGATCTTTTTCCTATTATTTTTCATATATTAACCTCCAATGGTAAAGTTATACATTTATATTATACTAGTAAATTAGTCTCGATTCCATAAACCTCTAACAAAAGTAGGTCTTTTTTCATTCGTCTTGTTCAGCATAATAAGTTTATATGATTAGAGCTTATAAATTATATATCAACATAGAAAAACTAAATTTCACTTTTTCACAATATAGTAGAACAATACTTTCTAACCTTGTATATCGTTATTCTAAAATAATTATCAGCTACCATTCAGTATAGTAAGAGCACAAAAAGCAGGCTGCTTCAGCAGCCTGCTTTTTTCACTTTGTAATTGTATCATCCATCAAACCGGCGGCTATAAGGAAGTTCGCCAGAATTTTGGCCATATGATCTCGCCTTGTATAGCCATTCGGGTCAAAACGGCCATCCTCACGCCCAGATACTATATCAGCCTGATAAACAGCTTCAATTCCTTCTTTCGCCCATGGTGCAAATTGGGCGGCATCCTTGAAATCTGAAGCTTTCTTACTCTCTTCTAACACATTCTTGTTAAAGCCAATGAACGGAATGTCCATAGCACGGCTGATCATGGCAGCGGCCTGTGCCCTTGTAACCCTCTCATTCGGGGCAAAATTCCCATCCTCTTTGCCCTGAATGATGCCCGTTTGAACAGCTGCCATCAATTCACCTTCGCTGTTGAACCATTCAGTCCCTTTTACATCCTTAAAGCGATTGTCATAATCCACAGCCGGAAGGCCGAGGGCGCGGACAAGCAAAACAGTGAATTGTGCCCTGGTCATCTCTTCTAGCGGTGCGTATGTTCCATCTGCTTTTCCTTTAATGATATGTTTGGATGCGAGGGTCTCTATATAATCAGCCGGCCAGCTTTTCCTGTCTACATCCGGGAAGGATACCTTATCTTCTGAAACTGCAAAGACAGTTCCGGCCAATGATTTAAATTCTGCTGTTCTGCCCTTGAACAGTGCTGGTACTGATGAAATGGCACCAGTGCTGTTAAAACGGATGACAGAAGCGGTTTTAGCATTGAATTCTTTGCTGCCTGCCAGCTCATAGTTTAAATAACTGCTGAAGTTTTCCAGCGCCTGCTTCTTCTCTCCAGCTGCCGCTTCTGCAGTAAATTCCATCACCTTTGATGCCAAAGTCAGCTTATTCTTTTCTGCCATTTCTTTAAAAGCAGGTTCAGCTGCTTCATTAACAGAGATGACGATGGATAGATTCTCGACATTAGTCCCCATTTTTTCCGCCAGCTCTGCTGTCTGAATCTGGCTGACTGGCAGGGTAATGCTTGCTTCACCATTCTTTATGCGGATGAATGCATCTTTCTGCTTAGCTGCGGCATCCCTGAAGAGAACTGCAGGAATGCTTGCTGCTGCTGTTTCACCCTTAGCCGTCTTCTCCAGCATGATAGGAATTACTTTCTTTTCCCCATTCAGCATGCTGACAATTCCCGGAACCTGGCTGCTCTGGACAGCAGTGACAATCTCGTTCTGCTTCCGTTCAATCTGCACTGCACCGGATGGAAGAAGAATTTCTCCCGGCTTTTGCTCTGCAGGAGGTGCTGCAGGCGGCTGCGATGGCTGGGCTGGACCCTGGTTCCCATTGTCTCCCCCGCCAGTTCCATTGCCGGTAGTGAATGACCAGATATCTGACAATGCTTCCCCTGAGAATTCATCATTCACCCGGACATACCATCCGTACAGTTTATTGGCCTCCAGGCCGGCCCATCCTGTTTCCGCCGCTTTCTTTCCTGACAGGGTCTGAGTCTCCCCGATCTGGCTGTCTGTATAAACCTTCACTTCAAGCCTGTCAGTGGAGACGACCTTCTCCTTCGGCTCCAATGGAAGATCGATAACAAACTCATCTTTGCCCGGATAAGAATCTGCATCGTAGAAATTATAATCGTTCAGATACGGAGAGTAAGTTTTTACATATATCTTATTTTCTGAAGGATTGACATGCAGGAGACGCATATATCCCTGTCCGCCTTCAGGCCCTCCCTGGTAGTCAGCCAGCATTTGGTACACTTTCCGGTCAGGTGTGCCATCCCCGTCATCATCAATCTCATCAACGAGCGTTTCGCTGTCATGATAATGGCCGCAAAGGACGGCCAGCACGTTTTTATTTGGCTTTACAATTTCTTCAAAGATTTTGTTTCCAAGCGGACTTCTATTGCCCGACACAAGAAGGTATTCATGGAAGTTCAGGAACGCCATCCGGTCCGGATATTGGGCAAGCACATCCTTCAGCCATTCAAGATCAGCATCCTCAACGCCCCAGCCCATATAGACCATAATATAATCATTGCCATTTACACTAATAAGGTCGTAATGACCGCGATTGTCTTTATAAGATCCTCCATAATACGGCTTGTCTGCAAATCTCTCTTCTCCAAAATACTGGGAGTATTGGGTATAATCATTGGTTTTATGATCTACATCATGATTGCCTGCCAGGACCCCGTAAGGTATATCTGCATCTTCGAGCACGTTCATATACTCATCGGCATATGCCCATTGCTGGGGATCTGTGGAAACATCAACCAAATCTCCTGTATGGAAGACATAAGGGATTTTCAGATTCTCCTTGTTGGCATCCACCCAGTCTACCATTTTTTTATAAATATGCGGGTAGCTCTCTGAATAATATTGCGTATCCGACATCCAAACCATTGTATAATCAAATGGCGTTTCTGCTGAAATTTCATCCTGGACCATCACTTGTATCTTTTGGTCCTTCATATATTGTTTGCCCTGCACGGAAGCAGTCAGAGTGAAATCATCCTGATCTGCCACCTTCCACTGCTGGACCTCCCACTTTTCACTATTAAAATTCCAGACATACATGCTGACTTTTCTTCCCAAAAGGGATTTCCCTTCCCAGTCTATCTGGATGATGTCTGTTTCATCTACTTCCGAATCGACCTTAACTTCGAATCGCTGATAAGGGAATTTTTCTACAGATGACGTTGTTACATACTCGCCATCCTTATCGTTCATTTTATCTTCCTCTGCTGCAGCCAGCAAAGTCTCCCCTGCCGGAATCATTTCTGCCGGAGGCTCCCTGTCAGCTGAGTTGGAGAAGACACTTACTTCTGCATCTGCCGGCTTGTATTCAAAGCCTTTGTAAAATCTCACAGACAGATCATCATTAGTAGGGTCGGAAACCTCTACTGACAGCTTCGCATCTGTTTTTACATCTTTTGCCCCGTCTTCGGGAGAAAGTGCCTTCGGCTTGGCAGGATGTTCATCAGCAGTTTTAAACACTACAGATTCTTTACCTGTATTGCCGACCAGGTCGATTGCAGTGATTTCAAAGGTATGTGAGCCCGGATCCAGCTGGGCAGAGCCAGTATCATATGGCAGGGTAACTTCCTTGCCATCAAGAGCGGCTGATACGGAGGTTACCCCGGACCATTCATCTTCTACATCCGCGTCCAGTGTAAAGCTGCCTTTATATTCCTTGCCATTTTCCACAGAAGCCGTGATAAGCGGTGCCGAATTGTCGACAATTACTTTTGAAGAAGCTGAACTATCCCCTTCAGTTGCTGTTATTGTATGCTCGCCCTCTCCGGCTTCAAGGGTATTCCACTTATAAGCTTTGGCAGCGAATTTTTCTTCCGGCACCTCGAAAGAGAAATCATATACAGGCTTGGCAGAGCCTGCGTCTCCGACAGTCAATTCCTTTTCCTTGTCACTGTATGCCGGGTCATATATGACAGTCCCGTCGCTTAGGACAAGTCTGGCATTTTTAATATAAAAGTCATCACGGTTTTCCTCTGATTCCTGATCAAAAGGAGACACCTTTGTGCCTGAGCGGACGGAAATGACAGCCGGTTCATTCAATGAAAGCTTGTCCGGTTCAATAGGAACAGTCATTGTTACATATGAATTGATCGTATCGTCAAATATCTTTAAAACTTCATCACCCATCGTAACGCCATTTTGGAAAAATAAATTTGTCTTTTTAACATCAAATGCAAAGTAGGCCTGTTTTTCCAGCGCTTTATAGGTTTCTGCTGCAACACTCTCTCCATCGATTTTGAGTTTGATATTTTCATAACTGCCCGAAGCAGAGGCTGCTTTAAGAATTGTCTCTTTTGTAACAATAGAGTCATTCTTAACATTCAGGCGCAGTCCTGTTTCTTCTTCTCCGCCTGTTATTTTAATCTCTGCCGGCTCTGACTCGATTGTATGGGTTCCATCTGAAACGAGCGTATAATACTCGACTTTATCTTTTCCAATCAGCTCCGGAGAGTAGATTTTGAAATGATAGAGGCCATCATCATAGCTTGGCTGCAGATCAGCCGATCTGTATGCCCCATTGCTGTCCGTTCTGTAGAAGAGGCGCATTGTTTTTACATCCTGGTCATCTGCGGCGGCAAACAGGAGCTGCAGATCTTCCTTCTCGTTTACTTCTGTGATACTGGAAAGATCCTCAATGGCCGGTGCTTTTGTGTCTTCCTTAAGCTCTGCCTTTGCTGCCGGGACCTGGGTCTTCATGACCGCACCAGGGGTTGCATTGTCTGCCCCCGCACTGATTTTGACCATATTGGTTGTTTTATCAGTAGGAAATGCATAGAATATGCCCTTATTGGCAGCAGTATCCTTCTTATTCGGCTCATCATTATAGAAGGACGCTGCTATTTCCCGGCCGGTATTAGTCGCAATGATAATGCCCCTGTCCCCTGTATTGGCCATCCCATTGGAAACCATTTTAAAGAGATTCTTATTTTCTTCGAGATTGGAAAAGTAATTGCTGTTAAAGTCTTTTGCTGTTTTATCAGTATTTCCTGTGTTGATAATCCAGAAAACAACAGCTTCACCTGAAGGTATAATAATATCCTCTTTTTCCGGCCCCCAGATCAAGTCTGCTTCGGGCCCTTCCATCGGATAGCGGTAGCGGATTTTATAATCCTTAAAGTTAATAGGTTTATCTGTATTGTTATATACTTCAATAAATTCATAGCCATCAAGAGCATTCACATTGGTAGAATCAGGTACAACCTCAGTAATGAGCAGCGGCGGCACTTCATTCTTTGCGTATTGGGCCGGTGTGATATTTGCTAGAGCCTCACCGGTGCTGCTGGAGTTGATTCCGTCGGTTGCTTCTATTTTGTAGACAATCTGTTTTGACCGCAGATCCGCTTCAGGGATGACTGCTTCATAAACATTTTCAGCTTGCCCGCTTACAAGCATTTTGACCGTTTTCCATTCAGCTGCTTCTGCAGCCCGGTAAGAGAGGGAAACAGCCTGCACTTCTGTGTTATCTGTAACGGTTGCTGAAATCACCGCATCCTGTCCGCCTTCAATTTCAGTCTGTACTTCATGGGTAATGACTGGAGCTTCACTGTCATCTGACAGCTTCACCGGTTCTGAAGGTACCTGTCCAGGCAGAACTGACCCTGGTGCTGCTTTTTCGCTGATTCCAGCCTTCACCATATCTCTGCCGGCTGCTGGAGTTTTATAAGTGATGCCGCTATTCTGGTATACATCAGTACTGCTGTTATTATAGGACGCTTGCGCAATCTCTGTGCCAAGATCATCGGCTATGATCAGCGTGCGTTCCGATCCGTTTGCCATCCCATCATTATGGATTTCAATGACCTGGCTGGCATCCAGGCTGGTGCCGTAATTCTCATTGAAGCTTTCCAGCCCGGTTTCATCATTGGCCCCATTTTTGATCCAGACCACGGCAGAACTCTGCGGCTCTACCATTTTATCTTCAGCAAGATCCCAATTTAGCTGGGTATTATTCGGGTATCGGTAAATGATTTGATAATCTTTCAGGTTTATTGCCTGATCGGCATTATTATAGATTTCAATAAACTCGTACCCATCCTTGCCATTAACATCTGCAGTATCAGGAGTGATTTCCGTGATCATCAGCCTTGGCTTTGACTGGGGTTCCGTTTCTTGAACAGTTTCTATCTTTGTTTGAACAGGCATTGATTTATCTGCCGGAAAGGCAGTTGTATTCATTCCATCTGCTGCCTCAATATAATAGGAAAGTGTACCGCCCAAATAGTCGGCAGCCGGTATTGCCGCTGCATATGTATTGTCACCATTTTTAACAAGAGGGACAGACTTCCACTTCATGCTTGCATGGCTCTGATAATAAACCACGGCCGTCAGCAGCTCCTGGTCATCCTCTATAACTGCTTCAATCTGCAGATCCATGCTGCCTTCCACCGTTTCGGCAGGAGTATGGGTGATGACTGGAGCCGTATTATTTTCTCCCTCTGGCACGGAAATTTGACCAGCACTAATTATTCCCGGTGAAGGTGCTCCTTTAATCTGAAATGGGAGCATTTCTGCTGATTCCGGCTGGCTTTTAAAATGCTTAGAGAGCCCTTCTCCTGTTTCATCCCTAACATAGCTGGCAAAAGAAACCTTGGCATTCTGGCCGTCGACAATTTTTATTCCCCTATTGCCAGTGTTGGCCATCCCTGTGAATCCGCTTCCTGTGAACTCAAGAATTGCTTCATCCGGCAGCTCAGCTTCATAATGGTCCCGGAAATCCTCTTTGGTTTTGGAACTTTTGTTATACCAGAGAACGACGGTTTCATTCGGCTTCAGTACATACTCTCCAAAAGATAAAGGCAAATCTCCGCCCTTCCCGTCTGTATATACATAGTAAAACTGAAAGTCTTTAAGGTTTATCTCCTGAGCTGTTGGATTATGCAGCTCAAAATACTCATAATCCTCTGCCCCCTTAATGTCAGGAGCAATTTCCGTAATCAGCAGCCGATCAAGCTTCAGCGCTTCCTCTGCCTGAACTGCCGACGAAAAAGGCGCCAGCATGCCGCCCGTAAGCATTGAACTCATCAGCAAATGACCAAATTTCGATCTCTTTTTCCCCATCCCTCAACAAACCTCCCCAAATTTCTCTCAATCCAATTGTAAAAATGGAACATGAAGGAATTGTTGGAAAATTGTAAAGATAGAGTAAAGTGGTTAAAGTGGTGACAGGCACCTCCCGATATTTGAAGATTTTTGTCGAAAAAAAAGAAACGCCATACCGGAAGGGTAGACGTTTCTTGGTTCTATGTATGTTCCTGTTGTTCTTAAGTAAAAATTTCAATCAGTTTCTGTTATATTTTCCTGCCTGGTCCAAAAATCATGTTCTCCTCTAAAAAAGCTCTCTACTTCTCCCAAGGTCAAACCAACATTTCTTGCTTCCAGCAATAATTCGATCCACTCTTTTTCTACTTCATTACTCATACCCATAACCGTTTCCCCTATTGCGGCAGCCCAGCCGTCTTAACCATACATGGCCTTAGACCTGAGGCTTTGCGCCCTTATCTTTCAATAAGTTTGCATTTCACAGAAATGTAGTACAGGTATAAAGTACCCCGTAAAATGAAAAAATAACCATTTTTTTTACGACAGAAACCTACATAGATTTGTCGAATTCTTGAAGCTAATCTTCAAGAACTTCTATTATTCTCTTTTGATTTCCCAGTTGTATAAATGAATGAACACAACAGCAAGAAAGCGAAGGAATTTTCCCTTCGCTTTTTTTTAATGCTACACTACAGCAGCATGTTGCCCGCTATATGATGGCTGCTGATGCTCGAGCTTCCTGCCTGCTGCCTTAAGATTGGCCAGGCATTCTCTCCGCAGGCTGTCCGTGCAAATAAAATTATATTTTAGCTCCCGCTCCAATTGAGAAAAGCTGGCTGATAGATTCTTCCCGCTTTCAACAGCTTTTCTTAACTGCTCCTCAAAAAATTCTTCCGTACCAAAAAAATACATGATTATGCACCCTTTCCTTTCAGTTACTATGCCAAAAGGTTCGGCCGATTAGCTCTGAAAGGACTAAGTATTAAATCCAAAGCTATCCACTTTATCACCCTGGCAGCCCGACTATCGTAGCTTACGCCTTAGATTCGCGGCTTTGCGTCCTTATTTTTCAATAAGTTTGCCTTTTTCAATTTTCATACTATTATCATATTACTTTTGTCCCCTTTTATCAATTGCTGCTGCTAAATTTGTAGCTTTTTTATATCAAAAAAATGTTTATTTTTTCCTAATAACAGGGAGTTCCCTGCCGATAATAATGTAAATGGCTTTTGCCAGAATGAATTTTCGGAGGGCAACATGAAAACGACTAAACGAGGAATAAGCTATAAGTCGATTAAATCAGCCAATCCTGATGCAGAGACTCTTGTCCTCACACATGGACTGGGTCTGGACAGCACTGTATGGAACCTTATTCTTCCTCAGTTAGCAGATTATCATATTCTACTATTTGACTTTAGGGGGCACGGATACAGCAGTGCTGCAGATGGATCTTTAACCTGGGATATACTGAATGAGGATTTTGAATCAGTACTGGACGAGGCAGGGTGCTCCTCTTTTCATCTTATCGGTCAGGGCTTGGGGGCTTATTTCGGCTCACAGTGGCAGGACCAGCATCCTGACAGCATCCTGTCGTTCATTGTCTTTTCCACGCCAGCCATCAATTTGGCCGATTGCATAAGAAAATCACCTTCAGAGAAAAACTTGCCGCTAATTGATAAAGAGGGGCTGGCAGATTTTTGGATCACACATCTTCTTTATAAATCGATCGGCCCCAATTCTTTTCTTATAAGAGATGCTTGCTCAAGGCTTGATTTGCCATCTTATTTTTTGGCAAGGGAGTTGATCTCCGGTTCTTCAATTATTCATTTTAAACATATGGATATACCAGCCTTGTTTTTAGCCGGGGAATTTGATCACTTTTATCCGGCCTCCGTTGTCATGCTGAGCAGCGATTATATCAGAAAAAGCAGAAAATACATCATTCCTTCAGCATCCCATTTAATACAGCTGGATCAGCCTGAATTGACACTATCCAAATGCCGGGAGTTTCTGGCCGATCCGGCAGTAATGGCGGAAGTGAAGCCCGATTCGGGAAGCTCTTATACGCAAAAGCTGCTTCTCCAATTGGAGGCAGCTTTTGAGACGCCTCCTCCAAATGAAGATAAGATTGAAGTTTTTATGCTTGATGAGTTTAAAGTGACAGCAGGAAATACGATAATTGAAGGAAAATGGAATCAGCGCAAGGCGAAAGAAATTCTCGCTTACCTGTGCCTGCATGGACCAGTTTCCAGGAATATCATTGCGGAGGTCTTCTGGCCTTCCCTGCCTGTAGCCAATGCCCAGAACCAGCTGCGCGTCAGTTTGACGCACCTGCGTAAAATTTTTCAAAGCGGCGGGATTCCTGACCCCTTTACGATTGAAAACAACATCATCTCCATAAATAGAGCCATAGAAATCGACGCCCTGAAATTTTTCCACCTGTTGAATCAGGCGCTCGAAACAGAAAACTGGGCTGATATAAAGCTATTAAAATCAAAGGTATCAGGCAAAATTCCGCCGAAGCTTATGCCGCAGTTCAAAGCCAAATGGGCAGATGACTACAGGAGGGACTTAGAGCTCTCCATCATCAGACTGCTCAATCTAACTTATAAGAAGCATATGCACATGAGGGAAATTTCTGAAGCATTAAATGATATGCAGCTGCTCCTGAAGCTGGTTTCAGAGGATACAAAGCTATATAAGGAAATCAGCGATCTATACCAGAAAGTCAGTATGGCTCCTATTGAAATCTGGGAACCTGCTTAAAACTCCAGAAGATTAGACTAAGCAATTATAAAAAGAAAGGACAGCGGCAAATTAGATTGCCGCTGTCCTTTCTTTTTTCAGCTTTCAACCTTAAATTTTTGAAGCAGCCCATTAAGGTTTGCCGCAATATCATTAAGGGCTTCCGATTCTTCTTTGACTGTCTCCATATCCGCAGTTTGGCCGTCAACATGGCTGACAACTTCCACCAGCCGTTCATTGACATGCTGGAATTGAGAGGATAATTCTTCAACACTTGCTGCCACCTCTTCACTTCCTGCTGCCATTTGTTCACTGACCGCCGATATTTCCTGGATGCGCCCGTTCACGTTATCTACAGATCCCAATATGTTTTCAAAGGATTGTACAACAGCCTCGATGGATAGCTTGCCGCCTATTACATCCTGATTGGTCTTTTTCATCGCAGCGGATGTGGCATCCGCATCCCCCTGGAGCTGCTGGATGATGGCTGATATGTTGGAGGCAGACTGATTGGTCTGGCTGGCCAGATTCCCTACTTCATGGGCGACAACCGCAAACCCCTTCCCATGCTCCCCGGCCCTGGCCGCTTCTATGCTTGCATTCAGTGCCAGCAGATTTGTCTGCCCGGCAATGTCCGATATTTCCTTCGTTATAACGGCAATTCTTTTTGAACCTTCAAGGAAGCTGCTAATGGCCTCTTCAAGTGAATTGAAGGACTGGTCGATACCATGCATTTTTTCAGCAGCCTCAAGCACCTGATGCTTTCCTGAAATGGCAAGGCTGGCCGTTTCTGCTGAAGCCTGATTGACTAGGCTTGAGGTTTCAGCTGTGTTGCTGACGCCTACCGACATCTCATCCATCGTGACAGCAACTTCATTGGCTGATTGCAGCTGCTGATAGACAGTCTGCTGAAATTCCATGATCTGCTTTTTGATTCCCTGGAGGCTCTCATTCGTCTCTGCGACTCTTTGCTCTAATGAACCTGAGGACCTGGATACAGTACCTCCCGTATCCTTGACACGGGCAATGAGCTCCTGAAGGCCGGCTCTCATATGCTCAAGCGGTGCACTGATGCTTTTCAGCGGTCCCAGCTGCTTAATGTCAGCCGGCTTTGACAGGTCTCCCTTGCTCACCCGCTCCACAAAACGCTGGATTTCATTGAACGGCTTTGCATACGAAGCAAAATTAATAAATCCTGATAGGACAAATGCTATGATGATCAATCCCAGCAAAGCAGCTGATTCTGCCGAGATCACCGGCTTTTTGAAAATCAGTGAATAGATGGCTATGATGATCATGCCTGAGACAGCAGCCTGCATGGCCACATTCAGCATATAAACCATTATTTTTTTAATGACATCGTTCTTTTTATTCCCCATTATACTCCCCTGTTCCCATTTTCATATAGTTCCTTTAATGGATATATCGGTATAACAGCAGAGAAATTTAGCTTCATACAAAAAAAGGCAGCTGACGATATCAATATTTTTCACAAGGCTGCAACTGATAACCATTTTGTTAAGTATTTTAACGTAATGCGTTATTGCCAGGAGCAGATCACTGAAAAATTTTCCCAACTTTATTTAATTGTAACTTTTTACCTATTATTGTATGATGATACCAAAGACCCACTAACCCCTCGTCAACCGCACCCTGCTATTAATCAAACGTTTGATTAATAGAATATTCTTACACTTATTTCCCTTTGCTGGTATACTATTCCTACGGGAAAAGTAGGAGGTAAAAGCATGAGAACCGGAGCGCTTATCAAATATTACCGGACAAAAAAAGGGATGACCCAGAGGGAATTGGCCCAAGGCGTCTGCTCCATCTCCCACCTTAGCAAAATAGAAAACAACTCCAAAGAAGCCCATGATGGCACGATTGATTTATTGCTGAACAAGCTTGGGATCACTTTACAGCAGGCAGAAGATAAGCAGGAACAGATCGGGAGCATGATCGAGGATTTTATCACCAAGCTAATCTACTATCAGAAGGAACAGGCAGAAGCAGCATTCCAAACCCTGTCTAAAGCAGAAGAGCTGATCACCTTTACTCCTTACATAAACTACTATTCTCTCTGGAAATACCGCTACCTTATCTTCATCGGAGATATAAATGGAGCTGCGGCTCAGAGAGAGCATCTAGGCAAAATAAAAAAGAATTTTTCCCAACATGAAACCTATTTATACAGCTACTTCTATGCGTTATCTTTAATACAGACAGGTCAGCTGGAAAAAGCAGACAATATCCTCAGCACCCTGATTGAGGATAAAGTGAAGGAAAGCGCCATCGGAGCCGGGGATTTGTTTTACCATTACGGACTTGTCAAAAGCATGAAGGAAGAGTCGGGGGCAGCCGTCCACTATGGAAAGAAAGCACTGGGACATTTTTCAGACCAGTTCAATTTCAAGCGGATTCTGCACACTCTGATGCTGCTGGGCATCAATTATACCCACGCAGGCATTTATCATGAGGCAGCCGAGTGCTTCAGGCATCTGCTCAGGAATATTGAGGCGCTGAAGATCGAGACAGCCCTGCTGCCGCAGATTTATCATAATATGGGCTATCTGTACAGAAGGACCGATGACCTGAAGAAGGCATCATTGTATTACAAAAAAAGCCTGGCCCTTCATCCGGTTGATTCGTCCAACTATTTAATCAGTCTGTATTCGTATGCCGAGACTCTTCACAAGCTCGGCGACAACAGCAGAAAGCATTTTGAAAAACTGAAACTGCTTGCACAGAAAGCCAGCTCCAGAAAGTATGAGCTGATGTCCCATTATCACCTCACCAGTTTTGCGGATGAAAGCAAGGCTGTAGAGTTTTTGCAGGAAAGGCTCCTGCCTTTTCTTGAAAAGACCGACGAGCACGAGAATGAGCTGGAGGAATTTTATCAGGTGCTTGCAAGGCATCTGATTCATCATGGCGAGTACGAAAAGGCCATCCAATATATCTCAAAGTACAGGGAGGAATTACAGTAAAATGAAGAAAAAATATCTTTTTCTGCTGATTGCCGCTTTTGGTTTCCTGGTCCATTATGGTGATGCAGCTCCCCCGGACGCTAAAAGTTCCTTTGCTGCATCTGAAATTCCTGATGACCGTCCCATTCAGCCTCCTTTGAAGGAAGACAGCTGATACCCCCTCTACTATCTTCCGCACGCATATCCCTCAAGTCACAGGAAAAGAGCTGCTTCTCACTGGAAGCAGCTCTTCTTCTGGTTAAAGAACTAACCCGTATTCGGCTTTTAATAGACCCCTACATTGTCCCAGGCAGTCCTGACTGCATTATAAGCTGAGCTTCCGCTTCCATATAAGTCAGCGGCAGACTGCAGGAGCGCTGCGCGCGCATAGCTGAAATTGCTCGTCGGCGTCAGATAGACAGTCAGGGCACGGTAGTAGATTTTTTCGGCCTGGGCCTTGCCGATGCTGCTGATTGTATAGTAGGCAGCTTTATTCGGGATTCCGCTGTTGATATGGACGCCTCCATTATCGGAGCTTGTGTTCACATACTGGTTCATATGCTCAGGCTGCCCGTACAATGTCGGGTTGGACATGCTGCGGAGGGCATCGCCGGAACGTCCAGGTGTGTAAACATCCTCACCCATCAGGAAGTCGCCCGGATCAAGGAAATATCCAAACACATCGGAGAAGGACTCGTTCAGTGCCCCGGACTGATACTGGTACTGCAGATTGGCCGTCCTTTCAGTGACCGCGTGGGTGATTTCATGGGCCACTACATCAAGGGCTCCAGAGAGAGAGGTAAATTGGGAGCCATCACCGTCTCCATACACCATCTGCGAACCGTTCCAGAACGCATTATTATAGCGTGATCCGTAATGGACCGTTGATCGGATGGTTGCCCCGTTATTGTCGAAGCTGTTGCGGTTATGTGTGTTTTTAAAATAATCATAGACTTTTCCGGCATAATAATGCGCATCCACATCCGCCCTCTGATTGGTCGCAGTCCATGCATTATTGCTGTCGGCAGAACGCGAGCCTGGCAGGGAGGATCCGTTATTGGCAGTGAAGGTCTCAATGACTCCATTCATTGGCTTTGTAACATCATATAAGTAATAAGTTCCGCCTGAAGAATAAGTATTCAATGTTTTGGAGCCGCCGGTCACGCCTGTGCCTGTCCCTGTTGCAGCCGCATCTGCCACAGCATTATAGGCTTCGACAATATGGCCGCTCTTCGCGTCGACGAAGATCTGCCAGTTCGCCCCATACGGCTCGATGAACTGCAGCTGGACCTTGTAAGCGAGCGTATACACCCCGTCCTTTTCATGGATCACAAGGTCATTTTTCACATGCGTATTTTTCACTTCACTCTTTTTGCCGGCTTTCTGCAGGTCAGCGGGCACAGCCTGTTCGCTGCCTTTTGTATCCTCTTCTGTCAGATTGATATTTTTCCAGGCAAGATCAGCTGCTTCTTTTTTGCTGATGGCTGCTTTTGTATCAGTTATTTTTTCTGATGCATCAGCATATAATTGTCCTGTCGCAGCCGTTACATCACTATTTTTATCTGTATGGACCTTGAAAATAGCTCCTTCCACCGGGATCCCATTAATAGACTGGGAGAATTTATAATGCTTCATTCCAAGGTCATCTGTTTCAGCATCCAACAGTATGAGCTCCTTGAAAGGATCTACTTTGAATAAATCTTTATTATCTTTGAGGAATTTTTTTATATCATCATCATTTTTGGCTTTGTTTTTTGATAGCTTGCCGGCCAAAAATTTTGGGGCATGCTTCTCTTTTTGATCAAGCTTTTGCTGCAGCTCCATTTGATTGAGCAATTTTTCTGAAGGAGATAAACCGTAGGCAGTGGCTGCCGGAAATGCGGCACTGAGAGCTAAGGAAGTTCCGAGTACGAGCGTTGCTAACTTTTTTGTCATTTTAATATCCCCTTTGGCTATTTTTAGGACTAGCTAATCCATATCTACACGTGTTAAGGATAAGTGTAGCCAGCGAGCAGGCTAATCACAATAAATCTATATACCCAGCAGGCCCAAAAAGGATAAATGAAGGAGTCTGATAGAGAAATGGGCAAAAACTTTCCCAATCTCCTTGATGTTTAACAGCAGGCATAATAAGGACATTCTTCCCGCGAAGTTGCTATCTTCCTTATAAAAATGATGAAATCATTTCTAGTAACTTTTTATTTTCCCAATAAGATTACTCTGAATATTCAGTTCACACACCGTACCAGAGTGCATATTTGCCTGGGTTAATAGATACTCACTTTTAACAAATTATGCTAACAGACAATTACCTTTGTAATATCTTTGAAATATTTTTACACTTCTGTAAACCTTTAAGCTGTCCCATCCGTCTAAAAAGGAAAAAGGAGGCAAACACATGAAAAAAATCTACTCGGTAATCTTTATGGCTTTATTCCTTGCTACAGCAGGAGCCTTTTATATGGAGGGCGCACCGCAGGATGCCACTGCATCTGATAAAAAAGCGGAAGAAGTACAGAGTGAGAAGCAGGAAGAAACCGTTAATCCCACTCAAGAAGTAAATGAAACTGTAACTGCAAAAGAGGAATCTTCCAAGGACAAAAAAGAGCAGCTGACGGAGCCGGCAGAAAAGGTGGTTGAGCCTTCTCAAGAGCCAGCAATAGAAGAGGAAGCAGCTCCAACTAAATCTAAAGAACAAGACACCATTAAAATCGGGGATAATATTTATGTCAACATAATGGATAGAGAAAAATTTGCTCATATGAGCAGGACTGCTTCAAAATATGGAGCCACATTATATGCCTTGCCAAATTCTGATCTTTTCGTCATTGCCAAAGATGGAGAGCCGATTGTCTATATGAGTACAGGAGTCAAAAGCGCTCCTGTTGCCTATGTAAATCTGCTGGCTGAATTATTTGCTGAAGGCTATGATGAATACAAACGACTTTCTGAAAACATCCTATTTTCTGCTGAAACTGGAGCTAAGGTCTCGGTTGACTTTGGGGATTATATAGCTTATGGAATTGATGTAAAAGACGGCTGGATAAGAGTTTCCTGGTAATTTTGCTGAGATATCCGTTTTTAGGAATCGGCGCAAAAAAACCGGCTCCCAGTCTCGGGCAGCCGGTTAATATTATTTATAGACCTTAACAGTGATCGTTTTATTTCCCCACTGAAGGGCACGCTGTTTATTAGGGATAAAGACATCAATTTTATTTCCTTTAACAGCTGAGCCTTTGTCCGCTGCAATGGCCATGCCATAACCGGGAACATATACTTTGGATCCCAGCGGAATGATTCTTGGATCAACAGAAATAGCCTTGATGTTTGGATTTTTTTTCAGGTTTAATCCGGTATACGTAATTCCGCTGCAGCCTTTGCAGCTTGCTGTATATGCGGTAGCTTTCACTTTTATTTCTTTGTAGGCAGCAGCAGGAGCTTTTGCAGTTTTTGCACTTTTTACTGCTGTACCTGCTGTTTTAAGCGTTTGATTTATCTTTATATGATCTGAAGTCAGTTTGTTCCAGGTTTTTAACTGCTGTACTGTTACATGATGTTTCTTGGAGATTGACCAGAGGGTGTCTCCCTTTTTTACCTGATATGTAGTTCCAGAGGCGAAAGTGGCGTTTGAAAATCCGAAAAGCAATAGCAATGCTGCACTTACATTTAATAATAGTTTCTTCAAAACGTACTCTCCTTTGTCTTCTATCATAGGAACATGTTAACAGTTTAAGATAACAATAATGTTTCAATAGCTTTCTATTTATATTACAAAACAATTCATTTAAACGTTTTTTTGTAATATAACAGAAAAACAGCTTATTTTCCCAAAAGAAAAAGGAGTTTTTCAACTCCTTTTCTGTTTATGTAATTAAAATAATTGCCCCGGCTTGAGCCTGCCCTTTTGCAGTAAGTTTCTTCGCTTCTTCACTCTCCAGGCGTCTATTATGATGATAAGAATAAGGGTTCCTGAAAAGATCGCTCCCTTTCCTTCTACCAGGTTAAATACCAGGGCAACCCATCCTTCACTAATTAAAGTGACTATGGATGTAAACAGCATGATCATCGCGTAAATAATCAGGATTATTTCTGCCAGAGTCAATGCCCTCATTTTTTCAACCTCCCAGGTATATAAAAATACACTAACTCTTACCCTATGACCAGTGGTATAAAACCTGGCCCCTTTTTCTTAGAAAACATACTTTGAGTCAAAAGGAATGATGCAGATTAAAAACGTCATAGCATTACCTCCGTCTTTTGGGTGCAGAGGAGATCCACCGGATGCTTTTGCGGCATCGCGGGGGCGGGGCTCAGCTGCTGTAAACGGATCAGAAATTTATGATTTTTCACAGGCATTTATTTCCCCGACTAAAATAGGACTGCCTATTCAGCAGGCAGCCCCTTCAACTTCATATATCATTGCATGACAGAATATGACAAACTTTTCAACTGTTCGTAGGCTTCCATATAATAAGGAGTTCCATACTGGATCATCCTGTCTACCATGCCAATCCCCTGATAGAAAATAAGACTCTGCCCCGGAAGGCCATAACGATGTGACATCTCAATGTATTTCTTAAAGTTAACGAGACCTGCCTCAATTTGATGCGGGCCATATTGATCGATTTCAATATTAATACCGCTTCCGTAAATTTGGGCATTAAGAAATGCCCGGTGAAGCCGTTGGTCTGCATCTGTCAGTTTAAGGCGGAACGCATTTGGCTGAAGGAAGGCCCCATCAAACCCGTATGTTTCCCATCGTTCAAAATTAGTAGATAAAGCATGCGGCGAATAGATCAGGAACTTATCTTTTTGATGTATCCTGGCAGAAATTTGTTCTACAAGCGGTCCATCCTGAGGATAGCCCATTGTTTCACTCATCCAATAGTATCCTTTAAAAGTAAGATTGGAAAAGCCTCTTTCCTCCCAGACAGCTTCAACAGCTTCCATATACCACGCCGCCATTTTCTCCCGCTCATCTGGGGTGTTCTTCAGCACTTCTCCATCAAGTCCAATAATATCTTCCAGAAGCTTCGGATAAGGAATCGCTAAATAGACATTGGCCTTTTTCTGCAGCTGTGCAGATGAAGCATTCAAAGCCTCAAGGACTCCATTCTCAGAAAAAGTTTGATCAATATACCATTGGAAGTCTGAGTAATTGGCGTAGTTTTTAGAAGATCCCAGCTCGCCCCCAGGATAGCTTCTTCCAAGTATGATAAATGTATCAAACAAAGTTTGGTTTGTACCCCCCGGTGTTAAATAGGGTTTGAAATAATTGGCGGTAAAGTCTGTGTTCTGTTCTGCCCCATTATAAATGAGTACTCCGTTCCTGATTCCAGTTTCACTAAGAAGTCCAGTATGATCTGAAAAGGATTGAAGTGTATTGTCAGCTGGATGAACAGTCCCATCAGGATATTGCATGGCCAGATTGATGGCCTCTTCTGCAGATCTGACAGTATGTTTAACCTCCCCTGACGCTTTCACATTGTATTCAAGCGGCTTGGTATAGATCCTCGAAAGAAACACGGCGAATTGAAGACGGTCAACAGTCAGATCCGGCTTAAAAGTGCCGTCCCCATAACCGGTTGTCACTTTATACTCGGCAATCGCATCTACGAATGGATAGTAGGGATCATGGGGTGGCAGATCTTTAAAACTGGATTTTCCAGAACCTATGTATTCAAATCCCACAGCCAATGCCATGGCCATATCTTTTCTTGTTAATGGTTTTGACGGATCGAATTTATTGTCGGTCAGTGAAAACATGCCTTTATCAAGCACAGCCAAAACCTCATTATAACCCCTTGTAGAAGGGTTCATATCGGCAGGAATCACCTGCGGTTCTGCCGGGGCTTCCAGGTTCATTGCCCGGACAAGCATGATGGCTGCGTCATTCCTCGTAATAGAAGCACTCGGGCTGAACTTCCCTAAATGACCTTTGATTACTTCTTTATCAGACAAAAACTTGATGTCCTGGTAAGCCCAATGGTAGCGTGACACATCACTGAACTCATTGGCCTTAACAAGTGCAGGCGACAAAAATACTAGCAGCAACATTAGAATACTGGACGAATAGATTGATAGTTTTTTCATAGTAATACCTCTGATGACCATTGCCTCCATTTTTCTACATATTTACAGATATATCTTTTATCGTCAGCAACCTGCCCATTTTTACAAAAATAGCAAAATATGCTTAAAAAGTTCTGCACATCCATTTTATACTAGAAATTACCATTCTGGAAGGTTTTTTGGTGACATTTCGGGTGACAGGCACCTATACCAGTACAACGCTCTCTCGGTCCAATCCCTGTAGAACCCACTCCTGACAGTTGCTGATTTAAAGGCATCTTTCAAATAAAAAAACGGAAAATGTTTTATTTTTTCCGTCCAAATGGTGACAGGCACCTATACCACTTTTTTCAAAAATTGAAATTTCGACAAAATTCGAGAGGTACCTGTCACCTGTACAACCACTCCACTCGAATCAATCGGGTTAGGATAAAAAGGAGAGAAGCTAGTATTACGGCTCCCCAAATGACGGCGGGGGATAGAATAAATAAGGGCAGGCTGAACAATAAGGCCACGATTAAACTTATATTGATGGATTGTTTCGGGTCTGCTCCTTTTCGGATAAGCAAGCTGCAGACAAAACTTGGAACTCCTATAAGATATAAGGGAATGTAGATAATTTCTGCACCTTTAAAACAGGATAATATAATTATGGCAATGATGAAACCTGCTAGTGAAGAACTGCCGCTTCCTGCTTCAACGCTCCCTATTAACATAGCAATAATGCAGGCTAAAAGCAGTACACCCATAGCTGCTGAAGGGTTATCCCCCTTAATGGCAGAAAGGCAGGTAAGAACCGCCAGAACCAGCGCTGACAACGGAAGGACTAAAGCATTGGATTGTCCGGGATAGTGAACACTATTAGTCAATGATAGAAGGAACAGCAATGTTAAAGGAATTGATAAAGCATAAAAGTTAACCACACCGCCCAAATATGTATTTATGAAGCTGATTTCCACTCTTCCCCAGTAAATAACAATAAGGGCAGCTATCATCTGTGCCGACAGCATCCACCAAACGGATAACCTTTTCATATCAAATCGCCATCCGGCTATGACTACAATGGCTCCCCCAATCAATATTTGGAAAGTGTTGTAAAATTCTCCTTTGACCAGTAACATGCCTATGGCAAACGGAATAAAAACTGCAATACCTTCAATCTTAGAATTATTACCTTTTCTTCTTATAATCAGGCCTAAAAGAATAGTACAGATAAAACACACTAATGCTGCCAAAGTCAGCATAAATCCCCCACCTTTAATCAGAATCGATCTGGACTGCTTCCAATTAAAATATACCACAATTTTACAAAAGGGGTGACAGGCACCTATACCACTTCTATACCAGCTTTAATTAAAACAATCATAGAGGAGTTGTTTTACATTTAAACACGGCAGGGAGCAAGTTACCTGTCACCCACATAAAAGCACCAATAACAAAAGGCAGTGCCGCAGCTCTGCCTTTTGTTCGTAGTACCAGGTTTAGTATTAAACGATATACTCAGCCATTTCCCCGCTCTCACCCACATACTCAATAGTACTCTTGTTCGTTTCCAGATCAATGAACAATGTGCAGTGTTTGCTGCCATTTCGCCAGGAGAGGCGAATTTCGCTGTCCGGTGAGTCGAGGACTTTGAATTCGCCGCTAAATGCTTCATAATCATTGCGGAAGCGGATGAGCTTGAGGAGCCTCTGGACAACTGGCTTTTCCAGGGATTCTTCAATTTCGCCAAGAGTGAAGTTATGGCGGTTGATTTCGCGCCCTTCGCCGGTGCGTGCTACATTTTCCACATCATTCTCACCGGCAAGCAGCCCGACATAATAGACCTGCGGGACGCCCGGCGTGAAGAATTGAATGGCTCTTGCAGCAAGATAAGCATCATCGTCGCTGTTCAGGACGGAATAGTACGAGCAGCGGATCTGGTGGACATCAAACCCGTCCTCTGCCTTATGTTCGTCAGAAAGGATCAGGCTCAGGTTGGATCCTCTTTCAAGGCAAACATCCACAATGTCTTTCGCTTCCTTTGTATCAATCAGGCCGTCAAGATCCGGCTTGACCGGGATGCCGTCATGGCAGTCGAGCATGGTGAACTGCTTGTGCGGGCGGTTCTTCAGGTAGTCAGCCAGGTTTTTGCTTGATTTGTTGATCAGGGTTTCGAGGACACGGTATGGCAGGATAAAGTCATAGATCCAGAAGCCGTGTTCCGCTAGCTTGTGCTGGATGGAATAATGGGAATGAACCTCCGGCAGAAGCTCGATGCCCAGGGAATTCGCCAGCTCCATGATCCAGTCAAGGAACTCGTAAATTTCCGGTTCGACGAAGAAGGAGCTGGTGCCCAGCTTTTTCACCACATAGCCGACCGCATCAAGGCGGACAATTTTGACGTTCTGCTCTTTGAAATTAGTGAAGAAATCGGTTAATAATTGCCTGACCTGCTCTGATTTGATATCAAGGTCAATCTGCTCAGAAGGGTCTGTTTTGCCAAAAGTGGTCCATACTGTTTCCTGTTCGCCTGTTTCTTCTATTGTGAAGGTTGAATATGGGAGCGGCCTCCGCAGGAACATTTTATCAATATCCTCTTGTACAGGCTGTCCGTCTTCCCAAAGCTTGTCAAGGGTGATGAACAGATCTGCATACTTGGACTGTCGGCCTTTTGCCAAAAAGTCCTGGAAGTACTCGGATTTCTGTGAGATATGGTTGACCATCAGATCGACAAGGACATCGAAGTTTTCGCCGATCTTCCGGATATCTTCCCATCCGCCGAATTCCGGGTCGATTTCAAGATAGGTAAGCGGGGCAAATCCCCTGTCGCCTGAG
Source organism: Bacillus infantis (assembly GCF_008180445.1). Classification (GTDB taxonomy): domain Bacteria; phylum Bacillota; class Bacilli; order Bacillales; family Cytobacillaceae; genus Bacillus_AB; species Bacillus_AB infantis_B. The sequence continues at coordinate 533,065 of NZ_VTER01000003.1, forward strand.
GATGGAAAAGGAGGGAGGATATGCACGCCGCCTTTGAAGATATCAGCAAATTGTTCTGCCAGGACTTTATTGAGCGTTTTCAGATCTCCGCCGAGGGAGTCTGGATATGTGATAAGCTGTACTTGATTTTTAACTGCCATTTCTAAAACCTCCTACAGTCCGTACAATTCTTTTAGTTGTTCCAGCGGGGGCATGCTGCAGACCGCGCCAGTGAACTTTAATTTATAGGCGCTTGCTGCTGAACCCAGCTCCAGGGCTTCCTTTATTGAAAAGCCTTTTACCAGTGCCGTATAAAAACCTGACCAGAATGCATCCCCTGCACCGGTCGTGTCGATCACATCAGTTGCCAGCGGCTTGATGGGAAAAGTTACCTTGCCATTGGATACAATTGCGCCATCCTTGCCGATCGTCAGGATGACAAGCTTTGCGCCAAGATCAAGGAATTTGCGGATCTGATTTTCATGGGTGTCCTTCCCGAACAGCCGCTCCGCATCGTCCTCGGATGGCTTTACAATATCCACTTTCCCAATGATGGACTTAACGTACTCAATCCCTTCGGCGCCTTTTTTCCAAACCATGTGATGATAATTCGGATCCAGACAGACCAGGATATTCTGGCTCCGCGCCTTCTCAATGACTTTTTCAATCGTATGGCATGCCGGGGCCATGGAAAGCGGCCAGCAGGAAAAATGGACGATGTTTGAATCCAGCACAGCCTTTTCAAGCTCTTCCGTATATTGGAGCTGATAGTCTGCCCCGCGGTAAAAGATGGGATCTGGCGTCCCTTTGCTTTTTGCGACCACAACCATGCTGGTGGATGAATCCACGCGCTGAACCAGTCCCGGGTCGATCCCTGCGTTGCGAAGATGGCTGATCAGGAACGTCCCCAGCCTGTCTTCCCCTACTGCAGACGCGACCAGCGAGCGGATGCCCAGTCTTTTCACATTCATGGCGATATTGGCCGGTGATCCGCCAAAATAGTTATGATACACTGCCGGCTCATCTGCCGGGCTGTATTCTTCCGAAATCATGTCGATCAGGATTTCGCCTATGGTTAAAATATCGTTGCCTTTCGGCTGGAATTCAATTTTCTCATCTAATTTAAGCATCGTAATCCTCCATTGCTGTACTTGCTGCATCTGATATTAAGGGAAAATCTTTCTGCTCCTTTTTCAAGCGGACAGTCCAATGCTATCAGGCAGCCTGTACCGCTCTATACCATCAGGCAGCCTCCGTGACTCTACCTTCTGCAGGAGAAAAACTTTTACAAAAAATGAGTGCAAAAAGAAATCTGCTGCCCTATTCTTACTTTAGTAAATACACCCTTGTTTCATAAGGCTTTAATGTGAATTCCTTTTCCAGCTTCATTTCAGAAACATCATAGTTATTTAAAACCAGTTCACTTGAAGCGCAGCTGATTGCCGCCGGAAGCTCCATTTGTTCAGGCTGGTCATGGAAATTGCAGATTACAAGGGCCTTGTCGCTTCCCATTGTCCTGGTATAGACAAAAAGTTTCCCATGGTCAGGAAGGATAAGCTCGTACTCCCCATATACAAAGACTGGATTTTCTTTGCGGAGGGCGATCAGCTTTTTATAAAAATGGAGAATCGAATCTTCATCCTTCAGCTGGGTTTCAACATTGATGGTACGGTAGTTCGGGTTGAGGCCCAGCCACGTTTTGTTTCCTTCCGTGAAGCCGGCCATATGCGAGGCATCCCACTGCATCGGAGTCCGTGAATTGTCGCGGCCCTGTTTCCAGACGACCTCCATTATTTCATCATGCGGCACGCCTTTTGCGGCTTCCACTTTGTAATAGTTCACCATTCCAACGTCGTTATAATCTTCAATGGCAGGGAACTTCACATTGGTCATCCCGATTTCCTGGCCCTGGTAAATGAACGGCGTGCCCTTCATCAGGAAGTAAAGCGCCCCAAGCATTTTTGCGCTCTCTTTCCAGTACTGCTGGTCATTGCCCCAGGATGAAACGCGGCGCGGCTGGTCATGATTCTCGATGAATAAAGCATTCCAGCCTCTGCCTTCAAGGCCTTCCTGCCATTTGGTCAAAGCTTTTTTGAGGGCCCTGACATCCACGGTATCTTTCGTATCCTTGTCCCACAGGTCAAGGAATTCAAATTGGAAAATCATATTAAAATAGCCATTTTCCTCGCCGACCCACTTGTCAGCATCCGGAATGCCCACTCCATTCGCTTCACCAACGGTCATGACATCATAATTGCGGATCGTCTTATCAGCAAATTCTGTCAGGAAATCATCAATCCCGGGGAAATTCATCATCTTCGGAAAAGATGGGACCACATCCAGATTGTCCGGATTAGGCATATCAGGGAAACCAGGCTCTTTTTTAATATGAGAGATGGCATCGATCCTGAATCCATCAATCCCTTTTTCAAGCCACCAGTTGACCATTTCATAGAGAGCTTCCCTGACCTCCGGATTTTCCCAGTTCAGATCCGGCTGGCGTTCAGAGAATATATGCATGAAATATTGCTCTGTTTCTTCATCATATTTCCACGCCGGCCCGCTGAAGATGGATTCCCAGTTATTCGGCTCCTTGCCATCCTTGCCGTCACGCCAGATATACCAGTCCCTTTTTGGGTGATCTTTTGAAGAGCTGGACTCTAAAAACCATGGATGCTCATCACTCGTATGATTGATCACCAGGTCCAGGATCAATTTCATCCCGCGCTTATGGACTTCTTCAAGCAGAAGATTGAAATCTTCCATCGTACCGAATTCATCCATAATATCCTGGTAATCAGAAATATCGTAGCCATTATCATCATTAGGCGACTTATACATCGGGCAGATCCAGATCACATCAATTCCCAGGTCTTTAAGGTAATCAAGCTTTGTCACGATTCCTTTTAAATCCCCGATGCCATCTCCGTTGCTGTCCATAAAGCTCCGCGGGTAAATTTGATAAGCTACTGCTTCTTTCCACCATGCTTTTTTCATCTCGGTGCAGTCCTTTCGTTGTGCATGCATTTTTTCCGGCTGGTTTCTGCCTGGTTTGGGTGTGAAATCAGTGTGAATGGCGTTTTTTTGAAAAATACTTTCCGGTATTGCCGCCTGGTCACGCTGATTCAGCCCACTTTTGCAGATATTCTGCCTGGTTTTCTATTTTTTCTCCCTAAATTTGCGGGGATTCTCCCCAAAATCCGGGATAATCATTCCATCTTACATTTACTTCCAAATCAGAAACTCACTTAGCCGGACTCCAGCCTATTTAATAGACCCCTGCATCACGCCATTAATAATCGCACGCTGTCCGATCATGTACATGATCAGAATCGGGATGACGGTCAATAGAATCGCCGGGATCAGCAGTTCCCAGTTATTCATATATGTGCCGTTGAAGACTTTCATCTGGACCGGCATGGTATACACTGATTCATTGTTCAGCACAAGTGAAGGCAGCAGGTAATCATTCCAGATCCATAGCACGTTCAAAATCGAAATCGTAACTGCGATAGGCTTCAGCATCGGCAGGACGATCAGGAAGAAGATCTGCAGGGAATTGCAGCCGTCGATTCTTGCTGCTTCCTCCACTTCTATCGGGATCGATTTTATAAAGCCATGGAACATGAATACAGAAAGTGCGCTGCCGAACCCAAGGTAGAAAATGATCAATAACGGAATAGGAATCACGTCGATCAGCTGCAGTTTCGCCCCATAGATATAAATCAGCGGGATCATGAGCGACTGGAACGGGATTACCATTGATGCGACCAGCACAGTGAAAAAGAATTTATTGAATTTGGACGGCCGTCTCACCAGATGGTAAGCTGCCATGGCCGAGAAAAAGACAATGAACAGAGTGCTCAGGGTGGTAACGATGAATGAGTTCCTGAAGGTGACACCAAAGTTCATCATATTGATTACATCAGCAAAATGGGCGAAATTCCAGTTTTCCGGAAGAGCAAATGGACTGGTCAGGATTTCCCCATTGGTTTTGAATGAGTTGATGACAAGAAGCACAAAAGGAAAAATAAAGCTGACTAAAGCAATGATTGCCAGCAGGTAGAGAAGGGTGCTTGAGACAATTTTTCGCCTGGCCATTATGCTTCGACCTCCATTTTCTTGCTGGTATACACTTGAAAACCGGTTACAGCGGCTACAATCACAAACAGGATAATGGCCTCAGCCTGTCCTGTTCCATAGTTTGATTCAATAAAGGCTTTATTGACAACATGCATGGAGACCATTTTCGTGCTGCCAAAAGGGCCGCCATTTGTGAGGGCAAAATTCAAGTCATACACCATGAATGCATTTTTTAAAGAAAGAAACCCGGTCACTACGAATGAAGGAACCATTAAAGGCAACGTAACATTCAGGAGCCTTCTGAACGGGCCCGCCCCATCGATTTTGGCTGCTTCAATCAGTTCTCGCGGAACACTGATCAATCCGGCAATGAAAATGATCATCATATAGCCGGCTGTCTGCCAGATGGTTACGATGACAAGCGACCAGAAAGCCATGGTCGGATCCCCGAGCCAGCCAAGCTTGGTGCCGAGCGCGGGAAGCGACTGGACAAAGATGAACTGCCAGATATAACCGAGCACAAGGCCGCCGATCAGGTTAGGCGTAAAATAAGCGGTCCTTAATGAGTTTTGGATTTTCAGGCCGGATGTAACCAGGTACGCCAGGCCAAAGCCGAACAAGTTGACAAAAAACACGGTTGCCACGACAAACTTAAGTGTCAGCCAAAGCGATTTCCAAAATTCCGTATCTTGTACAGCTTCCAGATAATTCGCCATGCCTGCAAACACCACCGGATCAGCCGGAGTCTGCATCGTATTAAAAGTGAGGAAAAGGCCGTATCCAAATGGGACCAGTACGGTGATACAGAAAAAAAGGAAAACAGGGCCCAGGAATAAAAGCGAATTGCCGATATCACCTATTTTTTTATTTTTCTTCATGCTTCCACATCCTGTCTGTTAGGTAAAAAAAGCAGGCAGGAAAAGGTGCTCTCCGCCTGCTTTTTGTTTTCACTCTAGTCTGGATTACTCTTGGTGAGTCTTATAATAGGTTTCAAATGCTTTTGCAAGGTCTTCTCTCTTGCTTTGATTTGCAATGTATTTCTGAACCTCAGGTCCAAGGATAGTAGTCCAATCCCCTGTGTTGATGTAGTTGGTGCTGAAAGGCATTGTCTTGCCGGCAGCAAGTGCATCACTGATGGCAATGCCTAGCGGGTTGGTTACTTTGTTCGGATTGTTTTTGAATGCTGAGATGATCTGAGATTTATTAACGATGAAGTCTTGACCTGCTTCATCGTATACAAGCCAGTTCAAGAATTCTTTCGCAGCGTCCTGTTCTTCTTTTGAAGCCTTCTTGTTGACTACAAATGCTTGTGTAGGACCGGCTGCAATCTTGTTGTTCAGCGGGTTATCTGCATTGTTGTCAACAGGGACAGGCATGAATCCAAAGTTTGTGCCTTCAAGCGCCTTCAAAGAATCAAATGCCCAGTTTCCGTTGAAAAGCATCGCAGAATCGCCTTTTCCGACAGCTACGTGTGCTGCATCATAGTACTGGCCTGTTGGACGGGCGCCGAACATGTTGTAGTCCTCGGAAATCAGCATGTCCATTGTGTCATAATAGCCGTTCCACGCTTCATTCTTGTTATAATCGAATTTTCCGGCTTGCACTTCTCCCAGTGTTTCAGTTGGATCTTCGGTCTGGTTAAGGAATAATGAGCTGTAATGGTTGGAAACTGACCATGCCTCTGTTTGGTAGGCTACTGGCTGCTTCACACCTGAAGCCTTAATTTTGTCCAAAAGATCTGCCAGCTTGTCGCGTGTGTTGATTGAGAATGGATCAAAACCTTCGCCTGCTGCTTTTTCAACCACTGTCTGGTTGTAAACAAGGCCCATTCCTTCAAGTGCGAATGGGAAACCGATTACATTTCCTTCTTCGTCTTTAATAGCGTCGCTTGTTTCTTCGTTCCATTTTTCTTCTGATAAATCGATTCCTACATCTTTATATTTATGAGTGGCATCATAAGGAGAAAACATCGCCAGTGTAACCGTTTTCCCGGAAGCGGAAAGCTTATCATATACGTTCAATGCGTCTCCGACTGCGACTGATTCAACCTGTACATTGATGTCTTTATGATTGGCCATGAAATCCTTTGCGGCCTGCTTGAACTGGGCATCGATCTCACCTTTGCCGTTTGTCACAATAATGTTTACTTTCCCATCTTTTGAGCCTGTATCTCCTTCAGAAGAATTGCCTGAGCAGGCTGCTAGAGAAAAGGTTAATGCGGCTGCCATGCCCGCTGCTGCCGTCTTTTTGAACATTCCTGACTTCGAGAAATTGAACATATTTTTACTTCCCCTCTGTTTGAGAATAGTTTTAGCAGATAAGAGCTGTTAAGCGCTTCTGCATGAATTTGTGAAAAGGTTTTCCTGACTCTTACATTTACGATTATATTAAGTATTTTTTATTTTGACAAGCTTTTTTTGAAAACGTTTTCCGGCGGATGCATTCTCCGATGAAATAATGGCGTTTTCCGTTCAAATCAATCTCTTCACACTGTCCCGCAGGCTCAGCCGATAATCCACATAATGTTCCAGGTAAGATGTCCCCGGCTGTGAAATACTGTGAAGCAGAGCCTCCATCGCTTTGGACCCCATGGCTTCGAAGTCGACCCGGACCGTTGTCAGCTGCGGGCGCACAAGTGTTGCCAGTTCAATATCATCAAAACCTGCAATTGAGATATCGTCAGGAACCCTGTATCCCTGGTCTTCTGCACAATTTTTGGCACCGATGGCAATCGTGTCAGATGCGCAAAGAAGTGCGGTAGGAAGATCCCTTTTTCTAAGCAGGGCTACCATTGCCTCATATCCATCCGCGGAGGAAAAATTGCTTTCAGCGAGGAAATCCTGATTGACAGGAAGCTCCTGGCGCTCCATTTCATCAAGAAACCCTTTATAGCGTGAATAGCCCGCCGACTGATCATGCAATGGCCCGTGGATCATTCCGATTTTTTCATGGCCGCAGCGTACCAGGTATCTGACCATTTCCGTAATCGGCGTGTAATTGTCCACATCGACCCAGGAAATATTATGACCTGTTATTTTCTGCCCAACCACTATAACCGGAATTTTATTCGCTTTTATCCAATCTATATGCCGCTCGGTTGTATGGATGGCGGACAGGATAATGCCATCCACCTGCTTCTCCTTGAATATTTCGAGCGATTTCAGCTCCATTTCCGGATCCAGCCTGGTGTTGCTCAGGATGATATTATAGCCATTCCTGTTGGCCACCTCTTCAATGCCGTTGATAAGCTCGGCGGATGTATAGTTGATTTGCGGAAAAATGACCCCGATTAAATTCGTAGACTTGCTGATCAGGCCCCTTGCAAGCGCATTGGGGCGAAACTGGGTTTCACGGATTACCTTCTCGACTTTCTCCCTTATTTCATCATTAACCGGCTTACTCTTATTGATCACTCGTGAGACGGTTGCAACAGAGACACCTGCCATCTTGGCAATATCCTTTATCGTTAACTTCATTATTATTTTCATTCCTCCAGGAAAACGTTTTCTTTTCACTTTGAATCTATAATTACACAGCGTGTTTGTCAATATGAATCCATGCCCTATTTAGTGCCAGGTACCATAAAAAGACACTTTGCCATATTTGTCCACGGAGCGTACCTGGCACCACAAAAAGACACTTCCACCCCATTTGTCCACGGATGGTACCTGGCACCACAAAAAGACACTTCACCCCCTTTTGTCCACGGACGGTACCTGGCACGGAATTTTTGGTATATAATAGGCAGAAGATTACAGCTGATGCGGAAATAGGTGAATGGGATGGAGATTACATTAGGGGTGATCGGGCCTGAGGATTCGGTCCGGCATATTATGGATTCGGCGGAGTCTTTTTCGGATTTGCGGCTGGTTCCTTTTTATTATGGCAGCCTTGAGGAGATCGATGGGATCATCGGCGAGAACCAGCAAAGGATCGATCAGTGGTTTTTTTCCGGGCAGGTGCCTTATACATATGCGTTATCAAAGAAGCTGATCTGTGAGGAGAACAGCTTTTATCCTCCCCTTTACGGCGCGAGCCTGCTGGGGAAGGTGCTGGAATCTTATCTTGATAAGGAGCGGGTGATCAGAAGCATTAGTCTGGATACGATCCAGGAGGAGGAGCTGGAAACAACGAAGCGCTATTTTTCCCTGCAGAGCCTGGAGATCCATTCTTTTTCTTATCCGGATTTCCGCCCTGTTGAGGAGCTGGCGGAGTTTCATATAAAGCTTTACCGTGAGGGCAGGACGGAGGCTGCTTTTACCTGCCTGCGGGGAGTCTATGATTATCTCAAAGAAATGGATATTCCCTGCTATCGTGTGTATCCTTCCCATCTATCGATTCAATTTGCGCTTAAAATTCTGAAAGAACGCGGCCACTCATCCTGGTATCAGCGTTCGCAAATGGCGCTTCTCGGAATTGAACTCATCCACCCTGATAATGAGGGAGAATTCTTTCATTCCTATGAACGGAAGCACAAGGAGCTTGCCATGAAGAAGCTGCTCATTGAGCTTGCAGAGCATGTGAACGGGTCATATGTGCAAATTGGCGACGGCCTCTATTTTATCTACACAACGCGCGGCGAGGTTGAGATCAAGCTTGATAAAAAGGATCTTTACGATCTGATAGAAACGGTTTATGCCCAGACACAGTTCCGCCTCCGGATCGGCCTTGGCTACGGCATCACTGCACTGCAGGCGGAGGAAAATGTGCAAAAAGCGCTCAGGAGCGCCAGACAGAAGACCAAGCCGGCAATCGTTCTCGTTGATGAAAATGAGGAGCTGACAGAGTTTCAGCCGTCCGGGGATTCGGTTACCTATCATTCTAAAAAATGGAGTGATAAGGAATGGGCAGATACACTGAAAAAAGCGAATATCTCTCCTGTCGCGCTTTCGAAAATCCAGACATTGTCCAATTTTTATAAAAAAACCGAAGTAAATTCCCGCGAAGTGGCTGGCTGGCTGGAGAGTACAGAGCGGAATGCCCGGCGGATCCTTTCAGAGATGGAGACTATCGGCCTCGCTGAAAGCAAATCAGTCCAGGCGGGCCAGTCAAAGGGCAGGCCGAGAAAGGTTTATAAACTTTTATTGAATGGTAATTAATAGCAAGCCAGCAGGACCCTCTGCCGGCTTGCTTTTGATTTTGCCTTCCAAGCCTGGCCAGCCCATTTTCACACTATCATTACACATACTGTTTGTGAACTATTCTACAAAGTATCAATTTTCTAAATATTGTAGTATACTCCCCTTTAAGGAAAATAAACGGCAATTATCCGAAAACAAAAACCTTGATGATTGCCCCAACTTAATGTCTCTATAACTTTCCTAAATTAGGAAACAACCAAAATTTTACATACAGGGAGTGCTGAAATATGACCAGCGAGTTTGTCAAACATCTTACTCCGCAGCTAGTGGAATGGCGCAGGACGCTTCATAGCCTGCCGGAATTGGGCTTTATGGAATATATCACAACCTACCGGATCGGGAAGGAGCTCGAGAAGATGGGCTTTACCCTCCATATCGGGAAGGATGCCCTGCAGGAAGATGCCCGCCTCGGCGTGCCGAAAAAAGAAGACCTGGATGCACACGAAGAAAAGGCAGCTGCTTGGGGAGTCGAGCAGGAATGGCTGGAAAAATTGTCAGGCGGCAACACCGGCCTTGTGGCAACTTGGGATACAGGAAGAACTGGAGACCATATCGGGTTCCGCTTTGATATTGATGCCCTGCCGATCCTTGAATCTGCCGATGAATCCCACCTCCCATGCAAGCATGAATTCTCATCCGGTGAACCTAACGTGATGCATGCCTGCGGACATGACGGCCATGCGACGATCGGCCTCGGCACAGCAAAATATATTGCAGAACATACCGATGAACTCAAGGGGAAATTCACGCTCCTTTTCCAGCCGGCAGAAGAAGGCGGGCGCGGTGCAAGAGCGATGGTGGCCAAGGGCTGGCTCGATGATGTTGATTATTTCTACTCCGGGCATATCGGGATCCACTCCTACCCGGTCGGAACAATCGCCGCAACAACGACAGGATTCCTGGCATCAACAAAGTATAATGTTTCATTCAAGGGAGTCTCCTCCCATGCCGGCATGCATCCCGAGCTCGGCAAAAATGCTCTGCTCGCCGCAACCACTGCAGCCAATAACTTATATGCAATTCCGCGCCATTTTGACGGCGTCACCCGTGTGAACGTCGGTCGCCTGACAGCGGGAAGCGGACGCAATATCATCCCTGAAGACAGCTATATGGAGATTGAGGTCCGCGGTGAAACGCATGCTATCGGCGACTATATGGCAGACAGCGCCCTTCGGATCATCAAGGCAGCGGCCGATATGCATGATGTTTCCTGCACAATCGAGCCTGTCGGCGTCACCGAAGTGATGACCTGCGATGAAGAGCTGATTCCGAAAATCCAGGGATGGTGCGCTTCAAGCGAGCTTGTTACGGAAGTCATCCCTTCTGTCCCTGTCTCCGGCTCTGAGGATGCGAGCTTTATGATGAACAAGGTCCAGGAGCATGGCGGCAAGGCGACCTATATGCTTTTCGGCACTAAGCTTGACTTCCCGCACCATCACCCTCAGTTCGATTATGAGGAAGAAGTGCTCGCGGCAGCGGTCGATACATTCGCCAGCATCATCAAAGGCGGCTCCTCCAATGGCTGATTTGAACAGCTGGCTTGAAAAAAATCTCGCCATCCTGAATACAGTCTCTAGCATGAATCAGCCGGATGGCTTCACCCGCCTCAGCTTCACGACAGAGGAAAAAGCTGCCCATGACGCATTCAGGAAAGTGGCGGAGGAGCTCGGGCTACATACCCATCAGGATGCGGCCGGCAATCAGTGGGCCATATGGAAAACAGGCAGCAGCACACCAGCCGTTGCCGTGGGCTCTCATCTTGATACAGTTGTGAACGGCGGCGGATATGACGGTCCAGCCGGGGTGCTCAGCGCCCTGGCCGCCGTCAAAACACTGAAGGATTCGGGATTCCAGCCAGCAAGAGATATAGCAGTTGCCTGCTTTGTGTCAGAAGAATCCGCGCGCTTCGGCCTGTCGACTATCGGCAGCAAAGCCGTCTCCGGGAAACTCAACAGCCGGGAAACCGGTGGGATGACTGACCGTAGTGGTACCACTGTCCAGGAGGCTGCCGAGGAATTCGGGCTTGACTGGTCCAGGATCGAAGAAGCTGAACTGCCTGCTGAGAAGCTTGCCTGCTTTTTGGAGCTGCATATCGAGCAGGGAACCCATATTGAGGAGCATGGTGCAGAAATCGGGATTGTAAACGGCGTCGCCTGCCCGGTCCGGCTGAAGGTTCACGTTAAAGGAATGGCCGGCCATACCGGTACGACCCCAATGCATAGCCGAAAAGATGCATTCGTCGCCATCGCCCCGCTCGTCACCTTTGTGCATGAAAGGGCGTCACAGTTAAGTGCTGAAAGCATCCAGCCGCTCGTCGCGACAGTCAGCACCGTTGAATTGAAACCGAACAGCATGAACGTCATCCCCGGAGAAATCGAGATTGGCATCGATATTCGCAGCGTTGATGACAGTCTAAAACGTTCTTTTGCTGAAGAAATAAAGGAATTTTGCCAGAAGGCCGCTGCAGACAGCGGGGTGGAAATCCATGTTGAAACCCTAATCAACAACGATTCCATCATGCTTGATCCCGGCATGCAGCAGAAACTCACCGGCATATGCGGAGAGCTCGGCCTGAAAGCCTACAGCATGAACAGCGGCGCCGGGCATGATGTCATGAATATGGCAGCTAAGTGGCCGGCCGGATTGATTTTTATCCCCTGCAAGGATGGCATTTCACATCATCCAGATGAATTTGCCTCTATTGAAGACATGGCCAAAGGCGTCCGGGTAATCACAAGATTCCTGGAAAAAGAGGCTTCCTTATAACAGCCGATATTTGACTTATTTTAAAGGAGTGACCTGATGACATCCCCCGTAAAAACATATTTATCTGAAAATAGACAAACTTTCGAAAAGATAAGCGAATACATCTACCATCATCCTGAAACACGCTTTGAAGAATATGATTCTGCTGAGTTTCTCGCAGCGGAATGTGAAAAAGCCGGATTCCAGGTTGAACGGAATGCCGGCAATATTGAAACCGCCTTTGTTGCCTCCTCTGGCAGCGGCTCTCCTGTCATCGGCTTCCTCGGAGAATTTGATGCCCTTTCCGGCCTTGGGCAGGAACCTGGCAAATCCTCCCCGGAGCCTACAGGAAAAAATGCCGGCCATGGCTGCGGCCATAATCTGCTAGGCACCGGTGCCTTTGCAGCAGCCTGCGCCGCTAAGAACTATCTTGAGGAAAATAATCTGCCGGGGACGATTAAATTTTTCGGGTGTCCCGGTGAAGAAGGCGGTTCAGGCAAGACCTTCATGGTCAGGGAAGGTGTCTTTGACGGAGTGGACATTGCCCTTACCTGGCACCCGTCGCCGGCCAACAGCATCATGAGCTTATCAAGCCTAGCAAACTATCAGGTATTTTTCCGCTTCAAAGGGCTTTCCTCACACGCAGCCAACTCCCCTCATCTCGGGCGGAGTGCACTGGATGCAGTCGAGCTTATGAACGTCGGAGTCAACTATCTCCGCGAGCATGTCATCCCGGAGGCCCGCATCCATTATGCAGTCACCAATACGGGCGGCATTTCCCCGAATGTGGTACAGGCTGATGCAGAGGTCCTGTATTTGATCCGCTCGCCGATGGTCAAGCAGGTCGATGACATTTACAAGCGTGTGTGCAAAATTGCGGAAGGCGCGGCTTTGATGACCGAAACAGAGCTGACCATCGAGTTTGATAAAGCCTGCTCCAACTATATCCCGAACCGCAGCCTGGAGCGCATCCTCCATGAAAGCCTGCTTGAGGCAGGGATCGAAAAGCCGGACGAGCAGGAGGAAGCATACGCGAAACAGCTGTGGGACACGCTCTCTGAAGGCGAAAAAGAAAGCTATATTGATATTTTAAAAGGCTTCGGCTATATCGGGGATGGCAGCGAATTTGCAGGCAAATACCTGGCAGACACTATCTCGCCGTATGAACCTTCGAATGGCGTCCTTTCCGGATCAACTGATGTTTCGGATGTCAGCTGGGTCATCCCGACTGCACAATTAACAGCTTCCACCTCTGCTCTCGGCACGCCGCTGCATACCTGGCAGATGACCGCCCAGGGAATCAGCAGCTATGCCCATAAAGGGATGCTGCGGGCTGCGGAGGCGATGGCATTGACCGCCATCAGGATGCTGACGGAAAAAGAAGAGCTTGAAAAAGTACAGCAGGAGTTTGCTCTATTCAGGGACGGAAATCCCTATACATGTCCAATTCCGGAAGGTGTAATGCCTTCCAAGTTATCGGAGGGGTCCTCATGAAACTTGAAAACCAGCCTGGTACAAGTCCACAGAAGAAGGAAGGTTTTTTTCAGAAATTCTTGAACGGAATCGAAAAAATAGGCAACAAGCTGCCAGATCCGTTTATTTTATTCGTCGTACTGACGCTTCTGGTTATTGTCGCTTCAGCGATTTTTAAAGCGTTCGGTGCTACGGTTGTCCACCCCGGCACAGGGGAAGAGCTGGCCGTCAAGAGCTTAGCGTCAGGTGAAGGTCTGCAGTATATCCTCAGCTCGATGCTCGATAACTTTACGGGCTTCGCACCGCTCGGCCTCGTACTGGCCATGATGCTTGGTATCGGCTTGGCCGAGAAAGTAGGTTTGCTTGATTATGCCATCCGGAAAACCATTCTGAAGTCACCGCCGGTATTGATCACTTATACTGTCGTATTTGTCGGAATCATGGGGAACCTGGCCTCAGATGCGGCCATGGTACTGATTCCGCCGCTCGCTGCCATGGTTTTTTACAAGGTAGGCCGCAACCCGATCGCAGGTCTCGCAGCCGGGTATGCTGCAGCCGGTGCCGGTTTCACAGCCAACCTTGTCATTACCGGTACAGACACATTGCTTGCCGGGATTTCCACGGAAGCTGCAAGGATCATTGATGACAGTTTCACCGTTTCACCTGTTGATAACTATTATTTCAATATTGTTTCCGTCTTCCTTCTGACCATTGTCGGCAGTCTTGTGACAACTAAATTCATCGAGCCGCGCCTTGGCAAATATAAAGGAGATGTCGTCGAGGAAGCAGTCACAGAGGACCACCCGAAAGCAGGCAAAGGCCTGCGCAATGCCGTCATCGCCGGGGGAGTTTATTTAGCCATCATCCTAGTCACTCTCTTCCTGCCTGACAGCCCATTGCGCGGCGAAGGCGGAACCATTGTCCCGTCTCCATTCATTGACGGCATCGTTCCGATCACCCTTATTTTCTTTATTGTGATCGGGGTTGCCTACGGCCTGACAATCGGAAACATCAAATCAAGCGGAGATGTCGCTAAATACATGGCTGAATCCATGAAGGATATGGCTGGCTATATCGTCCTGATTTTCGCCATTGCCCAGTTCATCGCCTATTTCAGCTGGTCCAATATTGCGACATGGGTAGCTGTAAACGGCGCCGATTTCCTGAAGGATATAGAATTCACCGGAATCGGCCTTATCATCGGCTATATCATCTTTACCGCCATGCTGAACTTCCTGATCACATCAGGATCAGCCAAGTGGGCGCTCGAGGCTCCTGTCTTCATCCCAATGTTCATGCAGCTGGGCTACAACCCTGCATTCACCCAGGTTGCCTACAGGATCGCCGACTCGTCCACAAACATCGTCACACCATTGATGCCATACATGGTCATCACCTTATCATTCATGCAGAAGTACGATAAAAAAGCCGGGATCGGGACCTTCATCGCCCTCATGCTCCCGTACTCCATCTGCTTCCTGCTCACCTGGATCATCCTGATCCTCGTATTCTACTTCTTCGGCATTCCGTTTGGGCCGGGGATTGGGCCGATGCTGTAAAAAAGCTTACTTGGCACCAGTAAACAATTAACAGAAAAAGGCTCGCAGCCAAGCTGCGGGCCTTTTCCTCAATAATTAGAAAACCGTTGGGATTTTTTCATAGTTCTTGTTCTGCTCCCATTCGCTTATATCAAAATTGATGGTTCAGAAAGCTGCGTTTTCCTCCTTAAAAGCTAGCCCCGTGGAGATACCCTGCCACAAGGCTTCATTCTTTTTTCACTATTTCATGTTGCCCGACATAATAAAAGTCTTCCAAATCCCTGTACTCTGAGAAACTTCTTCTCCTAAAACCACCAGTTTGCCTTTGTGGTTAAAGAGGAAATATCCTTCTCCACCCATGCTGTATGTTTTTCGAAGTGTAAAAGTCTCATAGTCATAAACATAGATTCTATCGCCTATTGTTAAATAGAACTCTGTCAATTCAGGATTGAAGGCAACATCACTGAAGCCTGTTCCCAGGTCAGTGAAAAACTTCATATTCGTTTCTCTTAAACTGGTTGATCTGAATACTGTTCCAGCATGGTTAAACAGATAACGGCCATCCGGAGAAATGGTCATATAGGTATCTAAATTATAATCACCATGATAAGGAGAATCATAGCCTCCTGTGAATATACCATTTTCAACAGTGAACACTTCCATATCCCGCGGACTGGTATCTGAGTTTACCGCATATATTCTCTTTTTATCAGAGTGCATAAAGAGCTCGCTTTGCTGGCGGATTGATTTTGAAGACACTTCTATACCGGTTTCTTTATTGTAGCTTTTTAAGTATGTCCACTGGCCGGAACCTGAAGAAACATAAAAATAGTTTTTATCAGCAACAATGTCATATGGATCTACATTGATATCAAAGTATTTTTTTATCTTAAATGCTGCGGGGTCTACGATAGCTACTGCCCCTTCTTGTGCTTCCTCCCACCAATAAGAGCTGTGTTCTCCTTTTAACAGGGTGACATAAAGCTCACCATTCGCATAATAGACACTCTCAGCAGGCAAACTGAACGGCAGCCGCTTAATGGATTTTGTTTCATAATTAACAGCGATCAGCGCACCATCTTCATTTATTCCATAAACAACCGGCAATTCACTGTCATGTACAGCATCCAGGAAGATATCGGACAATGTTTGCTTTGTGCCTTGAAGAGGCTCCATATTGATTGGATCCGGACGCTCTTCTTTCACTTCATCCTCTTCCCAATCATCACCTTCCTCATAGTCTAAAACAGGCATGTCAGTAAATTTTTCGGTTCTGATTTTCTTAAAATCAGCCTTCTTATAATCTTTTAAAAACTCATTCACATAATCTGAAGAAATAGCAAAATTAATATCTTCAAATCCAAAGGAATTCAATCCAAGTACATAGCCCTTCATGTTTAAAAGAGGGCCGCCTGAGCTTCCAAAAGTAATTTGAGCAGTTGTTTGTATGGCTTTTAGGCTGCCCATTTCATCCTCAAAGATTTGCTTTCCAGACACAATTCCTTCTGAAATTGTATTTTTCAAACCAAACGGGCTGCCGATTGCTACTGCTTTTTCACCTTTAACAGCTGAACTAAAGCTCGCCAATGGCAAAGAAGGAAAACCAATTCTCTCTGCTGGCTTCAGAATCGCTAAATCAAGATAATCATCGTATTTAACTACCCCTTCCAGCTCAAATTCCTTGCCGCTTTCTGTAATGGCAACAGCCCTCGTTCCGCCGCTGATCACATGAAAGTTTGTGGCTACAAGCTGGTTGGCCACAATAAATCCGCTTCCTTGTGAAACAAGTTCATCATTTTCATCATATAACTCAATAACAACAACACTCTGCTCATTCTTTGCGATTTCTTCTGTACTTCGAACTGGTGCTTTTGCCATGTCGAACGGTTTAAAGTCCTCATTTAAAAAGCGGGACATGAACGCTGCAAAGTGTGCCCTGACCATGGTCTCATTCGGGCGGAAAGTTCCATCCGGATAGCCTGTGGTGATATTGTGCGCTGCCAAAGACTGTACAAATGGATAAATGCTTGCTGTGGCCGGCACATCTTTAAAGCTTGAATAGGAAATGCCTTTAAGCTTATAGGCGTTAACAAGAATAATCGCCATCTGGCCTCTTGTCAGCGTACCATTGGGATCAAATATCCCAGCGCTTTTACCTGAAATGATGCCCAGCTGTTTTGCTTTGGCAATCGCATCATATCCAGAACTGCCCGGGGGAACATCTTTAAAATTAGGGTTTGGCGCATCTCCCGTTTTGATGCCAAGTTCCCTAATAATCATGTGAACGGCCTGTACCCGTTTAATCGGATCCTGGGGCCCAAATTTACCGTTTGAATATCCGAGATAATTCCTCTTTCTGATAAAAATAAAATTTCATTCCTAAAGGCAGATA
The DNA here is from genome assembly GCF_008180445.1 of Bacillus infantis. GTDB lineage: Bacteria > Bacillota > Bacilli > Bacillales > Cytobacillaceae > Bacillus_AB > Bacillus_AB infantis_B. Next base: position 550,416 of record NZ_VTER01000003.1, read on the forward strand.
CGTCCGGATATAAGGTGCTTCCCTCCGCCTTTTTAAGGTCAATCGACACCGGAATAGTCAACAAGAGAAATAGAGTTAAAATAATCTTAAATGCCCGCTGCAAATGCGTTCCTCCTTCATGGTTATCAGATAGATTTTAATGGAAGTGGAGGAAAATAGCTTGTTGTAAAATATGGGATTTATTTCATGGTGACAGGCACCTCCCGAATTTTGTCGAACACCCAACTAGCAGCATTCTCCCTCAACGTGTATTTGTAGACTATTCAATTTCCCCTATCCGTAGATAGCCAGCAATATTAAGCATTTTCTAAGACAGCGCACTGCCGGGGACAGCTTTATTGAGGAATGGAAATACGTACACGCTTAGCAGAGAATACGATAATTTAAGGAATTAAAAAAATAGACCTGTGCTAAAAGCACAAGTCTATTCTAAGAACGAAAATTGGTTAATACCAGCTTACAAATCGGCCCCTATCAGCCTTTTCAGCGAAAGACTGCTTGACCCCGGCTTTTCACTGCCCGTAATGGCACTTCCAACAATGGCAATGTCCACAATACTATTTTTCAATGTACCAATTGTTTTTTCTGAGATTCCTCCTGCTATGGCTATCTCTGAATCCTCAAGTCCTTCTGCCGCCTGAAATAACGCCGGGTCTGCCAGCTGCCCCTCCTTCTGCATGTCTTTCCCAATATGGAGACAGAATAGGCGGGCTCCGAGCTGATGAATTTCCCTCGCTCTGGCAGAGTCGTGTATGCCCAATAGATCAATCATGATTCTTTTTCCATGTACCTCTGCTGCTTCGAGTGTTTCCTTAATAGTTCCATTATGCGAGAAGCCCATTACGGTGACAATATCCGCTCCTGCCCCGAAAGCCTGATTAGCTTCGTGCCTCCCTGCATCACATGTCTTCATATCGGCTACAAGCACTTTTTCAGGAAATTCCTTTTTCATGCTGCGGATGATGTCCATGCCATATTCTTTAATCACGCCTGTCCCTATTTCAATCCAGTCAATATTTTCATAAGCTTCCTTAACGATGCGGAAGCACTCCTCATTTGTCAGGCGGTCAAGAGCCAGCTGTACTTTCATCATTATCCCTCTTTCGTTAAAAATCCACAGGATTTCTCCTGTGGACTGTCATGTATTAAACTCCTGAATAGGCCATGAAACCGCCATCTACAGGTATGGTCACACCTGAGACGAAGCCGGAGTATTCCCCATCGGCGAGCCATAAGAGCGTGCCAAGAAGGTCATTGGGCTTGCCAAATCTTTTCATTGGTGTATGTGCGATGATTTTTTCTGATCTCGCAGTATGGGACCCGTCCTCATTCAGGAGCAGATCACGATTTTGTGAAGTTAAAAAGAAGCCAGGCGCGATAGCATTTACCCTCATTCCCGTCTCAGCAAAATGAACAGCCATCCACATGGTAAAATTGTTTATGGCCGATTTGGCAGCGCTATAAGCAGGCACCTTTGTCATTGGGGAATACGCACTCATTGAAGATATATTGATAATGATAGGCGAATCCTGCTTCAGCAGTTCCTTGCCAAACACTTGGCTGGCCAGGAATGTCCCGGTGAAATTGCTCGCAAAGACCTGTGAGAACCCCTTTTCGTCCATATCAAAGAAGGTTTTGCCGGAAGATTCCGGGTCAAAAGTTTCTGCTGCCGTGATGGCATCCGGATGGTTGCCGCCTGCGCCATTGATTAAGATATCCACACGGCCAAAACTTTTTAATACTTCTTCTTTTGCGCTTTCCAAAGAGGACCTGTCCAGAACATCTGCGGCAGCAGCTATGGCTTTGCCGCCTGACTCATTTATTTCAGAAGCGATGGCCTCTCCTTTTTCTGCAGTCCGGTTCAAAATAGCAACATTGACTCCATGCCTTGAAAGCTCCCGTGCCATTTCTGAGCAAAGCACCCCGCTCCCGCCTGTTATGACGGCGGTTTTCCCATTAAGGTTCTCATGAATTGGAAACATTAGAATTCCCCCGTTTTTCAGATTGATAGGCATCCCACAGCCCGTGAAGGTACATGATGCCAAGCGCCCTGTCATACAGTCCGTATCCCGGCCTGCATTTCTCATCCCAGATATGCCTTCCATGGTCAGGCCTCACATATCCTTCATACTGAATATCGGACAGTTCTTTGACAACCCCTTTAATATTAATGGATCCATCTGATGTCAGATGAGAGGTTTCAATAAAATCGCCATTTTCATATATTTTTACATTGCGTATATGGGCGAAAGGAGATCTTCCGGCAAACTCCGCAGCAAGCTTCACCATATCATTTGCCGGATTTGCCCCAAGTGAACCGGTACAGAATGTAATGCCATTGGAAGGTGAGTCAGAAATTGCAAGAAGCTTTTCAAGGCTCTCTCTTCCTGTCATGATGCGCGGAAGGCCAAATATGGACCATGGCGGATCGTCCGGGTGGATTGCCATCCTGATTCCCGCCTCCTCGGCAACAGGCAGGATTTCTTGAAGGAAATAACCAAGATTCCTCCATAAGTCTGATTCATCCATCCCTTTATAAGCTTCAAACAGTTCCTTGATCCGCGAAAGCTTTTCCGGTTCCCAGCCCGGCAGCGTCAGGTCAGAAGCAGCTGCAACCGTGTCTATTAATTCCTGCGGATCCAGATTATCCACCTTCAGCTTTTCATAAAAAAGGGCTGTGGATCCATCCGGCAGCTCTTTATAAAGCTCTGTCCTGGTCCAGTCGAAAATCGGCATGAAATTATAACAGATGACCTTGACGCCAAATTCACCAAGATTGCGGATGGTCTGTTTATAATTTTCTATATAAAAATCCCGTTCTTCATTTCCGAGCTTTATTGATTCATGAACATTTACACTTTCGACAACTTCTCCATGGAAGCCGAATGATTGAATATACTCGAGCTCGGATTGAATCTCTTCCTTCTCCCAAACATCTCCGGCAGGCTTATGGTGAAGTGCCCAAACTATGCCCTTTACATCCGGGATCTGCTGGATGTTCTCCAGGTTTACCGTATCATTATTTCTGCCATACCAGCGAAATGTCATGTTCATTTCTGCCCACTCTCCTCTGCAGCAGCTATGTATTTTTGGCAGAGCTCCGTGACGGCTCCCTTTCCTCCTGATTGATAGGCTTTATTCAAGTCGCTTCCAATCCCGGCAGCAACAGCTCCTGCCTTCAGCCAGCTGCCAATGTTTTGAAGATTCACTCCTCCTGTCGGCATGATCCTCACCTGTGGAAGCGGGCCATTGACTGCGCCGATGAAGGAGGGATCAAAGCGGTTGGCTGGAAAAAGCTTCACGATATCAGCTCCGCTTTCAAGGGCAGAAACAATTTCCGTAATGGTCATACAGCCAGGCAGATATGGTACGCTGTATCGATTGCATATTACAGCTATGTCGCTATTAAAATTGGGGCTGACTATGAAGCTGGCTCCGTTAAGAATGGCATGCCGGGCTGTCTCCGGATCCAATACTGTCCCGGCGCCTATCAGCCCGCCTTCACTTCGCACAGCTTCAAATACCTTCGCCACATCAGGCGTCGTATACGTCAATTCTATTGCCTGGAAGCCGCCTTCTAACGCTGCGGCTGATATGTCAATAGCCTCTTCGGCAGTCCTGCCCCGCACAACGGCAACAACCTTTGAATCTGCCAATTTATTCAACACTTCTATCTTTCCGTTCATTCTTTCACTCCTCATTCAAAGACAACAATGACTGCTTTGCGCACCTGGTCCGGATTTTTCTCAACAAAGTTGAACGCTTCCTGAACTTCATCAAGTGTAAATTTATGTGTAATAAATCCATTTGCTTCAAGCTTTCCTTCGTTCAGGAGGGAGATGACCTTCCCGAACTGATTTGTCTGCAGCCTGGAACCGACAATGGTAACTTCCTTCTTGGTAATAGGAAGCTGGGAAATGGGCGATGGCTTTTCATCAAAGCCCAGCACAACCACCCGTCCTGCCGGGGAAACCACATTTACCCCCAGCTCAAAAGTAGATGGCAGGCACACTGCGTCAATGACAACATTTGGCCCCTCTCCTCCGGTCAGCTCCATAACCTTTTCTTCAACAGATTCCCTTCCGGCATCAATAATTTCATCTGCCCCATTATCCTTGGCAAACGCAAGGCGTTCTTGTTTTAAATCCGTCATGATAACATGCGCGCCGCTAAGCTTCGCCATCTTCAGGATGCAAATGCCAATTGGTCCGCAGCCCTGGATGAGGACTGAGTCCCCCTCCTGCACGGCACCCCTCCAGACCGCCTGGGCACCGATCGTATACGGTTCAGCCAGGACAATTTCATCCCAGTCAAGGCCTGGGTCTGCCGCATGAAGCTGCTTTTCCGGCAGGACGAAATATTCCCGCATGCCGCCATCCTCATGTACGCCAAACACAGACAGGGTGCTGCAGACATTAGGCCTTCCTGTCCGGCATGCGTAGCATTCTCCGCAATAGCGGATCGGCTCAACCACAACATGGTCGCCAGGCTTTACGCCCGTAACGCCTGACCCTATTTCAACAACTTCTCCCGCGACTTCATGCCCGGGAACTCTTGGATATGTGGCCAGCGGATTGGTTCCATGATAGATATGCATATCCGACCCGCAGATTCCTACCCGCTTAACCTTTACAAGTACTTCTTCAGGATGAACGATGGCCGGTTTTTCCGTATCGATTATTTCCATTTCCATTGCTTTTGGTATTTGTACTGCCTTCATATTTTTTCCCCCTATTCAAATAAGCCCGGAAGGAACAGTGAGATCTGCGGCACGAATGCTACAAGCAGCAGGACCGCCAGGCTGACGCCAAGGAATGGCACCAGCTCCTTCGCTGTTTTTCCAATGGATACCTTGCCGATTTGAGATGCAACGAAGAGACATACACCGACTGGCGGTGTTACAAGTCCAATGACAAGATTCAATACCATCATGACTCCGAACTGGACTGGATCCATGCCGACCGAAGCGGCAACCGGCAATAATACCGGGAACAGGATCACAAGAGCTGCGATTGTTTCCATAAAAGTACCGACAAACAGCAAGAGCAGGTTAATCAGCAGAATGACTACAATTGGATTGCTTGAGATACCAAGAATGGTATCGGCAACCATTTGCGGAATCTGTTCGCTGACCATGATCCACCCAAACAGATTCGCAAAGCCGACCAGCAGCATGATGGAGGCTGTGCTTGTCATGGAGGACAGCATAATTTCCGGAATTTTTCTTACAGGAAGCTCCTTATAGACAAAAATTCCGATGACAAAGGCATACAAAACAGCAATGATGGAGGCTTCTGTTGGTGTGAAATATCCGCCAAGGATTCCATAAAGGATGATAACTGTCATGAACAGCGCCCAAAAGGCACCGGTAAAGCTTTTCCAAATCTCCTTCAGAGATTTTCTTTCCCCCTTTGGATACTTGCGCCTTACAGAAATGATGTAAGTAGGAATCATAAGTCCCACACCGAGCATCAGACCAGGCAGCGCTCCGGCAAGGAAAAGGTCTCCGATTGAAACCGATGCCAGCGTACCGACAATGATCATCGGCAATGATGGAGGAATGATAGGTCCTACTGTAGAGGATGATGCTGTTACTGCAGCAGAAAAGCCGGCTCCGTAGCCTTCTTTCTTCATTGCTGGAATCAGCACTGCCCCAATGCTTGCCGTATCTGCCAGTGCAGTTCCGGAGATTCCCGCAAATCCCATGGAGGACCCGACATTAGCAAGTCCAAGGCCGCCGCGGATATGGCCAAAGCAATTATTGGCAAAATTGATGATCCGATCGGTGATGCCTCCAGCGTTCATAAGGTTCCCTGCAAGAATGAAGCCCGGGATACATAACAGAACAAAGGAATTTAGTCCCCCGAACATTTTTTGAGGAATAATATTCAGCGGAATATCGCCAAGGATCAGGTAAATGAGCGATGACAGGCCAAGGCTGAAGGCAACTGGCACGCCAAGGAAAATCAAGATAATAAAAGAAAAGAACAGCACGGCTGCCATCATAGTTCTCCACCGCCAATCTGTGAATTAAAATCTTCTTTATTGCGGATAAGCCTGATGATTTTTACGATAGAATATAACACCAGGAAGATGCTCATAATCAGGATGGATGCATGAATGGCAGACATCTGGAAAGGCATGGTCGCTGATGTCTGATTTTTCCCAAGCTGATAAAAAAACCACCCTTCCTTCACCAGGATTACCCCAAGGAAGAGAATGAGCAAATATATAAATACCTCATAAAATCTGCGGACATTATGGGACATCTTTGTAAAGATCAAATCCACATTTATAAATTCCCCCCGCAGCAAAGCAAGCGGAGCCCCAAAGCAGATTGCATACAAAAACAGATAGCGGGTAAGCTCTTCAGTCCAGATGGCTGTATAAGGGAGATACCTGGACATAATCTGGATCATAACAACGATGATGACACCTGAAAAACTGGCAACTGTCAGAAAAGATAATGCACGGTCCAGCCAGATCCTTATTTTCATCGTTATACCTTCCTTTCTCTATAGCTGATAAAAGGTTTGAAGAAAGGCACTGCGGGCAAGATTCCCGGTGCCTTTCCCAATCAGCCGATCTATTATTCTACTTCCAGGATTTTCTCATAAAGCTCATACTGTTCAGGCTTCAGGCTGTCTTTGATTGCAGGCTGCATCTTTTCGCGGAAAGCATCCTGATCTACATCGATAAACTCCATGCCCTCATCTTCCAGCTCAGACTCAATTTTGGAAATTTCTTTGTCATAAAGCTCTTCCCCAAAGGCTTGAGCCTCTTCAGCTGCTTCCTTTACAGCTTTTTGCTGATCTTCGTTCAGCGCTTCAAACTGTTTGTTTCCTACAAGGATATAAATCCATGAATATACATGCTCTGTACGGTTAACATACTTTTGAACCTCATACAGACCGCCGCTCTGGATTAAGTCGACCGGGTTTTCCTGCCCTTTGATGACTCCCTGCTGAAGGCCTGTGAAAACTTCGTTAAAGTCCATAACCTGTGGTTTGGCACCCGCTTCCTCCCAAACTTTGAGGAATAAAGGAACGTTCGGCACACGCATTGAGAAGCCCTTCAGATCAGAAGGTGATTCAATCGGCTCTGATGAAGTAAGGTTTCGCGGAGCCCTTGTATGATAGTACAGCGGCGTCAATCCTGCTTTTTCAGTAATTTCTTTTTCAATCTCCTCACCGATTTCGCCTTCTACCACATTTTTCACATGATCAAGATCACGGAACGCATAAGGAACTGCCATCAAAGCTGCTTTAGGTGCCCAGTTTTGCAGGGTTTCGCCAGAGATAACCATATCGGCTGTGCCTGCCTGAATCGCATTAATGGTATCCGTTTCTCCCCCTAAAGAGTTATTTGGGAAAATCTGAATATCAATCTGTCCATCTGTTTTCTCTTCCACGAGGCTTGCAAATTCCTCTGCAGTTTTATGCCAGATATGATTCTCATCTGCCAGGTGGCCGAATTTCCACTTGATTACTTTTCCATCACCATCTCCGCTGGCACCGTCTGAACCTCCGGAACCGCATGCACTAAGAAGCAATGTTGCAGCCAAAACTCCTGATAACCACTTTGCTTTCATTTGTATTTCCTCCCCAAGTTTGTATTAGTTGGTTAAATATTCGTGTACTGTTGATGCAATGGTAATGCCTTCCTGCAGGTTTTTCTCCTCATTCCGCTGCTCAATCTCACCTGGAACAAGCACGCTTGAAAATCCTGGTGCTGGAGGCGACTGCCTGATTTCGTCCATCATGCGGTCCATATTTTCGAGAAACGCTTCTTCATCAGTGAAAAACGCAGGATTAATGGCACAGAAATAATGGCCAAGCTTTCTTTTTTTGTCCAGGTCGCCATACATTTTTGCAACATGCGGACCGAAAGCCGCTCCTGCAAGAAGTCCTGAAAAAATGTCGACAATCATGGAAAGGCCATATCCTTTAGGCCCGCCAAACGGCAGCAGTGAAACTACCTTGCCGGGATCCGTTACGGCTGCCCCATTTTCATCTACACCCCAGCCTTCAGGAATTTCCTTGCCTTCCTCTTTATGCTGAAGCACCTTGCCGAAGGCTACATTGGAAGTCGCCATATCCAGGATGAATGGCTTATTCACCTTTGCAGGGACTCCGTAAGCAATCGGGTTTGTGCCAAGGAAGGCCTCTTTTCCGCCGAAAGGCACCACAATTTTGTCGGTATGAGTCATGGCGATCCCAATCAGATTCTGCTCGGCAGCTTCCTGAACAAAATAACTGAGCGCGCCGCAGTGGCTGCTGTTAATGGCTGTGACCATTCCAATGCCGTTTTCCTTTGCCATGGAGATCGCCTGCTTCATGGCCTTATCACCGATTACATGGCCGAAGCCGTCATCGCCATCCACTACACCGGTCACCGGCCCTGTTTTGTTGAATGTGATATTGGCATCCGGATTGATGCCCCCTGCATCCAGGCGGTTCACATAATGCTCCGTCCTGAGCACACCATGCGAATTTACGTTGCGGAGATCGGCATGGACGAGTATTTCCGCTACTTTTTCTGAATGCTCCTGATTCAAGCCAGCAGCAGTAAGTTTTTGGATAACCAGCTTTTTAGCTTCTTCGTGAGAAATCGTTATTGTAGACATGATGGGCCTCCTACTCAAGATTGGTATGGTTTTTTTTCATTTCATCGTTTGCATCTTTTTCCTCAAGGCTGTCAATGATGGCTGCATCGAGCAGAAGGTGGGCGGCCTGATCGAATTGGTTGCCCAAAGGCTGAATGGTCTTTGGCTCTCCCGGCAGGCGATATTTTGTCGCAGCCGGAATAACTAGGCATCCGGCAAAAACAGGACTCTGGACAGCCTCCTTGCTTGTCGTGACTAGAAATACCTTCGCTCCTGTCTTTGAAGCGTTTTCAGAAACGGACATAGCCTGGCCGGTTTTTCCGGACCCTGATAAAACAATAAGAATGTCTTTTTCCGCAATCGCAGGTGTTGTTGTTTCACCTACAACATATACGGTTTTACCGCTATGCATCAGGCGCATGGCAATTGCTTTGGCAACGAGCCCGGATCTGCCTTCTCCCGCAAAGAAAAATCTTCCGTCTCCTTTTAGGAGTTCAACAAATGACTGATATTGTTCAGCATCAACTGCTGTACAAACCGCTCTCATTTCCTCTAGAATGGCAGCTGTAGTTTTCATAGGCTCCCCCTCAGCGTTCAACGACTTTTTCTTTATTTATAAATGCCTTTACTTCCTCCAGGTATGGCAGTCCTTCATTATCCCCTGAAACGGTTGTAACAAGTGCACCTGAACCATTGGCAAAGCGGAGAAGCTCTTCCGGGCTGTATTCATGCAGCCAGCCGTATGTATAGCCTGCATCAAAGCCGTCTCCGGCTCCCACTGTATCAACTGCTTTTACCGGAAAGCACTCTGCCTTTGTCCAGCTTCCATTTCTCAGAAGCTTTGAACCATTTGCCCCGTCCTTGATGACTAGATCATCAATACTGTAATCGCTTGCAAACGACTCCAAATCTTTTTCAGAATCACTGCCGTTGATCTGTCTGATTTCATCCAGCCCTGTCAGGAGGATATCTGTATATGGAAATATGGCTTCATAAGCTTTTCTCGCCTCTTCGATCGTCCAGAGCTTAAGCCGGATATTCGGATCGAAGGAGACTGGTATTTGTTTTTCCCTGGCCAGCCTGGCAAGCTTTAATGAAATACCCGGATTTTTTTTGTCTATTGCCATGAACACGCCTGTCAGATGAAGGAGGTCTACACCTTCCAGAATCTTTTCATCAATCATGTCTTCCGATAAGGCAAGAATCGGCGAGTTGTAGCGGTAATAAAAGGTCTTTCCTGACCCATCCTCGTTTATCTGCTTAAAATTCAGCGAGGTAGGGCTGCCTTCTACAAAATCCACTGCTGATGTATCTATTCCTTCACCGCGGGCAAAGTTGTAGATGACACGGCCAAATTCATCGTTGCCAAGCCGGCTGACCCACTTGCTGCTGAGGCCAAGCCTTGCGCATCCTATCGCAAAGTTCAGCTCAGCGCCTCCTATCTTGCGTTCAAAGCTTGTCACAAACCTAAGCGGGCCTTTCGCCGATGGATTAAGGGTAATCATGGCATCCCCTATGGTTAAGACTTTTTTCGGTGATGTCATTTGCTTTCTCTCCTAACTCTTTATCGACTCCCGCTCAACCAGGAGCGGAGCGTATCTTTTTACTTCATATGATTCTGCCATTCCCTGCTCGCCTATAAGCCTCAGAAGCTCTACGGCTGCATCCTTGCCAATCTCAAAGGTTGGCTGTTTAATAGCTGTGATTGGTGTGGCAGCGATCTCAAGGAAATCAGAATCGTCTATTGCTACTACACTGACATCCTCCGGTATACGAAGCTTCTTTTTTCTTAGAAACTTCAGAAGTTCGATAAGGGAAAGATCATTTGTAGCAAAGAAACAATCGGGCCTTTCGTCTGCAATCCAGATATCTTCAAGCTTGTTTAAAATTTCATGACGTTCCGCTGCTATGATCCAATCTTCATTTGGAGTGATGCCGTTTTCCAAAAGCTTTTTTCGGTATCCTTCAATTCGCTCCAATCGGGGAGTTACTTTGTAAGCGGTCGACATGGACACCACCCCGATTTTCCTTTGTTGATGCCTTAGCAGCTCTTCAACGGCAATCTCTGCAGCTTTCACATTATCAAGGAGGAAAGTGGGATAAATGGGCTTTACCGGCTTTCTGTCGACGAAAACAATGGGAAAAGTCGAGCGCTTGAGCTGCTCATAGAGCAGGGCATTCCCTTTTGTAGGAAAGATGATCAAGCCATCCACCTGCTTTGCCAGGAGCATATCAATATAAGCGCGCTCCTTTTCAGGATTCTCGTCTGAATTGCAGACAAACAAGTGAAAATGGTTTGTTTCGCAGACATCCTCTATCGCCCGGATGATCTCTGTCGAAAATGTATGCAGAATATTGGCGACAATCACCCCTATTGTGGACGACTTTTTCTGCTTGAGGCTTTTAGCCACAAAGTTAGGTATATAGCCAAGCTCACTGATCGCTTCCTGAATCCGGATCTTCGTAGCCTCGGCCATATATTCATAGCGATTATTGATATATTGCGAGACTGTGCTCTTGGAAACGCCTGCCTTCACCGCAACATCTTGCATTGTTATTTTATTCATTTTATGGTCCCTCTCTATAAACCGATTTAGTAAATCGGTTTAGTAAACCGGTTTAGGAAAAGTATAAATGAAACCCCTTTCAAAATCAAGGTTAATTCTGAAAATTTTAATAGCGGTGACAGGTACCTCCCGAATTTTGTCGAATCTCAAACTTGATAATCGGGCTGAGCAAAACAGCGCAACCCATGGGAACATATTAAAATACGGGTAACTGCACGAAAATAGGAGGCGCTTTTCAGCACCTCCTTTCCCAATAAGTATCCTATGGCTTTACATACTCTACAAACTCCTCCATAGTCGTTTCCGCCACCACCGGCAGCCTCGGGATCTCATAAATGCGGTCGCCCCTCTCTGCCGCTTTTTTCTCTACAGTAAATGCCATTCGAAACCCTAGATTGATTAGGGAGTTTATCGTATTCGGAGAGTATTCACCGTAAGGATAGGCAAACGCCTTTTTTCTGCCTTCCAATTGCCTGATGCTGGTTCTTAGGTCTTTTTCAATCTGATCTGACTCTTTTGTCAGCAGAAAGGAAGCATCCTGATTAAACCGGTTTTTTTCCCTCTGGTGAAGATTGTAGGTATGGCTCTGATAGTCGAATACATCACAGCCTCTTTCTATTTCATGAAGGCTGAGATACTGGATTTCCTCAGGCACATAAGGATGGAGCTTGCTTGTCACATACCCGGTTATGATAAAGCTGACAGCTGTGAAATTGTATTTTTTTAAGATAGGATAGGCCTCCACATAGTTATCCTTATAGCCATCATCAAAGGTGATAACAACGCTCTTAGCAGGAACATCCTTTTTTCTTGCTAAAAAATCGTATAGCTCAGATAACGTCAATGATGTATAGCCTTCCTCTTTTAAATAGGCCATTTGCTTTTCAAAGTCTTCCTTTAATACAACCATTGGATTCAGTTTACCTTTGATATAGTGGCTTTCAGACAGGTCCTCTCTGCTTACAATATGATGGTATGACAAGACAGGAACTTTAGCTGCCGCCTCTTCTGGAGGCTTTTTTATCGTAGATTCTTTGGTGCAGGCATCCAAGTCAAAGGATTGGTCTGCGGGATATAATCCCTGATGCTCAACAGCGAGAATATCATATTCGTCAACAACAAAACTGAAGCCTGATATCATCAGGGTCAGCAGCACCAGAAAACCAAAAGCAACCGCTCCCTTTGCAGCCTTCATGCTCACGCCTTTTCCGCCCCTTTCCATGCCAGATTTCCAGACCTCTCAAGCTTATTCCAGCTTTTGGATTTATGAAAAAAGGACAGCGTCCCGTAAGCGACAAACAATAGATTCATAATGCGATAGAATAATATATCCGCCGGCAGAAAGACAAGGATCCTGAGTATATCCCTCTTCCGAAAGGTAACCCCATGCAGATGGCTGATAAATAATGTTGTAAAAAATTGATAAATATACAGGAAGACGGCCCCTGAACCGAGCATGAGCACAAGCAGAAGCTGGCCCTGATTCAATAGCAGCATGGCCGGTATCGCCAGCATTGGAAAGGCATTCAATGTGCCGACAAGGAATTGGTCGAACAAAAAGACAGTAGAAAAGCCAAAAGGCAGTTTGCGGAAAAAGGATTTCCGGTATTGTATCAGGCAGTCAATAAAGCCTTTCTGCCAGCGGACCCTCTGCTTGAACATGTCCCTCAGCGTACTGGGGCATTCAGTATAACAGACAGCGGCTGGGACGTAGGAAATTCTGTGGACACAGCCATGTTCTTTGATCAGCTTCTGGATCTTAAGGGTAATATCCATATCCTCGCCAATCGTTTCCCGAAAACCGCCAATATTAAATAGGACCTCCCGGCGGAATGCTCCAAATGCTCCTGCTATGACCGTCATGGCTCCGAGCGATGCCTGGGCCCGTTTATGAAGATAAAACGCGGTTAAATATTGGAGGAACTGAAATTTAATGATCCCCTTTAGCTTAAAAGTAGGTTTAAGATGATGGACGTGCCCGCTGAAAGCCTGTGCGATAAGGACGTTTCCACCGCAGGCAATGATGCTTGAATCCTGGAATTCAGCATTCATTTCTGAAAGGCTGTTCCTCTCCAATATGCTGTCCGCATCAAGCGTAACAACAATGTCATTTTGGCTGAAGTTGATTCCGGCATTCAAGGCATCCGATTTTCCGCCATTTCGCTTGTCAATGACAAAGATATTGGAGTACCGCTCTGATTGAAATACAGCTGTTATCTCTTTATGCTCTAATTTTCTTGAAAAAGCCCTTCTGCATGGAACCAGGGACAATAGCTCTGTAAGCATGCCAATTGTATGGTCAGTTGATCCGTCATTTACAATGATCAGCTCTGATTCCTGATGCCTCTGGCCACTGTAGCCAATGATACAGGACTCAAGCACTTTTTCTTCGTTAAAAGCAGGCACAATGACGGAAAAGCTGTACATTTGCCTGACTTCCTTGCGCTTTTTTTTCTCTTCCTTGAACAATGGAATTAAAATATACAGGGACTGCATAATCACAAAGGCAAAAAAGATGGCAAAAGATACATACAGCAGTACTATCACTGGCCTATCCCTCCTTGTTGGTATACCCTGACATAGTCAATCAGCAATTCTTTTGGAAAATCATCCTGCGGATCCGGCGGTCCCGGCCAGTTTCCGCCAATGGCCGTATTTATGTACAGAAAGAGAGGCGAATCCGGCGAAAAGTCATCAGTTTCAAAGACGTTTCTGCCGTCCAGTGTCCATATGATTCTTCCCGGTTCCCATATTAGACCGTACAGATGGAAATCCTCAGAGAAATCAATATCCTCCGTTATCTTTGTGTAATCCCTTTTTTGTTTGCCGGCTTCGTCCTTCCAATGAACAACATAATAAAGCTCGTTCGGAGCCTGGCCGATATTCTCCATGATATCTATTTCAGGCAGCCAGTCTTCGTCGGAATTCACAAGCCAGAAAGCGGGAAATATGCCTCTGCCCTTCGGCAGCTTCGCTCTGATTTCAATTTTTCCATAAGTGAATTCAAACTTGCTTTCAGTCGTAACAGCACCAGAGGTATAGCTTCGCCCCTTATAAGACTCTTTTCTGCTTGAAATAACCAGGAGATCATCCCTGACATCAATATTTTCCGGAAGGTAGTACTGCCATTCTCCATTTTTTTCTGATGGCCAATTTTGCGGATTCCACTTTATGAATGACTTTTCATCGTGAAATTCATCATTCCAGACAAGATGCCACCCATCTTTCTTCGTCATATCCACTGAAGGGGCAGCCATTTCTTCTTTACCGAATACTCTTTCTGGCATCTTCGCAGCCGTTTGCTTTTCATGTATAAATTCACTGCCTGGCAAAGCCAAAATAAGAAGAAACAAGAAAAAAATCTTCATGGACGCACACCTTCTTTTTAAGAGATTAAATATTCTTTATTAAGAACATAAAGACAGCACTTTTTTGTTCTCTTTAAAGAACGATATAGTTTATATTAACAAACAGCTTTTTATTCGTCTAGTAATAACTAAAGTTATTAAAAAACCTTGCAGGAAAATATCAAAATATACAGAATATTGACAATAAAATACAATTAAAGGAGATGATCATATGGAGCAGGCTGTCAAAGAAAAATGGATTTGCTCTCAATGCCAATCCGAGATTATGGACCACACGGAGTTTGTCGATAATGATGGAGTTTGTGATGATTGCTACAGCATCCCTTTGAAGAAAAGGCGGGGGCTGGTTATTCGGTGACAGGCACCTCCCGAATTTTGTCGAAGTATGAAAAGAAAATTGCATTCAAAAAGCCGGCTGAATTTTCTTCAGCCGGCTTTTCTTTGGTGACAGGCACCTCCCGGATTTTGTCGAAACAACTGGAAGATTCCTTCTCACTTTTTTAGTTCATCATTTCTGCTTTTCGCAGGAATTCTGCGAGGATTTTTGCCATTTGGTCACGTTTGGTGTAACCGTTTGGATTGAATGTGGTTTTCGTCATTCCTGACATGATGCCTGATTGATAAACAGCCTCTGCACCTTCTTTTGCCCATGCTCCAAATTGGCTGGCATCTTTGAAGTCTGTCAGCTTTTTATTCTCATTCAGCTGCGACTTGTCAAACTCCAGGAGGTCCAGATCCATTGCTCTGGCGATCATGACCGCTGCCTGGGCACGTGTCAGTTTTTCGTTTGGCGCAAATGTGCCATCCGGTTTGCCGCTGATAATGCCGTAGTGGACAGCTGCTGTCAGCTCTCCGTTTGCATTGAACCACTCATTCCCCTTAACATCAGAGAATTTCTTATCATACGCTTTTGCCGGGAGCCCTAAAGCCCTTACAAGCAATACGGTGAATTCTGCACGGGTGATTTCCTCCCCTGGTGCATACTTCCCATCTGCTTTTCCTTTAATGATGTATTTGGAAGCAAGGGTTTCAATATACTCTTCTGCCCAGCTTAACCGGTCAACATCCGGGAATGACTTATCATTCTCAACTATGGCATATACGGAATTTGTCAGTGATTTGATTTTCGCCGTTTTGCCGTCAAATACAGTTGGAACAGCTGTAAAGCTGCCATCCTGATTAAATCTCACTGCAGTGGACTTGCGAGGATCAAATTCCTTGCTGCCCGTAATCTCTTTTTCTGCAAACTTTCCAAATGCTGAAATGCTCTCTTTTTTATCTCCAGCATGTGCCTCAAGCTCAAATGCAAACGCATCTGACACAACCTGAGCATTTTTAGACGGTGCTGCAGTTCGATTAACCGATACTGTAATATAAACATCATCTTCAGAAACACCCAATTTTTTGGCCAGGGCCGCAGTATCAATCTCTGATACAGGAATCCTGTAGATTGCACCATCTGCCTGGATTTCAATGATGACATTTTTATTTTTTCGAACAGCTTCACTGAACAGCTTTGCCGGCAGCTGTGCCAGGACAGTTTCCCCTGAAGCCGGCTTTTCCAGTTTCACTGCTATCATATTTCTATCCGCTGAGATGGTATTAATGATCTCCGCTATCTTCTCGGAACGGATTTTTGTAATAACCTCCATCTTGCCGGATGGGTTCTTTTCTCTTACTATATCCGCCGCCCCTGCCGGAAGCTGAATGGTTCCAGGCTTCCCAGGTGCAGGCGGATTGGCAGGCTCATGATTGCCGCCCCCATTGCCGCCAGAATTACCCTCTCCCTTTGTGCCCTCCTTGATGATTACGACTGTTAATGGATCAAGGGTCAGCTTGCCATCTGCCAATGTAAAGCCGGACGGATTCTTAACGGCCTTGGTTCCAGCTTCATCGTTATCGACAAGAACAGTCCCTTTCGAGAGATCCAGTTCCCCAAGTGTCAGGCTGCGGGCTTTGCTGTCAGCATTCATGAACACATAATAGCTGCCAGTTTTGTCTGTTGATACATTTTTATAAGCAATCAGCAGATCCTGATCCTTCATTTCAGGGAAATTAAGCAGGGAAACGTTTTTGTCTACAAGCTCTTTCTCCCCGAGGCGGAAGGCGTTTGTTGATCTTCTCAGTTCAATTAGGCCTTCAGTGTATTCGCGTGTCATTGTATTTACTTTATAAGCTGATGCATTTGTGGCTTTCTGCCAGTCGAATTTGTTGATTGCATCGGATGAATCATAGGAATCATGGATAAAGTAGCCAAACGGATCCCCTTTTTCATCTGTCAGCTCATGGTACTTCTGTTCCGGCACTCCTTCAGCAAGCCATTGCTTTGTCCGCCCGTATTCCTGGCCGGCATGCAGGAAGGCAGTTCCCTGCGAGGTCAGGATCAGCGAGTTGCCGAGGCGGATGCGCTTATGGATTTCCAGATTATTTTCCGGGATGGCCGGGTCTTTTTTAATAGACTGGGCGATGACATCGTACAGCGGCAGATTATCGTGCGCGGCGATGTACTGGACCATATCGCCCGGATCATCATCTGCAGTGTTGGACGGCTGGCCTTTGATATTATTGAAAATAACACCCAGATCACGAGCACCGCCTGTGATGAATCTCGGCTCCCCTTCCGAACCGAATCCGGATTTCAGCTCATTGCGGATTTCATCAGAGAACACACCAACATCATCGGTTTTATCCATCCAATCCTGATCTGCTCCCATTCCTTCAAGTGCCGGGTCAGCAAGATGACCTGCAAATGTCCGCCAGCCTTCACCGATGAACAGAGCATCCGGATTGATTGCGGCAGCTGCATCATAGGCATTCTGGATAGACGGATAGGTTGCATCCCCCATCATGTCGAAACGCATGCCATCAATCTTGTATTCGTCAAACCAGTATTTCACTGAATCTACCATCAGCTTTTCAGCCATTGTATGGCTTGTTGCCAGGTTATTGCCGAACCCTCCAAGGAAATTGCCTTTGGCATCCTGGAAAGCATAGTAGTTCGGCACAATATCATTGAGCGTGCTTGCTTTGGCCATATGAGTGTACACAACGTCAAGGACCACACCCATGCCGGCATCGTGGATTGCGTCAATCAATTCCTTCAGTTCCTTCACCCGCAGCTCAGCGTCTTCAGGATTTTCCGAGTAAGCCCCGTCAGGAGAGAAATAGCTGTGCGGGTCATAGCCCCAGTTATACTCGTTTCCTCCTGCAGAATATTCCATTTCCCTCTCGCCCATCTGGGTTTCATCGCCAAAATACCAGGCCATCACAGGCAGAAGCTGGACGTGTGTCACACCAGTCGACTTAATATAATCTAGCTTGTCGATGAATGCTTTATAAGAGCCCCATCTTGAGTTCAAGTCGCCTTCAATCGAAGGATCGGAAGTGAAATCGCGGACATGGACTTCATAGATGATGGCATCCTCGCGCTTTTCATATCCTTTGATGCTGGCATGGTCAAAGCCGTTCGGATCTGTTCCCTTCAGATCGATGATTGCCGCTTTTCCGACATCATCTCCGTCCGGACCTGCTTCCCCTTTCGTGTTGACGGTAAAAGCAGCCATCGACTTAGCATAAGGATCGAGCACCTTTTTCGTTACTCCGTTATTGGTTACTTCATACTGATAGTAATAGCCTTCAAGGTCTTCTATATCAAGCTCGGAAGGCTGAATGTCTATTGACCAGACACCCTTATCGCCAAGTTCCAGGTCTACACTGCCGATCGGCTTGGCAGCGTCTTTTTTATCATAGAAATTGGCCGTAACCTTGCTTGCTGTCGGCGCCCACAGTTTCAGCACCGCTCCGCCGTTTTTGTAGGTGGCTCCAAGGTCATCGCCATCATAGCTGTACAGCTTATCAAGCATCCGCCAGCCGGATGATGCAGAAACTGTGCGGCCGGAATAGGTTACGGACAGCGGCAGTTTCTCAAGATCGAATACTGCTTTAACTTCAGCCGTTTTATCACCAGTAATCTTTGCACTTGTAATGGATATTTCTTTACCGTCCTTATCAGTGATAGATAAGCCAGCTTTCAATCCGTCTGCAGTCAATCCTTCTGTCATTGTAAAGTTCAATAGAATTGTATCTTCTGAGATGACTTCTGCAGAGGTCATCCCTGATGCCACATCTCCATATGGGGAAATATAGACAACATCGTCTCCCTGCTTGATCCATAACTGATTATATTTATCCAGCAGGTTGAAGGTCTTATCACCGGCATCCTTTTCCCCAGTGCTTTCGTTCACGATAAGGAAGCCCAGTTCCTTGCCATCTTCATTCAGTTCGATGTCAGCATACGCCCCGTACCGGTCTGTTCCGGTAAAATCAGCCGCGCCAGCTGGCCAATTATCAGAAGGAGCTGCTGAATCGCCCCAGTGCCATAGTCCGAAATCATCATAGTCCCCGTTGTCACGGGTATAATGGATGCGGACGGTGTTGTCCGGAAGATCGACAGGTTCATAGGTATACACCTCATCAGATCCCTGCTTTATCCAGATTTCATTCATCTCCGGCGAGGAAATGGTCAAGCTCTTATCGCCGCCGTCCTTGCCTGCATCCCCTTTGGACACATCCATGATAAGGAAGCCGATATTTTTGGCTCCTTCAGCAAGGGGTACATCAATATAGGCACCATAGCTGTCTTTCTTTTCAAACATGGTTGCGCCGACCGGCCAATTGGCTGACGGAGATTTCACGTCATTCCAGAGCCAAGCCCCGTAGTTTTCATAGCTGCCGTCGGCACGGTTATAGTGGATGCGGACAGAGTTCTCAGGAATCGGCTCGATTTCAGGTTCCTCGCCCTCTTCCCCGCTTTGAAGCGATGCCCCTGTGATGCTGCCGTTTTCCACGGTCAGCAGGACAGTGCCGCCATCTGAATTGGCCGGGATTGTCAGCATAACTTCTCCCGATTCAGTAGTTTGATAGCTTTGATCAGCATAATGGTCTGTTACTGTGGCTGCTTTTGAATCAACAGCCAGTTTGATGGTTTTTGCCTTATCCGCTGTGTTCAGGCCGGCATAAACGGTCTGTTCCCCATAGCTGCGGGCAAACAGCAGGAATTGCTCCTTGTCAGAGCCGCCGATCACCGTACGGTCACCTTTGGCAAAAACCTTGGAATGGTCTTTCCTGAAGTTAAGGATCTTTTTATAATGCTCGAGCATGTCATTGCCTTCCACTTGATCCCATGCAAAATCATAGCGGTTATCATATTGCGGGTAATTATTGGCGCCTGTCTGGCCAAGCTCTTCTCCGTAATAGATGACAGGCTGGCCTTTTGCCGTTGCCTGCAGGGAGGCTGCTACCTTCATTTTGCCCTTATCACCGCCGAGTGAATGCAGGAAACCATCCTCGTCATGGCTACTTAAAAACTGGCCCAGTGTTGCGGTGTTATCCACTTTTGCATTCCGGGCAGCAAGGGCATCATTGGCGGCCTTCAGCTTGCCGTTTACAAAATTGCGGGCTGTTTCTTTGAAGCCGAAGTCCAGCAGGGAATCCATCATTCCGGACTCGAGGTAGCCAAGATTATTATCTGCACTTGCTCCCCATGCTTCACCGATCATTTTGAATGCCGGCATTTTTTCGGTGAGTGCATTTTTGAAGCTCATCCAAGTGGCATCTTCCACGTGCTTGACAGTATCCACACGGAAGTAGTCAATTGTATTGCCGTCTGCCGTTGTTGCTTTTTCAATCCAGTCTGCCTGCCAGTCGATGATCTGCTTGCGGACAGCAGGATCCTCTGTTTTAATATCCGGCAGGCTGGACAGCTCGCCAACCACTTCATCGCTGCCCACATTACCCTGGCGGACGATATCCTTGAAGCGGCTCCGGTCTTCATCATCCGGGTAGCCTGGCGGAGGGTTTTCTTTGCCGGCATCCAGCTCTTTGAGGCCGTATCCGGTATGGTTCAATACAACATCCACCATGATTTTAATGCCGCGCTCATGGGCTTCGTCGATGAGGGTATGGAAGTCCTCCATTGTGCCGAAATGAGGATTCAGCTTGCTGAAATTTTCCGCCCAGTAGCCATGGTAGGCATAGTATGGCTCGCCATCGGCCTCACTATCACGGACATCATATTGAATATTTTCCACGACCGGAGAGATCCAGATCGTATTGACGCCAAGCTCATCAAGGTAGTCCAGCTTTTCTGTTACCCCTTTGAAATCCCCGCCCTGGTAGGCGCCGCGGGACTCGTCATAATTCAGTCCGTATGGATCATTATTGGAGGAATTGCCGTCAAAGAAACGGTCTGTCAGCATAAAGTAGATGACTGACTCATCCCAGTCGAAATCAGCTTCGCCGGCAGATTGCCGTGTTTTAATTTCGATTTCAGCGTTTCCGCTATATTCATTGCCATAAGAATCCACTGCCGTAACAGGAATCCTTTTCACTCCCGCGGTAGTGCTGTCATCTGCAGCAATGGTGATTTTGCCGAGTGAAGGGTCGATTTCCAGCTGATCAGGACCTCCCAATGAGGAAGTATCAGCGAGAATTTTAGTAATCTTCACCTCGTCAGTCTGTCCTGCTATATCCACACTCAGAACAGCATTTTGGCTATAATCGATGGCTGCTGGCATGGTTGAGGCAGATACAGTCAAGTCAGCCTGCTGAAAGTCGATGGCAGAGACACCGTCCTTAGTGTTATAAGGATCTGTGACCTCTGTTGTCTTGCCGTCTTTGGTAACAAGATAAGAGTACTCATGCTTCCCGTTCGGGATATTTTCGTATGTAAGCATGAATCGCTCGTTTTCCGGCTCATACACCATCTCTTGTGTTTCACCGTTGAACTTGAGTTCAACTTTTTCAATAGAATTCATGCTGTCATTGGCAAAAAGCTCTTTATCGCGGTAATAGAAAGTGGCATTGCCTTTATTGATAACAGGCGCTGATCCGCCCGGGACAATCCGGATCTTTTCCACACCGCTCGTGATGTATGCTTTTGTCAAACTGTCATTTTTGTTCACAGGAATGAAGCGGTCGCCAAATTCCTTTTCCGCAGTATCCCAGTCCTCTGTGCTGCGGAGCACAAAGCCGAACTGCTTTGTTTCAGGGGCAACAGCAATATTGACGGTCGCAACCCCGTTTTCATAGGATTCAAAATTAATCTGGTCATCCTTCACGCCTGTGTTCCAGGCCCAGATATTCCAGCCCTCATAGGCTTTGTCATCGCGGGTATAAGTAAAACGGACCTGCCGTTCAGAGGTTTGTGCCGCTTCAGGGGTGTCGGATGCTTCTGTTTCAGCTGCTGCCGCAAGTGCCGGCATAAATGGCAGCCACAGGCTTAATAGCATAATGGCCGACAGGAAGATGGACAGTTGGCGTCGGTTTTTTTGCATGAATTGCTTTCCTCCTTTTGGTTGGTTGGATAGGATAAACTTTGTTCGGGGGTGCCTCCTTTCTGTCTGTTTAATCCTGCAAGCTGACGGGCTGAGTCGCGAAAGCGTTTGCACAAAGTTGCACAGAAAAACAGAAACAATATTGCTTTGAATGGATATTGAAGAATGAAAAATGATGGTACCAGCGAAGGAACACCTGTGCAAGCGTTTGCAGGATTATTAAGAAAATTTTACAATAACCGGCAATCCCTTACAACGGAACAAAGTCCTATAATGTGCCAGGGTGGGCCGGGGGGTCAGACCCCTTGGCCCATTAAACGTAAATAAAAAGGAACAAGGGGCTGTCCCCTCATCCCTTCTACTGCCTTCTCAATTGAAATAAGTATGCTGCAGATACAACGCTTTGCAGCAGGAAGATCAGCAGTATATAGAAGATAAAATAATCCTGGTGCATGATTTTTGTGATGGCGGAGAGAAAGAATCCCAGCATGACACCCGCAGTCAGGAGCTTGTAGGAAAGGGACATGACCTTCAGCTGGATCACCTGTCCCCTCTCATCCTTGGATTCACTGTCTTTCTCAAACCTGGCCTTATAGGCCTCCGACAAAATGACACAGACAACAAGTACGACAATCGAAGCATTGAGCATTGAAAACATCTTACTCCTCCTTGTAATCAAAAACATCCATGATTGGTTTGTCTACTACCTTTGCAATCTTAATGGCCAAAATCAGAGAGGGATTGTATCTGTTTTTTTCAATGGAAAGGATTGTCTGCCGGCTTACCCCGACTGCATCTGCCAGCTCCTGCTGCGTCATTTTCTTTTCCGCTCTGTACACAGAGATTTTATTATCAAGCATTTTCATCCGCCCTTCAGGTAAGCCATTGAGTGAATTGTAATATATTCCTTACATAGTGTAAAGTATTTTTTACAAAAAGTAAGAAATTAATTACATATATAGATTCATAGTCATGCTTAATTTGAGAACGGGTGACAATGGGCATGATCTTTCTATACACCTGATAGTACGAACTATTCAATTATTTCGAAATGCGAAATATTCGACACTCTTCATTTCATTCCTACAAAACTAGACCTGTGCGTGGTTCATATTTCGACAAGGTGACGGCGGCTTGTCGATTTACAATAGTCTTTGTAAGAAAAGCGAAGGAGAGTGACAGGATGAGGGTAAACAAATGGATTGCAGGATTAAGTACAGCAGTTGTTTTATGTGCGGGGGCGGGAGGCACAGCTATTGCGGCCCCATCTCCTGACAGCGGCAAAGCAGGACAGTATGAGGCCAGCTCTGTGGCTGGATTTACTGACTATGCCGAGATGGTAAACAAGCTCCAGCAGATTGAGAAGAGCAGCCAGGGCAAAGTGTCGTTATCGGTTGTCGGCCAATCCAATCAGGGACGGGACATTTACCAGGCACGAGTCGGTACGGGGGAAAAAGTGATATTGATTGAAAGCGAAATTCACGGCAATGAAAAGACTGGCACAGATGCATTATTAAAAATTCTTCAGCATCTCGGATCCAGCAATTCACCGGAGGCAAGGCAGATTCGTGAAAATATCACTTTGGTGATGCTGCCAAAAATCAACCCGGATGCTTCTGAGCTTGACCGCCGCGGAAATGATATGTCCTGGGAGGAAGCTGTGCAAAACTTCCCTCAGCTTGCAGCCGTAAAGCCAGCATGGAATTATTATGCTTCAGGCACGATCCAGGAGCGGAATTACACCGGACAGCCCGGGTTTGATGTGAACCGCGACTTCAACCCTGACCTTGATTACGTACCGCAGGCCGGAGATTTCCCTGGCAGATCAAGCGAACCCGGCTGGTACATAACACCGGAATCCCAAACCGTAAGAGATGTGTATAAAGCATTAACGGCCGAGTTCGGGAAGGTTGATGTCTTCGTTGATCTTCACCATCAAGGACAATACTATGTAGAGGGAACTGACGACATCGTGACTATGTCCTTGTCAGGCGAGTTTGTGCCTGATCCAAATACTACGGCAGGAGCGAAATATGCGGAATATGCTGATCAATATAATGTTGAGTATTCAAAGCAGCTGAACTTAGCAGCATATAATGCACTTCAATCAATCGGCAACTCTCCTTTCAATAATATCACCCTCTATCAGCAGAACCTGGACCTTCCAGGCACTGCATTGGGAAGCTTCGCCCTTAACGGAAGCGGCACGGTCCTATTCGAGGTCAGGGGCCAGTCCCATACGCTTGGACAAAAGAAAAAAGGACAGCTTGTGAAGGCGGTTGAAACCGGCTTGAATGCCATTATTAAAGGAGTAGCGGATGGCTCGGTGGACAATCTAGATGCGGATGATTACAGCGAGATTCCGAATACCGCTTATGAGCCAGGGCTGTAAAAGATAAAAAAAGCCTCCATCCTGG
The DNA here is from genome assembly GCF_008180445.1 of Bacillus infantis. Lineage (GTDB taxonomy): Bacteria > Bacillota > Bacilli > Bacillales > Cytobacillaceae > Bacillus_AB > Bacillus_AB infantis_B. The sequence goes on from NZ_VTER01000003.1 coordinate 574,707, forward strand.
ATCCCCGGCAGGATGGAGGTTTTAATTCTATTAGTTACAGTTATATGTCATTAAACGCTGGCCTACATAAATTTTGTTCGGATCTGAAATATTGTTCAGTGATGCCAGATAGGAAGCCGTCACCCCATACTTAGCTGCAATTTCAGATAGAGTGTCCCCTGACTTTACATAATAATAGACCGGGCCAAAGCAGCCTGGAGGGGCAGCTTCAGCGGTGGATGCGCCGATATTTCCGACTCCGCCCAGGATACCTAAAGACATAGCAGACGCTAATACAATTTTCCCGAGTTTTTTCATAATATCTCCTCCTAAATAGTTTCGGGTCCTTCCCTTCAAAACTATCAGATATATTCCATACCAACAATGGTTTTAGAATTGGGAAAACCAGCTAATATACAGCAGTTTAAAACTAGGCATAATGGCGTGTTTATTACTGGATATATCTAAATTCAAAAGAAATAAATTCTTTATTAAGCAAGTTGGACAAAGCTGAAGCTGACAGGCTGTTCTTTATCGCATATCCTGCTTGGGAAAATAATAAAAAAAAGGATTTCTGCAGAAAAAAAGGAGACAAAGTACCTGCCCCCTTTTGACTCACATATCCTTAGACCGGGCGGATGGACCTGCCTGACACAGCTTTAAAACAGAGTTTAGGTCCTGTGAAAGCTGGCGCTGTCCTTATGTACATGCCTGCGGGTAAAATTTTTGATTACCAGGAAAAGAATAAGAGCAATTGCAATGCCTGCGCAGTCGACCCATACATCCAGCAGCCGGCCGCTGCGTGTAAAGTAAAGCTGCAGAATTTCTGTTGCAAATGCATATAAGATAGAGAGGACAGCGGCATATCTATAGGGAAGGATTTGCAGCAGCCCGCAGGCAAAAACAAAAAATGCAAGTGCATGCCCTGCCTTCTGGAAAGCAAAATTTCTGTCAGCATCTGATGGCCAAGGCAGCAGCAGCTCTCCAAATGCAGGGTTACCCTGCCATTCAAAATGAACTTCTCCTGATTCTTTTAAATCAGCAAAACTGCTCGAACAGGTACAAACAAATATAAAGGCACTCATCACAACTACAAAGAAAGTCCTCAAAATAGCGCACCGCCTTAGTTTCTTTAGGAACAGTCTCACCGCAGAAGATTTAAACTATACAGCGTACATCCCCGTGAGACCCCCGTTTCAGGCACCGCTCGTGGACAAATATGGGGAAAGTGTCTTTTCGCGGTGCCTGACACGGACTACACGGAAGACCAAAAAGGGGCAGCAGCTGCTGCCCCTTCTCTCTGTTCTATTTGCTATAATCTATAATTTCTCTTTCCTCCCCCAGCAGAATAGAAGTCTGCCTTGGGCTTGTCTGCGCAATGATTTTGCCGTTCTTAATAGAGTAAAGGACGGCTGCCTGTTTGCGGATGGCTTCGTATTCATTTTCAGCGTCGAGGACAATGAAGCTGGCCGGTTTTCCGGATTCTATACCGTAGCTGTCTTCGATATGAAGCGTCCTGGCGCTGTTATCGGTAATCAAGTCAAAGGAACGGACAATTTCTTCGTAGCCCATGAGCTGGGATACGTGGATGCCCATATGCAGCACCTGAAGCATATTGCCTGTTCCAAGCGGATACCACGGATCAAAGATGTCATCATGGCCGAAGCTCACATTCATTCCTGCTTCGAGAAGCTCCTTCACTCTTGTGATGCCTCTTCGCTTTGGATATGTGTCAAAACGGCCCTGAAGATGGATGTTGACGAGCGGGTTGGCTACAAAATTGATGTCGGACATCTTAAGAAGTCTGAAGAGCTTGTAGGCATAAGCATCATTATAGGAGCCCATCGCTGTTGTATGGCTGGCTGTCACTTTGCTGCCGAACCCGCGCTCATATGCTTCCGCTGCCACCACCTCAACAAACCGTGACTGCTCATCATCGATTTCGTCGCAATGAATGTCTACCAGGCGGTCATATTTTTCCGCGAGATCGAATGCAATCTTCATAGAAGAAACGCCATATTCTCTCGTGAACTCAAAGTGCGGAATGCCGCCGACCACGTCTGCGCCCATTTTCAGCGCTTCTTCCATCAGCTCTGCCCCGCTTGGATAAGAGAGGATTCCCTCCTGCGGAAAAGCGACGAGCTGCAGATCAACATGTGAAGCCATTTCTTCTTTTACCTCCAAAAGCGCCTTCAGCGCCGTCAAGGTTGGATCTGTCACATCCACATGTGTGCGGACATGCTGGATTCCCTGTGCGATTTGCCATTTGAGTGCTTTTTTAGCGCGCTCCTTTACATCCTCATGTGTCAAAGTTTCCTTGCGCTGAGCCCATCTCTGGATGCCCTCGAACAGTGTGCCGCTCTGATTCCATTCAGGCTCTCCTGCCGTAAGCGTTGTATCCAGGTGGATATGCGGTTCAATAAATGGAGCTGAAACTAGCGATCCTTTTACATCAAGCTCTTCGCCTTGCCACCCGGAGACTTCGCCCTGAGACAGCTCCGCAATCTTTCCGTCTCTTACTGTTATATTCCATAGCCCGTCCTTGCCTCTAAGCTGCGCATTTTTAATTAACATCATTCAGCTCACCTTTTCCATTTCTGTTATTGTGCCTGTGTTTGCCGTGAGAGCTGCAAGCTTGGTGATGACAACGAATGTGATCGCCGCTCCTAGCAGTGCATTGACCGGAGGAATTCCCGGGATGAAATTCGCAGCAAGCACACCCGCTCCCCATGCAATCATGGCCGGCCAGTTGACAGCTTTGAATGTCATTTGCTCAAATTTCTTATACTTGCCTCTGTTGATGATAAAATAGTCCGCGAGAATGATGGCTCCCACCGGCGGCAGAGCTGCCCCGAGGATAGTCAGCCATCCGACGAAGTTATTGTAGAGCCACATTGCCAGGATTGTACCGACGATTCCGTTAAAAATGACAACCTTGCTTTTCGCGATTTTTGTAATGCTTGAGAATCCAAGGCCGGATGCATACAGCGCATTATCATTGGTTGTCCAGATATTAAGCCCGAGCACCAGGATGGCCGGGAGGATCAATTTTTGAATGAACATCACTTCGGAAATATCAGATTGGCCGGTCGCAATGGCCCCGATGGCTCCGAAGATGAACATGAGCGAATTTCCGATAAAGAAGGCAATCACAGTCGTAATGACTGCTGACCGCTTCTTGTTGGCGAAGCGGGCAAAGTCAGGCGTAAGCGTCCCAGCACTGATAAAAGAACCCACACAGATCGTTAATGCTGCAGCAAGCCCGATCGCTTCTGTTGGCTGATACTGCATAAGGCCGTCAAGCCCTCCAACCGTTTCCGTTGCCTTGAACACTGAAAAACTGCCAAGAATGGTGATGAGCGGAACCGCGATAAAGCTCAAGATCGCCAGTGCCTTCATTCCGAAAAATGCTGTCGCCGTCATCAGGATGCCGGCAATCACAATCAGCAGATACGCATCAAGCCCAGTCACCTTCTGGACAGGAAGAGCAAACATCGCCACACCGACGCCAAACCAGCCAACCTGGGTCGCTGCCAGTAAGAATGAAGAAAGATAAGAACCTTTTTCACCGAATGCATAGCGCGTCAGCAGATGTGTCGATAAGCCGGTCTTGGCCGCGATATAGGCAAGCGCTCCTGTATAAGCGCCAAGTATCAGGTTCCCAGCCAGGACGATGCCGATAAACTGCATAAAAGTCAGCCCTGAACCAAGCGTTCCGCCTGACCACATGCTCGCCGAGAAAAATGTCAGCCCCAGCATTACCACAAGCATCCTCCAAAAACCGCTGCGGTGCTTCTGCGGAACCGCACTCAGTGAAAAATCCAAATCTACTTTACTCATTTCCATTCCTCCTATAAGTTTCAATAGTGTTGAAACTGGTACCGAAGGAGCCTTCGATGATAAGAAGCTGGAACGAAAAAAGGCTTCTCGCCGTTTCCGACAAGAAGCCTTTTTCCTCATGAAAAACCAGCGGGCAGGATACACCTCACCCAATGATTCTCATAATTTCCGCTGTCCTTGCCAGCCTCACGGGACTGAATTAAAGGTACCAGTATTTAATTGGTTATTATTATTGCAGAAAAATAGGGGGATGTCAAATGGGTGGGTTAGCGGGAAGAGGTGAGGTTATAAGATATTGTGGGTTCTTTTCGGAAAAATTGGGCGTCAGCTCTGCAGAAGGAGGCTGAATCGGGAGAGAAAGTCCTGCTGGATCGCATTTGAGTGTGGTATAGCATGAAAAATGCCCCTCTACTATATGTAAAAGGGACATTTTTTCTTAATAGAGCTCCGAAATGTATATGATTCTACATAAAATCAGAGTTACCCAACAAAAATACATTTATTGGAAAAATACATCCATTCAACGACCAAAATCAATTTCAGCTAAAGACAGACAAAGAACCTGCTCCCATAACCCACGCCCGCGCCATCAGCATATCCCCAGCCGATGTCATATGCACCCCATCCGTTGTCAATTTAAGGCTTCCCCCCGACTCCAGATATCGGATGAATGCCTTATGCTCCGGCACAACAACTGCCTGGAACTGTTCAGCAAGCTCATGAACAGCCTCAACATATGGAGTAAGCAGCCTATTGCCTTCCGAATGAACATCTTCCTCAATGACAGTCGGCTCCATGAGCACAATTCGGGCTTCAGTCTCCTCTTTCACCTGTGTCAGCAATTCCCCGTAAACTTCTTTAAATCGCTCAGGTCCTATCTGCACAATCCCCGGACTGTCCAGCTGCCGCCATACATCATTTATACCAATCGAAATGGACACAAGATCCGGCTGAATATCAATAACATCCGCCTTCCAGCGGTCAGCAAGGTCAGTAACACGGTTGCCGCCGACACCTCTGTTGATGAACTCAAGCGCCTTTTCAGGAAATGCCGTCATATAATAGTCACGGAGATTCCTTACATAACCGAATCCGATTTGTTCAGGATCCTCCCTTCTGCTGTGATCTGTGATGCTGTCTCCAATAAATAAGATTTTTTTTGCCGCCATATGCTTCACCTGCTTTTATTTGATACTTTTAATATTAGATAATCTCCCCGGGGATTCCTGCTGGTGAGATAAGGTTACGTGCTGCTCGTCTTATCAAAATGGGATACTGTTTCTCTGTATGTCTGTAACGAAGTGATTTATGCTTTAAAATGGACCGCCGCCATACAAAAAGATGGCGAAAAAAGGTAAAATTGCTATGCCGATGATAATTAAGAATGGTGAACGCATGAAAAATGCCCTTCCAGCATGTGCTGGAGGGGCATTTCCATTAAATTAGATGATATCCTATAGAAGTCATCCTCGGTTCCGGTATGATTCTACCTACTTTTATAGTTATTCAACCTGCATTTGGATTTATTCTACCTACTTTTTCAGTTATTCTCCCCACTTTTTCAGTTATTCCATCCATGTTACATTTATTGGAAAATAACCGTTCCAAACCTCCTATTAAATACCACCGACACCTCCGCTCATTGAATCAGTGACTGATAATACTCATACCCCTCTTTATCTGTAAACCCTTCATGCACCACTTTCCCAACGGCCTGCACCATTTCCTCCGGATGTTGGGACTGGAAGATGTTTCGGCCCATATCGACGCCGGCTGCTCCTCCCTGGATGGAGTTGTAGGCAAGGGTGAGTGCCTCTTTTTCCGGAATTTTTTTACCGCCGGCGACCACCAATGGAACTGGGCAGGCGGATGCTACTTTCTCAAAGTCATCGCAATAATAGGTTTTGACGATCTGGACACCAAATTCCGCCAGCATCCTGGTGGCGAGCAGGAAGAACTCTGTAGTACGCGCCATTTCTTTCCCTACTGCAACGACACCCAGGGTTGGGATGGAATATCTCATCCCCAGATTAACAGCTTTGTTCAGCTCTTCAATCGTCTCTTTTTGCCCATCTGCGCCAATAAAGGTCTGAATCGCAATGGCACTGGCATTCATCCGGACAGCATCTTCAATATCGACGACCATGGATTCATGGCTTAAATCGCTTTGCAGAATAGATGATCCTGATGAAGCCCTTAGCGCAATGGCCTTATTGAATGAAGGCGGCACGCTGCTTCTGATCGCTCCCCTTGTTCCCATCAGGCAGTCAACATATTTCTCAAGCCTGGGGACGAGCAGATCGATCCGCTCAAGTCCTGAGGTTGGCCCCATAAAGTAGCCGTGGTCAAATGCGAGCATAATCGTCTTTCCGGTCTTCGGATTGAAGATCCGCGACAGCCGATCCTTCATGCCCCAATCATAATTGGCGGCCCCTTTTACATGGAATCCCTCACCGCCCGCAAATGGTACATCCTCAAAAAAATTCTTCGCCGCTTTATTGCCGATATTGTCTGCCATTCTCCGCAACTCCCCCTAATTAAAAGTCATAATCACCTGTATTTTCTTTTGTAAAAACAATCCGCTCCGGCAGCACGATGATTCCGGAATCGTCAGCTTCATAGTCATAGCCCTGGATGCTGTTCGGTTCGACTGTCACTTCACCAAGATCCGGCACCTCCAGCTTGTCGCCAACCTTCAGCTCATTACCCTGTGCCAGGTGGTAAGCGATATAAACAGCAAGCGCTCCCTGATCCTGGACATCCCATAAGCCATGATTCAAGATGGTGCCGTTCTCCAGGAATGGCCTCATGGAATTCGGTGACGCAAACCCAGTGATTGCAACATCTTTCGCTGTCAGCCCTTTATTCTCCGCTGCCTGTGCCATTGCTGGAAGAGCAGTGGAATCAGGGCAGATGATCGCATCAATATCTGGATAGGAATCAAGAATGCTTTCCCCTACCTGCAGGGACTTCTGCTCATTTCCCTCTCCAAATTGCCTTGTGACAATTTCCCACTTCGGATATTTCTCTTTTATATACTGATCAGCATATTCAACCCAGGAGTTTTGGTCCGGAACGGTCGGGCTGGAATAGAACCAGGCTACCTGCTGGGCTTCGTCCGGATTTTCAAGCTGGCCGGCGACCATATCGACGAGCATCGCACCGAGTATTTCCGGTGTGCCCTGATTCACATAAACAGAGCGGTATTCCGGATCAACGTCAGAATCCCAGGTGACTACCTTGATGCCGGCATCCAGCGCTTTTTTCAGCGCCTGGTTCAGACCGTCTGAAGAAACAGAAGAAATGGCAATGGCATCTGCCCCGCTGCTTACGGCGCTGTTGATGATCTGGACCTGATTGGCCACTGTCCCTTCCGGTGCCCCGTCATACTTGACCTTGAACCCTTCTTTCTCCGCCATAGCCTGGGCTCCGTTATTGCCTGATTCAAAAAATGCATTCCCAGTCATTTTCGGGATAAAGACAACTTCAATGTCATCAGCTTTTTTCCCGCCGGAACTGCCGCCGGAGTCTTTCTCCCCGCTGCAGCCTGCCAGCAGAAGCGAAGCCATGGCCATACCAAGGAACAGCTTATAAGGCTTAAATCTCATCTCAATCGACCCCCATTTTTTTAGGTGCAAGAATCCTTTTCACCGAATGCTTGAAATCAGATGACAGTCCCAGGAATGCGACAGAAATAATGAGAAGCAGGCCGGTCGCAAGGCCAATATACTGTGTGGAAACGCCGCCCATCTGCAGGCCGAGCTGCAGCAGGCCGACGATGATGCTGGCAAGCGCAGTGCCGATAACACCTCCTTTGCCTCCCGTGATCAAGGTGCCCCCAAGCACAACAGCAGTCAGGATCGGCATCAAATATTCAGAGCCAAAGTCCGCCCGGGCACTGCCCAGGTAGGAAGTCAGCATCACCCCTGCCACACCTGCGCTCAATCCAGATAGAACATAGGTGCTGGCAATGATTTTTCTAGTGTCAATGCCGGCGTATTCTGCCGCATTCTGGTTGATGCCGGTTAGATATATATACCTTCCGTATTTCGTTAAATGCAGAAGGACATATGCGATGGAAAACATGACAAGAAAGAGGAGAACAGAGTTCGGGATGCCCATCACTTCCCCATAGGCCAGGCTGCTGAAGGCCTCCGGAAAACCTGATATCCCTTCATACGTACTCACTCCTGACAGGCCGACGATGACAATGGATATGCCGCTGTAGAGCAGCATCGCTCCAAGGGTGATCACCATTGCCTGGACTCGCCCGTAAGCGATCAATATTCCATTCAAGAGCCCGCAAAGCCCGCCTGCCGCTATCGCTAAAATGACCGACAGCCAAATATTGAGCCCTGCCACCTGCGATAGAATCCCCGCAAGGACTGAGGTCAGCCCAATGATTGATCCGCCGGATATATCGATCCCCCCTGTGATGATGACAAAGGTGACGAAGAAGGCAACGAGGGCAATGCCGATAAAATCATTAAAACTTCCCAGCAGGATGGAGATATTCCAGAACCTCGGATTGATCAGGCCGAAAACGAGTATTTCCACCAGTAAAATAAACAGCAGCATAAGGTTCCATTTAGGAATCTTCCGAATCACTTATATTTGCACCTCCTTCTGAAGGATCCGCGCATTCAGCCTTTCCTTCTTCGCCTTTTTCATCGCTTTCCTGGTCAGCAGGGTGTCGATGACCACAATAAGGATTAAAAGAGATCCGGATATGGCCGCATTCCAGAAAGCAGGAACCTTCATGAACACAAGAGCCGAATTGATTGAAGTCATAATGATAGCGCCGATCCCCGCTCCGATGACAGACCCGACCCCGCCGCTGAGAGAAACCCCGCCGAGAACAGCGCCCGCAATGACGGTCATTTCAATGCCGGCTCCCGCTGTGGTTGAGATGAAGCCTATCTGGCTGGCGAAAATCAGTCCGGCTATAGAGGCGGAAATGCCGGAGATGACAAAGGCATAAGTTTTATAGCGCTGCACGGGAATTCCGAGCAATACCGCTCCTTCTTCGTTATCACCGATTGCGGCAAAATACCTTCCTTTATTGCTTTTTGAAAGATAAAAATGGACAAGGATCACCACTGCAATCACCATCATGGAGAGAATATTCACACCAGCAAGGCTGAACTTGGATAGACCCTTAAAGCCTGCCGGCAGATTCTCCACCCATTTCCCATCTGCATAGATCACATGGAGAACCCGTGTGATTTCAAGCATTCCCAGGGTCATAATAAAAGAAGAGATCTTCAGCCTCGTTACTCCCAATCCATTGATGAGCCCGATGGCCGCACCTATGAAAAGGGCTGCCGCTGCTGCCGTGAAAAGGCTGCCGCCGCTTTTCAGGATGGTCCCTGCCACCGCAGCGCTAAGCCCCATAATCCCCCCTATCGAGATATCAATATTTCCTGTCAGCAGCACAAATGTCATGCCCACAGCGAGGACAATATAAAGAAGGCTGCTTTTCACAGAGGCCTGTATGTTTGCCAGAGTCAGAAAGTCGCTGTTTACGAGGCCGACAAGCGCAAACAGCATAATTAAGAATAATAAAGTCCTGAATTCCCGCCGTGACGCCGCCCATTTCAACGCAGACATCTACATCACATCCTTCATAACGTTCCAAAAGCAGATTTCATCACATTGGCAGCATTGATTTCATCAAATCCGAGGCATACATTGCAGGTCCCCTGGTAGATGGTGTAGATTCTGTCGCTGAGCCTCTCAATCTCCTCCAGATCGGAAGAAATCAGCAGAATGGAATAGCCCTTTTCCTTTAAGTCGGCTATGATGCTGTAAATATCGCCCCTGGCACCGGCATCAATCCCCCTGGTCGGTTCGTCCATGATGATCACCTGAGGGTTCCCAGCAAGGATCCTTGAGATGACAACCTTTTGCTGATTCCCGCCGGACAATGATTTGATTTCATCCTCCTGGCTGCTGACCTTAATCCTCAGCCGGCCGACATACTCCTCTGCAATGCTGCTTTCCTTCTTCCGGCTGCTGAAGAAGCCCTGCCGCCTGAGTATTTGGGCCGTCAGATTATTCCTTACCGAGCTGATAGAGAATATCCCATTCAGAAACCTGTCCTCTGGTATATAAGCCAGGCCATTTTCAATTGTTTGGCGGACAGGCAGATTCGTAATATCCTTCCCTGCCAGGAAGACCTTCCCGCCCTTCACTTTGCCTATGCCATAGATGGCCTCAGCAATTTCCGTCCGGCCGGCTCCAACCAGCCCCGCCACTCCAACTACCTCACCTTTAAAAACCTGGATGCTGATATCCCTGAAGCCATCCCCGCTGATATTTCTCACATCAAGGACCGGCTCCTCATCAGCACGCTCCCTCTGACTTTTTTCAAAAACATCCTTACCGCTTTCCTGGCTTTCTTCCGGCAGCAGCCCTTTTATGAGCATCTCCTTCGTAAATTCATCGATTCTCCCTTTAAGCGTTATCCTGCCGTCACGGAGAATGACTGCATGGGTCGAGATTTGAAAGACCTCATCAAGCCTGTGTGTGATATAAAAAATGGCCACACCCGATTCTTTCAGCCTATCAATCAATTGAAATAATGCTTTTGTTTCAGCAAAAGTCAGTGCAGAAGTAGGTTCATCGAGTATAAGGACCTTCGCATCCCTGAGGAGCCCTTTAATGATTTCCAGCTGCTGCTGCTCTGCAATTGATAAGGAAGCGGCCAGCCTCCCAAGTTCAAGATTCCAGTCCAGCCGGCGAATGAGCTCAGCTGCCCTTGCCTTCACTTCAGCCTTATCCCGGGCAAAGCCAATCGTCAGATTCTGCTCAACTGTCATATTGGGAAAAAGCAAAGGCTCCTGCGGAACTAGATAGATCCCTTTTTCATGGGCAATGGCGGGATGATAGTGGCCGATTTCCTCTCCGCCAATCTCAAGGGTCCCTGAATCTGCCTTGTGCACTCCTGTTAAAATCTTCATTAATGTGCTTTTTCCTGCCCCATTGCCCCCAATGATCGAAATCACTTCTGATTCATTTATTTCAAGCGAGACCCCCTTCAGGACCTTATTCTGCTGAAAGGATTTATGGATATCCGCAAGCCGGATAAGGCATTGAAGCTCTCCCATCTGCATCCCTCCTTCTACATACCTACTTATTTGAAAACGCTTACTTGTTACATTTTATTCACGGCAAATCATTTTATTAATTTTTGTTTGAAGAAAATATGAATTTATTATTTTTCTTCTGAAGTTCTAACCGGCCATGGCCCCCTGACGCAGTGGCATCCCCTTGCCCCTGCCATTTTTTCGTATCAGACGGCACGGAGCCACTTTACTGTCATATTTTCTTTTTCCCTGAACATATGTTTAACTGTAAAGATTTTGTTTACATTCCAACAGAAGATGAGTGATGACAAAATGTCCTATGAAAATGATCTGATTACAAAGATTGCCTGGAAATACTATATTGAGGGGCTGACACAAAATGAGATTTCTGAATCTCTGAACCTTTCAAGGATGAAGGTGATCAAATACCTCGAAAAAGCAAAGGCCAATCATGTGATCCAATTCAGGATTGATCTGGAGAAGATCAATTATCAGGAGCTTCAACAAGAGATAAAAGAAAAGTACCAGCTGAAGGATATCTATATTGTCCCGGCCAGCAATGATACGGAAAGCGAGAATTTCACGCTGGCCGCGGCGCAGTATATTGAAGACAGGATTACCGGGGATACGCTGATCAGCATCGGCTATGGGGAGGCCGTCTCCAAGACGCTTGGTCATTTGCGCATTTCCACTAAATATAATGTGACATTCGTGTCTTTATCGGGAGGTGTAAAGTTTTATATGCCGACCGCAATTGATACACGTTCCGATTACTATACCAATCCAAACTACAAGCACTACATCATACCCTCTCCATTGATGGTCTCATCCGAAAAGCTGGCAAAGGAAATGCTTGCGGAAAAGCCCATCAGGAATGTGCTCGAAATGATCCCGCATTCCAATATGACGATTATGGGCATCGGCGCCCTTAATGACAAAGCCACCATTGTAAAAGAAGGCTATTTGAATTCTATGGACATTGACATCATAAAAACCCAGGGCGCTGCCGGCGATATGCTGAGCCAATTCTACGATATTAACGGCGATCTCATTGATTTAGATCTTCATAAACAGCTGATCAGCAGCGAAATCGGCATACTGAAGTCACTCAATCACGTGGTGGCCGTTGCCGGGGGCGCTCATAAAAGGGAAGCGATCATCGGCGCCCTAAAGGGAGGATATATTGATGTTCTGATTACTGACGAAGCAGCAGCAAGAGGCTTAGTTGAGTGAACCGGCCTAGGCCGGATTAGATCAGGGGAAGGATGACTGTGAATGGATCAATATTTAATGGCGATTGATGCAGGGACCGGGAGCGCCCGGGTCATTCTCTTTGATACAAAGGGAAACGAGGTCTGCACCTCACAGGCAGAATGGAAGCATTTAGAGGATGAAAGATATCCCGGGTCAATGGATTTCGATGTGGAGAAGAACCTGAATATCATTATTGCATTAATTAAGGAGACCATTGGAAAAAGCGGCGTAAACCCTGATGCGATTGTCTCTGTCTCGACAACCAGCATGCGGGAAGCCATCGTCCTCTATGATGAAAACGGCCGGGAGCTTTGGGCCTGCGCCAATGTCGACTCCCGCTCGGAAAACGAAACAGCCAAACTGAACAGCGGGAACAGCTCCCTGGAGGCTGAGATGTACAGCATCTCCGGCCAGACCTTTTCTTTAGGCGCCATACCCCGCCTTCTTTGGGTCAAAAATAATCTGCCTGACATCTATCAGCAAACAAAGTATGTGACCATGCTGAATGACTGGATTATCTACCATCTAAGCGGCATCCTCTCTGTTGAGCCTTCCAATGGATGCACGACCGGACTGTTCAGCCTGGCGAACCGAAGCTGGGAAGCTGAGATTGGCAGGAAAGCCAATTTGAGAGATGATATTTTCCCATCGGTATATGAAAGCGGAACAGCAGTTGGTAAGATCACCTCTAAAATGAATGCGCTTACAGGTTTGAGCACAGAAACACTTGTTGTGGCTGGAGGCGGAGATGCCCAGCTGGCCTGCATCGGGGCCGGGATCATCAATGAAGGAGACGCCGCGGTCATCGGCGGGAGCTTTTGGCAATATGAATATACAACGAAAAAGCTGCAGATGGATCCTGGATGCAGGGTCAGGATCAACTGCCATAGCATTCCTGATACATGGCAGTATGAAGCCATCGCCTTCTTCCCCGGCCTTGTGATGAAATGGTTCAGGGACAGCTTCTGTGACCTGGAAAGATATCTGGAGAACGAAACGAATGAAAGCATCTATGAACAGATGGAGAGAAAAGCACTGCATGTTCCGGCCGGCAGCAACGGCCTGCTCTGCACCTTCTCAGATACCATGAATTATATTTCCTGGAAGCATGCTGCTCCCGGCTTCCTTAACTTCAGGCTCGACAGCGGCAGATTCAATAAGGCCGCCTTTTACCGGGCGATCATGGAGAATGCCGCCTTCGTTACAAAAGGAAATATGGAGCTGATCAGCGGAATAACCGGCGCTTCCCCAGACTTTGTCGTATTTGCAGGCGGAGCCTCCAAAAGTCCGTTATGGTGCCAGATTGTATCCGACGCCCTCAATAAACCGGTCAAAATTCCGGTGGTAAGAGAATCCACTGCCCTTGGTGCCGCCATCTGTGCAGGTGTAGGAGCAAATATATACAGCGGCTTCGATGATGCAATTGAGAAGGTCGTGGCATTTGAAAAAACCTATTATCCTAACAAAGAAAATCATGCAGTCTATGAAAAGCTGTATCAAAAATGGACCCGTATTTATAAAAACCAGCTGGAATTGGCTGACCAGGGACTCACCGACCATATGTGGATCGCCCCGGGACTAAAAGAGAGCGGAGTGTGATGAGAGATGAGCATCATCAATGAAAACGAGGAAGCATACCGTTTCGGGGACAGCGGACCGAAATATCTCCTGAGGGGGCCGCGAATGAACTTCGGACTCGTCGTCCTCCAGCCCGGCCAGGACTTCCCTGCCCACTACCATGAAATCATGGAAGAAAACTTCTTCGTCCTCGAAGGCGAGCTCGAAATCCATATCGACGGCGAGATCTTCCGCTGCCGGAAAGGCGACTTCATCCATGTTGAGCCAAAGAAAGTACACTATTTAGTCAATAAAGGCAAGGAAGTTTTTAAAGGGGCGTTTATGCTGGCTCCGTATCAGATTAAGGATAAGGTGGATGTGGATTATAGGCCATAGGGCACGCAGGGACAGGGTTTCAAGCCCTGTTTTTTTTATTTTGAGAATACGGTCCAATAGAGCTTTTCATACATTATCTGTATCTTTTTCCCAGCCGTTACGTCTAATGAAAAAAGGAGGGAATCTGATGAAGCGTATTTCGGCTATTCTGTGTTTCTCCCTGCTTCTCCTTTCCGGATGCCAGGAAAGCGGTCAAAGCGGGGCGGCATCAGGGAGCAGCGACCCCAAAAAGTTGGACGAACAATCTCAGTTTGTGGAGGATGCGCCCCGTTTTGTTGGTGAATTCCAGGAGAATATTCTTGATAAGTACACCAATAAGGTAAGAAACCTGCAAAACGGGACCGGTACTTATGATTACTTTATCCAGGACCATTTTTATGGTGATGGAAACCCAGTGCCTGTGCAGGCTGGAGGAACATTTAAAGGATTCACCGTCCCATTGGAACCGGGACAAAAGTTGATTGTTGAGTTAGGCAAGTGGGATAAGTTTGGACGAAACACAGAAAAAATTGATTCACGGACTACTGCAGACGGCGGAGATACAGCAGTAAGCATTCCACAGCAGGAAAGCACCATTTATTATTACCGGCTGGCTGTCATGGATGCCAGTGGGAAAATCTTAAAGGAAAACTATTTTCCTTTATATACTCCATCAGAGGAGAATCACATGATTGCCACAGCCTCCAAATCTGTGTACAAGAAGGGTGAAACAGCAAGCATTTATTATGAAAACTGGGCGATGCATGGAATGGAAACCGGGTCAGCTTATGGGATCTATAAGCAAACATCTGATGGGTGGGAGCCAGCTAATAAAGGCATGGCATTTACTGATATTCTTATCATTATGTCTCCTTCAAGCATAAAAACAGAGCATATCAACCTTGCCGGTCTTGAAGAAGGGAATTATAAGGTTTTAAAAAGCTTCAGCAGGGAAGGAGAAACTGGTAATAGAAATGTAACCTTGGGAGTCGAGTTTAAGATAAAGGGAGGATGAAAAGTTGAAGAAATTGCTGGTATTGGCTGTTTTAATGTTTTCTTGTTTCTTTTCTTTTACTCAAAATACAGATGCATCCGGTTCGTTTAAGGATATTGAAAATCACTGGGCGAAAGTAGAGATGGAGTATTTGGTTGGCAAAGGCGTGATCGGCGGGTATGCCGACGGCACCTTCAAGCCTAATGAATTTATCACCCGCGCACAAGCTGCCATTATGATCGGCCGCTCCAAAGAGCTGCCCGGAGAACCTGCGGATACCAGATTCAAAGATGTAAAAGCAAGTGTAGCCGGTTCAGGCTATATTCACGCTTTAACCGAAAGGGATATCATTGTCGGTTACCCGGATGGAACCTACCGGCCGCACCAGGCGGTTACTCGCGGGGATGCTAGCATCCACATTGACAGATCCAGCAGATTTGAAAATAAGACTGGCATAAAAAACCCTTTTAACGATGTTTCACTTGAAATGATGGCATATCCGCACATCATGAACCTGACCGGCAATGGAATCGCAAGCGGTTTTGCTGACGGAACCTTCCGTCCTAACCAGCCTATAACACGTGCGCAGTTCTCGGTGTTTATGGCGCGTGCTATTCAGTATGGGAATTAAGCGCGGCTTGCTGTCCTATGTCAATTTAGAAGTAGTTGCTTGAGCTACTCTAAAAAGAAAAATTCTCTATATCTGTCACTCGGGTGGCAGGCCAAATGATCAGATATGGAGAGGAGTTTTTTGTCAAGAAACTGAATAAGTATGCAAAAAGAGCTCCTCTTCTAGAACAAGGGACTGCCCGTCCACTCAATTATAACTGTAAGTTTTTAAGAGAATCCCCTCATAATCTTGTCAAAATAAGATGGCTGTCTCATACTCAACTAAACATGCAAAAATAGAATGAGTTTAATTTTCAACTCCAATGGGGAGGTTTTGGTGATAACATAAAAGTCATCTGAACCGGTGACAATTCCTCTAACCTTCTACCTATACAAAGGTATCCTTGAAGAGAGTTCTCATTTACTACCACACTGTTGGGAGAACGATTCTTTACCTCCATTTCTCAAACTTATTTTAGATAAATAAATAAAGAAAGGGCACCTTGGCCCTTCCCCTTTGCTTATTTGAGACATTATTAATTGTACAGAACTGCCTTTAGCACTTTTTGGTTCATACTCTCAGTAAAGGCTCTTTCAGCCTCTATTAATGGAAAATAGGAGACGATATTTCTCAGTTGGCTCTGGTACTTAATAAGAAGATCAGCAGCATCGCGATAATCTTCGGGATCACATCCATAGCTGGTCAGTATCGGCCACTCATTGCGTACCATCTCGGTCAAAAATAAGGCGGTCTCCTGCTCGTATAAAGCTACAGCAACGAGTTGTCCTCCTTTTCTCAAATACCTGAAGCTGCTTTTCAATGCTGCAGAAGATCCGGAGCATTCAAAAACGTAGTCCACTTTATCTGGCAGCTCCTCCTTATCGGCAATAAAGGGTTTCATATTAAATAGATAAGCCTTTGATAATCTGTAATTATAGTCCCTTTCCAGGCCGCTGATTCTTACCTCAGCTTTTTTATCCGAACATATCAAGCCAGTGAAGAAGCCAATGATTCCCGGCCCTTGAATGAGAATGTTATCTTGCGGCATTATTTCTTTTATTTTCTTAACCGAGTGCACCGCTATGCTCATTGGTTCGAGCAATGCTGCCATATCCACTGGAAGCTGCGGAGGTAATTCTTGTATAAATTTCGGCTTTACTTTAACATATTGGGCCATTCCCCCATCAAAGTGAAGTCCGATTACATTTATTTCATGGCAGACAGAAGTGCGTCCTTCCCTGCAGTTCTCACATGAACCGCAGTAGTGCATCGACTCTATTACAACATGCTTGTTCAGCAGATGGGCATTCTCATCTCCGGAAACATTTATCACCTTTCCGGATATTTCATGCCCGAGTGTGGTGCCGGTGCCTACAAATTCATATCCCTTTGCATGTTTGGCAGCATGTATATCGCTGCCGCAGACACCGCAATATGAAACCTCTACCAAAACTTCCCCATCACCCAATTGAGGGAGTTCTTTTTCTTCTATTCGTATCCTTCCTGCCTGCCTTGCTTTAACTATTGCTTTCATAAAATGTGCTCCTTTGCTCTTAAGATGCGGTCCAGCCGCCATCTGCATAAATCGTTTGGCCAGTGATATAGTCGGCCGCGTCTGAAGCAAGAAACACTACGAGACCATTCAAATCATTGGGATATCCGGTCCTTCCGGCTGGGATTCGGGACAGCACCTTGTTCTTCCACGCTTCATCTCTGAATAACACTTCTGTTAGTTCTGTCTGAAAGTACCCAGGTGCTATGGCATTAACTTGGATGCAAGGCGCCCACTCTATAGCCATTGCTTTTGTGAGCTGATTCACTCCCCCCTTTGAGGCACAGTAAGGACCCATATTGGGCAATCCTAAATGGCTGCTGAGAGAAGCCATATTAATGATCTTTCCTTTTCCTCTGGCGAGCATGTTTTTAGCTGCCGTCCGAGATGAAAAGAATACACCCTTTAAATTTACATCGATTACCTTCTCCCAGTCCTTTTCAGTTATATCCAGTATTGGTTTTCTGATATTTACACCCGCACAGTTTATTAATATTTCGATATCAGGATGGGCAGAAATAACAGATTCAACTTGAGATACAACCGACACATCCATATATTCAAAGCGGACCTTTAAATTCTCTCTTTCAAATTCTTTCTCAACAGCGGTAACCTTATCCTCATTGTCTACCCCTGCCATTATAATAGAGGCACCTGCCCGCCCCAGAGCCATGGCCATGCTTTTTCCCAAATCTCCTGCGCCACCTGTAATAAAGGCGATTTTTCCGGATAAATCAAACATTTCAAATCACTCCATTGCAAAACTGATTTACAATTCTTCCGATTTCCTGAAGAAGGTATACTCCCCATCTGTCTTTACTATCTTTCTAAGGACTGAGATCAGATAAATAGACAGCAGCCCAAATCCAATTGTTACAAGGAAGAAGAATGGGTATAAGGGCATACTGTTTATACCTGCCAGAAATGTAATGTTTGTATTTAAGCCATGGAGGCCGTATAAGAAGCTATAGTACATAATTAGAATAAAAGCCACTAATTCTAGGGCCAGTACGGCAACAACAAGCTTAGCAATAACCTTACTGCTGAACTTATTGACAACAATGTCCAGTCTGGGAAAGATTCCTGAAAAGAATGCATAAGGCAGACCGCAGAAAAAGGCTAGAGGCATTAAATAGTTTTGAACATATAAATAGCTTCCGGGTATGGTAGAGCCAAAGAGATTTTTTAAGGTTACATCAATAAAAGTAATGAGCATCATAAGGACGATGGCAGCACCACTAACATACATGCCAGCTCTCGATAGTTTGACCAGCGGGGAAGCATTATGGGAATTATTCATTTCTTCCCTTCCTTCCTTTACATATTATTAGGCAGCCAAGTGATTAGCTCTGGCCATAGTAGCAATGGCGGGAGAACAAGTAAGGTTATAATAACAGCATAGATGGTCCCATAATAAAAGACCCTGTGAACAGCCAGATTTGAAACCCCTGCAACACTGTAAACACTTAATCCTACTGGTGGGGTCAAGAGACCTGCTGCACATACAATCGTCAATAATACCCCAAACACGATTGGGTCATATCCAGCTTGCGCTGCAATGGGGACAGCAACGCTTACGGTTATTAACACAACTGCAGTACCCTCTATTACCATGAACAGCAGGAAATAGATAGACAGCAGAATAGCCATCAGCAGTACAGGATAATTTAAAAGTGGCTCAATCCAGTAAATGACCTTAGTCGGGACAAGCGTAAGAGTCATGAACTTTCCAAAGATGCTCGCTCCTAATATGATGAAAAGAACCATTGAAGAAATCTTTACAGTACCCTCAAGGGCTGTCTTGATGAATTCCAAGTTAACCTTCTTTAAAAGGACAGCCATGACAAAGCTCAGGAGCGCACCAATTGCACCTGCTTCTGTGGGTGTGAAAAGTCCAAAGAATATGCCAAAAAATATAGAACCAATAATTATAAACATGTTGCTGATGGATATCGCATAGTTTTTAAAGCTAGGATCCATATCCCCACTGGGAAGCTGTTCAGTGGAAAGCGCAGCGGCAGTCTCAAGTGCAGAGTCATTAGCGATCTCCTTCTGCGTAAACCTGTGCAGGATGAAAATAGCTGTAAACAGAACTGCCATCGTAATGGCAACCGGGATAGTCATGGCAATAAATAATTTTCCAATTGAGGTTTGAGTCGCCGCTCCATAGACGATAAGAATGATGGATGGCGGAATCAGAGTTGAAAGTGAACCTGCCGTCGCAACTGTGGCGGCAGCGAAATATTTATTGAATCCATGTTTCCTAAGCTCAGGGAGCGAAATTTCTGCCAGAGCTGCGCTTATAGCTGTAGCAGAGCCGGATAGAGCACCCAAAAAACCTCCTAACAGAAGAGTGAATGCACCAAGCACCCCACCCTTTTCTTTTGAGATCTTAAAAACAAGCCTATAGAGAAGCCCAATAATATTTGCCCTCACAATGAATTGTGCCATTAAGATAAACAGCGGTATAGTGGTCAAGGAATAGGTAGCCACACTGTAAAAGCTAGAATCCTGGATTACCGCCGGAAAAGAGCGGAAGCCATCTAGCATCATTAATCCAACAATACCGGTTACAATCAATACAGTACCTATATGCATACCGGCAGCCAAAAGGATAACAAACAAAATGGCTATAAGAAATAATGCGAGAGTTCCATCCATATGTTCACCCTGTCCCTTTCATGTTTATTTCATTTGTTTGATTTCTTCCGGTACATCTCCGCCATGCTTGATAATCAAATCTCTCCACATTAAGGCAGTCTCCTTCCCCGGAAGGCCATTCTCATCATTCATTTTAATCCACTTCTTCCAAGTCTCTACGATTGCCTTATCTATCGCCTCTTGGACTTCAAGAGGCTGGGCGCTCATATCCTCAATTACTCCGCCTTTTTTCTTATTATTATTTAGAGCCTGCTCCATCCTCTCCTCATAAAATTGGTATGTCTCTTTTGAATCAAGCAGTTCGGCCGCGACCTCATCCATTACCTCCTGGACATCATGCGGCAAAGACTCCCAGGTCTCCTGGGTCATGCCAAATATATGACTAAAATGTCCAAGGTTAACGCCTTGTATTGTATAACCTAGAAGCTCGTCTATTCCATAGCCTGGCCAGTCGGGAATTGAGAAATATAAACCATCAATAGACCCTCTTGATAATCCGTCATAGATATCACCCGCTGGCATAGCAATTGCGTTGATTCCAATTTCTTTAGAAAATATTTCGGCAACCCGCCCGGAGCTCCTAAATGTAACATTTGTAAGTTCTGTCAAGTTTCTGGGACCCTTTTTATTTGCATAGCTGAAGTTGTAGCCTTCAGTTGTAGGAGTAGTCCACATTTTCAGCCCTTTGCTTTTCAGTTCATAATCGTAAAATGATTTCCCTTCTTTAAGCGGCAGATTTCCCATGACCAATTCTTTATAAGCAGCAGATGCCGTCGTTACGTTAGACTCCAGAAGCGGGAGCATAGATACCTCCGAAAGAGGGAATCTGACTGGATCGTAAACTTGAAACATTGGCATTACCATATCAACAATACCTGACACAAGTGCATCATATTCCCTTCCCATTGCCACCACGCTGCCCCCATAGTGCACTTCAAAATTTACCTTACCATTCGTTCTATTTTCCACTTCTTCCATCCATTTGCTTAAATAAGCTGTGTAAATAAGATGAGTTGTACCGACTCCAGTCCCCACTCTTAATGTAATAGACTCTGCAGAATGTGCCACATGCTTAGAGGTCTCCAATTTATTGCAGCCGGCCAGCAATATCATCAAACATGCTGTTAATATAAAATTTTTCTGCTTCACTAAAGCTCCACCTCTTCCATGATTATGTAAGCACTTCCAATCATTCGTAATGGAAACGGGCTGCATGACAGCCCGTAAAAAAGTCGAGAGAATCTTAATATGCCAGATTTTTCACAGGGATATTGTGCTCTGCACAATAATCCTGGTACTTTTTCATACGATAGAAAATATCGTCCTGCAAAAATACTTTTCCATTCTCATCAAAATACTCAATTACTCCACCTAAATAGAAAAGGGTAACCATATCCTCCCCTTCATCTACAGTTAATGTATGAATATCTCCAGGCGGTTCGTAAACAAATGTGCCCGGCTTTGCCACCCAATCCCTTTCAAGATACCGCCAACTGCCCTGCAGCGTGTACGCAAACACAGTCCCTCCTGTATGGCGATGGCGGGCATTGCCTTTGCCGGCTGCAAACTTAGAGATATGGATCCAGTTTCCTGTTGTCAGGTCAAAACGAATTGGTTTGAACCATACACCATCTGCTTCAGTAAAAGTCGGCACCCAAGGAATGTCTGTCACATCGATGGCCTGATCCGGCAAATTATATTTTTCAACAAAAGCTTCTAAATTCACGAATATTCCCCCTAATGATAGTTTTGTTAGTTTCACAGTAATTAAATGCAAGTACTGTGCCAACTGTAAAACGCTTACAAAACAAGGGGCACCACTGTACTACCTGTGCAAGTTTGCACAATTGGTGCAAACTAGCACAGGCATTATGTAAGGTGGATATTTAATTTATTTAACTTTCTCATCAATGTTGTTCGATGAATCTGAAGACTTTTTGCCAGCTGATTCAGATCTTGGATCTCCTTCCATTTGTTAATGATAATTTCCCTTTCTACATCATCCATTATTTGCTGCAGCCCCTGTTCCTTTACCTTTGAATGGAGAGTGGAAAATTTTATGTGTTCAGGCAGGTCTGCACCTTCAATTATTTCCTTTTCGGACAGCACCACCAATTGCTCAATCAAGTGCTGAAGCTCTCTGACATTGCCGGGCCAAGTGTAGTTTCTCAGATAATAGTAGGCATTTTTGTTAAATGAAAGAGCCTTCCCATACTGAGAGTTATATTTTTGCAAGAAGTATTCTGAAAAAATTTCAATATCTTCGTTAATCCTGCGCAGTGGAGGCATGGCCACCGGAACAACTGAAAGACGGTAATACAGATCTTCCCTGAATTGACGTTCAACGACAAGCTCTTCCAGCTTTCTGTTCGTTGCCGCAATCACACGGACATCAATTTCGGTACTGGAAACTCCTCCTATCTTTCTTATTTTTTTGTCCTGCAGGAATGTTAATAGCTTTACCTGAAGGGCAAGCGGAAGTTCCCCTACTTCATCCAAGAAAATAGTCCCTTTCTGAGCAGACTCAATTAGACCCTTCTTTCCTCCTCTTATAGCACCTGTGAAAGAGCCCTCCACATATCCAAAAAGCTCCGATTCTATTAAATGTTCCGGAATTGCACCGCAGTTTACTTCAATAAAAGGCTCGGAACATCGGCTGCTCAGCTCGTGGATTGCCCTGGCAGCTACATTTTTACCGCTTCCAGTTTCACCAATAATCAGCACAGTGGAATCAATCTCTGCCAGCTTTGAAATTTTCCTTTTAACCTCTTTCATTTGCGAACTATGTCCAAGCAAAAAGGGCACGTCCCTTACCTTTGATTTTAGTCGGTTGATTTCTTTTTGCTGGTGGCTGTTAATTTGCTCTTGCTTCTTCAAATTTTGCCTAAGCTGATTTAAAGCAGTCATATCATAAACTGAATTAATGATTAAGCTGATGAGGCCATTTTCATCCATGACGGGATTTCCATTCACCAGCCAAACCTGTTCCTGCTCTTTTGTTTTTTGAAGAACGGAGACTTTAGCTTTCTTTGAGAGAACTTCAAGAGTCACTGAACTATCAAAATAACCGTCAAATACAAGCTCGGCAATATGCCTGCCCCTCACTTCCTCCACTTTGATTCCGGTCATCTCGGAATATTTGTGATTAACCAGGAGAGTAAATCCCTTATCATCGGAGATATAAATGCCATCATTAATGGTATTCAGGATTGTTTCTACCTCTGGGGAATACAAATAAGAAAAATCTGGTTTATTTTCCAACCCGAGGTCCATAATTATGAGAAACAATGCCGTTTCTCCAAAGTTAAGCACCTTAATGACGCCATCCTCAAATTTCGTCTCCTTTTCTCCATGTAAAAGAAGATTTTCTATTTTCTCAATGATATTAGTCATTTCTTCCACTTGGCCTGCTTTATTTTGATGAACAATTCTTCCTTTAGAGTTATAAAGAAAAGCCGGAACTGCCAAATTATTGATAAATTGATCCAGCTTCGTTTTTTGAAAAATATGTTCCAGATTCATTTCTTTTCCCCTTTGCTTTTATGAGTGACATTCTATTAAAATAATATTTACATTTTAACAGTTTTTTCTGAAATTAAGAAATATTCACAAACTAGCAAAGACAGTAAAAAACTAGCTTATTTTACCAAGCTAGTTCATGAACATATTTAGAGATTATATTTTTGAAATCTTTATTTATCTATACTCACTCCCCCCGCCCCACACTTCCCTACCGCCTGTGTGGGCCGTCGCTGCATGCGTTTCTTCATCTACCAATTCCAGCACTCCCGGCTCCTGATTGTGATGCCAGGTGTAGCCTTCAGGATTCGTTCCTTCACTAAGTCCATTGATATCATGCTGTGATAGTCCCAGTTCCCCTGCCAGCCTGGGGTTATCCTGAATATCCTGATATAACTCTTGATTAGCATAGGAAAAATGGACATGATGCAGACTGCATATACAAACTTTCATCTATATGTACTTCACAGCGTGCATCAAATTCAGGGAATACGCCTGCAACTGAAATCCCGCCAGGAAGATCAACGACATCCTCTTCAAACGGAACTCCGGTCACAGGATGGACCGAACCGGCCAACTCACTGTTAATAGTCGAGATATGTCCAGCATCCATGCCGCCCAGGTCACTGTCTGTATCTGAAGCATCAGCAAGATCTGCTCCATCCATCACATCAACGATCCCTACAGCCAATGCTCCGACCGCGACTGTTTTGACAATGGAGGAAGCCCCCTTCTTTACCCGGTAAGCATCTCCCTCCATCATGCCTCCTATAACTTCCCCGCCGCTCTCAAGCGTATTCTTCGCTGTATAAAATGCCCCTTTAGCTGTTCTCGAAACCGCCTGGCCCATCTCTCCCAAACCTCTATTGCGCTCTTCCGGATCAGAGTGAAGCATGCCCGATATGATTCCTGCCGCTCCTGCTGCCGCCTGCCCTGCAGTATCACCGGCAAACTCCGAGGCTTTCCTCACACCTTTGCCAATATCCTCTACCAAATCAAACCCCTTCAGCTTGCCCGCTATCTGTATGGGCCCGCCGACCACTGTCCCGGCTGCCTTTCCTGCAAACTTACCCAGCCCTCTAATCATAGACATTCATACCCCCTCCTTTTTACCTATTAAAATCTATTATATTGGAATTTAATGGGTTTGTCTTCCGGTTTACAAAAATCAAAAGTGGCACGTAATAACGTACCACTTTTGAAAGTGCATATACTTAAATTGACTTGCTGACTTTCACAGGCCGGGACACAAAACCCTTCCTCTTCTCCCAACCCGAAACCACATACCCAGCTGCCCCCAAAACCAGCACCGCCCCCATCATCACCCAGCATCCATTGGTAAAACTAATACCAGAGTTATTCAACTCAACCGACATCTCCCCATTAATTATCTTAGCAGGATTAAGATAAGTGAAAGGCAGCATATGAGCAAAAGACGATAAAATCTTGGTGCTTGCGGCATAGCCGGATATGCAGACAATCGCTGCCACTGCCAGCACACTGAACTGATTCTTGATGAATAAAGAAAGAAACACAGACAATACGATTAAAAACACAAGGACCAGGCTATGCAGCGCATAATTCTCCAGCACCACTCTCCCCAAGCTTTCCAAGTGGAAGCCGGTGCTCCATCCGGCCGGACTTTGGCCGGTGTAAGAAGCCGAACCAACCGCGGCGGCACTGTCATAATGGACAATTGGATACAGCCAATCCCCGAATCCATTTGCAATCGCACCGGCCAGTACCACCAGAAAGACCAGGACTGTCCAGCTTAAAAGACTTAAACTTGAAGCGGCTATCAGCTTTCCGATAAAAACCTGTCTGCCTGTTACAGGCTGCGTCCTTATGAATTGAATGGCAGGCCGCTTGCCCCTTTCCCTGGCAAGCCCTCCCCCAAGAAGGAAGAAGAATACAACGATAATATAAGAAAAATAGTGGTCAAAATAATAATACAGCGAATATAGGCCGGAGTTATCAATCTTTTTGTTCTGATTGACCCATTCCTCTTGAGTCTGATTCGGCTGTTCATGGGTCCAAGTGGTATTGATGGTTGGATTGAATTCCCCGGCTATGATGGGGTCTATCTGCTTTTCCATCATCCATTGTTTTTCAGCCAGACTCACATCAACAGTGAACTGGCCCAGCAAATCTACATAGCTTTGAGAAATATTGTTTGTATCAAACTCACCATTAGCAGCCTGCAGCTCAAATAGATGATACTCCTGTAAAGGTGCGAGCTCATAATGGTAGTAGCCATCAACTGCTTTATTCACTTTTCCCAACCGTTCCTCAAATAAATTCTGCACAGTTTTTAATTCCTCAGCGTACTCTTTGTCCCCTTGGCTATTTTCAGAAAGCCCAATAGCTTCTTCATAATAAGGTAGCAGCTCTTCCTCTATTACTTTGGCATTTTCTTCAAGCCCCGCTATATAAGCTTCAGCTCTTTCATTTTTCTCATAAGTAAGAATGACCGAGCCAAGGACAATAAACACCGACAAAACGGCCATTACCTGCAGCAGCAGCCCTTTTCTCCTTTCTTTCCTCCATTCAAACAGAATGAAATTCGCCAGGGTGCTGCTGGTCCGCTGTGTTCTTCCTTTGTAAAATGGCCGGTGAATAGAGGAAAAACGCTGCTTTCCTTCCTTTTTCAATAATCTGCCTGCCACTATTAAAAGGGCAGAGCTCCAGAGTAAAGCACCAAGAAAATAGAGAAAATCAGTCTTCGATGGGACTGTCATGGCCAGGGTGTCAGCCATCAGCAAGCGAAACGGGTTGAACGGCCACTGTAAAACAGCCTGCATATCCGTCAAAATAAAGCCTGCCAGTGAGAAAAAAACAGTCAGCATGATAGACATAAAGGTGTTCTTCGTCCAGCTGCTGAACAAGAAAATGAGGCTGAACAGAAAGGCACTCGCACAGACAAAAAACAAAATGGCGCGGAAGACGAATTGGTATATAGGCATAAGAGCAGCCACATCTCCCGTTCCGGCTATCACTGGATATTGCATGCTTAAATCCTGTCCGTGAAACAGCAGGGGAATCAGGACACTGACTCCTGTCACAATCACTACAAACAATAGCGCTGACACCAGCAGGCTCATATACTTCCCGGCTGCCAGCCGCCAGCGGGATATCGGCTGGGTCGCAAGTGTGGACCAGGTGTTCTGCTCTTTTTCCTGCGAAAGGCTTCCGCCGAAAAATAATACCATAAGCACTAGCCCGATCACGCCCAAAAATACAGAGCTGCCCTCCTTTAGGATTAGATGAGGCGAAAGAGGATACTCTTCATCCTCATAAGGCAGATTGTACTTCTGGAGCCAGCGGCTTTTATCAAGCCTTGCCTGGATCTCACTCTGCGTAATCCCGGTGAATACTCCGCCGCTGTCTAAAAAAGCCTGCAAATGTGAGAGAAACTCACCCTCCGGCTTTGGAACGTCCCCCCATCTCTCTTCTGTAACAGCCACCTTCCACTGGAATATGCTGCTAAGCATCCCTTGGACCTCAGAAAGCTGTTCGGCAATGAGCTGATCTTCCGGAGTTTCCTTTTGCTCGAGCGTCAGCTGCGTCTGGGCACCCCTTGCCTCTACATCCAATTGCTGGACCACGAAATAGGCCCGGTCCTTCATTTCCGGGTACTGCTGGTAATGATAAAAATAGACCGCCATTGTGTAGAGCAGAACAATGAAAAAGAGCCATAGAAACTTCTTCTGCCTGATCAGCTTTTTCAGCTCGAACATGATATGCTTCATAGCCCGGCTCCATTTTCCATATAAATCCTTTGGTACCTTTCTTCTGAACCATGCACCTTTTTCTCAATATCCAGGATGCCGATGCCATTCTCCCCCATTAGCTGGATGAATGAAGGCAGCGTTACATCTTCACTCGCCAAAACAAATTTTCCTTCATTAAATGAGACATCAACCTGGTTCTCTTTTACTATGGCCGCTGCCCTTTCCTGCTCATCAACCAGAACATGGTAAAATACCTTCTCATATGATGCGATATTTTCCTCTATCAATTCCCCGCCCTTCATGAACAGGATGTGCGAGGTGACCCGATCGATTTCTGATAAGTTATGGGAAGATAATAAAATACACGTGCCCTTCTGCTGTTCTTCCAGCAGAAGATTCCTCACCCGGATGCTGCTCGTTGGATCAAGCCCATTCAAAGGCTCATCCAAAATCAAAAGCTTCGGCTCGTTCACAAGTGCCATCGTCAAAAGAAGATGCTGCTTCATGCCAAGAGAATACTTCCCCACCTTTTTATTCAGATAAGCATCCATGCCAACCCGCTTAGCAGTCGACAGCAATCTTTTCTTAGAAATTCCCTGCATATCGCCGATGAACTGGAGATGGTCATATCCAGTCAAATAATCGTAGAGGACTGAGTTGTCCTGCATGAACGAAATTTCTTTAAAGATACTATGATCCTGATTGCTTTTATGTAAAATGGTTACCTTGCCCTGGTCGGCCTGCTGCAGATTGGCAATGATATTCAGCAGCGTAGACTTTCCCGACCCGTTCGGTCCGACAAGCGCCACAATTTTCGGTTCATCGATTTGAAATGTTATACCCTTTAATACCTTGTCTTTTCCATACGTCTTATGTATTCCGTCAACAGAAAGTATCATCGTTTCCTCCTGGCTGTTTTATTCAAAAAGAGAGAGTGGGACTCGCTGAGGAGTTTGAGTAGTATTATATATTAATAGACGGATGGACATGACAAAAGTAACAGATTTAGGGGTTGGGAAAATTTTAATGCCCTATATAAAATGGAACAATGGAAAAGGGCCATACTCCACAAAAAAGGAGTATGGCCCCGAATGTCTATTTCGCCCGATGAACAGTCAAATTAACTTTATTTGTTTCACATACAAATGTGGAAAGATGGACTGGTTCGTCACTGGAATCAAACGCAATCTTGACGATTCTGAATAGATTGGCGCCGATATCGCATTCCAGCAGTTTTGCATGGTCTTTAGTGGCTCCGATCACATCAATGATTTTATCATTGCTGATTATTTCAGTGCTGTAATCCTCCAGGAGGATCTGATAGGTGGATTCAAGCCTCGCGATTTTTTTTTCCAAATCAGGGAATCGCATGAGAGAGTAGTGTGCGATGTCGTAGAATAAAGGGCGGTCATTTACATACATCAGCCGCTCCAATTCAAGAACAGGGCTGCCTTCTTCAATGCAGAGATGCCCTGCGACCTCTTCTGATGCGGATAAGACTTCGCTTCTTAATATCCGCGAGTTGGGAATCATCCCAAGCTGGTGGCTGAATTCCGAGAAGCCGCTTACAGACAAGAGCTCGTTATGAAACTTATTTGATGTTACAAACGTCCCTCTGCGCGGTACGCGTGTAAGCGTTCCTTCATTCACTAATTCCTCTATGGCTTTGCGGATCGTAATCCGGCTCACATTATAAATATCGCAAAGCTCTGCTTCTGTTGGAATTTGTTCATCGGGCTTGTACTTTCCGCTCTGGATGTCATTCTTCAGCATTTGCCTGATTTGCATATACAGCGGCTGAGGCGTTGAAGGATTTAAATTCATCTGGTTCATCCTTACCGTCAATAGATTGTTAAGATCTATTATACATTGATCTAACTCCCCAGTCACCAGGCACCAAAATATCTGATTGTATTGGCGGCAGTCTTTGCGCCCAATTCTAAACAGCTTTGTATTGAAAGGCCTTTCAAAATACCGTAAGTAAACCCGGCTATGAAAGAATCTCCCGCTCCCATCGTATCCACAACGTCAGTATCCACCACACCATACTCGTAAAAGTCTCTTCCATTATAAGCAAGCGAACCTTTTTCACCCAAAGTGGCAATCGCGATTTTTGCTCCTTTGCCAACCGCATTTTTTAAAAACTGACGGATAAACGCATCATCTTCCTTATAAGAGAAGAAAGGATAATCAACATATGGCAGCAGGCTTTGAACCAGCTTATGGGCCAGCTGATCAGAAAAATCAAAGGACGTCAGCAGCCCTTTTTTCTTAAAAAGAGAAAAATAGTTTTCCGCATGTCCCCATAGGCCGGCATGAACCAGCTGATGAGCAGCAATAAATTCAAGTTCTTCTCCTGTTAAAGCAAACTCGCTCATAACACCTTCATCATAGTCACCAAAGCGCCGGTCATTGCCTTCCATATGTACATCTGTAACGGCTGTTTTTCCTTCCTTTATGGAAAGATGGGTTGTATCCACCCCCTTATTCCGGATGCTTTTGATCATTTCTTCTCCATAGTTGTCTGTGCCTACCCAGCCAATATACGCAGGCTCCGCTCCCAGTGCTTTTAAATAAACTGCCACATTTACCGGATTCCCCCCAGGATAAGCTTTCCCGCTGTCATTATAGACATCCATGCAGTTATCCCCGACTGTAACGACCTTCATGGTGCTTTCACTCCTTTCAGCTTAAGAAAGGAGCACTGCCGCTAGCAGTGCTCGATCATTCTTAGTACTCCATTTTGCGATAATAGCGTCTGAGTTCCAAAGGATGATTTCTCTCCCGCTCAAGGTAAACGCTGATGCGGCTGAGGACAGCCCAGTTGATATTGACAGCGAAATGCTTCCTGAATTCATCGCTGATTCCGTCCATTTTAAAATCCTTCGTATCAATTACAGTCAGTTCTTTGGTGATCTTCTCAGCGAAACGCTCAACACGCTCGGCAAGCGGACGGGTTTCATCTTCCCCTTTTAGCAAAATGACACTTGTATCTTCGACAACCAATTCAAGCGTACCATGGAAAAACTCAGCAGCATGGATCGATTTTGCGTGGATCCACTGCATCTCTTCCAGTATGCACATTGCATAGGAATACGTATTGCCCCAAAGATTTCCTGATCCGACCATCATATGGTAGTCCGTATCTTTATGCTTAACAGCAAATTCCTCTGCTTTTTTATCAAAAGATTTTACTGCATCTAGAATGGCTCTTGGAAGCAATGATACTTCTTTCACGAATTGATCATATTGCGGAAATTCTTCATTGTTATGCATGAACCGGAAGGACACCATATATAAAAGCATAAAGAATGTATCAAAAGAATGCTTCTCAGATCCAGTCGTGATGCAGTAGTCGACGATTTTTGTCAGCGGCGTGTCACTTTCAGCGACCAGAGCCAGCGTTGTTGCTCCTCTTTCCCTGCAAGATTCAGCAGCAGCAACCGTTTCCTCTGTTGTGCCTGACACAGAAGTGAAGATGCAGACAGAATCCTTCGTAAAATGCTTAGGATTTGTGACCATGAATTCTGAAGCAATTTCTGCGCGGACATCAATGCTCGAGTTTGTTTTGAACATATATTCATAAGGATACATCATGGCGATCGTTCCTCCGGCGCCAATCATATAAATATTGCTGTAGCCGTTTTTGCAGATACCATCTACGATCTCTTCAATCTTGCCCCTGTAGCCAAGGCCCTCTTTTTCTACTAGTTTCAAAAACAATTCTTCATCAAACTTCAACATGGGAAACACTCTCCTTATGAGTCTCTTGCTCGCGACTTTATTTGTTATGTCTTGTATTATAAATAAACATTACAAATAATTCAATCTTTTTCCTTTGAAAATTTTCAGGGAGTCAGCAATCACTAACTCCCCTCCTTGGTATCAGGCAACTATATTGTCTTTGGCAGCCTTTGAGCCATACTTTCTTTCCCAATAATAATAGACAGGAAGCCCGGTGGCGACGACAACCAATGCCGCAATCATGCCCTGGATCGGCGCCCAGGTAAAAGTTCCCCAGGCAAGCCAGGCAGCACCGGCGATGGCCAAAATCGTTGTAATCCTCCATAAAGGCATCCGGTAGACCGGCTTATAATCGTCTCTTTTCCGGCATTTATAAACGGCCGCAAAGTCCATAATGTTGATCAGGAGCTGGATAAGCGTAAAGTATCCCAGCAGGGCCGTTAGATTGCCGAAGAAAACCAGGAAGCACGCATAAATGACCTGCACCAATATCGAAAAGCTCGGAGTTTCATATTTCGGATGAACCTTGGCAAAGCGCTGAAAAAACAGCCCATCCTTTGCCATCGCATACTCCAGCCGCGGCTGGAACATGATGCAGGAGCTTAAAGAACCGAGTATGACAACAATCGCTGTCACTCCTACAAATGATGAAGCAATATCCGATAATCCCGGTATATACTTAACCGCATCAGAAACAGCCGCATTGGATTGGATAAGCTGTTCAAAAGGCATCAATCCGATTACACAGACTGCAAGCAGCGTATAAAGCGTAAGGATAATGAAGATTGAAGTAATCAGCGCACGCGGCAGCACCTTGCCCGGATTCTTAAATTCCCCGGCCATAAAACAGATTGCCGCCATGCCTGTGTAAGCCCAGGTTGTAGCTGAAACGCCGCCGATTAGGCTTGTTTCCGTACTGCCGGATGCTGGAGTGTAAGAAAAGTTGCCTGGGTTCATATAGATAAAGCCAAGCGCAATGACAATCAGGAATGGAACGATTTTTACTGCTGTAATAATGACTTGAAAGAGGCCGCCTTCTTTTACGCTTCTGTAATGAATTGCTGTGATGGCCAAAATAATGGCGATTCCGAGCAGCTTTCCATTCATCCCGTCAAAGAATGGGAAGAAAGAAGCAACATACGAAACGATCGCAAGGGCCATAATCGAGATGCTTGGCGGATCAAGTGCCCAGAAGGTAGACCATCCATATAAGAAAGCCAATGGCCGCCAGCCTGCTTTATTTAGATATACGTAACCGCTTCCATTTTGCGGGTAGGCTGTAGACAGCTCTGCCAGCACCATGACTTGCGGAATCGCAATCAGCCCGCCGATGACCCAGGCCAAAATTGAAATAGTCGGGGTGCCGGCCGCTTTTGCCACTTCCCCTGTAGAAACAAAGATTCCTGATCCTATTGTCGTCCCAACCGCAATAGCCAGCGCAGCCCAAAATCCAAGCTTGCGTGTAAGAGCCCCATTACTCATTTTGAGTTCCCCCAGTTTTAGAATGGAATGTTTCCATTTCTCTTAATTTTTTCACAGACTCTGAAACTATTTCCTTTGGATTCTTATAATAATTAGATCCCATAATCTCCAGGGTACACGCCCCCTCATACCCGCTGCGTTCTAGAGACTCCATATATACCCGCCAGTCCAGCACTCCATCATCCAGGGCCAGATGGGCATCTGACACAGCATCCCCATCAATTAAATGAAAATGCTTAACCTCACGGAGAGCGGAAAAATAATCTTCAGGAGTTTCCCCCGCTAGCTGCATCGCCACGGTATCAATCATTCCGGTCAGAGAAGGTGATCGGATATCCTCATGCATCCTCTTAACTCCCTCAACATCCATCACAAGATTGGTCTCAAACCTTGTTAACGGTTCCAGGACAAGGTTCATCCCTTCCTTTTCCGCTATCTTTGCTAACTGATGAATTGAATCAGCGGCATAATTCCACGATTCTCCCGTGCTCACAGAATGATCTCCAATGCCTGAAGTGATCAGCATCATAGTGCAGTCCAGCTCCAGCGCTGCATATAAATTATCCTTAAAGTACTCCACACTGCTTCTTCTCCAACCAGAATCGGACGCCGCAATATTATACGGATAAACACATTGCTCCGGTGTAAAGCAAACCAGCTCCATATTTCTCGTTTTCAGCTCCCGCTTCATGCTTCTTAAATGGCCAGGCAGATTCCGGTATACATAGAAATGCGGCTCTCCAGCCCACAACTCAATATGCCGGATATCAAGACTTGTCATGCACTCCAAAAACTCCTTAAACGGATAATGCCTGAATGTAATATTCATCCCGGCAAGCTTCATATAGTTCCCTCCTTTTTTGGAAACGCTTAATTATTTGTTATGATTTGTATTATAGTTAGGTAGTACAAAACAAGCAAGACTTTTTTGAAAATTTAATATTTAAGCGTAGACACATAAATTTTAAAAAATTCCATACTCCTGCTCTGCTGATAGACCAGGGTAAACCGAATTAAGCTTTATTTTTAAATAGTCCATATCTCTTTTGCCAAAATTTTTAAATGCAGAAGGAATACTGAATAAATAGTCGAAATATTATAACTATACCTACTCATTAATGATGAGCAGGTATAGATGGGAGAGTAAATATGCCAGAATATATACAAACTTTCTTTAAGTCCAAACATGATTACAGGAATTATGCTCTTTTGCGGATATTAGCAGATTCGCCTGTCCCCCTGGGCTCTTGGGTCCTGCGGGAGAAGATGGCACAATTCGACATAGACATAAGCACTGCCAGCATAGGGAGGTTATTGAAGGAGTTTGATCATAAGGGATATACCGAACTGATAAAAAACCAGGGAAGGAAGCTTTCCCATATAGGTATGAAACAACTGGGGTATATCGAAGATGAGCTGAATCGTTATCAAATAGAAAAAGAATTTATCAATGCCTCCAAACCAAAAAGCTATCAGGACTTGCTCGACCTATTGCACGCAAGGAAGGTTATTGAAATGGAGACGGCCAGGCTCGCAGCCCTTCATGTCCATGAAGAGGATATAAAAAAAATGGAACTTACTATTGAAAAACACAGCTGTGATGCTTCCCATCAATTAGATTTGACAGAGGTCAGCTGCCATTTCCATGAACTAGTCGCAGACGCATCAGGCAATCGTTTTTTATGTTCTACTCTGAAGCTCCTTATATTGGAGGAGATAGAATTGGAAAAGACCTTTCCATACCTTGCCGCTCATACCCAGGGAGGACATTTTGCCCCCGATCATAGTAAGGTGCTTGAAGCCATTAAAGCCGGAGATGCCGATACGGCATCAGCCGAAATGGAAAAACACATGGAGAAGCTGATCTTAGCAATAAAAACTTCCATTAAAGGGGGTGAGAGATAGAACTGGCTTTTAATTTCTTATCTAAATAGGGGGAAAGTGAGATGGAGTTTGGTATTTTGGCTTTACTGCCGCCGCTTATTGCAATTATTATCGCCCTTCTGACAAAGCAAACGATTTTATCCTTATTCATTGGTGTTTGGGTCGGGTCCACCATTATTAATTCATGGAATCCGTTTTCGGGTTTTGCCAGGAGTATCTCTGATTTTATGATTCCTTCGATTGCCGATCCATGGAATGCCGGATTGCTGGTCCTGGTTTCCCTTGCCGGAGGATTTATCCACATTTTGCGGGCAACAGGTGCTGCTCAAGCTTTCGCGAATATCGCTACAAAACGGGTCAATACACGAAAAAAGGTTCAAAATATCACGTGGGGAAGCGCCTTTTTATTCTCCTACACTGAGCCTGTCCTCATTCTTGGAACCATCATGAGGCCGCTCACAGATAAGCTTAATGTTTCCAGGGTTAAGCTTGCATACATCCTAGACTCCATGGGTGCCTCACTTGCAGCAATGTCTCCGATCAGCAGCTACGGGCCTTTTATTACAGGGCTGCTAGCCACACAAATAACTGCTCTCTCTTTATCAGAAAATCCCTGGTCTCTTTTTATTCAGATGATTCCTTATAACTTATATGGATTATTTGCGATGGTAGGGGTTTTATATGTCATTAATACAGGATTGGATATTGGACCTATGTACCAGGCAGAAAAAAGAGCAATTGAATCCGGTGAGGTTTTCGGCAAGAATGACAAACCTTTAGTGGCAGACAATGCGGATTCATTTCCTGAAGGCCATGTCTTTAAGTTCAGGCAGTTCCTCGTGCCTATGGTGCTCTTATTCCTAACAATCTTCACTGTTATCTTTTGGACAGGGGATATTGCCGAAAATGGATTCAGGGGAGCATTTATCAATGCCAATATAGTTCTTGCTATCTCTTGCGGTTTTCTGGCCGGATCCGCCGGAGCAGCAGTGATTTCAATTTCTTCCGGGCTTCATTCTGTGAAAACAGCTTTCGATGAATGGACACAAGGAGTAGTCAACCTGATGATTGTACCCATGATTCTTGTCATGGCATGGTCAATTGGAAAAGTAGCTGGGGAAATGGAGCTCGGGGCCTATATGGCAGCAATAGTAGGCGATAATCTCCCCTCTTTCTTGGTGCCTGCATTAATCTTCCTGTTGGGATCAGCCATTGCATTCGCGACAGGAAGCTCATGGGGAGTATTTGCCATCATGATGCCTATTGCCCTGCCTATAGCCGCGGCAATGGATATCAGTATCCCCTTAGTTATAGGGGCTGTAATTAGCGGCGGTTTATTCGGCGACCACTGCTCCCCTATCTCTGACACGACTATCCTCGCTTCGACGGGAGCGGCCTGCGATCATATTGAACATGTACGCACACAGCTTCCATATGCATTGCTGATTGGGATCTGCTCCTTTATCGGTTTTCTGGCCGCGGGAGCAACCGCCGGATGGGTTGGCATCGTCATTACTGCTGCAGCAGTATTTTCGAGCCTTTATGTGTTATACAAAAGAATGAAACGTACGGACTATCCAAAAAACATAACTATGTAAGCAAGGGAAGTGTCATGATTGAAAGTAGATATCATTATACAAAATGCACATATTTTAACGATGGAAGGACAAGGAGTAGGCTTCATAGAAAATGGCTCCATTGCGATAAAAGGAAACAGGATTCACGATATCGGGAGCTTTGATGAGATTAAGGCAAGTTATGAAGGCGAGCGGGTGATTGATGCAACAAACAAACTAGTCATGCCAGGCTTTATCGATGCCCATATCCATACCGGTATTGCCATCTTCCGGGGGGTTGCCCAGGATATGTCCAACTGGATGCAAAAAGGACTTTGGCCATTTATGAAGCACCTGACACCCGAAGAATCCGCCAAAGGGTCTATGGTCAATATTATAGAAGGCCTTAAATCCGGCACTACTACCTTCTGCGACTATGATGGAAGGATGGACCTTATAGTAGAAAACTATAAAAAGATTGGGGCACGTGCCAGGGTCGCCGAACTGGTGAATGAAATTCCCGATAATGTCGGCGACCTGCCGGTAGGTGAACTATATCCATTTGATCCTTCCATTGGAAACACGAAGCTAAAAAGAAATCTTGATCTCTTTAATACCCACCATGAAAGCGAAAATGGCAGAATTTCAGTCATTTTAGGTCCTCATGGGCCAGATATGATGAGCCTTGAACTCCTTAAAGAAATAAAAGGTCATGGGGAAAGATTAGACACTAAACTTCATATGCATGTAGCCCAGGGAGACAGAGAGATTGATCAAATGATCAAACGCTATGGAAAAAGGTCTATTGACTTTCTGGAGGAACAGGGGCTATTGAATGAGAGATTGATTGCTGTCCACCTGACAGAAGCAACTAATGAGGAAGCTGCCAGAGTGGCTGAAAGCGGGGCCGGCATGATTTATTGCTCCGGAAGTATCGGTATCATAGACGGCCTTGTCCCTCCTGTCTTTCACTTTATGGAATCAGGGGGAACAGCCTGCTTAGGTTCTGACCAGGCTCCAGGGAATAACTGCAATAATATGTTTAATGAAATGAAATTTTCCGCTATATTAAACAAAGTCAAAATGGCTGACCCGAAGGTGTTCAACGCCACCCGCGCCCTGCGGATGGCAACCATTGAAGCAGCAAAAGTCATGGGGATTGATCAGGAAATTGGGTCTTTAAAGAAAGGCAAAAAGGCTGATATGATTATTATCAATCTCCAGGATCCATCCTTCTTCCCTGTCCTTACAAAGCCGATCAGAAACATAGTTCCGAATTTAGTCTACTCGGCCAGGGGGCATGAAGTCGAAACTACCATTATAGATGGGCAGGTTATTATGGAAAACAGGAAACTGCTAACCATTGATGAAACTGCCGCCATCACAGAAGCCCAAAGAGCAGCTGAAAACATCTCTAGCCGTGCCGAAAAAGATATACTCAGTGCTGAAAGCGATATTTTAGATATGGTAAAAGAAGGACTGCTGTAATAAAGGATAGGCATGTCCCTGCTAATAAGAGAGGGACTGCCTAACTCCGCATCCAGAAGCTGCCCTACATTTAATCCAACGCTTAAAATAATGAATTGCAAGAAAAACATATAACATTTTCTAATGCCCTTTCTTCTGTATATTCCCCTTTACTTTAAAACCATCCTTTCGCAAACCGAACCCACTTTTTTCAACTAATCATCAAACAGACGCAAAGACAGGCACCTTGTCCCATAATAGGAAATACATTAAAATGGCCTAGAAATCTAAATACAAAGCTAGGAGCTGCCCTGTTGATAAAAAATTTGCTTTTTTTCTCTTTCAAATGATCTTATTCAATATACTTCTCACCATTAATTACTTTGTCGATCAATATGTAAGCAGCCCCTATGATTCTGGTGACCTGTTCGGCATTGGAGAAATGCTGCTGTTATTCATCCCGCTTGCCCTCATTGCTGAAAAGGTATATAAGCGCTTTACAGAGATCCCTTTTTTCCATAAGCTGCTGTTAAGTATTCCCGCCCTT
The DNA here is from genome assembly GCF_008180445.1 of Bacillus infantis. GTDB lineage: Bacteria > Bacillota > Bacilli > Bacillales > Cytobacillaceae > Bacillus_AB > Bacillus_AB infantis_B. The sequence continues at coordinate 612,547 of NZ_VTER01000003.1, forward strand.
GCTGCAGCTGTCTTGATAACCGGTTTGGCATTGGAGCAGATACAGACTGGGTGAATGTTTAAAAGTATCTAGTTAATTACAGTATCTGAAAGTGGTTAAAATAAAAGAACGCCTGATTATTATTGTAGAATAATCAGGCATTCTTATTTTAGTCGCTCTCTAGTTTGAAAAATAAAATACAAGTCCCTTCCACCACTTAGATGGCAATAGATAGGTCATTCAGTGTCTAATTCTTCTTTTCCAACCGGTGCAAATTGATATGCCCCGGTTTCTTCATCAAAATCTCTGTTCAAGCTCATACCTTCAATCTCCACAAGGATAAGGTCAACCGTTATAACAGGATTTTCCCCTTTGACAAGGTGCCCCCCGAAGACATTGCCCGTCTGCCCGCACATAGTACCGTGCAGATGGACCTCATAATCCCCGTCACGCTGGCAAACAATGCCTGTGCCGCCGAGGAATTCTATGGGTCCTTCTGCCTGGATCAATTCCCCGTAGCCAACCCCTATCTTAGAATCCGGCTTAGGGACCAGGTATAGGTAGCCTGACCGCTGAAAGCTGCCAAAGCAGTTTTGGACAGAAGCAAACTGCATATCATTTTTTTTGCACACCTCGATTATTCCTGTCATCAGATCAGTTCCCGGCAGAAGCCTTGCAGCCACTGTCTTGCCGGTTTTTCCGGACGCGGATTGAAATCTGGTACTTTCTATCATGAGCATACACTCCTTAAACTTTTCCTCCTAGTATAATATGGGAATTTGATTTTTTCATAGAGTTTCTTTAAAAGAATAAGAAAACGCTTTATAAAACAGGGTGATTTTCATTTAATTAAATAGGACGAAGCCCTCCACTTCCCCTGTCATTATTATCTGAAATTTTTTATTGACTTGAGGAGAAATTTACTGTAAATTTTAGCAATAAGATTCATTAACTTAATATTTTGATATCTCTTATCAAGAGTAGCGGAGGGACTGGCCCGATGAAGCTCGGCAACCGTCCATGTGTTTTTTTACATGGAAAGGTGCTAAATCCAGCAAAACGTTTTGTTTTGAAAGATAAGAGGGGACATACTTTTATTATAGAATTGTGCCTCTCTTCTTTCCGAAGGGAGGCTTTTTAATTCCCTGAGGACATTTTAAAAAATATATAGGGGGAAGAAACATGAAAAAGTTTGGATTAATCTTATCATTTGTTTTACTGCTCGGAATTTTATCAGCCTGCGGCAGCGAAGGCACTTCAGGGGGAGAAGAAAAAGGATTGAACAGCAAAAAGCTGGTCATCGGCGTGACGGCTGGCCCGCATGAGCAAATTGTTGAAAAAGCAAAAGAAGTGGCAGCAAAGGATGGACTTGAACTTGAGCTGAAGGTATTCACCGATTATGTTCTGCCAAATACTGCATTGGATGAAGGAGAGCTGGATGTGAACAGCTACCAGCATAAACCCTTCCTCGATGCATTCAATGAAGACCATGGCACTGATTTAGTGACAGTCGGAAAAACAATCCTAAATCCAATGGGCGTCTATTCTGATAAGTTCTCAAGCATTGAAGACCTTCCAAAGGGCGCCAAAGTCGGACTTCCCAATGATCCGACAAACGGGGCAAGAGCCTTGTACATCTTTGAGGAAGCTGGCTTGATCAAAATTAAAGAAGATAAAAAAGAAACAGCCTCCATCTATGATCTGGAGGAAAATCCGAAGGAAATTGAATTCGTAGAGCTGGATGCCGCACAGATTCCGAAGCAGCTCAGCGAACTTGATGCGGCTGCCATCAATACAAATTTTGCCCTTGAGGCAGGCTTGAGCCCGAAAGAAGATTCCATCCTTCTGGAATCATCCAATTCTCCATATGTAAACTATCTGGTTGTCAGGGCTGAGAATGAAAACGACCCTGTCCTCGAAAAGCTGAGAAAAGCCTATCAGTCTGAAGAAGTGAAGAAATTCATCGAAGAAGAGTTCGGCGGCTCGGTCCTTCCAAGCTGGGAAGAGTAACTGCGATTCGGCCGGAAAAGGAAGTGGATCAGATGATTATTCTGGAAAATATATCTAAGGTATTTGAAACAAAAAAAGGCACAGTGGCTGCTGTCAAAAATGCCTCCCTTCATGTGAAAAAGGGGGAAATCCATGGTGTGATCGGCTACAGCGGAGCAGGGAAAAGTACCCTGATCCGCTGTGTCAACCTGCTAGAAGCACCTACCGAGGGAAAGGTGCTCATTAACGGGGAAGAGCTGACAGCTGCAGGCAAACAGCATCTAAGTGACAAAAGGAAAAAAATCGGGATGATCTTTCAAGGCTTCAATCTTTTAAAAACGGCGACTGTCTATGACAATATCGCCATTCCTCTGAAGCTGACTGGAGTAGGAAAGGCGGAGATGCATACCCGTGTTGAAAAATACTTGAAAATTGTAGGTCTTGAAGACAAAACGAATGCCTACCCTGGACAGCTTTCGGGAGGCCAGAAGCAGCGGGTGGCCATTGCCAGGGCTTTGGCACAGGAGCCCGAAATCCTGCTCAGTGATGAAGCGACCAGTGCCCTGGACCCGGAAACGACCGATTCCATCCTTGATCTCCTCCTTAACATCAACAGGGAGCTCGGAATCACGATCCTTTTGATCACACATGAAATGAACGTCATTCAGAAAATCTGCGATTATGTATATGTGATGGAAAGCGGCAGCATCATCGAGCATGGTTCTGCCATCTCTTTGTTCACCAAGCCGGAGAAGGAAACAACGAAGAAGTTCTTAAATACGATTTCCCAGCGCAAGCTGGCTCCTTCTCTCATCAAACAATTAAAGGTTTCCGGCTCTGTCCTGCGCCTGACATTTGCAGGCGAGTCGACGGGACAGCCGCTCCTTGCCGAAGTGACTCACAGGTTCAACATCAAGCCGAATATCCTGACAGCAAATATCATCGAGCTGAAGAATGGCATTGTCGGGAATATTGCCGTCCACATGATTGGGAAACAGGAAGATATCAACGCAGCACTTGCCTTTTTACAAGAAGAGGGAGTCGCAATCGAGGAATTGGAGGGATAACCATTGGAGAGATGGAATACATTCTGGGAACAGTGGACACCGATTATTGGAAAAGCCATTATAGAGACCTTTCAAATGGTCAGCGTATCACTCCTTTTTTCCGTATTGATCGGAATCCCGCTGGGCATTTTGCTCGTTTTAACACGGCAGGGGCAATCTTTTGAAAACAAATGGGTGTATCATGGGCTGAATCTAATCATCAATATTATCCGCTCAGTACCCTTCATCATCCTGCTATTCTTCATACTCCCGTTTACAAAGCTGATTGTGGGAACAACAATCGGGGTGCAGGGTGTAATTGTGCCGCTTGTGATTTATACAGCTCCTTATATTGCAAGATTAATGGAAACCTCGCTTCTTGAGGTGGACAGCGGAGTACTTGAAGCTTATAAAGCCATGGGCATCAAAAACCGGCAGATCATCTGGAATGTTATGCTTCGGGAAGCCAGACCCAGCATGATTCTCGGACTGACCATTGCGACTGTCGGACTCATCGGGGCCACAGCGATGGCAGGCCTTGTCGGCGCTGGCGGCCTTGGTGATCTGGCCTACCGTTTCGGCCACCTCCGTTATGAAGTTGATGTCATGTATGCCACTGTCCTTATTCTAATAATCCTTGTTCAAAGCATCCAAAGCATCGGCAACCGTCTGGCTGCCCGATTAAAAAGAGATTAAAGGCGGAATCTGTTATGAATGATTTATATATAGAAAAAGCGGGCCCAATAGCTTCCCTGGTCATTAACCGACCGGAAAAAAAGAACGCCTTCACCCTTCAAATGTTTAAGCAGCTCTCTTCCCTGCTGGATGATCTGGAGCAGGATGAGGCAGCAAGAGTGCTGATTGTCCGCGGAGTGGATGATACCTGCTTTGCAGCTGGTGCTGATATCAGCGAGTTCCTTGAAAATCGTTTATCTGCAGAAAAAGCGAAACTCTATAATGACACTGCCCTTGAAGCAGTCGAGAGGCTGTACAGATTTTCAAAGCCGACCATCGCCGTCATCCGCGGCCTCGCCATCGGCGGCGGACTTGAGTTAGCACTGGCCTGTGATTTCCGGTTTGCGTCTAAAGACAGCAGGCTTGGCATCACTGCAGCCAAGCTCGGAATTGTCTATAACCTTGCCAGCACAAAAAGGCTGGCGGATGCTGTCGGCATCTCGAGAGCAAAGGAGCTGCTTTATACCGGGAAACTGGTGAACGCTGCCGAGGCAAAGGAAATCGGGCTTATCAATGATTGGGCAGATGGAGCCTCTGCACTAGAAAGTGCACTGGAGCTTGCAGGACAAATAGCCGGACGTTCTGCTGTCTCTGTAAACGGCATCAAGAAGGTCATACATGCGATTGCAGACGGAGCTGTTGAAGAAGACGAAACAATTGCCCGCCTGATCCTGGATTCCTTCAGTTCAGAGGATTACCAGGAAGGCATTCAGGCATTCCTCGAAAAAAGAAAACCTGATTTCTCCCCAAAGGAGGCTTCCTTAGATGAGTACAGCCGAAAGTAAAGACCTGCTTCTCCAGAATATCAGCTCACCTGACTTTTTTCCGCTCTCATTCACAGAGCTGGAAGAAGCAGCCGCGAAAAAAATGTCTGCCGGGGGGTTTGGCTATGTCCGGTCGGGTGCTGGCGGAGAGGAAACCTTACGAAGGAATACCGAGGCTTTTTCCAACTTTTCGATTGTCCCGCGGATGCTGAATGATGTGTCACAAACGGATACAAGCATCGAATTATTCGGCCATACCTATCCCCACCCGCTTTTGATTGCGCCTGTCGGCATGCTCAAGCTTGCCCATGAAGAGGCCGACCTTGCAGTGGCAAAGGCGGGAGCGTCCTTTGGCATTCCCTTTATCCAAAGTACTGTATCAAGCTTCCCGATCGAGGAGGTAGCTGCAGCTGTCCCGCACAGCCCCAAATGGTTTCAGCTATATTGGTCCAATAATGAAGAGATTTCCTATAGCATGGCAGCCAGGGCTGAAAAAGCCGGATACCAGGCAATAGTTTTAACTGTTGACACAGTTATGCTGGGGTGGCGCGAAGAAGATATCCGCAATAAATTTTCCCCCTTAAAACTTGGTTTCGGCAAGGCCAATTATGAGAGCGACCCCGTCTTCATGGATACTCTTCCAGCGGGTGAAGATGAAGCAGTGATTCAAGGGATTCTGAATAATATCCACCATCCCTGCTTGAATTGGAAGCATGTGGCCGAACTGAAAAAGAGAACCAGCCTGCCAATTCTCCTCAAGGGCCTTCTTCATAAAGATGATGCAAGGCTTGCCTATGAACACGGTGTTGACGGAATCATCGTATCCAATCATGGAGGAAGGCAGCTGGATGGGGTCATCGCGGCTATCGATGCCCTCCCTCATATCGTAAAGGAAGCCGGCGGGCGCATACCGGTATTATTTGATTCCGGGATCCGCCGCGGCATTGATGCAGTCAAAGCGATGGCACTTGGAGCAGATGCAGTCCTGATCGGGAGACCAATAGTCTACGCACTTGCGGCCGGCGGCCAGGCAGGAGTCGAAAGAACACTTGCGAATTTTATTGAAGAGACAAAGGTGTCCATCTCCCTTTCTGGCGCTTCCCGGGCAATAGACCTCCAAAAAGTAACAGTGATCAGAAATCAGCAGGAATAAAGGAGTATTTCATGAAACAGGCATTAGACGGCTTAAAAGTAGTTGATGTATCCCAAGTGCTGGCGGGCCCTTACTGTACGATGGTTCTCGGCGACATGGGCGCAGATGTGATAAAGATCGAAAAGTTTCCGGCTGGAGACGACACCCGGAAAATGGGACCTTATATTAATGAAGAAAGCTATATGTATATGATGGTCAACCGCAATAAACGGGGCATGCTCCTTAATCTCAAAACGGAGGAAGGACTTGCCGTCTTTTACCGGCTGATTGAGGATTCCGATGTGTTTGTGGAAAATTACCGCCCTGGCGTGGCCAAGAAACTAGGCATCGACTATGATACCTTGAAACAAAAAAATCCGGCATTGATTTATTGCTCTATCTCCGGCTATGGACAGACTGGCCCTTACAGCCAAAAAGGCGGGTTCGATATCATGGCCCAGGGATTATCCGGCATGATGGACATGACAGGAGAAAGAGATGGAAAGCCGGTTAAATCAGGAATTGCCATCCATGATATTGCAGCTGCGCAAACCGCAATCCAATCCATACTGGCTGCTTATATCCACAGGCTGAAAAGCGGCGAAGGACAATATATTGATGTGTCCCTCGTTGATGCTGGACTGGCCTGGACGGTCTGGGAAGCAGCCGCCTACTTTGGGAAAGGCGAAGTTCCCCGCCGCAACGGCACAGCTCATCGTGTATCAGCACCTTACCAGGGATTTAAAACAAAGGATGGCTTCATTTTAATCGGAGCCGCCAACCAGAAACTATGGGAAACATTCTGTCTCCAGGTTGCAGGACAGCCGGGGTGGCTGGAGGATCCGCGCTATCTGACCAACACCCTGCGGAATGAACATGTCTCACAGCTGGAGCAGGACATTGAAAGTATTTTAGCTGAAGAGACATCTGAATATTGGCTTCAGCTGCTCGAAAAGCACAAAATCCCATGCGGTCCCATCCATTCGTATGATCAAGCTCTTAATGATCCCCATATCCTTGAAAGACAGATGGTTCTTACTTATGATCATCCGGCTGCCGGAACAACAAAAACCCTCGGATTTCCTGCCAAATTTTCCGAAACCCCTGGGAGGATAACAAGGCCGGCCCCAAGGCTCGGGGAGCATAATGAAGAGATATTCCGGGAGCTGGGTCTCGCTGTATCGGAAAAGTCATAGAATTAGGAATACAGTCATACGTCCGGCCATCTTGGCTGGACGTTTTCATTTTTTATTATATTGAAGAGTATAGAACCCTCCCGCTGCCGCCCGTGCTCTATTTTGCCAGCCACCAGCAATCCCATCGTTCTTCACCTCATAGACCCTTTATCCAACCGGGATACCAGACCTCTCCCTGCACCCCACAATGCACAAAGCATCAGCACGCCTCCAAACCCAGAAATCACAATCCCAGGCGATAATATTTTCACAAAAGAAATCCCAATCATGCTGATGCCGACAATCAGATAGTGATGAATAGCATGCAGCCGGAAGGTTTTCTGCTCAATATGCCAGGCATGGTGATAGCCTTGAAGGAATCCAAGTATGGTCTGAAGCAGGAGTGCTATGTATGGCAAAGAATCCGCAGGCTTGCTGATGGTGCCTGCAAGGATATAGACAGCCCCCATCCCTATGTAGATGAACGGGTGATGGGAGCGGTATTTATTGCCTTTGGTCTGATAAAGCCGGTAGCCGAAGGCAGCGGAGAAGGAGAATATGGCGAACAGCCAGCCAAACAGGGTAAATAACAGGGCAGCCTGCTTTAGCCATACAATATAATAAGGGAAAACAACAACCTGCCCGACCGACACCAACAGGGGGATGGCCTGTTCACTCTTGATTTTCATGTGCTGCTCCTTCTTTCAGGTAATAATCATAGAATAGATTCTGAAAAACTTCATTCGGGTCGCGCTTCAGCTTTTCCGCGCGGAACTGCTCCCACTCTGGGTACGCATCTCTGAATTGCTCCTTTGTTTGATAATGACAGTATGGAAGATAATAGGTTCCGCCGTGTTCAAGTGTAAGACTGGTCCACTTTTGGATGATTGCTTCTGCATCTGCTATCTGTTCTTCGCTGAGACCGTGCTGAATCAAAACGACCAGGCCCAGCATATCTTCCTTGGCATAATTCAAGCTTGTTATATCGTCTTTTGCTGCATACCGGACCGTAATATTATGGATTTTAAAATCTTCACCCTGATCCGATGCTGGCAGCAGATTTTTCAAATCCTCCATATACTCCCCGTATTGATTGACAGGCACGAAAAATTCCTGCAGAACCTCTACCCGCCCCGGCTTTGTAAATTCCATGAACGCAGAGTTGCCGCGCATCACATTATTCCTGGTGATGTTTTTTCCATTCAGAGACCTTGCCATAAGCTTTTGATTGCTCCAGAACAGGTCCTCCCACATCCCGCCTTGGCGGCCGATATCCATGGCAAGCTTGCCCAGCCGTGCTCCTTTCTCCTCCTTAAGGGGAACAGCTCTGTCCTGCCTTCCTGTGTGGTTATAGTCCACCACATACATTTCATCGAGGAAGGTACCCGGGGCGACGCTTACCCTTGCATAATGCATAGCTGTGTTATCATGGTTAAGCAGATTGGTAAAATAGGATTCATATTCATCCGTTTTCAGCTCTTCTGTATGGATGGTGTATACCTCATCCTCAGTCAGTTCCAGCGTGACATCAAGGATCACCCCAAATAATCCGTATCCGCCAAACATATACTTCATCCATTCCTCCGAGTCATCCTTCGTTACTGTCTTAATATCACCATCCGGTGTCAGCACAGTCATTTCCCTTACAGTCCCTGCCATCGGACCAAAGCGGATATCCCTGCCATGGGCGTTCACCGACAAAGACCCTCCAATCGTAAAAATCGATTGTGACTGCGTAACCTTCAAGGCTAATCCATCATCCTTCACCGCTTCCTGGACATCCTCCCATGAAGCACCGCTCTCCACCTTAACAGTCTTAGCTTCTTTATTGATTTCAAGGATTTTATTAAATGACCGCATATCCATAACCACACCATCCCTGTAATAGGTATGGCCTCCCTGTGAATGCTGCAGTCCGGCAATCGAAATATGCCGGCCGTTTTTATTGGCTTCTTTTACAATCCGCTGCAGTTCATGGCGGTCATCTGCTTCGACCACCCGCTCAATCCGTTCTGGCAGAAGGCCTGTGTAATCTGTTGCAAGGGCACTTTGGGTAAGGCCATATTTGCGTGTTTCGATTGGGATGCTGAACAGAATCCAGAGAAGGAATAGGCATACGATACTTCCCAGAAACCAGGGACTTTTTATTAAACCGTTTATACTCTTCATTTTGTCACCTGTTTTATTAGTATTCGAATAGCAGGATGGTTACCCTTATACTATGCGGATAAACGTTATTAGCAAAACTAAGCACAAAGCTGATCCATTAAGAACAATTCCAGCTACTCTTACCCAGCTCTTTCCCCCAAAGAACGCAAACAGTACACCAAGCAGAGGAAAAACAAACCACAAATAGACTGTAAATTCCCCCAATGAACCAAAAACTCCATTCATTGCCATAAATATGATTGAAGGATACAAAATACAAAGAAGTAAAAATAAATACGAAAGTAAGACAAACATTCTCTTCATGCTGTTTCTCCTTAAAATGATTGAATTTAAATATGACTAAGCACCTTAAAACCCTGACTGCCAGGCAATGATAATAAATGTAGTACACAATAATGTAGCAATCAGAAGCAGTACATTTACTATCAGCAACACTATGTAAATTACATTAGATGGAAACTCTTTAAAACTGAAGCGTATTAACATCATGGAGACAAAGGTGAACAAATAGGATATGATGGCACCAGCCCAATACCACCCCATCGTTAGTGACCCATCTTCTCCCCAATATGCCATCGTTTGAATGTTCAAGCTGAAAGCAAAACCTATACCTGCTGTAATCAATGACACTGCGATGGACTTGAGTTTACTCATTGCTTCACTCTCTAAAATACATTAAATGTGTAATATTACACTAATATTACCATAACCCACCAAGATGGAAAACAATTATTTATAAGCCAGGGGGTCAGACCCCTTGGCCCATTTTCAGTGAAACATTTATCTGTGAAACAAGATTTTTCGGGTGGTACCTGTCACAACTTCAACTAAAAAAACCTGCCTTGCTCATTATGCAAGGCAGGTTCTTCCTTCTAACATCCACAATTCGTGAAACAGTTTGTGAAACAAGATTTTTCGGGAGGTGCCTGTCACCTTTCAGCTGCAAGCAACAAAGCCCCCGTTATTCCAGCCCGGTCCCCAAGCCCCGGCTTTACGATATATTCCTCCAATTCCGGCAGTGCAACATAGTCTTTCATCAGCTCTGACAGGTATTTGTAGATGGAGTCAAATACTTGCGGCTGCTTCATGACGCCGCCGCCCAGGATGATTTTCTTTGGTGAGAGGACAAGGATGTATTGCATGAGCGCCTGGGCAAGATAGTATCCTTCAAGGTCCCAGACCTCTTTCCGGTCTGCCAGATCTTTTCCTTTGGCTCCCCAGCGTTCTTCGATGGCCGGTCCGGCTGCAAGGCCTTCGAGGCAGTCGCCATGATAAGGACATTTCCCCTGGTAAGAGTCTTCTGGATGCCGGCGGAGAAGGATATGCCCCATTTCCGGATGGGAATGGCCCTGAAGCAATTGCCCGTTTACCACGGCACCTGCCCCGATGCCTGTCCCCACTGTGATATAAAGGCAGCTGTCCAGCCCTTTAGCGGCACCCTGCCTCGCTTCGCCCAAAGCAGCAGCGTTAACATCTGTGTTGAAGCCAACCGGAACACTGAACGCTTGTGAAATGGTTTCGACGAACGGGTAGTTTGTCCATGCCGTTTTCGGTGTGGATGTGATATAGCCGTACGTCGGGCTATCATGGTTTATATCTATCGGGCCAAAGGATCCGATGCCAATGGCTTCAATATCATATTGCCTAAAAAATGAAATGGCGGCTGCCATGGTTTCTTCGGGTACAGTTGTCGGTATTTGGATAGAATCAGCAATCCTCCCGGTTTTATCTCCGACTGCACAGACAAATTTCGTACCGCCGGCTTCAATCGCTCCTAGCATATTCATTCCCCCATTACCTTTTAAAGTTGGCTGATGTGACTTCGAATTTATCATAGCGGTGCCTTGCAAATGAGTATTCGAAAGGAACCCCATTGTCCAGGAAGGCGACCTGTTCAACCTCGAGGATGGGATCATCATCCTTGCATACCAGGTGTAGATGATCCAGTTTACCTGACTTGCTTGCCCTGATTTTTCGATGCGAACCGGCAATCGTCAGCCCCAATTTTATTCTAATATGTTCATAGATGGAGCCCTGGAGGACATCATCATCAATTCCCCTGATCAGTGCAGCTGGCATATAAGTTTTTTCCAAAACATATGGTTCATCCGCAACAAGCCGCAAGCGGATGATATGATAAACCGGGGTTTTCTTGTCAATGGCCAGATGGGCAGCTACTTCATCATCAGGAAATTGGACTTCGAATTTGATGACCTTGCTCGTCACTTCTTTTCCTTGCAAAAGTCCCGTCAGGCCGATTGATTCATTGCTCACCACATTGACCCGGCTATTCTGAATGGCCGATTTTACAATGAATGTTCCATGTCCCCTTTTCCGGTACAGCAGCCCTTCAAGCACCAGGATATCCAGCGCCCGCTTCATCGTCATACGGCTGCAGCCGAATTCCTTTGCGAGTGTAATTTCGTCTGGAATCGGTTCATCTGGCGAATAAGAGACATTAATGATCCTCTGCCTGATTTCAGATGATATTGTTTCGTACTTGGTCATAACGGATCCACCCTGTTAAATAGATTCTCACTTTCATTATAAATGGATTCTGGTAAGTTATCTAAAAAAGATGGTCATAGCGACCATCTTTTTATGCAAAATCAGAAACCGTTTTTTTCAGACACAGCCTTAAACCACTTGCCGCTCTGCTTAATTGTCCGCTCCCCATCTTTATCTAGATTAACGGACACAAAACCGTAGCGGTTTTTATAGGCATTGGACCATGACCAGTTATCCATGAACGTCCATAGATGATAGCCCCTTACATTGGATCCTTCCTGAATCGCTTTATGCACCCATTCTAGATGCCCTTTAATAAAATCTATCCTGTAATCATCCTGGATGATGCCATTTTCGTTCCGGAATTTTTCTTCTCCTTCAACGCCCATCCCGTTTTCGGAAATGAAGCATTCAATGTTTCCATAGTTTTCCTTCAGGTTGATAAGGATATCATAGACACCTTTTTCGTAGATTTCCCAGCCGCGGTGAGGGTTCATTTTGCGGCCTGGCATGACATAATTATCAAAGAAACGTTCTGGCATAAATGGCGCTTCCGGATTTGGCAGATTTTCTTTTGCTTTTACGCGGCGCGGCTGATAGTAGTTCACGCCCAGGATATCAACAGTATTATTCTTGATAAGTTCCAGATCGCCTTCTTCCACAGTTGGAAGGAATCCTTCTTCCCTCAGCAACTGAACGAGCTCCTCTGGAAATTCACCCTTAACGGAAGGATCAAGGAAAGAGCGGTTAAAGAATGCATCAGCGAGAACAGATGCTTTCAAATCAGCCGGATTCTGGCTACGCGGATATGATGGTGTCAGGTTCAGGATGATCCCGATTTTCCCATCCTGGTTTCTTTTTTTATAAGCTTTTATTGCCTTCGCGCTTGATAAAATGGTATGGTATGCCACTTGGACGGCTTTCCCGAAATTAACCTCGTTAGGATAATGAAAATCATAGAGATAGCCGCCTTCAACAGGAACAATCGGTTCATTGTGGGTAAACCATTTTTTCACACGGTCCCCGAACAGCCCGAAGCAGATTTTTGCATATTCCTCATAAGCATCGACCACTTCACGATTTGCCCAGCCGCCGATCTTCTGCAGCTCCATCGGCATATCAAAGTGGAACAGATTCACAAAAGGCTCTATATCATTATCAATCAATTCATTGATGACATGATTGTAAAATTCAACAGCCTTCTCGTTCACTTCGCCTTTTCCTTCTGGAATCAGTCTTGACCATGAGATCGACAGGCGGAAAGAATTGTGGCCGATTTCCTTCATCAGCCTGATATCTTCTTTATATTTATAATAGAATTGGGAAGTTTTCTCTGGCCCTACACCATTAAAGAACCGGTTTGGCTCTATTTCATACCAGTGGTCCCAGATGTTTTTCCCTTTGCCATCAACATCAGCCGCACCCTCCGTCTGGGTCGCGGAAGCAGAAGAGCCCCACCAGAATCCTTCCGGAAATGAATATTGAATTTCATTCTCGCTATGATTAGACATATGATTCTCTCCTTTTGTGTTTGTAAAAGATACAAGGGCAGAAGCCCCGGCCCAGCAAAGGATGTTTTGCTTTTTCCGTCACTCTGCCCTATGGTTATTAACTCAAATGGAAATCCCTGAAGTGATCTTTTTATGATGTCAGACTCTCTATTTTTTACAGTCAGCTTTCTAACTAATTTACATAATTTTATTAAAACAATATTTATTTGTCTAGACATTTAATTCAAAAGTATAAATATTTAAAAAAGACCGTCCTTGAACCGGACGGTCTAATCTCTTATTGAATTTCCTCAAGCAGCTGATACGCCTGCTCTTTAGACTCAGCTTTTAGCAGCTGTTCGCGGAATTCATCATCCATCAGTTTGCGCGACAGCATCTGCAGGATTTTCAGATGGGCATCGCCGGCTGCCTGTTCGGGCACGGCAATCATGAAGATCAGCTTGGCATCTGTCCCGTCAAGGCTGGACCAGTCCACACCATTTCTCTTGATGCCAAAAGCAACAGCGGGGCGTTTGACTGCATTTGATTTTCCGTGCGGAATGGCAATATTCATCCCCAATCCAGTAGAACTCTGTGCCTCACGGTTAAGGATTGCTTGCTTGTACGCTTCTTTCGAGCTTAGTACACCTGCTGCATCGAAGCGTTCAATCAGTTCATCAATGACATCATCACGCGCTTCACCTTCTAGGCTGATGTCAATCAGTTCAACGCTAGTAATGTCAGTCAGTTTCCGGATTTCTGCATTTTCCTGCTTTTCTTCTGCAGCTTGTACAGATTCTTCAGGAACTGCGCTGCCTTCTGCGCCGGCAAGAGCTGGGACAGGGGCACCTTCAACATTCTTCTTCAGTGCAGTAACCATCAGGGCAGTCACGACAGCACCAGCAATAGCAGCAACAAAGAACATCAGGACATTGTCGACGGCTCCAAGGACAGCTACAATCGGTCCGCCGTGCGCTACGCGGTCTCCAACCTGGGAGATCATGGCGATAACCGACCCAACCATGGAACCAGTGACAATGCTGGGAATAACTCGCAGCGGATCCTGCGCTGCAAATGGAATCGCACCCTCTGTGATTCCAAAAAGACCCATCGTAAAGGAAGCTTTTCCTGCTTCCCTTTCAGTTTGCGTAAATTTCCGCTTGTTAATAAAAGTTGCCAGGCCAAGGCCGATTGGCGGGATACAGATGGCCACCGCAATCGGGCCCATGATTTCATAGTTTCCTTCCGCAATCATGGCAGAGCCGAACAGGAAGGCCACTTTGTTGAAGGGACCGCCCATGTCGACCGCAATCATAGCGCCAAGGATAAGCGCCAATACAATCGAGCTTCCTCCCTGCATGCTGCTGAGGAGATCGGTCAAGCTTTCGAATACTTGTGCAACTGGAGCACCGATAACATAGATGAACAATAAACCAACAATGACAGACGAGAGAATCGGGATAAAAATGATGGGCATAACAGGCTGTACGGCTTTAGGCACCTTGAGCTTCTTAATAGCCAGAGCCACATATCCTGCCAGGAACCCGGCAATGATTCCGCCGATGAATCCTGCTCCTGCTTCACTTCCATAAAAGCTTCCGTTCGCAGCAATATAACCGCCGATCATACCCGGCACCAGCCCCGGACGGTCGGCAATGCTGACAGCAATGAACCCGGCAAGAATAGGAACCATGAACATAAAGGCTGTTGCACCAAGGCTTTCAACCTGCTTCCAGATGGAATCCTCCGGAATGACGATTCCTCCAGGTGTCTGTTCCCCGCCAAGTGTGAGCGCAAGGGCAATCAGAAGCCCTCCGACAACGATGAATGGCACCATATAAGAAACACCGCTCATCAGATGCTTATAAATAGGGTTTTCCTTCTGTTTCTTGGCAGCGCCTTCATTTTTGGCCAGTTCCGGCTTATAAATTGGGGCGTCTCCATTCTGAATCCTTTTGATCAGCTCCTCCGGCTTGCGGATACCATCCTGAACGCCGGTGACAATCACTCTTTTTCCAGCAAAACGGTCTTTAGGAACCTCCTTGTCTGCTGCAATGATGATGCCGTCTGCTTCGGCAATATCCTGTTCAGTTAAAGCGTTTTCTACACCGATAGAACCTTGCGTCTCTACTTTCATTTCAACGCCGAGCACATCGCCTGCCTTTTGCAGGTTCTCGGCAGCCATATACGTATGGGCAATGCCGACCGGGCAAGCTGTGACAGCCAATATCTTCGCCATATCTAAAACCTCCTGGTTAAAAAAATCTGTTGTAATCGCTTACCATTATAATAAACCCTCCCTCCTGTCTATATTTTTCGGATTTTTACCGGAGACTCCGGTAAAAAGGAATTATTAAAAAAAGCAGCGGGCTTTCGCTCCGCTGCTTTTTATTGTTGTTTAAGCATTTTTAAAAATTCTGCCGCATTTCCGGCTGACACCAGTTCATGGACAGCAGCAGGCGACTCGCTCAATGAAGCGATCTTCCCGATGATCCTCCGGATGTCACGCTGATTTTCTTTTGCAACGGCAAGCAGAAATACGAGTGAAACCTTTTCGGAGCCCCACTCGAGCGGCTTATCCAGTATTGCCGCTGCAATCGCCGTCCTGCTGATCATGGATGGATCTCCATGCGGGATGCTGATACCCCCGCCAATGGCAGTGGCCGAGTTCCTTTCACGGTTCACCGTGCTGTGAATGAACTCTTTTGCAGCATAGCCTTTTTGATAGAGGGCCATTGCCAGCATTTCAACAACCTCATACCGATGCTCTTTTTTTACATGGAGAAAAATCAGATCCTCTTCCATAAGATCAGCAAAAGACTCTTCCCGGCTTCCGGTCTTGCCGGTATGAAGATTGTCCACAAATTGGCTCAGCCTCTCCTTATCCTCCTGCCCAAATAGGGGAGAAATCTGGATATAGCCAGTTCCTGCTTTTTCAAGGGGGACGGTTGAAATGATAAAATCAGGCTTATGTGCTTCCAGCGCTTCTGCCACTTCAGCCTTGCCGATGCAAGCGGCAATCTCAATGGCAGCATACTGCTGCTCAATCTTTGCTTCAAGCAGGTGCGACATACCGATGCCCATATGGCAGACAATGATGGCCCGCTTCTTTTCAATATTTCTTTTTCCTTCAAGCCTTTCAATCGAAGCCTGAAAATGAAGGACGATATAGGCTGCTTCATCCTCAGGGATGCTAATATGGAATCGTTCCTTGATATCGTCGAGCGCCAGGATGACCATGCTGAACATATAAGGATACATTCTTTTAATATTTGCGAGAAGCGGGTTGGTGATTGGAAAACCGTAATGGATACGGCTGATGACCGAGTGCATATGAACAGCAAGGCCGTTAGCAAGGATATGGTCATTTCCAAACGGAAACAGTGTCAGCTTTTCCATTCTTTCGATGAGCAGCTGAACAACATGCTCTGCCTTCTCATCCTGGATCAGCACAGATTCAGCCTCTTCTGAACGTTTGGCGCTGATAAAATGCCAGGTATAATACACAATTTCTGCTTCCGGGAAGGCTAACTGGAAAGAATCCGCAAGCCTGGTAAAAAAAGCAGCAGCATATTCATATTCTTTTCGCGAAGCTATTTTTTCCATTTCGGCCGGCTCAACGAAAACCGGTGCCCTCTGCCTGGTTCTTTTGATCATAATAAGCGCATGGACGACAAGGCTGTCGAGTGCCTCATCCGTAAACCTGATGGACTCATGTGTCTGTATCTCTTTAAGCGCTTTGCGGACCATGTCAATTTCATACGGCTGGAAAAGGTCCAAAACTGGATTCCTGCCTATACCGCCTGAAGGAATCAGCCCGGACAGATGAGCCAGGGCATTCCGCTTATTGAGCTCCGTTCCTTCAATAAGATGTCCAAGCCGCTGCCTGGAAACAAGCAACAGATCAAACCGCTCGAGCCACTGGGCAATGATCTCTAAATCCTTTTTGATTGAAGCGTTGGGGACAAAATACCGTTCTGCCCAAAACTTTAAAGTGATGGCTTTCCCGCTGGTCAACAGCTGAAAAGCCATCTCAAACAATCGCTCTTCCATTGTTTTTGAGTCTTCCGAGAAAAGGCTCTGCAGTATTTCCGAACGTGCGGCCTCATCAATCTCAATCGAGATGCCAACCCCCGGCTTGCGGATAAGGCTTGTTCCTTCATATTGACCGAGGTAATCCTCGATCCGGTCCAAATCATTCCTGACCGTCTTCTCCACACAGCCAAGCTGCCCGGACAAATCCTTTATCTGCAGAGCACCTTCCTCATGAAGAAGCAATATCCTCAGAAGCTCCTTTTGTCTATTTGTCATGCTGCCACCTGCCATCTATTGAATAATTAAAAGTGTAGCCCTACTGGGCCGGGGAATCAAGGCTTTATGGTTGTGGGGGATGTCTTAGTTTTTGAGCGAAAAAAAAACTCTATAAGATTGGGCTGGGTGTTAGACACGATTTGGGCCATGGGACCTGTCCCCCTGGCTCTTCCTGGCGAAAAAAAAGCCCCTATTAGGATAGGGGCTTAGGGGCTGGGCGTAGTTTGCGCCAAGGGACCTGTCCCTCTGGCTCATACATGGGACACAATAAGTTCGGCCTGGCCTTCGACTTCGTATTCTCCGAAATCGGAAGGGAGAATGAAATGGTCTCCTCTGGTAAAAGCATATTCTTTTCCATCTGCCTTCAGGACGCCGCTGCCGTTCAGCACACTGCCCAAAAGGAATGGTTTGTCCTGTGCAAAGCTCGCCTTGCCATTGAGGTTCCATTTGTAGACCGTGAAGTACTCTGCTTCAACGAACTTCGTGACCTCGGCACCTCCCTGCTTTTTCACAGACGGCTCAACACGTGTGGACTGATGCGGGATAGCAGTGACCGCAATTGACTTATCAATATGCAGCTCACGTGTATTTCCTTCAGCATCCTTCCGGTCATAGTCGTACACACGGTAGGTTGTGTCAGAGCTTTGCTGTGTCTCAAGAATCAGCGTGCCTTTGCAAAGCGCATGGATCGTTCCGCTCGGTACATAGAAAAAGTCGCCCGGCTTTACAGACACGCGGCGCAAAAGCTCATTCCACTCACCCTTTTCCACACGCTCAACAAACTCTTCCTTCGTCTGGGCCGTATGGCCGAAAATCAGCTCCGCATCCTTATCACAATCAATGATATACCAGCATTCCGTCTTGCCCAATTCGCCATTTTCATGCTCTTTCGCGTAAGAATCATCCGGATGGACCTGAACAGACAGATCAGCGTTGGCATCAAGAATCTTTGTCAGCAGCGGGAACACCGGAGAAGAATAGCTCCCGAACAGCTCCCGGCTGCTCTCCCAAAGCTCTCCAATGGTCTTACCGGCAAACTCCCCATCCTTCACTGTGCTCTGTCCGTTCGGATGGCCGGAAATTGCCCAGCATTCTCCTGTATGGTCAGAAGGAATGGAGTAATCAAAAACATCCCTCAATGCCGTCCCGCCCCATATGCGCTCCTGAAAAACAGGCTCTAAAAATAAAGGTTCCTTCATGATGTAAAGCCTCCTATGTAAATGGTAGTAGATTCCTGTTCGATTGTAACTTGAAATGGGGATGTTCACAAGCGGGGGAAAAAGGACCACGGTTTCCCATTAGCCCTATATATTGAATAAGGGTAAATACATCTTCTTCATTTTTCCCCGTTCTTCACTCCAACTAGTAAACCTTCATCTCAGCGTAAGAAAAAGGGACAGCAGCCCGCAGCCCCTTAGTGAAACAACTGTGTGAAACAAGAATTTTCGGGAGGTGCCTGTCACCTTTCTATGTACTAAGCTCCTCAAAAGTATCCCACTTCACTACTTCCTCATACTCCTCACCATCAATCGTGTAAATAACCTTCGCCGCCCTGCTTTCATCCTCCTTCACCTCACCAAGCAGAATTTTTGCAACAACCCTGCTCTCTCCCTGGACTTTAAATCCAGTAATATCTTTGATTTTCCCGATATTGCGGTCTGCCGAATATAACCCCATTTCTTTCAAAGGATCGGCACCGTAAAATTCATAGGCAATCCCATCTTCATCAACAGTTACAGGCGCACCATCTTCTTTAACTAATTCAATAGAAGCAATGATTGCCGGCTCATCCCCTGTCCATTCAATTGGCAGAACCATATAGTAGCTTTCACCAGATTCCATTGAATCAGCATACAGATTACCGAACATAAATTCACCATCATCTTTGGTTTCCGGCTCGCTGCAGGCAGTCAGGAACAAGGCCAGAAGTATAATTGCTATTACCCTTAGAGTTTTCATCATCAGCCTCCTCTTCGTGATCCCGCTGCCAGAACACTTCTCTAGGCAAAAATAGATTCCTGTTAAAAGTTCATAGTGTGCCGGTCATTTACTGAACAGAAGACCGCATGGCAGAAGGAATAAAGCCTTATTAATCAAACGTTTGATTAATATATTTATAGCCTGTTTGCATCCTAGAAAAACATAAAAGGTCGAAGTCTAGAAGCGTGGTTTGAGCCTTCTCCCTAATGAATGAAACGCTAATTCTATGTACAATTTTTACCATATTGGTATAAAATCAAGTAAGAACATTTAAATTGAGAGTTTGTATCGGCAATATCATTATTGGGTGAAGTCTCTTATACTTCACCTCTTCGTGGAACAAATTGTGAAACAAGATTATTCGGGTGGTGCCTGTGCTCGACCCCCTTATAATGGACAAATAGACCATCATAATTCGGTGATATACTAACATATAAGGGGGAATTAAAATGAACAAGCCTACTCGTAAAAGACACCTTGATCCCGATATAAAAATTAGGGCATCCCAAGAATACCTAAATGGAGTGAAAAGTTCATCTCAATTGGGGCATGAGCTAAATGTTGACCCGGATACCATCTTAAATTGGGCTAAAAAGTATAAACTTCACGGCGCTGCCTGCTTCAATAAATCGACCAAAAATCAATCTAGTCAAACTGCAGAATTACAAAAAGAAATTGATCATTTAAAGTCCACGTTAAAAGCAAAAGATTTGGAGATTGAGATTCTAAAAAAGTTCCAGGCCTCTCTCAAAAAGAACGTATAAACAAGAAATACGAGGGTATTTCTGCTTTGAGGGAGGAGTATCCCGTGACCCTCTTATGCCAAATTCTCAATGTGTCGAAAAGCGGGTATTATGCCTATTTAAAACGGCCAAAACCTGCTCNATGCCAAATTCTCAATGTGTCGAAAAGCGGGTATTATGCCTATTTAAAACGGCCAAAACCTGCTCTTTCATCTGACGATAAAAGGCTTATTACAAAAATCAAAAGAGCATATACCCTGCACAATGGTACCTACGGTGCCAAAAGAATCGCCAAATACCTGAGTAAGAGCGGCACTCGAGTGAACCACAAAAAAGTGGCTCGTTTGATGCGGGAGATTAACCTCCAAGCTGTTGTTCGCCAGCCGAAAACAACCTATAGTCAAAAGGCTCAATCCGCTGGATATATATACGAAAATAAGTTGCAAAGAGACTTTCATGCCATATTGCCCAACACTAAATGGGTCACTGACGTGACGGAGGTTTTGGTAGACAGCCGTAAACTTTATATATCAGCCGTTATGGATCTATTTAACCGTGAAATAGTAGCACTTCAGGTAAGTTCAAGCCCGAATGCAGAGCTTATTAAACAAACACTATTGGAAGCAAAAAAGAACCGCAAGCTCCCTTCGTTGAAGGGAGTAACGATTCATAGTGATCAGGGCAACGTATACCGTTCGTTCGCCTATAACCAGTGGAGCAGGGAATATGGTTTTACCCCTAGTATGTCCAGGAAAGCAAATTGTTGGGATAACGCCGTAATAGAGAGCTTTTTCTCCACACTCAAAGTCGAAATGCCCTGCTTCTTCCCTTTAATCTCTTTAGAAACAATAGAAAGCTATTTACTCAAGTACATAAAATACTTCAACGAAAAGCGCATACAAAAGAAATTGAGCTATCAATCCCCTATAGAATATTTATCATTATTTGACCAAGCTGTTTAAAAAATAGGATGTTGTAGCTTTATTTTCTATACACTTTTTTAGGAAATTAGCTAATTTCTCTGCTCTTCATTATAGAAATAACCGATTTTTATTAGTGTCCATTTTTAAGGGGCTTGACCACTGTCACCTAGAAAGTAGGGTAAGTAATGTCTTTTCTTAAAAACGTCTTTAATGTCTTAACAGACAAGCGGGATATAAAAGAACCTGAAATTTATAAGCATTTCAATGAAAAATCAGCCACTATCTCACATCTGACCGAGCTGGCAGAAAGCAAAGATCCAAACATCGACCTGAAAAAAGTGGAAAACCACTTAAAGTTATTCACCATCGGCCAAACAGGAGAAAAAAACGTCCTGTTTGAACTCCAGCACTCTATGCTGCCGCTGGTCATCCTGCATGATGTATATCTGGAGTATGGTGATTATGCTGCTCAATTGGATTTCATTGTTATTACACATAAGTTCATAATGGTTTTAGAAGTGAAGAAGATGTTTGGCAATATACATATTACTGATAAAGGGGAATTCCAAAGAGTAATTACGAAGAACAACAGGATCATTAACAAAGAAGGGATGTACAGCCCGATCAACCAAGTCGAGCGGCATATGGGAATCCTGGAAAAACTCCTGAAAGATGACGGCGCCATAAAAAATTGTCCCGTTACCTATGCTGTTACTTTTGCAAATCCCAAAACTATTTTGGATATCGCTAAGAATGCGCCGGCAAATATACAATCAAAGGTCATCCGCCATGACCAAATCAAAACTTCCATTCAAAATGAGCTGGAGAAAAAATCGCCTGTATTCATGACAGATCAACTCGTCTATGGGATCGCGGATACTATTCTGAAATACAGTAAAGAAAAGCAATTCAACAAAGAAGATTATTTGCTGCAAACATCTCTAGAGACTCAAAAGGAAATATCAAACGCTGCCTCTGTCCCAGCTGTAAATCAAAATGATAAGGATAGCATCTTAAAAAAATCTCTAACTGAATATCGTCTTAACCGTTCAAGAGAATTGAATATAAAGCCTTACCATATTTTCACTAATAAAATGCTGGATGAGCTCTTGGAGAAAAAGCCTATGACCATTGAGCAATTGTTAGAGATTGAAGGGGTTAGCCAGAAAAAAGCGGAGGACTACGGAAAGGATCTATTGGCGATCATTAGCGGACAATCGCCAGAATCACGCTTTCCGAAGAAGCAGCACACCAAACATATCCGGAATAACCCACCAAATGAAAAAGAAATCCGCTCTGCTTTAACCGCATTTAGAACGAGCCATTCAAAAAAGCTCAATGTAAAACCGTATTATATCTTTACTAACAATACACTAGAGGCAATTTTAATTAAGAGACCTGGTACTATGAGTGACCTTTTAAGCATAGAAGGCATAGGGCCAAAGAAAGCCGGGGAGTTTGGGCAGGAACTGCTGGATATAATAAAGGGAAATTAACAGGAGGGGAGCTGCTCCCCTCCTATTTATTTAGTTAAAATCTGCTTCTCCCAACGTGAAACAAATTGTGAAACAAGATTTTTCGGGAGGTACCTGTCACCATGTTTAACTATCTCAAAGTGTGGTAAAAACTTAGTTAAGGCTTATTTTAGGATTGAGGGGTACAAATACATATGAATTCAAATGTTTTTTCTTACAGCAAGTTCATGAATTTCGATGAAGCGGCGGACAGCATCCTACGAATGATGAGCAGGATTTTAAATATAAATACTCTTTTCATTGCTAAAAATGATCAAAGGACAAATGAGATTGTTAAGGTTGTTAATCATGGGGATACTTTGCTGAGGGAAGGAGATACTCTTCCTTTTGAAGAGACTTTTTGCAAGCTGAGTGTGGATCATGGCGAAAAGGTCCTGTTCATTCCAGATATTACAAAAAGCGATTTATCAAACGCACTTAATGTGACCCGGAATTTAGGAAGCGGCAGCTTTGTAGGCCTTCCTATTTTTTATGAAGATGGAAGGAATTATGGGACCATCTGCGGACTGGATACGGAAACCTTTGAACTCACCGAGGAACATGTGGAGCTTTTTGAAACTATGAGCTCTCTCCTGTCTTATGTGCTGGAGCTCGACGATGCGAATAGACAGATTCAAACTCTGTCAGCACCGCTAGTCCCGATCACTACAGGAGTAGCCATCCTTCCGATCATCGGCAATATCAATGAATTCCGGCTGGAAACCATCATAGAATTGGCCCTCACCAAGAGTGAAAGCCTGTCACTTGAGTATCTAATCATTGATTTGTCGGGGATTCTCCAAATTAACGATATGGTGAGCTCTTCACTATTAAAAGTTGCCAATATGCTGAGCCTGATCGGAGTAACCCCCATACTTACCGGTATCAGGCCGGACTTGGCGTTAAACGCAATCAGCACAAATATAGATTTGAAATCAGTAAAAACCGAGGCCAGCCTGGAAAGTGCTTTGAAGACGATTGGGTTTACACTGAGCAGAGATGAAGGGAAAGACAGAGGGAGAGGCTCATCGTCCCGCTCTCTTTTCAGGTGAAATTTGTTAATCAAACGATTGATTAAATGCTTTGGAAGCCAGAGAGGGACAGTAAAGCTGTCCCTCTCCAGCTCTAGCATCAAACTTGTGAAACATAGCTGTGAAACAAGATTTTTCGGGAGGTGCCTTTCACCTAAAACTTCTCCACAACTGCCTCAATCACCGCATCCACATCCGCCTTCCCGTGGTACCAAACATATATCACAGTATCCCCCTTGAAAGCGAATACCTTTTTCAAATAGTTTTCTTCATATACAATGAGCTGATCTAAATCAGGATGGGTTTTCTCCTGATACAAATCATGGTTTTCTTCATACTCGTATCTTTTAATCAAATCAGAAATCAGATTATCGGCCAAAGACGGGAAGGTCAGCTTATAGACTTCTGTTTGTATAGATGGTGAATATTCTCCGCTGCCATCATTCCACATCTTGCCGGGCACCACTCCGTTTTCGTCTGCTTCATACTGCACGGGTGCCAAAGGACTCCAGTTACGGGAATAGCGGTTGCCCCAGTCCACATTATCATCAAAATATACTGGCTCTTCCCGAACCATATCAGGATTCTGTTCTACATCTGCCAATCTCACAATCGGCAAATCCAGGTTTCCCTCAGGCAATGTTTTCGTGTCCATGATAAACAGCTTCGCGAATGACATTACAGCAACGGAACCGGCTGTCAGCATAAAAAGCAAGGATATCGCCGTATTGCGCCGGAAGCGCTTCTTCCATGGAGCATCGTGGTCAATCGGTTTTCCTTCGGCCAGCTTTTTCCGCAGCGCCCGAATAGATATGGCAGCCTGTAGCGAGGTATAGGCCGAATATCCGATGATGATGGTTAAAATGGTTTGTGTAAGTACACTGCCCTCAACCATCAGCAAAATTGGTGTTCCCTCCAGGAACCATAGAGTAGCCAGCATACCAATCGTCAATAGGATCATGATTGTGACGAACCAGGCAGTCTGAGTATACTTTTCATCCAATGCCTTTAATGTATAAGATTGCTCCGCTGGATCTGTATGGATCTCTGGCGCATGAAGCTCAGCGGGTGAAGAAAACACATGGAAATAATTATAGGTAGTCACATAATCCCATCCGCTCTCGGAATACATTTCAATCTGTTCACTTGAAATCTTCTTACTGAATGAAACATCAATTCTGTATCTCATTTTCTTCGGTTCACCTTTTGCAAACTTAGCAAATCGGAGCCCCATCTTTTTAAGGTAAAGCCCTTCTGCTGCCATGTCCGCAAACCAGCTTTCATGCTCCCCGATCCGCCAATAGTCCTCGGGCCGGAGTTTGCGTACAATTTTACCCATTCCCCTCACCCTCCTCTAAAATCCTGCTGTCTTCAATCAGGGCTTTTAATCGTCCATACTCAACACGCAGGGCATGTTCCCCATCAGCTGTAATTTTGTAGGTCTTTCTTCTGCCATCATTTTCAGCCAGGGAAATAAGTCCGTCCTTTTGCATCCTTGAAAGCACTCCGTAAAGAGTGCCCGGCCCCATATTCACACGGCCTTTTGAAACTTCAGCGATAGCATGCATCAGCTGGTAGCCGTGGTTGGGACGCATGAGTGCGAGGAGTACGTAGTACATTGCCTCGGTCATTGGGCCTCCGGTGTAAGCCATTGGTAAATCCCTTCTTTCATTGTTGGAGTTATTATGTTGCTTGATATTATGTTATGCGATATATCGTATAACATAATAATATAAGATTGGAAGTTTCCTGTAAATAGGTTCAGAGGTTAAAATAGTAAAATATATAAAAAAGCACTGCCGGTATTTTACCTGGCAGTGCTTTTCACGTCATATTCCAGTTCGAAGTTATATCTGTTTCCTCCGCTTGGTGTGTGAAATAATTGTATGAAACAAGAATATTCGGGAGGTGTCTGTGCTCGACCCCCTTATAATGGACAAATAGACCATCATAATTCGGTGATATACTAACATATAAGGGGGAATTAAAATGAACAAGCCTACTCGTAAAAGACACCTCGATCCCGATATAAAAATTAGGGCATCCCAAGAATACCTAAATGGAGTGAAAAGTTCATCTCAATTGGGGCATGAGCTAAATGTTGACCCGGATACCATCTTAAATTGGGCTAAAAAGTATRAACTCCACGGCGCTGCCTGCTTCAATAAATCGACCAAAAATCAATCTAGTCAAACTGCAGAATTACAAAAAGAAATTGATCATTTAAAGTCCACGTTAAAAGCAAAAGATTTGGAGATTGAGATTCTAAAAAAGTTCCAGGCCTCTCTCAAAAAGAACGTATAAACAAGAAATACGAGGGTATTTCTGCTTTGAGGGAGGAGTATCCCGTGACCCTCTTATGCCAAATTCTCAATGTGTCGAAAAGCGGGTATTATGCCTATTTAAAACGGCCAAAACCNCACGGCGCTGCCTGCTTCAATAAATCGACCAAAAATCAATCTAGTCAAACTGCAGAATTACAAAAAGAAATTGATCATTTAAAGTCCACGTTAAAAGCAAAAGATTTGGAGATTGAGATTCTAAAAAAGTTCCAGGCCTCTCTCAAAAAGAACGTATAAACAAGAAATACGAGGGTATTTCTGCTTTGAGGGAGGAGTATCCCGTGACCCTCTTATGCCAAATTCTCAATGTGTCGAAAAGCGGGTATTATGCCTATTTAAAACGGCCAAAACCTGCTCTTTCATCTGACGATAAAAGGCTTATTACAAAAATCAAAAGAGCATATACCCTGCACAATGGTACCTACGGTGCCAAAAGAATCGCCAAATACCTGAGTAAGAGCGGCACTCGAGTGAACCACAAAAAAGTGGCTCGTCTGATGCGGGAGATTAACCTCCAAGCTGTTGTTCGCCAGCCGAAAAMAACCTATAGTCAAAAGGCTCAATCCGCTGGATATATATACGAAAATAAGTTGCAAAGAGACTTTCATGCCATATTGCCCAACACTAAATGGGTCACTGACGTGACGGAGGTTTTGGTAGACAGCCGTAAACTTTATATATCAGCCGTTATGGATCTATTTAACCGTGAAATAGTAGCACTTCAGGTAAGTTCAAGCCCGAATGCAGAGCTTATTAAACAAACACTGTTGGAAGCAAAAAAGAACCGCAAGCTCCCTTCGTTGAACGGAGTAACGATTCATAGTGATCAGGGCAACGTATACCGTTCGTTCGCCTATAACCAGTGGAGCAGGGAATATGGTTTTACCCCTAGTATGTCCAGGAAAGCAAATTGTTGGGATAACGCCGTAATAGAGAGCTTTTTCTCCACACTCAAAGTAGAAATGCCCTGCTTCTTCCCTTTAATCTCTTTAGAAACAATAGAAAGCTATTTACTCAAGTACATAAAATACTTCAACGAAAAGCGCATACAAAAGAAATTGAGCTATCAATCCCCTAAAGAATATGGTTTTACCCCTAGTATGTCCAGGAAAGCAAATTGTTGGGATAACGCCGTAATAGAGAGCTTTTTCTCCACACTCAAAGTAGAAATGCCCTGCTTCTTCCCTTTAATCTCTTTAGAAACAATAGAAAGCTATTTACTCAAGTACATAAAATACTTCAACGAAAAGCGCATACAAAAGAAATTGAGCTATCAATCCCCTAAAGAATATTTATCATTATTTGACCAAGCTGTTTAAAAAATAGGATGTTGTAGCTTTATTTTCTATACACTTTTTTAGGAAATTAGCTAATTTCTCTGTTCTTCATTATAGAAATAACCGATTTTTATTAGTGTCCATTTTTAAGGGGCTTGACCACTGTCACCGCTTTATGTTTCCTCCGCCGGTCTGTGAAACAATTGTGTGAAACAAGATTATTCGGGTGGTGCCTGTCACCGCTTCAATAGAGTGTGAAACAATCCTGTAAAACAAGATTATTCGGGTGGTGCCTGTCACCTTCTATACCCATAAACAGCCCCCAGCAAATTAGCATGCTGCCTAAATGTGCAGGCCTCTATATTCGGTTTGATCTTCGCAAGGCCGACCTTAGCAAGAATGGCATCAAGCTTAAGGTTGATATTGTCGATGAGGTCTTTCCTGGCACTAATGCCCCCGCCGATGAGGATGATCTCCGGGTCATAGATATATTGAAGATTGTAGATGCCGACTGCCAGGTAGTGATAGAACTCGTCCAGTGCTTTTATACAAATGCTATCTCCGTTCTCTGCCAGCTGAAAAATTTCCTCTCCGGACAATGTGTCCGGATCCACTTGTTTGAGGGCAGCTACCTTTTTGACCAGGGCCTTTGTGGACGCTAACCGGCTCCAGACATTGTTGTCGCCTTCAATATCTGTTGTTAAAAACATATAGCCGAATTCTCCGCCATGCAGATTAGCTCCCTTGTGCAGATTTCCATCCTTGAACACAGAGCCGCCGATCCCGGTGCCGATCACCATCACCAGGACATCCTTCCTGCCCTTGGCTGCCCCTTTCCATATTTCCGCATAGCCGGCGCAATTGGCATCATTGCCAAGGAATACCTGCTTTCCTGTCCTCTCGCTGATCTGGCTTTTCATATTCGGGCCATGGATGAACGGGATCGCACTGGAGCCATATATGATTCCCTCATCAGAAACAGCACCAGGGCTGCATACGGCAATTCCTTCACATTCCGGATGGGCTTCACTGATTTCTGCCATAGCCTCCAATAGTCTATCCAGTGTTTTCGGTGTCTTGATCTTGCTGGTTTCCAGGATTTCCGCCTGCTCTGTGACAATGCCGTATTTCACATACGTGCCGCCAAGGTCAAAAGCTAAATACTTCTCCATTCCATCACGTCCATCCGAATAATATGACTTTCAGGCAAACTGGTAAAAAAAGTGATGCTTCACCGGCTTGGAAAGCAGTGAAACATCACCCTGAAACAACTATTTATTCAGCTCATCGTTATGGGCTTCAAATTCTCTTGTTTCAATGATCTGCTTATACCAGTAAGCCGATTTTTTCAGGCTTCGCTTTAGATTGTCTTCCAGATTGATTTCCACCAGTCCATAGCGGTTCTTGAAGGCGTTCATCGGCGACACGCAATCAGAAAGCGCCCAAAGCATATAGCCCTTGCAATTGGCCCCCTCGTCCACAGCCTTCAGGAGCCACTTCAAATGTTCTGAAATAAATTCGATGCGGTAATCATCCTGGATTATGCCTTCTTCATTTTTAAAGCGCTGCTCATTTTCAACGCCCATGCCGTTTTCAGCAATGAACCATTCAATGTTTCCGTACTCTTCCTTCATTCTCACGGCCATATCAAACATGATTTTCGGGTAGATTTCCCAGCCGCGGTAGGGATTCATCTTTTTCCCGGGAAGGTCGAACTTCTCGTAATAATAGGCCGGATGGAACGGCACACGCTCATTCCAGGCAGAAGTCCTTGCCTGCACACGATGCGGGAAATATAGGTTCAAGCCAACATAATCGACTGTATTCTCCTTGATCGTTTGCAGCTCTTCCTCTGTATGGTCAAAAGCAATCCCATGCTTCTCATTTAACTCCAGCAGCTCCTCAGGGTATACCCCTTTAATCGCCGGATCCAGGAACACACGGTTGAAAAAGAGATCGTACATTTTCGCTGCTTCCTGATCATGCGGCGCAGATGATCTGGCATACGTGACTTCGGGATTGAGGATGGTCCCAATCTTAGCCCCCGCCTTCTCTTTGAGGCCCTTTTCCTTAAACAATTGAACGATTCTGGCTGTCGCAAGCCCTTTATTATAGTTCCACTGCATCCATTTTTTCGTATTCTGTTCAAATGGCCAGCGAATCGCATCCAGGTACATACGGGTCTGCGGAACAACCGGCTCATTGAATACAAACCAGTGCTTTACACGGTCTCCATAGCGGTCAAACACTTTATCTGCATATTGAACAAACAGTTCCACCACATGCTTTGAGCCCCATCCGTCATACTTTTCAAATAACTGACCCGGTACCTCATAGTGCTCCAGGCAAATCATTGGCTCAACGCCGTTTGCCTGCAGCTCATCAATGACATCACCTATATAATCTGCATACTCTTCGTCAACTATCGCATTCTCATAATCTGTTAAAAAGCGGGACCAGTTGATAGAAGTCCGGAAATGGGTCAGCCCGATTTCCTTCATGGCCGCAATATCTTCTTTATAGCGGTTTCTGAAATCAGTCGCTACAGCAGGGCCATAGCCATTGTGCCACACATTTTTATTGTTTTTATACCAAAGGTCCATATATGAATCCTGTGAATCTTTTTTGCCTGACCATCCTTCTGTCTGCCATGCGGACACTGCCGCCCCGATGATGAAATCCTTCGGTATACTCACATTGATTTTTTCCATTCTCATTTCCTCCTTGAAATAAATTAGGTGGACCTTAATTTTCGGTACTGCGTCGGCGTCATGCCTGAAAATTTGCGGAACACTTCTACAAAATACTTATACTCATGAAACCCTGCCTGTTCAGCGATCTCATTGATTTTAAAAGGTGTTTCCTCCAGCAGGGTTTTCGCTTCTTCCACGCGCATATGGTTGACATACTCATTAAAGGACTTGCCTGTTTTCTGTTTGAATAAAGAGCTGAAATAATTGGGCGTGATATTGACCACATCAGCAACTTCCTGGGCTTTTATTTCTGACTTATAATAGGTCCTTATGTATTCCAGGGCCCTTTCAATCAGCCAATCTTTGTTATCAGCTGCTTTCAGATTGAACACATGGATCGCCCTTTCAATATCCTGGAGCAGCCACCCGCCGAACACAGCATAAGATTCTGCAATGAGCAGCTCTGCTCCCTGTTCAAACACCGATGGAAAATGGAAGGAATCTTTTTGCCCTAAACTCTTCAGCCTGCTCCTCAGCCCTCGGCTCATTCTCCTGCAGATTGAAATCGATTCTTCCAATAAAAACTGATTAGATTTCAGATAGTTCACTAAGAGATGGACATGTTCTTCAATCTGATTTTGGTCAACTCTTAAAATCGCTTGAATCAACTTCTCTTCCATTTGTTCGGGATATGGAGTGCTGCGGCTTTCTGCTTTTTCCAATTCGGAACAAAAGAAAATCTTTTCACTGTTTATAGGAAGATGCCGGACCCCCTCCCGCAGCGGCCCGATTGCCTGAGAAAGGCTACCCAGCGGAACAGCATGGTCGCTTAGCAGGAAGACCCAGGAATCTTCACATACCAGCTTTCCGATCCGGTCCTTTGCCAGGCTGTCAGATTGCTCCACAAGACAAGTCAGCAGCAGATTTTCACTCATAAAGATTGAAACACTTCTAACATCAATTTCTGCAAAAGCATCATCAATAGATTTTTTCCAAAGCGCTTTCTGTGCCTTTTCTTCTTCAGGATGTGCTGCCCCGGTGATCGCATCCTGTTTTTTCATGCTGATAAAAGCAAAGCATGGAGTGGTTCCAAGCAGGTCATTCCCTGCTATCTCATCAGTTGGGTAATCAAACACATGATGGTAAATGAGATTCCGGAGCCTGATTTGTTCATGCTGTCTGCGTTCTGCTTGCCTTTGATGGATTTCTTTGGTTATCTTTTGGGCAACCTCAAGCAATTCATCAATGTTTACCGGCTTGAGCAGATAATCCTCTACACCTAGCTGGATCGCTTTCTGCGCATATTTAAACTCATCATAGCCGCTGATCATGATGATCCTGGTTTGCGGATATCTCTCCTTTAGAAAAGCAGCCAGGTCCAGCCCATCTTTATTCGGCATTCGGATATCGGTGATCACGATATCGACGCCATTCAGTTCTTTTACCTTGTTCATCGCTTCCTCGCCATCATGCGCAAGGCCGGCGACTTCAATCTGATGTTCTTCCCAAGGAATGGTATACGCCAGCCCCCGGCAAATCATAGGTTCATCATCTACAATCAGCATTTTGAAGGTCATATTATTCTTCACCCGACTTATCAGAAATTGCTTCTATGCCGCTTTCGCACAAGACTGGCAGTTTCACTCGAATCCAGGCGCCTTCACGGCTGGCTTCTTGTTCAATCCCGAAGCTTCCGCCAAAAGCGATCTCAATCCGTTCTTTAAGATTATTTAAGGCATAGCCGGTTTGATTGTTTTCCGCAGCTTCCTCCTGCTCCGGAAATCCCCATCCGTTATCAATCACATCAATCCAAACCTCTTGCTCCCGCCTGTAGCAGCGGATCGTGATCTTGCCTTTCCGGGGCAGATTCCTGAACCCATGCGCGATGCTATTCTCCACAATCGGCTGCAGAATCTGTTTCATGAGATACGCGTCTTTGATTTCATAATCATAGTAGATTGCAAATTGCAGACGATGCTCTCCCATCCTGCTTCGCTGCAGCTCCAGATAGTTTTGCAGGTATATCATTTCTTTTTCAACAGAGACCCACATCTTGCCCATATTCAGATTCATGCGGAAAATTCTTGAAAGTTTCTCAATTAACCCGCCTGTTTCGTATGCCTTTTCCATCCTTGCGGTCCAGCGGATCAAATCCAGGGTGTTATATAAGAAATGAGGATCGATTTGATTCTGCAGGGCCTTAAGCTCCGATTCTTTTTGTTTGATCTTTAGACGGTACTCTATGTCGATATACTTTTGAATCTTTGATACCATCTGATTGAATCTCATCCCTAATATTCCGATTTCATCCTGAGACCCAACCTTTACCTTCGCGCTGAAATTCCCTTTTTCTAATTGTTCCGTTTGGCCCGTCAGCTCCACAATTGGTTTTACCAGCCTTAAATAAAAGCCGATAAACGCAATCCCGCCGAGCAGGGCAAGTAATAGGATCATGAAAAGAATAAGATTCCTGACATTGTACAGGTTACCGACCACTATATCCTGGTTCACCATCGCCACCGACAGCCAGTTTGTATTCTTTACTTCCCTTTTTACAATCAGGAATACGTTTCCATCTTTCTTATAACGGACTGTATGCTCATCGCTTTTCAGGATGGCATCCAATAGCTCCCTGTCCGGAAACCTCTTACCGACAATGGAAGGATCTTTGTGAAGGATCACATCCCCTTGATTTGATAAGATAAAATAGTCCCCTTGCTGAGAAGGATCTACTTCTACCCTTCGAAATACCTTCTTCGTATCCAGACGGATCTTAGCCAAACCAATCGGTTCAGATATATTCCGCAAATCATTGATCACCCTGGTCATCAGAACCACTGAATGCTTGCCGCCCCAGTCACTTCCCACTTCATAAGAACCGCTCCAGCTTGGAGAGCCATTGGCCTCAATCGCTTTTTCGACGAACGGTTCTTCTTGAACACCGCTGACCGGGTTTCCCGTCTGAAAGCTGCGGTCACCACGGCTGGTCAGTTCAATCGAATCAATATAGTCATAGCTCATAAGCTGAAAAGTAAAATAGCCCCGAATTTCTTCCTCTGCCAGTCTGATTTCCTGGACTCTATACTTTGGCAGCTTAAAAAAGCTCCGGAAATCCTGATCATAAATCATATAAGAGGACATGCTTTCAACGTCCCGAATAATCGAATTTAGTGTTTCCTGGTTTTTCTCGAACCGCGAAAGAATATTCTCCTCCGCTTGTTTTTTAAAAGCATCGGTTGCCTGATAATAAATCAGGACGCCTAAAAATATGGTTGGCAAAGAGATCAAAATGAAGAACACGGTTACAAATTTTCTTTTTAAATTCCAGTTACGGGGCATATTGATCACCTTTGCCTTGCTGCTTTAGTTCTTAGCCTTTTACGGCACCTGCTGTCATTCCATTGACAATTTCTTTTTCTAGCAATAGATAGAAAGCGAGAATCGGAATCATGGACATGGTCAATCCAGCCATTTGTGCACCGTAATTCGTCGTAAATTGTCCCGCAAAGCTTGCCAGACCCAGTGGAAGTGTCTGCAATGCCGGGTCATTGATTAAAACGAGGGCGAATGAGAATTCATTCCAATTATAAATGAAATTCAGGATGACGACCGTTGCCAAGGCCGGACGCGACATCGGCAGGATAATCGACCAGAAAATACGGAAAATCCCGCAGCCATCCATAATGGCTGATTCCTCAATATCCTTTGGAAAAGCCTTCATAAAGCTTGTCAAAATAAAAATCGTAATCGGCAGATGAAAGGCGATATACGGAAAAATCAGTGTAATCGGCATATTCAAAAGCCCTAAATTCCTCATTAATATAAACATCGGCACAAGTGTCGCATGAATCGGAATCAGCATTCCGAATATAAAGAAAACATAGGCCGCTTTATTCAGCTTAAAATTGAATCTTGATAGAAAATAAGAGGCGATTGCACCTATCAGGACCGTTAATAGTGTCGCCGTTATTGTAACAAATAAACTATTGGTGAATAAGGTCCCCAGATTGGCGGTTTCCCATGCGCTGAGGTAATTTTCAAAAACAAATGTGCTTGGGAGACCGAATTGATTGGTCGCAAATTCTTTTTCTGATTTGAATGAATTAATGGCCATCCAAATGATTGGATAGGCATTGACAATGGCGAAGATGATGAGAACAGCGTATATAATCGGCCTTTTCCACTTCAGCTTCTTCCGCTTTGGTTCAGCATCTATCGTCGGCGGTTTAGACATAACCGGCTGCATAATGTGTACCTCCCTTATATCATCTTACGTCCAAGAAGTTTTGTCACCGTGTAAATCAAAATGAGGCTGAAGAAGAATATAACGACGGAAACTGCACTGCCGTATCCATACTGAAGCTTGCTGAACGTTTCATTGAACATATACAGTGCCATAACATCCGTTGAATGCGCAGGACCGCCATGTGTCATGACATAAATCAGATCAAATGTTTTCAAACTTCCGGAGATGGCAAGAATGACCGCTACAATGATCGTATCCCATATCATCGGAATCGTAATTTTCCAGGTAGTTGTCCATTCAGAAGCACCATCTATTTTCGCTGCCTCCAGCACTTCCTGCGGTACATTCTGCAAGGCGGCAAGGAAGATGATCAGATACAGGCCGACGAACTGCCAGATAACGACCACCAAAACAGCAATCATGGAAAATGTGGTATCGCCCAGCCAGTTTTGTGCCAGGAAGTCCAGCCCGACTGCCCGAAGCAATTCATTGATCAATCCCTGTTCAGAGTTGAAAATAAGGCTCCAGGTTAAAGAGATGACAACCGTTGACAAAACGACGGGAAGAAAACCGATCGTACGGAAAATTTTCAAGCCCTTGATTTTCCGGTTTAACAATAAAGCAATAAATAAGGCAATGGGAACCTGCCCAAATACAGAAGCCAAAACGACGTAAATATTATTTTTTACTGAATTCCAGAAAAGGGAATCCTGGAATAACTGAACAAAATTATCAAGACCGACAAACTTCATGGCCGAGAACCCGTTCCACTCCATCAGGGAATAGTAAAAGGACTGCAGGATCGGCAGAATCGCAAAAACTAAGTAAATGAGCAATGCAGGCGCCAAACCGGCCGCAATCGCTATTTTCGTACCTTTTGTAGGTTGCATGAATCTCACCCCTTGATGTTGACAGGCTGCTAATAGAATTAACAGCCTGCCCAGGTTATATGATTATTTTTCTGCCTCTTTTTGCATCTCTGCAGCAAG
The DNA here is from genome assembly GCF_008180445.1 of Bacillus infantis. Taxonomy (GTDB): domain Bacteria; phylum Bacillota; class Bacilli; order Bacillales; family Cytobacillaceae; genus Bacillus_AB; species Bacillus_AB infantis_B. Next base: position 647,583 of record NZ_VTER01000003.1, read on the forward strand.
CTCTTCAGGAGTCTTCTCTCCCAGAGTGATAGATTGCAGGCCATTGTTGATCATATCCGTCAATTCCGGTGTTAACGTCGCATCATAAACCGGTGACAATCCGCCCTGTGCCAGCTTGTTGGCAGTTTGGAAGATTTCAGGGATATCGTCGCCCATTTCCAGGTCGGCAGGAACAACGATATTCGCTTCCAGCAATTGCTGATACATATCTTCACTATAGAAGAACTTCAGGAATTCAAAAGCAGCTTCCTTTTCTTCGCCGCTTAATTTACTGTTCAAGGCAATTCCGCCTCCAGCTACACCAGCTATCTTCTCCTGATCGCCTTCTGCACCCTCAAAGGTAGGGAATGGTGCAACACCGATGTTATCCACATTTTCCGCACTGTCTAAAATCGGCCCGATTGCCCAAGATCCAGCAAAGTGCATCGCAGTCTTTCCGGAGATAAAGTTGTTGCGGGCCTGAGCTTCATCCAATGTATTCATGTCTGCATTAAAGGCATTCATCTTTGTTAACTCGTCAATAACCTCTAAGCTCTTGATAAATTGCTCATCTTCAAAAGAACCTTCACCATTCAGCACATTCGGCAAGAAGTCACTCCCAGTGAAGCGGTCCGCAATCGTTGAAATGTATACTGACTGCAGCGGCCAGATCCCTTTATTGCCAAGGGCGATCGGTGTAATATCTTCACCGTTCAATGCTTCAATCAATGATTTCAGCTCTTCATACGTTTTTGGGAACTCCTCGAAGCCCGCCTGTGACACAAGCTCTTTGTTATAGTAAATCAAGCTCGTTTCACTGATGTTTCCAGGAATCGCGTAGTGCTCCCCATCAACGGCATAATCCTTCATGATACCCTCAGGAATCGTACCTTCCCAGTTATCAACGATCTCGTTCAGCGAAAGAAGCGCATTTCCTTCAACCAGCGGAGCAATTCGGGCACCAGGCCATACGCGGAACATATCCGGCAATTGGTTGCCCGCAGCCTGTGTCCTTAATTTGGTTTCATACTGATCATGCGGAATCGCCTCAATCACGACCTCAATATCATCATGTTCTTCATTGAATTTCTCTACCATATTTTTATATGCTGCGTTTTCCGGGCGATCCTCTGTCCAGTCATTCCATAACGTCAATTCAACAGCATCGCCATTCGAACCCGCTTTTTCATCTCCCCCGCTGCAGCCAACCAGTCCTGCAGCAACCACTAAACCAGAAAGAATAAGTCCCATCTTCTTCATCTATCTTTCCTCCCTTAAAAGAATGTAAGCAGTTACATTTACAATTGTAACTGCTTACATTTTTAAAAAATATCCGGTAATTCTATAAAAATATCCAGAAAATTTAAATTTGTGTGGTTTTCGGATGATAAAAATGGAAAGTTCAGATAAATAATGAAACGAAATAGAGGGGGGCTCGTCTTATTTATAAAGAAGACCAGGAGGAAAATCAAAATTGTACTTTACGTTTATAACCTTTATTTTACATGCATTCATTATATTTTTTCTATTGGCCATCACACTTCCATTTGCTGCACAGCCAGTTCAAAATTTTTCCCCGAACTTATATACAAACTTATTTAACGACCATGTTGAGTTATTTGCCATCACGACTAGTTTTATAATAGCTTTCCCACTGACTCTTCTTACAATAAGGAAGAATGTTAATATCAAAAGGAAAGTGTTCATCTCTTTGATTCAATCACTGTTAATACTGATTTTAATTTTAGTATATTTTCTTAACATGAACTATTTAAGTGAACTAATGGTCCGCCCAACTTATGAGTAAGCGTGGCCTTTCATTAGAGGTAAAAGACTAAATCAATATCCGCAAAATCAGCTTAACCCAGCCAACCAAACTGATCCATAGCGGAACACTCAACAATATGCCCCAATATAGCCCTGTCACAAAGTTTCCTTCTTCATTATTCATAAACAGCACTCCCATCATGAATACTGTTAGAAGTATGAGCAAATCTGTTGTGGTCTAAACAAACGGGTGCTGCTTATATAATGGAAATAACCACAACTATTAGGTTGTGGTTATTACTCTATGCAGCTCTCATATAAGATTTAGGAAAGTTTGATTGGTATTTGATTGGTATTGGAAACCAATGGGTCTCGTGAAACATTTGTGTGAAACAAGAATTTTCGGGAGGTGCCTGTCACCTCTATCACTCTACCCCTCAAACTGATGGATCACAGCCGTAGCTGCACCCACTGTTTGAGAAAATGCTTCCTTATTAAAGTAGATATGTGTCTGGAAGCTGGGGATTCTTAAGGCATTCTGATCAAGGTAGTCCCTGACCGAAGATTGAAAGATTCCATATTGATTGTACGGGCTGTCTATCACAATCTTCCCTGGGTTTATAAGATTAAGGATGCTTATCAGGGAAACACCTAATAAAGTTCCGTAATGCTGAAGCTGCTGTTCTGTTTTTCTCTCTCTTTCATCCCTGGATATGCCATTAAGACTCGTCTGCCATTCATTGAATACCTTTCTGCTGATCATCTTTTCAAGGCATCCCATTTGGCCGCATCCGCAGAGAGGCCCATTGGGATCCACAGAAATATGGCCAATCTCTCCAGAGGTGAAGCTTTCTCCGTTCCAGATGCTTCCGTCTATGATAAACGCACCGCCAATCCCATCACCAATCCGGATATAGAAAAAACTGCTGGCATCGATATCTTCGTCATATACACTTGAGCAAAGGGAGGCCATTTTAACATTATTTTGAATGACCAAAGATACCTGAATAGAGCCCTTTAACTTATCTGAGATATTTACATTTTTCCACTGGAGATTCGTAGATTCATAGACGATGCCTTCTTGTGAATTCACAATCCCTGGCACACCGATTCCAATGCCCAGCACATTGGTAAACTCATTGATCAGGCTTTCTGCAATGCAGATTATTTTTTCACAGACAGCAGTGATGTCCCTGCCTTCCACTTCTATAAAGCCGCTTTTAAGTGTTTCCAGATAATAATTTGTAACAACATATTCAATACCATTATGATGGATGGCCATTCCAATTGCATGGTAAGCATCCGCATTCATTTCAATCAATATTTTAGGCCGCCCGGCTTTTTGCAGGTCCTTTACACCCACTTCGCGGATGATTCCCTCATTTATGTACTGATCCACGATAATAGACACGGTGTTTTTGCTTACCCCCATCCATTTCGCAAGATCTTTCCGGGACGTTTGCTTATATTTGCGCAGAAGCGATAGTATTTTCTTTTGATTTTGTTCGCGTAGTATACCTGGCCCTTTGGTTAACATGGCTGAATCCTCTTTTCTACTCACTGCCGTTTCCAACCATTATATCAAGCAAAAGCTTATAATTTCTTAATTTTGTGCTTAAAACGTGAAATAAACTGCTGGTTCCATTCATCTCCTCCCGTTGCGTTTCCGCTCTTCCAGATGGGAGGCTGAATACCTTGCTCAACCAGTAATGCAATTGCCTCCATGCTTACAGAATTAAGAATATAGGCATTTACAAAAGTGGATATTGCTCCTACCTTTTGTTCGAGACCCTCCATTTCAATTACCGCGTCGCCCACCTCTATTTTAGAATCAATGGAGATATCCACTATGTCATGCAGATTCTGCTTGGACGGATGTCTTGCAATATGATCTGCAGGAGTGGAGGCAGCATGCTTCACTGAAGATACTCCGATAGTCTTCACGCCCAGCCTTTTTGCTTCCAGTGCAGCATCGATCGTCGCTGCGTTGATTCCATATGCGTTTACGATGATCAAAAGATCACCTGATTCCAGGCCATAATCCTGGAGGACTACTTTTCCATAGCCCGGAGTACGCTCAATCGCCATCGATCGCAGTGCCCCGCTGCTCAACAAGGTGCCTTCATCCAAAATAGCACTAACATGCATCAGCCCGCCGGCACGAAAGAACAACTCCTGCGATCCCAGATTGGAATGGCCCCCAGGCCCATATACGTACACGATTCTGTCTTCTTTTATATGGTCTGCCACGGCCCTTGCTGCCAGATTAATATCATCACTCTCTGTTGCGATAATTTCTTCCAGATAGCTTTTAATCTGACCAAAGTATTCTAGTGCATAATTCATCATGCAACACTCCATTCATTGATTTACGGGACACGGATCCCCCAGTTTTATTGACCTAATTAACTCCATACGGCCGTTTTCTTTGCGAAACAAGAGGAGATCTGCCGGTGCACCTGCCTGCAGACCGTCTTTCTGCGGAAGGTTCAGCAGCTTCGCAGGCAGGATAGAAGCTTTTTCAATGGCTTTTTCCAAAGCTGTTATGCCCATGGATGTTAGAGTATTGACTCCCCAAAGTATGCTTTGGGCAGAGCCCGCCAGCAGTTTCGGTTCATTCTTCAAATGCAGCTTTCCTTGTTCCGTTAAGGTAACTTCCCCTCCCACGGGAGCTGTATAATCACCTGGAGGGAGACCGGCTAATGCCACGCTGTCGCTAATGATCAGCATCTTGTCTTCCTTTACCTTCTCAATCACTTTTAAAACCGAAGATGGCAAATGGTAGCCATCACAAATGACTGTTGCTGCAAGCGAATCCTCCGCCAGCTGATCCCATAGATAGTTTGGATGCCTCGGGAGCATAACATGGGCGCCGTTGCCGAGGTGCGTTGATAGTGTTGCTCCCGCTTTAACCGCCTCCCTGATCTGTTCCCCATCGGCCGCTGTATGGCCGATAGACACCAGCACTTGATGTGCTGCTGCCTTCTTGATAAAGTCCGCCGCATCCGGCCATTCAGGTGACAGTGTAATAATTTTGATCAGTCCATTGACTGATTCATTCAGTGCCTGGAAAAACTCAAAGTCGGGAGGCTGAATATATTGTTTGCTGTGTGCCCCTCTTGGGCCATCCTCCCCTGATAGGAACGGTCCTTCCAAATGGATACCCGGTATCATGCTTCTCACCAGTTCATTCTGCTCCCGTGCAAGTGAAATGGTAGACGTGAGCGATGCAATTTGATCAAAAGAGTTTGTAATAATCGTAGGAAAAAAGGAAGTAGCCCCTTCCTCCAAAAGAAACAAGCAGGCCTTCCTTACATCATCCACGGTGAGTTCAATGCTATTAAAATCAACACCCCTGTAGCCATTCACCTGGAGGTCTACAAATCCGGGAGCTATATAAAGCTCAGAATCCTCCAACGCAGCCAAGGGTTCCATTGATTCGATGAAGCCATCTTTAATGATGATTCTTACTGGCTTATTATCCTTATAGTGCATGCCCTCCAGCGTATAATAATTACCTTCCATCCTGTTCATCTCCAAAGGAATCCTTATCCAAATATAATTTTGCCTGAGCATGTGTTCTTAAAATAGTGGCAGGACATGCCGTACTGATTGGGCCATTAAGGGTCTGCCGAACGGCTTCTGCTTTTGTTCTGCCAGGAACAGCACAATACATGGATCCTGCTGCCAGCAGAGCCGGGATTGTCAGCGTAAAAGCGTATAACGGCACATCCTCCAGGCTGGAAAAACAGCCATCATTTACTTGCTGCTGTCTGCATGCTTCCTCCAGTTCCACTTTTTTAATCATGTGTTCATCTTCAAAATCAGCAACCGGGGGATCGTTGAAAGCAATGTGGCCGTTTTCCCCAATTCCAAGACACACAATATCAATTGGAGCTTCCTGTAATAGGCGTGTGTACCGCTCCACCTCTTCCTTATTGGAACTGTTGATGAGATGAACCTGCTTGAATGGAACTTTGTCAAACAGCCTCTCCTTCAAAAAGTTTTGGAAAAGCTGTGGCGCATCGTTTGGAAGGCCAATGTATTCATCCATATGAAAGGCGGTCATATCCTCCCACCTGATTCTGCTGTCCTGTATTAAATAATCCAGAACCTCATTCTGGGATGGCGCAGCGGCAAAAACCATCCTGATTTCACCCTGTTCCTTTTGAAGCTTTACAATCTGCCCTGCGATATCAGCAGCCGCAGCCCTGCCCATGTCATCCCGGTTTTTAAACACATAATAGGCCAGCTTGTCTTTCTGTCCTTCTTTAATTGCTTTAACTGTCAATTCTCTCACCTACCAAACTATTTTTTATGGCCAGCACGATTGTCTCTTCCATCCCTTCCTGAAAAGGCGCGGGCAGTCCGAAATAATAGATAAAATCCTCCGATTCATATCCGCCTTCCCGGATCTGTGCAGCAGTCGGGATATACCCGGACATCCCGTTGCTGTATCCTATTGCAAGGGACCCGGGAGAGAGGCCCCTTACATACTGCCCATACTGCTGGACCATCTCTCCACTGAAACAGACAAAACTTAAATCATTTCCAAGATTTAATACCTGTATCTCCAACTTGGCCGAGCTTCCAGCGCTCCAGTGCTTATGCACATGATCCTTCCATAAACATTGGACTCTCGCATCCATCTCTGCTGCAGCTTGATAACCTTCCTGGAAGAAAAGGGGCACACTCATCACCTTCGCTTCCATGAAATTCATCTCCAGCTTTTCACCCGTCTGTTCCCTCAAAGCCTGAAGAACTGGCGCAGCAAGCTGGGCTCCCAGCCGTTCCATATCAGATGTTTCTCCTCTATAAAACTCTTTATCTTTTACTAATGCCGGTCTTACCTCTCCACAGCAGCCCTGCAAAAAGCCGATGACTGCATTGCTGTATTGCTCTTGAATTATGGCACAGCAATAACCCGGAAATTCAGCTGAAAGAATATTGGCATCCGTTGAGGTAGGATGGCAGGCATAGTGAAGAAGCACCCCTTTTACTTCCTGGTTCTTTTTTTCAAAAGAAATAATGGAAACTGTTTGATCAACAATCCCATCGTAATTAGGCCTCATCACGATTCTCTTGCCCTCGGAGTACCTGCGGTTTACCCCCATCTCACACGTTGTATATCTCCGGGCTGCAGTGACTATTTCTTTATCACTTTTTGCGGCTCTTACACTTTCAATAATCATTTCTTCCAATGAGCCGAGATATTGAGGATCCGCTTCACCAAGAAGGCTTGTAAAAGCAGCACTGGTCTGCGGACCAGAGTGATTGTGGGTGGCATGGAAGCAGATAGACTCCGAAGCAATGCTAAATTTATCGCTCAAGGTGCCTCTCCACTTTTGAACATATTCTGTATCCCACCAGATCACATCCCCTATGAAGAGGACTGATTTTTCTGCTCCGATTTCAAAATAAAAGGTTTTTAAGAAAAGAGGAGAATGGACACTCTTTGCCTTGCCTTTTCGATGGGCAAACCCCGCCAGCTGCACTGGCATCTCTGGGGTTATATCAATCTGATGAACTCCCAGCCAAAGTGACATGCCGTATTCTCCTTTCTGTTCACAATCACTAAAACAACTTCATAATCAGTATAAAATTCCTTATCACATGGAATGGATCCTTCACCGGAAGCGCAACTACTTTGTTTAATGGCTTGCCTTGCCGATCCCTGATTTGAATCCATTCTCCAATCTGTTTATCAGGGTTTGGAAAGGTCTTAAACGTGTAGCCGGCCACCCGCTGATACCATTCTTTAAATACCTCTTTCTTGGTATGCTGGTAGAGAAGGAGCAGCGTATACAGCGCTTCAGAATGCGGCCACCAAAGCTTGGTGTCCCAGGTATCGCGAATTAGGGCACAGTAGGGTTCATCATCATTCTCCCGCCCGCTTGGCTTGCCGCCATTTTTATCTACAAAACGCAATAACCCGCCATATTCCTCATCCCAGCCAGCTTCAATCGCTTTTAAGGCAACTTTGGAAAGTGCTTCGAGGACCGCCCCGCGCTCACTTTCTTTCCATTCGTGCATGCTATGGAGATGAAACCAAATTGATTCGAGCGTATGGCCAGGATTCAGATGATTTTCCAATAACGTACCGCCGCTCCCTTCCCTTTCCGGTTTCAGCTCAATGCACCTGCCATCTTCAGCAATAAATTCTCTCAATATATATCTGCTCAATTCACCAGACGTCTTTACGCCAAGACTCTCTATGGAAAAAGAAAACTGGTCTGCTGTTTTCTCTATTTCCTGCGCGACATTTAATAGAATCATATTGATTGAATGGGATAAATAGCCTTCAGGAATAGGATAGGGCTCTGTTTTCACCTTTCCCTCCAGCACTCTCGTGTTTACAGTCTTATAAACCGATACTGCCAGGGAAAAAGCATCAGCATTATTAAATATTTCGGCATATTTATTTACTCCGAGAACAAAGAAGCAATCTGCATATATACTAATATCCTTTTGCCCCTCAATTTCCCCTCCATCCTCAGTGACAGCGTAAAGCACATGGTTTTCCCTGGTGAGTGTATGCTTCTTCAGAAAGGCATACGTTTTTTCCGCCATGTCCTTTAATGATGCCGGTTCAAGGGGCAACCGTCCTGCCTCAGCCAGCTGATACAGCTCAGAACAGAGCCAAAGAAAGCGCCCCTGTGACCAGGTATACTTGTCTCTGCTGACGAGCTGTGAGCCGTCATTGGTATAGCAGGTAAAAACGCCGCCGTACTTCCGGTCGAAGGCATTTTCCCAGAACGGCCAGAAGTTCCCCACAATCTCCTTCTGATAAAATTCATTTATTTCATTCATTAAATTCTCCTCTTTTATAATGCTGTATTGATGTTTTTTGTATCGCTGGCAAGCTCTTCGTCACTTTTGCTTATGGCAGTAAGCATATCCTCCACATCAGGTGAAACTGCTTTGTTATTAAAGAAGCCCATTCCGATATAAACTAGTGCGGAGGAAAATACCGGAGCACCCAATTCTACGTAAAGCGGCCAATCCACCCAATATTTAGTTACTGCAAACATGATAAAACCGGCAATGATGGAAGAGAATGCTGCTGCAGATCCGCTTCGTTTAAAGGCTGGCAGCAGCCCAAGCAGCATTGGGATGGAAACAGGTCCGACCAAAGCTGCGAACCAGGAGATCAGCAGACCGAGAACTCCGCCGAAGTTATCTGAAAAGATAGCGATAATAAGGGTAGCGAAAGTAAAGATGAATGTAGTAATCCGGGCAATCTTCAAGGTGGCTTGCTGGTTAAGCCCTTTGAATTTCCAGGACATGACGGGAAGTATATCTCTGGTGATTACAGATGAAATAGTGTTGGCGTCTGAGGATGTCATCGACATGGTTGCGGCAAATAATGATGCCAGCACTAGACCAACTAAGCCGGCAGGAAGAAGCTCTTGTGTCAATAGGGCATATGATTTGGTTGGATCATCAAGATTTGGCAGGATCAGCGGAGCAGCCCACATCGGAAAGAACAGGATCAATGGGAACAAAAGGTAAAGCCAGCCAGATAATAGGGCAGATTTCTTTGCTTCTTTCCCGGATGGAGAAGAGATATATCTTGCTGCAAGATTCCAAGTACCACCGTTGTAGCTTAAGAAAACAATGAAGACGAAAACTAACACATATCCAATTGAGTATGGTTCATTGAATGGCTGGCTGTTCGCCGGCGGGAGATTATCCCAAATCCCGAATATCGAACTAACACCACCCATTTTGCTTAAAACTATAAAGAACATAACAAATGCTGCCACGATTTGAATAAGGAATTGAACAAAGTCTGTCCACAGATCGGCCCATATGCCGCCAATCGTAATATAAACCAAGGAAACCAATCCCGACAGCAAGATTCCATACATGATCGGAACCCCTGTAAATACATTCAACAGTATCCCAATCGCAGCCCATTTCGCTCCAACATCAAACAGTTTTAACAGCACACCGCTCCATGCAATCAATTGCTGAGTCGGCACATTATAGCGCATTGCAAGATACTCAGTTGGCGATTCAATGTCCAGTTTAGTTCTCAGCTTGGACCAGCGCGGCGCCATAATGTAAGCGCCTACAATTACAGATACGAAGATCGGCAGCGCCCACCACACATACAAACTGAACCCATGCGTATAAGCAAGCCCTGCATAGGCCACAAATACTGCCCCGCTATAGCCGCCCACATGATGAGATATACCGCCAAGCCACCAGGGAAGATTCCCGCCAGCCACAAAATAATCCTTCGAACCCTGCACCTTTTTGTAGGTGGTGAATCCAATAACAACCATCAATAAGAAAAATGCAATAATGACTCCCCAATCTAATCCGCTCATCGTCATGCTCCCCCTATTTTAGATCTTAACGCTTTACAAAATTCTATTGAATCTCACTAATTCACTCTGTAATCCTCCCCTCCTTTATTTAGTAATAATATATGACTAATACAATTAGAAAATAACATAAGTTCATCTGTTTGTAAAATTAATTTCTGAATTTTTAAAAATAAATATTCACTTATCCCTTCCATTTTCAAAATAGAAAAAAGGTAAAGCAACTAGTGCTTCACCTTAGAAATCGTATCATTATTAAATTAGCTCACTGTGAAACATCTTATGAAACAAGATTTATCGGGAGGTGCCTGTCACCTAATTTTGTAATAAAAGATTTTTTTATTAGTGGCTTCTATTTTAACTTCCTCATTAATTCTTTCAAACTCAGAAAGTATGTAATCAATGTTTTGCCGCTGAGCATTCGTTACATCTTTATGAGATGTTAATTGCCAGTACTGCGGGAATAACTGAAGAATATCATGATATCTATCTGTATCATCCATCTTCAACGCACGATAATTCATTGTTAAAAGCTCAAAAGTGGTAATAACGTTTTCTTTACTTAGTTCGAAGACCTCTTTTGACTGTTTCCCTTGTCGATAGGCCTCAGTAATTTCACTGTCTTTTTTTACTTGTTCAAAAAAAGTCCTGAAAGCTGCTTCTTCTAATTCTTTTTCTTTATAATCATTTTCGACTTTAAAGAACCAGATGAAAAAAACACAGATTGCCAGTAATATAGAAATCATAAGCTTTTTGTTCAACTATATAATCCCCTTACACTGTTTCCCAAACTAACATTCAACAATCGCGTATTAGTCCCCAACTTATTCCCACTCATAATTCTCGACCAGCTCAGCCATCTTCGGAACTATTTTTTGAAGAGAATCTATTCCTTGAAAAGTGTTCATTATTTGAGATTACTGTAATGTAATTGCCATCATGCCCTACCCAAAATACTGTGGAATCCCCGGTTAAAGTGACAATAGGTACATTGGCTGACCATGTAAGTTTAACAAGTCTGGTAATGTTATTTTTGGTCCTTTTCACAGGATAAGGCGACTCGTGCTCCCTTTCCTCCAGGCTGAACACATCCTGTTTGATCGACCATAATGACAGGTTCAGCATATTTCCGTTTCCATGCAAATAAGGATAATAGGCTTTGAATTGCTGCGGGGTGCGAATCACTGCTTTTACAAAGAAGGTATCTTTGTATTCGCCTTTCGCACAATTGAACGCTATATCCTGCTCCCTGTACAGACCTTCAAATTCTGCCTGCTGAAAATCAAAGATTTCCACAAGTGAATAAACAGGATAATAATCCGGATTCTCCATCCAGCTGCAAAAAAATACTTCATAATGATTTGTAAGACCACTTTCGGCATAATAGGGAAATTCCACGATATGCCGGAAATCTCCGTGGATCTCAAAAGGATAAGTGGCTTCCGCCTTCGGTTCTATCATTACTTTTCGGGGAGGAAACCAGCTGACTTCTATTTTCATTTTTTTCACCTTACTTTTGCTTTATTCTTCCAATACCTCAATCCGCTCTGCCCCTGTCTTAGGAGGAAGCGATTCCTGAGCCTTGCCGTTGTAGGTTATGGCAACTTTTTGCCCAATCTCTAAATTCTTTAATTGTCTTTTACTTACATAAAAAAACATGCCTTGTTCGTAAGCTATCTCCATTATTTCTTCTTGTGTTCCATTCTCAAGCACTTCATCTGAAATGTTACTAATGACCAGAATCATATTAGGCTCAGAAAACTTTTGGGCAACATAACCTTCAAAGACAGGCTTTTTCGAACATGAAGACATTACCATACAGCAAAGGATCAGCATCATCATGAGCACTCTACTATTTCTCATTACTTTCCCCCCACATGGTGAGTATCAAAGAACGATGGTCTACGCTAGGCTGGCCGTCCTCACTTCACAATTTTTACCTTTATGGCTCCTGCTTGTCCTGGGGCTGATGTTGCTTTATTTCCATTGTAGTAAACTATTACTTTCTGACCTGCTTTGAGCTTATCCCTAAGTTTGCTATCAAGGCTGGTAATTTTAAAATATGTTCCTTCACCACCAAAAGTTTCTGCAAGTTCCTCAAACTCTTCCTCTTCTATCTCTTTTTCATTGGCCGGTACAACCCAAATTTCAGAATCACTTTTGCTTATAATGTAACCTTCTTCCTGAACAGCACCTAAAGTACAGGCAGACAACAATAGGAGGCAGCAAAACTTTAATAATGTTCTGATGGTTGTCATTCCTTCCTCAAAAAATGGATAGTTTCAACTTTACCGTTTATTTACAATTATATTTGAAATGGGTTGATTATAGAAGAGGTAAAATGACCACTATGTGTGGAACAATCTGTGAAACAAGATTAATCGGGGGGGTGCCTGTCACCAATATTAAAAAGAGTGAAGCTTCTTTCACTTCACTCTCTGTGAAACTATTGATGTGAAACAAGAATTTTCGGGAGGTGCCTGTGCTCGACCCCCTTATAATGGACAAATAGACCATCATAATTCGGTGATATACTAACATATAAGGGGGAATTAAAATGAACAAGCCTACTCGTAAAAGACACCTCGATCCCGATATAAAAATTAGGGCATCCCAAGAATACCTAAATGGAGTGAAAAGTTCTTCTCAATTGGGGCATGAGCTAAATGTTGACCCGGATACCATCTTAAATTGGGCTAAAAAGTATAAACTCCACGGCGCTGCCTGCTTCAATAAATCGACCAAAAATCAATCTAGTCAAACTGCAGAATTACAAAAAGAAATTGATCATTTAAAGTCCACGTTAAAAGCAAAAGATTTGGAGATTGAGATTCTAAAAAAGTTCCAGGCCTCTCTCAAAAAGAACGTATAAACAAGAAATACGAGGGTATTTCTGCTTTGAGGGAGGAGTATCCCGTGACCCTCTTATGCCAAATTCTCAATGTGTCGAAAAGCGGGTATTATGCCTATTTAAAACGGCCAAAACC
>NZ_VTER01000030.1:0-3520 GCF_008180445.1 Bacillus infantis
AAAAAGTAACGGAGGCGCCCAAAGGTTCCCTCAGAATGGTTGGAAATCATTCGCAGAGTGTAAAGGCACAAGGGAGCTTGACTGCGAGACCTACAAGTCGAGCAGGGACGAAAGTCGGGCTTAGTGATCCGGTGGTTCCGCATGGAAGGGCCATCGCTCAACGGATAAAAGCTACCCCGGGGATAACAGGCTTATCTCCCCCAAGAGTCCACATCGACGGGGAGGTTTGGCACCTCGATGTCGGCTCATCGCATCCTGGGGCTGTAGTCGGTCCCAAGGGTTGGGCTGTTCGCCCATTAAAGCGGTACGCGAGCTGGGTTCAGAACGTCGTGAGACAGTTCGGTCCCTATCCGTCGTGGGCGCAGGAAATTTGAGAGGAGCTGTCCTTAGTACGAGAGGACCGGGATGGACGCACCGCTGGTGTACCAGTTGTCTTGCCAAAGGCATCGCTGGGTAGCTATGTGCGGAAGGGATAAGTGCTGAAAGCATCTAAGCATGAAGCCCCCCTCGAGATGAGATTTCCCATAGCGTCAAGCTAGTAAGATCCCTGAAAGATGATCAGGTTGATAGGTCTGAGGTGGAAGCGTGGCGACACGTGGAGCTGACAGATACTAATAGATCGAGGACTTAACCACATTTGATTGCTTAGTAATTCTTCTTCTGCATTATCTAGTTTTGAGGGAATGAAAAATTTCAAAAGATCCCTTGCAAAACAAAAACAAGATGATATAATAATACTTGTCTTGAAAAAATAGTCTGGTGGCGATAGCGAGAAGGTCACACCCGTTCCCATACCGAACACGGAAGTTAAGCTTCTCAGCGCCGATGGTAGTTGGAGGTTCTCCTCCTGTGAGAGTAGGACGCTGCCGGGCTTTAATATGGAGGATTAGCTCAGCTGGGAGAGCATCTGCCTTACAAGCAGAGGGTCGGCGGTTCGATCCCGTCATCCTCCACCATAATTGCCGGTTTAGCTCAATTGGTAGAGCAACTGACTTGTAATCAGTAGGTTGGGGGTTCAAGTCCTCTAGCCGGCACCAGTTTCACATGAGCCATTAGCTCAGTCGGTAGAGCATCTGACTTTTAATCAGAGGGTCGAAGGTTCGAGTCCTTCATGGCTCACCATTCAATCTCTAACAATGAATTATGCGGGTGTGGCGGAATTGGCAGACGCACCAGACTTAGGATCTGGCGCCGCAAGGCGTGGGGGTTCGACTCCCTTCACCCGCACCAATTTTATATGCGGAAGTAGTTCAGTGGTAGAACATCACCTTGCCAAGGTGGGGGTCGCGGGTTCGAATCCCGTCTTCCGCTCCAGAGATTGCCGGGGTGGCGGAACTGGCAGACGCACAGGACTTAAAATCCTGCGGTAGGTGACTACCGTACCGGTTCGATTCCGGTCCTCGGCACCATTTACATCACTTTATTATGCGCCCGTAGCTCAATTGGATAGAGCGTCTGACTACGGATCAGAAGGTTATGGGTTCGACTCCTTTCGGGCGCGCCATACTATTAATGTAATGAAAGCAAGAATATAAGCCAACGAGTGAACACCTGACTGCCATGTGCAGGATGATGTGAATAAGGAAGCACTGAAGAGATTCGACGCTTATCATTTACATGACGGGGAGTAGCTCAGCTTGGTAGAGCACTTGGTTTGGGACCAAGGGGTCGCAGGTTCGAATCCTGTCTTCCCGACCACTTTTGAATTATATGGGGCCTTAGCTCAGCTGGGAGAGCGCCTGCTTTGCACGCAGGAGGTCAGCGGTTCGATCCCGCTAGGCTCCACCATATAACCTTATGAGAATACTTGATTTGGCGGTGTAGCTCAGCTGGCTAGAGCGTACGGTTCATACCCGTGAGGTCGGGGGTTCGATCCCCTCCGCCGCTACCAAATTAAGGACCTTTAGCTCAGCTGGTTAGAGCAGACGGCTCATAACCGTCCGGTCGTAGGTTCGAGTCCTACAAGGTCCACCATTTACTTGAAATATGGAGGTATACCCAAGTCTGGCTGAAGGGATCGGTCTTGAAAACCGACAGGCGGGTAACACCGCGCGGGGGTTCGAATCCCTCTACCTCCTCCATTATATTTTTAAAAGAACTTTAAGCAGGAAAGATTCAGGAACGAAGCAAAATTATACTTTTATTGTCGCGGGGTGGAGCAGTCCGGTAGCTCGTCGGGCTCATAACCCGAAGGTCGCAGGTTCAAATCCTGCCCCCGCAATACCTGGTCCCGTGGTGTAGCGGTTAACATGCCTGCCTGTCACGCAGGAGATCGCGGGTTCGATTCCCGTCGGGACCGCCATTTTTATCTTGAAAAATCAATACACGGTATGGCTCAGTAGCTCAGTCGGTAGAGCAAAGGACTGAAAATCCTTGTGTCGGCGGTTCGATTCCGTCCTGAGCCACCATTTATTATTTTATCTAATAGCATTGAACAGTGGCGATTGTGGCGAAGTGGTTAACGCATCGGATTGTGGTTCCGACATTCGTGGGTTCGATTCCCATCAGTCGCCCCATAAAATTGCGGGTGTAGTTTAATGGTAAAACCTCAGCCTTCCAAGCTGATGTCGTGGGTTCGATTCCCATCACCCGCTCCAAAGTGGGCCTATAGCTCAGCTGGTTAGAGCGCACGCCTGATAAGCGTGAGGTCGATGGTTCGAGTCCATTTAGGCCCACCATTCCGCAGTAGCTCAGTGGTAGAGCATTCGGCTGTTAACCGAACGGTCGCAGGTTCGAGTCCTGCCTGCGGAGCCAATATGGGGAAGTACTCAAGTGGCTGAAGAGGCGCCCCTGCTAAGGGTGTAGGTCGGGCAACCGGCGCGAGGGTTCAAATCCCTCCTTCTCCGCCATAAGGCCCCTTGGTCAAGCGGTTAAGACACCGCCCTTTCACGGCGGTAACACGGGTTCGAATCCCGTAGGGGTCATACAAAAAAGCTGTCAGCATCATGCTGGCAGCTTTTTTGTATGCATTTTTTCTTTCGGCTCTATACTAAATGTTGGGGTTCCTACACAAATTGAGACATAAAAAATGCACGTAATCATCCAGTCTTTTATACTTGAGTTGTCGAGAAACAAGTATAGATTGGAGATACGTGCATAATGAATTCTAACATAAAGTTGCCTGGATTTGAAGAAGTAGTGGTTCTATCAATGGAGGAAGTGGAAGAGAAGCTTCGCATACATGTAGAGATGCCTGTTAAAGCCCATGTTTGTCCGATTTGTGGGACATCAACGGTGAAAATCCAYGACTATCGGATACAGAAAATTAAGCATTTAAAGCTATTTGAAAGACAGACGCTGCTTTTCTATAAGAAGCGCCGCTATGCTTGTCAGTGTGGAAAGAAGTTTGTGGAACGCAACCCCTTTGTCGACCGATACCAGCGTATTTCGGTTGAGCTGAACCAAGCCATTAAGATCCGCAGTATTAAGGGGAAGACCTTCAAAGAGACCGCAGAGGTCTACGGAACCTCCACTTCCACAGTAGTAAGGCGATTTGACCTCCTGGCGGAGGCCACTGTGA
>NZ_VTER01000031.1:0-1523 GCF_008180445.1 Bacillus infantis
CTCATCGTTTACGGCGTGGACTACCAGGGTATCTAATCCTGTTTGCTCCCCACGCTTTCGCGCCTCAGCGTCAGTTACAGACCAGAAAGTCGCCTTCGCCACTGGTGTTCCTCCACATCTCTACGCATTTCACCGCTACACGTGGAATTCCACTTTCCTCTTCTGCACTCAAGTCCCCCAGTTTCCAATGACCCTCCACGGTTGAGCCGTGGGCTTTCACATCAGACTTAAGAGACCGCCTGCGCGCGCTTTACGCCCAATAATTCCGGACAACGCTTGCCACCTACGTATTACCGCGGCTGCTGGCACGTAGTTAGCCGTGGCTTTCTGGTCAGGTACCGTCAAGGTGCCGGCAGTTACTCCGGCACTTGTTCTTCCCTGACAACAGAGTTTTACGATCCGAAAACCTTCATCACTCACGCGGCGTTGCTCCGTCAGACTTTCGTCCATTGCGGAAGATTCCCTACTGCTGCCTCCCGTAGGAGTCTGGGCCGTGTCTCAGTCCCAGTGTGGCCGATCACCCTCTCAGGTCGGCTACGCATCGTTGCCTTGGTGAGCCGTTACCTCACCAACTAGCTAATGCGCCGCGGGCCCATCTGTAAGTGATAGCCGAAACCATCTTTCAGCATATCCCCATGAGGGGAAATGCATTATCCGGTATTAGCTCCGGTTTCCCGAAGTTATCCCAGTCTTACAGGCAGGTTGCCCACGTGTTACTCACCCGTCCGCCGCTGACTTCAGGGAGCAAGCTCCCATCCGTCCGCTCGACTTGCATGTATTAGGCACGCCGCCAGCGTTCGTCCTGAGCCAGGATCAAACTCTCCATATAAGAGTAAGATTTAGCTCTGATAAAAAAATTAAGATTAACGTTGACGTTTTTGTTCGTTCAGTTTTCAAAGAACAATCTCAGTCGCTCTCTTAAAGCAACTATATTAGAATAACATTTTTAGCAGCCTTCGTCAACAACTTTTTTTCGAAAAGTTTGTTCCGAGCATCAGCTCTCGAAGGTGCCTGACTATCATAACACCAGCGGTGTTACGGGTCAACCCTTAATTTCTGAGGAATATTATTCCAACAGATAGGGATTAAAAAAGACAAAGAGACATCTCTCTGTCTTCGCCCGGCAGCGTCCTACTCTCACAGGAGGAGAACCTCCAACTACCATCGGCGCTGAGAAGCTTAACTTCCGTGTTCGGTATGGGAACGGGTGTGACCTTCTCGCTATCGCCACCAGACTATTTAGATGAGGTTTTGTTCCCTCAAAACTAGATAATGCAGAAGAAGAATGACAGAGTAATCAATTGTGGTTAAGTCCTCGATCTATTAGTATCTGTCAGCTCCACGTGTCACCACGCTTCCACCTCAGACCTATCAACCTGATCATCTTTCAGGGATCTTACTAGCTTGACGCTATGGGAAATCTCATCTCGAGGGGGGCTTCATGCTTAGATGCTTTCAGCACTTATCCCTTCCGCACATAGCTACCCAGCGATGCCTTTGGCAAGACAACTGGTACACCAGCG
>NZ_VTER01000032.1:0-1477 GCF_008180445.1 Bacillus infantis
ATCTTTCAGCATATCCCCATGAGGGGAAATGCATTATCCGGTATTAGCTCCGGTTTCCCGAAGTTATCCCAGTCTTACAGGCAGGTTGCCCACGTGTTACTCACCCGTCCGCCGCTGACTTCAGGGAGCAAGCTCCCATCCGTCCGCTCGACTTGCATGTATTAGGCACGCCGCCAGCGTTCGTCCTGAGCCAGGATCAAACTCTCCATATAAGAGTAAGATTTAGCTCTGATAAAAATAAGATTAACGTTGACGTTTTTGTTCGTTCAGTTTTCAAAGGACAATCTCTGCCGCTTTTTGAAGCAGCTTTTATATATTAACAGGAAGTAAGCAGCCTGTCAATAGTTTTTTTGGTGGAGCCTAGCGGGATCGAACCGCTGACCTCCTGCGTGCAAAGCAGGCGCTCTCCCAGCTGAGCTAAGGCCCCATATAAATTTTAAATGGTCGGGAAGACAGGATTCGAACCTGCGACCCCTTGGTCCCAAACCAAGTGCTCTACCAAGCTGAGCTACTCCCCGAACATAATAATTTTAATGTAATATGGCGCGCCCGAAAGGAGTCGAACCCATAACCTTCTGATCCGTAGTCAGACGCTCTATCCAATTGAGCTACGGGCGCATATTTAAAAGAATTCTGTGGTGCCGAGGACCGGAATCGAACCGGTACGGTAGTCACCTACCGCAGGATTTTAAGTCCTGTGCGTCTGCCAGTTCCGCCACCCCGGCAATCTTTGGAGCGGAAGACGGGATTCGAACCCGCGACCCCCACCTTGGCAAGGTGATGTTCTACCACTGAACTACTTCCGCATATAAAATTGGTGCGGGTGAAGGGAGTCGAACCCCCACGCCTTGCGGCGCCAGATCCTAAGTCTGGTGCGTCTGCCAATTCCGCCACACCCGCATATTTTATTGCCTGAGATTAAATGGTGAGCCATGAAGGACTCGAACCTTCGACCCTCTGATTAAAAGTCAGATGCTCTACCGACTGAGCTAATGGCTCAAACTTTTTTTACTTCCTAAACTTGTTGAAACTGGTGCCGGCTAGAGGACTTGAACCCCCAACCTACTGATTACAAGTCAGTTGCTCTACCAATTGAGCTAAACCGGCAAATATGGTGGAGGATGACGGGATCGAACCGCCGACCCTCTGCTTGTAAGGCAGATGCTCTCCCAGCTGAGCTAATCCTCCATATTTTAAAGCCCGGCAGCGTCCTACTCTCACAGGGGGAGAGCCCCCAACTACCATCGGCGCTGAGAAGCTTAACTTCCGTGTTCGGTATGGGAACGGGTGTGACCTTCTCGCTATCGCCACCAGACTATTTGATTGAGGTTTTGTTCCCTCAAAACTAGATAATGCAGAAGAAGAATGACAGAGTAATCAAATGTGGTTAAGTCCTCGATCTATTAGTATCTGTCAGCTCCACGTGTCACCACGCTTCCACCTCAGACCTATCAACCTGATCATCTTTCAGGGATCT
>NZ_VTER01000033.1:0-1103 GCF_008180445.1 Bacillus infantis
TGTTCAACTTAACCTCGCATGTAATCGTAACTCGCCGGTTCATTCTACAAAAGGCACGCCATTACCCTGACCCGAAGGTCATAGGGCTTTGACTACTTGTAGGCACACGGTTTCAGGATCTGTTTCACTCCCCTTCCGGGGTGCTTTTCACCTTTCCCTCACGGTACTGGTTCACTATCGGTCACTAGGGAGTATTTAGCCTTGGGAGATGGTCCTCCCTGCTTCCGACGGGATTTCTCGTGTCCCGCCGTACTCAGGATCCACTCTGGAGGGAACGAAGTTTCAACTACGGGGCTGTTACCCTCTATGGCCGGCCTTTCCATGCCTGTTCATTTACTCCGTTCCTTTGTAACTCCGTGYAGAGTGTCCTACAACCCCAGGAGGCAAGCCTCCTGGTTTGGGCTAATCCCGTTTCGCTCGCCGCTACTCAGGGAATCGCGTTTGCTTTCTCTTCCTCCGGGTACTTAGATGTTTCAGTTCCCCGGGTCTGCCTCCAATGCCCTATGTATTCAGGCAAGGGTTCCATCCCATTACGGATGGAGGGTTTCCCCATTCGGAAATCTCCGGATCAAAGCTTACTTACAGCTCCCCGAAGCATATCGGTGTTAGTACCGTCCTTCATCGGCTCCTAGTGCCAAGGCATCCACCGTGCGCCCTTTCTAACTTAACCTAAAAATAAGCGAAGCTTATTCMTGGTATCACTCTCAAATTGAGAGAAAACCTAAAATGGCGATTACTCGGTAATGTCTTCTTCATTACATTATCTAGTTTTCAAAGAACAAAAATGAGAGATTATACTCTCAAAACTGAACGAACAAAGACCGTCACGTCTTGTATATATTCCTTAGAAAGGAGGTGATCCAGCCGCACCTTCCGATACGGCTACCTTGTTACGACTTCACCCCAATCATCTGTCCCACCTTAGGCGGCTGGCTCCAAAAGGTTACCCCACCGACTTCGGGTGTTACAAACTCTCGTGGTGTGACGGGCGGTGTGTACAAGGCCCGGGAACGTATTCACCGCGGCATGCTGATCCGCGATTACTAGCGATTCCAGCTTCATGCAGGCGAGTTGCAGCCTGCAATCCGAACTGAGAATGGTTT
>NZ_VTER01000034.1:0-1017 GCF_008180445.1 Bacillus infantis
CCCTGACAACAGAGTTTTACGATCCGAAAACCTTCATCACTCACGCGGCGTTGCTCCGTCAGACTTTCGTCCATTGCGGAAGATTCCCTACTGCTGCCTCCCGTAGGAGTCTGGGCCGTGTCTCAGTCCCAGTGTGGCCGATCACCCTCTCAGGTCGGCTACGCATCGTTGCCTTGGTGAGCCGTTACCTCACCAACTAGCTAATGCGCCGCGGGCCCATCTGTAAGTGATAGCCGAAACCATCTTTCAGCATAACCTCATGAGAGGTTATGCATTATCCGGTATTAGCTCCGGTTTCCCGAAGTTATCCCAGTCTTACAGGCAGGTTGCCCACGTGTTACTCACCCGTCCGCCGCTGACTTCAGGGAGCAAGCTCCCATCCGTCCGCTCGACTTGCATGTATTAGGCACGCCGCCAGCGTTCGTCCTGAGCCAGGATCAAACTCTCCATATAAGAGTAAGATTTAGCTCTGATAAAAAAATTAAGATTAACGTTGACGTTTTTGTTCGTTCAGTTTTCAAAGGACAATCTCAGTCGCTCTCTTAAAGCAACTATATTAGAATAACATTTTTGGCAGCCTTCGTCAACAACTTTTTTCTAAAAGTTTGTTCCGAGCATCAGCTCTCGAAGGTGCCTGACCATCATAACACCAGCGGTGTTACGGGTCAACCCTTAATTTCTGAGGAATATTATTCCAACAGATAGGGATTAAAAAAGACAAAGAGACATCTCTCTGTCTTCGCCCGGCAGCGTCCTACTCTCACAGGGGGAGAGCCCCCAACTACCATCGGCGCTGAGAAGCTTAACTTCCGTGTTCGGTATGGGAACGGGTGTGACCTTCTCGCTATCGCCACCAGACTATTTGATTGAGGTTTTGTTCCCTCAAAACTAGATAATGCAGAAGAAGAATGACAGAGTAATCAAATGTGGTTAAGTCCTCGATCTATTAGTATCTGTCAGCTCCACGTGTCACCACGCTTCCACCTCAGACCTATCAACCTGATCATCTTTCAGGGA
>NZ_VTER01000035.1:0-993 GCF_008180445.1 Bacillus infantis
CTGGTTTGGGCTAATCCCGTTTCGCTCGCCGCTACTCAGGGAATCGCGTTTGCTTTCTCTTCCTCYGGGTACTTAGATGTTTCAGTTCCCCGGGTCTGCCTCCAATGCCCTATGTATTCAGGCAAGGGTTCCATCCCATTACGGATGGAGGGTTTCCCCATTCGGAAATCTCCGGATCAAAGCTTACTTACAGCTCCCCGAAGCATATCGGTGTTAGTACCGTCCTTCATCGGCTCCTAGTGCCAAGGCATCCACCGTGCGCCCTTTCTAACTTAACCTGTTCGGCCGATGATAAGCTTCACATCTCTTCGTCATCTCAATCGTCAGCATCCTCACGTATACAAAACATACGCTCCGGTGCTTCCTCAATCGATTCCTCGACCTGTTCGCTTCTCATCACCCTCACGGTTTTTAAACTCTWATTTATTTATATAAGAGAGAAAACCTAAAATGGCGATTACTCGGTAATGTCTTCTTCATTACATTATCTAGTTTTCAAAGAACAAAAATGAGAGATTATACTCTCAAAACTGAACGAACAAAGACCGTCACGTCTTGTATATATTCCTTAGAAAGGAGGTGATCCAGCCGCACCTTCCGATACGGCTACCTTGTTACGACTTCACCCCAATCATCTGTCCCACCTTAGGCGGCTGGCTCCCAAGGCAAAACTTAACTTCCTATAAATATGATAAGAGGTTAAGTTTTGCCCCGGGTTACCCCACCGACTTCGGGTGTTACAAACTCTCGTGGTGTGACGGGCGGTGTGTACAAGGCCCGGGAACGTATTCACCGCGGCATGCTGATCCGCGATTACTAGCGATTCCAGCTTCATGCAGGCGAGTTGCAGCCTGCAATCCGAACTGAGAATGGTTTTATGGGATTCGCTTAACCTCGCGGTCTTGCAGCCCTTTGTACCATCCATTGTAGCACGTGTGTAGCCCAGGTCATAAGGGGCATGATGATTTGACGTCATCCCCACCTTCCTCCGGT
>NZ_VTER01000036.1:0-972 GCF_008180445.1 Bacillus infantis
CTCTTTGAAAACTGAACGAACAAAAACGTCAACGTTAATCTTATTTTTATCAGAGCTAAATCTTACTCTTATATGGAGAGTTTGATCCTGGCTCAGGACGAACGCTGGCGGCGTGCCTAATACATGCAAGTCGAGCGGACGGATGGGAGCTTGCTCCCTGAAGTCAGCGGCGGACGGGTGAGTAACACGTGGGCAACCTGCCTGTAAGACTGGGATAACTTCGGGAAACCGGAGCTAATACCGGATAATGCATTTCCCCTCATGGGGATATGCTGAAAGATGGTTTCGGCTATCGCTTACAGATGGGCCCGCGGCGCATTAGCTAGTTGGTGAGGTAACGGCTCACCAAGGCAACGATGCGTAGCCGACCTGAGAGGGTGATCGGCCACACTGGGACTGAGACACGGCCCAGACTCCTACGGGAGGCAGCAGTAGGGAATCTTCCGCAATGGACGAAAGTCTGACGGAGCAACGCCGCGTGAGTGATGAAGGTTTTCGGATCGTAAAACTCTGTTGTCAGGGAAGAACAAGTGCCGGAGTAACTGCCGGCACCTTGACGGTACCTGACCAGAAAGCCACGGCTAACTACGTGCCAGCAGCCGCGGTAATACGTAGGTGGCAAGCGTTGTCCGGAATTATTGGGCGTAAAGCGCGCGCAGGCGGTCTCTTAAGTCTGATGTGAAAGCCCACGGCTCAACCGTGGAGGGTCATTGGAAACTGGGGGACTTGAGTGCAGAAGAGGAAAGTGGAATTCCACGTGTAGCGGTGAAATGCGTAGAGATGTGGAGGAACACCAGTGGCGAAGGCGACTTTCTGGTCTGTAACTGACGCTGAGGCGCGAAAGCGTGGGGAGCAAACAGGATTAGATACCCTGGTAGTCCACGCCGTAAACGATGAGTGCTAAGTGTTAGAGGGTTTCCGCCCTTTAGTGCTGCAGCAAACGCATTAAGCACTCCGCCTGGGGAGTACGGC
>NZ_VTER01000038.1:0-826 GCF_008180445.1 Bacillus infantis
GTAAGAAGAATCTTGTGTAAACTCAGCAATCACCTTTTTCCAAAAAGCATATGCAGGTTTATTTTCAGAGGTTTGCCTCACTTCCCAAGCACCTTTAAACTGTTCGAATATAGAAAAAGCAACATGCCTGCCAATGCCTCTACCTCTAAACTTTCGCATGATGAAAAAATCGCTTATTACGTTTGTTTTTTCCCTGTTGCTTAATTTAGTGAAATCTCTTGGTACATCAAGGATGACTAATACGAACCCTGCTATTTCCCCATCAACTTTAACGATAAATGGACGTCGGTACTCTTCTGTCCATTGATGGTCCAGGTATTTATATGAATATAAACCATGCTGACTTAAAATATGGCCCTCAAACTCACTGCTGTCATAACGATATAACTGAATCAGATTAGATAGAACCGTTTTATCTTCATAAGGACAAAGCGATAATGTTACGGTCATTTGATATCCTCCCGTGGTTTTTGCTAACCCCTTCTTTCATGGTGGGCCACGGGGTCAGGTCCCTTGGCCCAGCTTAAAAAGAGCCAAGGGACCTGACCCCGTGGTTTTTGCTAACCTTAACTAAATGCCCTGTTCCCCGAAGAATTCATCTTTAAGAATGCTCATCCTCAGACGGTCAACAAATTCTCCATTTCTCAATCTATCCTGCCTCAGGATACCTTCTTCTTGATATCCTGCTCGGCTATATGACTTAATCGCTTTTTCATTATCCACTTCTACCCTTAGCCAAATCTTATTTAAGCCTAATTCATTAAAGCCAACCTTCAGCATTTCTTGCATAGCTGCTAAACCGAACCCCTTATGCCAGTAATTTTTA
>NZ_VTER01000039.1:0-818 GCF_008180445.1 Bacillus infantis
TCGTGTCCCGCCGTACTCAGGATCCACTCTGGAGGGAACGAAGTTTCAACTACGGGGCTGTTACCCTCTATGGCCGGCCTTTCCATGCCTGTTCATTTACTCCGTTCCTTTGTAACTCCGTGTAGAGTGTCCTACAACCCCAGGAGGCAAGCCTCCTGGTTTGGGCTAATCCCGTTTCGCTCGCCGCTACTCAGGGAATCGCGTTTGCTTTCTCTTCCTCCGGGTACTTAGATGTTTCAGTTCCCCGGGTCTGCCTCCAATGCCCTATGTATTCAGGCAAGGGTTCCATCCCATTACGGATGGAGGGTTTCCCCATTCGGAAATCTCCGGATCAAAGCTTACTTACAGCTCCCCGAAGCATATCGGTGTTAGTACCGTCCTTCATCGGCTCCTAGTGCCAAGGCATCCACCGTGCGCCCTTTCTAACTTAACCTAAAAATAAGCGAAGCTTATTTTTGGTATCACTCTCAAATTGAGAGAAAACCTAAAATGGCGATTACTCGGTAATGTCTTCTTCATTACATTATCTAGTTTTCAAAGAACAAAATGAGAGATTATACTCTCAAAACTGAACGAACAAAGACCGTCACGTCTTGTATATATTCCTTAGAAAGGAGGTGATCCAGCCGCACCTTCCGATACGGCTACCTTGTTACGACTTCACCCCAATCATCTGTCCCACCTTAGGCGGCTGGCTCCAAAAGGTTACCCCACCGACTTCGGGTGTTACAAACTCTCGTGGTGTGACGGGCGGTGTGTACAAGGCCCGGGAACGTATTCACCGCGGCATGCTGATCCGCGATTACTAGCGATTCCAG
>NZ_VTER01000004.1:0-360379 GCF_008180445.1 Bacillus infantis
CATATTATCTTTGGCATATTATCTTTGGGGATAACGACATCATAGATAGCTATATATGGGCTTAGAGGGAGCGATTCTTGAAAGGAAATCATTTGGATACCACCTAGAAATTGTTGTTAGCCATATTATAAAATAAAAAAGCAGTTGAAAGTTGAAAAATCAACCTTCAACTGCTAAAAAAAGAAGTTCACCTTGATAACCGGTAAATGAATGAATTCATTACTGTATAAGAGTTTAATGTTTTTATTGAAATGTACTTTTTCAGTGCCCTCGCTGCCGCTCCTGCGGGGTCTTAGCCCTGCCGCTATTTCCCACAGGAGTCTTCGTGCCTTCCACTGCAAACAACAGGGTTTTAAAGTTTAATTTAAACCTGTAACAAGATGGCAAGCAAAACAAAAACCTTTAAGCAGTGAGACTTTGATCTTCTTTTAAACTGCCACCCTTTCATTCTTTCTCTAAATATCTCAACATAGGCAAAAAAAAAAAGAGGTACGGAATGTGTTAATTCCGTACCTCTTTTTATTTACATAGTTCAACGCCGATGATAACGGCGCTTTTTTAAAAAATCAGCTGATGACATGAAAAACGAAGTTTGCCAGGAATAGTCCTGCGATTACATACAGTGCAACGGAGACTTCCTTCGCCCTTCCGATCGCGATCTTGAGGATCGGATACAGGATGAACCCGACGGCAATTCCGTCTGCGATGCTGTAGGTAAACGGAATCATCGCTATGATGAAGAACGCCGGGAAGCTTTCACTCATATCCTTCATATCAAGATTGCGGATGTTCTGGAGCATCAATCCGCCGATGATGATGAGGATAGGGGCAATCGCACTGTTTGGAATCAGCTTGATTACCGGAATGAAGAAAGCTGAAAGCATGAACAGAAGCCCTGTAGCCACTGTCGTAAGCCCAGTCCTGCCTCCTGCAGCCATGCTGGCTGCACTTTCGACGGTTGAAACTGTCGGACTTGTTCCGAAAAGGCCGGAAAGCAGTGCAGATACGGAATTTGCCTGAAAAGCCCGCTTGAAACGTTCCGGCTTGCCGATGAACGATACATGGCCGTGAACCAGGCCGATATTTTCAAACACCAGGACCATGGTCAGCGAGAAGACTGCCACCCAGAACGTTATGGAAAAGAAGCTTTCAAAGGACATAGCCCCGAAAACATCCAGATAATCGCCAAAAGAAAAAGAAGATTCTTTTGCCTGCGATACATCAATATTTCCAAACAGCCAGGCAATGAGCGTCCCGGCAGCAACAGTGATCAGAAAATTTCCCGGGACATTCCGCATAAACAAAACGATTGCCAGCAGGAATGTAATGATCGTCGCCAGCACCTGCGGGTCTCCCAGATCGCCTAACGCAATGAGCGAGTTCGTGCCTTTTTCCACAATGCCGCCCTTTTCAAGCCCAATCAGCATCAGGAATAACCCAAGGCCTACTGTGATAGCTTCCTTGAGCGACTGTGGAATGGCTGCACTCAGGCTCCCTGCAAAACGCGAAAAAGCCACGAATGCAAAAACCAGCCCAGAAACAAATACAACCGCCAGCGCTTCCTGCCATGACAGACCCATAGACTGCACGAGTGTGTAAGAAAACAGGGCATTGATTCCCATTCCAGGCACAAGAAGGATCGGTACATTCGCCCAGAATCCCATTATGAAGCAGCCGACAACTGAAGTAATGATGGTAGCCATGATGGCAGCTTCCAGCGGCACTCCGGCTTCCGAAAGAATGAGCGAATTGACGGCTATGATATACACAATGGTAAAAAAGCCGATCGCACCCGCCATCACTTCCTTCTTGAAGCTTGTTTCATTGGCATCAAGCTGGAATAATTGGTTTAGCATTTTCATTAGTATTACCTATTCTGTTGTATAGCCCTCTCCCTACCCGCTCTCCCTGATAAACAGGTGAGCCACAAGGATATATTTTAGCAGACAATGAGTTCTCTGCCAATAGGAGACCCTTTAATTAGCCATTTCCCTGTAGAGATTACCCATTTCAATCGCTCCTGCGGCAGCCTCCCAGCCTTTGTTTCCTGCCTTCGTTCCGGCACGCTCAATCGCCTGCTCGATCGTATCGACAGTCAGGACACCGAAGATAACCGGGATTCCGCTTGACATGCTGATTGATGCCACCCCTTTTGATACTTCGCTGCTTACATAGTCGAAATGCGGTGTAGCTCCCCTGATGACGGTCCCTAGCGTTATGACGCTGTCATACTTTCCGGAATCGGCCATTTTCTTAGCTGCAAGAGGGATTTCAAAGGCTCCCGGCACCCACACGACCGTTACATCTTCCTCTGCGACACCATGCCTTTTCAAGCTATCCTCTGCTCCGGACAGAAGCTTCCCGGTAATAAATTCGTTGAACCTTGAAACAACAATACCAATTTTAAGCCCAGTACCTACCAGATTTCCTTCAATCACTTTTTTCATCGTATTTTCCTCCATTAAAAAGTCAGCAAATGACCTAATTTTGTTTTTTTGGTTTTCATATAGTTTTCATTATCTTTTTTAGACGGAAGCTGAAGCTGTACCCTTTCTGCTACTTCCAGCCCGTACCCTTCAAGGCCGGCGATTTTTCTGGGGTTATTCGTCAGGAGGCGCATTTTCCTTACGCCCAGGTCCCTGAGTATCTGTGCACCTATTCCGTAATCACGGAGATCATCCTTGAATCCGAGCATATGGTTTGCCTCCACTGTGTCATAACCTTCCTCCTGCAGCTTGTAAGCCTTCATTTTATTGATAAGGCCTATGCCCCTTCCCTCCTGGCGCATATACAGGAGGATACCTGACCCGGCTTCTTCTATCTGCCTGAGGGCTGCTTCAAGCTGAGGGCCGCAGTCACAGCGGTTCGAACCAAACACATCCCCGGTCAGGCATTCTGAATGAACCCTCAGAAGCACAGGCTCCCCTTCCGGGATTTCTCCCTTTACAAGGGCGATATGCTCTTTGCCATCCAGCTTATTTGTATAGCCAACCGCTTTGAATTGTCCATATTCAGTAGGAAGCGATATCTCTGCCTCTCTTTTAACGAGAGAATCATGTTCAAGCCGGTACTCTATCAGGTCTTTGATAGTAATCATCTTTAAATTGAATTTCTCGGCCATTTCTTTCAGGTCATCCACTAATGCCATGGACCCATCGTCCTTCATGATTTCACAGATGACTCCTGCAGGCTTTGCCCCGGCCAGACGAGCCAGATCAACTGCCGCCTCTGTATGGCCGGCCCTTCTAAGGACACCGCCTTCTTTGGAAATTAAAGGAAATATATGTCCTGGGCGGGCAAAATCTTCGGGTAATGAATTTTCATCGAGAAGTTTTTCGATGGTCTGTGCCCTTTCAAATGCGCTGATGCCTGTCTTTGTCTCCTTAAAATCAACACTGACTGTGAAAGCTGTACCATGGCTGTCTGTATTAACATCAACCATGGGATGGAGGCCGAGCCTTACTGCAAGCTCTTCTGTAACAGGCATGCAAATCAGACCCCTCCCCTCCTTTGCCATAAAGTTAATGGTTTCCGGACCGGCAAATTCAGCAAGAGCTACCAGATCGCCTTCATTTTCCCTATCTTCATCATCACTTACAATAACAGGCCGGCCTTTCTTAAGTTCTGCTATAGCGTCTTCGATCGTATTGAACATGGTTACAGCTCTCCTTTGGTTAAGGGAAGGTATTTCCCCATTCATTCCTGGCGAAAGACATGCCTTCTTTTATTGCTTTAGCTTAGTTCCCAGGCTGTCACAAAAAACCGTTTTCTCTGAGAAGCGCCTCCGAGACAGTTTTCTTTTCCGGCTTGGAGGCAGCCTTATTCATAAAGCTGTAAATATATTTTCCAAGCATATCAAACTCAAGGTTCACAGTTTCCCCTGATTCCTTCCCTCCCAGTATGGTATGGCCAGCGGTATGGGGAATAAGGGAGACCGTCAGCGAAGAAGCTCCCGCTTCAAAAATTGTCAGCGAAACACCATCTACAGCAATGGAGCCTTTATCCACTGGCAAATGGGACCATTCCTCAGGCACTTCGATTTCATAATAGATGGCATTTTCTTCATGCCTTTTTCTAATGATCCTGCCTCTGGCATCTATATGCCCTGATACAAGATGCCCCCCAAAGCGGCCGCCGGCTTTCATGGCTCTTTCAAGGTTTACGGGGCTATTGCGCTTCAGCTCGGCAAGGCTGGTAGAATGGTATGTTTCCGGCATCACATCAGCGCTGAATATTCCCGAGGTAAAATCAGTGACTGTCAGGCAAACGCCATTTACGGCAATGCTGTCGCCAATTCCCACATCTTCAAGTATCTGGCTGGCCGATATGCTGAGCTTTAAAGTTTTCCCCTGGTGGACAATCTGTTCAACCCTGCCGACTTCCTCAATTAATCCTGTGAACATGATGGCCCTCCTCTGGCTGCGGCACCGCAGTAATTTTAAGGTCCGGACCGATGCGTTCGGCCGATTTAAATACCAATGGAATGGATTGATCCATTGAAGAAATCCCTTCTCCCCCTACAAACGGGACTGCTTTTCTTCCCCCTATGATTTTTGGGGCGGCATAGAGAATGATCTGCTGAAATAGCCCTTCCTTAATGAAAGAAGCATGGATTGCAGAACCGCCTTCAACAAAGACGGAAAGAACCTGCCTTTTTCCCAATTCTTCGAGCACCTGGCCTGCTGACACCTCTTCCTCAGGAAGATGTATAAGCTCCGTGCCCATAGTTTTAATTTTCTCAGCCTTGCTTTTGTCATATCCGCTGCCGGTAAAAATGATGACCGGCGCTTTTTGATCATGCAGGATTGCTGCATCATAGGGGATCCTTAATGTGGAATCCAATATTACTCTAATAGGGTTTTTTCCGCCTCGGGGCAGTCTGGCGGTAAGCTGGGGGTTGTCATGGATGACTGTGTTCACGCCCGTCAATATTGCGTCATGTTCATGTCTTAGCCGGTGAACATCTTCCCTGGATTCTGGAGAGGTAATCCATTGGCTGTCACCGGTGTTCGCTGCTGTTTTGCCGTCAAATGATGCGGCGGCCTTTATCGTTACATATGGCCTGCTGGTCCTCATGAAATGAAAGAATGCGCTATTTATTTCTTCCGCTTCTTCCCGCCTGATTCCCACTTCCACTTCTATCCCTGCTGCTTCAAGCTTGGCAATACCGCGGCCCGCGACAACCGGGTTAGGATCTATTGAGGCAATGACCACTCTCTTGATCCCCGACTCGATGATCAGGTCTGCACAGGGAGGAGTTTTTCCATGATGGCTGCATGGTTCGAGTGTCACGTAAATCTCTGCTCCCCTGGCAAGTCCGCCCGCCATCCGGATGGCATGGACTTCAGCATGCGGGGTGCCAGCCTTTAAATGAACCCCCATTCCTGCAATCTGTCCATCTTTTACCACAACGGCGCCGACACATGGATTGGGACTGGTCTGCCCGATTGTTTTCCTGGCCAGGGACAGGGCCAGATCCATATAATCTTCATCTGTCATATGTACAACCTCTTTTCCTAACGTTCAATTTTTTTCTCTCCAGAAAAAACAGCAGGCCCCGTACAGAATCAGTACGGGGCCAAATTAGACATGACGAAATAAGCGTTCGAAACACAATGTTAAAAACGCGGTTCATACATCCATTCCTTCTCCCATCCAGACTATAACTGTCGGCTTTGGAATTTCACCAAATCCACCGTCTTCACTAAGCGTGAAGCCGGGTCACGGACTAAGAGGCATGCCTCATCACCGCCGGTTGGGATTTTCACCCGACCCCGAAGGAATATTATTCTTATAATATTAAAGGCATCTTATCATGAATGATCTCTTTCGACAATTCAAAGAGCTTAAGAGCCGCAAATTTTATTTAAAATAGTGCTTTTGCACCTGAAACCTTTGGATGGGGACAACCGTATTATACATATTATAAGCAGAAAGGAATCTAACAATGCAGGAGACGAAACAACAGCTGCAGTCTGAGCTGCAGAAATGCCAGGAATGGGAAGAAGATCAGAGCGGCCTATGGTTTTGGGAAAAAATCGGCAGGCTTCCATTTAAAGTTCTGGACAAGCTGACCCCAGCCATCATTCAGAAAAAGATGGGTGTTATGCTTGATGAGCTCGGCAGCTATATACAGACGGGCGGCAGCTATTTAAGCACCTCTAATTCCATTAAATCTTATTATCCGGGACGGAATGTG
Organism: Bacillus infantis; assembly: GCF_008180445.1. GTDB lineage: Bacteria > Bacillota > Bacilli > Bacillales > Cytobacillaceae > Bacillus_AB > Bacillus_AB infantis_B. Next base: position 6,200 of record NZ_VTER01000004.1, read on the forward strand.
AATACTCTTGAGGATACTGCTGTTCTTTCTATCAAGGAGATGGACGGGGCAGCAGAAAAGCTGACAGGTTCCAGGAAGAAGCTTGCAGCCATTCAGGGGGCAGGGACAGGCTTTGGAGGATTGTTTACTTTAAGCCTTGATATTCCAGTTCTTCTGGGGATGCAGCTGAAGACCCTTCAGGATATTGCCATCTGTTACGGCTATGATCCGAAAAGCAAGAAAGAGCGGCTGTTCATCGTCAAGGCGCTGCAATTTGTATCTGCTGACATCGTTGGCAAGCAGGCGATTCTCAGGCAGCTGTCCGACATCGATTCGCCGGAAGAAGAGGTCCAGCGGGAAATCGCATCAGAAATCCAGGGATGGCGTGAAGTTGTCTTTGCTTATCGTGATCAGTTTGGCTGGAAGAAGCTTTTTCAGATGGTGCCGATTGCCGGGCTTGTCTTCGGGGCATTCATCAACCGCTCAGCAGTCGGGGATATCGGGGAAGCGGGCATGATGCTTTACAGAAAGAGGAAGATCAAAGAACGCCTGCAGGCAGCATCATCTGATATTTTGCCGGCAGATACAGAAGAAAGGCTTCCATGAACATCATGGAAGCCTTTTGCTTTCTTTCTCTATAAAATCCTTATCCACGGCTCCCATAACCCTGCTTCTGATAATTCCGTCAGAATCTATAAAAAAGCTGGTCGGATAAGCCATAATCTCATACTCCCCCATGACCTGCCCCTTCACATCAAGCGGAATGGGGAAGGTGAGGCCATTATCCTTTACAAAGTCCATTTCGTCGCCTTTATTTTTTTCAATAAATGTCATATTGACGGCCAGAATTTCAAAATCCCCGATTGCTTTTTCTTCGTAAAGCTCCTGCATATCAGGCATTTCGGCCTTGCAGGGCGGGCACCAGCTGGCCCAAAAATTAAGAAAAACCCTTTTGCCTTTATAATCGCTGAGACTCACTGTTTTTCCCTCTATATCAGTCAGAGTGAAGTCCGGTGCTTTATTGCCCGGTTCAATCCCCACCGCTATTTCCTCCGGATTCTCCAGCCTTTCATATTTTTCAGCCGGCAGCACCTTGTTTACGACACCTTTATCCTTTAAGACCGTCTTATCAATAATGAATAAAGCCAGCAAAATGATCCCTGTAACAAGAAGAAACTTTTTCATTCTACACCTCGGGCTATTATTAGCATTCCTATACATGTCCTTAGCAGGCCAAACCTGCATAAGCTGAATATTCATGCTAGAACACCATTTTAATATGCTATGTGATCTAAGTAAACAGCCGGCATAAAAAAACCGGCACGCCGGCCGGATTGTGTTCGTCTATTTCAATATCTCATCAAGCAGCAAGCTTTCTGCATTCTTCTGCACAAAGATAGCATTTCTCTGCACAGCTCATGCTATGAGCTTGTTCAAACTGCTTGCATTCTTCTGCACATTGATCCACTATCCTGGAACAAAGCAGAGTATATTTTTTTATAAAATCGCTTTCTGACTCAAGCGCCTTGATTGTCAGTGCGCAAATATCGGCACTTTCTCTGTACAGCCTGATTGCGTCAGACTTCTTCCCTGCATCTGCTTCTTCCAGGGTTTTCCTGAAAGAAACCTCGCAGGCTTCCAGGCAATCAAGACAAGCCTTCAGGCAATTTTCATAGCTGTTATCCATCACTTTATCCTCCGCTCTTTTGCAGTATACGATCTTAGTGATAGATTCCCATATATAAGCACATCAAAACCTGACTGATTGCGATCACCATCCGTCAGCAAACAGCTTAGCGATCGCTGCCAATGCCAAGATCCTCTCCTTCGGCCCTGCATTGTCATTAAATTCCATAATCTCCATATTAGGATTTTGAAATGTCTCAGCCCAGCTTACAGGCATCAGACCCTTTTTGTAGTTCATCAATTCTTTCCCATCTTCCCATTCAATCCTGCAATCCAGAAAAAATTTTTCCCTTCGAACAGAAAGCGTCTTCTGGCGAAAGAGTATGACAGCCGATCCTCCTGGTTTATGAATAAATTCCATCGTCCCAATATAGCGGCGGTCAGCCCTGAAAATATCCACTTTATTTTTCCTGGACAGAAAAAGGATCATCAGGCTGCCTGATCGATTATATAATCCGTATTCCCGCTGACATGACACGGAAAGAAAAGAGGGGCAAAGTTTCCCTAGTAAGGTCTCGTCCAAATCTCTCAGTTCTCCAGCCAGCTGGCCGTCAGGTGTGAATAATAGCATTCTTAAAAAAGATGAAGGAAGATGGGAAACCAGAAGATGATTTTCTTCCAGCAGCTTCCCTTTATATTGGCAGCCGTCGAGCCTGTCCACCGCTTTTGATCTTGATTGTTGAACCACACTCATCTGATAGCAGCCAAAGCTGTACAAAAGAAAAGGCACAGCTGCCAGCACCAGCTCCCTGCCCGGCAGCATAACCAGGCAAGCCGGAAGGATAAAAAATAGAGGCACTAGCGATGCCAGGCTGCTGTTAAGAGATATATCTGCTAATCGGCTGTAATGCTTTTGGATATTCATCAGCAAGTCTCCCGTGAAGAATTTGGTTGCGGTTCTGCTTCAAATTTTGGCTTCTCTTTAATTCTATTAAGAGCGGGGGGAAATCATGCCAGGGATTAGGCGGGGATATCTGTACGTTGGTTATTGTGGAGCAGCATTTTGTTTAAGAGGAAGTACATTAAAGTGGAAATTTTATGATCCAGAGGCTGGCAAAAAACGCTGCTGACACCCTTTATTTGATTTAAAAGGTTTTAGAGGGTCTTAGTCGGCCGCACTAACACCCTCTATTTAACTTTAATTGGTTCAGAGGGTCTTAGTCGGCCACACTAGCGCCCTCTATTTAACTTTAATTGGTTCAGAGGGTCTCAGTCGGCGGCACTGGCACCCTCTATTTAACTTTAATTGGTTCAGAGGGTCTTAGTCGGCCGCACTAGCACCCTCTATTTAACTTTAATTGGTTCAGAAGGTCTTAGTCGGCCGCACTGTCACCCTCTATCTAACCTTACATGGGTTCAGAGGGTCTTAGACGGTGGCACAGGCACCCTTTATTTAACTTTGCATGGGTTCAAGGGTCTTAGTCGGCCGCACTGCACCCTCTATTTAATTTTAATTGGTTCAGAGGGTCTTAGACGGTGGCACTGGCACCCTCTATCTTCTCTCAGGTAGTTCAATGCCATATTTTTCTCAAAACGGGCATCCTTCTATAAAAAAAATCTAGACTCTTGTCAAAGTTAATAACCCCAGCCAACATTTAGCTGAGGTTATTATAAACTGGTCTACAACTGGTACAGGTGCCTGTCACCAACATAAATGTCACCCAATAAAAGACTGAATCCGCCCATATTGCTTCTTGGCATCGCTGTACCCCTGGTTGTAGAGGTGTTCCAGCTTGGCTGGGTTCCTTTCCATCCTTCCCACTTCGAGCGGCTCTGATGGCTGGATGACAAGGGTGGTGCCCTTCTGTTCTTCTTCTGCCAGATAGCCGAGTGTCTGGTTGTACTGCCGGTAGCGGTTTTCCATGGCCTTTTGGAGGCCAGTATAAGCTGGATATTTTCTTCTGACAAGGAAATGGAACTTTGAAGGTTTTTTCTGATAGCCTTTATTTCTTGTGAGTATGACTATATTTTTTTGGAATCCGTCCTGCTGGGCTTTTTTCAGCGGAATCGGATCGCTGATGCCCCCATCCAGCAGTTTTCTGCTGTTGTAGTCTATCTCCGGCGCAATGAATGGCAGTGAGCTCGAAGCTTTCAGCACCTGCAGCACATCCTGCCCGTAGCCTTCCCTGTTAAAATAAACAGGTTCTCCTGTATGGCAGTCGGTCGTGCCAATGACGAACTCCGACTGGCTGTTATGGAACTTATCATAATCATAGGGGACAAGCTTGTTCGGGACTTCATCAAAAATGAAATCCATTCCAAAGAATTGCCGGTTCCGGAAATAGTTGCGCCATGATATATAGCGGGGATCGCTGACAAGATCTACATTGACAGTTTTATTCCGTCCCTTCTGCCCTGAGATATAGGAAGCAGCATTGCAGGCTCCTGCCGAAACTCCTATTATGTAGGGAAAATACAGATCCTGCTCCATAAAGTATTCCAGCACGCCTGCCGTATAGACCCCCCTCATCCCGCCGCCTTCGAGCACCAGGCCGGTTTCATTGAGCATGATCAAGACTCCTCTCTTTTTTATGGCTATTATTGCTTGATAATGGATATATTCTAACAAAAAAAATCCGCATTTGTCACAGGCTCCGCCTGACTGCGGCACAAAAAAGCTGCTGATCCCCTTAAAAGGAATCAGCAGCTATGCTGTCTTATTTTATCAGACGAAAAACCAGCGGTATTCTGTATTCATTGCCTTCATAGGCTTTTACTGCCGCCACAATGGTAAAGACCAGGGCCAGAGCGCCGACGATCCAGATGGTGATGAAGCCGATAAGGACAATCATCAGGACGGTACTGATGATGCTGTACACCCCATAAGAGATAAGAAAGTTAAAATACTCTTTTCCATGATAATTCACAAGCTCCGAGTCATCCTTCTTCAAAAGCCAGATGATAAGCGGCCCTAGAAAGGTCGTAAACAGGCTGGATATATAAATCAGGGATGCCATCAGCCTTTCATCACTGCTGGAGTTTTTTTGGTATTCCACTCATAATTCCTCCAATATTAAAATGATTTCTTATAACTATTACTACGCCCCACATCTAAAAAGGTTTCATTCTTCCGCTTAAATTATTCTTTACCCGCATCTTTTCCTTTCCCTGTTCTTGTTTGGGACAACTTGAATACTAATTAGTGAGGGCATATATCGGCAAATACAACAATAAAGGAGCCTTCTTCAATACTTCAAAAAGATGTAAAGGGTGATAAGATGCTTTCTAAGATAGAAGCGCTAATTCTCGGCATGATCCAGGGCCTGACTGAATTTCTTCCGATTTCAAGCACCGGGCATTTATATCTTGGCAGGCACCTGTTCGGGCTTGATGAGGCAGGCCTGTTCCTTGATACCATGCTGCATGTCGGCACCCTGCTGGCAGTTCTTGTTGTTTACAAAGATGAACTCCTCCAAATTGCCAGGAAACCTTTCGGGCGGCTTTCCCTGCTCCTTGCAGCCGGAACAGTTCCTGCAGTGATTGCAGGTCTCCTTCTCGGGGACCTTCTCGATTCATTGTCAAAGTCCGGCGTAACCATCGGGTGGGAATTTTTGCTTACCGGCTTTATCCTTTGGACTGCCGATGGAATTAAAAAAGGCAGGAAAAAGATGGACGATATCAGTATGGGGGATGCCATTTTCATCGGCACCTTCCAGGCAGCAGCCATCTTCCCTGCACTCTCCCGCTCCGGATTGACGATTGCCGCAGGCCTTATCAGGAAGCTGGATAGAGAAACAGCTGCCTATTTTTCTTTTCTTCTTTCCATTCCAGCGATAGCCGGGGGGATAGTGATGCAGGCAGGAGAAATGTATGCCGGCCATACCGAGGCCATCCCTTTTGGGAGCCTATTGATCGCCACACTCTCATCAGCGCTGTTCGGCTATGCAGCTGTAGTCTGGATGATTTCATTTTTGAAAAGAAAATCCCTGAAGATTTTTGCTGTTTATGTATGGGTTTTGGGCTTTGCTGTCCTCGCCCTTCAGATGACAGGGATTTTTTAAGGGAGGCATGTATCAGTGAAGGAAATGGTCATTCAGTTATTTGAGTTCCTTTCAAGCCTCGGCTATCTGGGCATAGCCCTTGGATTGATGGCAGAAGTGATCCCCAGTGAAATTGTCCTGAGCTATGGAGGATACCTGGTAGCAAGCGGAGAGATCCATTTTGCCGGAGCTTTGCTCGCCGGGGTCGCAGGCGGCACCGCTGCCCAGCTTTTTCTTTATTGGCTCGGTTATTTTGGAGGCAGGCCTGTCCTCGAGAGATACGGGAAATATCTGCTGATTAAAGGCAGTCATCTGGAGGCTGCCGAGGACTGGTTTAACCGCTACGGCACCGGCGTCATCTTCACTGCCAGGTTCATACCTGTCGTACGGCATGCCATTTCCATACCGGCAGGAATAGCAAAGATGCCCCTCAGAACCTTTTTTCTGTACACTGTGGCGGCCATTATCCCCTGGACTGTTCTTTTTCTCCTGCTGGGAATGGAGCTTGGCGACCATTGGAATCAAGTAAAGGATTATGCAAAACCATATCTGGCACCGATCATCGGCACTGCTGCTGTCCTTCTTGCCGGATATATTGCTGTCAAGCAGCGCAGAAAAGATTGATGCAAAATATAAGGAGGCGCGATCATGCCAAGGATGCTGTTGAAAAATGCGCTTGTTTACCCGATTGTTTCAGCACCCTTCAGGGGTGACGTCCTTGTTTCTGACGGCAAGATAGAGAGGGCAAGCCCTTCAATTAAGATGGATTCCGCCGTCAGGATCATTGACTGCGGCGGCAGGCATCTGCTTCCAGGCTTCATCGATGTGCACACACATATGGGACTTTATGATGAAGGGACCGGATGGGCCGGGAATGATGCCAATGAAACCATAGAGCCGCTCAGTCCGCATATCAGGGCCATGGATGGCGTATACCCGCTCGACCCTGCATTTTCTGATGCTGTGCGGCATGGGATCACGGCGGTCCATATCATGCCGGGCAGCGCCAATATTATCGGCGGAACCACTTCTGTCATTAAAACCGCCGGCAAAAATATTGAAAAGATGACGATTCAGAAAACGGCAGGCCTTAAAATCGCATTTGGGGAAAACCCCAAGCGGATTCACAGCCACGGCAATAAAGAGTCGATTACCAGGATGGGCATCATGGGAATGCTCAGGGAGGCTTTTTATGCTGCAAAAATCTCGGCATCACCGGAAGATCTCCGCACCGCACCGCTGCTGCTAGCCCTTAATCGTTCCATTCCTGTAAGGATCCACGCACACAGGGCAGATGATATTATTTCTGCGGTAAGATTGGCAGATGAATTCAACCTTGATCTGAGGATTGAGCATTGCACAGAGGGCCACCTGGTTGCCGACGAGCTGTCGGGAAGGAATTTAAAAGTGTCTGTGGGTCCGACATTGACCCGAAGATCGAAGGTAGAATTGAAAAATAAAACATGGAGGACATACAGCGAACTGACGAAAATGGGAATTGAAGTCTCGATAACGACAGACCATCCTTATACACCGGTACAATATCTGAATGTCTGTGCTGCCATTGCTATGAGGGAAGGTCTTGCTGAACAGAAAGCACTCGAGGGAATCACACTCATTCCGGCCAGGAACTTGAAAGTTGAAGACAGGCTAGGATCAATTGAGCCGGGCAAGGATGCAGATTTGGCCCTTTGGAGCCTGCATCCTTTCCATTTTTTGTCCAAGCCGTCCTGGACGATGATTGATGGTGAATTCGTCTATTCTGAGTGATGGATTTTGTCAAAATCCGCTGCCGAATTTTGCTGTAAATTTTTCAAGAAATATTAACAATTTACCTATTTCTTTTTTTATTTTTTTTTAGTATGATACCTTAAGTGGCAAAGATTCTGCTGAATTTCTGCCTTTGACCAAACACATAATGGAATGCAATAGATATAGGGAAGGCAAATGGTGCGCCACCATCCAATCCAAGGATGGTTCTAGTGGGTTCGATTCCCACCCCGAAATTTTTTAGCAACATTACAAAAAATTTCGAGGGTGGGACCAGAGCTCTATTTGGCATGGAGCAGGACTACCTCGGGCTGGAGGGAACATACATGCTCAAGAAACGCGATCTTCATGATTGCCATGCTTTGTACGAATTGATGACGCACCCGGAAGTCTTCCCTTTTGTGCGCCAAAAAGCCTATTCCTATGATGAATTTTTATTTATGACCAAGCAGACGATTGAAGCAGAGGAACGCGGTGAGCTTATTTCCCGCACCATCCTCGATGAATGGGGTGCCCCGATCGGGACCATCAATCTGTTCGATATTCAGGATCAGGCCGGTTTCCTCGGCACCTGGCTCGGCAAACCCTATCATGGGAAAGGCTATAATAAGACAGCCAAGGATGCTTTTTTTGATGAGCTTTTTTATGAAGCAGGAATTGAAACGATTTTTATGAGGATCAGAAATGTCAATATCCGCTCCCAAAAAGCTGCCGAGAAGCTTCCGTATATTATCCAGGCCAATGAAACAAGGAAACATATATTTGAACAGCTGAACAAGCAGGAACTTATCTACAATCTTTATGAAATTCCAAAGGACTTATATACACTTCACGTCATGCGGAGCGGAGTCCTGCCGGTTCAGGATGTCACCCAGCTGATGGAGGCATAAGAATACAAGAAATGAACAAAGCCAGTCATTCCGGACTGGCTTTTTCGTGTATTAAAAATTACCTTGCTTCCAGAAAAACCGCCTTCATATACGCATGTTCAAGCCGCTCCACAGGCCATATTGAGGAAGGGACCCTTTTTTCCCGCATCTTCGCCATTATTTTTTGGGGATATTCAAAACGGCCATCGGCATATTCGAAGGCTGTTTCAGTTTGAATATGCACAGTCTCCTCTTTGCAGATTCTGTACTTCTGCCACCTCGCCGCCTGTTCAAGGAGTGAATGAAACCGGTTCAGCTCATATTCCGGACTTTCAGGGTCGGATGCCGAAAAAGCCATGCAGAGTCTCTTCCTTTTCATATCAGCCCTTTGCAGCTGCAGGCTTATAGCTTCAAAATCCCTGCTGGTAAAGCTCTTTAATGATTTAGGGAACACAATCAGACTCACCTCATCCAATTCCCCGCCTGGCAAATCTGATGCAGCTGACCTGACCAGCTTTAGTTTATTGGGCGGGACTTCACTCTGGCCGCACCAGATTTCTTCGTCGATGCCGGTGTATGTAAAAATGTCGATATCCTGCTCGCATGCTGCAGCATAAAAGGCATCATAGTCAATTGGGCTGCCGCATTTAAAGGAGATCAGTTTCCATGGAGGGACAATCCATTTGCTTTCGAGAATCAGACTGGACATCAAATAATATTCATGGAGCAGGACAGGATAGTGCTGGAGCAAATAAATCTGCTGCCGGACTGCGTCCACCTTGCTTCCGTGTTTTACCGGAGAGTCAAGGCAGCTTTCCCCGATTTCCTTCCAAATGGCGGCCAGCTTGTTTGCAATAAGAGATCTCACTATCCCCCGCCCCTTTCTCCCTCATCATATGCTTTGCCGCTTTCCATCATGCCATAAAGAAAAGCGCAGGCTCATGTGCCGGGCATAGACCGCCATACATTTGCCTAAACAAAGAGACTGCTTTTTATGCAGCCTCCCCATAGCTTATTTTCCCGGATTTTTCTTTAATTCTTCGATGTATAGTTTTCTGACAATATAAGTTTTGTATAATTCTATTTTTCTGCGGTCTATCGGATGTTTATTGATTCCCATTTCCTTCAGCTTCTGAATATACCAGCCTTTCGACCCCTGATATGCCACTCTTCATTCCCCTCTCCAAATCGCTTGTCCGTATACTATATGCGCAAAGAAGCAGCTGAAGACCTTCACGGCAAAAATTCAGCGGCTAAGGCAGCATCCTTATTCTTTAGAGCTTAAATCTGCGGGCTGAACACACTGATTGCATTTGCAAACCGAAAGCCAGGAACAGCCATGCCTATATTTTAGACTCCGAAAAAAAAATGGTCTGTCCATTCCTGTACTTTCGTGATTAATGTTCGCATAGGTATGTATAGCAGACAGGCACTTTTTAAAATGGGTGACGGGACTTTCTCTTCCCCCTTTTGAAAGTACACAGAGCCTTATTAAAAGTTACGTCTTTCAACCTATTAAATTTTTCCACAGTTAGTGGTAAAGTGTTCTAATGTTTATCACTGCTCAGTTTTACATCAAGGAGGAAAATGATGACTTACCTGTTAACCGATGATTTTTGGGCAAATTCTGCCCTTTCTGCCGGAATCCTGATTCTATTTTTGCTGCTCCGCAAAGTGTTTACAAGATATATCTTCAAGCTGATTATTGATTATACTGATAAAAAAGGCATCACCACAGCCTCTTCCATCCTTAATTCTTTCCAAAAACCTGTCAGATGGCTGTTTGTCGTTATAGGCCTTCAGCTGGCTTTGCAGTTTTTCCCATATGACCTGATCAGCGATACGGCAGAAAAAAAGCTGTTCCGGTCAGTTTTCGTTGTGCTTGCGGCCTGGGGCCTTTTCAATTTAAGCAGCATGACTACGGTGCTCTTCCCTAAACTGATGAGCAGGCTCGATATCAATGTCGATAAGCTGGTCGTCCCTTTTGTTTCTAAGATGGCTAAGACTCTTGTCATTGTTCTTGGCGGAAGTATGATTGCTGAAGAATGGGGCTTCAATATCAACGGTTTCATTGCCGGGTTGGGTCTTGGCGGCCTGGCTTTTGCCCTGGCTGCGAAAGAAACAGTTTCCAACCTTTTTGGGGGAATAGTAATTGTTACCGAAAAGCCATTCACAATAGGCGACTGGATTAAGACTCCCAGCGTCGAGGGAACAGTTGAGGATATAACCTTTAGAAGCACGAAGATACGTACTTTTGCCCAGGCTCTTGTGACCGTTCCCAATTCAACTCTCGCAAACGAGCCGATCATTAACTGGTCTAAAATGGGAAAAAGGCAGATTTCCTTTCATCTGGGAGTTACGTATTCCACTTCAAGAGAAAAGCTCCAGGCAATCGCAAGGCGGATTGAGCTGATGCTGATTGAACATGAGGAAATCCATAATGATACGATCATAGTCCGCTTTGACCGCTTCAATGATTCCAGCCTTGATCTTTACCTGTACTTTTTTACGAATGTAACGTCTTTTGCAGATTATCTTTCCATCAAAGAAGACGTTAATTTCAGGATCTTGCTGATCCTGGAAGAGGAAGGGGTCAGCATGGCTTTCCCGACACGGACCCTGGTGGTCCAATCGGAGGAGGTACAGTCCGGAAGCGGAATCCTTCAGGAAGAGAAGGCATTGCTGCGTTCCTCATGAATTCTTTCATGCTGCGGGAAGAATATGCGTGCATTGATAAAGCCGCACCAATCTGGTGCGGCCTTTGTCTTGTTTGAAGGACATAAAAGGTCTTTATAAAGACCATAGAGAACCTGAAAGATCATGATGCTTCAGTCTGCACCATCTTTCTGGCCAGCTCAATAAAAGCGTCTGCCACCTGTGGATCCCATTGTGTGCCTTTTCCACTTTCAAGTATATGCAATGCTTTTTCCGGCGGCATCCCTTTGCGGTAAGGTCTGTCAGAAGTCATGGCATCATAAGAATCCGCTACTGCGATGATACGGCCAAAATAAGGTATCTCTTCCCCCTGAAGTCCATCAGGATAACCTTGTCCATCGATTCTTTCATGATGGGAACGGATCCCGGGGAGCAAGGAGGCCACCTCGCCTGCCGGCTGTACCTGCTTTAAAATCGTTTCACCTATAACCGGATGGGCCTTTATATACTCGAATTCTTCGTCAGTCAGCTTGCCTTCTTTTTGCAGAACTCCATCCGGGACACCGATTTTTCCAATATCATGGAGAAGAGCAGTCTGATAAAGCTGCATCAGTTCTTCATCGTGAAGGCCAAGCCTCTTCCCTATGTCGCGGGAGAATGATGCTACCCTCATGGAGTGGCCGGAAGTATATGGATCCCTCGCATCAAGTGCAGCCGACAGGACCGTCATGAAGCTTTCAAGCAGCTGCCGGTTCGTCTCGTCCCTTTGCTTCAGGGCCGCTATCATAATATTGAAGCCTGTGAATACCTCTGAGAATTCGTCTGTATACACATTATCCTTCAAGTAGGCAAAGTTCTGATTTTCCGCCTCGGACATCAGCGTTTGAAGGCGTGAAATCGGCTCTTCAATATCCTCCGCCATATACTTCGCGGTCAGCATGGCATAGCAAACTGTTATGAAGATCACAACAGCCGCCCACTGCCAAAAAACGGCCGTTCCCATACCCATTCCTTCCAGTTTGATTTGGGCAGCTACCATGAAAATCAGGACAGGAAGGACACCGATCGCAAGGACTGTTAAACGGAATTTCTTTTTGATCGGAATGGCGGATGGAGTTTCTTGAGCAAGCCACCCGCTTTTATTGGCCGCTTTGAAATGGGCCAGCACCGGCTTGATCGCCCGGAGCGTCAAGTAGAATTCTACAAGGGCGTGCATGCTGGCAACAAGAAAAGCGGCAATGGCGGCATAAAGCACCATATAATAGGAGAGCTTGAGCTCTCCGGCTGAGATCAGATAAAGTGAAGCGGATGCTGCCGGTATCGTCAGTCCAAGCAGATGCGGAAGCATAATCCGCTTGACCGTTAAAACTGGAAACTGCTTCAGCCTGAGGATTCCTTTTTTGACAGACTCTGCATCCATTCCATCTGAAAGAAACACAGCTCGAATGGGCCTGATATGCTGCCTGAAGAAAAAGCCCTCCGTAAAAAACATGATGACCATTGACCCTGCCAGAATCAGCCATATAAGGGCTTTATCATATCCCCTCGCATCAATGGTGGTAAAGATAAAGGTTGCACCGATTGCCAGCACTGCAATCAAAGAGCCGAATATGTAATTGATTAGGAGTTTTTTAAGAAACCTGTTATATATGTCCATATGCCACAGCACCCTGCATCAAATTTATAGTTATTTCCTACTACTTTATCATCCTTCCACCTTCAAAACTATACGTACTCGTTTCTGCAGCAGGTTTCTTTCAAACTTTCTCTGTTATTGGCACAATTGCAGCAGAAAAGCACATTGCCTTCAGCAATGTGCACTTCTTAGCCATCAAGCCTGTATGCTTTTCCCAATATATCCTTTCCTCCTGTGACAGGAATAATGCTCCCATTTATAAAGGCAGATTTATCATCACTTAAAAACGAAATGACCCGTGCGATATCCTCTCCGGTTGCATCTCTTTCATTTTCGGGCAAATCTCCGATCAATTCTCTTGCCTGAATGATTTCTTTCTCTTTCCATTCACCTACGATATCACCGGGACAGACCATATTGGCTGTTATCCCGTACTCAGACTCTTCCAGGGCAAGAGTCCTTGTAAGGGATGCCGCCGCTGTTTTTGCTGCAGCAAAAGCTGATCTGTAAATCCACCCTGGCGCCGTTTCGACTCTATCAAATCCAATGGTAATGACTCTTCCCCAGCCTTTTTCTCTCATCGCCGGCAGAAGGAGCTTTGTCAGCCAAAAGACTGCGTTTACATTTCCATTCATCAGATAGCTCCAATCTTCAAGGGAATAATCAGCCATTCTTTTTCGTTCATGTATGTATGGCCCGGCATTATGGACAAGGATATCGATTGAGCCAAAACAATCCAGTGCCTTCTCAGCTATGCGCCGGCAGTCTTCTGCAGAAGCGATGTCACCCTGGACCGCAATATTTTGAGTCCCATATTTTTCAGTCAATTCTTCTGCGAGCAGCTCAGCTTTTTCCCGGCTGCTGCGGTAATTGATTGCAAGCGAAACCCCATTAGCTGCCAATTCAAAAGCTGTCCTTTTTCCGATGCCGGCCGCTCCGCCGGTTATCAAAGCCGTCTTTACATTCACCAAGATACATACCCCGCAATATTTTTTTCTGCTCTCTTAATCACTATACTATGAAGAACACTTGAGATATGCAAATAAAAAGAGGCTGGAAGAAAATATAAGCCATTGGACTGGCAGCTAGTCTTCTGTATGCGAGAAGATTAACGGTTAGGCTGCTGCCTGCATATAATACAGCAGCATATACCGAACATGGGGCATATACGCCTCACTAGGAAAGGATGTATCATATGTTTCCCTGGAACCTTTTCCCGTTTAACAAAGACATGAAAAAAACGATGCAGCAGCTTAAGCCTGACGAGATTGACAAATATGTTCAGAGTATGATGGGGCAGCTTTTTCCCCAATCGATGCAGGGAATGGGAGGGCCACAGAATATGATGCAGGGATTCAGCCCATTTCAGCAGGGGAACCCTGATCCCTCTCCTCCCGGCTCTTCCAAACTCGATACCTCTGTCTACGAAACACATGATTATGTTTTTGTCAGGATCGGGATAAAAGATGAATCCTGGCTCAAACAGCTGAAGCTTTATCATACTTCAAACCAGATCATCCTGGAGCATATTCCTGAGTTTGATAATAAGCATACGATTACCCTTCCTGCCATTGTAAAAAGGAAAGGCTCTTCTGCGAGCTTCAAAGACAGCATGCTGGAAGTCAGGATACCCAAGAATATTGATATGCAGTTTTCTGAGATTGAAGTAACTGAAATCCTATAAGCTTTTCCTTTTAGCTCTGAGCTCCCATTCATTAAAGGAGGTAACAAGGTATGTCTTTGGAACAATTCAGGCATCTTCTGGAATGGAGCACCCAAGTCCAGAATGATCCGCTGATGGGCAGTTTGAGCAAAAAGAATTCCGAGGGGCAGATTATGCCATCCAGCCCCGGCTCAGCATTTTTCGGGCATCAGGGATCTGTGCCCAGATGTGATGTCTATAAATCCGGGAACACCATCATTGTTGAAGCAGAACTTCCCGGCATTGAAAGGGAGAATTTCAAGGTTCAACTGGCAAATGGAGAAATCATCATTCAAGGTAAATATATGACTCTTCTCCCCAACCGGGAATATTTGATAAAAGAGCGCCCCAGCCTGAAGTTTGAGAAGAAATTATCCATTCCATTTCAGGTCATACGGCAAGAGATCAAAACCTCTTTTGAAGAAGGTCTTCTTGTCATTATCATACCCATACATGAAGATGAGGAAGCTGTAGATATTCCTTTTCAGATGGATACTTGAACTTCCGGCATGCTTAAAGAAGTTTGTCATAGCAAAAGAACGGATGCTCCCTGTCCATATAGATTTCACCGGCTTTTTTGTATCCGTTTTTCTCGAACAGCCTTTGGGCCTTCTTATTAAGTGAATATGTATCAGTCCTCATATATGGTACATTCTGCTGAACAGCATGCTGTTCAGCAAACGAAATGAGACGGCTGGCAATCCCGGCTCCCCTGATTTCAGGATCTACAACGAGGCGGTGGAACACATAGCATTCACCAGCGGCCTTTTGCCAGGAAACCTGGCTGTATTGCTCTGCCTGGACCTGATCGCATGTTATAGCCCCGGCGGGTTCTCCATCCATCACTGCCGTAAACATCGTTCCGTTCTTGATATCATGAAGGAAATCAGTTTCTGCAGGATATTCATCTGTCCATTGATCGTTATTTTCCTGCTTCATTATTTCTACAGTTTTCTTTACGATTCCCATAATTTTGCTTATATCGTTTGGTTCTGCTTTTCTGATGTCCATAGAAATCCCCTATCTATATTAACTCTAGGTTGTATTGTATCCTTTTTCGGAAAAATCATGAAGGAAAAGCACCCTCAGTTACTGTTAAACCTTCTGGGCCGGAGCCTTAATGAGATTAAGACGTATAAGACAGTCATTCCCCGGGATCGTCTAAAACTGTTCAAAAAAAAGAGACAGCGGGTGCTGTCTCCTTTTTTGAATGCTATATTATTTTCCGATGAACATTTGAGTCCAGTAGTTGCCTTCTGCCACATGGCCTACACCGATGTGTGTGAAGTTGGCGTTCATGATGTTCTTGCGGTGGCCTTCACTGTTCATCCATGCTTTTACCACTTCTTCAGGTGAACGCTGGCCCATTGCAATGTTCTCACCGGCTGTTCTGTAAGAGATGCCGAATTTCTTCATCATATCAAACGGAGAACCGTAAGTTGGGCTGTTATGGTCAAAATAGCCTTTTGTTTTCATATCATTAGACTTTTCGCGTGCAACCTTGCTGAGCTCTGTATCAAGCTTAAGGGCAGGCACACCATTTTTTGCGCGTTCCTGGTTAGTCAGTTCGACTACCTTCTGCTCAAACGCACTTACTTGTGATGCTGATGGTGCAGCTTTAGGCTGTTCTGCTTGTGCAGGCTGTTTAGCTGGTGCAGGTGCAGGTGCTTCCTGCTTAGGCTGCTCTGCTTTTGCAGGTGCAGGAGTTTCCTGTTTTGGCTGTTCTGTTTTGGCTGGTGCAGGTGCTTCCTGTTTCGGCTGTTCTGCTTTGGCCGGCTGCTTGTTTACCTGTACATTTTCCCATTTAATATTGTATTGTTTCAGATATTTTTGAAGCAGGCTGTTAATCTGCTCGTTATTCAGGTTTCCAGAGTAATTTACTTTCACTTGCTGTGGAGTCGGGCAATTAGATGCTGCATCTGCTTTATTCAATCCTGGTGATACAAGCAATGCTGCTGCCGCTGCTACTGAAAAGATCACTTTTTTATTCATGTATGAAATCCTCCCTGATAATCGTAGTTTGTTTTTTGTTGCTCTCTTGCTTGCAGTAATATCATAGCATACGATTTTTGTAATATTAGAGGGAGGATTTTACATATTAGCAGTTTGTAAGTGCATCCATAGGCTGCGCATACTGACTTTGGGACTAATTAAGCAGGAAAAGCCTGTTCTATCAAGATATCTTAGGATTAATGGCTGGAATATTATTGTATGGATAATAATTGGTAAAGTGGAAGTGAACATGGCTTTTTTCCAAACATATGATAAAGAAGTCTTATTGACAGATTTTCTGGGGGCATCCTTTGTTTACTTTTATTACACTGGAATGACAACTGTGAAAGAAATTCGTATATTAAAAAAGGCTTTATTAACATTGTTGTTGATTTTGGGCTCACTTTAGCCAGATGTGCTGAAATGCGTGCGAAACAAAGTCACACACACATGAGCCCAAAATCAACAAGGTATACTAACTCAGCCTAAAAACAAGCAAAAACCCGGAAATATCCCGGGTTTCCATATTAATCCTGGAGCATTGGCAATTTTATGGTTACCGTTGTCCCTTCTCCTGGACTGCTCGCTATTGATAGGGATCCATTATGCAGCTGGATGAGCTTTTCTGCAATGGCAAGGCCGAGTCCAGTCCCTCCGTCATCCCGGGTTCGGGCTTTATTGACGCGGTAGAACCTCTGCTTGATACTTTCAAGATCTTCCGGCGGGATTCCGCCTCCTGTATCAATTATTGTAAGAATGCATTCCCTATTGGAAGCTTTCAGGGTAATTTCAATATAGCCATTATCTGTATACCGGATGCTATTGTCCATGATATTCTGCACGATCTGCCCGATTCTTCCTTCATCACCCATTATAATGATGTCCGGATCAAGCATTGTGCGCAGCTCTATACTCTTTTCCTTCAAAGCCGGGGTATACCGCACCAGGCTGTCTTCAATGACTTGAGCAAGGGGAAGAGGCATTCTGACCAGCTGGTATTCATCGGTGTCCAGCCTCGATAAATCAAGCAGGTCTCCGACAAGCCTTTCCATCCGGACCGATTCTCTATTGATAAGATGAAGATACTTGTCATCTTTATCCGCAATCCCATTTAAAATTGCATCACTATAGCCCTTAATGTAGCTGATAGGTGTCCTGAGCTCATGAGAAATATCAGCCAGAAACTCCTTTTTTCTTTCATCCTCCTTCTGGATGGAGGATGACATCTGATTAAACGCTTTGGCAAGGCGCCCTATTTCGTCTTCCGATCGAATATGGACCCTGCTTGAATAATCTCCTGAGGACACTCTTTCCGCTGCCTTTTTAATATCTGCAAGCGGGTGTGTCAGCTTTCGGATCACTTTTGTCCCAAAGATGAAGGCAGCTCCAAGAAACAGCAAAGCAGCCGCTACCCACCAGTAGGCAAAATCCTTTGTGACTTCAGAGATGTTTTCCACCGGGATATATAAGTATAAAATACCTTCAAGCCTGTTTTCATCAAGCAAGGGAATGATAACTCCCATGATTTTTCGGCCGAACCGCTCTTCATACCCGGTTTTAAGGATATGGTCGCCTTTTAGAAGCCGTTCTCTTTCTTCAGGGCCGATCAGCGTGTCATAATCTATATCAAATGGGAGGCAGGCGCTCAGCTCCCTCGGATTGCTGACAGCAAACACTTCCGCATCCGATACCTGGTTATACCATTCCACTTTTTCTTTATACTGTTCGGTAATCGGGCCTGAACTGTACTGCGAGGCGAGGCGCCCGCCCTCTTGCAGCAGCTCTTCCTCAATATGTGAGACATAAAGGTTTTCATAAAACAAATAGGACAGAAAATATGAGTAAACGATGGTGATGACAATGGCGGCCATGATCGCCAGCCAGATTTTCCTTGCCAGGCTGCCTGAGAAGTATTTCATTCGCGGGGCACCTCAAACTTATAGCCGATTCCCCAGACCGTCTTTATATAATCTCCTGCACCAAGCTTCATTCTTAGTGTTTTAATGTGGGTATCCACCGTCCTTAAGCTCCCCAGATAATCCATTCCCCATATCTGCTCTAAAAGCTGTTCCCTGCTCAGCGCATGGGACTGGTGGCCGATAAAGAACATCAGCAGTTCATATTCTTTGAGTGTCAGCATGATACTGCTGCCTTCCACCTTCACGCTACGCGCCTTTTTGTCTATCGTTATCTTTCCGGCGGAGGTTATATTTGAATCTGCTCCGCTGATGCTGCCGCTTCTTCTCAGGACCGCATGTATGCGGGCAGTCAATTCCCCAGGGCTGAAAGGCTTGACGATATAATCATCTCCCCCGATCTGCAGTCCTTTGACCTTATCCCACTCTTCCCCTTTTGCAGATAAAAAAATGAGGGGTACTTCATATTGGGCACGCACTCTCTCACACACTGAGAATCCATCTTCACCTGGCATCATGATATCCAAAAGAATGAGATCAGGAAGGTTTTTCTGTAATTCTTCCAGCGTCTCTTTCCCTCCTGCAGCATAACGGCAGCTGAAGCCGGCATTTTCCAGATACATCCCGATCAGGTGACGCATATCTTCTTCATCATCCACAATCAATATTTCTATATCATTCATTTCCAACATCCCCCCGGAGTATGATCTGGAATGGCCCTTCTCCTGTTTTGATCGTCTTTATGACCTGGAGCGGTCCCGGATCAATCAGATGGACATCATTGCTGTCGTAGCCCGCAATAATCAGATACTCTCCGAAAGGAAGCATTTCAAAAGGATTGGCTCCAACCTGGATGCTGCCTGCCTCTTTACTGCCGCCGTCCATCTTATAAAGTGTACTGGAGCCGTGGCTGAGAGCAAAAATAGATCCTTTCAGCTCTGCAAAGCCTACCGGCATCGTTGGGGCAGGGATAGTTTTTGCCAGCCTGCCTGTTTCCAGACTGTAAACATGGATGTCTTTCTCAGCTTCTGCCCCTTCTCCATGGCCGCCTATCCAAAGTTCTCCCTCTTCTTCCCTGATCAGGGCTCCTGCTGCAGAAGGATGGATTTTGAAAGATGATATCTTCCTGCCTTGATTTATATCTATGACAGTCATGATTTCCTGCTTGAAGCTTGAGACAAATAGTCTCCCTTTTTCCTTTTCTTCGAGGATGGTCAAGGGATCGGCTTCTGTCTTAACAGCTCCTGTTTCCTTGCCATTCAAATCATAGAACCTGACTTCATCTTTGTCCTGGTCTGCAAAAGCAATTTCCTTCCTGCCTGAAAGGAGCCTGCCATTGACTATCCCGGTGCCTGCCGGCCATTCACCGATCTTTTCCCCTTTTTCTAATGAATATAAATCAACGGTTTCCAGCTGTTTGCCGTATAATAACAAGGAATCTCCATCAGGGAGGATCATGCCGCCCGTATAAGGCTTCTGTAAATCCCATGTCGCCGCTTCACCCATTATATCCAAATCAATGAAGGTCAAAGACATATCTTTGATGTTGACGGTTGCCGCCACCTTTTTGTCCTTTGCAATTGGCGGATATTGTTCAGAACTGCAGGCTGCCAGCACCAGCAGCATGCATGCATATCCCAGCGTAAGTGCAATTGCCCTCATGATTGTTCCCCTTTTCTGCTATGTATAAGAAGATTATATCCTTGTACTGTGAAATATTTGTGAAAAATTATTGATCATATTTTCAGATCATTCTCAACAGCAGGGCATATGCCGCTGGGAACGCTCAGGATCTGATCTGTTCATATAACTCACAATGCAAATCTATCAGAAAAAGTTTATCCTCTTGTGCCATGTCCGATTCTGTTATCCTCTTAACAGCCAGGTAGAACTTTTCCGATTCCCGCTTTCTGGCGCGCGGATGGGCATTTTCATCTTTCAGCTCTCTCCGGATTGCTTCCTTTAAGATATCCTCCGCTGAGCCGGCACCTTCAAGCCTGCGGTTGTTCCAAAGCTGCCTGTACCTGCCAAGCAAATAAGCATAATCATTGTTCATCTTCTATCTCTCCTTGCCTGTGTCTTATCATCGTTTCTAGTATACCCCTACTATATATGCATAAAGAAGACTGTAATGGCAAAAAATACATTCACTGGCAAATCTGCAGGAAGAATGAAAGGAGGATGTTCATGGGGACACCTTACCGCTGCCCGAACTGCAAAACCAATAGAAGCAGATTCAACATCATCAGGCAGGTAGCACAGCCAGTAAAGCTTGATCCCGGCTCAGGCATTGTTTTGGAAGAATACGCTGAAGAACAGCTGAGCCCTTTCCATATGGCTTATAAAGGGCCTGAAGTCAGGGTGCAGTGCGCAGCCTGCGGGCTGGTAGAGGATGAGAAGACATTTGCGAAGTTTGGAGAGATGAAATAAGAATGGGGGATGCCATAGCATTCCCCTTTTGCTTTTATTGCAGCCCTTTGCACTGCAAAGAGAAAACCGCTTATCTTTCGAATAGGCGGTTTTCTTCAAGGAATTTTTGCGCGTTTACTTTCCAGCCGTCGAAAGCTGACATTTTTACCATTTCGATTTTTCCTTTGTAATGCCTTTTTCCTTCATTTTTTATATACCAGTCAACTTCAACGGAAACATCCAGAAGCTGGTTCTGCTTTTCTTCCATGCTGAAGCCGCCTGAAGCATTTTCCAGCTGAACATTCTCAATAGCCGGGAGGATTTTTTTCCATGGCAGCTTTTGCAAAGAAAGCATGCCCGCAATATCTTCGTCCTGCTGCTTCAGCCCTGCAATGAATGCTGAAGCTGCTTCTTCCGGTTCTGCACTTCCGGTGTATGCCTCCAGTTCGCCTGCTGACTTCAAAATCATCAATTTATGAGATAAGTCCATCTCATCTCTTCGATGAGTGGTGCTTCCGTTAAAATGAATGCAGAAGTGGCCGGGAAAGTTATTGGCAAGGGCCCCGGCTCCGTGGGGCATTCCATGCATTGAAGCCGCTATTCTCAATTTTCCGGATTTTACAATGATGGCTCTCCGCCTCCAGCTCCACTTTCCATCATAAATTTCCTTCATCACGGCTGTATCCTTCGCCGTCAATGGCTGGACATCTGCGTGGCGGCTTCCTGCCCTTCGCTGCACTTTGAACTTCTTTCCCGTTTCTACATCTTCAACTGTAAATGTACTGTATCTGGGAAGCAGCTCATTGACTTCTGACCAATCCAGTGGGGCAGGCCTGCCGGATGCTTCAGCATAAAAAATGGACCCCTGAAGAAGAAAGCTGGCGAGAATTAGGGCTGCCGGCTGTTTTAAGAACTTCATCATCATCACTCGATTTCTCTCTTGGTAGGATGGGTCATGCGGCCCTCAATGAAAAGTGTCCCACACAAGCCTTCTTTTATGCACCGGCGTCCCATACTGACAGAATAAAATGAAACAAAAAACGAGCCTGCTGGCGCGCAGGGCTCTTATAAATCATTTACATAAGTTTTTGAAACAGCTTTACCAGCTGATCCAGCTCTTCTTCAGTAAAAGAGCGGAACTTTGCCTGCAAATAGGCTGATTTTTTTTCCTCCAGTTTTTCAACAAGTTCCTGGCCGGTTTCTGTAAGCACCAATTCAACCACTCTCCGGTCGTTTTCGGAACGGCTTCTGGTCATATAGCCTTTCCTGACAAGAGAATCAGTTACACTCGTAATGTGGCTTGCCGATACATTCAGCTCTTTAGAAATGGCAGAAGCCATCTTGGGTCCGTCTGCTATTAGTTTCAGCACAGTGAATTCATTGCTGGTGACTTCATCGCCCATCAGCTTATTCACTTCCTGCCTTAAAGTCCGAAAAACAGTCCGGAATGCTCTTTCCAGTTCTGCTGCTTGTTTCAAAGAAAACCGTCCTTTCCCTATATGGGCTAAATGATCTTTCAGTGATATTATATCATTTACTCCATATCCTTTAATTTCCGGCTGATCTGCTCCCAGTCTATATTTTCGCCGATAAATACCATGTTTAGGGGCATATTCATATATTCCTTCATATATAAAGGCATTCCATAAGAAAATTGGAACAGGAAAGGATAGCCCTCAGCCGAAAACTTAATATATCCCTTTATTCTAAAGACCGAATCAGGAAGCTCTCTCAAAAAAGATTCGAATGCTTCCTGGCTGACTGGGCCCTTGAAGGTGTGGACATAGGATCCAAGGTTCAGATCCTTGAGGGAGGCTTTCTCAGCCCCAGTCTTCCGATTCGTCTTAAGCCCCCGTACCGCATCGGAGGAAACCTTGGAGTAGGTGGTGAGAATAGGCACCGCATGCTGGTTGGTAGACTGTATATCCATGACTGCAGAGGCTTGTTCTGAACTGCTCATTTCATCTGATTTATTCACCAGGATCAGGTCGGCATGCCGCACCTGCTCTATGAGCAGCTGCTGAACTTGCGGGCTCAGCGACTTTCGGGCAAGCCATCTCATCCCGTCAATCGCAGTCATGATGCCTTTAACCAGCAGTTTATCTGCGAACAGCGGCGACAGCACTGCATCAAGCACTTCCACAGGATGGGCAGCGCCGGTCGTTTCAATATAAATCACTTCAGGTTTTTCATCCAAAAGCAGCGACTGCAGCTGGGATTCCAGTTTATCCTGGATGCTGCAGCAGATGCATCCGCCAAGCAGTTCCTTCAACGGGACCTCCCCGTCAACTGCTTCTGAATCAATGGATACCTTTCCAAGCTCATTCATCATAACAGCTGTCTTCCGGCCATCCTTTTTTTCCTGCAGCAGCAGCCTTTTCAATAAAGTGGTCTTTCCGCTGCCGAGGAATCCCGATAATATATATACTTCTGTTTTATTTACCATTTCAGCATGTTCACTTCCTGACAAAATTGGTTAACGCTCCAATCATATGTTACCTAAACTTTGCCCTGTTTGAAAGCAAAAAAGCTGTTAAGGCATATTTAAGCTTGAAGATTACCCCGCCGGATATGTATAAAGGGCATAGATCGGCTGTTATCTTGCCGCTTTATTGTTTTTCTCCAATAAACTGCTGGATTGCCTGTTTGTTTTCTTCCAAATCAATTTCCAGCACTGCTCCTGCTTCCTCGACAAGTTTATTTTCAAAGCTGTCACTGACTGGAATCCTCAATGTCTGAACGTTCTCAGCGGAATTGAGCAGATAGGATACGGCCAATGGAACTGCCTCATCGGCATCCATATCTGTCTCTACATACTGGGCTGCCTCAAGGACGACCGCCGGGAAATCAAGGACTCCCTCTATACTGCTGAATCTTTCAGTCAGCTTATTTTTGAGGGCAGCCAATACCTCCTGCTGCCGCTCAACCCGGCCGAAATCACTCTCTCCGTCATGTCTGAAGCGGACATATGACAAAAGTTCTTCTCCATGAAGAGTTTGCTTACCCGGCTGCATATCCAGCTTCATATCCTCTGCCATTTCCTTTGAAACCTCAAGCTCCAGCCCTTCAGGAGCAATCAGATCTGCTGCAGCAATGAAGCCCTTAAAGTCTATGATGGCAGTATAGTCGATTTTCAGCCCGAAATTCGCTTCAACTGTCTCTTTAAGCAATTCTTTTCCACCTTTATAATAGGCATGATTAAGTTTGGCGCGTTTTCCGGTGCCCGGTATTTCCACATAGCTGTCCCTCATCAAAGAAATCAGCTTGATTTCCTTCTCTTTAGGCATATATCTTGCCGCTAAGATTGCATCAGACCTTGAGTGTGCTTCTCCCCTGCTGTCTATTCCTATCAGGAGGAATGTAGTGCCCGCTGCACCTTGTCCGTATAATATATCTTCATTTCCGCTTGTCCCCGGTATGCCGGGGGCTGCCTCATCCGCTCCATTGTCAAAAGGCAAAGAGCATGCCGTCAATAGGGTGGTGAAGCATATGATAAGCAATAGTTTTTTCATCACTGGCCTGCCTCCATTATTCGTTTACTTT
The DNA here is from genome assembly GCF_008180445.1 of Bacillus infantis. Classification (GTDB taxonomy): domain Bacteria; phylum Bacillota; class Bacilli; order Bacillales; family Cytobacillaceae; genus Bacillus_AB; species Bacillus_AB infantis_B. The sequence goes on from NZ_VTER01000004.1 coordinate 30,337, forward strand.
CATTTTCGGGCATCGGAGGGCAGCCCTATACCTCCGGGTTAATATTTGTAAAATTCCGGCTCGTTTGAGCAGCATGAAAAGGACCGGCCAGCAGGCCAGTCCTTTTCATTTAATATTTACTGCAGTTCTTTCTTAAGCACTTCTACTGCTTTTTGAATCTGTGTATCGTTTTTAAGTAGCTTTTCTCTTAAGAGATCCATCATCTTTACGGTGGTATCACCTGTAATGACACCCGTCTGCTCAAGTTTATGGGCTTTTTGGAGCTGGATGACTGCCTGCTCTGTTTTTTCATCAAAGAACCCGTCTGTCCTGCCCGGTTCAAAGCCCAGTGCCTTGAGCATTTCCTGTGCCGCCTTCACTTCAGCGGAAGAAGAAGATACCTTCAGTTCGCTGTCAGGATTGATGAACGGAAGAGATGCATAAGAAGGAAGCTCTGCTTTATAATCAGGCTCTATTCCTTTTTCGTGAATCCAGTTTGCTTCCGGTGTCAGCCATTTCTCTGTTGTGAACTTCATATTGGATCCATCTGTGAAATCTTCTGCACGCTGTACTGTGCCTTTCCCGAATGACTTCTCACCAACAAGCGGGACACCTGCAGATTCGTGCACAGCCGCTGCCAGTATTTCCGAAGCACTTGCACTGCCTTTGTCGATTACCACCACAAGCGGGATGTCAGGGCTGCCTTCAGAATTGGATTTTACCACTTCGCGATTGCCTTCCCTGTCTTCGATCTGGAATAATATTTCCCCTTCCGGCACAAACAGGCTTGAAATACTGATCGCCTGGTTCAGCAATCCGCCCGGATTCTGCCTTAAATCGAGGACAAGGCCTTTCATTCCCTGCTTTTGCAGATCGTTCAACACATCAATGAGTTCTTTCGAGGTGTTTTCTGAAAAAGTGGTGATCTGGACTTTTGCAATTCCGTCCTCCATCATTTCGCCATAAACAGTCTCAAGCGGGATTGTATCCCTGGTGATGCTTATTTTTGTAGCTTCATCAGCACCTGCTCGCTGTATTTCAAGCTCCACCTTGGTACCTTTTTTGCCGCGTATCAGTGTTACTGCTTCTGTAGAGCTCTTGCCCTGAAGGCTCTTTCCATCCACAGAAAGGACTTTGTCATTCGGCTTCAAGCCTGCCTTTTCTGCCGGGGAGCCTTTAAGCGGAGAAACAATGATGATCTGTCCGTTTTGCTCCTGAATCTCTGCACCTATGCCTTCAAATGAAGAAGAGATGCTCTGATGGAAGCTTGCTGCTTCTTCTTCATTCATATAATCCGAATAGGGATCTTCCAGGGACTCAACCATCCCGTTTATAGCCCCGTTTATGAGCGTATTCTGCTCCACATCTTTGTAGTAGCTGCCTTTCAATGTATCATAAGCAGAATACAGCTTATCAAATTCGTTTCGTTCATTGCCGATGCTGACAGCTTTTTCATCCCCGAATGCCAGCGCGAAGGTTGTAATCCCCGCTGCCAGGAATACTATAAAAAACAGCAGCATGACAAAGTGAAACTTCTTCATCCGGATATATCCGGAATCAGGCTGCTTGTCTGGATTTTCCTGGTCTAAATGATTATTATCCAAGCTGTTCACCACTTTCGTCTCCATAAGGAAGTCCTTAGACCCTTAAAAATTAGAATAACATTTTATAAAGTAAATTAACAAAGAAATATGTACAAAAACGGAAAAAATTATGAATAAAAGATGGCTTTTTTGAACAGGCCAATTAAAAGGGGATGGCCTGCTTCCATGCCATCCCCAAAAACCAATCAGGCAATTCCATACCCTTCATTTTCAATTGCTTCCTTGATTGAAGATTCTGAAGTCTGCTCAGGATTATAGTCGACCTCTACTGTTTTCCCCTGAAGTGCTATGGACACCCCGGCAACTCCGTCAAGTGAAAGGAGGGCGTTCTTTATGGATTCTTCACAATGATCGCAAGTTATTTCAGGTACAGTCATCGTTGTTCTATTCATTATTTTCTTCCTCCCTCTGTCAGTTCTGCAGTCATTCTATTCCCCAATCAGGGCAAGTAAAAACAGGGAGTGATGATCATATTTTCTTAACAATGCTGAAATACTCTTCAAGAGTGAGGTTTTTCTCATAAATCTCCTCCGCTGCCGGACCGACATAGCGGAAATGCCAAGGCTCATACTGATAGCCTGTAATATTTTCCTTTCCTTTCGGATAACGCAGGATAAAGCCGAATTTATGGGCGTTTTCAGCAAGCCATTTTCCTTCTGCAGTGCTGCCGAATGCTTCAGAGAGCTCCAATTTTGCGCTTCTGCTGGAGATATCCATCGCCAGGCCGGATTGGTGTTCGCTGCTGCCGGGCATGGCTACCGCCTGGACCGCCTTTTCTTCCCCGGCCCGCTGGATTTCAGCATCCAATATCACTGCCTGCCTTTCATATGAACGGTAGCCGGAAACGGCAAACAATTCAATCCCGGATTGCTTTGCTGCAGCAAACATCTTTTCCATATGAGCTGCAGCATCCTTCCGGATATAGCTCTTCTCAATATCCTGTTCCCCGAAAGAAAATGGAACATTTGGCCGGACAAGATCTTCCGGAATATAGCTGCCGGGCAGCATGAACTCTTTATTTACAAGCGCCATGATATTGGCAGGGTTTTGAATCACTTTTTTGCCTTCTGTTTCGGTTATCTGATTGAAAAAGGCTGCTTCCAGAACAGGGCCGTCCGGTACAGACTCTTCTTCCCTCTCAGCTGCAGCCTGTCCATCATCCGTGGACGGTGCTGCCTCACTGGTTTCTTTGTTTTTATCAGAAGGGCTGTCCGCAGCCTGTCCGCCTTCAGGCCAAAAGGGAATCTTGCTGACAAAAGGCTCCATTCTGCTGCATCCCCCGAGGATAAAAACAGCTGCTGCAATGATCACTATTTTCTTCATTTGTTTCACCTGTCCTATTGTTGTACCAATGTTAGTATTTCACAATATGTTTATCTTAACACTTTTTGCACTGCATCCGAAAGCATAGATCGTATCGATATCAGCAAAAAAAAGAAGATGCCCGGCATGGGGCATCGTACTTAACATTACTTAATCGCAGCTTCCAGAGCAACCTCGATCATTTCGTTGAAAGTTGTCTGTCTTTCCTGTGAAGTAGTTTCTTCACCAGTGAGGATATGATCACTGACTGTAAGGACTGACAATGCCTTTCTGTCAAATTTAGCTGCAAGGGTATAGAGGGCAGCTGTCTCCATCTCTATTGCGAGGATTTGATATTTTGCCCACTTTTCCAGCTCTGAATTGTCGTTATAGAACATATCCGCTGTGAAAACATTGCCAACCTTAAGGTTCAGGCCTTTTTTCTCACCGGCATCATAGGCTCTTTTTAAAAGGTCAAAATCAGCGGTCGGAGCATAATCCACGCCTCCAAAGGTAAGGCGGTTCATCTGTGAATCAGTTGAAGCGCTCATAGCCAGGATAACATCCCTTACTTTTACATCCTTCTGGATGGCGCCGCATGTACCTACCCTGATCAGGTTTTGGACATTATAGCTGTTCATCAGTTCGTTAATATAAATGGATATGGAAGGAACTCCCATTCCGGTCCCCTGGACAGAAATCCTTTTTCCTTTATAGGTTCCGGTATATCCAAACATGTTCCGGACTTCATTGTAGCATTCAGCATCTTCAAGGAATGTTTCCGCTATATATTTTGCACGCAAAGGGTCTCCTGGCAGCAGAACCGTCTCTGCAATCTGATTTTCTTCTGCACCGATATGTACACTCATGTTTTGTACCTCCAATGTTTTTCTGAAGCATAGTTTGCAACTGCTTTCACATCACACTATACCATATTTCCGCTGATGCTGGAAAACCAAGTGATGCCAGCATGTTTTTTTCTGCCCCGGGCAACCTAATATTAGTCTTTCCTAAGGAGGGATAAACATGCCGCAAGAACCAATGAGCAAAAAGCTGAGACAGGCTGTCCAGCACGCGAATGAAACCAATCCATCTTCACGTTCGAATACTGAACCGCATACCTCCAAAACAGTCCGGAGGAAGCATAAACAATAGTCCATGTGATATCAGAGGAGGAGAAGCGCCAGTGGGAAAAAAACACCGCAGCCGCATCAATTCGCCAAAGAAAAACAATCATATCCCGCCTGAAGCTATCGTGGCTGAACATGAGGCCCATGGCAAAGAGAATTCTGCCGAGAGACGAAAAAAATAAAAAGCAAAAGCAGCAGGGGACTTTCTTCCTGCTGCTCTTCCTTTTATCTATCTGATATGCACCCGGTTCACCTGCGCCCAGCCGCCGGGTTTGAGCTGGTAGTAGAACTGCCCCCTTCTCCCCTCATCAATGAAGACAATATCCCCTGTTGACAGAAATCGTCCGCTGAAGTCAGCCGGCATGCGATCGGGAACATTGAAACTCCTGAAAGCATGATCAAGACACTCCTCATGTGACGCACCCTTAATAGGCAGCCTGTACACCTGCTTATACCCTTTCTTTTGCCGGAACTCCGGTGTCTGGAAGATCGTCACATCATAATCCTTCTGCTTTAACATTGGCAACGTTAATTCCTTCAGCATGAAGCAAGCCTCCTTTATTGGTCCCCTATGCCAGATCCATCCTTTTCAGCCAGCAGCTCTATATTTTCTACTTCAGTTATTATATTTTCGTCCTGTCGATTCCTTCAAAGAACATTTTCTTTTTTTATCGTTTTTCAGAAAATTCTGTCGTATATCATTTCCGGACAAGCTTGCTTCCGCATATTATATATAAACCCATTTTACAGAAGGGGGAATTATATGAGGGGCCAAATTGCAATGAAAACTGCCCTTCCAGGAAGAATCTGCTTCTGCTTCTCCCGATTCAGGATCTTTTTATTCATTTTTTTCATTCATCTGCCAGAATCAAGCGCCTTTGAACGGCTTTACCGCAAAGAGTCATGCCTCTTTCCTTTTCGTAAAAAAAACACTTTTGCAGGATCCCTGCTTCTCGGCATCCTTGTCTCCTTCCTGAGCTTTGCATTCCAGCCGCTTGCCCCTTTTCAGTCAATTGCCCACCGGGGCGCTGTCCAAATTGCTCCCGAGAATACGATGGCTGCCTTTGAAAAAGCCTATGAACTTGGTTTTGATTTTATTGAGCTGGATGTATGGCTTAGCAGCGACCATCAGCCAGTGGTCATCCATGATGGAGATGTCGGCAGGACAACAGGGGGAGACGGACTCGTAACAGAGCTGTCTGCCAGCCAGCTCAAGGAGCTTGACGCAGGTTCCTGGTTCAGCGATCAGTATAAAGGTGAAAAAATCCCTCTTCTGAAAGAAGTGGTAAAGCGTTTCGGAGGGAAGATCGGTCTTCTTATCGAAATGAAGGGGGCAGGAAGTGAAGCAAACCTGGCAAAAGAGATTGCTGTCTTGCTGAACCAAACACTCGAGGAAGGCGTCGATCCGGATCTCTTAATGGTGCAGTCTTTCAATATTGCTGATATCCGGACATTCAGCACCCTTTCCCCCCAAGTTAAGGCAGGAATCCTGGTCAGCAAGCCGCTCGATATGTTCCAGCTTGCTTCATACAGAAGTTTCGCCGATTTCTTGTCTGTCCACCACGCATTCTTATCTAAATCCTTTGTCACACAGGCAAAATCATTTGGGTACAGTGTCAATTCGTGGACGGTCACGCAGGAACAGCAATTTGCAGCCATGCAGCGCCTGAAGGTCAACGGCATCATCTCGGACCTTTATCCAGACAGTTCCTTACAATACTGCAGCACTTTAGAACGGCTCTTTTCTTTTGTGGATCCATAAGCAGAACTGAAGGTTTTACTGCATAAAAAAGACGATGGTTTTCCATCGTCAAATACTGCAGGAATATTGTTTTATTTGCCATCGTTTTTTGATGTTAAAGGGGCTGTTGATTTCTAAACTTTGGCTGTACAAAAGGACTATTTTCGATTCTAATACCTTTTCAGTCTTCTTTAACGGTATGCCGTCAAGAATTCTGGTGACTCATTATTTCCTTCAATACGGGATTTCAGCTCTGATCCCTCTCAGCTCTTCTTCAGCAATATCGTGAAATGGTATTTTCCAATTGCTGTCTGATGCCAGCGAGATCATAATCTGAAACTCTCAGCCTCACATTGGTTTCATCCATTTCCAGTGCTTCTGAAAGGAAACCCCCGAGCCCCCTTGCTTTCCTGTCAACCTGCAGCATCAGCTCCATCTGGCCGCCGCCGGCAGGACGGAATACCAGTTCAAGCTCATCAAGCTTGCCCCTGAAGGTCCCTGAAACCGGAACGAACTCAAACTCCTGTATGAAAGGAAGCCTGCCGCGCAGCCTGCGTGGCGCTTCTTCACATTCTGCTTCCCGGAGCCTGAAGCCAAGATCGGAAACTGCCTGGAATACACCGTCCATGAGCCTGTTCGGCTTAATGGATATATAATCTTTGTCGCCGGGATCTACCGCATTTTTGATATCCAGGCCAGTTGAAATCCATACTTTCGTTCTTCCCAATGTCAGAGGTGAATCCTCAGGGATTTGAATAGAGAAAGGAATTTCCCGCGTTTCATTCGGCTGGATCACCAGTGTCTCAGCAATCCTGTATTTATCGATCACACCTGCAGTGGTATATTTCTTATCATCTGACTCTCTAATATAAGTTGTATTCAGAGCCAGGTAAATCTGGTCGATTTTCTGCTCTGTCTTCCCTCCCTTGATTTCAATGACACCCCTGGCCATTTCACCCGGATAAAAGGAGTCCCGCTCCAATTTCGTATCAACAGAAGCAGAACCTACACCCACACTTGCCAGCACTTTGTTAAAGAATGACATCTCATTTCCCCCTATTTCAATTAGACTGCTGAAGCAGCATACATGAAGCCGAAAGTACTTTCATACATTTAATATAACGATATGCGTTTATTTCAGCCTGATGATTTTTTAATACGTATGGCTGATGATAAAGTTTCATATCCGGGGAGGCAAAATGAAAATATTTGCTGAATTTTATCCTGCATGGCTGAGAAATATTTTGAATCGCCGCAGCGGGCCTGCCATTCCTGAGAAAACTTTGCTTAGCGGGCGGGAGATGGCCAGCTTCGAACAGGCACTAATCAGCCAGGCCAAAACGGATACGCCGATTTATATTTTGACAGAAAAAGAAAAGAAGGTCGCAGCGGCTATTTCTAAAGAAACGGAAAAATATAACCGCAATAATATTACGAGAACAAAAGCTTACCTTTTATATTACAGGCGAAACCCCGATCTCCACTGGGCATTCCTGGCCCATATGGTATCAAGGAACGGCGGCTATTATATGACGGACATAAAGAGCTCTTATCTGGACGGTTTTCTCACGGAAGAAGACCAGGAGCGTTACTTCCTTTTTCTTGAGCGCTGCAATGCTTATATCTTCCAGGATGCGTACCCGCAGCTGCTGCTTTTAGAATACAGCAGGAGATTGGGGATCCCTCTGTTTCACCTGCTCCCTAAGTTTCATGTATCAGGCTGGATGAAGCCTTTTTGGAATCATTTTTATGAGCACGGCTCTTCTGCTGTGATTACAGCAGCCATGATCGTGAACGAACAAAAAATGCTTGAAGACAGGGTGATCGGGGCATCAGATTCCAGCATACTGGATGATCTGCCTTTCCTTCTTCAGGAAAAACTTGGTTTTACAACAGTTGTATTCCCGCTGAAGAAGGCAAATACCTCTGTATTGCTCGGGGTCTCTGTAATGGATTTCAAATCTGCAGATGCCCGTATAACCACAGGCAAATCTCTATACCAGATCCTTTTCCATAAAAAACACCAAAGAAAAATAAAAGAATTCGCCCTGGGAACGCCCCATACTGCTTCACGGTCCGACTATTGGAGCAGCAGATATTCTGCCGGTAAAGAATCCGGAATGCTATACAGTCCTGCCCTGGATCAGGCATGGAAGGACAGGAAGCATTATTTCACCAGGAAAACAGACTGGTTTATAAAAGAGCAGGAAAGCTGCCTCTATCATTTGGATGCCTTGCCGGAAACAAAGGACTATGATTTAACGCGGAAGCTTCTAAAGCAGCATGTCTTACTTTCTGCTGCAGACTCGATTGCCCATCAAATAATCCCTTAACACCCCTGTATATCGCTTCAATATAAAGAAAACTGGCGCTCTATCCGGCGCCAGCTTCCACTCTGCTTGTCATCTATTATTCTTCAATTTCCTCATCAATGATGCACTTATCCAGCAAATATTCGAAGGTTATATCCGCCAGATCCTCAAGCTCCATCTCCTCAGGAACGTATCCCCTTTTAACAAGCTCATGAAAGAAAAACTCTGCTATTTCCTCCGTATCTATAAAAACTTCGATTTCTCTCACAGCAACGCCCCCTTTTTCAGAATGTATGATGCTTTTCCTACTTTCATGCACAATATGAGAAAAACTTTTAATCTATCATCTGTGAGCATATCCCCCCGGGACAAGCCATACAATGTTATATCAGAAAGTCGGGGGGCGGATACCATGAATAAGCTCAGAACGTTTGTGGATGATGTAAAAGAAGATGTTAACCAGGAAAACAGCATGATTGTATATCTCTTTGAAAAAATACTCTCATCTATGTTCCTGATCCTTCTGGCAGGAGGGCTTCCCTATCTTGCCTATTTATACCTCATTTCCGGCTTGTAGTGCTAGGCATGCTTTTTTCCGTCGGCGCCAGTCAGATGCTTCAGCTTCCGCAAGATCACCTGCATGATATGCCTGTATTCATCATCGCCAAACAGCTGGAAGAGGATCCGGTAATCATTGTATATATCAAGCAGGCCATCAATCATCTGCTTTTTCTCTTTCCGGCTTTCCAGGAACTCTTTTTCCATCTGTTTCACAGAGCCCTGCTGCTTCTTCAGATTGACAGGCTTCTGCTGCTTGTTGATTAGATAAAGGAGCCCAAGCTTCTGGATGAAAGTGTCGGCGCTTTCTGCATCCGCAAGCAGGGTCAGTTCTTCTTCCCCGGCCTCCAGCCATTCGCCGTCATTGATCCTGGAAAGTTCATAAATGACATCTTCCCAGGCATCCTCTTTGTAGCGCCAGATTTCGGTCCGGAACCCCACCACCTTAAACAGGTCTGAACCATAGCCCTTCACCTGCACCAGATCGCCGAACAAAAATTTATATTCAATATCTATATGTTCTTTCTCCATTATATTTCCTTCATACTCAGAAAGCATCTGGAGGCTGGATTCCATAAACAGACCCTCGCTTTTATTCACTTCATATACATGCATTCCGTCCAGCCATTTAACATCTGTTATTTTGCCGACTGTTCCATACATCGTGATCACGACTGTATCACCGATATTAAATCTTGGCTTTTTCTTCTTTTCCATATCCTCCATCCTCTCAATGATCGTCGTGAGTATTAATTACGATATCATATGCAGGAAGAAGATATTCGGTCCCATATTTGCCCATATGCCGGCAAGTTCAAAAATAAGAAAAAGAGCCGCTTATCAAGCAGCCCCTTGCAGCAGGAATGGATTCCTCCATTCAAATTTTTATCTCTTTGTTTCCGACACCAGATAAAGCTCCCAGGCTTCATCAAAGATGGCCATGCTGTCCAGATAGTGGCCATTCATTTCCAAATAGCTGCTGAGTTCATCATAATCAAATGATGTCTTTGGGAAGCTGTGGTCTTCAAACGCGGAATTGGCAAAAGAGCTGATGCTGTCCTTTGGCTCAGGATGGCGGTATTTCATCAGGAAATGATAAAAGGATTTCGACATGGTACTCCCTTTCTTCTCTGGTATAATAAGCGCCGGCTGAACAGCCGCACGCAATTTCAGCATTTATACCGTCTACTATAAAGGATGCCTGCCGGTTCGTCCACAAAGACAGACCCGCTTACTGGAAAAGATGTTGCCCAGAAGTCAAAAAGGCCTGGCACCCGTAAGACACCCCCGCGCTTCACTCCCATCTGCCCGCCTTTGCCATTTCAACCAGTGCAAAAATGATATTGAACATCAGGACAGCCACTGCGGCAGGTACGGCATGAAGCCAGCTTTTCCCGTACTTCGCTTTTATGACTGCTGTGAAATAACCGCAAATGAAAAGGACAGACATGGAAGACACAAGCATAATCAGCAAAGCATAACGCATAAAAACCCCCTCCCCCCCGCTGAAGTTTTTTGCATCTTTATTATAGGACCCTGAGGGGGAAACGACTGCCTTATTCATGTATGAATTGTGAACCTTCTATCTGTTAAGCAAAGGAATAAACTCCTTCAGCTTCAGTAAGTAAGATTCTGCAAGTGAAGCCGGTCGTTGACGATGTGCAGGAGGATAGCTGTCTGCAGTCTTCGCCAAAAGCTTAAACTGGACAGCTTCTTCACATAACAGCTGCTGGCTGTTTATACGGTTTTCGCCGTTTTTACGGTCCACATAGCGATAACGGCCATCATGGTCCTGTTCCCTTGCTTTGCAGTTATCTTTCAGCATAAGCTCAAGTACACCATAAATCCTTGATTTAAGCCGCTCCTCCAGAATGGGAAAAAGAATCTCAACCCGGTTTTCCATATTACGGGTCATCCAGTCTGCCGAAGAAAGGTAAACCCTTTTAGCTTCCTGATGATTGAAATAAAAGATTCTGGTGTGTTCAAGGAATGTACCCACAATGCTAAGGACCTTGATGTTTTCACTGACACCTGCAATGCCGGGCCTTAAGCAGCAGACACCCCTGATGATAAGATCTATCTTAACCCCGGCTATCGAGGCTTCATACAATTTTTTAATGATTTTCTTGTCAGTCAGAGAATTCATTTTTGCTATGATTCTTCCATTCTGATAGATCCTGTGAAACTCTATTTCCTGATCAATGAGCCTGATGAAAGTATCTCTGATGCCGAAAGGTGAAACAGATAACTGCTGATAGGAAGGCCTCTCCATATAGCCGCTCAGATAATTGAAAAAGTTAATAGCATCTTCTCCAAGCTCATGATTGCAAGTAAGCAGCCCCATGTCTGTATAAATCCTTGCGGTCGCATCATTATAGTTTCCTGTCCCCAAATGGACATATCTCTGGATATTTCCTTTTTCCCGGCGGATTACCAATGTAATTTTGCTGTGCGTCTTCAGAAGTGTCATGCCATAAATTACATGACAGCCTGCCTGTTCCAGTTCCTTCGCCCACTGTACATTATTTTCTTCGTCAAATCGGGCCTTCAGCTCCACAAGCACCGTCACCTGCTTCCCATTTTCGGCCGCACGCTTCAAACTTTCAATGATCGGTGAATCTCCGCTGACACGATAAAGAGTCTGCTTAATTGCCAATACATCTTTATCTTCTGCGGCTTCCCTCATGAAATCTACAACAGGTTCAAAAGATTCATAAGGATGATGCAGCAGAGCATCCCTTTTCCGTATTTTCTCAAATATTCCACCCTCACCCTCTAAATCCCGCGGGGGCTGGGGAATAAAGGACTGCGCCGCCAAATGCTCATGGCTTGCCTGGATTTTTTTACAAAATGAAAAAAGAAAATTCAGATCCAGGGGGGCTTCGACTGGATAGATATCCTTCCCGTGTATCTCCAGCTCTTTCCTTAGAAATTCAATGACCTGGCTGCTGTTTTCAGCCTGCTGATATTCCAGCCGGACCGCTGCACCTCTTTTCCGTTTCTTAAGCTCTTCTTCAATTTCCTGCAGCAGATCTTCCGCTTCATCCTCATGAATGGCAAGATCGGCATTTCTGGTAATTCTGAATGGAGTGGCAGAGCGAACTTTATATCCCGTAAACAGTTTGTGGATGCAATAAATAACAACATCTTCCAAGAGCACAAACTTCCTGGCCTGCCCTTTCTGAGGAAGCTCAACCAGGCGGTCGATTACAGACGGGACCTGTACGATGACCAGATTTCCATCCAGGCTCAGATGCTTCTTTTTATCCGGCGATTTTTCTTCTATGATCACAGCTAAATTCAATGATTTGTTTAACAGCATCGGGAAAGGGCGGTATGCATCGATCGCCATGGGAGTCAGAACAGGATAAACATATGCCTCAAAGAAGTTTTCAAGAAAAGCCAAGTCCTTTGATGAGACATCTTTAATTCTGGATATTTCTATCTGTTCTTTTGTTAAAAGGGGAGTAAGCTCATTGCAATATATTTCATCTTGCTTTTTAACAAGGGTATGTGTTTTTTCAGAAATGGCGCTCAGCTGTTCTTTTGGGGTCAGCCCAGCTTTGTTTTCGGGTTTATTGAAACCGGCTTTTACCTGATCCAGCAGCCCAGCTACCCTGACCATGAAAAACTCATCCAGATTTGAGCTGAATATAGAAAGGAATTTATATCGTTCCAATAACGCATTTTGATTATCTTCTGCTTCTTCCAGGACTCTATTATTAAAATCCAGCCAGCTCAGCTCGCGATTATTGTAATAGGAAGGATTATCCAGATTAGAAATATCAGATTTTTCATGGTTTATGTACATGGTTCTACATCCCCTTCTGCAATCTTCGACAAGGATAAAATTAGCAAATAAGGATGTAAATAACTAGAGTGATAGTGTTAAGTTTTGTAAATTATATATCGTGCTTTCACATTCACAGGAATGTCTCCTGATAGGCTGCTCGTCTCACATATGCTGGTTTTAAAGTCTACGCTCTGCCTCTTGCTGTTTAAAATACTGCAGTACTGTATATTTACAATAGCTTTACATTCGACTTCTCTGTTTTCATATAAAATTGAATGTATAAAAGTCATCAAAGGAGTGTCCTTTTTTTGAACAACCAGACAATCGCCCTGATCGATTTAGGGTCCAATTCCATTCAAATGGCCATTTACAATGTCAATGAGGATCTTCGGATTTTTCATGAAGTAGAGCGGGTCAAGGTCGCAGCACGGCTTATCAATCATTTAAATGAGCAGGGCTTTCTGACAGAGGAAGGCATCCAGCTTATCATCACCATCTTTAAGGAATTCCAAAAGACCGCTGAAAAATTCGGTACAGGCCGCATCACCGGCTATGCTACTGCTGTTATACGAAATTCCCTTAATCAAGAGGAGATCCTGGCTGAAATCGCTGCCCGGACGGACATTGCCATTTCTGTGATAAGCGGATATGAAGAAGCCTGCTATGGCTATCTTGGTGTGATTAATTCAATGAATGCGGTTGAGGGGATTACTCTAGATATCGGCGGCGGAAGCACGGAAATTACCCTTTTCAGAAACAGGGAAATGGTTCATTATCACAGTTTTCAGTTTGGTGCAGTCAATCTGCATGAAGCTTATACTAAGGAAAAAAGAGTAACTGAGGATCAATTAACTCAATTGCGCCGCTATATTTCGGACAGCATCCAGACCCTTCCCTGGCTGAATAACACCGGCCTCCCCATTATCGGAATCGGTGGAAGCGCAAAAAACCTGTCCAGAATACATAACGCTAAATTTGGAGGTGATGAATTGAAGCTCCATGAAATCAGCAGCATATTCTCTGAGCTTTCCTCCTTGAATGTAGATGAGCGTTCAAAAATAAAGGGTTTGTCCAAAAAAAGAAGGGATATCATTCTCCCTGCCATTGGGATTGTATGCCAATTGATGGAGACTGCCCGGTCTCCCCATTTCGTTTATTGCGATAAAACGGTCAGGGATGGGATCATGTACAAAATGCTTGAAGATAAGCAATAAACAGCTGCAGGCATTTCAATAACAGCAGAGGCTACCGCGCTGCTGCTTTAACAAAAGGAATTCTAAAGTCCAAAAGGCCCGGTCATCCCGGGCCTTTTCCACTGTTCTTAATCAAATTTGAAGTAATTTCTTTTAAGAAACCTCGGTTTAGCCATCAACTCTTCAAAAGTGAGCGATTTTTCAAGCTTTTTAGTATCTATTAAAAAGAGCTGGTCTTCGATTTCCTCTATGATCTTTTCTTCGTGATATATCATTCCGCACCCGCTGCAGACAATGCAGGGTGTTTCTCTTATCTCAATCCCTTTTGTTCCATCCGGCAGTTCCCAGAAGACCGAAGTTGTCTGCCTCGCCGTTTCATCAGATGAGCACCAATCACAATTCATGATTGTTCCTCTCCCTTCTCCTGCTGTCCCCACTTCTTCATCTGCGCTTCAAATTTCTTATCTTTTAATTCATCGCGCTTTTCCCGTTTATCCTTGAGGGAATGGTGCCCCGGATCCTGCTGATACTCTTCCCTGCGGTCCAGCCTCCGCAGGCCTTCAGGAACAAGATTGAACTGTGAATCATTCATGAGTGCGGATATTCCTGTATTGCTTTTCTTCTGGTCCATATCAGGATAAATCCTTTTGAAATAGTCCTCTGCCCTGCCCGGGACATAATTCTCCGGCTCTGGATAAGAGGTTATGACTCCCTCAAAATTGCGGAGCACTGTCTTTTCAGCGCTCTGGGAGATCAAATAATTCGGCTGCAGCGCAATCTTCCCGCCGCCGCCAGGTGCATCGACCACAAAAGTAGGCACAGCATAGCCGGATGTATGCCCCCTCAGTCCTTCTATAATCTCCAGTCCTTTTGAAACAGGCGCCCTGAAATGGCCGATGCCTTCTGATAAATCGCACTGATAGATATAGTAAGGGCGCACCCTGATCTTAACAAGGTCATGCATCAGTTTTTTCATGATCGGGACACTGTCATTGATGCCCGCCAGAATGACTGCCTGGTTGCCGACAGGCACTCCCGCATCGGCGAGCATTTCGCATGCCTTTTTAGCTTCTTCGGTAATTTCAATGCTCGTATTGAAGTGGGTGTTCAGCCAGATCGGATGGTATTTCTTTAAAATATTGCACAGATTCTCTGTTATTCTTTGGGGAAAAACGACCGGAGCCCTGGTGCCGATCCTGATGATTTCCACATGATCGATTTCCCTCAGGTTTTTCAATATATATTCAAGGATTTTATCATTGATTAACAGTCCATCTCCTCCTGATATGAGCACATCGCGGACTTCAGGTGTGTTCCTGATATACGCTATCGCATCGTCCAGCTGCTTTTTAGGGACACCCATGCCGATCTGTCCGGAGAACCTTCGCCTTGTACAATAGCGGCAGTACATGGAGCATTGATTGGTGACAAGGAACAGCACCCGGTCAGGATAGCGGTGCGTCAATCCGGGTACAGGTGAATCTTCATCTTCATGGAGGGGGTCTTCCAGGTCATATTTTGTTTTGTGGATTTCCTGAGAAATCGGGACAGACTGCATCCTGACAGGACAGCGGGGATCATCCGGATTCATCAGGGAAGCATAATAAGGTGTAATATTCAATGGGATTGTTTTAGTTGAAATCTTTACGCCCTCTTCTTCCTCGGGCGTCAGATTGATGACTTTTTTCAAATCCTCCAGGTTTCTTATCGTGTTGGTCAGCTGCCATAGCCAGTCATTCCATTGCTCTTCTGTTACATCCTTCCAAAGCTCTATATCCTTCCAATGGCGGTCTGCTTTATATAAGTCCAGCTTCATTTTCAATTCCTCCCAGCTAATGGTAAAGTTTGCAGCTTGCTTATGCTGTATTACATGCAATTTCCATGCCAATTGTTAATCCTTATGCACAGCGGCAGGAGCGGGAGAACAATAAAAAGAAATGCCGGTTATTCGGCATTTCCAAGCTGATGCTTATGAAGCTTATATTGAAGCGTCTGCCTCGGGATGTTCAGGAGCCTGGCAGCCTGCAGGATATTCCCGCCTGTTTCGGCTATTGCAGCCTCAATGATCTCTTTTTCTGCTGCCTGCACACGCTCTTTTAAGGATAACGCCATTGCCCTGCTTCCGCTTTTACTCCTCATCTGTTTCAGCATGGCTGGCAGATCTTCTTCCGTAAGCTCGCTTCCCTCTGAAACATTGGCCATATACTCAATCGTATGCTTTAATTCTCTAACATTTCCCGGCCAGTGGTAGCTGCTGAAGAACTTTGCTGCTGTACTGCCGATCACTTTTACATTTTTCCCGAGCTTGCGGTTAAAGGAATCAAGGAAATGGCACGCCAAAAGCCCGATATCTTCAGGCCTCTTTCGCAGAGGGATCAGTTCGAATGTAAACACATTGAGCCTGTAGTAAAGGTCATGCCGGAGTATCCCCTGCTCCATGGCCTCATGCGGGTGTATATTCATGGCCGCGATGATCCGGACATCAGTGGCTATGTTTCTGGATCCGCCGACACGCCGGACAGCACCGTCCTCAAGCACCCTCAGCAGCTTTGCCTGCAGAAGCGCCGGCATTGTATGGAGTTCATCGAGGAACAGCGTCCCCCCATCTGCCAGTTCAAACAGCCCGGGTCTTTCTACGGCTCCCGTATAACTTCCTTTCGCTGTACCGAAAAGGATTCCTTCAAGGAGCGTCTCAGGGATAGCAGCACAATTCTGTGCTATGAAAGGTTTCTCCCTTCTGGCTGATGCATGGTGGATTCCCTGGACAAACAGCTCCTTCCCGCATCCGCTTTCCCCAAATACGAGGATGGGAGAAGAAGAGGCAGCAAGCTTTAAGGCTTCCTTTTTCAGCTGTTTGAAATGCCCATTCCCGGTCAGCAGATCATCCAGCGTATATACTGTGCTTCCTGCCGGCCGCAGCTTTTTTTCACTTGGCACGCTTGCCTTCTGAAGATCCAGGAGCCTTTCGGACAATATCTTCAGCCGGGAATAATCCTTAGCAATTTCCACAGCCCCTACAAGCTCTCCTTCCACAAAAATGGGAAGCGTGGTGTTCAGTGTTTCAATCCTCTTGCCATGGAGATTGATATAGCTTTGGGACTGATCGTATATCGGCTGTTTTGTTTTCATTACCTGGAGGAGGGTGCTTGACTTCAAGCTCAAAGAAGGAAAGCTCTCAAGCAGCGGCTTTCCAAGCACCTCATCGATACCCATAGCATCATGCAAAGCAGCAACTTCATTATAAAAAATAGTAATCCCATTTATATCCACGGCATGAATGCCTTCGTCAATCCCCTTCAATATCGCTGTAAGCACTTGTTCTTTCATATGTCCAACCCCCTTATTCATCTATATGAAAAGGTGCCGGAAAATTGTCAGTCTAGTGCCGGATTTTTGGCATCAGGGCAAGATTTTTCACCCAGATATTCATATCTTCAAGCTTATCAAAGATATAGCAATTATTGGCCAGCCTGCCCCTGTAGCTGTACCCAAGCTGATGAAGAGCTGCATTCATTCCATATGAAAGGCTTCTGGCGATGGAATATGCGCAAAAGATTCCCTGGCAGGCCAGCTCTTCCTCAAGTTTGCCAATCAGTATTTTCATCAATCCATGCTTTCGGAAGTCAGGCAATGTGGCACAATCTGTCAATTCTGCATTCCGGTAGAAGGAATTGATTTCTGCGGAGGCAGCGCTCACGATATTCCCCTCGTGTTTCACTCCCATGAATATAGTGCCGTTTTCCATCGACTTTTCAATATACCGGGGGTCATCCATAGGAACGGGATAAATTTGGAATACCGCCTTATACAGCTCAGCCAGTTCACGGGCATCTGACGGCTTGAAGCGGACAAGCCGGAATGGAGGCTGAAGACTGGAATCATTCCCGGTTCTTTCGAGGCTGCGCACTTTCTCTGCCACCTCATCCTCCTCAGTCCAGTGCGGATTGGTTCTCCTGCTGCTCTTATAATACTTGGACATGAAATAAGCATCAGAGCCTAAAAAATAGCCGTCGATCTTGCCTTCCGCCTGGAAGCCATTCTCCAGATAAAAATCTGCCTCCTCTGCCCTGGCTTTGATTATCATTTTTTCTGCCTGGATTTCCTCTCTTAGACCGTATGCGAACGAAAGCGCACTTTTACGGTTTCCAAGACAGTCATCCACTCTGATTCTCTTATTATACGGGTCAATGAAAACCTCGAGAGAAAAGTTGTCCTGCCTGATCATTCTGACTGATGACTGATCCATTTTCCTCCTCCTTTACAGAAAGGGGCCCCTCTGACCGAGCGCCCCTTTTCTTTACAGCTGTCCATGTTTGACGGTTATTCATATTTTATGCTGACAAGCTTAAGCTCTGTCATTTCTTCGACCGCATATTTAATTCCTTCCCGGCCAGTCCCGCTCAGTTTGACCCCGCCGTATGGCATATGATCCACACGGAAGGTCGGAAAATCATTGATCATCACGCCGCCGACTTCAAGCTCGCGTGCCGCCTTCAGCGCTGAATTGATATCCTTTGTGAAAATACCCGCCTGGAGCCCATACTGGGAATCATTCACATAACCGATCGCTTCATCTATACCTGAGAAGCGGTTAATATGGACAACAGGGGCAAATGCCTCTTCACAGGAGATTTTCTGTTCTTTATCAACGTCCAGCAAAACTGTCGGCTGGAAAACAGAACCTTCCCCGCTTCCTCCTAGAGCTAGCTTTGCTCCCCCGTCCACAGCGGTTTTCACCCACGATTTTGCCCGTTCTGCATCATCGCGGGAGATCATGGCAGATACATCGGTCGTCTCATCAAGCGGGTCCCCTGCCTGGAGTTTGCCTGCTTCATGGACAAACCTTTCAGTAAAATCTTCAAAAATGGCCTCATGGACATAGATCCGCTGCACAGAAATACAGACCTGGCCCTGAAAGGCATAGGCCCCTGATACA
This sequence comes from Bacillus infantis, assembly GCF_008180445.1. Classification (GTDB taxonomy): domain Bacteria; phylum Bacillota; class Bacilli; order Bacillales; family Cytobacillaceae; genus Bacillus_AB; species Bacillus_AB infantis_B. Next base: position 48,885 of record NZ_VTER01000004.1, read on the forward strand.
ATTCGCGGGACTGCCTTATCAAGGTCGGTATCTTGATCAACAATGACGGCTGAATTTGAACCCAGCTCGAGGGTCACCTTTTTCAGCCCGGCGTTTTCCCTGATATAAGTGCCTACTTCAGGGCTTCCCGTAAAAGTGATCATCTTGATCCTCTTGTCTGAGAGAAAGCTGTCTCCGATCGTTTTTCCGCTGCCGGAAAGAACATTAAGTGCACCGGCAGGCAGCCCTGCACGATGGAAAATATCAGCAATCCTATAGGCACTTAAAGGCGTCTGGCTCGCCGGCTTCAGGACAACTGTGTTGCCAGCCGCAATCGCCGGTCCGACTTTATGGGCAACGAGATTCATCGGGAAGTTGAAGGGGGTAATCGCACCAATGACCCCCAGCGGCTCTTTAACCGTGTAGGCGAGCCTCCCCTCGCCTCCAGGCGCTGCATCCATCGGGATGGTTTCACCGTACAGCCTTCTGGCTTCCTGTGCTGCAAAGGAATATGTCGTGATGGTCCTTTCCACCTCTGCCCGTGCTGCTTTTATCGGCTTTGCGGCTTCCTGCGAAATAATTCTTGCACACTGTTCTTTCTCTTCCTTGAGTATTTGGACTGCATTCTCAAGAATTTCAGCCCTTTTATGCGCAGGCATTGCGGCCATCAATTTTGATGCTTTCTCTGCAGAAGCGATGGCTGCCTCTATTTCTTCGCTTCCAGCCGCCGCCACATCTGCCAGCTTCTCCTGATTATAAGGGCTTCTAAGCTCCCTGTATTCACTTCCGGGTTCAAAACTGCCATTGATCCATAAATCCTGCTTCATATCATTACCTCCTAAAGACAATGTAGCTTAAGTATAAATTCTTGAGCTGAAAAATCCCATCAATCGGCATCCTCTGTAGACAAATGTCTGTTCCGCCGCCTCTGTCAGCTGCACCACTCCATGATGCATTCGGCAATGATCTCAGCAGCATTGAACATATCGTCCAGGGAGATGGATTCATCCGCATCATGGGCTGCCTCTGTAGTTCCCGGACCGAAGACGATAACAGGCGTCCCGCCCGCACCGGACAGGATCCCTCCGTCTGTTCCCCATGGAGATGCTTCTATTTTGGGCTTCTCCCCTGCCACTTTTTCAAAACTGGCTGACAGCACGTTCATCAGGGGATGGCCAATGTCCAGATTCCCAGGCTGCCATCTCCCGCCAAACCACTCGACCTTGCAGGGATTTTCACTGAACCAGCCATCTTTTTCGGATAGGGAGTTTAATACCGTTTCCAGCTCTTTTTCTGCCATCTTCATATCTTCTTCAGGAGCAACCCCTATCCTTCCCTCAATGACGGCGGTATCCGGTACAGAGGATGGCCACTCCCCGCTCGTGATTTTTCCGATATTGATCGGAATCGGGATAGGTATTCCTTTGTATAAAGGATCTGCAACCCGCTCATTTCTCGTTTTTTCCAGTTCCTGGAGAGAAGCTATCACTGCAATGGCCTTTTCAATCGCACTGATACCCTCATAGCGGGTGCCGCCATGTGCAGCACGGCCCTTGACTGTAATCCTGAACCACATAGAGCCCTGCTGCTTTGGAAAAAGCTTCATATTTGTCGGTTCAGGGATGATCGCTCCATCTGCTTTATACCCCCTGATCACAGCAGCAAGCGTCCCGGCCCCTCCGCTTTCTTCTTCTATAACACTCTGAAAAATGACATCTCCCTTCAATTCCTTCCCCGACGCTATCAAGTACTCAAGCGCCAGCAAAAGGGATACTGTCCCGCCCTTCATGTCGGTCGCCCCCCTGCCATAAAGCCTCCCATCCTTTATTTGTCCGCTGTAGGGGTCGTATTTCCAATCATCCCTGCTGCCTTCAGGAACCACATCGATATGGCCATTCAAGATGATGCTCTTGCCTCCACCGGTTCCCTTCCAGACTCCCACTACATTCGGGTTGCCGCTGAAATCCTTTCTGTCAGAACAGAATAGAGGATGTGAGGGCAGCTCATCTTTGCCGATTTCCCATATATCCAGCTCGAGCCCCATTTCCCGGCACTTCTCGATGATCACAGCCTGCGCACCGGCCTCATTTCCCCTAATACTTGGTTCCTGGACAAGCCTTTGGAGAAGCCTGATTCCTTTGGGCCTGTTTTTGTTCAGCCACTCTTTTACGCTTCCATCACTCTCACTCAATAAAACCGCCTCCCCCGCCTGCTAAACTATTATCCTCAAATTCTCTGCCACCTGGAGCCTGCAGCCTGTCTTGCTCTTCACTTCCTCTATTGAATAGGGAGCAAACAGCTCCTTCAGGATCATTCCTGTTTCCGCAATTTCAAACACGGCCATTTCGGTTATGACAAGCGATGCACACGAAGGCGATGTCAGCGGCAGTGTACAAAGCTCAAGGATTTTCGGCATGCCATTTTTATCTGTCTGATTCATGACAACAATGACTTTCTTCGCTTTCTGTGCAAGCTCCATCGCCCCTCCCATCCCCGGTACCTTCCTGCCGGGAACGATCCAGTTGGCCAGATCTCCCTTCCCGCTGACCTGCAGTGAGCCGAGAATAGTCAAATCAACCCTCCCGCGCCTGATCATCCCAAAAGCCATGGTACTGTCGCAATATGAAGCCCCCTTGACGCTGGTAACCGGAAAGCCGCCCGCATTGCAGAGATGGGGATCTTCCTTACCCTTAACAGGGCTTGGCCCCATCCCTGTTATGCCGTTTTCCGCATGAAACATAACACTTATGGATTCCGGCAGAAAATCAGGCACAAGGGAAGGAATGCCGATTCCTAAATTTACAATCATTCCGTCTCTGATTTCTTCCGCTGCCCTCCTGGCCATTTTTTTGCGGTTCTCTATTCCCATGCCCATTTCCAGTTCACTCCCTTTGAAGGAACAACATAATCCACAAATACCCCCGGCGTCATGACCTCATCCGGATCAATAGCGCCTAAAGGGACGATTTCCTCCACCTCGGCAATCGTCTTATTCCCTGCCATGGCTGCCAGGGGGTTGGTATTCCGTGCACTTTTGTCAAAAATAAGATTGCCGAACGGATCCGCCTTTTTTGCATACACAATCGAGACGTCAGCTGTGATCGCCGTTTCAATCAGATATTCTGTCCCGCTGATAGTGTGAGTTGCCTTCCCCGCTGAAACCATCTCATTTGATATGCCGATATCTGTCAATATTCCGGCAATGCCGGCACCTCCAGCCCTGATCCTTTCAGCAAGCGTTCCCTGGGGTGAGAACTCCACTTCGAGCTTGCCTTCATTCATCAGGCGGCCAGCCTCCGGGTTGGAGCCTATATGCGAGGCAATCAATTTTTTGACCCTCCCCAATGTAACAAGCCTTCCTGCGCCTATGTGGGGAAATCCGGCATCATTGCAGATAAGGGTGATATTTTTTGTCCCTTTTTCTATCAATTCCTCTATGAGGGTCGGCGGCGTGCCAATTCCTCCGAATCCTCCTGCGATTATGGACATGCCATCATGAAAATCATTCATTGCCTTTGCTGCAGTCACGATTTTATTAAAAGAGCTGTTCATGAGCCCCCTCCCTTCAGGCTTTCCTGTTCAATGATTCTGTGGAATTCAGACAAAGCCCTGTCTAGGAGTGCTGCCAATTCGTCCAGCTCCTCCATGGTGATGTTCAAAGGAGGTGCAATGATGACCGCATCCCCATGTATGCCATCTATCCCTGAACCGGCGGGGTACAGCAGGATGCCCTGCTCCTGGGCAGCACTGACCAGCTTTTGTCCTGCCATCAGGGACCGGCTGAATGGATCCTTTGACACTTTGTCCTTAACCAGTTCTACACCAAGAAGCAGTCCCTTCCCCCTGATGTCGCCAATGAAGCTGTACTTCTTCTCCAGTCTTCGGAGATGGTCACTCAGGTACTTACCCTTCCTGACCACCTCTGGGATGATTTGCTCTTTTTCCAGATATTCAAGCACTGCCAGAGAAACAGCGCAAGATTGCGGATTGGCGCTCAATGTATGTCCGCTCATGATTGACTTTGTTCCTGCCATAATAGGCTCCATTATTTTGTCGGAGACTACAGCAGCTGCTATCGGTGCATAGCCTGCTCCCATGCCTTTGCCAAAAGCCGCTATATCAGGCTGGATCGCCCAGCTCTCACAGGCGAGCATCGTACCGGTCCGTCCAAATCCTGTCATCACTTCATCGGCTATGAATAAAACATCATGTTTCTCGCAGATTTCTTTTATGACTTTATAGTAGCCGTCTGGAGGGGAAATTGCTCCTCCCGCTGCCCCGATGACCGGCTCTGCAATGAAAGCTGCAATCCTATCGGCTCCAATGCGTTTAATCGCCGTTTCGAGTTCTGCTGCGCACAGATGTCCGCATTGAGGCGCCTCCAGCCCATATGGACAGCGGTAGCAGTATGGCGGATGAACGGAAGGGAAATCCTCCAGGAGCGGGACAAATCTTGCCCTCCTCCCCGGATGGCCTGACATGGAAAGCGCCCCTAATGTGATGCCATGATAGCTGACCCATCGGGATAAAATTTTTGTCTTTGTTCTTATCCCTTTTTCCTGCCAGTATTGGATGGCTATTTTCATCGCAGTTTCTGTGGCTTCTGAGCCGCTGTTCACAAAAAATGACCAATTCAGATCACCCGGCAAAATTTCTGCTATTTTCCTGGCAAGATTCTCGGCTGCATCGCTGGTGAATTGGGATCTGTATACAAATGAAACTTTTTTAGCCTGTTCCATCATGGCCTGGATCACTTCTTCGTTTCCGTGCCCGATGTTCGCTGTCACAGCTCCTGAACAGGCATCCAGATATTTCTTGCCTTCTTTGTCATATAAGTAGATGCCTCTGCCCCGTTCAATCGTTGGATAATCGGCATCCAGCATAGGTTTTATCAAAAACGACGGCTGATCCAATGTCGCTTCCCCCATTCACTCACTGGTCTCGCGTGTGCTGCCCCGCTCGCTTCATTATATGAATGTCCACCGGGAATCTTTCTGAATAAATTCCACGCTCACCACTCTCATGCATCATTCCGGGCACCGTAGGCCTGGCCAGTGCATATTGTTAACTGAACAGGAGGAGATGTAAAAAATGCAGTATCATAGAAACATCCCTGCAGATGTAAATATGATGGGCACTCAGCAAATGCAGGCGCCCGCCCCCGTTTTTCATTTCGACCCTTATGTTTATCAGACGCTTCAAAGTGTATTTGGCAGGAATCTCGTTGTCGAAACGGTGAAAGATACACTGCGGGGGAGATTGATGGATGTAAAGCCGGATCATATAGCTGTTAAGTCCGGAGATGAAATCTTTTTTATCAGAATTGCACAGATTGTGACAATCATGCCCGATTGAGATGAAAACAGGAAGCCATGTTAAGTGCATGGCTTCTTTATTTATTTTTAAATTCAGGCTGGACATGTCATTTAAATTCTCCATCGGGGGTAAGAATAGAAAAAGATTACAGTGTCCGGATACAAAGGAGGAATTGGAATGGGCCTGGAGAAAGTCATGATTGCAGCCAGTTTATTTCTGTTGTTGATTGCGGGATGCGGAACACCTTCCTACTATACATACGAGGGGGAGAGCGAGAACTGGGACGGCGAGATGGAAATAAAGGCAGATGAAACAATCAGCGAGGCCTCAATCACTCTTAAACTGATGTATGACGGCGAAGAAATCCAGGAAGAAAAAGAGCTTGCCTTTTGGGTTTCACTTCCCGGCCATTCTAAAGCAGCCTACCAAACCGATTTTTCAAGCAAAGAAGAAGCATCTGTAGAACATGTTTTTGAACACGTCAAATTCCCTGCTGACATTGAAGAGAATTTTACAGTTCTGATCAATCTGGATGGCAAACAAGAAAGACTTCAGCTCACTTTAAAATAAAAGAAAAAACCCTGCTGCAGATTTTTTTCTGAATTTCGCTAATTTTTGCAGAGTCCCCCTCTAAAACCTGCTATAATTTTCTATATTGGCAGTCTTTTGATCTATGAGCCTGTAAAGGTCTTTTTACCTAGAGGGGGAGCGTTCACCATGAAAAAAGTGATTTCATATTTTAAAACGATCAGAGGGAAGGTCAATCTATCCTTTGGAATATTGCTGGTCGTCATTGCTGCGCTATCTGCAGGGTCTATTTTGAGCATTCACAATCTGAAAAAAGAAACGAATTATATCATCGGGCATGATATGGAATTCCACAAACAGCTCCAGCAAATGTCCAAAGCCTACTCAGATATTGAAACCGGGGAACGCGGTTTCGTTATCACAGGCTCAGAGTCGTTTCTTGCTTCATATGGCAATGGCAAAAATATGGTTGATAACAATCTGAAAACGCTCAAGGAATTGAGTGCCGGCAGCAAAGCAAGAATGGACAAGATCACTGAAATTGAAAATACATACAAAGAATGGCTCGTCTGGATTGATACTGTAATTGAAACACGCAGGGACTTTTCAAAAGAAGAGGCTTCCCAGCTTGTTGAATCAGCAAAGGGCAAAGAAACAATGGATAAGCTGAAAAGCCAGATTCAGTCTTTTGAGGAAGATGAGCTGAAGGCTTCTGAAGAAAGGATTGCTCATCTGAACAGCCAGGTGTCAGCTGCACAGACCGGCACCATGGTCCTTGCCGTTGCAGCACTTCTGCTTTCGGCACTGTTTGGATTTACTTTATCCAGAAATATTAAACGGAGCTCAAGTGCAATCAGCTTATCCATGATTGAGATCGCCCAGGCAGGCGGAGACCTGACGAAAAGGATCGAGGTAAAGTCCAAAGATGAGCTGGCAAAGCTGGCTTCTGATGCCAATATGCTGATAGAAGGAATTGCGGGGCTGGTAAGGGAAGTATCCTCCCTGGCTGACAATGTTTCATCCAGCAGCCAGGAGCTGTATGCTTCCAGCGAGGAAACATCCAAAACAATTTCACAGATCGCTGCCAGCGCAGGCCAGATAGCCAGCGGTTCAGAAGAAACCAATAGTAAAATGTCTGCTTCCCTTATCGCAATGGAAAAGCTCAATCAGGCATCAGCCTCCCTCCAGGAGAGTGCCGATTCGGTCAGCTCTGCTTCTCAATCCATGCAGCTGGCTGCAGATGAGGGACAGCAGAATGTCCAGCTCGCTTCTGACAAGATCAGATTGATTGAAAAAAGGATGCAGCAGAATACAGTACTGATCGAAGCACTTGGAAGAAAATCTGCTGATATCAATTCCATCATCAGCACAATTTCAGAACTTGCCGATCAGACAGGCCTCCTTTCACTCAATGCAGCCATTGAAGCTGCCCGGGCGGGAGAATCAGGCAGAGGATTTGCTGTGGTAGCCGATGAAGTCAGGAAGCTGGCAGAACAGTCCCAGCAGGCGGGCAAGCAAGTGACGCTTATCGTCGGCTCCATCCAGGAGGAAATCGCAAAGATCATTGCCGGGAATCAGCAAGGTGCAGAGGAAGTGAAACAGGGCGTCATCATTTCCGAGTCAACGAATACATCGCTTAAGAAAATCAGGGTCAAGGCTGAGGAAACAGCCGGACATATTGAGAAGATGGCTTCTGAGATAACTGCATCCCGAAGCCTGGCAGAAGAAGTCACAGCCGCATTTGATTCGGTTTCTGCGATTGCCAGGGAAACAGCAGCCAGCACTGACTCTTCCGCTGCTGCAGCTGAGGAAGGTTCTGCGGCCATGTCCCAGATAGCCGGCTCCTCGGAACAGCTGTCAAGGCAGGCAGAGCAGCTGAGGGCTTTGGTCTCAAAATTCAAAATCTGAATATGCGAAAAGAAAAGGATTGCCGCAGAGGCAATCCCTTCCTTTTTACCATTTACCGTAGCAGCTTGCGCCGATGATAATCAACAGAATGAACAGAACAACTATTAACGCAAACCCTGCATAGCCGCCTTGCGCGCCTGCAACCGGATATGCCGGATATCCATATCCTCCGCTATAGCATGGATCGCACCCGTAGCCTGAGTACCCATAATTCATTTCGAATCACTCCTCGTTTTCTCTGTTTCTCTTTCCATACACCATATGTATTAGGTACTTGACCTGTATGTGCATTCGCCCATATTATTCATAAAACTAACTGTGCATGCCCAAACCCGCTTAAAAACCCCTTTTAAGATAACATCCATTGAGTTATTATAAAAAGAAAAGTGGAGGCGACTGTTTCAAAAGGAACGCAGGCTAAGAACGCCACGTCCTGTGGCAACACCTGCATGACCCACATCCTGTGGGCCTCAAGCATAAGACGCACAAGAATAAAAGGCGTTCTTTGCCTTTTATTCTTGTGTGGCTTATGACTCGAGCACCTAGGAGCCGGAACTGGACAAAAGAAAAGTGGAGGCGACTGTTCCAAAAGGAACGCAGGCTAAGAACGCCACGTCCTGTGGCAACGCCTGCATGACCCACATCCTGTGGGCCTCAAGCATAAGACGCACAAGAATAAAAGGCGTTCTTTGCCTTTAATTCTTGTGTGGCTTATGACTCGAGCACCTAGGAGCCGGAACTGGACAAAAGAAAAGTGGAGGCTCTTGCTCAGCTTATAAGCATATGACACACCGGGCAGCCCGGAGCAGGATAGTATGAAAAAGTCAAATCGAACATCAGGGGGAACTTGAGACATCGATGAAGATGAAAAGAAGATTAATGGCTGTTATCTCACTGATTTTGGCGGCAGCCTCTCTTTGGAGCCTGCAGATTTTCTCAATGGCGGACGAAGCAGAGGCGACAGTATATGAAAAACTGGCACAAAATGAAGACATCCGGTATATGATCATCGGAGACAGCATCGGCAGGGGCTCAGGAGCCGAGGAGAAGGAGCTTACCTGGTTTGCCCAGCTTGAGGAGCTGCTAAAGGCAAAGTTCCACAATAGTTATAAAAGAGTTTCAGTCGTCCAAAGCGGTGCAACTGCTTTTGAAGGTATATACAAGCTGCAGCATACAGAACATCAGGGAAGCATCGACCTGATTTTTCTTGTATTCGGGGAAAATGACCGCAAGTACATGACAGAACAGGATTTTTCCTATTTTTATGAAATGCTGCTAAGAAAAGCGAAAACGAGATATCCCGCAAGTGAAATTATTACCATTACGGAAAGCCCGCTGGACAATGAACTTTTCACGAATGAAATCGAGAGAATTTCGAACCATTATCACGCAAAAAACGTGAATATGAGAGAAGTATTTAAAAAGTCAGGTCTTGCAGATGAACAATTGACCGAAGATCTGGTCCATCCAAATGGAATAGGCTATAAATTTTATGCTGAAGAGCTTTTTACTCTCATCCTTTCACTTACAGAAGCCAATCCTGCTATTGCTTCACTGGAATCTCCCATCCACGATGCTGCCGATTTTTCCATGGATAGAAAAAGCTATGCCCGAAAGATGGAAGGAGATTTCCGGTATCAAAACGGATTTCTGAAAAGCTCGGCAAAAGGCAGCTTTCTGGAATATGAATTTAGAGGCACTTTTGTAGGTGTAAATGTATTGAGGAGTGACGAAGGCGGCATGCTGGATGTCTTTATAGACGGCCAGTACTACACCACCCTTTCCACCTGGTGGCCATTTGAGAGAAAAAGGGCGCTATATGCAGCAAGCGGGCTGCCCGACGGACCGCATACCATTAGATTTGTCGTAAAGGGCGAAAGGAGCCTCCAAAGTCTATTGACCTACTCGTCTGTCAGCATATCCTCGATAATCGTGCCGGAAAAACAATAAAGAGCACTGGGCTGCCATGCGGCAGTTTTTTTTTGCAGAGGAAACAATTGTAAAGGAGAAAATAAGATGAAAAGCCTTCTGAAAAACTTTATTAATGGTATTCTGACAATTGTACCAATCATTCTGGTGATATTCGTCATATACAAATTATTCATTTTCCTGGATAATCTTCTGGGCAGCACCCTGAAGCCCTATTTGAAGGAAGATTATATTCCTGGCGCGGGACTGCTGGCTACAGCTGCAGCCATTACGATATTGGGATGGCTGTCAACCAAATTCATTACCGGCAGCGTGATCAGGCTCATTGACAGGATACTGGATCGGATTCCGCTGGTTAAGACCATCTACTCTGTCATTAAAGATACAATCAATTCTTTTCTGGGTGAAAAGCGTGCCTTTTCCAAAGTGGCTATTGTCACCATACCTGGCACCGGCATGAAAAGCATCGGTTTCATAACAGCAGAAAATCTGGAACATTTCTATGAGCCTTTGAAAAATGACATTGCTGTCTATATCCCGCAGACTTTTCAGGTGGCAGGCTTCACATTCCTGATTCCAAAGGACAAGGTAGAGATCATTGATGTAAAGCCGGAGGAAGCGATGAAGTTCATTTTATCCGGAGGCATGGCCACCCATAAGGGAAATGGTTCTGAATAGAAAAAAGCCGTCTTCCAACGGCTTTTTTTCATTATTTAATAACAGTGATAACAGGAGTCTCCCCGCGATTTACGGCTCCTAAAGGTTTCTTTTCAATTGAAGAAAGAGCATCTCCATTGGTAATGATTACAGGAGTGACCGTGCTTTTAGCCTTTTCTTTAACCAGATCAATATCAAAGCTCACAAGCTTGTCCCCGGTTTTCACTTTTGAGCCTTCGGAAATATGGGTTTCAAAGCCTTCCCCTTTCATTGATACCGTTTCAAGGCCGATATGGATCAGAATTTCCGCTCCATTTTCAGCTCTTAAACCGATCGCATGCTTTGTAGGGAACACTTGTACAACCTCCCCATCCACAGGTGAAACGACAATTCCTTCAGAAGGTTCAATTGCCAGCCCGTCTCCCATCATTTTTTCTGAGAATACAGGATCGGGCACTTCGGCCAAATCAACCGCCTTCCCTGTCAATGGCGCCTTCAGCACTACCTCGGTAATTTCTTCTTTTTTGCCAAATAATTTCTTGAACATTCAAACACCGCCAATTATTTTTTCTCGCCCTCGCCAAAAAGCTTTTCATACTCTTTATATCCTTCTTCTGCGAGCTTTTCCTTCGGGACGAACCGCATCGCAGCAGAATTGATGCAATAGCGGAGCCCATTAGGCCCGGGGCCGTCATCAAACACATGGCCAAGATGGGAATCAGCTTCCTTGCTCCGCACTTCCGTCCGGACCATGAAATGGCTCATATCCGCTTTTTCAATGATTTCTTCGTCCTGAATCGGTTTGGTGAAGCTCGGCCAGCCGCACCCTGCATCATATTTATCTCTTGAGCTGAACAGCGGCTTGCCGGAAACGATGTCCACATAGATACCGTCATTAAATTCGTTCCAGTATTCATTCCGGAACGGCGGTTCTGTGCCATTGTTCTGCGTCACTTCATATTGCATCGGAGTCAGATTCTTTTCAAGGTTTTCTTTATTCTTCATTTCATGTCCCTCCAGTTATTGCGGATGAACGCATCTCGTCCCGAGCCGACGCGATATGATTCGTATCTGTCCGGGTTCTTCTTATAATAGTCCTGATGATAGTCCTCAGCAGGGTAGAATTCCTTGCCGGGCAGTATCTTTGTCGCAATCGGCTTATTGAACCGGCCGCTCTCCTGAAGCTGCTTCTTTGATTCTTCTGCAAGCTCCTTCTGTTCATCATTATAATAGAAGATGGCAGTCTGGTAGGACTGGCCTCTGTCAAAGAACTGGCCGCCAGGGTCGGTTGGATCAATCTGCTGCCAGTACACATCAAGCAGCCTTCTGTAAGAGTAGACCTCAGGATCGTAAGTGATTTCAACAGCTTCATAGTGCCCTGTCGTTTCGGAGCAGACTTCCCTGTAGGTTGGGTTTTCCACCGTACCTCCTGTATATCCGGAAACTACTTTTTCAATTCCGGGCTCCTGGTCAAATGGTTTGACCATGCACCAGAAACAGCCTCCAGCAAAAACGGCCTTTTCGAATTTCTTCTCATTCACTTGAAGACACCTCTTTCCAGCTTTACATTCACCTTACTCTTATTCCCTTTAAAACAGGGTTTTAAAGCTATCTTCCCTAGATTATCCGATTATGCCGGGTGAGTGCAAGCGCTTTGCATTGATGAGGCGGCAGGCAGCTGTTATGCCCTATTTTATCCAGGAAACCAGGAAATAGAAAAAGCCTCCTTGACTCAGGAGGCTTTCAATATGGGGTATAAGCACCAGATCGGAATAGCATCAGCCATTCTATGTTAATGCCTGGTTTTATGTTTTATTTGTTTATGGATGCTCTTCCATTTTTTCTTTTCATCAGACTGGGCTTTTTTGTCCATCCTTCTGTCGAGGTATGCCAGCTCACGCTGAAGCTTTTTATAGCTCGCAAGCCTGCTTTCTTCCAGTGCCCCATCCTGTATGCTGCCCAGGACAGCGCAGCCTGGCTCATCCTCATGTGAACAGTCCCTGAACCGGCAGGAATCCGCGAGTGCTTCAATATCAGTAAAACTTTCGGACAGCCCATTTTCACTATTCCAGAGCTGAAGCTCCCTCATGCCCGGTGTATCGATAAGCACGCCTCCGTCAGGAAGAAGGAACAGCTCTCTATGTGTTGTCGTATGTTTTCCTTTATCATCATCCATGCGTATCTCCTGCACCTTTTGCACTTCTTTTCCCATGAGATAGTTGGTAAGTGTCGATTTGCCTACACCGGAAGAGCCAAGCAGGGCAACTGTTGATCCATGGCCGATATAGGGACGGAGCTCTGCAATCCCCGATTCAGACATAACACTGACCGGAATCACAGGCACCCCCATGCTGACTGATTCAACGAGCGACTTTTTCTCATCCGCATCTTGACACAGATCTGCTTTGGTCAGGATGATGACGGGATTTGCACCTGACTCCCATGCCAGAAGCAAATAACGTTCGATCCTCCGGAGGTTCAGATCGTCATTCAGCGAATTGACAAGAAAGATGGTTGAAACATTGGCTGCCACAATCTGCTCTTCAGTTGTGTTTCCAGCCATTTTACGGGAAAACTTGCCTGTCCGCGGCAAAAGGGCCTGTATGGTCCCTTTTTGCTCTCCTATTCTTGGCTTCACAGCCACCCAATCACCGACTGCAGGGTAATCTTCCCTGCTGCCTGCCGCAAAGGCATATTTGCCTGAAACCTCGCAAAGCAGCTCACCTTCTTCAGTCCATACGCGGTACATCCTTTTATGTTCAAGAGCCACCCTGCCGGGAATAAGCCCTTCCGCCGCAAAATTATTAAACTCTGTTTCAAAATGTGCATCAAAGCCGATTTGTTTTAAGTTTGTATTCATTATTTCCTCCATGCTGACCGTTTTATTTGTTTTTTGACATAATAAAAAACCATAGGCACACAGCCCATGGTTTTAGTCAGCATAAAAAAGGAATAGAACTATTCTCAGGTTTATACAGCTACTCTCCGGGCCGTGCTCATTGAAAATACAATCTCATTTCTTGCAAATAATAATTTTCCCATAGCACTTCACCCGCTTTCGCTTGTATTTGTTACCATTATATTCTTTTTATCATCAGCTGTAAACACCTTTCTGAAAATTCCGCTAGGCACACACCTATCCTTGGAGGCATATCATACTCTGAGAATATTTGAGGATAGGAGCGGAAAGGTATGTCTTTTAACAGAGATCATCATGATGATTTTGCCAAGGCCAGTAAATACGATCTTCTTGCCAAGTATTATAAGTACAGTGATCCAGCTTTGCATGTTGCTTATTATTATCAGCATTTAAAATATATTAGAAGGGCTGTCCAAAGCATGCGAATGGAAGCCGCCCAGCAGTATGAAAGCATGCGGCAGCCAGCTACGGTCCGGGTTGTGCATGCTTCCCCTGATGCACCCAACGTCGATATTTATGTAAATGGCAACAGGATATTGAAGGATTTCCCTTACAAAGATGTCAGCGGCTATTTATCCCTTCCGGCCGGAAAATACCAGATAGATATCTATCCTGCCGGTGATATGGTGTCAACCGTTCTCAGCAAAAAAGTCACTGTGGAGGGCGGAAAATCCTACACGCTGGCAGCAGCAGGACCGGCTGCCAAATTGAAGCTGCTGGCATTCGAAGATCAGCCTTCTGTACCGGCCGGCGAGACAAAAGCCAGATTCATTCACCTTTCACCGGACGCCCCGGCTGTCGATATTGCCGTCAAAAAAGGAGATGTCATTTTCCCGAACATCTCTTTCAGGCAGGCGACTCAATATTTAGGGCTGACTCCGATGACAGTCGACCTTGAAGTCAGGGTTGCCGGTTCCAGCAATACAGTCCTTTCCCTTCCAGGAGTCAAGCTGCAGCCGAATAAAGTGTATACCATCCTTGCAGTGGGTACAGCGGCCGGGGAACCGCCGCTCGAAGCCCTTATTATTGAGGGATGACCAGGCCTGCGTGCTGCCATCATTTAACCCTGCCGGCCCCATCCCACCAAGCACTCATCAATCGGATCCGGCCATTGCCTGCACAGTTATATTGCCTTGCAGCTATTAATCTCTTATTGGAACGAAAAAAACTGGCTGAAAAATCAGCCAGTTTTTTTATTTAGTAGGAACATATAAGGTAACGCGGATATCATCCTTTTTTAAATCAAACTCATCCACCTTAACTTTAAGATCACTCTTCAGCTTCATATCCTGAAGGGAGACATATATCTGCTCTTTATCAGGCTGGATGACAACTCCTTCTGGGAGCTGATATCTGTCGCGGACAAATTTCAGCACATAAGATACCGGAAGATTCAGCTGGCCGACAGCTATCGATTTCTGGCTAAGGACAACATCGCCGTTGTCCAATGCTTCAGGCTCAAAAGTCAGTTTCATTTCCAGGTTTTGGCTGAATACCGGAAGATTTCCATAAAGCTCGACCTCATCGTCAAGAATCACTTCATAGTCAATGGGACCGTCCAGTCCTTCCTTGGCAATATAGTGGGCAATGATTCTGTTAAGGTCGCTTTTATTGGTTTGAAGATGAAATGGCACATATCCGTCTTCATCCACTTCTGCTGTATTTATCGGTTCATCTTTCGCCGGTAGATTTATCATGATGAAAAAAAGGGCTATGAAGGCAATCACGATCCCCAATAAGAGGAAAAACAGGACCTTCCATTTGTTTTTTTTGTTCAAGTCAATTCTCCTCATTCCTAACTGTATATTTCTGCTGCTCGGCAATCACTTCGAGCGCCTCCCGGCCAATCTGCCTGTAGACTCTTTCAGCAATAAGCTCATACCCTTTATCGTTCGGATGGAAATAATCGGTATACAGCAAATCCTCTGCCTTATTTTCAAATATATCCTTGATATCAATAAAATAAGTATAATCATAGCGGGAAAGAATCTCCCTGCTGGCTTCATTCCAGTTATCCATGATATCAGATATTTCCGTTATATCCGAAAACCATTTATAAAATGGATTATATAGTCCGATCAGTGCAATCTGTGTTTCGGAATTCTCACTCCGAACTGTATCGATGATCTCTTTAAGATTTTTTTCATACTGGGCTTTCTGGCCCGTAAAATCGCTGACATTCAAATTGGAGAAATTCTGCCTTACAACTTTCATGACATCATTTCCTCCGATTGTAATAATGACCAGGTCCGCTTCCGAAATGGCAGACCGGACTTCCGTTGATTTAAGCTTTTTCAGCAATTGGTCTGTCCGGTTTCCTTTCACTCCAAAATTAAGGAATTCAGTCTGCGAGACGCCTTTTTCCTGTTCGAGCTGTTCTTCGAGGTAAGGCAGATAGCCTCCTCTTCCAGTGCTGTCGCCGACACCCTCTGTCAGCGAATCCCCAATTGAAACCACATGAATATCACGGGGAATAAAGTCATTGGGCACCATTTTCTTTTCAACGATGCTAATATCCTTCATTCCCAGATTCTTAGGGGATGAGTTTCCTGCCCCGCTGCAGGAAGAAAGAAGGAAAGCGGCCAAAACAAGTAAGGTGAATGTCTTTTTCATCTAATCACCTGCCTTTTCTAGTATAATTATTATAACACGTTTGCTTTCAATCGAAACCAATCAGGGCTGGAAGCTTCACCGGGACAGAAAAAGAGGCAGCAGGGCCGCCTCTTCGCTTATTGTATCGATTTAATATCCTTGATGATTTCCTCATAAGGTATGTCCTTCAGCCCTGTATAAGATTTAAGGACTTTGCCTTCCTGGTTTATCAGATAAAATTCGGTTCCATGAATCACCTGATCATCCGATTCCGGTTTCACGACAAGAGTCTTAAAGCTTTCCTTCGCAAAGTCCTCGATTTCCTGCTGTCCATAGCCCGTCAGAAAGCTCCAATTGTCATAGTCTGCTTCAAAATTGTCGCCATATGACTTCAAGGTTTCCGGCGTATCAACGGCAGGATCGACACTGAAGGAAACAAACTGAAGATTTTCAATGCCCTCTTCCTTTGCCTTATCCTGAAGCTTCGACATATTGAAGGTCATTGGAAGGCAGACATCCTCACAGCTTGTAAAAATAAAATCTGCAATCCATACCTTGCCCTTCAAGTCAGCAAGTCCTGTCTGTTCCCCAGCCTGGTTGGTGTATGTAAAGTCTTGAACCGTCCAATTATAAGGATTTTCGATACCCTTCTGGCCGCAGGCTGAAAGAATGATCAGCAGCATCAGACCGAGGCTGAATTTCGACACCCGCTTTTTTTTCATATATGATCACCTGCTCTTCATCAGATAGCCATAATTCTAGCAGACGAATTAGAAAGAAGAAAGAAAAAGATATGACAAATCAGTGAACTCATTTTGCAGCTCCTGCTCAATCGATAACGCCGGTCCTGACGATTGTGTTCTCCACATCGACTTCAAATTTTGCCTTTTTGTACAGATTCCGCCATTCATCTTTTGTCATACGCTTTTCACGCTGAAGATGGGCACTGTAAATATTTCCGAAGCCGACAGGATCGGACTCCATTTTTTGAAGCCTTTTCAGCATTGATTCCATCTCCTGCTTGATTTTAAAGGCTGTTTCCTTTTCCAGTGCCTTGATTACCTCGGGATTGCCCAGATCCATGTCGCTTGACACTTCAAGTATACGGGAATCCAGCTCTACATCAATGGCAAATATGATATCTTCCATGTCCTTCAGACGGATTTTCTTTGACGATCTGATATCATCGATCGTAATGAACAGCGGTTCGTCTTTTTGTTCTTCCGTTTCGCTGCTTAAAGGAATAATATACTCCTTTAGTTTCTCCTTCGGAATCTCAAGCTCAAGGTTCCCTGACTCATAGTTGTCTTCTAATGTCTTCAGGTAGAATAATTTTTCTATATCAATCTCTCCTGCCATCCGATCATCTTTAAAGGCAGCCATCCCTGAAATGATCACTTTATCTTCTTCCAGCTTTAAGATGGGGAGGACAGGATCCTTTCCCGGATCAAAAAAGCTGTGATTAAATTCGTGGAGCGTTGGCGAGATGATTAACTCGTCTTTTATGTTCTGTTTGATCAGATTATACAAATAGGTGCCAAGATTGGTCTTCTCTTTTTCCCCTGCCTTTTTCAGCAGGTCTTTTGCTGTCCCTTTGCTGACCGTCAAGTAAACCAGGTTTCCGATTGTAGCATCGCGATTCAATGTGTCCACGAGCTGGATGAGCCCTTTTTCAGCTGTTTCCTCACTGTACACCGCCACCCTCAGCTGTCCTGATACAAGATTGTGAGAGGTTTTGATATTCTGCTTCTGGCGAATGCCCTTGCTTGTGTTGCCGGAGGCTGAAACGATCTGCGTGACATTTTCCTCCTTGGATTCAAAGGTATGCAGCACTGCGGTCCCTTCAATGATATCTCCCTTATCGTCATAGCCAACTGCTGTGATGAGCCCAAGTCTTTCAAGCTGCTTTGTCTTCACGCATCCGGCTATTGGCAGGAAGAGGGCAAGTGCTATCAGGAGACTACGCACCATTTTCATTTTGCTTCCTCCTTCCTGTCAGCTTCTTTTTCAGCAGAACAAGCATCGAGAGCAATGCGGGATAGCAGATCCCTATATAAAATCCAGCCATGCCTATATAATCGGTTATGAGATTCATCTGGTATCTGGCCTTAACAAGGAAACTGCAGCTCCACACCAGGATTGCGATCAGGACTATAAAGGTTTTTTGTTTCATGCCGGGAAATACCCTTTTCATCCCTCTTGAAGCTGCCCAGAGATATAAACAGATATTCGGAAGTATGATCAGCATCCAAAAGGAAACCGCGATGAATTCGAAACGTTCAAGATTGGGGAGACGGACGATCTTGAACATGGAAAGCACCGGCCAAATTGTCTTTTCAAGCCCTTTTTCCCCGAAGAAGCCAATGGAAATGACTGTCACGAGGACGAACAGCAGTGTGGTATACAAGCCCCCAAGCTGGGTATACAAATGGGCCTTTTTTTTATTCTTAATAAAAGGATACAGAAAAAGGAGCATTTCAAATCCGACTATGGAAAGGGACGTTTTGTAGACCCCTTTTAAAATATCTGCATAGCCTCTATTCAGGATGGGCAATAAGTGGGTATAATCAAAATCTCTGGCTGGTATGATGATGATCAGCACAATCCAGAATGTGAGCAGGAATGACATGAAGGAAAAGCCGACAGCAATGCGGACACCGCCCATCACTGCATACACGGACAAGAGCAAAAGAATCATCGCCAGGAACCAGGTGGGCAGGTCAGGAAAAACCCATGCCTGGACTATTTCAACGTAATTCATGACGATAACATAGATGCCCGAAATAAGGTAAAACGTATAGAAGAGGTTAACAAACCTTCCTAAAAAGATGCCGAATACATCATAATGTATCCCGAACAGATCAGCGCTTTCATATTGCTTCAGCATCATGACCGAAAGAAAGATGACTGCTGATACAAGCAGTCCGGCTATTATGATGGAAATCCACCCATCATGCCCCGCTGAAAGATAAACGATCCTCGGGAGGCCGGCGATTCCCACCCCCGTCTGGATAGAATGGATAAGGAAGAACATAAAAAACGCATCAAACAGGAGATTTTCTTTTGGATTTATATTAACCTGGGGCTTCACCTTCACACCTCCCTACTCATCCACATCTTTTGTTTTCGATGCTTTGCGCGGCGGATATCTTGATTGATCTGCAGTCATATTCATCTCTGGCCTTTTTGACAAATACTGAAGCGGAAAGCGAACCATGCTGTAGCGGATATCTTTCCACCTCAGCGGATAAATCGGCGCCAAATACGGCCTGCCGATAGCCGATAATTTCAAAAGATGAATCAGCAGGAAGCAGAAAGAAATCATAATCCCGATTCCTCCCCATAGCCCGGCCATGATGATAATGGGGAAGCGGATGATCCTGATGGCTGTTCCCATCGAATAACTCGGGACTGTAAAGGATCCAAGGGCGCTTAGGGCAATGATGATGATCAGGATATTGCTTGTAAAACCCGCTTCAACCGCAGCCTGCCCGATCACAATACCTCCGACGATACCCATCGTCTGGCCGACCTTCGTCGGCAGCCTTGCACCGGCTTCCCTTAAGAGCTCAATGATAAACTCAAGAAGCAGGGCCTCAAATACAGGAGGAAATGGTACATTTGACCTTGACTGTCCCAAAGAAACAAGCAATGGCGAAGGAATGACCTCATAATGGTAGGTCAATACCGCCACATAGGCCGGCGTCAAAAGGACAGAAAGAAAGATGGACAAAAAGCGCAGCAGGCGCAGGAACGTCCCCATATTCCAGCGCATATAAAGATCCTCGGTCGTTTCAAAAAAGCTGAAAAAAGTGGTCGGCCCATACAAGGCGCTCGGGCTCCGGTCAAGAAGGACTCCCACCTGTCCCTTGATGAGTGAAATGCAGAACCTGTCAGGCAGTTCCGTTGTCAGAATCTGGGGAAAGACCGACCAGCTGTTATCCTCAATATACTGGGCAAGAACAGTAGTATCGGGAACATAGTCAGACTCCAAGTCACTGATGCGCTGGCGGAATGTCCGTACATTGTCTTCGTCTGCTATATCCTTGATATAGAAGAGCTTCGCTTTTAGCTTGCTTCTCCCGCCCACATCCAAATCCTCAATGCATAGATTTGCCCCATTCAGATTTCGCCTGATGATATTGACATTCGATTCAAGCGATTCCGTAAACGAGATCTTCGGGCCATAGACAAGAGATTCTGTTTCGGCCTTCTCAATTGATCTTTCTGCCGTCTTGCCGGTACCAGCAAGGCTTCCAAATGGCTGTCCTTCTATATAGATGTAGGTATTGCCGTTTAATAAAGCCGCTGAGATTTCTTTGAGCCGGTTCGCGGAACTCAGCTCTCCTATCGGGAGAAGGTTGGATATATCCTCGGGCACTAAAGGGCCTTTTGCATTTTGTAGCGGCAAAAGGATTCTTTCGTCCAAAATCAATGCATCTGTCAGCGTTTTTATAAATATGACCGCTATTTTCTGCTCTTCCTTCCGCAGCAGGCGGACATGCAAATCAGGGCTTTCATTCAGTTCCCGGCTGAGTTCTTTTTGCAGCTCATCGATCGTCAATGAATGAGAGCGGGTCTGTTTCTGATCTTTTATTGTGTTTTTTCCTCGTCTGCTTCTGAACATAATGAACACCTTTTTTTATTTTTTTATAGCATTTCCCAATAAAGGTAAAATATCAGCCTGACATTGAAAGCTGTTCCAGCCAAACGGGAAAGGGCCTGAAATAACAAAAGCCAGCCCTAAAAAATAGAAGCTGGCTGCAGAAACGGCTATAATTCTAAGATCGCGGCTGATCGCTGTAGTGATTTTTCATCGTCGTGTAGAAGCTGGTGATGAATCTTGCATAATCAAAGGAAATGGCAACCTTGTGCACAGGATATTCTGCTTTTTCTATATATTTGCGGAAATCTCCAATGCTCTGCCCCTGGCCTTCCCCTTGATCAACCTGGATGATGACAGGCAAATCCTTATACTCTATCACAGCACCGTCAGTCAGTGCCCAAAGTGTAAAAACATCATGAAGAGGGCTTCCGCTTATATCTGGGTCTCTTTTTTTATAAAATTCATAATAATAGTCAACCATCGGCTTTACAAGCAATCCCGGCTTGCTGTTTATCTCTTTATAATATTCATTCAGGCGGTCTATAAGAACGGGGGTCACAATAGCTGACATGGTCACATCAAGCGGAAATATGTGGATCTGCTTAGGGGCCTGCCTGATAACAATATTGGCAGCATAAGGGTCACCGAAGAAATTGGCTTCTGCCACCGGACTGACATTACCGGGAACATTAAAGGCGCCGCCCATAATATAGAAGTCCTTAACCCTGGACATGTAAGATGGATATAAAATAAATGCGGTAGCCAGGGAAGAAAGCCTTCCCACATTCACTATGATAAGGTCGTCCTCGTACTTGGCTATTATTTCTTTTATGCCATCAAAGTTCTCAAAAAATTCCCCTTTCACTTCATATTCAGGCAGCGAAATCGGGCCGAGGCCTTCCAGTCCATGGACATCAGGATAATAGACAGGGTTCTCTCCTGTCAGCGGCAGCTCGGCACCGCTGAACACAGGAATATCAGCAATGCCGGTGACCTCACGCAGATATGCCGCATTTCTCAGCGCATCAAGCCTGGAGATATTGCCATAGTCGGCAACAATTCCAACGATATTGACTTCCTCAGAAAACAGTGCATAAATGGCTGCCACAAAATCATCTATTCCAAAGTCGCTGAAAAACAGGACATTTTTATTTTTGGCCATTGCATCTCCCCCCTATCTAAGATATTGCAGCCGCCTGTCTATGATGGCATTTTTTTGAAGGGTTTATTAAAAGAGTAAGCAAAGGTCTGTCCAAAATAGAAAAAAGCTGGAGATATCCAGCTTTTCTTCAGTCATAATAATACATGAAGCCAATTGCTCCCGGGCCTGTATGCGTGCTGATAATAGGGGTCGTTTCCTCAATTTCGATATTGTCATAGCCTGTCAATTCAACGAGCCCCTCTTTGACCTTCATTGCAAGGTCAAGGCCTTCTGCATGGCAGATGCCTACCCCTTTTATTGTCCTGCCTTTAACATCTTCAGCAAATTGCTTTACAAGATATTTAGCTACCTGTGTATAGCTTCTTACCTTCGTTACAGGAGTATAAACTCCACCTTCCAGCGAGGCAATCGGTTTGATATTCAGCAGGGAGCCAATGAGCGCTTTTCCTTTGCCTATCCTTCCGC
This sequence comes from Bacillus infantis, assembly GCF_008180445.1. Lineage (GTDB taxonomy): Bacteria > Bacillota > Bacilli > Bacillales > Cytobacillaceae > Bacillus_AB > Bacillus_AB infantis_B. The sequence continues at coordinate 70,947 of NZ_VTER01000004.1, forward strand.
CCTTGACAAGATTTTCAAGAGTATCCACGACAACATATAAATGAGTTTTCTCTCTTATCTTTGCAAGCTTGTCTATTATTTCTTCCAGACCAAGCCCTTCGCCGGCCATCTTTGCAGCCTCTTTTACCTGAAAAGAAAGTGCTTTTGAAATGAATCGGGAATCAATCACTGTTACCTTCGCGGAAGACATCTTGGCAGCACTTTCTGCTGATTGGACAGTGCCGCTCATCCCGCCTGTCATATGTATCGACAATACTTCATAGCCTTCTGCCCCAAAACGGTCATAAAGCTCAACGAACTTACCCGGAGGCGGCTGCGAGCTTTTTGGCAGTTCTGCAGAAGTTTTCATTTTTTTCATAAATTCAGAAGGGCTTATATCAATCCTGTCCAGATAGGTTTCGCCATCTATAGTAATCGACAGGGGCACCACTTCAATGCCAAGCTCGGCTGCAAGTGCTGCCGGCAGGTCTGCTGTTGAATCTGTCACTATCTTTACCTTTGCCAAAATATATCACTTCCCAACAATCCACTTATGAATGTAATTATACATGGATTTGGACAGCAAATAAAATAGAAAGCGGTTAAAATGCCAGGTGAAGTTTCTTTGATGCAGTGATTCGGGCAAAATAAAAACGCCGGCAACACCGGCGCAAGGAATTAAGCATTATTTTTTAATTCAACTACATTAAACAGGTGTTCATAATCCTTCCATTTCAGGACTCTTTTCAAATACTCCCTGAATGAGTACACACTACTCCTGCTGGTATCTTTGTGAACGGCCGAGATGAATGTTTTTAAACGGAATTGGATCATAAAGAAATTTGGGCTATCTTCCTCCAATACTGGAATTTCAATGACCTTAACCTTCTGTCCAACAGCATTTTTGAACTCTAGGCTTTTGAATAGCAAAATATCAATCCTCTTTTTCACCCGTTTGTTATATTATACCTCATCATGGTCCCGAAGTGTGTCTAAATATGCGCTGTTCCTGATATTTTTCAAAAAGGTGCAGCAGGTTCCTCATCATATCTGGCTTGCTATCCAATATAAGTGGAGAAGGCATACAGAGGTATATAAAAAAGAAGAGAACAGCAGCAGATTTTTCAGTAATTTCGTTTCAGGCAGATATTTCATATAAGCAAAGCAGCCCAGAAGCGCGCTGAATGATATTTTGACCAGGAGGAAGAGCAGCGGCCCTTTTTCATACAATCCACCCATCACCGGATTTGCTTCCTCTATCAGCCCTGCATTCAATCCCAGACAGGTGGCCAGTGCATCCAGCACATTCAATATTCCTAAATAGATGTATATGCCCCTCATGGACTCACCGCTTCCTATCCTTCTTGATTTATAATCATAATCTCCCATTCTCCAAAGGAAGAAACCCCCAAACTTTACCGATAACAAAATTGTACTTTATAAAGAACGATTTCGCAAATAAAAACCCCCGCAGGGCACGGGGGCTGCATTTAAATCAGCAGGTGGAAAAGATTGCTGTCTTTATTGATTTCTGTATATGCGAAACCTTTTTTATTCATCCTTTTTATCAGGCCGGAATAGTCTTCTTTATCCTTTAGTTCAATGCCAACCAGTGCCGGCCCGTTTTCTTTATTGTTTTTCTTCGTGTACTCAAATCTTGTGATATCATCGGAAGGGGCGAGGACCTCATCGAGAAATTCCCGCAGTGCACCAGCCCGCTGGGGGAAATTTACGATAAAATAGCACAGAAGCCCTTCATATAGAAGTGATCTTTCCTTGATCTCCTGCATCCGCCCGATATCATTATTTCCGCCGCTCACAACACATACAACTGTCTTGCCGGCTATCTCCTCACGATACAGATCAAGGGCGGCAATCGGCATGGCGCCTGCAGGCTCCGCTACGATTGCATGCTCATTATACAGCTCCAAAATCGAGGTGCAGACCTTCCCTTCAGGGACCAATATAATATCTTCCATGAGCTCGCTGCAGATATCAAAGGTTTTCTCCCCGACACTTTTAACAGCTGCCCCGTCAATAAATTTATCGATATCAGCAAGCGGGGTCACAGAGCCGTAAAGGCAGGACTCCTTCATGGAAGCTGCTCCGGCAGGCTCAACCCCGATCATCTTTGTCAGGGGCGAGACGCTGTTGAAATAGGTACTGAGGCCGGCCATCAATCCGCCGCCGCCTATGCTGGCAAAAACAAAATCGATCGGCTCTTCACAGTCATTCAGTATCTCAACAGCAGCAGTGCCTTGTCCGGCAATGATCTTCTCATCATCAAACGGATGGACGAAAGCCATCTGCTCATCCTCTGCGCATTTTACAGCCTCTTTATAAGAATCATCAAAAGTATCCCCTGTCAAAATGATATCCACATAGCCCCTTCCAAACAGTTCAACCTGGCTCACCTTCTGCCTCGGAGTTGTAGCCGGCATATAAATTTTTCCTTTGATCCCTAGCTGTCTGCAGGAAAAAGCGACACCCTGGGCGTGATTGCCCGCACTTGCACAGACAACCCCTTTAGCAAGCTTCTCTTCTCCCAATGATTTCATGCTGTAGTAGGCACCGCGCAGTTTGAAGCTCCTTACATGCTGGAGATCTTCCCTTTTTAAATACACATTGCAATTATATTTTTCTGACAGCCGGTCATTTTTCTGCAGCGGCGTATGGGCAACGATATCCTTGAGCTGCTGGTATGCAATCAGTATATCCTCCAGCTGCACCCATTTTTTCTTCATTAATTTCTGTTCCATATCCTACCCTCATTTCTGCCGTTATAATTTGTACATTATACCACGGCAGAATCATTAATCAACAGAATAGTCAAAAAATTTACCTTTTTTATATTTCAAAAAAAAAAGAGTCGGCATCCTACTTATGCATATACTATTGAAAAGATTGCCGAGCTGGTCATTTTTTCTTGTTTAAGGGAATATAGAATTAAAAAGCAAAAGGAGGGCGGACACCATGGAATTTTCGCTCTGCAGCTTTGACAGCAGGCTGCCTGTGGAAGTGACGGCCGATGAAGACAATGGCCGCTATATGATCAGGAAGGCCGATACAAGCGGTGAAGTTTTCAATAATAGTGCAGACTTGCTTCAATGGGTGAAAAACAATTTCCGCGAAGAAGATTTCTGCGATCCTAGTCAATTCCGCAGCATGCTTGAACAGCTGGAAGAAATCTAAAGAGAAGGCTGTGTTAGTGTACATTGTTGATTTTGGGCTCATTCGTGTGAAACTCTGTTTCACAAGCAATTCAGCACAGCCACAAGAAAAGAACAGCCTCATGGCTGTTCTTTTCTTGTGTAAACCAAAAATTCATAATCGTAGGGATTCTTATCATCGCGGGTCCCCTTATCCCTGCTCTCCAATTCCCATTCCTTCCAATCAACATCAGGAAAAAAAGTATCAGCTTCAAACTTTTCATGTATCATCGTCAGATAAAGCCTGTCGGCAGATGGAAGGGCCATCCTGAAGATTTCAGCCCCTCCAATGATGAAAATTTCCTGATCGCTTTTTTGGCTGCATTCTGCAAGAAAATCATCAAAAGAATAGAAAACGGTGCAGCCCTCGCAGGTGAACCCACGATCCCGCGTCAGCACGATGTTTTCCCGGCCAGGCAAAGGGCGGCCTATAGAATCCCAGGTTTTCCTTCCCATGGCAATCGAATGGCCCATCGTAACCCGTTTGAAGTATTTCAGGTCCTCCGGCAGGCGCCAGGGCAGATCATTATTCTTCCCGATGGCCGAATTTTCGTCCATGGCCCATAGCAGTGAAATCAAACACTGACAACTCCTTTAATATGAGGATGTGATTCATAGCCTTCCAGGATAAAATCTTCATATGCAAAGCTGAAGATATCATCAACCTTGCGGGCGAACTTCAGCTGGGGCAGCTTGAGCGGCTCCCTTGAAAGCTGAAGATTCACCTGTTCCAGATGATTACGGTAAATATGGACATCACCGAACGAATGGATGAATTCACCCGGCTCCAGATCACACACATGGGCGACCATATGTGTCAGGAGGGCATAAGATGCGATATTGAAAGGCACCCCCAGGAACACATCAGCAGACCGCTGATAAAGCTGGCAGGACAGCTTCCCGTCAGCTACATAGAACTGGAAAAGGCAATGGCAGGGAGGCAGCGCCATATTGCCGATTTCAGATACATTCCACGCATTGACAATCAGCCTTCTTGAATCAGGATTATTCTTGATTGAGCTGATCAGCTCACTGATCTGGTCAACCGTTTTACCATCCGCACCGGTCCATGATCTCCATTGATGGCCATATACAGGCCCGAGATTCCCTTCCTCATCGGCCCACTCATTCCAGATCCTGACCCCGTTATCCTGAAGATATTTCACGTTGGTGTCTCCATTCAGAAACCAAAGAAGCTCATGGATGATCGACCTGAGATGCAGTTTCTTTGTGGTAACCAATGGGAAGCCTTCCTTCAGATCGAATCGCATCTGATACCCGAAAGTGCTTATTGTGCCGGTTCCCGTCCGGTCTTCTTTGATTGTACCCTTTTCCAGGACATGCCTGCAAAGCTGTAAATACTGCTCCATTCCATTGACCTCCTAATATGAATCTATTAATTAAGTGTACTGAAAAATTGCCAGGTGAGCGGAGCTTTTTCTTTTAAGCGCAGGCGCTCTTCTCCTCCCATATAAAACATGGCAAACGTTTCAGCAAAATATTCTTCAGGGAATGTAAGGAAGTATGGCTGGCCTGGAAACAGCTTTGCCTTCTCCTCTTTCCATATACCCTGGAACTTTTTATTAAAGCGGATCTCGCTCAAGACAAAGCGGTCGATCGAATGTGCCAGCTCATGAAGCTCCAGGTTGACAGATCCATGCCCCATGCCTTTGCCGCTATAGCCGATCTTTACAAGCACTGTCCGTCCCCCGCCGATTCCGGGTACATCATCCCAGGTCGTTTCTTTATTTTTATAACCCCTGGGTGTCAAGCCTGCCAGATGGCTTGCTGTGGGATTATCTGTGAGCTGCCCTGTAAAAAGCTTAAGCGAGATGCCTTCCTGCCTGATTTTAGACAGCAATGATAAGGGGAGCTGATCCAGTCTTTCTATCATCCTTGCCGCTTCCTCCTGATCGAACTCCTCTAAAGGAAGAATAATAATCCTGCCCAGATCTTGTCCCGAATGCAGGGACAGGGACTTGACAAGCACTGAGTTGCCAGGGAAATCTTTAAGTTTTATACCTCCCATTGCCGCCTGGGAATTGCCCATAAGCGCCAGGGAAACTACTACAATAAGCAGAAAAAAAATCCTGATTCTCATGCTATCACCTTCTGTCCATTCTCAGACGCTTCCAGCCCCGTTTGCTGCCTGCTATCTATGTATATATGAAAATATTATAGCATATCATATCGGGTAAAAAGGCCGCGATTCATGGGCAATTTCAGGAAGTTTTAAAGTTGTGCGGCAGGACAGGCATTTTCAGGGCTTGCAGCTAAGATGAATGAATGCGCCGTTAATTTTTTCTCAACTTCATCTGTAGCTTTTAAAAAAGGGGCCTTGAAGACCCCGTCTTACCTCTTATTTACCTCCAGGCCTGTCTTCATCCCTAAACCTGTCGAGCAGTTCCTGCAGGTGCAATACTCCCAGGTTTCCTGCCCCTTTTTTCCTCAAGGCAGCTCCTCCCTGCTCTATTTCCTTCTCACCGATGATGATCATATAAGGAACCTTCTGAAGCTCGGCTTCCCTGATTTTGAGGCCGAGCTTCTCTGCCCTGCTGTCAATGTCAATGCGGCAGCCAGCTTCCTCAAGTTGGGATTTGACTTCCAGTGCATAGCCGATATGCGCTTCTGAAACCGGAAGCACTAAGGCCTGGACCGGAGAAAGCCAGAAAGGAAAATCCCCTGCATAATGCTCGATTAAAATGGCCAGGAACCTTTCAATCGAACCATAGATGGCACGGTGGATCATGATTGGCCTGTGAGCCAGATTGTCTTCGCCGATATACTGGCAGCCGAATTGCTCCGGCATTTGAAAATCAAGCTGGACAGTGCCGCATTGCCAGCTTCTTCCCAGTGAATCAGTAATATGGAAGTCGATTTTCGGCCCATAAAATGCTCCGTCCCCGGAATTGATTTCAAAAGGGATGCCCCTTTCCTGCAGGACCGATTCCAAAGAGGCTTCTGCCAGATTCCAAGTTTCTTCCGAACCCATGAATTCTTCCGGCCTAGTAGACAGCTCGACCTTATATTCAAAGCCGAACAGCGAATAAAATTCGTGCACCAGCTCCAGCACCTTAGCGGCTTCTTCTTTAATTTGATCTTCCCTTACAAACAGGTGTGCATCATCCTGTGTAAAGGAACGCACCCGCAAAAGCCCGTTTAAGGATCCCGAGAGCTCATGGCGGTGAACAAGACCCAGTTCTGCATAGCGGAGCGGCAGTTCACGGTAGCTCCTTCTCTTGCTGCTGTAAATCAATACAGCACCTGGACAGCTCATTGGCTTAATCGCATAATCATGTTCATCAACTTTTGAAAAATACATATTCTCATGATAGTGATCCCAGTGCCCCGACTGCTCCCATAATGCCTGCTTCATCATGATTGGTGTCTTGACCTCATGATAGCCAGCTTTTTGGTGCTTTTGTTTCCAAAGGTTTTCCAGTATATTTCTTACCTGCATTCCCTTTGGAAGATAAAACGGCATACCTGGTGCTTCTTCCCTGAACATGAATAGTTCCAGCTCAGCCCCCAGTTTTCTGTGATTTCTCTTTTCTGCTTCTGCTTTAATCGACATTTTAATTCCTCCCAAAATTTTTTAGAATAAAAAAAGCCGCAATTCTCCCTGTACCAAGGGACAATTGCGGCTGTGGTTCCACCCTAATTCCGCCTCATGCAATGCATTCGGCGCTCAAACAAGATAACGGTTTCCCGATCATGGTTAGCAGACTTCAGCCTTTCCCCATGATAGCTCCAAGGCGGTAAATTCATCTCTTTCTCCTAAGGGCTTTCAGCCGGCGGCCCTTTTCTCTGTCAGAAGCAGCGGAAATGATTCATGTCCTTTTCTTCGCAATATTATATTTGCTTATAACACAAAAAGCCGCAATTCTCCCTGTACAAGGGACAATTGCGGCTGTGGTTCCACCCTAATTCCGCCTCATGCATCGCATGCGGCGCTCAAAAAGATAACGGTCTCCCGACCATGGTTAGCTGACATCCAGCTTTTCCCCATGATAGCTCCAAGGCGGTAAATTCATTTCTTTCTCCTAAGGGCTTTCAGCCGGCGGCCCTTTTCTCTGTCAGAAGCAGCGGAAATGATTCATGTCCTTTTCCCAGCTTAATGGAATGCTAAAAATGATTAAATGAATTATATTCCAGTACCTTTTATATTGTCAATAGAATCTTTTCATTTTCAAAGAAAAGAGCTCTCTGCTCACTAATGCCGTTACGCCGCCTAATGCGTCACGCCGGCTGCTGATAAACAGCGCCCTTTTCTTCATAAGAAATCATAAAGCATGAAACCAGTTTCATAACAAGCGTTATTGCTCATTTTTTCCAAAAGCAAAAGCCCGGCAGTATGCCGGGCTTTGGAGTATACAGAATTAAACCGCAAGGCCGAAATTTTTGCAAAGTGCAGCCAGCCCGCCCGAAAATCCGCTTCCGACAGCATTGAATTTCCATTCGCCTCCATGCCTGTACAGCTCACAGATGACAACGGCTGTTTCAACGGAGAAATCCTCTCCAAGATCAAAACGGAGCACTTCCTGGTTTGTGTCTTCATTCACTACACGGGCAAAAGAATTGGATACCTGGCCAAAATTCTGGCTGCGGCTCTCCGCATCATGGATTGTGACAGTGATGGCAATGCGGTGGACATGGGCCGGGACCTTGGTGAAGTCGATTTTGATCTGCTCATCATCGCCCTCGCCTTCCCCTGTCCGGTTGTCCCCTGTATGCTCCACAGAGCCGCTTGGGTGGACAAGATTGTTATAAAAAATAAAATCATGGTCCTGGACGACTTTCCCATTTTCATCAGCCAGGAATGCAGACGCATCCAGGTCAAAGTCGCCGCCCCCGGAATAGCGGTTTGTGTCCCAGCCAAGACCGATGATTACTTTTGTCAGGCCCGGATTGCTTTTGGTCAAATCGATGCGCTGCCCTTTAGAAAGATTGATGCTGCTCATTTATCTTCACCTCTGTTGATAGTGTTTTTATTACGATCAAGCTATTAAGTATAAGAACGGACCACATCGGACAGCCCTGGTGCATTGGTGCCTGTTCCGACTGCAGCAAATTTCCAATCAGTTCCGTGCCTGTACAATTCTCCGACTACGAGGCTTGTCTTGCCGCTGTAATCGTCAGTGAGGTTATAATGGATAAGCTCTTCCCTGCCCATTGGATTTACAATGCGGATATATGCATTGCGGATCATGCCGAAATGCTGCTTGCGTTTAACCGCATCATAGATATTCACTACAAAAACAAGCTTCTGGACGTGGGAAGGGACGCGGCTTAGATCAACATTGATCTGCTCATCATCTCCATCTCCCTCTCCAGTCAGATTGTCACCGGTATGCTGTACGCTGCCATCTGAACTCTTCAGGTTCCCGAAATAGATGACATCGCTGTTATTCCTTAATTTATCATTCTCCCCCAGCATGATGACTGAAGCATCACAGTCGACATTGGCGCCTCCGCCGCCGCCGAAGAGAGAGCCGAGAAGTCCCCCTCCTCCTTTGTTTTCAACCGGATCCCACCCGAGGCCTACCATGATTTTTGATAATCCCGGATTTCCTTTTGTCAGATCTACTCTTTGTCCTTTTTGCAAATTAATCGCCATTCATTTCACCTCATAAATTTACTTTTCTGTATTATTTATATTTAACAGCCCTGTGTCAGGCTGAAAAAAGCGCCATCAGCCTTGATTTTTCATATTTTTGAAGTTTTCCTGGAGCTGTTCGAGCCTCTTGGTGCCTTCTTCCCTTAAACGCCTGTTTTCATCTTCAATCGATTTCGTTTCCTGCATCCCCTTCATGATGATGTTCCACGATTCTTCAATCGTTTCAATCTTGATGCTTGGACCTCCGGCAAGCCTGGCTATTTCTGCACTTTGATTTGAGATATTCTGCGCATTGCGGACGAGCATCTCATTGGTTCTGCGGTCAAGTTCGCTCATAGAATCGGCAACCAGCTTCTGGCGCTTTGCCGCAACTGCCTGGATCAGGCCGTTTTTAAATATCGGTATGGTTGTAACAAACGCAGAATTGATTTTCCCAATCAGCTTGGTGTTCCCTCTCTGGAGAAGGCGGATCTGGGGAGCTGTCTGCAGGGCCACCATTTTCGCCATTTCCAGGTCATAGACACGCTGCTCGAGAAGGTCGATGCTATTGCGGAGCGTATCTGCCTGCATGGAGGCAATCTGGTCCCCAGATGCTGCTTTTGACTCCAGCTGCGGAAGTTGTGTGCTTTTAAGCTCCTCTGCCTTCATCTCGCCTGCAACTGCATATTTTTCAAGCGTGAGATAGTATTGATAGTTTTGATCATACATCTGTTCAAGCATATTGGTGGAGTCCACCATTTCACTCTGATACTTGGAGATCTCGACATAGACCTTGTCAATCTCTTTGCCCATTGTCTGATATTTCCCAAAGAGCTTTTCAATCATTTTTTCCCCGCGTTTGAACAGCTTTCCGAACAAGCCGCCTGAAGTCTGTTCAAAATCCTTCTTGTCGAATCTGTCCATTATCTTCCCCAGCTGCTTCAGGAGGACACCGGAGTCTTCCACCTTGGTAGCCCTCATATTGCCGAGAATCTGGTCAGAGAAACGGGAGATCTGCTGCGCTGGTTCTTTCCCGAATTCCAGTATTTGAATCTGATCACGTTCATCGATCGATCTGGCGAGGTTCTGCACTTCCGCTTCCTGCCTCAGCGCCAGTTTTATTTCCGGCACCTTCGTTTCTGTAAGCACATCAGCGGGATCCTGGGTAACCAGTCCTGCACTAGCTTGTTGCGGATCATTCATGGTTCAGTCTCCTTTCAAATTTTTCAGCAGCCCTTGCAGAAACACTTTCTTGATCAGTGAAGGCTCTTTATAGTCCTGGTCAAAGACCACTTCTTCCAGCCAGTGCGAATCAAAGACACCTTCATTGACATAGTTTTCAAGGTCATTGTGGCCTGGCGGATTATACACGATGATATCAACTCCAAATTGGTTCAGGAGAAGCATGAGGGCTGCATCGCTCCTTGTCATCGTACCATTCATTTCATTGTTATAGAGGATCAGCTTGGGCACATCCTGAGAGTAGTCAAACTTCTGCAGAAGCTTCAGGATGCTGGCCGGCATCTGCATTGCCTGTGTAAACAAATAGATGCTGATTTCTTCCTGGCTTTCATTATGGATGGGCTTAAGCTCCGGATTTGCACAAAGATTCCTGATTGCATGGGAAATTCCTTTCTGGAGGCCCCCAGGAAGATGGCCGTATTTCCAGTAGTGCGAACCCGTGACAATCTCCGGATCCAGCTTCCCGTCTTTTCCAAGGGCATTTCTGTAATGAAAGCGAAAGTCGCTTGTCAGGGGGTTTGAAAAAGGGAACTGCCTGATCAGAAAGCTGCAGTCATTCTCGGCAAGAGCATGCAAGCGGTCCCAATATTCTTTCCGGCTTTTGCTCACTCCGTTGATCTTCGAAAAAATGGAAGGGATCTTCACTTCTCCGCCGCTGACTTCAAAGTTCGGCCTGATCATTGCTTTTTCTTTGGCAAGGATGAACAGTTCATCATAAGTTGTTTTGAGCGTCACAGCAGTAGGTTTGTAGTCCCTCAGCTGCCATGCCTTATAAAGGCCGGAGCCTTCGTGGTTAAGGATGGTTTCGATTTCTCTTGAGGCTTTATAGGCCACCGTTGATTTCCTTCTCCTTTTCTCCACCGGAAAAGGTTCAGCTGCCTTCTGTTCAGGATACTGCTGGACAAATGTTTCTTCTTTCCCCGGATCTGCGAGCGCAAGGACATCCTGGCCATCCGGGCTGAAAGCCGCGAGATCGCAGCCAAGAAAAAAGATGAATGACAGGAAATATTGCTGGCTCTTGCCTGCTTCTCCATACCAAAGGAATTTCGGCATGCTTTCTTCCGGATTGCAGCCGCTTAGCGGCTGGGAGAGATGGTTAAAGGACCATTTCACAAGATCTACAAGCACCCTTCGGAAGTCTGGGCTTTCAAGGCCTTCTTTTTCCCTCCCGGCAAACATCTCAATGACTTTAGTGAATGCCTCCCTTACCTTTCTATGGACAAGGGGATTATCAGGCTTCAAGAGCAGCTGCTCACCATCAAGGAAGGCGATGAAGCGGTTGATTGAAAGCTTCTGCTCCCTGTTGATGTTCAATACCTTTTGAATGGCCTGGAAATGCTGGTTGTCGATCGTTTTATCAAGAGTATCGCTGCTTAAAAGGATAAGTCCATTATCTGGTGAGTGTATATAATCATAAAGCTGATTATAGTATTCATCTTCATCCGCAGGAATGCCCAGAAACCTTGCAGCAACCTGGCTGATCTGGATGATGCCGTCGCCTGCCTGATACTGCGGGCGTTCGGAGCTGCGCTTTTTAATGGCAGACAGCCAATTGTCCGCAGACACAGGCAGCAGATTGACCTTTAATCTATTATAAGTTGGATACATGTTTATCCCTTCCCTCTAGGAGCGAAAGATTTAGCCCTATTGGCTTATGTAAATTTCTTTCATCATATCATATCAGGTGCATGTTTTAACAACGATAGCCTTCAGCACTGGCTTTTAGCTCTATTAGAATATACGGAACAGGCTGAAAAAAGTTTCAATATGATTAAAACAAGTTGTATCCCCTCTTCCCCGTCACAATCACCAACGGGCTTATCCCTGCATATAGTTGAGTACAAATAATTAAAGAAGGTGATCCCTTGCGCTTCCTGATTAAAAGGCCCTCCTATGATAGCTGCAGGAATGAACTGGAAGCTGTCCGCCAGATCATGACTTCCGGCGCTTACCAATTCATTGACCTCCTGCTGTGGTCAGCTGTGCTCGCCATCATGACATACCCGCTTCACCACGCACCGTCTTATGCGCTTGCGGTTTTTCTTGCTTTTTATGCATTTGGGAGCGTGCTCCTGCTATTGCTTCATTTTTTTACAAAAGGGCAGTCCGGCCGGGGGCAGAATTACCGCTGACGGCAGCTTCCCGGCCAAGAAGCAGCCTGTATGCCTTCAGGAGGATTTCTTCTCCGGCAAGTATTCCCCTGTTCTCCGAAAAATTGCAGCTGAATCCATGAGGCATCTCCATAGAAAGCTCTCCATGATCCGGGACAAAAGCATGATGGCATACCTTCAGGAAATCATAATCGAGAAGGGAATCTCCCGCACCGGCAAGAATATCTGCTCCCTCTCTATTGCTGATGAATTTAACCGCCTCTCCCTTGCAGACAGGAATCGGCATAAAGTAAAGCTTCCTGCCTTGCAGGGATATCCTCCATCCGAGACGGCGGACATCCTCTTCCAGTTTTTTCTTTTCCTGAAGGCTGATGCGCTCCTGGAGGATATAGTAGAAGAAGGAATCCCCTGCTTTTTTCAATGTCCCGGAAAATCTCCATCCTGCAGCAAACTCAGCCATTTCCTCCTGCAGCGCACACTCTTCCTTTAGGCGCTTATCTACCCGCTCCGTCCACTCATCAAGCAGTTTCCCCTTATAATGGATTTGGGCTCCATTTGAAGTGACCTCATAAGAGACAGGGATATCTCTTCCAAATATCCCTACTCTTTTATACTGTTCATATGTCCTGGTTGTAACAGGCACAACGAGTGCTTCTTCTGCAAGTTCCCTTAACAGGTTAAGCGACCTTGCAGTCATGAATGCAGCAGGCTGCCCTTCCTTCATCTCGGCGGCTGTCAGCTGAAGATCTTCCTCACAGCCAAGATCTTCAAGTGCTCTGTTTGAATAAATCATAGTCCTGTCAAGATCTGTTGCAAACATATTCATGACTGGCTGCCAACCTTTTTGATCAGCCCGCAGCATGTATAGCTCATGTCAGGGTACCGGACGATCTCCACCCCGCGTTCTTCAGCCAAGAGTTTGATATGCCTGACATAAGGGCTTTCCGGGTCCCTCATCAGAATTTTCCAGGGGACTCTCCTTAACAGTACACGTGTTGTTTCACCAACGCCGGGCTTAACAAAATTCGTGCTTTCAATATCATATTCCTCTTTGATCGCCAGCACTTCCTCCATCCCCCTGAAATCAGGTTCGGATTCAGCTTCAGCAGAATAGCCATCACAGATTTTTTTCGCTTCTTCCATGACGTAATCGAATTGTTCTTCTATTATGCTGATATATTCATTGGAAACATCCGCTTCTGCAAGGCTGCGGTAATATTTGGCACCGTGGAAATCTTCAGGTCCGATCAAATCATTGAGCACCGTCCTGCTGACAAGGCCGGAAACAGTCGAATTCAGGCAGGCGCTTGGAATCAGAAAATCCTCCCTTGTGCCATACAGACTGGTGCAATAGCCTGGATCAGCAAGGACAGCAAGCGTATCATCAAGATCCCAGCCATATTTTTCATTCATGCTGCTGCATGCTTTCGTCAATTCAAGCGAGATAGCTCCTTTGCCTGTCCACCCATCGACAAACTGGATATTGCATCCGGGATGCTTTTCTATTATGTATTTCAGGGCATTCTCATCAATGCCTCTGTCACGGACGATGGAAATGCTGTAATGGGGAAGGGTTGTACCGTATACCTGCTTTATATACCGCTTCATCAGGATCCCGACCGGGGTGCCGGCCCTTGCAAGGGAAACAAGGACAATCTTGTCCCCTCTTCTGCTGAGCAGCTTTTCCGACGTCACCGCAGTGCAAAGCGCCACCTTTTCCTTATAGTCTTCAAGCGTTTTCCAAAACAGCTCTAAATAGTGGGCTGGAGGGATGTACTCAATGGGAAGCGTCTCACTGTAATGCTGGCCGGACTGGATCTTTTTTTCCCTGTTTTCAGTTGCCCCTTCCAATTCGTATGCACTGAGGTCCTTCAGCAGAAAGATGACATCTTCACTGCTGTAGGAGCCAAAAGTTTCTGCTGCTGTTTCAGCCATTGTTGTTCCCTCCATTAAAATAAACGATTTTTATATCCTTGATTCCTGTTTTCTTCAATTCCTCCAGCAATGGGGCAAGCGCTTCCCGATTCGGTTCCCGTTCAAAGAGTATATAGAGGTCATCATAAAATCCAGGGGTGATATTATAGACAAATTGCCTGATATCTGCATCCTCAGGATTGGGAAATGACAGTCCTTCCCTTGCCCCGTACCCTTCCCGGTCCAGAACATGGACAGGGCTTCGAGTAGTGGACTGAAAAAAGACCCCTTTCCCCATTTGCGATGCCACTTTCATAGGGATATACATGAACTCGCCTGTTCCCAGGATAAGTGTATGATCTCCTTTTCTTCTCTTAGCCAGGAGTGCGGCTGCAGCCTCCAGGTCCCGTTCAGGCTCTTCCGCTCCCTTCTGGAGCCCGAATCTGCCTGTTCCTTTGAGGTAGGGGATATTGCAGATCCCGCCTCCAAGCGTGATTGAAGGACTCCCTGCTTTTTCAAAAGAAAGCCCTGCTTCACTAAGATTGATGAAGCTTATGCTGGATCCCTCTGCATCCCGTTTTCTGTCTTCTATATTCGTTTGGATGACAGGTTCTCCTGCAGCCTGCATTTCCCCTTTTAGGAGGCTTACACTGTTGATCGTGATCCCTAGTTCTTTTTCAAGCATCTGGAATGCTGCCTGGTTTTCCTGTGAACGCCAATCCAATATGGAAGCGACCGTATATTCACTGCGCGGGAATTCTGCCTGGATGGATCTGATGATATTGACTGCCGTTTTGCCTGTGGTCATTTCATCATCAACCAGGATGACTTCACGCTGATTGTCAAGAAGCTCCCTGTCCGCGTAGCAGCGATGGGAGGTTGCATGAGAATGCTCTTCCTCGAAGTCTATTATGGAAACTGCTTCAGGAAGTGTTTCTCTTGTAGTATGAAAATACCCTGCTGCCTTGAAAGCATTATAAAAGCTGTGGCCAAGCGCGGTTGCAGTCTCTGCAAACCCGATGATCACCGGATTATACTTTTTATCAACAAAGGGAATGGACGGCCTGCTAACTGCCGGATCCAGCAAAAAGGCTTGCAGAAGCTCTTCGGTTTCCGGCAGCGGCCAGCCTTCCTTTAATTCAGCATAGCGTGCGGCCAGCAGCTCTCCAGTGATCAGCCCTTTTTCCGGATGGATGGGCAGATGCTTCCCCAGCAATTTGCTCACAAAAAGGAATGATCTCTTTTTGTTGATGCGGGCTGCCATTGTAAAAAAATGATCAACAGGTATGTTATATGGATTTTCAGTTATTTCAAGTTCAACGTTCAGCCCCTCAATAACTGGAAGCAAATACTTCTTTTTCGAGCAGGTCAATGTATGAGTATTCTTCATGAAGCACCCCGTATATTTCAGATTTTAAAAGAATTTTCTGCGCCCAATATAAATGCGGCTTGATTTCATTCATTTTGTTTGAGTAGGCGCTTTTCATGACGCCAATGCTGCCTTCTGCACTGGCAGCAATATTCCTGGCATCCTCGTACTCTTCAAGTGTAACGGCATTCAAAGCCTGCACCGGCCTTATATGGGTAGGATGGATGATCGTCTTTCCTGTCAGGCCATTGGCAATATCCATCATAATTTCACGGATCAGGCCGTCCATATGCTTATCGATCAGTCCCGTCCTCATCCTGATGCCTGCTTCACCGTACTTCTCCAGGAAGGGCGTCTGCCTCAGCTGGGGCTTAAGCATTCTATCTTTAGAGGAAAAATATTCCCAGACCGGCCCTGATACTGTGAACTGGCTGCCGGCACGCCCAAAAACATTTATAATATCAGCAATGCAGTCCCGTATGACCGCTATATCATATACCGTGTTATCCGAATTTCTCCTGATGCCGTAAAGACCGGAAAAATCGGTCGCCCCTATCCTGACATTAAGGATAATATCCCTGTATTGTTCAAGGAGTCCTTTTATGTCCAGAAGCTCTCCGACTCTTGTTTCTTTCTGGATGATTTTCTTTGTTTCCAGAATCGGCATTGCATACAGAACGTGGCCTTCTCTATTCCTGCGGCTGATTTCCGCCAGTGATTCTGCTCCTTCTGCAGGGTCAAATTTAGGAATGACAACTCCTGTCAGCATGCTTATTTCCTGCCCCATCCCGGAAAACAGCCGCTCCAGCTGTCCATGGCTGCGGGTCCTTATAAAAATAAGCGGCAGATCGTCCTCCTGGAAATATCCCTTCCCCAGCTCTTGATGAAGGAGCTTAAGTTCAGCCAGCAGGCTTTCTTCAGCCTGCTCCACTTCTGAATCGCCAATGGCATCCTCCAGGCAGATCACCATGGAAGTAAGGCCAGAATGCTTCTTTGAGAGCAGATCCTGATGAATATTGGGCCTTGTCGCAGGCATATAAAGCGTTGCGCCTAAGCAATAGGACAACAGCTCTTTCGGGGAACGTTTAGAGAAGGACCCCGGCTTTTTATAAAAGAGCCTGTCAATTTCCCTGTCTTCCAAATCAGCAAATAATTTCATTTTAATTCTCCTATTCATGCAAAGTAAAAGAGGGAAACACTTGTCTTCAAGGATTATTCAAGCATCCTTCAAAGCATACTTGTCCAATCTAAGAAGCTTTCAGACTGCCAAAAAAGGATAAAAAGAAAAGGAGCGGACAATTGTCAGTTCCCTTTCCTTGTTTCTATACGTCTGTCAGTTGCTTTTCTGGCCCTGCTCAGCCTTCTTTTTATTCATAAAGTGGACGATGAAAGTCGCCCCGAAGACTACTATCAGCAGAAGGAAGAAATAGATATGATCGATGTGGATATGGAATACTCCAAGAAGCATCTTCACAGCAATAAGCAAAATCAGCACATATGCGCTTGTTTCCAGCTCAGGCACTTTATCGATCAGCTTAAGGAATACTCCTGCTACTCCACGCATCATCAGGACCCCAAGCATTCCGCCGAGAAGAAGCACCCAGATTTGATCACTGACTCCAAATGCAGCCAGTACGCTGTCAACTGAGAAAGCTATATCCATAAGCTCTACCGCTGCTACTGTTCCCCAGAAGGTACCAAACAGGCGGATCAGCAAACCGCTTTGATTGAGGCCTTCAAGCTCCTCATCATCGCCGACGCCTTTCTTCTTATCAATGAAATATTTAATAGCAAGCCATGCCAGGTAGCCGGCCCCCAAAATCTTTACCCACCACAGCTTAATCAGGAATACCCCAATCCCGATTGCAATGAAACGGAAAAGGTATGCCCCAAGCAATCCATAGAACAGCGCCTTTTTCCGCTGTTCCGGCGGAAGGTGTTTTACCATAACAGCCAGTACCAGTGCATTGTCGGCTGAAAGCAGTCCTTCCAGGATTACGAGCGTTCCGATAAGCCCCCAGCTAACAGGGTCGCTCAGAACTTCCGCCCACATCTGCCAGTCAAAGAATGCGGCATATGTATCTATAAAACCTTGTAAAATTGTCATCTCTTGAAGTTCCTCCATTACCTTATATAAGTGCTAACGAAAGACCCGGCAGAGCCGAGTCTCAAAGATCAATAATAAAAAAGTGATTATCCAATCTGCAGGCCAAAGTCAGTTGCAAGTGCACCAAGCCCGCCCTGATAGCCGGACCCGATCGCGCTGAATTTCCACTCTCCGCCGTGCCTGTACAGTTCGCCTACAACAAGTGCTGTCTCGATGGAGAAGTCTTCTCCAAGGTCATAGCGGATCAGCTCTTCATTTGTTTCGCCGTTAAGGATGCGGACATAAGAATTGGAAACCTGCCCGAAGTTCTGGCTGCGCGCCTCGCCATCATGGATTGTGATGGTGAATGTAATGCGCTGGACATTTGCCGGTACAGCACCGAGCTCAACCTTTACCTGCTCATCATCGCCTTCTCCTTCGCCTGTCCGGTTATCTCCCGTATGTACGACAGAGCCGTTTCCGCCTGTTGTGTTGTTATAAAAAACAAAATCCGCTTCGGAAGTAACCTTGCCATTTTCCCCAAGAAGGAAAACCGAGGAATCCAGGTCAAAGTCTGCTCCTCCATCATACTTATTTGTATCCCAGCCTACCCCTACGATTACATTTGTGAGGCCCGGATTGGATTTTGTCAAATCTACCTTCTGTCCTTTTGATAAACTTACTGCCATTTTTTCTACCTCCAATTATTGTGATAGTATGCTTACGTTTCAATCTTTAAAAAGTTTCAAAACTACAAGCATATTTTTTCATACTTTTGCTTACATTTCAAATCTCAGCTCAGCCATTTTGGCGGAGTATTTTTATTCCAGTAGATGGAACCCAACTCATGATGCTTTTGGAAGGCATCCTCTGAGGTATGGTAGTGGAAGTTGAACCAGTAACCCTCCTGGGGCGGATGGTCCCTCCTGACATGAAAGCGAAGGACATCTTCATTGGACTGCCGGTTGACTATATGGAAGATTTTTTCCGAGTTGCCCCCGCCTGGCCATTCGGTAATTTCCAGATTGCCCAGGTCGCTCCCTGGTATCCTTCCAGCTGTTTCCTCCACTGCTTTTTCGATATTCGGCAGGATGACTTCACGGAACTCATCTTCAATGACAGGTTTGATCTTTCCCCCGAACTTAATATAAGACTGGTTCTCCGCCTCCTGGACAGCAGTCTGGATGAACCTTTGCCTGATCGATTCCTCATCCTCCTCAGGTGCAGCAAGGTCCAGTCCTTCTGCCTGTGCCTCCAGCACATCGCGCTTAGGGGACCTGTCCTGATTAGCATTATCATACAGAAATGCCTGTGATGGCGTAACCAGCCCAAAGGTAAGGATGGTCACCATCACCACAAACGATTTGCGCAGCCACTTAGGCATTTTTATCCCTCCTCATAGAGCTATTTTCAAACGATAGATTTGTGTTTAATATTCCGGAATAACTTATTTTCTGAGCGGCCTGCCGGAGCCTGCCTTCAGGCTGAACGAGTGCAATCCGTACGAATCCCTCGCCTGCTGCACCGAACGCACTTCCCGGTGTAACAGCCACTCCTGCCTCCTCCAGCATGCGGATGCTGAACTCCCTGGAGCTGATGCCGTTTGGAATCTCTGCCCATATGAACATCGATCCTTTCGGGCTGTCAACATCCCAGCCTGCCTCACCAAGGCTTTCTACAAGGGCGTCCCTGCGCTTCCTGTAGACCTCTCTTGATTTGGCCAGGAAACCCGACTGATCCTCAAGAGCCCTGGCAGCCGCGGTCTGGATGGGATGGAATACACCGTAATCCAGATGGGATTTCAGGTCTGAGATCATGCGGATGATGTCTTCATTTCCAGCTGCATAGGCAATCCGGCAGCCTGCCATGTTGAAGCTCTTAGAAAGGGAATTCATTTCTATCCCTGTTTCAAATGCGCCTTCAACAGCTAAAAAGCTGACCGGTTTTTCTTCAAAATAGAGCTCAGAGTATGCAAAATCATGCAATATGACAATCTCGTATTTTTTGGCAAACTCTATTGCCTCCCTGAAAAATGCTTCATTTGCAAGGCCTGGCACAGGATTGCCGGGAAAGTTCAAGATCATCATCTTTGCTTTTTCCCTTATTTCTTCCGGTATTTCTGAGAAATCCGGGAGAAACTGCTTTTCTTTCATTAGAGGCATTGGATATATTTTTGCCCCTGCCAGGGCGGCACCCGCTGCATATGCGGTATATCCGGGATCAGGCATCAGTATATAATCGCCCGGGCTGCACAAAGCAAGCGGCAGATGGATGAGGCCGTCCTGGGAGCCCATAAGGAGGGAGCATTGTTCCTTGGGATCTATGTATACGCCGTGATTATTCTGGTAATAAGAGCTGACTGCATTGCAGAAGCTTTCTGTCCCTGCAAGGGAGTAGCCGTACTGGGTGCTGTCCAGCGCCCCCTCAGCGATCGCCTCCCTGATAAATAACGGAGGCGGCAGGTCAGGGCTGCCGATGCTCAGATCAATCACATCTTCACCTGCTGAGATCTTCGCTTTCTTCATGCGGGACAGTTCTGCAAATACACTTTCCCCAAATGCTTCCATTCTTTCTGCCATGGATATCTTCATACTAGTACCCTCCAGCATTCATAAAAGCCTGATGCTTACTTAGAAAATATTATACTCTTTTTTTAAGAAAAAAGAAAAAATGGGGAGAAAATTTTTGAAAAAAAAGAAAGTTTCCTAGAAAAAAGCGATTAAAGGGAGAAAATATTGGGAATGATATAAGACTAATGGTAAATGAATACATAGTCCGAGGAGGAAAAATAATGAATTGGGAAATTGTTTTTGTAGCTGTATGCCTGCTGACGCTGGGATACTTTGTATTCCTGACAATTACGGATTAAGGGAAACGGAAAATTAAAATCAAAGCGCAGGGCGGAAATCCTGCGCTTTAATGATGCCTGCTTATCTTTTTCTTTCCAGGACCCCAAAGTGAAACCGGGAAGATTTCCGCCGGTAAACCTCAAAGCCGAAGGTGCTGAATCTTTCGCTCCGGAAATGGTCTTTCAGGACGACCCTCTTCCGCGATACCCTTTTGGCTTCTTCTATCAGCTCCCTGGACAGCCCATACACAGCAAATTTAGCCAGCTCCTTAATCCCGTCGGAGTCCACAAGTTTTTCTTCAAACATAGGGTCAAAGTAAACGATATCTTCGGACTGATCCGGCCTGCCCTTCAAGTAGTCAAGGGAGAGAGCACTGATGACCTCGACCCTCTCCATCGCCTCATCCATTTGCGGAACTCCGGACTTCCAGGTTTTAAGCCCCTTCTCTGCGAGATAAGCAAGGAAGGGATTGCCTTCCACACCGGTCACTTTACCGGAAGGACCTGCTGCATAGCTTGCAATGATGCTGTCTGAAGCTAGGCCGAGCGTGCAGTCCGCCACTGTGTCCCCAGGCTCGATTTTCGCCGCTTCCAAAAAGGGGTCAGACTCGCCCCTCATCAGCCTTTTCATCCTGAATGCTGCAGAATTCGGATGAAAGAAGTACGGTGAGCTTTCTCCATATGAAAATAATTCGAGCCTGTTTTTGCCATATACGATGCAATCATCCTTCCACTGCTCCTGCAGTGAAGAGACAGAAAGACTCTTTCGCGGACGAAAGGCGACACCAAGCTCAGCTGCCGCTTCTTTTGCCGCCTGGATCATGCCAGGGCTTGTCCTGCCCGCTGTAGTTACAAACATCTTTTTTACCTTCCTGACTGAAATATTAATTGACTATTAGTCCTCATTGACAGCATATACCGTTTTGAGAAAATGCGAAAGGATGCCTTTTACGGCATCCTTCCAATGTTTCTTCAGCAGTTTTCCTCAAATGCAGCCAGAAGATTTTCCATGATGGTTTCCATCGGGAAACCTTCAATATCGTGGCGCGGGATAAAGTGGACTACTTCATTACCCTTCATGAGAGCCATGCTTGGTGAAGAAGGCTCGATCCCATCGAAATATTCACGCATCTTTGCTGTTGCGTCTTTATCCTGCCCGGCAAATACAGTCACAAGGTTATCAGGCTTCTTTTCAGCGTGCATGACAGCCTGCGTTGCAGCAGGACGAGCCAGTCCGGCAGCACATCCACAGACAGAGTTAACAACAACAAGTGTTGTGCCCTCTGTGTTTTTTTCCATAAACTGTTCAACCTCATCTTCTGTTGTTAGCTCATTGAAGCCTGCGCGTGTAAGCTCTGCACGCATCGGCTTCACCATCTGCCTCATATATTCTTCATATGCCATAGACATGTTTGATTGCCTCCTTTAAACGTTTGCAATGATAGCATACTATAACATCAGCTCTGATTGCAATTGGATGGCACTCTACACTTTAAGCGGCCTGGCAGCAGGCTCTTCCTCAAAATGGTCAGTGACAGCCCCCCTTGAAGCAGAGGAAACGAGCCTTGTATACTTAGCCAGGGCTCCGCGGGATAAAAGCGGCGGCGGATTCCAGGATTTCTTCCTCTCTTCCAGCTCAGCAGGAGAGACATCCACTTCAAGTGTTTGTCCGGTGCTGTCAATAGTAATCCTATCACCTGTCTGAATGAGGGCAATCGGTCCGCCAACCTGTGCTTCCGGAGCTATATGTCCTACCACAAGGCCATGAGTCCCCCCAGAAAAGCGCCCGTCTGTCAGCAATGCTACGCTTTCTCCGAGCCCTTTTCCTACAAGTATTCCGGAAATGGATAGCATTTCAGGCATGCCAGGCCCGCCTTTTGGCCCTTCATACCTGATAACCAGTACATCACCGGCCTGAATGTCTCCCCTCAGGACAGCATCTGTAGCAGACTCCTCATCATCAAACACCTTGGCAGGCCCGGTGTGCCTGGTGACCTTCAGGCCGGATACCTTCGCTACGGCGCCTTCCGGGGCAAGATTGCCTTTCAGGACTACGAGCGGCCCGTTTGCCCGAAGAGGGGCATTAAGCGGGTAGATGACCTTTTGGCCAGCTTTCAGATCTTCTGCGCCTTCCAGATTTTCAGCGAGCGTCTTCCCTGTAACAGTCAGGCAATCTCCGTGAAGAAGCCCTTCCCTTAATAGCATCTTCATTACTGCACTCACTCCGCCGGCTTCATGCAGGTTCTGCATGACATATTTTCCGCTCGGCTTCAAATCGGCGATATGGGGAACGGTTTTCTGGAGGCGGTTGAAGTCCTCAAGTGACAGGTCCACTTCAGCAGAATGGGCGATCGCCATCAAATGGAGGATGGCATTTGTCGAACCGCCCAGTGCCATCACGACAGTAATCGCGTTCTCAAACGCTTCCTTCGTAAGAATATCCCTTGGCCTGATATCCTGTTCGAGAAGGCGGTAGACTGCCTTTCCTGCTTCATGGCAATCCTGCCGCTTTTCATCTGTTTCTGCCGGATTGGAGGAACTGCCCGGCAGGCTCATTCCCAGTGCCTCGATCGCGCTAGCCATCGTATTGGCTGTGTACATGCCGCCGCAGGAGCCTGCCCCCGGACATGCATGGCATTCGATCTCATTGAGTCCAGCTTTATCAATGGCCCCGCCATTGAACTGTCCTACCCCTTCAAATACAGACACGATGTCAATATCCTGCCCCTGCAGCTTCCCAGGCTTGATCGTGCCACCATACACAAATACGGCAGGCAGGTTCATCCTTGCGATGGCCATCAGGCAGCCGGGCATATTTTTATCGCAGCCCCCGATGGCAACGAAGCCATCCAGGCTTTCACCGCCGACCACCGTTTCAATGGAATCTGCAATCAGGTCGCGGCTCGGAAGGGAATACCTCATCCCTTCTGTCCCCATGGAGATTCCGTCAGATACAGTAATCGTATTGAATACAAGCGGAGCTCCCCCGGCTTCCCTGGCCCCATCCTTCGCCTTGAATGCAAGTTCATTGATATGTATATTGCACGGAGTCACTTCGCTCCAAGTGCTAGCAATGCCGATCATCGGCTTTTTAAAATCTTCATCCGTGAATCCCACTGCCCGCAGCATCGCCCGGTTTGGTGCGCGCCTTTCATCCTCGCTGATCACATGGCTTTTTATTCTAAGATCTCTTCCCAATTATGAGCCCTCCCGAAAGATTTTCTTTTCAATATAGAGGACTTTTTCGGTAATTGCAATAATTTTCACAAAATTTAATGTTTTTTTATTGCTTAAAAGCAAGTTAGCACTAAAGCAACATAGTACAACTCAAGAAAAAAAGAAGAAGGATCCTGAACGTTTTGTTCAGAACCCTTCATTACTTCTATTAAAGGATGTTTAAAAGATCAGCTGCTTTGGTTCCTGGCTTCGGTCATTTGCTTCCACACAGAACCCTTGGCTTCTTCACCCTGTTCAATCCGTTCAATGGCCATCTTGATCTGCATGCTGACTTCAAATTCAGGATCTTCTTCAGCATTCTTTAATGCCGGGAGCGACTTTTCAGTACCTTCTTCATACAGGAACATGGCTGCACGCCAGCGGACAAGCTTGCTCGGATCCTGGAGGGCATCCATCATTGCTTCCTCTGCTTCCGCAAATCCCAGATCTGATAAACAGTCTCCGGCCGTTCTCCTTACTGTCACGCTCTTATCTTTCAGCGCCTTGTACAGATATGGAAGGACACTTTTGTCCTCAATCATCCCGAGATAAACGGCTGCCAGCCTGCGGATCGATGCCTTTTCGTCTTCAAGCGCCTTTTCGAGGACAGGATAATCTTCCACCGCCGGATCCTCCATCTGTTCCATCAGCTGATAGCGTATCCGCCAATCATCGCTGTCAAGATCCTCTGGGACCAGCTTCCTTTTTGTCCTGACAGGTTTGCTGTCTGCAGCTGCGCCATTCTTCCCTTGCTCGATCAGGCTCTTCAGCCTGCTTTCAGGATAGGCTGCCAGCAATTCTTCAAGAATATCCTGCCCGACCTGGTCCATATCCCCATACCTGACACCGAACTCCTTCCACTTTCTGCTCATGACGACATTATCATCAGGCTGCTGCACATCACGGACTGCCTGTACATATGCTTCCGGCAGTCCAAAACGCTTCTCTTCAGTGCCGTCAGTCAGTTTGATCTGCATCGGGATATCTTTGTACATCTGCACCTGGACCTTTACCTCGCCGTAATGCTCATTCAATCCTGCCTCACCGGCAGTTTCCTCTGCTACCTCCCCGAATGCCTTACGGACCTGTGGGAGAAGCTCCTTCCAGTCGAATTTTGCATTCCGTTCAACCGCGAGGAAATCCGCTACATGATATACCCCTTTGATTCCTTCTATCTGCAGGATATCCAAGACAACCTTTGGCGCTCCTTCTGTCTTGTCCTTTTTATAATTATTGCTTTTGCCCATAGGCAATTCTTCATCAAGGATGATTTTCATCGTATTCGGGCTTGGAGTAGGCTCAATCGATTTTATTTTCAATGATGGTTCCTCCTCATTATTAGATATTAATAATTTTGTTTCATCTTAACATATAGGGCCAGGCCATTGCCGGCCCTCTGCTTCTGCTGTACTTGCCCTCAGCCTTCTGCGAGCTCGGCCAGATAGCTCCATCTTTCAATAAGCTCTTCAAGCTGCTCATTCAAACTTGCTTCTTCCTCGAGAAGTTCATTTGCCTTCATGAAATCGCTGCCCGTTTCTGCCATCTCACCGGCAATTTCCTCAAGGCGCTTTTCTGCCGCGGCAATCTTTCCGTCGATGCTGTCCCACTCTCTTTGCTCATTGTAGGACATGCGCTTTTTCTTCGGTTTTGCGTCCGGCTTTGGTTTGGGTTCCTGCTTCACGCTCTTTGGCTTTGCCTGCTGCGGCTGGCTCTCAATATAATCTGTATAGTTTCCATAGTAAGAGCCGATTCTGCCGCTCCCTTCAAGGATGAGCAGCTGCTCTGCCACTTTATCAAGAAAATAGCGGTCATGGGAAACAGTTATGACCACCCCTGCAAAATCGTCGAGATAGTCTTCAAGCACGGTCAGTGTCTGTGTATCCAGATCATTTGTCGGCTCATCCAGCAAAAGGACATTCGGCTCCGACAGAAGGATCTTTAGAAGATATAGCCTTCTCTTTTCCCCGCCGGAAAGCTTCCTGATCGGTGTCCCATGGGTGCTTGACGGGAAAAGGAACCGCTCGAGCATCTGCGCTGCCGAAATCGTTTTGCCATCAGAGGTATGCACGATCTCGGCTGTCTCCTTCAAATACTCGATCATTCTCTTGTTTTCGTCCATGTCTTCGCTTTCCTGCGTATAATAGGCTACCTTGACTGTCTGGCCGATGATCCGCTCGCCTGAATCCAGCGGGATTTTGCCGGCTAGTATATTCAGGAATGTGGATTTTCCTGTCCCGTTTCTGCCGATAATCCCGATTCTGTCGCCCGGCTTGACCAGAATGCTGAAATCATCAAGCACAACCGTGCCGCCAAGCTCTTTGGAAGCATCCTTCAGCTCAAAGACCTGTTTTCCGAGCCTGCTTCCGGATAAAGCCATATCGAGCTTTTCTGATGCTTTGACAGAAGAAAGGGTGTCCTCCAGCTGATCAAAGCGCTGAATCCTTGCTTTTTGCTTGGTGGTCCTGGCTTTTGCCCCTCTTCTGATCCATTCAAGTTCCCTGCGGAAAAGATTTTTCTGCTTTTCTATCGTAGCTGCCTCATTTTCCTCCCTGACGGCCTTCGCTTCAAGGAAAGCGGCATAATTGCCTTTATAGCTGTAAAGACTTCCTGCATCCAGTTCGAACATCCTGTTGGTTACCCGGTCGAGAAAATAACGGTCATGCGTGACCAGCAGGAGCGCGCCATTGAATCGGCTAAGATATTCTTCCAGCCACTTGACGGTTTCATAATCAAGATGGTTGGTCGGCTCATCAAGAATTAGAAGATCCGGAGACTGGATCAGCACCTGTGCAAGGGCAACCCTCTTCTTCTGCCCTCCGGAAAGCTCCCCGATTTTCCTGCTGTATTCCTCGATGCCGAGCCTGCTTAAGATTGCCTTCGCGCTGGCATCCGCTTCCCAGCCATCCAGCTCATCCATCCTTTTCTGAAGAGCAAAAAGCTTGTCCTGGAGCCCGGTATCCTCAGGCGAAGCTCCGAGTCCCGCCATAACCTGTTCATATTCCCTCAAAAGGCGGAATATCGGCGCATCCCCTTCAAATACCTGCTCAAGCACTGTCAGGCCGGGATTCAGCTCAGGCTTCTGTTCTGAGTAAGACACTTTATAATCTTTCGGGCATACAATCTCCCCTGAATCCGGTACATCCACTCCAGCCACGATCTTCAGCAAAGAAGACTTTCCAGTTCCATTGACGCCGATTAGCCCTACTCTTTCTTTTTCAGCTATCGTGAAAGAAACATCCCGGAAGAGCTGCTTTTCCCCATAAGATTTTGATAAGTTTTCAATTGAAATCATTTTCATGCCTGACCATTCCATTCCCTGTAAAATTCTTTTAAGTATAATTGAATAAATTCATGGCGCTGTTTTGCCATCTCTTTAGCTGTATCTGTATTCAGAAGATCGCGGAGCTTCAGCAGCTTTTCATAAAAATGATGGATGGAGGAGGTTTGCCCATTCCTATATTCCTCCTGTGTCATTTCTTCCCTGGCTGAAAGCGCCGGGTCATAAAGGGCATGGCCTTTCATCCCGCCATAGGCAAATGCCCGGGCAATCCCGATTGCACCAATGGCATCCAGCCTGTCTGCATCCTGGACAATCATTGCCTCAGGAGATGCTGCCTTTATGCCGGAGCCCCCTTTGAAGGAAACAGAGGAGATGACCGCTTCCAGCTGCTTTTGCAGTCCAGTTTCAATCCCTGCCTCCCTAAAAAAGCTGCGGAGCCTGTCCCATCCTTTTTCCTCATCGGCATTCAGCTTAGCATCGGGTATATCATGTAAAAGGGCTGCCATTTCAATAATGAAAGCATCTCCCCGTTTCTCCTGCCTCTGTATATATAACGCATTTTTCCTGACTCTATCTATATGATGCCAGTCATGCCCTGAAGCATCCCGGCCAAGCTCAGCGCGGACATACCGCTCTGCCTGCAAGATTATTTTTTCCATTAACACGCACCTCTTTCCTGCTGATGCTTATTTTATCATGAAAAGGAGGAGGATGTTTCTTCTCAGCTATATCTGCCTTTATCTGAGCAAAATCAAAAGAAAAAACCTTGCTGCTGTGCAAGGCTTTCTGCTTACTGATCTATTTCAGCCCGTTGAACCAGCTGAATCCAATGGTATCTTCCCCGGCATGAACCCCGATGGTGGCCCCCAGAGGGAAGGTGCTGAACTCGATTTCCTGGAAGCTGGCCCTTAGATCCGCCATCCATTCTTTTGCCTCTCTGTCATATAGGCCATACAGAATGAAGACCTCCCGGAAACCATGCTGTTCATACGCTTCCTTCAGCAAGGCCTTCATCCGTTCCCTGGCCTTCCTGATGCTCCTTGCCTTTTCTTTTATGCTGAGTGCCCCGCCGCTTATGGCAATGATCGGCTTAATGCTCAATAGGCTGCCAAAATAGAATTGCAGCCCGGACATCCTTCCGCTGCGATGAAGCTGTTCGAGGCTCCCGACAAGGACTAATGTCTGCGATGTGGATCCGATTTCCTCAATCCTGCGGGCTGCTTCGCTGCTTTCGATCCCTGATTCTGTCAAAAGCATCCCTTCCTTTATCAGCCTTGTCAAAGGATAAGATAAGATACCCGAATCGACTGTATAGACAGGTATGTTCACCAGCTGTGCTGCCTGCTGGCTGGATGAAACAGTCCCGCTGAGCTTCGCCGATACAAGGACGGCCACAATAGAATCATAGTTTTCTTCAAGCTCTTCAAAAAGAGCCTGAAAAGAGCCCACAGAAGGCTGTGAGGTCTTTGGAGGCGAAGAAAGTGTCTTCAGGCGCCTGAACAGGTCTTCAGCGCTTATGGTCCTCCCCTCTATATACTCCTGGCCATCCATGATGATTGTCATCGGCACAACATAGACATCCGGGTGCGCCGCTAATTCCTCATCCAGGCATGCTGTGCTGTCGGTAACCCATGCCACTTTTCCCATCAGGTTTCCTCCTTGCGGTAATTATGTATTTCTGTATTTGTTATAAACGGCTATCCCAGGAAAAAGGATAGCCGCAACTTTTATTCTTCCGGCAGAAAAGCCGCGATTTTCGGAAACAGTTTCAAGGCATTGTGGTAAAATACCTTTTCATGATGCTCTTCAGGGATAAGATCCTTGATAAACTCAATATATGGAGCTATAGGGATCAAGGGCCAGTCAGTCCCAAAGATCAATTTATCATAAGAATCCGCAAACTCAAGCGCGTGGCGAAGGTGGTCTAGGAACCGCCCTCCGCTCCTTTTCTTCAGCTCTTCTTCCGTACCCACTATCAGTCCTGAGAGATCAGCGTACACGTTCGGATTCTTATAGATGATCTCAGCCCCCGTCAGGGTCCAGGGATCGCCGAAATGAGCCATCATGAAATTGACATTCCGGTGCCTGACAGCCACTTCATCGATGGCAAGAGGGTGGGAGTACTTCAGCAGCCCCCTTTCTGAATAAGTGTCGCCAGTATGGAAGACAACCGGCACACTGTATTTCTCAGCAAGCTTATAGACCGGTTCATATACTTCGTCGTAAGCGTAAAAAGAATAATAGCCCAGGTAGATTTTAAACCCGACAGTCCCGGGCCGCTGAATCACGTCTTCCAGCCTTTCAAGTGCCTCAGAATCCATATTGAATGGATTTATGCCGGCGCATGCCACTATTATATCCGGCTGGGATTCAGCCAGGTCCAGCATCATCGGTGTCCTTGCATCATGGTCCGGAAAACCCATCCCGCCTGTTTCCTCAAGGCCCATGCCGATTCCGAGCACGACACCGGCATCCCGGTACTCCGCCGCAATCCCTTTATAGGAATAATCAACAAACGAAAGGTCCCTTGCAGTTTCGTGAAAAGATTTAATTTGTGAAAAATGCATATGCGCGTCTATTATTTTCATTCTGTCTCCTCATTGCTGAAACTGATTTTCTGCAGCCTATCCAGCAGCTTCCCGGATAAATCCCTGCTGTCAAACAGCATGAATACCGGTTTCGTCTGGCTATCCCGCCCTCCGGCGCTGAATGGCTGCCTTGATATAAGCTGGCATGCCTCTTTGTTCATATATGCCTCATTAAGGTCAGCCATGCTGTTTGCTGCCATATACAGCTTTTCTTCTGCATGAGTGCTGCAGACGGATGAGCCATTCCCCAAAAAGAGAACATTCTCGTCCTTTCCTGCTGTATAAAAGCCATTCTCATCTGCTCCGTCCGGCCTGATCGAAAGATCTTCAAGCTTACCGCCATTCAGGAAAGCATCCGTGACAGCATACTCACCGGCAAGGAGCTTGCCTCCCGCTTCCTCTATTCGGAGAAATGACGCGATCAACGGTACACCTGGGAGCATGAGATAATATTGTGCAAATGCAAGTCCCTGCCATACAGGATGCTCCCCAAGCCTTGTTGTAACCTTGAGTCCCTGCCACAATTCCCCGGAATTATCACGGACCGCAGCTGCCTCTGCCTCTGTCTGGCCTTTCAGGATCGAGAAAACATTCAGTTTTGAAGGAATTGTCTTCATTCCTCCGCCCCATGGATTCCACCAGCCTTTTGCCTGGAGAGAAGGAAAGGAATGGTCCAGCCATTTTCTTCCGTTCACCGTGATGGAGTAAATCCCCGGATAGAAGCCTGGTGCCGATTTGATTTCCACTGTCCCGTTTACTGCTTTTGCCACTTTCAGTCCTGCTTCCTCTTCCGATGATATCTGCACTTCTCCTCCAGGCATCAGAACGATGCTATCGATTTTTTCGCAGCTGCTGCCTTCCTCAAGAATTGCAGACACAATGCTGATTCCTGCTTTTTCCCCCAATGTAACGCTGGTTTTATAATCTTTTCCTCCCTCAAGCCTAATCTCCTCAGCTGCCTTGACACTGCCGTCAGCCGAGATGGAGAGCTTCCCTTCAAATGGCTGGAGCCTGTGATTGTTTAACGTCAGGTCTGCTGCATATTTTTCATCACGCATGAATACAGAAGTGATGTTCATTTCCTTCTCAGGAGCTGTACTTTTTTTATCAGCTGAAGGGGAGTGGGTAGCAAATGCTGCGAACTCTTCCCAGGACTGGAAGGCTCCAATTGATAGATAAACAGGTTCAAGGACCGCCTTTTCTTTCGCCTGGATCTCACCGGTCCGGAATTCGATTGAAAGCTGCCAATTATCCGGTACCGCCCTTGCGCTTTCCGGCCAGGCAAGCCCTACAGGTTCCCCTCCTTGTCCTGCGAAATACCAATTTCCTGACAGAGAGCTAAAGTTGACATCTCCATACAGAAGCTCCTTCATATCAGAAAACGCAACCGCTTCCCCGGCAAGCGGAAACACCATCTCCCGGCCTTCATGGTACATGGACTGAGAGATATACAGCTGTTCAACAGGCTCTTCCCTGCCATTCTCACATTCCATCCACCTCTTTACAAGTCCTTCAGCATAAAGGGATGTAAAGATGCTAAGCTTGATTCCCGGCATATTTTCCGAAAGGAATTCCAGCTTATGTGTTACTGCTGCCCCATCTTTATACCACTCTGCAGATACAGGTTTCTTTTTGGCGAATTCTGCGGTATAGGGTTTTCCCAGTTTCGGCTGGAAGAACGCAAATGGCTGATCCAATTTCCCGCTTCGGCCGGCTTTCACAGTATAGTCCCGCTTTCTGATATTCACCTGGCTGTTTCCATTGAAGATTTGCCAGTATTCCTCTGTCTCACCGCCAAATTGGCTGCCAAAACCCTTCAGTGCCAGACCCGCTTTCTTTTCGAAATGGAATCGGCCGCCTTTGGATCCCGTCAGAGCCACCTGCAGTAAGTGTTCGGAAAAACCATGCTTCTTTACCACAGCTGGAAGGAAGAAGCTTTTCCGTTCTTTCGGTTTTACATTCAGCACAATTTCTTTTTGTTCGAAAAGGAGCTTTTCTGTTTCCGGAAACTGGATTTTCACTTTTGCCTCTTCCGGCAGATTATTTTTAACCTCGACAGCAACCTCTGACTGTTTGCCCAGGTAGCTCAGATGCCCCAGAAGGGAGACAGTTATATCAGCAGGCTTTTTCGGATGGATGCCCAGACTCAATGAACAGCTCAGCCCATTTATAGACAAATCCACTTCTGCAGACGGGTGTGTCTTCCAGGAGTCAGGCGCTTCCCCTTCTCTGATGTCCAGCACTCCTGTGATGACTTCTTCACCAGAGACCATAACGGACGATGATAAGCTGCAATTCACCCGGCCGCTATCCTTCCCGGCTGCTTCAACCGCAAGAGGATTTCCCGATTTATTAACAATCCTTAAGGAAATGGACTCCTTGCGCCCCTCAATCAGCTGGTGCCCGTTCAATACCAGTTCAGCCAGGAACTCATCTGTTTCAATCAGGCGCATGCCCCTTCCTGAACGTTCAAATTGGACTCTTGCATGAGTCCCTTCATCTTCCCACTCATAATCATAATAAGTGAAGCCATTCTCGTTTTTCCCATCAGGCTTCACTTCGATTTTCCTGGTGCTCGAACTGTACCAGTCCAGTTTTTCAAAAACCGGCTTCAATAGCGGCGTATTCAAAACAGCGGGAATGAAGTTCATCAAGTGAGTGGAGTCGTCTCTGTCTTCCCAAAAGAAGCCGCATTTTTTATACAATGGCACAGCCTTCGTATTGCCAGGCCAGGTATACAGGTCCAGACGAGGCCATCCGAGCTCCACTGTCTTTCCAAGTGCCTCAAGAACAAGGAGCTTGCCGATTTTTCTGCCATGATAATCCGGGCGCACATTCAGGAGAGGAATATAAAGCGCACTTTCATCTTCCTTATATTCTGAAAGTCCGCAATAGCCTACGACCTCTTTCCCATCCAGTGCGATATACAGTTCGATATTATCCGAGTTTTCCTCTTTTGTCTTCACTTGCTCACCTGTCATCACCCGGTTGTCGCCGCCCCAGCTATCGCGGCTCATATTCCACATTTTCGCAACTGCATCCGCCAATCCCGGCTGGTAGCGGACCACCTGTATCTTATTCATCACTTTTTCCATGTCTCTTCCTCCTCGATTCTTAACTACGTGCCTTCCATCTTATCGCTGCATTGAATTTGTATTTTTCCTGCTTTGTCCATCTTATTTCCTCCTTCAATCAGGGCAGTTATTTGCCTTGTTCCCCTTTGGTGGAACATTTTGGCACGCCCATTCTTATCGTATTAGGTTAAAGAATCAAAGTAAAGACAATTCTAAATTTTTAAAACGGAAAAAATGGCACGCAAAAAGGCCCTGCCTAAGCAGAGCCTTTTGTACATCCAGTTCCAGACCGGATGCATTATCTTGCCAATTCTTCCTCAATATCGCCGAGGATTTCTTTTGGATTTGTATTGGGAGAATACCGCTTGACGACTTCTCCTTTTTTGTTCACAAGGAATTTGGTGAAGTTCCATTTAACAGCCTTCATGCCAAGCATGCCAGGCGCTTCTTCTGTTAAATATTGAAAAATGGGGTCGGCATTTTTCCCGTTCACATCCACCTTCGCGAACATCGGGAACGACACCCCATAGTTCAGCTGGCAGAACTGCTGGATTTCCTCGTTGCTGCCCGGATCCTGATTCATGAATTGATTGCAGGGGAATCCGAGAATTTCCAGGCCTTCCCTGTTAAGCTGTTCATAGATTTCCTGCAGCTCCTTGAACTGTGGTGTAAAGCCGCATTTGCTCGCTGTATTGACAATGAGGAGCACATCCCCCTCAAACTCCCTCAGCGGTACATCCGAGCCATCACTTTTCATCGCATTAAATTGATATATAGACATCATCGCACCTCCTGCTCTTATCGTAATCACGATAAGCCTATAATGCCAGTTTAAACTCTTGTTTAAGAGAGCACATCCTCAAGCTTCCTCAGGCATTCGGCCATATGATCGGACAGAAGGGCAAGATCATCGATTTGGTCTTCATAAATAAGTCTGCCAAAAGTGATTTCCGTTAAATTCAGCAGAGTGTCCGGCCCGCTTAAGGGATCATAGGAAACCGTTTGGGTGATGGTTCTGTTTTCCCCCCAGATGGACTTCATGAGCCTGTCGATGCCGGCCGTCTGTTCCGGCTCATTTCTTTGGCTGAAGGAAAATCGGATAGAGATCATGCAGCCTGAGAGCTTTTCAGAAAGGAGGGCGGGATGCAGCTCAGCCGCCAGGTTTTCGAGCGCCGCTTTCATGATGAAGGTGCATGAAGCAATGACAGATTCCCTGTCCTGAAAAGTGATTTCAAATGTTCTCGAAAGCTTGGCGGTATTGATCAGCTCATTGCGGTCTATAATGCTGATTTGACCGGCAAGGTCCTTATCATACAGAAGGCCTTCCATGACGATCTTCATATTTTCATACGCAGTCGGGTCAAACAAGCTGAACACCCCTTTTAAAATAGACCAACAGCATTTCCGTTTTCATCCACATCCATTTTCAAAGCAGCAGGCGCTTTTGGCAGCCCCGGCATTGTCATGACATCTCCTGTAAGGGCGACGATGAAACCTGCCCCGATGGAAGGCTTCAGCTCGCGGACTGTTACTGTGAATCCTTCAGGCCTTCCCAGCTTTGCAGGGTCATCTGACAGCGAATACTGGGTTTTGGCCATGCACACCGGAAGGCTTCCCCAGCCAAAGGTCTCAAAATCAGCAAGCTGCTTTTTAGCTTTGCCCGCAAATTCTACATCGGCTCCCCCGTATACTTTCTGGACGATAGTCCTGATTTTCTCTTCAAGCGGATCTGACAGGCTGTATAACGGAGCAAAACTGCTTTCCTTTTTATCAATAAGCTTCAGGACAGTTTCTGCCAATGCAAGTCCGCCTTCCCCGCCTTTTTCCCATACTTCTGTAAGGGCAGCAGGGAAGCCTTCTTTCTCGCAGAGTCCAAGCAGTGTGCTCACTTCCAGATCTGTATCAGTTACAAATTTATTTATGGCAACAGTGAACGGAAGGCCAAAGCTCTTAATCGTTTCAGCGTGCTTCTTCAGATTGGCGAATCCTTCTGCCAATGCAGCGGCATTTTCCTCTGCAAGATCTGTTTTCTTTACTCCGCCATGCATCTTAAGCGCCCTGATTGTGGCTACGATTACCACTGCTTCAGGCTGGATGTCCGCGTTCCTTGTTTTGATATGCAGGAATTTCTCCGCTCCAAGATCTGCACCGAACCCTGCCTCTGTGACCACATAATCGGCCAGCTTTGACGCAGCTGTTGTCGCGGCAGCGCTGTTGCAGCCATGGGCGATATTGGCGAAGGGCCCTCCATGCACCA
This sequence comes from Bacillus infantis, assembly GCF_008180445.1. Taxonomy (GTDB): domain Bacteria; phylum Bacillota; class Bacilli; order Bacillales; family Cytobacillaceae; genus Bacillus_AB; species Bacillus_AB infantis_B. The sequence goes on from NZ_VTER01000004.1 coordinate 105,716, forward strand.
ATGCAGGTGTATGTTCAATCGTCTGGACCAGATTCGGCTTAATGGCATCCTTTAAAAGCAGGGCAAGTGCGCCTTCTGCACCTAAATCGCCGGCTGTGACAGGTTCTTTTTGATCATTATAAGCAATGACCATCCTTGAAAGCCTCAATTTCAAATCTGCCAGATCTGATGCCAGGCATAAAACGGCCATGATTTCCGATGCCACCGTAATATCAAACCCATCTTCCCTTGGAACTCCCTGCATTGGGCCGCCAAGGCCGACGATCACCTTTCTCAGGGCCCGGTCATTCAAATCGACTGCCCGCTTCCAGACAATCCTCCGCTGGTCGATACCCAGTTCATTTCCCTGCTGCAGATGGTTATCAATCAAGGCAGAGAGCGCATTATTTGCTGAAGTAATGGCATGCAGGTCCCCCGTGAAATGAAGATTGATATCCTCCATAGGCAGCACCTGTGCATATCCGCCGCCGGTGGCGCCCCCTTTGATTCCCATGGTTGGGCCAAGTGAAGGTTCACGCATCGCTATCACGGTTTTCTTACCGAGTCTTGTCAGGGCATCACCAAGACCGACAGTCACTGTAGACTTCCCTTCTCCTGCAGGAGTTGGATTGATGGCTGTAACCAGAATGACTTTTCCCGACTCTTTTGTCTGCAGCTTTTTCATGGCCTCATATGACAGCTTGGCCTTGTGCTTCCCGTAGAGCTCTAAATCATCTTCTTCCAGCCCGATTCCGGCTGCGATTTCTTTGATTGGTTTCAGTTCTGATTCCTGTGCGATTTCGATATCTGACTTTACCTTTGGTTTCACGTTCATTCTTGTCCCCCCGAAATATGCAAAGTTTCCTTCTATATTGTACCACCGCGTCCAATAATAAGTGATAGAATTTTAAATAATGAATCTTTTGCCCGGCATTGCCTGATCATGCCGTTTGCTTTTATAATTAGATAATTGAATATTCCAACGAGGAGGAAGGACCCGTGCCCATTTGTATCCCGCCTCTGCTGCCTGCCCGTGAGATCCTGGAGAAAGAAAATATCTTTATCATGGATGACAGCCGGGCAAGGCAGCAGGACATCCGTCCGCTAAATATCATCATTCTGAATCTCATGCCTGAAAAAGAAAAAACAGAAGCACAGCTTTTGAGGCTTCTTGGCAACACACCGCTTCAGGTAAATATATCGTTCCTTAAAACAGCGACACATGATTCAAAAAATACGAGTGAACTGCATCTTGAGCAGTTTTATACTACTTTTCAAGAGATCAGGCATCATAAATTCGATGGGATGATCATAACCGGAGCGCCGATTGAAATGCTGGATTTCGAGGAAGTCGACTATTGGGAAGAGCTGACCGGGATCATGGATTGGGCGAAAGAGAATGTGACCTCCAGCATGCATATCTGCTGGGGTGCGCAGGCTGCACTTTATCATTATTATGGGATCGGCAAGGAGATCCTTTCGCGGAAATGCTCCGGGGTATACGCCCACACCGTTTGCGATCCTTCCATAAAGCTGCTGAGGGGATTTGATGACCATTTCCTTGCCCCGCATTCAAGGAACACAGACGTTTCGATTGAAAAAATAAATGAGCATCCTTCCCTGAAGCTTCTGTCCGTATCAGAAGAGGCCGGCGCATTCATCATCAGTTCTAAGGACGGCAGAAGAATCATGGTCACCGGCCATCTCGAGTATGAATCACGCACACTGGCTGATGAGTATGAAAGGGACAAAGCAAGGGGGCTCTTGCCGGACCTGCCATTGCACTATTTCCCGGAAGACGACCCTATGCTGCCTCCAAAGAACAGATGGAGGTCTCACGCGCATCTGCTTTTTTCAAACTGGCTGAACTATTATGTATACCAGGAAACTCCATACGAATGGTAACGCCCTGTCTTCTGAAAGAATAGCAAAATGGCTGCACTCTTAGAGGCAGCCATTTTCATTTCATCCATTCAATCAGCTTTGCTGGCTATAGTAGACTTCCTCAAACGGCTGCACTACAACAAACCCGTTGCCCGAGAATTTCATTTGGATTGATTCCCCGCTTCCTCTTCCAAGGAAGGTCTTAAAGGATATATCCGTCACAAACTCCGGCTGAAGGCTGCCTGACCAGGCTACTGTCGCATTTGGATCTGTGTACACTGGATTATCCGGTGTGACCAGCAGTGTCAGCGGCTCATAATGGGAAGTGATGGCGACCATGCCGCGCCCTTCAAGGCGGACATTGAAGAGCCCGCCTGCCATCATGCCGGCGATCCTTTTCATCAGCTTGATATCCCAGCTGATGCCGGGTTCGAATGCCAGCAAGTCATTTCCGTTCACAAAAATCGCTTCACCGCCAAGGTTGAGGATCGATATCTTTTTCCCCTGGTCTGCCAGATAGAGTTTGCCATTCCCTGTCGCTTTCATCAGAGAGGTCCCTTCCCCTGTCAGCGCCTTTTTGAACATTTTCCCGAGACCGTGCTCCAGGATCCCTTCTCTTTCAAACTTAATGTTTCCCCTGTAGGAAACCATGGCACCGGTCTTTGCCCAGATCTGATTTGTCAGGTTGATCTCAAGCATCCTTGGTGTTTCAAGCTCAAACAGGCCTTCTCCTTTATCCTGCTGTTTTGTCTGGCTGACGAATTCTTCGATTGAATATCTGCTCATTCTACTACTCTCCTCTTATTTATCATTTTTGATCATGAATACCCACATAAACGATAATGACTGCTGCAATTCTTCTGTTAAGGAGCCTTTGGAAATCTGTTCTGCACTCCTTTTATAAACACCAAACCCGGCTGTCCTGCTCCATCCATTTTCAGCAGCAAGCCTTTCGAACTCCCAAGGCATCATTGTATTGCAGACAGCTTTCTTGCCGTAAAGCCTTTCATAGCTGTTTTCCCGCGGCTTCGCAGTTGGGCCTAAAATGCCGGCGCACCCAAATCCTCCCGGCCTGACCACCCTCTGCATTTCCCTGAGGACTGCAAGGGGGCTCTCAGTCCATTCAAGGGAATTGATCGCAAGCACTGCATCAAAGGCATTATCTGGAATATCCAAAGATGCAATATCAGTTTTAATAAATCTTGCATCATTTCCTTCATTCACCTTGATGGCTTTATGTATCATTTCCTCTGAAACATCCGCCCCTGTTACTTTATAGCCGGCATTTGCGAGTTTCAGTGTGCCAAAGCCATCTCCGCATCCAAGGTCACAGACTGCAGAACCTGCAGGGACATGCTGACTGAAGAAGCCTGCAATTTCCTTCCGGCTGCCTGATTCCCACATTTCCCTGCTCTGCCGGCTCCATGAGCCGGATTTCTCATCCCAAAGCCTTTCTGCTTCAGTGGCCCAATTAAATTCCATCGTGATGATCCCTCACTTTTATTACGGATATATTCTAAAAAAGTTTCATTCTTGTATTTCTATAAGGGCAGCTGGTAATCCTTTGTACTAAGGAAATTAAAGGAGGGGCTTTACATGCAGCCGGAAAAATTAATAGCTGTCCAAAGAAACCACCTGGGAGAGATTATGTCTTTCCAGACATCAGGCGGGCGCATCATATCGTTCAGAAAAGCATTGATGGAGGCAGAGGAAGGGCTCATCGAGCTTGCAGAGGCGGAACACAGCCTGATGGAAAACAATGTTAACACGGTGAATCTGTTAGAGGATTTTCCGAGTTTTGGATAGGGGTAAATACGAGGCTTAATCATGCTGTTAATGTAAAATTAATAGGTATTGGTATTTATTCTATGCCTTCAGCAAAATATGTAAGAAAGTTTCATGAAGTTTGCCTTTCAAATGCAGTCTGTTGATTTGCGTTCCAGGCACTTCGCTTTCCGCGGGGCGAAGTTGAGCCTCCTCGCGCTCCGCGCTGTGGGGTCTCAACATTTCCGCTGCAATCCCGCAGGAGTCTGCGTGCCTTCCACTCCAATCAACAGGGCTCAAAAAATTAAATGGCAGTTCTCTTATTACCACCACCCCTTCTTTACCTTTTAAAAAATGGGATAATAAAAAGCGGAAAGGTATCCTTCCATACCTAACCGCTTTTTATTTTGACTTTATCCTTCAGTCTGCTCATTTTTCCTGGCGATTTCGCGGAGAGAATCCACTCTCCCCTGATCTTCTTCAAAAAACTGGACAAGGTCACCCACCCGGTCAATCGCATCCCAGCTCAAATGATGCTCTATGCCTTCCACATCTTCATAAATATTCTCTTCCTTCACGCCGATGATCCTTAACAGCTGTTCAAGAAGTTCATGGCGGTATACAAGCCTTTTGCCGATCTTTTTGCCTTTTGGAGTCAAAATCAGCCCTCTGTATTTTTCATAAACAAGATATTCATCTTTATCCAGCTTCTGCACCATCTTAGTAACTGAAGATGGATGGACGGACAAAGCTTCGGCGATATCGGATACACGTGCATAACCTTTATCTTCTATCAGTATGTATATTTGTTCTATATAATCTTCCATGCTTGGAGTAGGCATCCGATAACCTCCTAAGTATTAAAACCAGCTTTTTGCCGGACAGAAATCTGCACCCGGTTTCAGCTTCATTGCTATTTTTCTGCTAAAAAATATCCACCGGCCTATGCTTTCCTGCAAACAGAAAGGTCCATATTGCAGCCCAGTAAAAATTGTCCAATAAAAATTTTACTATAGATGGAGAGGACAAACAAGTCAGTCAAGCGAAACACCAGGGAGAAGCTGATGCTCCTCCCCTGCATTCATTTCTGTTTTATGCTGTTTTCAAAGACGAATTTCAGCCTGCCTTCTCCCCATTCGAGCCTGGCCTGAAATTCCTTTTCGCCTTTTTTAAACCCTTTGATAAGATCTGTCTGCCCATCTTTCAAAAGCTTGCGGACATTTGCCTGGCTCACAGTTTTCCCAAGCACTTTTTTGGAAATGGTGAAACGGCACTCAGAAGCTTTATAATTCGCACAGCCATAAAAGGTCCCTTTGTCGACAACATCGCCGCCGCAAAGCTTGCATTTGCCGACCTTCGTGCCAGCACCGCCCCTTTTTCCTTTCTTCCCTGGCCTTCTATCCTTAAATTCCTCCAGGTCATATCCATCGAAGCTCCACTGGGCACTCTGTTCTGTCGCATCATTAATTAACTTGATTGACAGCTTCTTCGCCTGCTCCATGAATTCTTTGGGCGATGCTGCCCCCTCACCGATTTCATTCAGGCGCTGCTCCCATTTGGCGGTCATTTCAGGGGAGCCGAGCACACTTTCTCCGATTGAGTCGATCAAAAGCTTTCCTTTGTTTGTCGCATACACCTGGTTTTTGCGGACATCAATATACATCCGGTCCTTAAGAATCCCAATGATACCCGCACGCGTCGCTTCAGTGCCAAGCCCTTCAGTCTGGTTCATTACTTTAACCAGATCAGAATCCTCCAAATGCTTCCCGGCGGTTTTCATCAGGGTGATAAGCTGCCCCTCCGTGTACCGCTTTGGCGGCTGCGTCTTGCTTTCTTTAGCCTCAGTATCCTGCACGATCCCTCTTTCGCCGGATTCCAGGGACGGAAGATCCTGCTCATCTTCATCTTTTGCTGCACTCTTTTTTTGGCTGTACAGGACCTTCCTCCAGCCCTCCTGGATCATTTCCTTGCCTTTTGAAAGGAAGGCAGCCCTCTCGTCCGCCAGTGTATGGATAGTCGTGTAATCAAAGACGGCTTTTTCATAATGGGCGGCAATCAGCCTTTTTACAATCAGCTCATATATCCTTGCTTCATCGGCACCCATTTTTGCCGGATCGGCTGCCTGTTCTGTAGGAATGATGGCATAGTGGTCTGTCACTTTCTTTTCATTCACAAATCTCTTATTATCCAGTATCGATGAAACAGGAAGCGGAAAAAAGGCTTTAAAAGCATCCATTTTTGCAAGCTTTTCCAGTGTTTCAGGAAATGCCGCCGCTTCCTCTTTAGTGACAAAGCTTGAGTCCGAGCGGGGGTACGAAATAATTCCTTTTACATAAAGCTTTTGGGCGATTTCCAATGTTTTTTGCGGGGAAAATTTGTAAAGTTTATTCGCTTCAGCCTGCAGGGACGAGAGATTGAATAAATAAGGAGGCAGGAATTCCTTCCTCTCTTTATCGATCGATTCAATCCTGGCGTTCTTTCCTGCTGCAAACTGCTGGATTTTCCTGGCCATCCCTTCATTATCGAGACGGGAATTCCCATCTTTATGCCATTTCCCTTTATATGTCTTTCCTTCCATATTGAAAGTAGCCATGACTTCCCAGAAAGGCTCTGACTTAAAGTTCTCGATTTCTTTCTCTCTTTTTACAATCAGTGCAAGGGTCGGGGTCTGGACCCTTCCGGTAGAAAACACATCCTGGATCCCTTTTTGCTGGAGCAGCAGGGTGTATGCCCTCGAAGCATTCATACCGACAAGCCAGTCGGCACATGCCCTGCTGAGCGCCTCATAATAAATATTTCTTGTCTTAGACTCATCAAGGAGATTGGCAAAGCCATTTGTTACAGATTTGGCGGTGAGCGATGAAATCCATAGCCTCTTCATCGGCTTTCTGCTGCCGCACTGAGTCAGAATGACTCGGATAATGGCTTCCCCTTCTCTTTCTGCATCACCGGCAATGATGATTTCATCGACTTCTTTATGGTGGACCAGTTCTTTGATGACTTTGAATTGCTTCCACTTTGACTTGGATACACGGTGCTTGAATTGCTCCGGAAGTATCGGCAGAGTGCTCAGTGACCACTTTTTCCATTTAGAATCATATTCCTCGGGAGGAACCAGTTCACATAAATGGCCAATGGCCCAAGTCATGAAAGCACCATCAGGGAACAGGTGGTTCGGAGCGATTTCCAGATAGCCTTCTTTTTTCTTAAATGAAAATGGGGCGGCAAGCTTCATTCCCTGATCAGGCTTCTCTGCAATAATCAGTTTCATATTCATTCTCCTTGCTCGGGACTGCGCAAGTCCGACTTGATTATTTTACTGCTAACCTCAATGGCAGCAGGGCCCGAAAAAAAGATTATACATGATTCCAGGCTGTTCAGGCACCCTTTAGCTCCTGTCAGATTGAGACCATGCACTTTTTTCAGAATTGAATCTATGGGGAGTTTCTATGGGGGATGGATGGCTTGAGGGTAGCTGCTGATGTACATATGGCTTGAGGCAGCAGAAAAAAGCGCCATTCCCGGCGCTTCTTCTATTATACTATTAAACTTTCTCTCTTTAAAGATCCCTGCAAACCAAAAGACTAGAGAGTATGATCATTCTGCTGTACGGACCCGCATGCTGTTCCGTTTTTTCATTATATACCCTTTAGTAGGCGAAAACAGGAAAACAAGGGCAAATAGTATTCCATTGGCAGCTGCCATGCTTCCGGATATCGATGCATTCAGCCAGCTTGCAGCGAAATATCCGCCGACAGCCGCAGCCGCTCCGATCAATGCACTATAGATAAGCATGGTCCCAAGCCTGTCTGTCAGCAGGTATGCTGATGCTCCCGGTGCAATCAGCATAGCAACGACAAGAACTGCCCCGACGCTGTCAAAAGAAGCTACAGTCGTAATCGAGACCATCCCCATGAGCAGGTAATGGATGAACAGAACCGGAATCCCTATCGCTGCTGCCATCTGGGGATCAAAAGATGTAATTTTGAATTCCTTGTAGAATAATCCGATCAGCAGCAGATTGAACAGCAGAACACCCCCAAGCATCAGAAAGGCTTTCGGGACTTCTGGAAGCATTCCAATCCGGACGACATCCCAGGGAACAAAAGCAATCTCCCCCATCAATGCATGGTCTACATCCAGGTGGACATTTTCAGCAAAAAGCGAGACCAGGATTACTCCTACAGCAAACAGGAAGGTGAACACTACACCGATTGAAGCATCCTCCTGAACGCCGCTGCTGTTAAAGGTCTGGACAAGGAAGGCCGTTGCGAGCCCCGTAGCTGCTGCTCCAAGGAGCATGTAAAATCCGTTCATGCTCTCGCTGATCAGAAAAGCAAGGACGATCCCAAGGAGCACGGTATGGCTGATGGCATCGGCAAGCATGGACAGCTTCCGCAATATCAGGAAGCATCCGGTGATGGCACAGGTGATTCCGGCCAGTGATCCTACTGCCAATATCCATAATTCATAGCTCATAGATTCTCTCTCCTTTCTGGAAGGGGAAAAGGTGAAAGGGCCGGCATCATATTATATTGCCAGAGCAGTTTCTCAGCTCTTTCGGCAAGCGGATCTGACGGTTTTACCATCAGCTTTTCAGCCAGCGCTTCCCTCTGGTCCTCATTGAATTCTTCACTGTGCATCAGGCAAAGTTCATTTATGCGCCCTTTCAGCGTCAGGATATAACCTTCGAGAACGCCTTTGTCCGTAAGCATCCAGCCTCCTGGATCTTTTGCAATTAAATGCTCCTTGTACAGGTCGCTCATCAGCTTCATGGTATGTGATTTTGAGAAAGCGAGCTCATCGGAGATCCTGCTTTCGGCAATGATCATTTGTTCCTTTCCTGTCTCCCTGTAAGCAGATTCTGTCAGTTTGTACATTGCCCTAAGCACCTGGCTCCTCTTCGTCTTCCTGTTAAAGACGATTCTTTTGGCCAGCTTTGTCAGCAGTCCTCTCTGCGGGGCAGCCAGGACAGAGAACAGAAATAAGCCAGTAGCGGTAACAACAATGAACGGCCCAGTTGCAAGACCCTGCCCCAGCGTGCTCAGAAGGGTTCCCGCCATTCCTGATAAGGCCCCGAATCCTCCTGAAATGACGACCATTTTCCCAAGTGACTCTGTCCAATACCTTGCTGCAACGCTTGGAGTGATCAGCATTGCAGCCATAAGGATTACGCCTACTGCCTGGATACCGATGACGACAGTGGCAGCCAGAAGGGTAAGAAACATAAAGTTCAGCCAGCCGGCAGGAAGTCCGAGCCCCCTCGCAAAATCAGGATCGAAGGTCAGGACCTTCAGCTCTTTAAAGAACAGTAAAGTTACCACGATGAGCACGGCAGAAGCCCCTGCCATCAGCTTTACATCGCTCCCTACCATGGAAGCAGCCTGCCCGAAGATAAAGTCATCCAGCCCGCTCTTGTTGCCTGCAGGCGATTGGGATATCTTTGTCAGCAGGACAATCCCGAATCCGAAAAATACAGACAATACCAGGCAAATCGCGCTATCCTCTTTTAAAATTGAGCTCGAAGTGATGAATTGGATGCAATAGGCGGAAAGCAGACCGGTAATTGCTGCTCCGATAAGGAGGGCAGGGAGAGATTTTTCACCTGTGAGCATAAAAGCAATGCATATCCCCGGCAATGCTGCATGTGCAACCGCATCCCCGATCAGGCTCTGCTTTCTTAGAAGTGCTATGCTTCCAAGCACTCCGCTTGCCACTCCCAGCAGCATTGTTCCGAAGAGGACCCACTGTGTATTCGCGCTGCCCAGCATTTGCAATAGTTCATTCATATAAAACACCTCACTTTTGCTCGACCATCACTTGGCCCTTTTCCAGGAAGGCCAGTTTGCCGCCATATGTCTTGTGCAGGTTTTCCATTGTAAATGTTTTATCTGCCGGACCGTGGGCTATGGTTCTCATATTAAGCAGAATGACAGAATCAAAATACTCTTTTACAGTCTGCAGGTCGTGATGCACGACCAGCACCGTTTTACCCTGGGCCTTCAATTCATTCAGCAGGCTGATGATTGCCCTTTCCGTAGCAGCATCCACCCCGACAAATGGTTCATCCATGAAATAGACGCTTGCATCCTGTGCAAGTGCCCTTGCAAGGAAGACCCGCTGCTGCTGCCCTCCTGACAGCTGGCTGATCTGCCTGTGCTGAAAAGCTTCCATCCCTACTTTGCGCAGGCATTCCCTTGCTGCTTCTACATCGGCCTTTTTAGGACGCTTGAACCAGCCGACATGGCCGTATCGCCCCATAAGGACAACATCAAGCGCATTCGTCGGGAAATCCCAGTCTACCGTTCCCCTTTGCGGCACATACCCAACGAGCCTGTCTTTGGGCCGGTATTCTTTGCCGTAAACCTTTATCTCCCCCGAGGCTTTCGGAATCAGGCCCAGTATGGCTTTAATAAGCGTAGATTTTCCGGCTCCATTCGGCCCGATTATTCCTACCAGGCTTCCTTCCCCAACTGAAAAGCTTACATCGCTCAGGACCGGCTTCTTCTGATATGCGACTGTCAGATTTTTTATCTCTACTGGATTCATGGCCTTTCCTCCTATTTCAGCGCTTTCGCGATGGTATCGACATTATGCCTATACATCCCCAGATAAGTTCCTTCCTCTGTCCCTTCCTCTCCCATTGCGTCAGAGAACAGCTCCCCTCCAATAGAAACGGTATGGCCTTTTTCCTTTGCACCTTCTATGACCGCGTTGATGGATCTTTCCGAGATGCTCGATTCAACGAAAACTGCCTTAATATTGCGCGAAACCAGTGTATCAACTAGCTCCTGAACGTCACCGAGTCCGTATTCGGCATCTGTGCTCAATCCCTGAAGGCCCATCACTTCCATATTGTATGCTCTTCCGAAATAGCCAAAAGCATCATGGGCTGTAACCAGCACACGCTGTTCTTCCGGAATCCCTGCCATTTCCTTTTCCGCAAATCGTTTTAATTCATCCATTTCCGCAAAATAGGCATCTGCATTTTCCCGGTAATATTGTTCATTATCAGGATCTGCCTTAATCAGTCCTTCTTCTGCCTTTTCCAGAGCTGTTTTCCATAGATCGATATCGAACCATACGTGGGGATCATGGGCTTTGCTGCCATCTGCAGACAAAAGTTTTTCTTGTTCTATAGATTCAGCTATGGCGTATGTGGGTTTCTGTTCGTTCATTTTCTCAAAGATATCAAGCATCTTCCCCTCCAGGTGCAGACCGCTGTAAAAAATGACATCCGCTTCCTGAAGCTTCTCCATATCACCCTGTGTTGCTTTATAAAGATGGGGGTCTGTGCCCGGCCCCATCAAACTGTGCACTTCCGCCTTATCCCCCGCTATTATTTTCACAGCATCGGCTATCTGCCCGATCGTTGTGGTGATATAAAGCTTCTCTCCATCCCCTTCACTTTCAGCGGTCGTCCCGGAGCATCCTCCCAGCATAATCAGACTAAAAGCAAAAGCCAGCATCATCCATTTTTTCAATTCCAACACCTCTTCCTTCTTTTTTTCTTCATCCTCAGTCCTAAATTGTATGCACCTCTTTTAGTGATGTGCACACTTTTTAAACATAACTATAAATTTTAAACTAAAACATAAAAGTTTCCCTTGGTAAACATTTTAACCTCATTGTAAGATATGTCAATCTATTTTATAAAAAGGCTGTGTTAGCTTACCTTGTTGATTTTGGGCTCATTCGTGTAAAACTCTGTTTTACACCATTTCAGCACAGCTGAAATGCAGCCAAAAACCAACAACAGTGTTTAACAAAGCAAATAAAAAAAATAAACCGGCTGCGCCGGTTTAGGGTTGATATGGCTTTATAGAAAGATTGCACTGGGTATACCATCTTTCTTTTGGAATCACATGTGATACAGTAAGGATCAGGGACGGAACTTTCTCGAGAGTAAAAATGATCATGCCGATTTGTTCATCTATGATAGAAAAGGAATCGCCGTGTGAACTTTGCACAAAAGTTTTGCCCAGCTGTATGAGCGAACTGAAGATAGCCTGTTTGATTTCAGGATCCAGCCCGATATTCGGGGAAAACCTTAATATCCATTCCTCATTCCCTATCAAGAACCTGAACATCTTCTCACCTTTTTCTTTGTTTTTCAGCAGGCTGCACCTTATTCAGGATGAAGTCTGCTGTTTTATAATTTATGAGAAAAAGGGCTGAAAATGACAAGCAATCTCTCCTATTCATAATATCCGTTCGATCTGCAGCTCCCTGCTGTATCTTAAGTCAATGAGGCGGTCTTCTGTCTGCACAAGTGCGGATAAAGGATCATATGGGTGAATCATCAGGATCCTTCCCTCTGACTGGTCTGTCAGCCTGACCCTTGAACCGGCCAGGCTGTTCATCAGGTTTTGGATAAAAATAAGCATAAAACCAGGTTCAAATGAACCGAAAGCGCCATCCTTCATTTTGCGCATGACCTGGTAAAAAGGCAGGGCCTCATGGTAAATGCGTGCAGACGACATAGCATGGAAAACATCTGCAATGGCTGTGATTTTCGCTAAATGCTCTATTTCCCTTCCTTTCAGGCCCAGCGGATATCCCCTTCCGTCTTCTCTTTCATGATGCTGCAGAACAATAAGGGCTGCTTTTGGGCTGACAGCATCCAAATCCCTGACCATTTCATATCCATAAACAGTATGAAGTTTCATTTTTTCATATTCTGATAGAGTAAGTTTTCCGGGTTTTGATAGAATTTCATCCGGAATCTTAATTTTACCGATATCGTGAAGGATGGATCCCAGAAGCAAATCCTCCATCAGGGCTCCGCCAATGCCAAGCCAGCGTCCGATCATCCCGGCTATCATACTGACACATACGGCATGGCTCGAGGTATATCTGTCTTTTCTGTCGAGCTGATGGAAAACATGGGACACTCCGGGAATATCAGCAAGTGTCCGGATGGCAGGCAATATATCTTTTTTGATTGCAGTTATTCCAACACCCTTCCCTAGTCTTGCTCCAGCAAATATATCCTCCACCTGCTTCGCCGCATGATCGATCAGCCCGGCAGTATCCTTCCCGCCTTCTCCATCGCTTATGCAGCCTGAAGCAAACGCCGGAGGTCCTGGCCTGTCTCTTTTCAGCTGGAAAAGGAGCCGATCGATTTCTGCTGAAGATAAAGGCTTCTCCCTGCCGGGTTCCTTAAAGGTTCTCACCATCTCACCCTGCCTCCAGAATTATTTTATAGCTTTAATTTTAACAAAAACAGGAAAAGCCACCTATCATTTTTTATCCTTTTTTTCATAAATACAAAAGATTCGAAAAATTTAAGGGATTTTTGTAAAAATTCTGCATTATTCCTTGACTGGAAATTTTCCTTCGTGTATATTATAGACATCATTTAACAGAATAATTTATTAAGTTATAGTACCAGTTTATTATTCTGCTAGTGATAATATTTATTTCGACACAATCTGTGTCTTGAAAGGCTTAGGAGGAAAAGTTCACATGCAAAACGGCAAAGTTAAATGGTTCAATAACGAAAAAGGTTTTGGTTTTATAGAAGTTGAAGGCGGAGACGATGTGTTCGTTCACTTCACTGCTATCCAAGGCGACGGCTTCAAGTCTTTGGAAGAAGGCCAGGAAGTTTCTTTTGAAATCGTTGAAGGAAACCGCGGACCTCAAGCAGCTAATGTTGTAAAACTTTAATCAGCACTTATAGATAATTGGCCCATTGGAGACCAATTAAAAAAGGCTGGCATTTTGCCAGCCTTTTTTACATAGGTAAGTAAAAGCGGCAGAAGACTGTTTCTAAGACAGTCTGCTGCCGCATTTTTTTATTTTTTCCCCGATCGTGCATTGAGTAATGCAAAATCGGTGGGCGAACCTCTTCCCTTTTTCTTCTTTGTGATACTTGTGGAGAAAGCAGCCTTTGCAGTACTGTTCCATAAGCTCTTCTGTTTCTTTATAGATATCCTTACGTTCCAACTCTGTCCTTCCTTTCCTCTTCAGAAAACAATTATCCCAGCTTTTATATAATCTGCATCCTGCTGTTGATCAGCTTTCCTTCCAGCGCCTGGCTGGCCAGCTTATCCGCTTCTTTATTCTCGGACCTCGGTACAGGCTCATATTTCGGCTCAAGGCCAAGTTTTTTTATTTTCTCTTCTATCCGGTCAAGCCATCTGTTCAAACTCTCTTCATAACAGGGCCATTCACCTTCAAGCTGCTTAAGCACGACCTGTGAATCACCAAGGAAGCGGCATGTCATATGATGAGCTCCCATTTCTTCCAGCAGTGTAACAGCATAATGCATGGCAGCATATTCCGCTTCGTTATTTGTTTCCATTTCGCTGATTCTTTCATTGGCCCGGATGCGGAATTTCTTTTTTCCCTGCTTATAATAAATGACTGCTCCCAGTCCAGCCTGATAGGTATCTTTATTGAATCCTCCGTCAAAGTACACGGTTATGTCATGAGGCTCGGCCTCCACTTCGGCCAGCAGCTTCCTCATTTCCTTCAGTGACCAGCCGGTTCCCATCTCATCGAAAAACTCAAGATCCAGGGCCTTTCCTCCCTTTTCGAGGTCTCCGCCGAGCTCGAGCGCAGTTTCCCCGTCCATCCAATCTGAGGTGAACCGGATTCCGTCTGTTCCTTTCAGCCTGTAGAGCCACTCTAACTTGTATTTCATAGTATCCGCCTTTCGCTACAGTATCAAGTATTTGTTTAGCCTATTCCAGTTCATGCACAAGTATCACAAAATTGCTAAAACTTTCACTTCTCCTGAGATGTGTCTTTCCTTCTATATTCACGCTATAATGGTCAAGGACAATTAAATATATGGCGGTTCGCAACTTCCCGCACTATCAAAACTAGGAGGATCTCATGTTTAACGAATGGTTTGGCTTCATTTTTGCTTTAGTTAATTTTGCTTTTGTCCTATTATTTTACCGCATTTTCGGCAAAACCGGACTTTTTGTCTGGATTGGCCTTTCTACTGTACTTGCCAATCTGCAGGTTATAAAAACAATTGAAATATTCGGGATGACCGCCACCCTGGGAAATGCCATGTATGGCACCGCCTTCCTTGTTACGGACATCCTGAACGAAAAGTACGGTAAAGAAGAAGCGAAAAAGGCGGTCTGGCTTGGATTTTTGACACTTCTGTCCATGACAGTGATCATGCAGATGGTGCTGTTTTTCAAACCGCATGAAATCGATATGGCACAAGGTGCATTAAGCACGATTTTCTCGTTTCTTCCGCAAATAGCGCTGGGAAGCCTTGCAGCTTATCTTGCAAGCCAGTTCCTGGATGTATATATTTTTCAGTTCCTGAAAAGAAAATTCCCTAAAGACAACCAGTTTTGGATCAGGAATAACGGAAGTACGATCATCAGCCAGTTTGTTGATACACTCGTTTTTACCGGGATTGCTTTTGCAGGGGTCTTTCCCTTCAATGAATGGATCCAGATATTCATTACAACTTACCTGCTGAAGTTCTTTGTTGCCATCCTGGATACGCCTTTTGGCTATCTTGCCAAGAAGATGCATAAAACAAATAAGGCGAAAACATCCATCGACCAATAGAATGAAGAGAGTGCCGCGGCACTCTTTTTTTTTGCATTCACGGTGATAAGAAAGAACCGTTTCTGTGATAAACTTACATATAGTGTTACCCGTTCTCATGCGGGATAAGCAAGTTTCATTCTTTTATATGGAGGATTTGCGATGATGATCGAAGTATATATCGACGGTGCAAGCGCCGGCAACCCGGGACCAAGCGGCGCCGGAATTTTCATCAAGGCTGGAGGCACTGTTGAACGCCATAGCATACCGCTCGGTGAAATGAGCAATCATGAGGCAGAATACCACGCTTTTATCCACGGACTGGAGATTTGCCTGCAAAATGGCTACAGGACCGTTTCTTTTCGGACTGATTCCCAGCTTGTGAATGCAGCAGTCGAGAAGGAATTCGTCAAAAACCCTCTTTACAGCAGTCTGCTGGAAAAAGCTCTGGGCCTCTCCAGGCAGTTCGACCTTTTCTTTATGAAATGGATTCCAAGCAGTGAGAATAAAACAGCCGATGAACTGGCCAGGAAAGCGGTCCGCGGCAATGGGAAAGATGGGACCGTCGAATGAAACAGTCCCGGTCATTGGCAGATATCTGCCTTCTTCTGGTAGCACTCGTGTGGGGTGCAACCTTTGTGCTGGTCCAGAATGCCATTTCTTTTCTGGAGCCTTTCACATTCAATGCGGTGCGTTTTTTTATCGCAGGTATGCTCCTTGCCGTGTGGCTCGTTATTTTTAAACGGGAGCAGCTGGTCCATCTCAATTGGAAGCTGGTGTCCTCCGGAATATTTATTGGCCTTTGGCTGTTTGCAGGATATGCCTTCCAGACAGCCGGCCTTCTTTATACAACTTCTTCAAAAGCAGGCTTTATTACGGGCTTAAGTGTAGTGATGGTCCCTTTATTATCATTTGCTCTCCTGAAAATGAAGCCAGGCGGCAACAGCGTCATCGGAGTGGCTGCTGCGGCGGCCGGCCTCTATCTGCTCGCCATGACTGATGCATCTTCCCTGAACAAAGGGGATATGCTGACCTTTGTCTGTGCTGCAGGATTTGCCCTTCATATCATTTTCACCGGCAAATTCAGCAAACATCATCCGGCCCTGCTTTTGACTGTTGTGCAAATACTGACTGTGTCAGCTCTTTCAAGTGTTTCTGCTATCTTTTTCGAGGATTGGCAGTCAGCTCTTAATCCTGATATCATCCTCGAAGCAAATGTGGTTACAGCTTTGCTGGTGACTTCCCTATTTGCAACCGCTCTCGCCTTTTTGGCTCAAACTGCCTTCCAGAAATTCACCACTCCCACGAGAGTGGCGCTAATCTTTGCAATGGAGCCAGTCTTTGCCGCGGCAGCCGGTTATTTCTGGGCAGGGGACCGCCTTACCATTACAGCCCTTGCTGGATGCGGGCTGATTTTTGCGGGCATGGTCTATGCAGAGATGCCTTCGAGTAAGGAAAAACGAGCAGCGGCCCGTGAGCAAAAATCCGCTTAATATAGAAGACAGCAGAAAGCACGGCTGAATGCCGTTTATAGAGACGATAGGCCCTGGCACTTGCCAGGGCCTATATTTCTTCTCCGGCAGCTGCACCAATCCAAACTGCAGGATAAAAAAAGAGGAGAGGCACGGGCCTCCCCTCTGGCTTATATAGCCAAAAGCTCTTTTTGTTTGATGAAATGGAGCGCTTCTTTGCGGGTAGTGATCCCATTTGCTATCAGCATTTCCAGCAGGGACACATAAAAGCTCCCGTCAAAGGCTTTTTGTGCTTTTAGTGTTATTTCGATAGCGGCATTTGCCAGTTCATCCGAGGCATTCGTATATTGCTTGCCAAAGTATACAAATCCTTTTGCGTCTTCACGGAATTGAAAGCCTTTGCTTTCAAGGTGAGTCAAATATTCTTCAACGGTTTTCAATATGCTGCAGCTCCCTGAATCTTGTCATCCTATCTTCTAAATTTTACCTTAAATTTCGACAATTTTCTATCTTTTTTTGAGAGCAGATAGCCTGCCGAACCGGTAAGGATTCCAAGCAGGGCGCCTCCCAGCACTTCCTGTGGCTGATGCCCGAGCATTTCTTTAAGCTTTTTCGGTTTTTCTTCACTGAATTCAACAGCTTCATCTTTATGGACTTTGTCCATCAGCTCTTCCATAGAGTTAACCTTCAAGGTCAGCTCGCCCGTCTGCCTCCGAATACCCTGGGCATCATACATGACAATCAGGCCGAACACAAGGGACAAAGCAAAATCAATTGTCGGCATCCCGCGTTTCAGGGCGATGAATGTAGTCAGGGAGGACACGCCTGCTGAATGGGAACTCGGCATCCCCCCTGTCTGGAAAAACAAACCCGGCTTCCATTCCCTTTTCTTTAGAAAGTGGAGAGGTATTTTCATGCCCTGTGCAAGGCAGATGCTGAGCAGCGCTACAATTACTCCTTTATTCAATGGCCATCACCTCATCTTATATTGTGAAGATGAGGGGGTTTAAATATTCGTTTGGCAAATACTAAAGCTGCAGGTGCAATAATCAGCAGCTGCATACCTTTTCCGGAGGTGAATGCACGTGAGTAAAAACGGCCATGCCAACAGGGGGAAAAAAGCCCCTGGCGTCAATCCCCAAGGCTACGGACAGGATGCCGAGTTTGCCGAAGAGCCAAAAAGCAAGCTTGAGAATGCTGCAAAAAAGAAAAATACGAAATAACAGCAAAAGGAGCTGCAGCTATGGCAGCTCCTCCAATCTTATACTATGCTGAACTCAGGCAAGGCTCTTACTTTCCTCAAGCTTTTCGAGGTGCCTGTACAGCCCCCTTAATTCCAGTTCACTGAACTTTTCCATCGCCTTTTGCTGATTGATTTTATAAACGGCATCCTCCAGTACGCATTCGACTGGTACATCGCATTTAATCTCTGCCAGCTGCCTGCTCAGATGGAGCATTTCCAGCCCCTCTTCAATTTTAGCTTTTTGCGCTTTTGTGAGCTTATCCAGATTCTCGATAACGCCATCCACATGTTCGAACTGCTGCAGAAGCTTCAATGCTGTTTTTTCGCCGATTCCTTTTACCCCTGGATAGTTATCGCTTGGATCTCCCATAAAAGCTTTGAGGTCGATCATCTGCCTTGGCGTAATCCCTTTTTCTTCATAAAAGGTGTCTGCTGTATGGACAAGATAATTGCCAAACCCTTTTTTAAGCAGGATGACCGAAATATCTTCGTCAAGGAGCTGCAGAATATCCTGATCGCCCGTCAGGATTGAAACCCTGGCCTCCTGCTGAAGATTTCTCGCAATCGTGCCGATGCAGTCATCGGCTTCAAACCCGGCCAGCCCGATGTTGGGAATATCCAAAGCTTCTACAGCTTCTTTAACCAGATCGAACTGTGGAAGCAGTTCGATTGGAGCTTCTGAGCGGTTTGCTTTATATTCGCTGAACATTTCAGTCCTGAAGGTTTTGCTGCCCATATCCCAGCAAACAGCCACATGTGTTGGCTTAAAGGATGATACGGCCGTGAAAAAATGCTTCAGGAATCCCTGGATCGCATTAGTCGGAACCCCTTTTGAATTGATCATAAACTGGCCGGTGACAGCAGTTGCAAAGAACGCCCTGAATAAGAGCGCCATGCCATCAACAAGCAGCAGGGAAGGTTTATTTTCATTCATATTGTACAGCCCCTTTTCTCTTCATATTTCACTATTATAACATGGATGAAGACACGGCTTCCCTGTAAAGATTTAGGGTCCTTTAACAGTAAAAAGGCCTTGTAAAGGCCTTTCTGTTTACAGGTCCATCACTCTGCCTGCGGGTCTTTTTTTATGACTTCTATTCCCTTTTCTTTGAGTACATACTGCATGGCAACCCTTGCTTTGACTACATTGTTATTCAGCACCATGGAATATTTCTTTCCATCCTTAAAGGTCACAATGAATTTGTCATCAGTTGCTATTCCTCCTGATAGTTTGGCTGTCTGCTCCGCAGCTGCCACTTCATCCCATGTGTATGTTTTTTCCTTCAGCGAAAAAATAGGGTCGATGGTAATGCCCTTCTGGTCTGCATAATGATACCCATCTGTACTAAGCAGGATGAGCAGCACACCAATAACAGCACTGCCTGCCAATAACCCTTTCAATCCTGCTGTCATTCTCTGCCTGCTAATGAGAACAGCTGCAGTTATGCATATGGCTGCAAGCAGCAGCAGGCCGGCAATGAAAACGCCATAAGCAGCCCTCAATGGTTCAAAGAACCATTCCCCTGATGGTGAAAACAGGATTTCCTGCAGAGGTATCAGGATGAAAATCGGCACAAAACACGACGACAATATCAAGATGATCGCACATGAAACAAAGATTTGGCTCTTTTCCGTTTTTCTCTTTTTTGTAATGGTATAGCCTGTGCTCATGAAAAAAGATCCCCCTAATAATATTTCAGAACCTTCTCAATTATACAATAGAAGCAAAAGTAAAAAAATCCCTTTTTAAGGGATTTTCTTTTTATTTGCCAGCTGCCTGAGCGACTGGATTCTCCTCATAGGAAATCCAGTCGCTGAAGCTGCCGATATAGAGCTTTACATTTTCATAGCCTGCTTCCTTTAAAGCAATGTAATTCGGGGCGGCCGTGACGCCTGAACCGCAATAAACAATGACAGAATCTTCCGGGCTGATGCTGCTGAATCTTTTTCTTTGTCCTTCTGCATTCCTGTATTTTCCGCCATAGAATCCGTCTGTCCATGGGTAATTGACGGCTCCGGGAATATGGCCCGCTTTTTTATCAATAGGCTCCTCTATTCCCAGATAGCGTTTTTTCTCCCGTGAATCTATTAAGGTTTTCTTGCTTTCAGCCGCGGAAACCTTTTTTGCCTCTTCTGCATCAGCCAGTATATCGGCATTCAGGCTTAAGTTATATTCACTCCTCGCAATGTGGGGAATTTCTTTTGTCACAGGCTGTCCTTCCTTCTTCCATGCTTTGAAGCCGCCATTCAGGACATAGACGTTTTCCTGGCCGGCATATTTCAGCAGCCACCATAATCTTGCAGCAAACGCCCCTTCTCCGCCGTCATAAGCAATGACAGTTGAATGATTGGAGATTCCCGCCTGTTCAAGTTTTCCCTTGAAATCATCCATATCCGGGAGGGGGTGCCTTCCGCCATGCTTTGACACTTGTCCGGAAAGGTCCTTTTCCAAGTGAAAATAAACAGCGCCCGGGATATGTTCCTCAAGATAGGCCTGTTCCCCTTTTTCCGGCTCCCCCAGACTGAACCGGCAATCACAGAACCTGACGTCTTCGCTGCCGAGCCCTTCTACCACCTCATTCAGTTCTTTCACCCATTTCATTTTCTTTTCCCCCTTCCCTTTTCTCCATCAGTTTCCTGACATTTTCCTTTGGATTCCAGCAATTGAATCTGTAATATGGCAATGTGTCAAAGCCGAGCCGCCTGCACCGGTACTCCATTTTCCCCCCGGCCCTCTCTGCCTGGAAATGGATGCAGGTAGCACAAGCATGAAATGATTTCCCCATCATTCCCCCCTAAATATCGAGAAGTTCCCAAAGCCATTGGTTCAGCTTCCCCCTGGTATTTTCCCTATTGCCGGCCTCCCCTGCCGGAGTGTCCAGCTGGTTTGTCTGCCGGAATAAAAGGACTTCCAATTCTGCTCTTTCGCTTTCCTTTATCAGTCTGCCGCTGGCCTTCGCTTCTCCAAGGATATGATAGTGTTGCAGTACTTTGGCAAAGTCCTGTGCTTCAGGTGCACAGGCAAAGAGATCGGTCCAGGGCACAGCTTTATTTTCTTTTGACAGCATTCCTGCCAGCAGGCCGGACCTTGCAGCGTGGATCAGCTGTTTCTGCCTCCTTGGCGTCAATTCCTTGCCCGTGATTTCTTTTAAGTTCCGAACCATCAGTCCCTGATAATGCTTTGCAAGCTTAAAAGAAGAATATTCTTCACTGATGAAGTTCCGGAGGCGGCTGGCAAAATCCTGCCTGTCAATATAGACGATTGGCGAATACGCCCATTCATACAGGCTCGGATTCGATTTTTCCAGCAGGCTGAAAGCCTTTAACAAATCCCAGCCTGCCGAGTCTGCAGGCGAGGCATGGACGATTGTCTGCTGCTCAGGCTTTAATGCTAAATAGCTGCGTACCTCATTGTATTTGTAAATAAAACGAACATCGTAATCCGATTGTTCGGAAGCCGTTCCCCAGGCGCGGCTTCCTGCTTCACATGCATAATATATGGTGATGTTATGCTTCTTTTCCAGGTCCTGAAGCCACTCCTTCACGCGATCACCCTTTACTGCCAGATGTGAACTGGACGAGTGAGCGCTCCAGTTCAGTCAACTTTTCAAGAGGAATTTCATCACTCAGCGCCGCGGAAATCCCTTCAAAGTATTCTGCTGCCTGATCTGCCATTTCGGCAGTCAGCTTTCGGTATTCTTCTTCCAGAATGCCTGCATAATAGTCTTTCAGCCTGCTGCTCCCGGAAGACAGGTAATGGTCAGCCGGTCCATCCAGCACTTTGTGCAGTTCCTCGCCCAGCTGTTTTCTGCCATCCTGTTCAAAGAATGTCTTCGGACTTTTAAAATAGCTTAAAGCCTTTTTGAACAGCACGTGCTCCAGGTCCGAAAAAGCGGATGTGAAATCAAGCCCTGAATGGCTGGAGACTTCAAATTCTGTAAACGTAATGTCTCCGCTGATTTTGCTGATGGAAGATACCAGGGAGGCCTGGGCTTCCTTTGCCAGCTTGCCGGCGAATACCTCAAGTCTCAGCGAGGTCGCCCTCATCTCCTGGGCAAAATCAAACCCGAAAGAGCTTAGAAAGTCTGCCAGGGCATCCTGGAGTGCTTTCTTCATATTCCTTCCATCATCTTTCAGGACAGAAGGATTAAAGGCTTCTTTGATAAAATCGCCGAACCTGAAAAATACCCGCTGCTTAATGTAAAAAATGAGCTCATCCGCTTCCTGTTCAAGCCTTTTCTTCAGCACCAGGGAAGAGCCTTTTTCAAGAATATCCCGGACTCCAGCCTTCTCCCCCGCTATCTTCTCGCGTTTCATCTGCTTTGCCGACTCATCTTCCCGGGAAGAGCGGATAAAGCTCCTGAGCTGGCCGATTGCGCGTTCCCATTCATTTTCAGCCGAGTTTACGGCAATGGCGGAGAGCTCGCTGGAAATGAACGAATAAAACCGTTTCTCGAACTCTGCCAAATAAGATTTGCCGGCTGCCTTCCCCAGCTTCTCCTGCAGTCCAAGAAGACTTGAGACCGGATACAGATGCGGCCGGCGAATACCATACTGAGTCAGCTGATCTTCCACATAGCGGAGCACAGACTCCATCTCCTCCTCACTTGAGGCGAGATCCACTGCATTGACGGCAAAGAACATTTTGTCGAGTTCGAAAGACTCCTTCACCCTTCCAAGCTGGATGAGGAATTCCCTGTCAGCCCTTGAAAATGCATGATTATAATAGGTGACAAAAAGGATGGCATCAGAATTTTTTATATAATCGAATGCAACGCCTGTATGGCGGGCATTGATGGAATCCGCTCCAGGAGTGTCGACAAGGGTGATGCCCTGCCTCGTCAATGGGCAGTCATAAAACACCTCAATCAGCTCCACCAGACAGGATTTCTCTTCATCTGCCACAAAGGCCCCGAATTCTGCCAGACTCGCTGTCATCGTATCTCCCAGCTTGGCACGGTACTCCGGATAACCTTTCGAAAAGGCATTCAGAAATGCCAGATGGGTTTTTTCACTGCTGTTCAGATCCCCTGCTTCACTAAGCTTCCCGATTTTTCGCAGGGCATCTTCAAGATCTGATGCCTGTTCATTGAAAGCCTTAAGGGAACGATTGACATCTCCGTAAAGAACCTCGGCTGTTTTGAAATGCACAAGGCTTGTGCCATGGGCATGGTCATGATCGACAGGCCTGATCTTATTGATTGCTGCTGTAGTAGGATTTGGCGAAACCGGCAGCAGCCTTTCGCCAATCAGCGCATTTGCGAACGATGACTTGCCGGCACTGAAGGCTCCGAATAATGCAACCGTATAGTCCTTGTCCTTCAGCCGCGCTGCTTTTCTGGCCAATTCGGAAGCAGTCTTGGAAAAGCCGGGAACGCCCTTCAGATTTTCAGCTGTAAATATTAGCTTTTTGATTATGTCATCCGGGTCTGCGCTTCGCCCGGCAAATTGAAGCTCTTCTTCTTCCATCTCTGCTTTATCGTTCACCTTATCTGCAAAGTTTTCTTCTTCATCCGGCGCAACTTCGGCTGTTTCTGTGTCCGCTGTCAGCTCGATTGCGCTGGCACTGAGCTGATCAGAAGGATAGTCTTCATGGATTACATGCTCCAGCCTCATTTTTGCGGCCAGCTGTTTTTCTTTCATTTCATTCAGGCTGATCCACGCTTTTGCAAGACCTTTGATTTCCCTGTATTCCGCTTCTGATTTTTCAATGGCTTCGGAAGAGTTTTCTGCCGCCTTTTGGATCATGATATTTTTGATCTGTCCGAAATGATCCTTAGCCGTTTTTTTCACCGCTGAGGCAACATCCTCTGTATAGTTAAGCACATATTCACCTGTCAGCATGGCTCCGCTTTTCACAGTCTGTTCGATCATCTGCGCTGTAAACGGGATGGAGAAGCTTTGCACAGCCTCCAGCAGTTCAGGATCATGGAGCTCTTTTTCTTTTATGGTTCTTGAAAACACTTCCTTTATATGCCAGACCAGCTCTGACTTCACCCGATCGTGCAGATCCTGATAAAAAGCATCAAGGCGGCGGGCTGATTCCTCCCCGGTTTTCTGGCGTGAGAAAAACAGGCCGACTTTGAATCCCGGCTGACGGGATTCGAGATACTTTTCTGCAAGCTCCCTTGTCTGGTAAGGCATCAGGTAAGCATTCTTTAATACCTTTTCCAGCTCCTTTCCAAGATGTTCCTGGAAGGAATCCCTTTCTGCCTTTCTCTTATTGAGCTTATCCTCCAAAGCAGCAGCGTCCTTTTCTAAAGTCTCCCTCCGCTGTGCCGGAAGCCCTTCCAATATTCCGTTCAAACGCTGTTCTTCTGACTCATCGAGCGCCTCCCGGAATCGGATATGCTCATCAGCGAGCCTTTTTATAGCTTCCTCTGCCGCCCGGGGAAGCAATTCCCTGCTTAAAGCCATCTTTTCATGGATGAATTGGCGCAGCTTTCCGAACTGATTATGAGGATGATTCTCTTGCTTTAGTGATGTATAAAAAATATGTTCAGGCTGAACCCCCCAGGAAGAAAATGACTCTCTCACACTGGCTTTGAACTTAGCCATGCTTATTTCTTCTTCACGGTGTTTGTCAATCTGATTGATGATCAGATAAATCTCTTTTCCAGCAGCGGCAAGCTCTTTTGTAAACAGAAAATTAAGCTCTGACTGGACATGATTATAATCCATCACGTAAAAAATGAGGTCGGAAAGGTGAAGGGCAGATTCTGTTGAAATTCTGTGGGCGTCATCTGCCGAATCGATTCCCGGTGTATCCATGACTGCAATATTCTCCGGAAGGCTTGTTCCCGGCTTGCTGATTTCGATCGAGTGGATCTGGCCGCCATCCCGGCAATACTGCTTTACACGCTCATAATCATATGGAGCAGGATAGAGGCGGGGATTTCCTTCTTTAAAATAGACCTTGGCATAATCCTCCCCCGCTTTAATTTTCACTAAATTGGCGCTGGTAGGGATCGGGCTTGACGGCAAGAGGTCTTCACCGATGATTTTATTGATCATGCTTGATTTTCCGGCTGAGAAGTGGCCGCAAAAAGCAATAGTAAACTCATCCCGGCTGATTTTTCTGGCAAGCTGGCCCGCCTTTTCCGCTGTGTGGGCATCTTTCTGTTCTGCTAAATAATCATGAAGGGCAGCGGCTTTGTTGAGCATCTCTGCTGTCCGCTGTTCTGGCAATGTGAATGACATCCGATACTTCTCCTTGCTTTTATGAATTTACTATCATTTTAAACGATAATTCGCTCTTTTCATATATTTATAACTATGCAGCTGCAAGGCCGTGCGGAAGGAGCTTTTATAAGCTAAAGGCTTTGTTGAACATTGTTGCTGTGCTGAAATGCGTGTATAACAGAGTTTTACACGCGTGAGCCCAAAATCAACAAGGTACACTAACCCAGCCAAGCTAAAAAATATAAACAAAAAACCCTTTCCTTAAAGGGAAAGGGCCTGGGATATTTTATTTCACTGTCTGCGGCTTAGCAACATGGCTTAAGACGTGCTTCATGACAAACGAGTATACAGCAATCACACCTATTATAAAAACAGATACCATATGTAACACCGTCCTTGGTTGAATTATTTTTTCAATTGAGAATAATATTCAGCCTCATTTAGAAGTTTAGCATTAATGATAATCATTTTCAACTGCTTTCTTCAGGAATTCGTTTTCTTCCAGGAAGAAAACGGTTATGCTGCAATTTTTGCCGGTATTCAGTCAGGCCGCTGAGAGCCTGTTCTTCTGCAGGTATCCTGACCGAGAGGATGGCAAGATTGAGAATTGAAAATACGGCCAATGTCCAGTACGCCTGGAACATCAGAGGAAAAGCGAGGAATTCCAAGGTTACAATTACATAGTTCGGATGCCGGATGAACCGGTAAGGCCCCCTCATGACCACATTGGCATGTGGTATAACCAGGATTTTTGTATTCCAGTACTTCCCCAGGGAAAGCAGCGCCCACAGCCTGCCAGCCTGCGTGATGATGATCACTGTTAAAATAGCTGGCCACAAGGATGAAAGAGTCCTGCCCCCCCACAAAACCTCAAAACTGTAAAAAAGAAAGAAAGAAGCATGAATCATGACCATTATACTGTAGTGCCCCTTGCCAAACTCAAGGGCTCCCCGGCCTTTCATCCATTTTTCATTGCTTCTGGCTACTGCCAGTTCCCCGACCCTTTGCAGCATGATGATCAAAATAAAAACGGTGAACAAATCCATATCATTCCCACCTCAGCAACAGCAGTTCAGAGCTGAAGCCCGGCCCCAGTGCAGCCGCAATCCCAAGCTCGCCTGCCTTCCCTTTTTCCATGAATCTTCTCAGTACATACAAGATCGTAGCAGAAGACATATTGCCGAACTCCTTCAGCACCTGAAGGGATATATCTGTCATATGGGGAGAAAACTGCAGGCTGGTGACATAGGCATCCAGCACCTTTTTCCCGCCGGGATGAGCGACAAAATGTTCTATTTCGTCCAGCCTGGTGTCCATCCTTTTCAGAAAGCTTTCTACATTGGGCTTGAGCCAGTTTTCAATGATGGAGGGAATATCCTTGGAAAACACTACAAAGAGACCCTCGTTCCTCACATCCCACCCCATTACGTCAAGAGAATCTGGCATGGTTGTCGAAGCTGTGCCAATTATCCTTGGAATGGCGTGAGAACGCTCCATATTAACCAATTCCGCATGATCACCGGCCATTAAGACACATGCAGCACCGTCCGCAAATAAAGATGTGCCGATCAGATTGCTTTTGCTCCGATCATTTTTCTGGAAGGTCAGGCTGCAAAGCTCGACTGCCAGGACAATCACTTTCGCCTTTGGATAAGCAAGGCAGTACTCATAAGCCCTTGATAACCCTGACGCTCCTCCGGCACAGCCGAGCCCCCATAAAGGGATCCTTTTTATATGCTGTGAAAAAGGCAGGACGTTCATGATTCTTGCGTCCAGGCTTGGAGTGGCAATTCCGCTGCTTGTCACCATGAATATGGCATCAATCTCCGAATAATCTATTTTTCGTCCCAGAAACTGTCTGTTATGGAGGCAATTCCGTATGGCCTCTGACCCAAGCTCTACCGCACACTCAATAAAAGCCTCATTCTTTTCTTCAAAAGAATGTTCACGCCTGTACCAGTCCATTCCTTTGGCAAAATGCCTCTTATGTATCTGGCCATTATGGAAGGCTTTTAAAAGCCTTTCAACATCCTTGAAGGACTCCGAAAACAAGTCCCTTGCAAACTCCATTACTTGTCCCTGCTCCAGCCTGTGGGCAGGAATGGCTTCAGCAGCCGAGATGATAGCTGGCATTCTAATACGCTCCTCGCTCTATAAACAATTCCTTGTTAATTTTTCCAAACAAAGAAGTATTATACACAGGTTTTCAACCGGAATGGAAATCCGGAAGCGCATGTACAGGGGCACGAAACAAAAAAAAAGCTTCCCCGCCCGGAGGAAGCTTCACGTTTTGAAGGAGTTGCTGTGCTCTTTTATTATATATTGTTTTACAGGGGCATTCATTATTTAATCTTTTCCAATTAATATCCACCTGGAGCGATACTTTTATCCCTGCTGCTTTTGCCCTGTGTATCCCGGGAAATAATCAGGGGTATTTTTGCAAAAACATACTACCAGCATCGGGAAATTATGTTAATATTAATGATAGCTGGTTGCTGGAGGGATCGTTCATGTCATTGACAAAAAGTATTGAAGATATCATTAGCGGGACTATTGAATCAATTAAAAGTGTTTTTCCTTTTGAGTCTTCAGTTGAGGAGCCGGCGCAATTTTCACAGCCCTTTACACAGCATAGCATCGGTGTGCTGATTGGAATGACGGGCGATTTGCCGGGCAGAATCATTATAGATGGAGAAGAGCAGGTTTTCAGCAAAATCGGCGAAGCTATGTTTGGTATGCTTCTGGAAGGTGAAATGCTGGAATCTTTTGCAGGTGAACTCGGAAACATGATTGCCGGCAATCTATCAATTTATTTATCAGGGCAGGGCCTGCAAATTGATATCACCACCCCTACTGTCCTTGTAGGCGAGACGAAGGTCTATGGGTTTGAGAAGGCCTACAGCCTGCCTGTAAAGATTGCAGGCGCAGGTGAGCTGATGGTCGTCCTGATGCTTGAATAATCTCAGCGCACGCCTATCAGCTGGATAAAAAGAAAAGACATCCCCCGGCACATCGCCGGGGGATTTGGCTATCCTGTCTAAAATCCTTTAATCGTCATGCCGCCATCAACAAATAGTGTCTGGCCGGTCACATAGCTGCCGGCAGCACTCGCCAGGAATACTGTCGGACCAACCAGCTCTTCAAGCTCGCCGACCCTGTTCAGCGGCGTAACATCCAATATTTCCTGCAGATATTCCGGATCTGCAAGGAGCTTTTCTGTAAGCGGCGTTTTGAAATACCACGGACCTATTGCATTGACGTTAATATTATAAGGGCCCCATTCCATGGCAAGTACTTTAGTCATCTGGATTAAAGCCGCTTTTGTTGCTGCATACACAACCCCCGTCCTTAAAGCGACATGTCCGGCAACTGAGGCAATTGTAATGATTCTGCCAGGTGTCCCGCTGTCCTTCATAATCCTTCCGGCCTCCTGGGAGACCATGAAAGCGGATTTGAGATTCGTATCCATAATTGTCTGCCATTCTTCATCTGTTACATCAAGCGCTTTAGAACGGATATTCATGCCTGCATTGTTGACGGCAATATCCAGTCTTCCCCAATGTTCTGCAGCGGTTCTGACTGCATTATGTACATCTTCCCTTTTGGCTGCATCAGCCTGGATGACGATGGCCTCCCTACCAGTCTTCCTCACTTCTGCGGCGGTTTCCTCCAGATCGGCCTTCGTTCTTGCCAGCAGGGCTACATCTGCGCCTGCCTCTGCCAGCCCAATCGCAAGGGCCCGTCCTATTCCCCGCCCCGCACCGGTCACTAATGCCTTTTTCCCCTCTACCCTGAAATCAGGCAAATACATATCCATCACCCTTTTTAGAAAATTCATATAAATTTTAACATACAGCATGCCAGGACACCTAACTCTCTGCCTCATGCAGGAAAAAGGGCACGCAGCCGGCGCCCTTTTAGCCTATTCCTTGGAATTATCAGATGAAAGCTCCTGTGCCTGGACGTTTATAATAATCTTTTTGCCTGCAGCAGAACCGCATACTTTACAGCTTCCCTCTTCATTGTAAAGGAGCCTGCAATGCTCACAATAGAACTTTTCCACTTTTTCACCCTCAGTCTGTATTGCTGCAATTATATTTTATTTTAATAAAAACAAATTGTTCCTGCGCTAAGCTTCCATGGTAAAAAAACAGGAAAATTATTCCCTATTCAGAAAATAATCACCTATAATAAGTTTTAGGCTGTATGGCCGCATCTGCTTTTATAGGAGGAAACCATGAAAAGATTCCGTGATTGGACGATATTTGAAATAAGCTGGCTTCTTGTTTTTACACTTATTAACGTGTATTTGTTTATTGCCTGGCGGGATTCCCTTCTTGGCCTTATTTCTTCTTTGGCCGGGATGCTTTGCGTTGTCCTCGTAGCAAAGGGAAAAATCGCAAACTATTATTTTGGCATTATCCAGACAGGGACATATGCTTACATTTCCTATACCTACGGACTGTACGGGGAAGCCATGCTCAATGGCCTGTTCTATTTTCCCATTCAGTTTATCGGCATTTATCTCTGGAGAAAGAATATGACAAAGGACAGCATAAAAGGGGAAGATGTGAAGGTTAAAACGCTTGATTCCAAGGGATGGTCCCTTCTCGGAATTACGGTGCTGGTGTCCATTTTTCTATATGCCCTCCTCCTTGACTATCTGGGAGGAAGATCTGTTTATATTGACTCTGCCACAAATGTCCTTTCCGTAACAGCACAGATATTGATGCTAAGAAGATTTGCCGAGCAGTGGCTTCTATGGATCCTTGTTAATGTCCTGTCGGTCATCCTCTGGTTCAATGCTCTGATTTCAACAGGGGGCAATGATATATCTATGCTCGTCATGTGGACGGCATTCTTGTTTAACAGCATTTATGGTTATATAAATTGGACGAAACTTTATAAAAAACAGGGAGCTGCAGCGGTTTGAAGAAAAAAACAATTGGTATGTACGGGGGAAAGTTCCTTCCTTTCCCCCATCTTGGCCATGTATACAGCATGACGGCGGCAGCTTCAATAGCTGACGAGCTTCATGTCATCATCTCACACGACAGTGACTATGAAAGAAAGCTTTGTGAAGGCAGCTGTGCAGAGCATGTCAGCTTTACACTGCGGCTCCGCTGGTGGAAACAGCTGACCAGGGAGCTGCCGCATGTACATGTCCATGAAATTTATGATGAACAGACCGGCTCTTTCTCCGATTGGGAAAATGGCGCAAAAAAGATCCGTGCCGCAATCGGCAGTCCGATTGATTTTGTGTTCAGCTCAGAGCCGGATTATGGACCGATTTTTTCCCGTCTTTACCCGGAAGCTGAGCATATCCTCATAGATCCGGAGAGAAAAAGATATCCGGTATCAGGTACGATGTTCAGGAAAGATGGTGTGCTGAAGCATTGGGATATGGTGCCTAAATGCGTCCGGCCGCATTTCGTCAAAAAAGTGGTGATTGCCGGGACCGAAAGCTGCGGAAAATCCACGCTGGCAGCCAATATGGCACAGCTTTATAATACTTCTTTTGTGAAGGAGTATGGCCGGACCTTTTACGAAGAACTTGGAGGATGCGAGGGAATAACAGTACCGGAAGATTACCCCCATATTGCATATGCTCATAAGCTGGAGGAATGGAAGCAGCTGAAGCTGGCAGACAAAATCCTTTTTGTTGATACTGAGGCAATCACCACCCAGTTTTTCTCTCACGCCTATCTGAATAAAAGACAGCCTGTGCTCGATGAAATGGCCAGGCTGCAGGAGTATGATTTATGGCTATTATTGGAGCCGGATGTGGATTGGGTCGATGACGGGACAAGAAGCTTCGGGGATCAGGATTTGCGCTGGAAGAATCACCTCCTTCTGAAATCTCTCCTTGATGAACATCATGTATCCTATAAAATAATCAAAGGCAGCTACAGGGAGAGGCTGGAAAAGAGCATAAGATTTACGGATGAGCTGCTGGAAGGAAAATGACAAAGCTGAAAGGGCATCCTGAAGATGCCCTTTTATCCATTAATTCATCAGCCCTTCAATCCGGTTCAGCAGGGCTGATGCATCATTAATTGTTTTAATCATCTCTGAGCTCTCCAATTGATCAAGGGCCAGATTGCCGCCATTGATCGCCAGATTGATTTCTGCCAGCAGCACTTCATTTTTGGCAGCCAGCTCCTCATGAATGGCCTCAGCGGCAGCCGGTATATCCTGAAGCTGAATAAAGTTCTCAATATCCTCTTTTAGCATAACCAGCCTTTCCTCAAGCTGCTGCCGGATTTCAGAATCCCCGGCAGCTTCTTCAATCATCCCCGGGGCATCCTCGGCAAACGCATTCAGCTTTTCAATATGCTCTGCAGCTTTATTGCTATACTCTACAGTGCCGGCAGCCTCTTCGAGAAAGGAGCAGCCTGCAAGGGAAAGGGCTGTCACCGCCAACATGAACAGCCGGAAGATTATCTTCAATACTCTCATTCCTCCTTTAAGTTTCATGTTATTCAATACGAATGTCATGAGAATATGTTTCACAAAAAAACCATCCCCATAAAAATCAGGATGGCTGGCTATTATTATGCTGCCTTCTCTTCAAGATTGGAGGCCGCGGTCTTTGCTTTCGAGGTTTTTACATTAAATACAAGGTTGAGTGCAATAGCCGTCAAACTTCCCGCTACAATGCCGTTGTCTGTCAGGATCCTGATGCTCTCAGGCATTTCTGCAAACAGGCCTGGCACTGCTGTGACTCCGAGACCCATGCCGACAGAGCAGGCAATGATCAGCAGATTTTCCTGTGAAGAAAAATCCACCTGGCTGAGCATTTTGATTCCATAGGCAATGACCATCCCAAACATGGCGATCATTGCGCCGCCCAATACAGCTGATGGTATGACTGTAGTCATGGCGCCGATTTTCGGAACCAGGCCAAGGAGGACAAGGAATACGCCCGCTGTGTAAATGACATTCTTGGTTTTCACGCCTGACAGCTGGAGAAGGCCGACATTCTGGGAATACGTTGTATATGGAAATGCATTGAACAGCCCGCCAAGGACAATCGCAAGCCCTTCTGCCCTGTAGCCGTTTGCCAGGTCTTTCTTATCCAGCTTCTTGCCGCAAATATCCCCCAGGGCAAAATAAACGCCTGTTGATTCAACCAGGCTGACCATCGCGATAATGATCATCGTCAGGATTGCTGCAGGTTCAAATGTCGGCATCCCGAAATAGAAAGGCTGGACCATATGGAACCATGAAGCCTCACCCACTGCCGAGAAATCTGATTTCCCCATCAGGAATGCAGCGGCTGTTCCCGCAAATAAACCAAGCAGGATTGAAACTGAGCGGATAAACCCGGTAAACACACGATATAAAATAATGATGAAGAATAAAGTCCCAAACGCCAGTGCCAGATTGGAGAGCGAACCATAGTCTGCACTGCCTTCGCCGCCAGCCATATTATTCATGGCAACCGGAATAAGTGTGATACCAATGATGGTAACAACCGAGCCTGTTACCACCGGAGGGAAGAAACGCACAAGATTTCCGAAATATTTACCTACCAGTATAACAAAAAGACCCGAAACCAATATAGATCCATAAATAGCTGTAATGCCATATTGCCCGCCAATCGCAATCATCGGGCTGACTGCGGTAAACGTACAGCCAAGCACAACCGGAAGGCCGATGCCGAAGAATTGATTGCGCCATACCTGGAGGATCGTCGCCACTCCGCACATTAAGATATCAATGGAAACAAGATAGGTCAGCTCTTCTCCTGACAGGCCCAGGGCCCCGCCCACTATAAGGGGTACAATGACAGCACCTGCATACATGGCTAAAACATGCTGGATACCCAATGAAGCTATTTTAAATGGTGAGTTTTTCATCGTGTTGATGCCTCCCTGCTATTTTCCAAGAATGTGATGCTTCCATTCCCAAGCGACTGGATCCGTGCAAGGGATACCACTTTGACAGCTTTCTCTTCCAAAAGGCTGCGTCCTTCCTGGAAGGACTTTTCAATAACGATCCCCACGCCGGCAACTGAAGCCCCTGCCTGTCCGGCAAGCTCGATGAGCCCCAAAGCAGCCTGGCCATTGGCCAGGAAGTCGTCGATGATAAGAACCCTGTCGTCAGCGCCAATATATTTGGAAGATGCTGAAATCTCGTTGGACTCTTGCTTTGTGAAAGAATAGACATTGGCGGAAAGCAGCCCTTCTGAAAGAGTCAATGATTTTCTTTTCCTAGCAAACAGCACGGGCACCCCAAGCTCGATCCCAGCCATGACAGATGGAGCAATCCCTGACGATTCCAGCGTAAGAATCTTCGTAATAGCCTCCCCTGCAAAACGGGCTGCAAACTCTTTGCCTATTTCCTTCATCAGGAAAGGGTCGATCTGATGGTTAAGAAACGAGTCTACCTTAAGGACACTGTCAGACAGCACCCGTCCTTCTCTTTTGATTGTTTCTTCTAGTAGTTTCATCATTATCCTCCCTATTGAATAGAAAAATAAAAAAGCCTGAAGGAAATCACTCACTGCAAAAAAAATGAGTGAAGCAATCCCTTCAGGCTTTTATAAGGCAGGGGCACAGCAAAAGATCCCAATGCCTCCCATTGCTCACCCATAGTCAGACTGTTAACGGCAGTCCGGTAGAAACTTGCAGGCCATATCCCCGCGATTATATGAGTGTATCGTTATGAAATTATGTTTCATTATAACATCCCAGTAAGATATTTCAATAGATTCATAAGAGAAAAAGTCGAATTATTTGTTTTTATTTCACTTGCATTGTTCGCTTTTAGTGGTAATAAGGTGCTTTTTGGCTCTTGAGAAGCATTTATATAGTTCATTTCTGAATAATCCCAAAATATCGACTATAATCCCCTGTGGAGTGTCAATCCATTTCTTCAGCCTGGGCAATTTTTCTTAATGACGAGCTGAGTATTTCTCCTTTTCACATAAATTTCACATTTCTTTATAGAAATCCCGGTCCTTCCGGCCTGCTGCAGCAATTTTACACTATTGGCATAGTGCCAACAGAGTGAATGAACACTTTGTGAAACAGGTGAAGACTGGTAGAAACCGGAGGAATTCCTTGTATGATGAACATGTAATCATTATTTATTCATCCATATTGAAAGGAGAAAAAAGCCATGGCAAACACGGAACTTGGCAGGAAAAATAAAACAAAGATCGAGGATGCTTCCTCTTTAAAGGGAACCTTGGCCTCTGTATTCATTCTGGGCTTATTTTTAATCGGGGTATGGGCAGGCGTCTATTTCTTATTTACAGATCGATTTTAATCATCCAGCATGCAATCCATTATGATTGAAATGCCTGAAGGGAGAAGAAAGCTATGCATATGCATAAATTTGAAAAAGCCTGGCTAGGGTTCGGTATCGGCTCACTGATCGTTTTCTTGACGGTTCTTGGCATCAGCGCATTCTATCTTGGCAACCAGCCCCCGAGCTGCCTTGCAACCATCAATCCGGAGAAAGTGGACCAGACGGCGCCTTTCAATGAGCCCGGCCTTAAAAAAGTGGAGGGAAAGGATTGGGATTATGAGCTGGTATTCGTTGCTTCCGCCTTTTCCTATAATCCTGGCGATATTGAAATACCTCTTGGATCAAGGGTGAAGATCATGGCAACAACAAAGGATGTTATCCACGGCTTTGAGGTCGCCGGCTCAAACATCAATATGATGCTGGAGCCCGGATATATCAGTGAGCATACAGCAACTTTCGATAAAGCTGGAGAGTATCTTATCTTGTGCAACGAGTACTGCGGTGCAGGACATCATATGATGACGTCAAAAATAAAGGTGGTTGAAGCATCATGAAGCAAAATCAGAATCCAAAGGTTGACAGACAGGACGGGAAGCTCGCCATGGCTCATTTCTATGTAGCCTTCACAGCGCTCGCAATCGGCGGCCTTGCCGGCTTACTGCAGGTGCTCGTCCGCTCCGGCAAGTTCCAGCTGCCGGCTGGAATCGGCTATTATCAGATTCTCACTGTCCATGGAGTCGTATTGGGACTGGTACTGACAACATTCTTCATTATGGGCTTCCAGCTTGCAGCAGTCAGCAAAACAGCCGGGACCTTGACGAAAAAGCAGCGGACGATGGGATGGATCGGTTTTTGGCTCATGACAGCCGGAACCATCATGGCAGCCGTCATGATACTGCTGAATGAAGCAAGCGTCTTGTATACCTTTTATGCCCCGTTGCAGGCACATGCCATTTATTATCTTGGACTGACTTTCGTAGTAGTCGGCAGCTGGTTTGATGGCGCTGCCATTATCATGAAGTATGCAGAATGGCGCAGGAATAATCCCGGGCAGCCGAGTCCCCTTCTTACATTCATGAGCCTGGTAAATACCATCATGTGGATCGTTGCTACCATTGGAGTGGCCGCAACGGTGCTGATCCAGCTGCTGCCATGGTCGCTTGGCCTTGTCGAGACCGTCAATGTCGGAGTAAGCCGGACGCTCTTCTGGTATTTCGGACATCCGCTGGTCTATTTTTGGCTCCTTCCTGCTTATATGGGCTGGTATGTTGTCATTCCGAAAGTAATTGGCGCAAAGATCTTTTCTGATTCACTGGCCCGGATGTCGTTCATTCTATTTCTGCTATTTTCCATACCGGTCGGATTCCACCATCAGCTGATGGAGCCGGGTATCGATGCGGCCTGGAAATTCCTGCAGGTAATCCTGACATTCCTGGTTGTTATCCCTTCTTTAATGACTGCCTTTTCACTGTTTGCTACATTTGAAGGATTTGGAAGATCCAAAGGGGCAACCGGCTTATTCGGCTGGCTCAAAAAACTGCCATGGGGGGATGCCCGCTTTACAGTCCCATTCATCGGGATGGTTGCCTTCATCCCTGCAGGTGCAGGAGGCATTGTTAACGCATCACACCAGATGAACCAGGTAGTGCACAACACAATCTGGGTAACCGGCCACTTCCATTTGACCGTGGCAACTGCGGTGGTCCTGACATTCTTCGGCATTTCTTACTGGCTGGTCCCGCATTTGACCGGCAGGGTCCTGACAAAAGCGATGAACCGCCTCGCCATTACACAAGGCGTGCTTTGGGCAATCGGCATGACATTCATGTCCGGGGCCATGCATGCTGCAGGATTATTGGGCGCCCCCCGCCGCTCTTCCTTTTCCGAGTACGGCGGCGCGGCACAGGCAGCTGAATGGATCCCCTATCAAGTCGCACAGGCAATCGGGGGATCCATCCTGTTCCTTGCTATCATCCTGATGCTGTATATATTTGTAAATCTCGCGTTCATGGCCCCTAAAGGCTCTGAAGAATTCCCGGTAGGCGAAACAGCGGAAAATGCCGAAAAAACGCCGCTTGTCTTTGAAAACTGGAAGCTCTGGATCGGCATCACCGCTGCCCTCATCCTGTTTGCATACACCATCCCGTTCATCGACCTGATCCAAAACGCACCGCCGGGGTCAAAGGGGTATAAACTGTGGTAGGCATCTTGCCCGGAGTAAGGAACACAGGCGAAAAACGCCGCGTCCTGCGGGACCAGCTTAAGACAAGCCAAAACAATTTTCCAGCCTGAAAGAAAACACTCCAGCAGCTGCTGGAGTGTTTCTTTATGCACTATTGCCGGTCTCAAGGGGTGTTCTCCCCTTTCTTTCCGGGAGGTTCACGAGGATGACGCACAGAAGGATTATGATAGAGCCGGACAGCTGCATGTAACCCAGTGATTCTGAATATAAAGCAACACCCATGAGGATGGCTACAACTGGCTCAATTGTAGCAATGACCGCTGCTTTGCTGCTTTCTGTCTTTTCTAAGCCCCAGGTGTATAGAAAGTAGGCAAGCACGGTCGGCAGCAGCCCGAGGCCAAGGCCAAGGAACAAAACCTCCGGCTTTAAAAACAGAGAAGCTTTTTCCCACAGCCTGGTAATCGGCAGCAGGACTGCCGAGGCAGTCAGGAAGGTATACAGCGTGACAGTAAACGGCTCATACTTTTGGAGAGCAAACTTCCCAAAGATGCTGTAAAGCGCATAGCCTAGACCTGCTCCCAGCCCGATGATCACTCCTGTCACGCTCAAACCAGCTCCGCCCCCCACCCCTGCAATCAGGATGCAGCCGGCAATGGTCCCGCAAACGGCAATGATTTTCCTCCCGGTTATTTTCTCTTTCAGGAAAAGGTAGGACAAAACTGCGACAAATGCAGGAGAAGTATACAGCAGTATGACCGCAAGCGAGATATCCATCAGATTGATGCTGGTAAAATAGCACCAATTAAAAAATACGATGCTGCAAATCCCTGTGCCGGCAAACAGGCCAATATCAGAAGGCCTTTTCAGAGCCAGCCGGCCAGGGCCCAAAAAAAGCCCTATCAGCAGCAAAGCCGCAGCGGCAGTTACTGCCCGGATCCCGACGATTTCCATTGAAGAAAAGCCAAACCCGGACAAGCCCCTGATAAAATAGGCAATCAGGCCCCATAAAGATGCACCGGCAGAGATTGCAAAATACGGCATCAGCTTCTTCATTGCCTCACCCTGCAGAAAAAGAGCGGATGCGTCCCGCTCTTTTTCCCTTTCATTATTTTTTTCAAATTAACGGGAGGACTCTTTTAAACGGTACACCTTCCCGTATTTCTCATAAAGATAGTCAGACAGGCAGCTGGCATTCAGTCCTTCGCCAGTCACATCTTCAAGAATCTCAAGCGGCTTTTTCAGCTTGCCGTACTGATGGACATTTTTCGTGAACCATTCCTTGACTGGCGCGAGATCACCATTTTCCAGGAGCTGGTCGTAATCCGGAAGATCCTTCAGCATCGCTTGCTTTAGCTGTGCCGCATACATATAGCCGAGTGCATAGGAAGGGAAATACCCAAAGCTTCCCCCTGCCCAATGGACATCCTGAAGAACTCCTTCCGCATCATTGGATGGTCTTACTCCGAGGTATTCTTCGTATTTGCTGTTCCAGATTTCCGGAAGGTCCTTCACTTCAATTTCATCATTGAACAGCCCTTTTTCGATTTCATAGCGGACAATAACATGAAGCGGATAGGTCAGTTCGTCTGCTTCAATCCTGATCAGCGACGGTTTCGACTCATTGATGGCACGGTAGAAATCTTCCAGCTCCACTCCATCAAACTGGCCATCAGCGTAATCCTTGAGCAGTCCGTA
Source organism: Bacillus infantis (assembly GCF_008180445.1). Lineage (GTDB taxonomy): Bacteria > Bacillota > Bacilli > Bacillales > Cytobacillaceae > Bacillus_AB > Bacillus_AB infantis_B. Next base: position 143,898 of record NZ_VTER01000004.1, read on the forward strand.
ATTTTTCTTCCAGAATGACTCACTGCGCCCTACAAAATTTTCATAAAAGAGAGACTGTGATTCATGGATTCCCATGGATGTCCCTGTGCACAGCGGAGTGCCTATCAGGTCTTTGGAAATATTCTGTTCATACAGCGCATGGCCGCCTTCATGGATTGTACCGAATACAGCAGTGCGGAAGTCCTTCTCATCATATTTCGTTGTTACCCTGACATCCCCGGGATTCAAGCCGGTCGCAAATGGATGTACCGTTTCATCAAGCCTTCCTGCATCAAAGTCATAGCCCATCTGCTTCAGGATTTCCAGGCTGAAATCACGCTGCTTCTCCTTTGGGAAATTTTCATACAAAAAGCTGGTATCCGGCTTGGAATCTGATTCGGATATGCTCTGGACGAGGGGCACGATTTTGCTCCTGAGCTCGCCAAAGACTTCATCCAGCACTTCGACTGTCACGCCCGGTTCATACATATCCAGGAGTGTGTTGTATTTATTGCCTTCATAGCCCCAATACTGGATAAAACGCTTATTGGCTTCAACAAGCTTTTCCAGATAAGGCTGGAAAAGCGTGAAGTCCGATTTGTCTTTTGCCTCTTCCCACACACTTTCAGCCTTTGACTGCAGGATAACGTATTCCTTATACTCCTCAGCGGGAATCTTCTTATTCCGGTCATATTCTTTCTTGCTTTCTTCAAGAACCTTCACAGTAATCGCATCAAGTGATGCAGCCGCTTCTTCTCCTGAAAGCTTTGCTATGTATGCAGCCATTTCCTCGGAAGTGGACATCTTGAACACTTCAGAAGACAGCATGCCAATTACTTCTGTGCGCTGGTCCACCCCCTGCTTGGGAGCGCCCGTACGAAGATCCCAGTATATTAATGACAGAGCCTCATTATAAGCGCCCATCTTTTTGACAAAATCAAGAAAGTCTTTTTCAGTTTTTTTCAATGCTTCATTCATGCTGGCATCCCCCTAAAAATCATTTGCAAAATATATTTTATCACATTTTTCTGAATAAAACGCTAGAATAGAACTGCAAATCACCTAAAAACAGGAGGAAGAATGATGAGTGAACCTGCCGGAACCTGCGTACGATGCGGGAAAACGATTTATTGCCTGGACGGATTTTTCAATGGAATCATAACGGATGACAAGGAAACGATCTGCTTTGAATGCAGTGAAGAAGGCTGAAGGAATAGATTTCTCTTTAAGATTGTGCCGTTAGTTTGCATGCTGGCCCCTGCTGAAAAACGTGCATACAGACCTGCAGCGAATGAGGACCGAAGTAAACTATATTCTTCCTGTCCGTCCCCTTCAATGGATGCAAAAAGCCCCTCCCTCTGCCAAGGGGGGGCAATCAAAACTTATTTAACAGGTGTGACAGGCAGCACAGCTTCAACAGACTCAAGCACAGAAACATCTTCTTCTCTGCTGGTCAGGATGTGCACTGTTCCTCTGTCCTCATGGCTCCTGATAAGCCTGCCGATTCCCTGGCGGAGCCTGAGGAGCATGTATGGCATGTCGATTTCCCGGAACGAATCTTCCGCGCTTTCACGCTTGGCATCAAACACCGGATCATGCGGAGGGAACGGGAGTGAGAAAATGATTACATTTTCGAGCGACCTGCCTGGAATATCAAGGCCCTCCCAAAGGTTTGTAGAGCAAAGGACTGCTTCTTCTTCGTTCTGGAATTTTGAGACGAGTGTACTGATTTCAGCCTCCCCTTCAAAATAGACCGGGAATTCCGTTTTGCCCTGGACATAGTCTTTAAAAAGAGTCAGTTCTCTCTGATCTGTAAAGAGGACAAGGCCTCTGCCCCCTGATTTCTTGAGCTGCTCCAGGGTATATTCCATTTTGCCGGCCATATCTTCTTCACTGTATTCAGGCATATGAATGGCCATTTTTTCTTCATAGCTGAATGGTGATGCTACAGTGAATGATAAATAGTCGTCGATGCCCAGGCTTGAAGCCATGTACTCGAAGGAGCCTTTTTCCGATAAAGTGGCTGAAGAAAAGATGAATGGTTTCTTTTGTGAAAATACCTCATCCCTCATGATTTCCTCTACCATTCTAGGCATGATGACAAGTGTCCTTTCACCATTATGCTCTTCAAACCAATTGATGCCGCCCTTATCTTTCATGAACAGGGAGAGCGAGAATGAAATTTGCTCAAGATATTCTTCGACAACCTTCAGGTCATATTCATTAATAACATACATTTCGCTTTCAAAGACAAGCTCCTCTTCCAGTGAGCCGATCATTTCAAGCAGGAGCTTTCCTTCCTTCAGAACAGCCGGCCCTTTGGCAATCTGCTGCTTCTCAGAGTCCGTACGGCTGCCGGCAGCAGCAGAAAGCGCATGGAAGAATGTCTCATTCTGGACGATAGTGTCTTCAATCAGGTTCAGCGTTTTTTCCCTTACGTCATTTGCCATCAGGCGGGTAAGAAGCGATTCCAGAATCTGCTCGGTCAGCCTGTATGTCAAGGCTTTCTGGCTGGCATACTCAAGCAGATGCCCTTCATCGAATACAACTGTGCAGGATTCAGGCAGCAGGGGCAGCTGGCCTTCCCTTTTGCGGGATTCTTTTGTCCAGATATGCTCCATATAGAAGTCATGCGAGCAGATGATCAGGTCCTGGCTGTTCCGGTAATAGTCTCTGTGAAGTGTCTGCCCGCACCGGTGCCTTTTCTCGCATGTAAAGCAATCCTGAAGGGAATCCCATGATACACCGGTCCATTCGCTGTCTGTCAGCTCAGGATAATCTTTCCTGTCACCGTATCTTTCGAAGTTCTGCAGTGATCCGCCGCTGTGGGTAAAGGACGGAAGCTGGTCATAAATGTTTCCATATGCCTCATAGTCCTGTTCTGCGACGGCCTTGTCCAGCTTGTTCAAGCAGAGATACTGATCCCTGGATTTTGCCAGGCGCACATCAATATTCAGTCCAAGCGCCTTTTCAAGCTTGGCGATGTCCCCTTCCTTTTTAACAAGCTGCTCAATGAGGGTTTCATCTGCACAGGCGATGATAGCCGGTTTATTCGTATATCTTGCATAGCAGATGGAGTACAGGAGATACACAAGCGTTTTTCCTGTCCCGACACCAGCTTCAGCGAAGATCGTCTTTTTCTCCTTAAAGGCATTTTCCAGCTGGAAAGCCATATAGATTTGTTCGTCTCTTAATTCAAAACCGGCTTCAGGGAGCAGGTCATAGAAAACATCCCCGATCCAGTCGCCAAGCTTTTCAAAAAATGATTCTGTTTTTGCTACTGCAAAGGGCAATTGGTTTTGCATGTAATCCTCCTATATCCAGAAGCGTCCCGGGGGCTTCCTGTATCTTTGGAAAATGGCGGGGGACCGGACATCGGCCTGTGTGCCTCGTCCGCCTATAGCGGAAAAACTCCTGTACATGCAGAAGTTCCTGCGATTTCTCAGCATAAAAAAGTATAACCGCCTGTCACAGGCGGTGATTTTCAATATTATTTATGGCCATGGAAGCACGGCCCTTCACTTTTTATATACAAGCTGCCATATGCAGCATCTTCGGCCTCCAAACCAGGAGGCCAAGAATCATTTTATACTATTTTTTCAACTAGTCAAGCTCAAGGGGCCGGGAGCACTAAGGGATGAATCAGGAATTCGTCAGGGCAGGCTGTACAATTATCATTTGAACGGCAAAAAACCGGCGCTCCCTTCGAGGGGGCCAGCCTGGTGCCTGGTTATTGCCGTTCACCGGGCAGGATTTACTGCTGCCTGCCGGAAAGGGAAAAGGACAGGGCCTGCCGGAGCTCATGCTGGGCGCTTTTCAATTCATCCAGCACCTGATCGGCAGGCGTTTCTTTTACCAGCATTTCCATTGAGTAGTCAAGCGCCTGAGAAATTCTATTGAAATCAAGAGTCCTGTAATCCATTGGCTCTCCTCCTGTAAATAAAACTAGGCTATCTAATCCAAAAACGATATAGTATTGCTAGTTTATTCAATAAGAGAACCTTTTATTCCTCTTTCTGCCTGTTTTCTCTTGGCGGGCGCTTGCCCCAGTATTGGTAGAGGTCCGTTCTGATGAATCCGTTGAACAGCTTTCTTTTCTTGGTTGCCTGGCGCCCGAAATGCTGTTCAAAGTCCTCATCAGATGTAAGCATATAAATGGACCATGTATCAAGTCCTGAGAGGGCCTCTCCCATTTCACGGTACATTTTCTGTACCGCACCCTTTTCTCCAAGCCTTTCACCATATGGAGGGTTGCCGACGATCACGCCATATTCCTTAGTCGTGGTAAAATCCCGTACCTGCATCTGCTTGAATTGGATCATATCTCCAAGCCCTGCTTCAAAAGCATTCTCCTGGGCGATCTTCACCATTCTGTGGTCTATATCCGATCCGGTTATATCTAATGCCTGATCATAGTCAGCCAGATCTTCTGCCTCATCTCTCGCATCATCCCACACTTTTTCCGGCATCCACCCCCACTTCTCAGAGGTGAATTCCCGGTTAAAGCCCGGGGCAATATTCTGCCCGATCAAGGCCGCCTCGATCGGGATGGTCCCGGATCCGCAGAAAGGGTCTGCGAATGGCTTGTCCGGTGTCCAGTTCGTCAGCTGGACGAGCGCAGCAGCCAGTGTTTCCTTCAGCGGCGCTTCTCCCTGTCCTGCCCGGTATCCACGTTTATGAAGTCCGCTTCCGCTGGCATCCAGGGTCAGGGTTGCTGTATCTTTCAGCATAGAGATTTCAATGCGGCATAATGGACCCGTTTCATCAAACCAGCCTGTTTTTTTATACTTTGTCCTCAGCTTCTCGACAATCGCCTTTTTGACGATTGCCTGGCAGTCGGAAACACTGAACAGCTTTGATTTGACAGACTTGCCGATTACAGGGAACTCAGCATCTTCTGCAATATACTGTTCCCATGGAAGGCTTTTTGTTTTTTCAAACAGCTCATCGAAAGTATAAGCTTTAAATTCGCCGATTTTGATTTTGATCCGGTCTGCCGTTCTCAGCCATAAATTGCTTCTCGCTATGGCTGTCTCATCCCCTGTGTATTCAACTCTTCCGTTTTCCACCTGGCATTCATAGCCAAGTGCCCGCACTTCCTTTGCAACGAGCGCTTCAAGTCCCATTGCCGCTGTAGCGATGATTTGATATTTTCCCATGTAAGACATCCTTTCCAGTAGGTCTCCCTTAATTATTGCCGGCCAGCGGTCTGCTTCATCCATGATAGCCTGAAGAAGTTTCCGCGTGCAAGTGTTCCCCATGCGGGTTTTGGTATGTATTAAAAAAGCCCTCCTGCAAAAGGAGAGCTTTACCATTTCAAAAATCATCTCACTAATAACGTTCTGTAAGCCATGTTTTGTTCCTTTGTACTGCAATCGACCTGCGTCTCGTACTAAGGCGGCAATCATCTATCTACAGATATAAAATCTGTCCTTCTCCTTGTTCATTTCCTCAGAGAAAGTGCCCCTACCATTATTTGGGTTTCTCGCTCGCGGGGTTTACCTCGTTCCACCCTTCCCATTTCTGGAAAGGCTCCGTCACTGTGGCACTTTCAAGGTATTCATGCCATATCCCGAAGGACTTAGGCATTTTCCCTGCCGTCAGCCGCGCAATCGCCCGGCTGCCCTGGCTTATGACTTCGCCAGGCACGAACACTACGGACATCTCAGTCCGTGCGAGCATGGACTTTCCTCTGCAGCAGCAAGCTGCCGCAGCGATTACCCGAACGTTATTAATGATTACAAATGATATTATATGCAATCTGGCTTCCAATAGCAATGGTTTTAAAAAGGAAAATCAGTTAAAAGCTGTTATTCATAAAGTTTGCTGCCAAAAACATGCTTTTCCAGGTTGGAAAGGCGCTTTAAGATATCAAAGTTCGTTGTTCCGGCAGTCTGGGTGCTTGCAGGCCTTCTTGAGGCTTCATCAAGCTGTTTCTTCAGGCGCAGGTTTTCCTGCTGCAGATCTTCAATTTCCTGGTGGAAGGTTTCATAATCCTTGATGATCAGATCCAGGAACTTATCGACATCTTCAGGCTTGTACCCCCGCATCCCTGCCTTGAATTCTTTTTCCAAAATGTCTTTTGCTGTTAACTTAACTTTATCGGATAGCATCACATTCACCTCAGTCTATCGCTGAATAATCTTAATATATTTTTTCAAAAATATGTACTTTTGTCAATTTATCTTTGGAACTAAATTAAAAATCCTGGTTCTTCAGCTGCTCTTCTTCAACGATCAGCTGAAGATCATAAAAGGAAATCATCCTGATTTCATATGGATTCTTTTCCTGATAGCTTTTAGCTGTTTCATAAATGAATTTTGGCGTTCCTTCCTTTTCCGTATCATAGACGAGAAGAAGCACATCGCTTTTTTCGATAAGGAATTGATTCTTCAGCCTGAATTGCCAAGGCTTTTCGTAAGCCTTCCTTGTTACCGAATCTACAAAATCGGCCTGGGAAATCACAGATTCATACCATTCTTTATTGGAATCGCTCCAGTTCTGCTCCTGGTCAAGGAAAGGTGTGATGACGGCCAGCTTCAGATCAGGATATTCATCAAGCTGCAGCTGGAAGACCTCCTCAGCAGCCCATAACTCTGCGCCCGGCTGCCCGCTGATGATCACCCATTCAAGCCCTTCGTCAAGCATACCGAGCAGGCTCTTCCTGATAGCAGCCCTTATGAAAGCTGCTGCAGGGTCATTTCGTTTGAAGATTCCCAACTCGTGGGGTTTATAGCCTGAGACAACCGCTGTTTTCATCTGGGCTGCTCCTTTCTATGTAAAAATAATATGCCATTCATGGGAAAAAATTGAGCAAGGGCCTGTATACAGGCCCCTGCCTTGGTAATGCATCTTAATATGGCAGGTTATTATCTTCCGAAGCCAGGGCGGCCTCCGAACCCAGGTCCGCCGAAGCCGCCTGCTCCAGGGCCTCCGAAGCCAGGTCCTCCAAATCCAGGTGCCGGTCCAGGGCCTGCGACAAACTGCTGGTTTGTCACTTCATTTACAACTGATTGTGTTTGTGGGAAATAATGCTGATGCTGAAAATTAATGTGGTTGACTGTCGTAGTGTGTGTAGGATGGATATGAGGCACCACATTATTCTGGAAAGTATGATTTACACAGCATTTTGTCGGGTGGACAACTGCCGGGCAAATATTCGGTCTTGGTCCGCAATGCATAATTAAGATCTCCTTTCATTCTGTTATATTTACACTAACAAGTTATGATGAAAGGGGGAATCTTGTACTAAGGAAAACACCTAATTTTATGCATTTGCCGGGTTTTTTTCGCTACAGCATAACATAAAAACTGTCCTTCATGCTGGAAAAAATAATGACTGTCAGACAGATGACAACAAAAAACAGGAACAATATTGCTTTATACATCCAAACCAGCCTCACTCTTTTTATTCACTGTATGCAGCATATGCAGCATACAACATTCAATTTTACAGCTTCAATGAGGTACAGACAACCAATAAATAATGGTTTTTACACATAGAAATATTAAAGTTTTGTTACAGCGGGCAACGCGGCTTTTCCGGGTACAAAAAAACGCAGCCAGGATGTTATTTTCCTGATGCTGCGCTTTTTCTGCCTGCAGAAGCGGTATCATTCCGGGACAGTTCTTTTTCCAGCTTAGCATAGAGCCTCCGGATCCTTTTATCTGTTTCCGGTTTGAGCTTATCTGAGGTACCTGGTGCAGGAACGGCTTCCAGCGCCTCTCTCGCTTTTTCAGCATAATGGACCGCGCGTCCAAGGTCTTTGCTTCGATGCTCAAAGTATTTTGCCAGTTCAATGGATGATTCAGCCGTAATTTTCGGATCTGCCTCCGAATCGGCGCATTCCTGCCACAGCGCTGCCGCCTGTTCCCAGTCCTTCAGTTTCTTGTGTTCAAAGGCGAGTGCATTCCTGGCCTTCACTGATTCTTCATTGTCTGTCTGTGCTGCCTGCACAAAGGCTGCTTTTGCCGAAGAAGTGTTGCCGAGAGAAGAAAACCACCGCCCTACTTCATAGGTTTCCGCTGCGGTCCGGCTGCCGTCCAGCCCGAGGAGCTGATAGGATAGATGTGTGTACAGCGTTATGAGCGACAGGATATCAATTTCATTATGCTTCAGGATTCCGAGCATGCCTTCGGGGTTTTTTGTCTGGACGTAATCGAAATAGATCATCGGTGCAAGGAAGCCTGGTATATCATCTTTCCGCTCAACGCCAAGCACTTCCTTCTCGACGATGGAAAGCTTCAGCCTCTCAAGCCTGTGCTTCCAGATCCTTCGGGATGCGTGGTAAAGATCGAAATGCCCGAAAGGCGGAAGCTTGGGCACCTGTTCCCTGATAAGGGTATGCCTTGTCTTCACCTGCGGCCAGTCAAAAGCTTTGCCATTATAGGTGACCATGGTTGAATAATCCACGCTGTCCAGGAAGCTCTTATAAAGCGGCACCTCTGCACCGGGATGGGGAAGGATATGCTGTTTGAGCTTCACACCATCACGCGTCACACTGGCATGCCCCAGCAGGAAAATCGTGTTTCCGGTGCCGCCGCCAAGACCCGTGGTTTCTGTATCAAAGAAGAACAGCTCATCAGGCTGATGCCCCGCAGAGGAAAGCGGATGGGATACATCCCCGCTGTTCCAGGCATTCACTGCTGCCGCAAAATCAGAGAACCGGTAATTCCCATGTTTCCAGTCAAGCGGATATTCTTTTTCCCTGACGAGGCAGAAGCTGTCCTCAAAATGAAATGGGACAACCCCGTTTTCCTTCCACAGGTCATGGATCATAAAATCCTCGGGGACTTCTGCTGCCACGGCAGGCTTAGCCGGTTCACTCCCCTGTTCTTTTGAGAGATGAGGCTTTAATCGGTTCAGCTTATTTTTGAGGCTCATACCGCTCCCCCTCCATAGCCGTTTTTCTGAATAATGCCAAAAGCTTCAAAACATCGCTTTTTGCCGTATTCATAGCTGAATCAGTGCCAATGCACGATGGGCAGCCGTTCTCGCAGGAGCAGCCTGCTACCATGCCTTCAGCCTTCAGTATGACCGTTTCAATCCCATCATAGAGCTTTTCGCTCAGACCTATGCCTCCCGGGTAGCGGTCATAAAAGAAGATGGTCGGCTTCTCATTATGCGCAGCCTTTACCTGCGGCACAACGAAAATGTCCTGCGGATCGCACATGACAAACAGCGGGGCAATATGCTTGAGTGCATGCGCGGTCCCGATCAATCCTTCTTCAATCCTGTCTTCATCAAATTGGATCTGCTCCTTGCCGATGGATATCCACGCCGAGCTTGTATGCAGCTCTTCCTGCGGCAGGTGGATCGGCCCGGAACCGATGTTTTCATGTGTTTCAAACTTGATCTTCTTGAATATCGTTGCCATGGCCAGCACGCTCACATCGCCATATCCGATTTCCATTTCACCGCGTGACCTGTTTTTATCTTCTTCAAGCACTTTCAGCTCAACGGCAAGATTGGCATCTGTGAAATAATCCACATCAACCTCCCTCACATACGCTTTCTTTTCATCCCAATCCAAATACTCAACTTGGAACTGGGTGCCCTGATGGAGGTAAATGGCTTCATCATGCAGGAGCGTCATCGCAGAGAAACGGTCCATTTCACCTATCACCTTCACGTTTGCAATGTCAGACTGGTCAATGATGATGACATTTTCCTGTGATGCAGACCGCAGGCTGATATTGTGGGCAGGAAAAGAATCGTTCATCCAATGCCATTTATCGCCGTTTTGGAACAGCACCCTTTCTTCTGTCAGATATTCAAGGAGTTCCTCTGTATCCGCAGTACCGAATTTCTCTCCATATTTAAATGGCAGCTCATAGGCGGCACACTTCATATGGTCGATTAAAATGATAAGGTTGTCAGGATTGATCCTGGCCGTTTCCGGGCTTTTATTAAAAAAATAGTCCGGGTTCTGAATGACATACTGGTCCAGTGGGCTGGAGCTTGCGACAAGGATGACGAGAGACTCGCCATGCCTCCGCCCTGCCCGTCCCGCCTGCTGCCACGAGCTTGCAATTGACCCCGGATAACCCGTCATGATGCATACCTGAAGCTGGCCTATATCCACGCCAAGCTCCAATGCATTTGTACTGACGACCCCGTAGATTTCACCCGCACGCAAACCCTTTTCAATCGCCCTTCTCTCTGTCGGCAGATAGCCTCCCCGGTAGCCTCTGATGGCTTTCGGCCCCAGCTGATGCTTGACCAGCTCCTGGAGGTAGGTGAGCAGGATTTCGACTCTGACCCGGCTCCTGGCAAATACAATAGTCTGGATGCGGTTTTTCAAAAGCCTCCCGGCCAGCTTCCTTGCTTCAAGCGTGGCGCTTCGCCGAATATTCATCGGTATATTGACGATCGGCGGGTTATAGAACAAGAAGTGCTTCCTTCCGCTTGGCGCCCCGTTATTATCAATCAGCTCCATTTTCTTTTCCGTCAGGTTTTCAGCAAGCTCAAGCGGATTGGCAATGGTAGCCGATGTGCAGATGAAGAGCGGATCGCTCCCGTAGAAACGGCAGATGCGCCTGAGGCGGCGGATCACGTTTGCCACATGGCTGCCGAAAACGCCTCTGTATATATGAACCTCGTCAATGACAACATATTTGAGATTTTCAAAAAGAGAAACCCATTTGGTATGATGGGGAAGAATCGCCGAATGCAGCATATCAGGGTTCGTTATGACAACATGGCCTGCTTTCCTGACTTTTTCCCTTATATTAGCCGGAGTGTCGCCATCATACGTGTAGCTGTTGACAGGGAGCTCCGCTTCCTGGATCAATTCATTTATTTCACTCTTCTGGTCCTGGGCCAGTGCTTTGGTAGGGAATATATACAATGCCCTCGCCTTCGGATCGCTGACGGCCGTCTGCAGGACGGGAAGATTATAGCATAGTGTTTTCCCGGATGCAGTTGGAGTGACAGCCACAAGGCTTTTTCCTTCAGAAGCAGCCGCATAGGCAGACCTCTGGTGTGTGTAAAGACGGCTGATGCCCCGCTTTTCCAAAGCATTTCTCAAGGACGGATGTATATCCTCCGGCAGTTCCTCTGTTTTTGCCTCTTTTTCTTCAATAGTATGCCAATGGACAATATTGTCCTTGAATTCTTCAGTCATCTTTAAATCATTCAATATCTCCTGGAGATTTTTCCTGAGCTTCATTTTCCGTTCACCTCATACACTCATTCTACCGAATAAACGTTCGTTCAAAAAGGATTTTCTTTCGTTTTCCTGTTGGATTTATTTGGAACAGAACCAGCCGGCCTGCTTTTAACATTATCAGATTTTTCCAAAAAACAAATTGACTGTTGGTATAAAATTTGCGACAATTCAGATATATTTTTTTTGAAAGCGGCCCTTTGGCCGCAGTTAACCTATTTTAACAGATATATAGAAGAATGGGGGTCAATCGTTTTATGCTGCTGCTTAAAAAGCTGTTCATTTTTATCCTTGTGCTGGCGAGCTTTCTCTTGATTCTGCTGCTGCCGAGAGAACCTGTCATCCATCAGCCTTCCGCATTTCACATTGAAATGGATTATCCTTTCAGTGCAGAGGCCTACAAAAATAAGATTACATCCTTCTTTCAATTTATCCAGAAGGAAAATGGATTTGGCGAGAGCCGGACTGGAAGGAAGGTGTCCGAAGAAACCATCCTTTATATGAAAAGAAGCCTCGGAATCATACTTCCTGCTTTCTTCATCAGCATGGCAGCCGGCATACTGGCCGGAATCGCCAAGTTTTCGATGCGCCTCCGTATGCGGGGTAAAATTCAGGAAGCATTGTCCTGGCTGTTTTCATCGGTTCCTGATTTTTTTCTGTATATGAGCCTGCAGTATATACTGATCAAGCTGATTCAATGGGGATTTCCGCAGATTACACTATACGGCCATGAGCATTGGTACAGTTTCCTTCTCCCAATGATCTCACTGACACTTTTCCCTTTCATTCATATGGTCAATTTTACCGCTGCTGCGATGGACAAGGAAAGCGGGGAAGATTATATCCGGACAGCCTACTCAAAAGGGCTGGGAAAGAAAAAGATTTATCTGCATATCCTTTTTAACTGTGCCGGGACACTTCTCAATCAGGCGCAGTTCATTATGCTGTATATCTTATCGAGCCTGCCGATCGTGGAGAAATTATCCGGCTACGAGGGAGCAGGAAACAATCTGCTTAAAAGCATCCTGAATTATAATGATGTTTCTTCTTTTGCGCTGATGCTGCCGTTCCTGGTGCTGATGTTTTTAACCATACTGGCCTCTCAATCAGCTAAATATCTCTTTATGCCAAAAAGGGCAGGGGGAAGTGAACTGATATGAACAGAAAATTTCAGTGGAAAAAATATAGTGTATTTATTATAAGCCTGGTTTGTCTCGGGATCCTGGCATTTATTGCTTTCATCGGCCCTTTCCTCCCTTTTATCGACCGGGAGCTGTCCACAATCACTTATATTATGGATGAGAACCGCAAGCCTGTCATCCCGCCATACGGGCCAAATGAAGACTTCCCCCTCGGAACGGACAAATCGGGCAGGGATCTGCTGAGCATCATTGTGCTTGGCGCCAAGGAAACGCTTCTCCTTGTGATTGTCATTACAGCCCTCAGATATGCACTGGCAATCCCCTTTGCTTTCCTGGCGCATAAAAAGGTGCTGGCGGCCGATTCTGTCCTGAAATGGCTGAATGGCTTCCTATCTTATATCCCGACCATCATCATTGTCATACTGGTGGTCAATCTGCCGCCTTTATTGTTTGCAGAAGACCGGCCTTTCTGGCTGATCCTTGTGGTTGCCCTTTCTGAAGCAGCCAGGGCTGCCGACATGATCAAATTGGAGTTCGACGAAGTATCATCAAAAGACTTCATTACAGGGGGAATAGCAGCAGGAACCACTCCCTTTGCCATGTTCAAACGATATTATATGCCTTTTCTGTATGGGAAAATTCTGGTCTATATGATCTCAGACCTGGGAAAAGTCATGTTCCTCCTGGGACAGCTTGGCTTTGTCGGCATCTTCATTTCCCAGCAGTTTGTCCAGACGCCAACAGGGCTATGGGAATTTGTCAACACATCCATCTCCTGGCCGATGCTCCTAAAGGATGCGTTTATCGACATCCGGGGCCCGATCTGGATTCCATTTTTTGCAGCCTTGTTCATGACTTTTTCTATATTCACCTTCAATCTCCTTTCCCAGGGGATCAAGAATATTTTTGCGCGGAAAATCAGGTATCTATAAGTAAGAGGCTGAGCCTTTCTCCAAGGGACCAATCGGGCGCTGATTGCATAATATATCCCAAGATTCTGTTTTGGGAGGAGATGCATGAATGTCTTCACAGCTGCCTGATGGCCCAAAAAAGAAAGAGAAAAATGAGCCTTTCAGCGATATCATGAAATCGATGAACACATTCTTTCAGGAAAAACCCGTCAAAGGGTTCTTGCAGAGCATTGATGATTTCTTTAAGACCCCGTTTCCGCAGAGTACCAGTACCTTTTCTGTCCGGGTATCTGAAACCGATAAAGAGCATCATATTACAGCAGAGCTGCCGGGGATAAAAAGGGAGCAGATCCATATTGATGTACTGGACAATTATATTACGATTTCAGTCAGCCATGCGGAAACCATCCTGCAGGAAGATGATAAACACAGGACCTTCAGCCGGAAGCAGACGATGCAGCAATCATCCAGGACCATCCCGCTTCCTCAGCCTATCAATGAAAAAAAGGTTAGGGCCTCTTACCAGGACGGTCTGCTGATCATCCGGATAGCTAAGCAGTCAGGCAAGAAAATCATCATTGATGAAAACAATTAATGCTTATCGGGAAACTCCCCTGCCAGCGGCAGCAAAAGTTCCTCTTTACAGGCTGAAAAGCTCCCTTGCTGCTGCGGCAAGGGAGCTTTTTGCATATATTCTTCTGCTGAAGACTGTTATTCGAGCTCCAGCCAATCTGTAAAATAGCCCCGCGGCACAAAGAAGTAATCTGCAGCAAAATCTACAAACATTTCAGAATCCACTTCTTTATATTTATACTTATCATAATACGCTGAGAGGAAGTCCATTCCCACATCACGCGGGTCATTGCCTTTAACCATGAAACGGTTATTGACCAGTTCGAGCAGCTTGACTGCCGGCTGTCCGTATACAAATCCGTTATGAGCCACTTCATCCAGCGGCACATTTGAATGCTGTCGTTTAACCGATTCTTCTTCTATACTCTTCATCCGGTTAAGAGGAAGAGAAAAAGCCCTTATTTCCCCCTCGCCTTTTCCCGCATAGAAATACATGCTGGTTGCAAACTCGGTAATCCCCTCATCCACCCATGCTTCATAATAAGGATCATTAGAAACGGTTCCGTAGAAATATTGATGGGCGATCTCATGGACGATGGAAACCTGGTAGAAATACGAATCCTCAATATACGGATTAATCGTAACGATGCCGGGATATTCCATGAACTGGCCTTCATCCAGGACGACATCAAGCGTTTCATGAGGATAATCCCCGATTTTATCCTGATAGAAGGAAAGAGCCTTTTTGGCAAGATCAAGCGACTGTTCAGGATCTTTGTTATGATCATCCTTCGTAAAGAGCCTTACCTTAACCCCATCTTTTGCTTCTGCTTCATAAACCTTTGTATCCTTAAGAATACTGATGAAAAAATCCCTGACCTTTTCAGCCTTCAAAGTTCCCCTGGTTTCAGAAGCTGGCGGGTCCTCATCTGCTGTTGAGGCAATCGTATAGCCTTTTGGTATATCATAGGTAACCTTATAATCCGAAAAATCGGTATGATAGGTTTCCAGCCCTTCGGAATATTCCTCCTTATTCCATTTATGTTCACGGAAGGTTGCCAGCATCGGGTACCATTGGGCAAGGTAATAATTATGATCCACTTTTGAGAAACGATTCCCGTTTTCGGGAAGGGTGAATTCATAGTTTATCTCAACACTGCCTTTATCGCCTTCACCCAATTTTTCTGAAAGGAAGACGGTTAAGGTATCATCCTTCAGTTCATAGTCTGCTTCCTTCCCGTCCACCTTGATGGTATCCAGAGTAACGGAGGCGTAGCCTTCCACGCTTTGGAATGAATGGCCTTCCTTGAATACATTCGGGATAAAATAGAACACCAGCTTATCCCAGTCATCTTCTGACTCATTCTTCACTTCAATATTGGCTGTCGATGAGAATTCTCCTTGCTTGTTCATCTTAAGGCTCAGGTCATATTCAGCCTGGCTGAAGTTTTTCACCCCTATATCCTGATCCTTTGTGGCATACACATAAGTGCCGGCACTGATAAAGAGGATCAAAAGGATTATAAGCGCCATCGGCTCAGGCGACAGCAGCTTCCTTCCTTTTTGGGCATCATAATTTTTCCTTACCGGCTTCAGCTTTGGCTCCTGTCCGGTTTTGATCCAAGGTGTTCTCTGGTAATTGGACTGGAAGCGGTTTTTCATGCCATTGGCCAGCAGGCTGAATGAAATGGTCGTGATCAATAAGACTGCAAGGGGCACCATTAAAATATGAAGGTTCCCATAAATATTCCCCCTCGCCTGGCCGACCAGCCCTGCCAGCTCTTTCGTTATGGAATGGAACAAGAGCGGATCATAGGTGACCCTTGTACCGCCGACAAATATCTCCAGCAGGCCAAGCTGCCCCATAATCGTGATCACATAGACAATTTCAAGAATGAACATGACAAGAAATGTTTCCTTGAGCTGAGGGAAAATATGTTTCCAGATCAGCCTGTGCCTCCCTGCCCCCAATGCCCTGGCAGCTTCTATGTATACAGATTTGTTCAGCTCTGCCGTTTTCTGCCGGACAGATGAGACAATGCTTGGAATGCTGACAAGGGAAGTGATCAGGATGAACAGCATGATAAGCTTCCATGTCGGAATGAATGACAGCGCATTAATTCCCCTGAAGAAAAAGTAAACGATCAGAAACAGCGGGACAAAGCTCCACGCATTTTCAAACGCCAGCAGCCATCCCGGTGTCCGCTTCCAGGTCCCCACATACAAGCCGATAATAGTGCCCAGCACCATCTTGATAAAAGTTACGGCAATCGCGATGAAAACTGTGTATTTCAGGCCATTTAGAATCATGGATGCAATATCATAGCCCCATCTGTCAGTCCCCAATGGATATTCGCCAGATTCAAACGGCTGGATCGGCGGTGCGAGCACCTTTCCATCCTTATACTGAGTCTCCAGCGCTTCAGATAATTGATGGGGCGCCAGATACGGCCCGAAAACAGCAAAGAAAAGCAGAACACTGACTAGAAATACGCCAATATATAATGAGTAATTCACTCTGAGGAGCTTATTCATGGATCAGCACCCGCTTAAATAAGTAAAATAATAATCTGATAGAAAGATAAACGATCAGCGACATCAAAAGCATTGCGAACAAGCCGATCGCAATGGGCTGGAATCCATTAGCCTGGAAAATGAATTTTGTGATTCCTGAAACGTTCATTATGTATTCAACGATAAATAAATTTCCTATCCCAAGCGAAATCACCTTTGTCATTTCCGCCAGGATAAAAGGCTCGATGTTTTTAAAAACATGCTGAAGATTAATATAATCCAGCCGCATCCCTTTAGCCACCGCGGTCCTGATATAATCTTCGCCGCTCAGCTGATAGTATTTCACCGCCACCAGCTTAAACAGATACAAGGTGGGGGCTATCGCCACAAGCACTGTCGGAAACCACGTGTTCAGCGCACCGGAATCCGGCCTCAGGGAAATGATCCTGATCCCCGTCATTTTATAAAATTTCACCGCAAGGATCATGCTGGCAACAATAATGATGAAATCCGGAATGGATGCCAGAATGTTAAGGATATAATTGAATCCCCTGGCTGCCCGGAACCTGCTGATAAAGACACCGAAAACCAGGCTGAGCACGACCGCTGCCAGGATCCCTGCTTCCATGATTTTCAGGCTTGTGATAAAGAACCGCCCGATATCCTCCCCGATGGACCGCGTCCTCGTCCCCTGCTGATATGTACCTAAATCCCCGTCTGCTATTTGTGTGAAAAATTCGCCGTACACCTGCGGCAGCGCACCCGGATCAAAGCTCAGCGATTGTGTTTCCGGATCCGCGGTTACCATCAACGGCAGTGAGGCAATGAGCAGGATAAGCAATACCACGATGATAAGCTGCTGTATTTGCCTAAGCATATTGACCACCCCTTTTTATATGACCTACAGTCAATGTTTCCATTTTCCAATTCCTTCACAATTTTGTCAATAATATTCCGTGAATTCCGAAATTTTCGCTTTATATTGTTATAAGCCACATAGAAAAGAACAGCCTGCATCAGCTGTTCTTTATACTTTGAATATACCT
Organism: Bacillus infantis; assembly: GCF_008180445.1. Classification (GTDB taxonomy): domain Bacteria; phylum Bacillota; class Bacilli; order Bacillales; family Cytobacillaceae; genus Bacillus_AB; species Bacillus_AB infantis_B. The sequence continues at coordinate 161,231 of NZ_VTER01000004.1, forward strand.
CCCAGCCCTTTGACCATGGATGAAACCTGATTGACCGCGCTCATCATCTGCCCGGCTGTATTCATCATTTTATTGAAATCAAGGGATCCATCCTGGCCTTTAAAGGAATTCATGATCGACTGGACCCCTGAAGGCTGCTTTGCCATGAAAGACTGCTTCGGGTACGGATTCATGAAAGGATACGGATTGCTGGGCTGCTGGCTTTGCGGCTGCTGATATGCTTCCTCCTGCTGCAGAGGATTTTGAAAAAGCCCCTGGCTTACAGGCTGCTGGGCCTGAGGCTGGACTTGAGGCTGAATGGGCGGCTGCATCTGATGCTGATAGCCCTGGAAATAGGGCGGCGGATTATGTGCCTGCTGAAACGGATTGAAGTATGCTGATTGACTGCCGGCAAAAGGCTGGTACTGTGGCTGATATTGAGCCTGGGGGCTTCCTTGCATAGTCGGGAATGCAGAATAGTACCGGTGCCGGCCGTTTATGCCGCTGCCCCCTGGCTGCTGCACTCGTGCCGGAAATCTTCTGTTTTTTTGAAACATGGGCAGACATCCTCCTAATACTGGTCGCTACTTTAAATTATGATGCATCTGCCCAATTTGTGCATTGCAGGTAAGATTATCCGGTTTTGTCTGCTTATGATGAATTTTGTCGGAAGTTTCAATTTTTTAAAAACGGAGAAACTTTTTTGTTTCATGATACGATATGGGAAAAGGCGGAGGAGGAACATTAATGAACATTCACGAACTGAGACTGAAATTTTTGCAGCTGAAAGATTATAGCCCCGAGAGCGTCAATGAACTATTGGATTTCGCCAAGAAAGCCTATATCCACAATGAGATCACCATTAATGAATACCGCAACCTTATTCGTGAGCTTGAAGCACAGGGAGCCGCAGCTGACTGTTCCTTCACCGCAGCAGCAAATCTGCAGAATTGATCCCCGGAGGGTATAGCGGGACACGGGCCGCATAACTTTAATCTAAAAAAAAGCTTAGCCTGCGGACAATTGTCCTGCAGGCTTTATTTTTTTTCGTCTAAATGGCCAAGGAGCACATTGAGGACATATTTAGTGGAGTTATAGTAATTAATGAAACGTGTCCGGCTTGTTTCCGGGAAAAAGCATTGGACAGTAATCAGTTCTATATGCTCCGCTGCCGAACTGATCTGATTTTCATGCAGGTTCTTGGGCCTGTTTTCCGAGATCCAGCGGGCAGCCTGAGAGGACCATTCGTCCAGCAGCTGTTTGCTATGATCGGCAAAAGGCTTTACTTCCGCATAGAAATCAGGCTTCGTTCCTCTTTCCCGCGCCTGGCAGTAATGCTCTGCCGCTTCCTCCGTGCATTCCAGCAGCTCTCTAGTCAGCCTGTCTAAATGTTTTACCTCGTCCATATATTTCATCTCCAGTTGGATATTTGTCCAAAAAAATAAAAGTAGCGTGGGTATCCAGCTACTAAAGATCTTTCTTTATTTTAGACAACCTAATAGCCCAATTCAAGCTTAATGCTGTCATTTCCACCTGTCATCTTTCGGTCCCTGCCGTCCTTTTTCCCGGTCTCATGAAGCCGATTCTCAGCATTGGCGAGCCTTGATTCACAATATATCATCTTTTGCTGATGTTCTTCCGCCATTTCTCCCCTGAATTTTGAAAGGCTTGTCTCAAGTGCTGCATCCAATTCTTCCAGCTGGTCATATATCTCATTCAGCATATGGAGCAATTCTTCTTTCTGTGAAGTGTGTTTCATCATATAACCTCCCTTTTGCATATATCTGCCCGACTGTGCGGCTTTTTGCTATTCACTGTATTCGCCTTCTCTTTTTACTTCCCTTCACCCCTGACAAAACTAGAAGCGATTCGCCAAAGAAAGTTATATTTTTCAATGGAACAAAGAACGTTTCGACACATCTTGAATGGATGAAATATTGGTGATTGAACACACTAAAGGATGGAGGTGTTGAAAGATGGCAAACAAGGAAAAACAAAATAAAGTTCAGCCGAAAAAGCAGGAAGAAACAAAAACTGGATACGGCAGCAAAAAGCTGGAAGGCCCGGACAGACCTTCCACCTGATGAGAGCAAGGGGAATCCCTTGCTTTTTTTGTGCTGCTGACTGGGCAGACTATGAATGGGTTTTAGTAAAACCAAGGTTCCTTAATCCTAGAACTTCATTCAATAGGATAGAGGAAGATTAGAGTCTGTATTTTGGACCTTGGTTATTATATTCTGAACTTGTCAGCATTGCGGTTCCGGCTGGTGTTCTAGAACCGTTATTTTTCGGTTTTGCCGGAATAGTGGTTCCAGCCTGACTTTCTAGAACCACTATTTTTCGTTTATAGCAGAATAGTGGTCCCAGCCTCATGTTCTAGAACCGCTATTTCTCGGTTTTTCTTTAAATAGCAGCGCCAGCTCGTGAACTATATCCTGCTCACATACAAAACCCTCAATCTGCAGCTGATCCGCAATGCCGGACTGCGTTTACCTTTTAAACCAAATAAACTTCTTTAATCCCGCTGCCCGGTCCAGCTGCCTTTGCTTATGCAAAAACCACTCTGTCATTAAGACAGGCTCTTTGATTTCCCCTTCTTCTGCAAACCAATCCGGGTCGGCCCTTCTTTCCTCTGACCAATCAATGCTTTCATGTATGTGATGGCTGATAACGGGGTAAGTATCTTTTAAGGTTTGCAAAGCACGCCTTGTCCCGCCATTGAGGAATTGTTCGTAATCCGCCCTTGATCCCGTGTGAGGCACTTTTCCTGCAAACTTCAGGAACTCCGGAAAATGAGGGGGCGAGAACAGAATCCCTGCAAGCCTTTTTCCAAGCTTGATTCTTTCGTCTGTTTTTCTGAATTTCTTTACACTTGCGCCATAAAGCCGGCCGCTGCAGGTTGGAAGCAGGACCGAGCTGAAATGCATCCAGTCCTGGATGGAAAAAAACAGTGAATGAAACACCCTCCTTTTATAAACCGGATGTTCAATCACAGGGCGCTGGATCAGATTTTGTTCATTTATAATGAGGGCTGTCATCAGTCTTTCCCTGTCCCCCTCCCGCCAGTAGCGGTTCCATTCTGCTTCCATAAATGAAGAAACATGAAAGAATGGCAGAAGATGAAACATTGGCGAGTTTTTTTTCGTCGAATATTCATAGAGAAGCAGCTGTGGAAAGGCATCTGAGAAAATGAGCCAATTGGCACGCTCATATGTAAGGAAAAGCCGCTCCCTGATTTCCGGTCCAAGGAGGCAGGACAATGAATCCTCTTCCAGATCGCACATATTCCAGCCTGCATTTCTGGAAACCATACTCGCCAGGAAAGCCCATAGGATGTCCTGGTGGGATTGATAAAAGTCAAAATATGCATCGGTCCGGCTGATATTATCTTTGTTATAATGATCCGCAATCGAACGGATTTCCTCGGCGAGCATCCGTTCGGAGCTGTCAAATGTGAAATTGGCTGTCTTTCTCAAAGCAAACCTCCTTGCTCACTGTTGTTATCGTTCACTTTTTGGTGCTTTTTATTCAACATTCCAGCCGGCACTTTTGGTATGATGAGTAGTGAGCGATTGCCGGCATAGCGGCACAATGAAAAACAGGCAGGTGAATGCAATTGAATTTCCACTACCCGAACGGACGAAAGTATTTGCCGCAAAAGGCGGCTGCTGCGCCTGTGAAAAAGGAGAAAAAATGGACATATTCCAACAGGGGGATGACACTAGAGGATGATATAAATGAAACAAATGCTTTTTACCTGGAAAGAGGGCTGGCTGTAATCCATAAAAAGCCCACGCCAGTCCAGATTGTGAATGTTGACTATCCGAAAAGAAGTGCTGCGGTTATTAAGGAGGCCTATTTCAAGCAAGCCTCAACCACAGATTATAATGGCCTTTATAAAGGAAGATATATTGATTTTGAAGCAAAGGAAACGAAAAATGGCACTTCTTTTCCTCTTAAGAACTTCCATGCCCACCAGATATCCCATATGCGCAGGATAGTTGCCCAGGGGGGGATCTGTTTTGTGCTGCTCCGTTTCTCAGAGAGCGAAGAAATCTTCCTTTTGGAAGCCTGCTCCCTTTTCCCTTTTTGGGAGAGAATGGAGAATGGCGGGCGCAAATCCATTGCCAAAACGGAAATAGAAGAAAATGGCCATAGGATCCAGCTTGGCTTCCAGCCCAGGATTGACTATATTAAAGTAATAGATTATCTTTATAATCTTACATGATTTTATGCAGATGTAAGAAAGGATGAATATATATATGGCAGAAAACTACAACTCAAGGGAGGAACGCCGGAAGCAGCAGTCTGCCGGCACCAAAAAGAAAAAAACTCCCAAAAAGAAAAAAGGCGGTATCTTCAAAAAGATATTTCTGGTGCTGATCGCACTCGGGCTTGCCGGCATCATCATCGGAGCCGGTGCATTTGCATACATGGTCAAAGATACGCCAAAGCTTGATGAAGAGAAGCTGAAATCCGCTATCGCATCTGAAATATATGATATGAACGGGGAGCAGATTGCAACCATTGGTTCCGAAAACAGGGATTATGTCGAGTATGAGGACATACCAAAGATCGTTGAGGAAGCAGTCATTGCAACAGAAGACTCCCGCTTTTATAAACATCATGGCATTGATCCGATCCGCCTCGGCGGTGCAGTCCTTGCCAACATCACAGAAGGCTTCGGTGCAGAAGGCGCGAGCACCATCACCCAGCAGGTAGCTAAAAACTATTTCCTCGAGTTTGATAAAAAGCTTTCCCGTAAAGCTCAGGAAGCATGGCTGGCCATCCAGCTGGAGCGCAAATATACAAAGCATGAAATTTTAGAGCTTTATATGAACAAAGTGAATATGTCGCAGTACTCATACGGGTTCGCGACTGCATCAGAAACATACTTCGGCAAGCCGCTGAAGGATCTTGAGCTTCACGAAGCAGCACTGCTTGCAGGACTGCCGCAAAGCCCGAACAATTACAATCCTTTCAACCACCCGGACAAAGCTGAAAAAAGGCGGAATATTGTACTGACGCTGATGAATAAGCATGGATACATCACAAAAGAACAAATGGAAGCGGCCAAGAAGATCCCGGTCACATCCTCCCTGGTCGCCGAAGAGAATCGAAAAATCAATGGAGACATTCCTTATGATTCCTTCATTGGGCAGGCCATTAAGGAAATTGATCATAAATATCCAACGATTAATGTCTTTACAGATGGACTCAAAATATACACAACACTGGACAAAGATGCACAGGAATATGTGGAAACAATGCTTAACGGCAATGAAATTGTACAATTTCCAAATGAAGAATTCCAGGCGGGCATAACACTCCTGGATACAAAGACAGGGGAAATCCGGGCACTTGGCGGAAACCGAAACTCTGATGTGGAATTTGGCTTCAACTACGCAACCAGCCATACACGCCAGCCTGGATCAACCATCAAACCAATTTTAGATTATGGACCGGCAATTGAATATGAACGCTGGGGAACTTACCATACATTGGATGATAAGCCTTATGCATATTCCAATGGGACCAAATTCAATAACTGGGACGGCCGCCATATGGGACCGATGAGTATGAGGGAAGCACTCGCCCGTTCCCGCAATGTGCCAGCAGTCATGGCCCTGCAGGAAGTCGGCCTTGAAAAGGCTAAAGATTTTGCTGTTAACCTGGGAATTCCATTGGAAGATATCCAGGAGTCCTATGCTATCGGAGGACTAAAAAATGGAGTAACATCCATGCAAATGGCAGGCGCATACAGCGCATTTGGGAATAACGGCATTTACAACGCCCCCCATACTGTAAAGAGCGTTGAACTTCGGGATGGAACTAAGCTTGACCTGATACCGGAATCCAAGGCTGTAATGAAAGATTATACTGCCTTTATGATCACTGACATGCTCAAGAGTGTTGTAAAGGATTCATATGGCACCGGCCAGCAGGCCAATGTACAAGGCCTGCCAATCGCAGGAAAGACTGGAACAACTAATTACAGCAGTGATGAAATAGCCAAATACAATGTCCCTGACGGGGCGGTTCCAGATGCCTGGTTTGCAGGATATACAACGAATTATACAGCGGCCGTATGGACTGGCTATAAAGACAGGAAGAATTACCTTCCTTCAAACGGAAGAGACCAGAAAATAGCTCAAAATCTATTTAAAAACCTGATTGCCCATGTGTCGGAAGGCAAAGAAACACCTGACTTCAAAATGCCGAAAAGCGTAGAAGTCGTAAAGATTGAAAAAGGCACTTCAAAGCTCGCAAGCGCCTATACGCCAAGCGACCAGATCCTTACTGAATATGCAGTTAAAGGAGAAGCGCCTACACAGGTTTCAAAGAAATACGACAAACTTGATGCGCCGCAAGGCTTATCAGCAGTATTTGATCCTGAAGCCAATGAAGTCGTGGTTGGCTGGGAATATGGTTCAGAAGAAGGCGTGCAATTCGAGGTGAATGCTTCGGTTGACGGCAGCGGCCAGCAGCCTGCGGTAACAGCTGAAAAAGGCTTAAGGTTCACTGCTCCTTCCCCTGGAAGCACATATACTTTTAGCGTAACGGCGTTTAGAGATGATATGCGCAGCGATCCTGCTTCTGTTTCTGTCACCATCCCGGGAGCTCCTGAGGATGATGGACTGGAAGAACCTGAAGATGGGGAAGACGACAGCAAGGATGACGATGCTAACCAGAATGATGAGGAAAATGAGGAAGACAATCAGAATCCAGGCAATGGCAACGGTAATGGCAATGGAGGAAATGAAGAAGATGACGGAGAGGGCGGCGACAGCGGTTCTGAGGGTGAATCCGGCTCCGGCGGTGAGTCCGGGCAAACCGGCCAGAATGGCGGACAGTCCGGGTCCGGCAGCGGAACTGGCTCCGGGTCTGGAGGATCCGGCACAGGTACTGGATCTGGAGGCTCCGGGTCTGGAGGCTCAGGATCCGGGTCTGGAGGGTCCGGCACAGGTACTGGATCTGGAGGTTCTGGTTCCGGAAGCGGATCCGGATCAGGCAGCGGATCCGGGTCTGACGGCAGCAATTAATCCGGCGCATCTTTCAAAAGCAATCTAAATGTAAAAAGCGTTTAAGCTTTATGCTTAAACGCTTTTTCTATGCTTGCTTTCTTTTGGCGCTGCTTTTCCAGTTCAGCCTGCAGCTCACATAATTGAATGAAAGAATGATAAAGAAGCGGCCTGGACAAAACAAATTCCAGCCGTTCATTTAAGTTGGCCGGCTTAACATTCAATAGCATAAACTCTTCGGGAGTATCCAGCCTGGCCGGCTGTCCGTTGGTCCAGAACAGCATTTGAACGAAAAGGCCTATAGCAGACCTCATCAATTCCGCCAATCCCGACCTCTCCCGTTTTTCATGCAAAGCGGAGATGGAGGATTTTACCTCCCCCCACTGTTCAATCCTGGCCGGAAAGAACTCTTCCGCCTTCTCCCATGGCCTGAGCGCTTCAATCCCATTATAAAAAGCAATCTCATAGATGAAGATAGCATCTGCCTTAAACTCATCTGCCCAAGCTGGATCCCAGGCTTCCTCCTCTCCCATCAGGAATGGATGGGAGACTTCAGGAGACACCTGCAGCATGATTTTTTCGCTATCCGCCATTATTTCCTCTTCATCCTTTTCTGGCCTTCCCTGCAAAGGTCAAGGAGCGGGCAGATTTCGCACTGCGGGTTTTGCGCCTTGCAGTGATATCTGCCAAAAAAAATCATCCTATGGTGCGTAACTGACCATTCGTCTTCAGGCACCTTTTTCATCAGTGTTTTCTCTACTTCAAGAACAAAATCCTTCCATCTGCAGAAGCCGAGGCGTTTGCTGACTCTTTCCACATGGGTATCTACAGCGATTGCAGGCACATCGTAAGCTACAGAAACGACGACATTTGCCGTTTTCCTTCCTACCCCGGGCAGCTTTGTCAATTCGTCCCTGTCATGCGGGACAATCCCATTATACTCGTCGATGAGGAGCCTGCAGAGCTTATGGATGTTCTTTGCTTTGTTCCGGAACAGGCCGATCGACCTGATGTCGTTTTGCAGCTCATCAAGGGAAACAGCTAAATAATCCTCTGGCGTTTTATATTTTTGAAACAGGTTTCTGGTAACCTTGTTGACCAGTGCATCTGTACATTGAGCAGAAAGGGCCACTGCAATAACAAGTTCAAAAGGGTTTTCATGGTTAAGCTCGCAATGGGCATCAGGGAACATTTCGCCCATCACATCCAGGCAATGCCTGATTTGTGTTTTATTCAGCATTTGTATCACCACTCTGTATTTAAATGTGTTTTCATTATCTTACCCTTTTCTCTATATCCTGTCCTTCCAAACGCTCTTCAAGCACCTTGGAGGGAGCATCCTGGAAATCATACAAAAAGGGCGGGAGAAGGTCCCCCGCCATTAACATTATTGCTCAAGCCAGTTGTAAAAAGGAATTGATTTTTGCTGAACAGGGCGTTCATCCGTTTTTTGCCTTGAAGACTGCGGCTGGTTTTGACGGAATTTGCGTCCAAAGCTCTTAGCCTGTTCAATTGTTTTGATTCCATTTTTCTTCCATTCAAATAAAATACGGTCGATATAACGGAAATTCAGCTTACCGGATATAACTGCTTCCCGCAATGCCGCTTTAATGATGACAGGATCATGGTGGTCATCATCCATCCACATTGCCAGCGTTTCACATTCAAAAGGCGAAAGCGGCCTTCCGAATTCTTTTTCGAAGCAGGTATACAGATCCATCTCTTCCTGCTGGTGGGATTTATGATCCTTTTGTTTGTCTTCGAGGAGAAATTGGTCAACCACCCTTTCCCAAAGGGGTTCGAGCGAATACTTTTCAAAGCGTATTCCATCATCCGAAAAGCCGTCAAGTATCTCAATAAATCCTTTCTGGATCAGTTTCCGGATCATATCGGTGCATGCTGTATCAGAAATCGTCATTCGGGACGAAATTTCATTCGGGGTAGGAAAGTCTCTGCCTTTTTCAATAAAGGACGATATATGCAAAAGCAGGACGAGTTCCTGTTCAGTTATATTCATTTTATGGTAGCGGGCCAAGAGGGCACCTGGTATGGACAGGCTCCCTTCCTGGAGCCACTTGATAATATTGTCTTTCATCCTGGACACCTCCTTTAAAGTATATCATGAACATTCAGGGCCAGTAAGGAGAATAACAGGCAACTCTGCCAGAAATTAGGTCTGAAACAGCACAGGGCATGAGTGCATATGAATAAAAAAATCCGCGTAAGCGGATCTCTTTATTTTCCCTTTTATGCTGTAAGCGGAAAAGAGCATTGGCCATTCATGATGCGCGAACATCTTACCTGCTGTTATGCCATTTAGATCACTGGGCCTTTTCTGCCACAAACCTGCGTATACGTTCTATAGCCTCTTCCAGTGATTCAAGCGAAGTTGCGTAGGAAAGGCGGATATTGTCCGGAGCACCGAATCCAGAACCGGGAATGACCGCTACCAGTGCTTCCTCAAGAAGCGCTTCGGCGAATGCATCTACATCTTTATAACCCGTCATTTCGGCTGCCTGCCTGGCATTCGGGAATAAATAAAATGCGCCCTGCGGCTTAATGCAGGTGAATCCCGGAATAGACACAAGCTTTCCGTAAATCTCTTCCAGCCTGCCTTCAAATGCCTGCCTCATTTCCTCGACCGGATCCTGTGTGCCGGCATAAGCGGCAATGGCGCCGTACTGGGAAGCAGTGGCCGGATTTGAAGTGCTGTGGCTCGCCAGGTCGGTCATTGCCTTGATGATCCTGCTGCCGCCCGCTGCATAGCCGATTCTCCAGCCTGTCATCGAATGCGATTTAGAAACACCATTCACGATGATGGTCTGCTCTTTTAATTCAGGTGACAGCTGCGCAATGGACACATGGCGGTTATTGCTGTATACAAGTTTCTCGTATATTTCATCAGATACGATCAGGATGCCTTTCTCAAGGCACACTTCCCCAAGCGCCTTCAGCTCTTCCTCCGTATAAAGCATTCCGGTCGGGTTGCTCGGAGAGTTGATGATGACTGCTTTGGTTTTCTCTGTAGCCGCATCCTTCAGCTGCTCTGGAGTGATTTTAAACCCATTTTCCTCAGAGCCCTCTGCATAAACAGGGACCCCGCCAGCCAGCTTCACCTGCTCAGGATAGCTGACCCAGTATGGCGTAGGGATGATGACCTCATCTCCCTCATCAAGAAGCACCTGGAACAGGGTGTACAGCACATGCTTAGCTCCGCTCCCGACAAAGGTTTCATTGATACTGTAGTCAAGCCCCTGGTCTTTTTTAAGCTTTGCAGCTATTTCGGCTCTCAGCGCAGGAAGACCTGCAGATGGAGTATATTTCGTGTTCCCCTCATTCATTGAAGCCAATGCAGCATCTATAATATGCTGCGGCGTGTTGAAGTCCGGCTCTCCGGCCCCCAGCCCAATTACATCGCGGCCCTGTGCTTTCAGTTCCTTTGCTTTAGCTGTTATCGCCAGCGTGGAAGAAGGCGTCAGCGCCTCCACCCTGCCTGCTAGCTTTATTATCATAGCTTGCGCCTCCATTTCATCCTCATCATAAATTTTCAATCCGCTTGAGCATTTCCCCAGTTTCGAAATGAATATAATAATAATTGATCAGGCCGCCATTAGAGCGGTAATACACTTCCCAGAGAGGAAAGCCCTTTTCCATCCCCAGCTTTGCAGAAACGATCTCTTTTGGCTGCTTTTCCCTTTTAACTATATCAATCGCTTCTTGTTTAGATATGCCGTCTTTTGCATTTTTGACAACCAGCTTCCCTTTTTTCTCAGGAACCCAGACAATGAGTTCTGTTCCTGCTTTATCCTGCCCCTGCAGGACGTAGAAGGTTTCCTGTCCGTGATAAAGGGTAAAACTGTCCATTCTCTCGAGTGCAGTTTCTTCTTTTGCCCTCTCAAACGCTTTTTCTGAAGCTGCTTTGACCGGCTCTGTTGAAGCAATATACACTTTAGCAGCTACCCCGATCAGAATGGCGGCCGCAATGATGCTGATGATGATCCATTTTTTCATATTATCACTCTGCTTTATGTACGATAAATGGTGAATACCGCTTTATTTTGATCTTCCTGGTCAAGTGCCAGGCCGAACATTAAATCTTTCTCTTTTAATGTTCTGTTCAAGGAATCGACGATTTTATACAAATCGGGGCTGTTGGTGATTTTTACAGTCGACAGCACTTCTATTTTGCTTTCCATTGTTCTGCTCCTCTCTCCGGACCTTTGACAAATATTGCAGCTGATAATACAGCCCGGACAGCTTATACTATCCATATAACAGGTCTTTGCCAATATTATAACAGGTGATGTTATCATCCGTTAACCAAAGATGCATGATTCACCAAAAATTTTCTTCTAGTCCACAACGTCTTTTAGCTGCGCAATCATGCGCAGCTTTTTTGTATATTCCTGTGTGCCTGCGCTTCCTATATGACATACAGGCTATCCTGCTTCACCCGGGGAAATCGTGATCACCTCATAATTCAAATCAGTGAACTTTATTGTGACCGTTCCATGGACCCCGGTGTAATACACATCTATCCATGCTTCATGCAGCATTTTAAAAAGATCTTCATCAGGCTTTACTTTCCTTGATTGGAAGATGACGGCTATCTGAGGATCAAGATGTTTGATCAGCTGCCCTGAGACCGAATTGCCCTGCCCGAAGCCTGGCATTTTCACTATATTTACATCCGAAAGGTTTTTTTTGAGAAGGGCCTTTTCTGCATCGAGGCTGCTGGAATTGAGCAGCAGCACCTTATGCTTCATAAGTGTAAGCTCCAGATCCATCCCTTCTTTCGGGTTTTCATTTTCGAACAGGACCTCTGCCTTCAAATTATGGAAAAGCTGCTGCTTTGTGCCCGCGCCCCATATATGGATATTCACCTCATCGAACTCTTCAAGCTCTTCCATCCGTTTCCGGGCCAGTCCCTGGCCTGCAACGAGCTGCTTAACACCGAATTCCCTTATGATGCTTCCGGCGTTCTCCATGGAGTTCGCATCTTCTTCTGTCATGATAATAGTCGATATTTGTTCCACATTATATAGTCCAAGAAGCCTTGAAAGCTCTTCTCCAGAGCCTTCACCGCCTGTATTAATAAGGATATTCTCCCCATCCGGATGCTGAATTAAGGCAGATTCTCCTTCCTGCAGGGAGAAAAACGTGATGGCCAGCTCATTCCGTTTAAGCTTTAAATCAATGCTTTTTACTTCTGCCGGCAGGGATGGAGATTCAACCGGGACATAGTACCAGCTTGTGAACAACATAAGAAAGGCGAATAGCATATTCATCCAGAATTCCTCCAATGCTATCCTTTAGAGTGTGTCATCCGAAAATTTTTATCCTCTTATCCCGGCATATTTTACCTTATTGCAGCCAATCTTCCACAAGGTCAACAATAGCATCCAGGGGGCTTACCTTAACTGGTATGCTTGGGATGGAATCAAGGAATGCCCTGCCATATGACGCTGTGACGATCCTCCGGTCAAATACAATAATTATTCCGCGGTCATTCTTTGTTCTGATCAGCCTCCCGACTCCTTGTTTGAAGCGAAGGACCGCTTCGGGGAGTACGTGCTCGGAGAAAGGCCGGCCTCCCCTGCTCTGAATCGCTTCCTTCCTTGCTTCCCCCAGAGGCTCATCCGGAGGAGAGAACGGCAGCCTGACCATCACGAGGCAGGAAAGATCTTCACCGGGAATGTCCACACCTTCCCAAAAGCTGCTTGTCCCAAAAAGAATGCTTTTGTCAAACCGCTGAAAGTTCCTTGTAAGCCTTGTCCTGCTTCCAGACGTGATTCCCTGGGCTATTAGGACATATTCCTCAAGAAAGCCGCTTTCCTTCACGAGCTCATAGGTCTTGCGGAGCATATCATGTGAGGTGAACAGAATCAGCATCCTCCCCTTCGCCGCTTCAGCCAGTGAGATGATATGCTCTGTGATCGCCGAAACATACTCCTCCTGAGGAACGGAATTGATTTCAGGCAAATCCGATGGTACGGCAAGCCTGACTTGTGAAGCATAGTCGAATGGGGACTCTATCAGTTCTGTCTGGCAGCTGAACCGGTCAAGGCCCAGTTCATCCATAATATAATCGAACGACTTGCCGACAGAAAGGGTTGCAGATGTAATAACAGCACTTTTCTTCTGATTGAAGAAGCCGTCCCTCAGATTTCCTGCGACAGTAATCGGCTGAGAGTAAACAGTCGTGGCGTTCTGCATTGCTCTGCCATCCAGCTCAACCCAGACAGCACAGGCTGTTTGCCCGTCAAATATGGTTTTCCTGATGCTTTCACGTACATCCCTCAGTTCGCCGATGCAGGCTGAAACCTCCTCCAGCAGCGCCTGATCACCCGGTGCAAGTTCGCCGGTTAAAGGCACTAGCAGCTGAAGCCTATCCTCCAGGGCCGAGATAAGGTCCAGAACCAAGAAAGAAAAGCGCTCTGCAGAAGCCTCCACCGCTTTTAAATCCCGCGGGGTTATATCTGTCAGCCTGAAGCTTATTTTGCTGGATGCATATTTCCTTGCTTTCAATTTCCTCTTTCCATAAATCCCTACCAGCTTGAAAAACTCATCCATCTCATACTGAAGATCAGCAACCAGCCTGTTAAGCTCAAAAGGATGAGCAGCACCGTCCATAGCGGCCCTGCCTTCAAGCAGCCGCTCGAGCCTATAGAGGAGCTGCTTTTGATCATAAAGCCCGATTCTTCCAAGCAGGAGACGGAGAGATAAATAATCGATTGAGAAGCCAAAATGCTTTCCAGCGGCCTTGCTGAACTGATGCCCTTCATCTATGACTGCATAATCGTATGAAGGGAAGATTTGATTTTCGCCTGAAAGACTGTTCAAAAGCATAGCATGATTGGTGATGATCAGATCAGCATTTTCTGCGCTCTTCCTTGCTCTATTATAGAAATCCCTTGATTTCCAGCCTGATTCGCTGATGAATTTGCTGTCCCCGTTTTGTATCTTATTCCAGAAAACAGCACCGCCGCTGGAAAGATTCAGTTCATCCACATCGCCTGTAGCTGTTTCAGTCAGCCAGACCAGTATTTGCATTTTTGTAAGTGTAGTATCGTAATTATCATCCGCTTCATTCAATGACTGCTCAAACCTTGCAAGGCTTAAATAATGCTTTCTGCCTTTTAAGAGCACAGCATTGGCAGGGGAGCCCAGAAGTTTTTCAAGCAGGGGCAGGTCTTTTGATAGCAGCTGCTCCTGAAGCTGGACAGTATAAGTGCTGATCAGCACCCTGGCTCCTTCCTGCCTGGCAAAAAAGATTGCCGGAAGCAGATAGCCGATTGTTTTCCCTGTGCCGGTGCCTGCTTCGACCAGGGTATGTTCGTTATTTAAAAAGGATTGATAGACGGCATCCATCATGGCAAGCTGGCCGGGGCGCAGTTCATAATCCGGAAATGCCTTTTTCAGCATATCCTCTTTTTCCCGGCTTCCTGCGGGATAAACAGGAGCCGGAAGGCGGCTTGATGCTGCTTCCAGAACCCCGCCTGCCTTTATGGCGATTCCGTTATGTATTTCTATCCCTTCAGGAAGTCTCTCCGCCGTCCCTTGCTTTTCTAGGAGGATATCCTCCAAAATGAGATCAAGGTCGCTTTTTAGCCCTCCTGAAAGCTTCAGAAGCTGTTTGATCGTTGTCAGGGGCAATTCCTCAAGGCGTTCCAGGAAGATGTGGAGCAGTTTTGCAGTGGCATAGGCATCGCTGTCAGCCTGGTGCGGCCTATCATGCATGATGCCTTCTTTGGCAGACAGATCTGACAATTTATAGCTGTCAGAACAGGGGAGAACCGTCCTTGCCAGCTCAACAGTATCGATGACCGGTCCATAAAAGCCCGGGAATCCTGCATCCAGAAGCTCTTCCTGCAGAAAGGAGAGGTCGAACAGGACATTATGCGCCACAAAATAGGCATCCTCCAATAGCTCCATCACTTTAGGTGCTATTTCCGCAAATAGGGGAGCATCGCTGACCATGCTGTCATCGAGCCCTGTCAGCTCCTCGATGAATGCCGGAATCTCCTTCCCGGGATTGAGCAGGCTGGAATATTGATCGATGATCTTTCCGCCTTCCATGACCACCGCAGCGAATTGAATGATTTTATCGCCCTTTTTGGCGCTATTTCCTGTAGTTTCCAAATCAACTACTACATATTTATTACTCATCGGTTACACCTCAAACATTCAGTCATTCAAACGGTATCACAAAAGCGGAAAATAAAAAAGGCAAACAGCCTTCCCCATCATTATTTTTCTTCCCATCAGCACGGGGTTTATTCAGGATTCTATGCCGGAGACGGGAAAATGCCGCCTGCGAAAAGGGCTGCATTGCCGTTTTGCAATGCAGCCCTTTCACTTTATAGTGGAGTATCATTCTTAAAGTATGGTTGAAGCCGGCTCAGCATGGAGCAGACCGGTTATGCTATTGCCTTCTCCCATAATGACTACCTTAGGTTTATGGGAATCTACTTTTTCCTCAGGGACAAGGGCATAAGATATAATGATGACTGTATCGCCGACCTGCACAAGCCTTGCTGCAGCCCCGTTCAGGCAGACGACGCCGCTTCCCCGTTCTCCCGGGATGATATATGTTTCGAATCTTGACCCGTTATTGTTATTGACAATCTGGACTTTCTCATTATCAGCCATTCCGGCCGCATCCAGCAGGTCTTTATCAATTGTAATGCTGCCCACATAATTAAGATTGGCTTCTGTCACCGTTGCGCGGTGGATCTTTCCATTCATCATGGTGCGGAACATGTTTTTTCCTCCGATCAGTTGTTAGACTGCAATGATTATATTATCTATCAGGCGTGCATGTTTGAATTTAACGGCAAGAGCGATGATGATTGTGCCTTCAGCTCTATCTGTCTCTTTTAAATCCGGCCAGGAAAGAATCTCGGCATAATCAATGCTCCCCGAGCTCTCGCCCGTTATCCTGCTGCGGATGAGTGATTTAAGCTGCTCTGCGTCCTTTGTTCCCTCCGCAATCATTCGGGCTGCATCTGACAGGCTCTCGTATAAAACCGGTGCTTCCTTCCGCTCTTCCGGAAGCAGCTTTACATTCCGGGAGCTTTTGGCAAGGCCGTCCGGCTCCCTTACCGTTTCTCCCCCTATTATCTTGACAGGGAAATTCAGATCATGTACAAGGCTCTCTATCACTGCAAGCTGCTGTGCATCTTTTTTGCCGAAATAAGCTTTATCCGGGGAAACGATATGAAATAATTTAGAGACAACCGTTGCTACACCAGCAAAATGGCCTGGCCTGGATTTTCCGCATAATACATCGGTCTTTCGGTTTACAATGACTGAAACAGAAGGGACTCCGCCAGGGTACATGTCTTCAGGTGCAGGGCTGAAAAGGTAATCGGCCCCTTCGGCTTCTGCCAGATGGGAATCCCGCTCAAAGTCCCGTGGATAAGAATCCAGATCCTCTGCCGGGCCAAATTGAAGCGGATTCACAAAGATGCTCAGAACCATCACATCATTTTCTTCCCTCGCCCGCTTCAGAAGGGAGAGGTGCCCTTCATGCAGATATCCCATCGTAGGCACAAACCCGATTGTACGGCCTGCCTTTTTTTCATCCAGCATGAGCTGCTGCATTTCACCTGGTGATGTAATGATCTTCATGATTTTCCTCCATAAAGTCCTGCCAGCTCTTCCTCTTTCATCGTATAGCTGTGCTCTCCAGCCGGGAAGATCCCTGCCTTCACTTCAGTGATATAGGCTTTCAGGCCCTTTTCCGCTTCTCCATCCATGTTTGCGTACCGTTTGACGAACTTCGCAATTCTTTCTGTCCCGTACGACAGCAAATCATGATAGACAAGGACCTGCCCATCAGTCCCTGCTCCTGCCCCGATTCCGATGACTGGAATTGTCAGGATAGATGAGATATCTTCAGCAAGCTGTTTTGGCACACATTCAAGCACAAGCGCAAAAGCACCCGCCTCTTCACACCTTTTAGCCTCGCAGATCAGCTTCCTGGCTGCTTCAGCATCTTTCCCCTGGACCTTATACCCTCCAAGAACCCCCACTGACTGGGGAGTAAGGCCAAGGTGGGCGCATACAGGGATGCCTGCTTTCGTTATGCTTCTTATTTTGTCAGCGACCTCTTCCCCGCCTTCAAGCTTCACTGCCATCGCGCCTGTTTCCTGTATCAGCCTGGCTGCATTCAAGAGGGTATCACGTTCAGGGAGATGATAGCTCATAAAGGGCATATCGATGACAATAAAAGTATTGGCCGCCCCTCTTTTTACCGCTTTCCCATGGTGAATCATATCTTCCATCGTCACCGGAATGGTCGATTCATATCCCAATACCGTCATGCCAAGCGAATCACCCACAAGGATCATATCCATTCCGGCTTTTTCTGCCTGCCTGGCTGCCGGATAATCATAGGCAGTCAGCATCGCGATCTTTTCGTTCTTTTCCTTCATCTTTGAAAAATCTGTAGTTTGCTTCATCCTTCTTCCTCCCATTCGCAAGTACAGGCCTGAAAAGACCTGCCTCAAGACTCAGAGGAGACAAAACAAGTGAACAAAAAGCCATATATAAAAAAGGATCCTTCAAAAATTGCAGAAGGATCCCGTCGCGTCTCGGCTTCATTATTCGTTTCATCCCTCTGTCCCGGTCCATATGCTGGATCTAGGCAGAAACTATTCAATATAAAATGATAAAAAGGTGCAGTTCATTATGATACTGCCCAGTTGAATTATATCAAAAATGAAAAAAGTTGGCTAATAAAATCATGAGTCCAGTTCAATATCAGCAGAGTAGACATGGTGTATCTCTCCTGCCTCATCTTCTATCCTCAGAACGCCTTCCTCGGTGATGCCCAGTGCTTTCCCGCTGATGCTGCCTGATATCGTCCTCGCAGTGATCTGCTTCCCAATGCTGACAGCATAGCTTTCCCAAAGGAGACGGATCGGATAGAAGCCTTTTTCCATATAAAGCATGTACAAATTTTCCAATTTCTGCAGGACGACCCTGACCAGCTCAGCCCTCGAGAGATTCCCGCCCTTTTCAATCGCCAGGGAAGTGGCTGTGCCCCTCAGCTCCTCCGGATAATCCTCAAGCTGCTGGTTCACATTGATGCCGATTCCGATAATGATCGAAAAAATGCGGTCGGCTTCCGCCTGCAATTCTGTCAGGATGCCAGTGACCTTCTTGCCTCCAATGAGAATATCATTGGGCCATTTGATCTGCGGGGAAAGGGCCGTGCATTCCTCAATGGACTGGACGACGGCAACCGCTGCAAGGAGAGTCAGCTGCGGAGCCCGCGGGAGCGGGATTTCCGGCCGGAGAATGACACTCATCCAAATTCCTGTATATTTCGGGGAATGCCATTTCCTGTCCATCCTCCCCCTCCCGTTAAGCTGTTCTTCCGCCACTACGATCGTGCCCTCGGGTGCTTCATCATAGGCGAGCCTGTGGGCGATTTTCTGTGTCGAATCCACACTTTCCTCATAATGGATTTCGGTGCCGAGCAGGCTGGTTTTCATGCCAAGGCGGATTTCATCGGCAGTCACCTTCTCTGTTGTCTTCACGATCCGGTAGCCTTTCCGTCTTACGGCTTCAAGCTCAAATCCATCGCGCCTCAACTCTTCAATATGCTTCCAGACTGCCGTCCTGGAGCAGCCGATCAGGTCTGCCAGATATTGGCCGGACAAATATTCCCCCTTGCTCTCCGTAAAGGCGGCAAGCAATTTTTTCCTCAGCTCTGATTGCACTCCAACCACCCCCTTATTTCCTCTTTTTTATTTGCCAGATGACCGGAGATAATGCTGTTTTCAACCTGGCCCAGCAATTCCTTCACCCAGGGCCCGCCCGGCTTATTGAACCATTGGATCAAGTCATTCCCGGTAACATCCAGCTCCTTTGTACTCCGTATCGGAAGTGAAGCATATAAACGGGCAGGAACTTCCTCATCCGCACTGTCATCCCCGGATGCCGAAAGAACTTTCTCTGCATTCCGGGCAGTCACTGCCCCCGCCTGATAAACCGATTCAAGTGTCCAGCTCTGCTTTGAGCGGTACTGAAGCCAATAAAGGATCTTGCCTATTTGCCTGATCTTTTTGACAGGCATTTTCCAGCTTCTCAAAAAGGATTCCGCGGTCTTGAAGTCATGGCCAAGACCTGCTGACAGCAGAGCCCATCTTTCCTCGGATAATAGCCCGCTGTCCAGCCTCCCGGCAAATGAAATCAACTCCTGCTCTTTCCCTGCCAAACCTGGGAGATGCTGTGAGAGGCCTGTGTCTGCCATAATTTTCAGCGCCATAAAGCTGTTTTCGCCCGCAAGCAGCTTTTCAAATTCTGCCTGCTTTCTTTCAACCGCAATCTTCTCAAGTAGATAAGCTTCAGAAACCAGTGCCTCATAAGTCTCTCGATCTATTCGGAATGAAAGCTGGCTGGCAAAACGCACGGCTCTCATCAACCTTAAAGCATCTTCGTAAAATCGCTCCAGCGGATTTCCAACAGTGGCAATCCTTTTGCTGCGGATATCCTCCTGACCCCCGAAAGGATCAATGATGCGGCCGTCCTTTGACATCGCCATGCTGTTCATCCTGAAGTCCCTGCGCTTAAGATCCTCATCGAGGGAACGGATGAAGTCCACCTTAGAGGGCCTGCGGAAATCTTCATAATCCGACTCAGACCGGAAAGTGGTGACTTCATAGCTATCCCCATCGTAAAGAACTACGACCGTCCCATGCTCTATACCGACATCCGCTGTTCTGGGGAAAATGCCTTTGATTTCCATCGGGGTGGCCGAAGTGGCTATGTCCACGTCGGAAATATCCTTGCCCAGCAGATGATCCCTGACAGATCCGCCTACAAAGTAAGCCTCATACCCGGCAGTTTCGATCTTTTCCAGTACAGGTGCCGCTTTTAGAAAAACCGGATTCATATTATCCCTCATTTAACATATCAAAATAAAGCCTCTCATACTCGCTGACTATTTGTTCGGCGCTGAACTTTTCCCTCGCAGTCTGTACTGCGCGATGTGAGAAGCTTGCGTGCTTATCCGCATCAGCCAGCAGGCCGGCCGCTTTTTCAGCCATGCCCCCTATATCCCCAAGCTTGCAGATATATCCTGTTTCGCCGTCTGAAATCACTTCCGGGATCCCGCCGATATCGGTCCCTATGCAGGGAACACCGCACGCCATAGCCTCAAGCGCCACCAGGCCAAAGCTTTCTTTTTCAGAAAGGAGGAGCATCAGGTCGCTGATGGAATAAAGCTCTTCCACTTTATCCTGCTTCCCAAGAAACAGTACCTTCTCCTTCAGTCCGAGCTCTTTGACCAGCTTGCATACATTGGACATTTCCGGGCCGTCGCCGACGAGGAGAAGCTTTGCAGGCATCTCCGACTCTATCCTGGCAAACACCTTTACAACATCCTGCACCCTTTTGACCGCACGGAAATTAGAGACGTGGATGACCGTTTTTTCATCTTCAGCTATTCCATATTCTTTTTTCAGATGATCAGAGTCCGTTTTCTGATACACTCTATGGTCTATGAAATTATAGACAGCCTGAATTTCTTTTTCAGGGTGTATCAATTCATTTGTTTGTGATATAAGAGATTTGGAAACAGCTGTCACCCTGTCAGACTTCTCGATCCCAAATCGGATGCTGTCTTTCAATGACGGCTCATATCCAAGGACGGTTATATCTGTGCCATGAAGCGTAGTGGCAATCTTTACATCGCGCCCGCTCATCTGCTTGGCAAGGATTGCACAAACGGCATGGGGAACAGCATAGTGTACATGCATGAGATCAAGCTTTTCTCTGTTAATCACCTCAGCCATTTTGCTGGCGAGCGCAATATCATAAGGCGGATACTGGAAAACAGAATACTGGCTCACTTCCACCTGGTGATAAAATATATTATGATACATCCGATTCAGCCTGAAAGGGAGGCTGGAAGAAATAAAATGTATTTCATGCCCTCTTTCGGCGAGGAGCTTTCCAAGCTCTGTAGCCACAACCCCTGATCCGCCGACTGTCGGATAGCAGGTAATCCCGATTTTCAATTTTCTTGTCATGCTTCTCCACCCAATAAATCTTTATGTATTAGTATCGGCTTTTTAGACAGGAAGCCTTCTGCGTATCCAACTCCCGCTTCTTTCCCATACAGCCTTTCCCTTGCTTCTACATTTTCGATATAGCCATTTACAAGCGGCGTGTCTGCTGATTCAGCCGTCCTGATAAACTGGCTTTCATACGCCCTGAGGCCCGCAAGCTTTTTGTCCATATAATCTGATACATCAATGACAAAATCAGGCTGATGGAAGCCGTTGATCATATAGAAATGAAGCCCGTTCACTTTATGCGGAGCTAATCCGCTTTCAGGGTCCGCCCTGCGGATGCCGGCCGAAAATGCGGCTTCTTCTACGATTTTGGCGCAGTTTCCATGGTCCGGATGCCTGTCTTCAAAATATGGCGCAAAAATGACAGCGGGCCTGTAAGTCCTGATCATCCTCGCGACAGCCGTAATAGCCTGTTCGTTCAGCAGCAGCCCCCGGTCTGGCAGCCCAAGGTTTTCCCTGATAGAAACACCCAGGATGCCGGCTGCCCTTTCCGCCTCTTTTTTCCTCGTTTCTACTGTGCCATTGGAGGAAAGCTCCGCACCAGTGAGGTCGCAGATGCCAATCTTTTTTCCTTCAGCTGCATACTTGGCAATCGTACCTCCCATCCCGATTTCAACATCATCGGAATGGGCGCCAAAGGCAAGGATATCCAATTTATCCTCTATCATAGAACCTCACCGTCTTCGCTCTTCACTATTTTCCTCCAGTCCAGGTCGCCTCTTTCCAGGCCCTTTACAAGCAGCTCGGCAGTACCCATATTGGTGGCCAGCGGGATTGAATATACATCACACAGGCGGACCAAAGCTGAAACATCCGGCTCATGGGGCTGTACAGTCAGCGGATCCCTGAAAAAGAAGACGAGGTCCATTTTCTTATTGGCAATCAGCGCCCCGATTTCCTGGTCCCCGCCGAGCGGTCCTGATTGAAAGCGGGTGATCGTAAGGCCTGTTGATTCCGTGATCCTTGAGCCGGTCGTCCCTGTCGCAAAAAGGGAGTGTCCCGCCAGAATATCTTTATAGGCTGTTGCAAAGCGGATGATGTCGTCTTTCTTTTTATCGTGGGCTATCAAAGCGATGTTCATCATTTTCCCTCCTTTTATTCCATAATATTTTCAAGTCCGTAGACAAACAGGTCTGCTTTCATCACTGTCTCTACAGCCAGCTTCACACCGGACATGAATGAGGCCCGGTTATAAGAGTCATGCCTGATCGACAGAGTCTGGCCATCTGAGCCGAACATCACCTGCTGATGGGCAATCAGGCCGGGAAGGCGGACTGAATGGATGCGCATCCCTTCGTAATCAGCACCCCTGGCCCCTGCCAGAGTTTCTTTTTCGTCTGGATGCCCCTGCACTTTGGATTCTCTGGCTTCAGCCATCATTTCTGCTGTTTTAACAGCTGTGCCTGACGGAGCATCAAGCTTCTGGTCATGATGCAGCTCGATGATCTCCACATCACTGAAATAGCGGGCTGCCATCTGCGAAAACTTCATCATAAGGACAGCACCAAGGGCGAAGTTTGGGGCGATGATGCATCCCAATTCTTTTTCCCGGCATGTTACTTCCAGCTCTTTCAGGTCCTCTTTGCTAAAACCGGTTGTCCCGACTACCGGCCTTACTCCATATGAAAGGGCAGTCCGTGCATGATGCATGCCTGCTTCCGGTGTCGTGAGGTCGATCAGAACATCAGCTTCTGTCTGCTCCAGACAATTGGCCAGGTCTGTATATATCGGCACATCGGCCCCTGTAAATCCATCAAGGTCACTGAGCATTTGCCCTTCGAATTTATGGTCTACAACCGCCTGAAGGGCAAAATGGCCGGTATTCAGCACAAGCTGAACCGCTTCCCTGCCCATTCGGCCGCGCGGCCCCGCAATCACAATTTTTATCTTATCCATCAGAATCTCTCCTACTCTTCAATTCTTGTCCAGCGGTCTTTATCCCGCGTATTAAATTTATTCATTACCCTGTCATGGGCTTCCTGCAGATCAATATTCAGTGAATTGGCAAAGCAGATAAGCACAAAAAGCATATCCCCAAGCTCATTTTCAATGGTATTGTCTTCTTCCGTCGCTTTCTTCGGCTTTTCCCCGTAATGGTGATTCACTTCCCTGGAGAGTTCACCCAGCTCTTCCGTCATCCGTGCCAGCATGGCAAGAGGGCTGAAATATCCTTCTTTAAATTGGCTTATGTATTGATCAACCTCAGCCTGGAGGTCTTTCATCGTTTTATGATTGGATTCCATCTGGATTAGCCACCTCAACTTCCGCCTTCCTGAGCCTTTTGCATAAAGCAGCAAATTAGGCTTATCTTATAGAGAATGGATGCTTTTTCTCTATCATGTTAGCCTAATGGAACAGCTTTTTACAAATATTTTTAACCGCCCGGCAGCTGCTGTTCTGTCCGGCTCATTATTGCTCTGTCTTCTTTTATTTTATATAATCTTATGGTGATAAAAACAGGAAAAGAGGGAAAAAACGTGCAAAACGGATTAAAAATCAAGAATATATTGTTCATCCTGCTCGGTTCAGCAATCTTTTCTTTTGGAATTGTTCATTTCAATATGCAGAATAACTTGGCCGAAGGCGGTTTCACCGGCATCACCCTGCTCCTTTTTTTCCTATTTAAATGGGATCCCTCCTATACGAACTTATTGTTAAATATACCATTATTCTTTATAGGCTGGAAATTGCTCGGCAGGAATTCCTTTTATTACACCATGATCGGCACCTTCAGTGTTTCCCTGTTTCTGTGGATTTTTCAGCGCTATCAGATTGACATGCCGCTGAAGGAAGACCTTACTCTTGCGGCTCTTTTTGCCGGTGTTTTCATCGGCATTGGCCTTGGAATCATTTTCCGTTTCGGCGGAACAACCGGCGGAGTCGATATCATAGCAAGGCTGGCCCATAAATATATCGGCTGGAGCATGGGAAAAACAATGTTCCTTTTCGATGCCTGCGTCATTACATTATCGCTCATTTTCTATCTGACGTACCAGGAAGCCATGTACACACTTGTTGCCGTGTTCGTAGGTGCCCGGGTGATCGATTTTATGCAGGAAGGCGCCTACGCCGCAAGAGGTGCCATGATCATTTCCGACCAGAACGAAGCCATCGCCGGCAGGATTTTGAAGGAAATGGACCGTGGGGTGACGGTACTGAAGGGGCACGGCTCCTTCACCAAACAGGATCGGGAAGTCCTTTACTGCGTAGTCGGCAAAAATGAAATCGTGCGGCTGAAAAGCGTCATCACCTCCGTCGATCCGCATGCCTTTGTCACAGTAAGCGTCGTTCACGATGTGCTCGGCGAAGGATTCACCCTGGATGAAAATAAGAAGCCGATTGAGCAATAGAAAGCAAATGGCGCTTGTTCATAATAAGAAATAAAGAAACCAGCCGGAATGGCTGGTTTCTTCATTTCTTAATCCTGCCTCTGCATGCCTGTGAAGATCATGATCAGGCGCAATAGCTCCAGAACCGCAACAGCTGCGGCAGCTACATAGGTCAGGGCAGCAGCGTTGAGGACTTTCTTCGTTTCCCTTTCCTCATCATTGCGGATAACACCAAGTGAGACGACCTGATCCATTGCTCTGTTAGAAGCATTGAACTCGACCGGGAGGGTAACCACCTGGAAGAGGACGGCCACGGCCATGAAAATGATTCCCAAAAGGAGAAGGCCGCTCAGCTCAGCAAAAATCCCTACCATGATCAGCACCCAGGAAAAATTAGAACCAATGCTCGCGATCGGCACCAGCGAATGGCGGACCCGGAGGAATGCATAATCCTGCTGGTCCTGCATGGCATGGCCGACCTCATGGGCAGCTATTGCTGCTGCAGCGACGGAATGGCCATGGAAATTCTGCGAGGACAGCCTTACCGTTTTTGAACGGGGATCATAATGGTCTGTCAGATGTCCCCTCGTTTCCTCAACATTTACATTATGCAATCCGTTGGAATCCAGGATCCTTCTGGCAACCTCGGCACCTCTCATATGTGAAGAGGCTGGTACCCTTGAATATTTGTTATAGGTGCCTTTTACCTTGAACTGCGCCCAAATCGGCACGAGGATGATGATCGCAAAGTATATCAGGAAATCCATGTTATTCCTCCCATTCATCTTTGCTGTAATTTAATCTATTGTATTTTTTCTGGTGAATGGTGTCAATTTTTCAGCTCTCTTTTTCTGCTCTTCTCTTTGTCCTGGTCTCCCTTATATTTTCTCCAGC
Source organism: Bacillus infantis (assembly GCF_008180445.1). Classification (GTDB taxonomy): domain Bacteria; phylum Bacillota; class Bacilli; order Bacillales; family Cytobacillaceae; genus Bacillus_AB; species Bacillus_AB infantis_B. Next base: position 186,545 of record NZ_VTER01000004.1, read on the forward strand.
CGACATAAGATAATGTAAGGATGATGATGCTTCCTGTAGAAATAATGACCCACCAAAGCGAAGGATCGGCCTCATCGTCAGTCATTTCATCAAAAAGCGAAGATAAATCTGCCTCGAGGGCATCCAATTCCTGCTGGCTCGAGGTCTGGCTCACCACCTGAGGCCTGTAATGGTCTATGAAATTGACCCTGGTATCCAGCTGCTGAAGCCTGTCTGCCTTGAGGTCCACTTTAAGGGCAGGGTAAATGACGCTGTATAAGGTCAAAAAGGAATTCAGGCTTGAATGGAAGGCCTCACTGTCGCCTGCATGGGCAGCCTCCTTCATCCCCCCGAACACATCCATGATCGGATCCTCCATTTCCGTCCACAAAGGCTGCCTGCTGGAGGTGATTGCATCTATAACCAGCCTGAATCTTGTTACCCTGTTCATCCGCTCTTTATGGTTCATATCGATGCTCGCCGCTGCTTCCACTGCTTCATCATGCGCATTGGAAACGATTCTCAGCTCATCCATATTGAACGGCCTTGCCTGTACATTCCCGGAAAGAAACTGATCCGAAAAATAATCCAGAATCTTTTTTGCCTCTTCATACTTTTGTATTTTGACCATCTGAAGAGCTTCATCAGAGAGCAGATCAAGTTTGTCCATCGAAGAGGAAGGCTGCTCTGCATATGCATATATGGAAAAAGGCATTAAAAGATAGATCAAAAACATGGATACAGCAATTTTTGCTTTCAATATTGTCCCCCCCTGCAATTACTATTAAAAATGTATGAGAGGTTGGACAAGGTTAGACCAAAAGTTCGCTCGGCAGGGATCAATTTTAGAGATGACTTTGTTTAAACATTGCTGCAGATTGTTCGCCATTCAGCCGGATATTCATCACAGTTGAAAGGGGGTATGAGACTGAGTTTAACACCCAAGAACTTAAATCAGCATGAAACACTAACAAAGCCCATGAAAAAAGGCCCCCAATAAGGAAGCCTACTCAATCGACAGCTTTGTGCGGCCGGGCCTGATAGAGAACCAGTACACAAGGAATAGGGAGAATATACTCAGCCAAAAAGTAAAATAGCCAATCTCCGGTGTATATAAGTTCAGCACAAGATAGCGTGGGAGCATGAAGAATACATAGTCGATTACATCATTATGGAGTGTCCATACAGCAGCAATAATTAAATGAATCCACTTGATCCTGTAAAAGGGTGAATATAAGATCCCCTGGACTGCCATAGCGGCATGGGATCCGATCAGCATCAACGCAATAGGATCAAGTTCGCCTGTCACTTTATAAACAAGCAGATTCATAACGACTGCCCAGACACCGTATTTAAAAAGCGTCACGGCCGCCAGAGCCTCTAAAAGGGGCCAGTTCCTTCGCATCAGGAAGGCAGCAAGGACAAAACAAAAAAACAGGCTGGCCGTCGGACTATCAGGAACAAACGCCAAAAAGTGCGGAGGCGTATCCTTCAGCTGCCACCCGTACCAGTAATACCCATACACCGTTCCGGCAATATTGACCACAAGGAGCAGCCATAATACCGAGCGGTTCCCCAAAATAGGATAAATCCACTTCATACCATACCCTCTTCTCTCTATCATTATGGCTATATTTTATCACAGAGGAAAATAAAGGGGGAACTTTCCGCTATAACGTGCTTCAGCTGGCTTAGACTGGCCATGATCGCGATTCGCCAGATTAGTGTGCCTGCAGATGTATTTTCCCCTTAACAGCAGGATAATAGACAAAGACTATTGTTTCTAAATGGCTGTTTAATATTGCCAAATAAAAGAAAAAGAAGCCGGCAATACGCCGGCTTCTGTTCTTTTATTTACTTTCAATACTTGAAATGAATTCAGAAAGCTTTTGAAGCTCTTCATCAGTGCCTTTGAAGATACCAGGAGGCATAGCTCCCACACCTTCTTTGGCGATTTTCGCTACTTCTTCAGGAGAAAGTCCTGTATCGATCAGGGCCGGAGCACCAGCTCCTCCTGCCAATTCACCGCCATGGCAGCTGATGCAGCCTTGCGCTTCATAAATTTTATAGCCTTCTGCTTCTTTATCAATCTCCGCTTCAGCAACGATCTTACCTTGCTGCTCTGCAGCTTCCCAGTCGTGGTTGGCTACAGATTCCCAAGTAAGATAGAAGATGCCGGCAATCGCAAGCAGCATGAAACCAGTTGCGAGAGGGCGCTTAGATGGGCGCCTTTCAGGGCCGCGGTCGATGAATGGAGCAAGCATCAGCGCACCGAAAGCCAGTCCGGGAATGATAAACGCCCCGATGACGTTATATGGGCCTGAAGCATATGTGTACTTTAATAGTTGGTATAAGAACAAGAAATACCAGTCTGGAAGCGGAATATATGCTGTATCGCTCGGATCTGCTATTTTTTCAAGCGGAGACGGGTGAGCGATGGTCAAACATAGATATCCGATCAGGAAAACGGCGCCGACCATCCATTCCTTCAATAGGAAGTTGGGCCAGAATGCTTCCGTTTTGCCAGGGTACTCCGAGTAGTCTTTCGGAATATTCGGTTTACGGTTTACAGGGACACGGGAGTCGCCTACAAACTTCATACCTTTTCCACGATGCATTGAGCATTCCCCTCCTTTTCAGTTAGCAGTATTGAAGTTGAATTTTACAACGGTCCAGAAATACCCTGCTTACGGATCATCAGGAAGTGGGCACCCATCAGTCCAAGGAGAGCTCCAGGCAGGAAGAATACATGGATCGCAAAGAATCGTGTGATCGTCTGGGCTCCGACTATGTCAGTGCTTCCAGCCATCAGCGCTTTCAGCTGCTGACCGATCAACGGTGTTGATTCAACAATTTGAATGGTAACTTTTGTAGCAAATAACGCTTTCATATCCCAAGGAAGAAGATAGCCTGTCAGGCCGAGCGCCAGCATAACGAAGAAAATAAGCACTCCGACAACCCAGTTCAGCTCGCGAGGCTTCTTGTATGCCCCTTGGAAGAAAACACGTAACGTATGTAGGAACATCATTACGATGACCAGGCTCGCACCCCAGTGGTGCATACCGCGGACAATCTGCCCGAAAGCAACCTGATTTTGCAGATAATAGACAGATTCCCAGGCATTCTTAATATCCGGCACATAATACATTGTAAGGAACATACCGGATAAAATCTGGATCACTGTGATGAAGAAGGTCAATCCGCCAAAGCAGTAAACGAAAGCCGAAAAGTGATGGGCAGGGTTTACGTGCTCAGGTACTTCATGGTCTGCAATATCCCGCCACAAAGGCGTAATATCCAAACGCTCGTCGACCCAGTCATAAATTTTGTTTAACACTTATTACGCCCCCTTTCGCGGTTCTGCTTTTCCTAATAATAGGAAACCATCTTTTTCTTTTGTAGGATACACGTCCAGCGGTGCAGCAGGAGGTGTTCCAGGCACGTTTGTTCCATCCTTCGTATAAAGCCCGCCATGACATGGGCAGTAGAAGTGGTCTGGATTTGCCTTGTCTTTGTTCCAGTCAACAACGCAGCCTAAATGCTTACAGATAGGAGATAAGGCAACGATCTCCCCGTTTTCATCCTTATAAACCCACGCGGTGTTCGATACCTCTGAAGTATACCAGGCATCCTGCTGCTCGAATTTAAAGTCGACCCGAGTAGGTTCAGCAGTGATTTCGCTTACTTTTTGCGGTGTCGGAATGAAGTCTCCTCCCTCGCTGGCTTTCAGTATAGGATCCACGGCAAAACGGACCATCGGCATCAGCATGCCGGCCGCCATGAAACCGCCTACACCAGTAAGTGTATAGTTCAGGAATTGACGTCTTGAAACACGATGTTTGCTCATACATTTCCCCCCTCTATCATGAAATCAAGTCCAACGGACAAAATTCAACACAATATAAAACTAGGACATAACAATGATATATCAATCTTTAGGCAAGGTCAATAAAATCTGTAGGCAAACCGGCTGTTCACAGCGGTTTTTCAGGAATTATTCACCAGCCTGCCATTTTTGTACAAATAAATTCAGCAGCTGCTTGACCTGGTCCTCCAAAACAGAGTTTCTGTATGTTTCGTCCATATGCTCCAACGGCAGGGATGGCAGCCAGAGCAGAGATCCCCCAAGCTTCCCTTCAGCCAGTTTCCACCCGCTGTCCGAGGTCAGATAGAACACATGCCTGAAGCCGCTTTCCAGGATAGCGGACTCCCATTTCTTCAGCTCTTCGAGATGCTCATCAAGGGCTGTGTCAGATTTAAGGTAGGAAAAGCCCGGCAGCATCAAAAGCCTTCCTTTGAACTGCCTTTCCATCTGATAAGAAAGCAATGTGACAAATTCGGCCATCGAGGCAGCCTGCTTCATATCCCCTGTGAATGTGACGGGCAAAAGGGGGATGACAGCTGTGTCGACATATTCTTTTGATTTTAAATACATTTCAATATCCTGCGGAATCCACTTCATTATCACCACTCCAAATCGTATAGCTTGCCTCATTATTTTACCATAACTTCCTGCTGCTGCCGAAAGCAATGCTGAAGGGGCATCCGCCCGGATGCCCCTTCACCAGTCCAGCTATTCTATTTATGCTTTCACCATAATCATTTTCAGCTTTTCAGTGAGCTGTTTGAATGTTTCTTTATCGCCTTTGTCCAGTGATTCATCAATCATCCTCATCAATTTTTCCCTTTGGAATTTAGCCAGGCTTTCGGAAAGGAAGCGTTCTGCGATCAGCCGGTCCTTCTCGCTTACCTGAAGGGTCTTCGGCATAAAAGGATTTTCCTCAAGTACAGCCGCATACTGATGGGCTTTGTTGGAGGCATGAAAATTGAGCTGAATGAAGATATCTTCGTCCCTGTTCAGCCTGATATCATGGAATGATTTCTCGGCATCAGTTGTCATGACATTCTCTTTGTAAAAACGGAAAGGAACTTCGTCAACGCAATGAGTTGACATCACGAGGCCTCTTGGGCAATATTGTGCTTGCTCCACAAAATGCACCCGTTCCATAAGCTGGTCATGACTCATCAAATAATTTAAAATCCAAACGCATTCGCGCCGTTTCAATTGATAATGGTTTAAGAACCAGCGGATAAAATCTTTTTTCTCGCTGACAGATACAGGGGTCGCCACCATTTGTTCCCTCCTCTGCTTGCAACTGAATTTTTGTTAGTGCCTTTTCTTACATCAGATCGCCGCTGAGCCTCTGGACGATATCGAGATATTCTTCGTTGCTCGGATCCTGCTCAAGCAGTTTCTTAAAAATTTCGGCAGCCTCTGCCCATTTTCCTTCCTCCATCAGAAAATATCCATAGTCTGACAGAAAGTCTGACTGTTCTTTAAAATAAGTATATGCTTGCTGGTATTTGTTTAATGCCAGGGAATATTCTTCTAGCTCCTGAAGGGCAGAAGCCGCATCCCAAAGGAATTGGGGCTCTTCTTCCTCCTGCGCTTCCATCGTGTCCACAATGTCAAGGACATCACGGTACCGTTCCTGCTTGATGAAAAGCTTGTTCAGTGTCAAAGCCGCCTCGGTGAACTCAGGATCCAGGACAAGTGCCATACGCAGCATGTCCTCTGCCTCGTTTTCGCGTGCAAGCTTTAAAGCAAGTCTTCCGCCATAGAAAAATAGATCCTTATTGAACTCATCATGCTTGATTCCTTCCTGGACAGCCTCAAAGCTGTTTTCGAGCTCTTCTTCACGCTCATAGGCGCGTGCGAGGTGCAGATATAGGGAATGGTATTCAGGATCAAGCTCCTTCACTTCTTTGAACTTTTCAATAGCAGTCCTGTTGATCCCAGCCTGCAGGGCAGTGAATGCGTAGCTGAAAAGGGTATTGATCTCAAGACGCGCTTCGAGTGCCTTTTCATAGAACGGGATCGCTTCCTCAAATGCCCCGCCGGCACTGAGTGCCTCGGCCATCCTCTGATTCACATTTGTTCCGGCGATTTCCCGGCTCGTTTCAAGAACCTTTTCATAAGACTTGATTGCTTCTATAAATTTCCCTTGCTCCAAATATAATTCACCAAGGGCAAAATCGATGATGACCTCTTCGTCCAGAATGGACTTAGCTTTTAAAAGCTTCTGCTCGCTCACCTCATACAAGCCTTCCATCTGGTACAGATCCGCTAAAAGGAGCAGTGCCTGCGGGTAGCTTGGATCCTTCTCTGAAATCCTCTCGAGGACCAGCATCGCTTCCACTTCATTGGCCAGATCAATATGAAGCTCAGCCAGTAGGACAAGCAGTTCGCCTTCATCCGGATAAGATTCGAGCAGCCTTTCAATCAAAGCCTTTGATTCCTCAAGCAATCCCAGCTGGAACAATTCCTCCCCCAGCACAAATCTCTCCTCATGTGAACCCTTGTCCAGGATCTGTGCATAGTCCCTCAGTGCTTCTTCATGCTGTCCATTTTCTAATAGCGATATGATTTTATTAACTTTGTCCATTGTAATATCCTTTCATGACTAAAGATGGTTGCAGATATCATTTAAAAACGGGCTGGGTTCTAACCGCGGCCGATCCAGCTTGTAATCATAATCCTGCAGCCCGGCTGACAGGCTGACCCAGTCCGTTATACTGTAAAAAAAGCCGGAATCTTTATTATAACACGCTCTCCATAGCCCGGACAGAATCTGAAATATCCGCCTGCCCTGATGATCGTTCCTTTGTGGGCCGTTATGGCAAGTCTATGATTATAATAATGAAAGAGCTCCGATTCTTCAATGTTTCTGTCTCCGCCATCCTTAGCATATAAATTATAGCTTGCTTCCCCTCCTTGCCTGATGTCTCCTTTATGGGGCCAGATGCCCATCATGGCCAGGTGCTCTCTGGCGACCGGCTCTCTTTCCTGCAGTTCTTCCCCGATGTGTGCCAGCTTTTCTTTCAGCATCAGCTGCTTCCAGAAATGCTGAAGCGCTTTCTTTTCTTTTTCATCCGCCGTTTTGAAAATAGGCACAAGCGGGCAATTGTATGGAAAAACAGCTTCCCTTATCCATCCCCAGGGAACTCCCGACAGCTCTTCTTTGCTTCCTGCTTCCACAAAGACGGCCGGTATTTTTTCTGTCCGGCATTTCCTGATCAAAGAAGGCGACAAGAGCCTGGCAGGAACTTTGACAGCTATCACATAATCGGCTGGAGAGCTGATCAAACTTGACTTTACGGTTTTTATTCGGGAAAACAGCCGGGATTCCTGCCGCACTTCTGCAAAAGTTAAAAAAGAAGTCATCCCCTTCATAAGCATTTCGTGAATAAAATAGCTTTTCTGCTCTGAAAAGGGCCTGTCTAACGGGGGGGCAGGATCATACATGACCTGAGCAGGCGCCATGATATAATCTTCTGCATTCATTTTCATGAACGAATAGCGGGGGAAAGAGTCCCTGATGCCAGTTATTTTCCCGCTTTCCACCAGCAGTGAAGCCGCCTGAAGTGTTTTCTGCTTGAGAATATTGGCATTCTCAATAATATATGCCATATTACCACCCTCTTAAATGGTCTTATGACAAGCTATGAAATAATCTTAGATTTATGTTTGAAAGTTTTTGAGCCTCGGAGGGTGTGGGGAGAAGGGAATTTTGACAGGCTGGAAAGATTGCGGGAAATCGGTCCAGGATTACAGCAATAAGGAGCAATATTCTGTTTAATAACAGAATATTGATTCTCTCAAAAGCGCTTTGGTATGCATTGATTAACCTCTATTTGATGCATGGCTAAGCCCTGACTCACCCGCTCATGCATTGATTAGCTTCTATTCTAGGCATGAATCACCTCTAATACTTCCGCTCATGCATTGAATTATCAAACCTTACCAATAAAAACCTTCCTACTCTCGATACTAACCTGTCCCGGCAACTGCCACAGCCCGCTATTTCCCAAATCACGCAAAAAAAGCCCGGTTATCCCGGGCCCGCATTATTAAACTCTCTGTCCTTAGCCGATCAGTGACTCCAGATGGTCAAAAAATGCCGGATAGGAAACTGAAATGGCTTCAGCGCCAGAGAGGGATACTTCCCCGGTGCAGATGGCAGCCCCGATGGCGAGCATCATGCCGATCCTGTGGTCGCCATGGCTTGAAACATTCCCGCCTTTCAGCGGAGTCCGTCCATTGATGACCATCCCGTCAGCTGTTGCTTCAATATCCGCTCCAAGCTTTTTCAGCTCGTTGACGACTGTATCTATGCGATTGGTTTCCTTGACCTTCAATTCTTCAGCATCTTTAATGACCGTCTGCCCTTCCGCCTGGGTTGCCAGAAGCGCAATAATCGGAATTTCGTCGATCAGTCTTGGAATGATATCTCCTTCAATGGCCGTTCCCTTTAATTGCGAGAATCGGATGGTTATATCTCCTGCAGGTTCTGCACTGTCATTATTGTACGGAAGGATGGCCATGTCAGCTCCCATACGCTGAAGAACTTCCAGGATGCCTGTCCTTGTCGGATTCAGTCCGACATTTCGGAGGACTATTTCACTGCCGGGAATGATCGCACCGGCAGACAGGAAAAAGGCTGCAGAAGAAATATCCCCGGGAACATGAACCTTTGCTGCTTTCAGCTTCTGCCCGCCCTGCAAACGGACTTCTGTCCCCTCTGACACAATCTCTCCGCCGAATTGGCGGATCATCCTCTCAGTATGATCGCGCGTCTTTGCAGGTTCAATAAGGACGGTTTCCCCGCTTGCCTGAAGACCGGCAAACAAAAGGGAAGATTTCACCTGGGCGCTGGCAACCGGCAGTTCATACCTGATGCCCTTAACCTCGCCTCCCTGGATGGAAAGAGGGGTAAATTCCCCGCCTTTTCTTCCTCTTATTTGTGCACCCATTTCTGATAAGGGAACAGAAACACGTGTCATCGGCCTCTTGGCAATTGACTCGTCGCCCGCCAAAACGGCATGGAACGGGAGACCTGCCAGAATGCCCAGCAAAAGCCTTATTGTAGTGCCGGAGTTCCCGACATCCAGAACTTCACTAGGCTCCTTCAGCCCTTCAAAGCCCCTTCCATCAATGATCATTTTGTCTCCCTCGTTTGTGATCGAAACACCAAGCTTGCGGAAGCATGATACAGTGCTTAAGCAATCTTCCCCCATCAGGAAGTTGGTTACTTCTGTCCTGCCTTCTGCGATAGCTCCAAACATGATGGAGCGGTGGGAAACAGATTTATCTCCCGGAATATCAATCCCGCCCCGGAGGCTGCCTGTATTTGTTTTCAAGATAACTGATTCCATTCTTCATCACCTTTCTTCGATAGCATATTATGGCCCGGCTGAGGTTTCATAGGCGGTATAATGATGAATGCACGCTGCCGCCCGGTCCCTGTCCTCTTCCGTCTGAAAACTGATCACAAGCACGCCGTATATTTCTTCCCTTGTTTCAAGGATCCTGATATTGGTTATGCTGATCTCCGCTTTGGCCAGATAGCCGGTGATTTCAGAAATGACCCCGGGATAGTCGGGAACATCAACGAATAAATCATAGAACGCAGGAATGGCACCCTTCTGCTTCTGAGGCAGGTCATCCCTGAATTGCTTGGCGCCCGCAAAATACTGCTGGATATCCTCAGAACTTTGATTCTCCAGCATCACTGCCACCCGCTCCATTTCCGCCTGCCAGCTTCCCAGAAGCTTCAGGAGCACTTCCTTGTTAGCAAGAAGGATATCTCTCCACATTTCGGGGCTGCTTGAGGCGATCCTTGTAATATCACGGAATCCCCCTGCAGCAAGCCGGGGAACCAGCTCATGGGAGCGGCTTTCCTTTTCAGCCTGGTGAACGAGCGAGGCCGCTATGATATGGGGGAAATGGCTGATGATGCCTGTCAGATAATCATGCTCTTCCGGTGACACCTGGATGAATTTTGCTTTTGTCCCTGCAAGCCATTCTTTTAGCATCATAATGTCCTTTTCCTTAACATGGGGCTCTGGCGTAAGCAGATAGAATGCGTTTTCGAATAAAATTTCCTTCGCTGCGATCACACCGCTTTTATGCGAGCCTGCCATAGGATGGCCTCCGATGAATATGATTCCCTTTTCTTTAAGGCCTGCAGCACTATTGACGACTTCCGCCTTTGTACTTCCGGCATCAGAAATAATGACGCCTTTTTTCAGCTGCATTCTGCCCAGTCTGGCAAGTATATCGGCAGTTACCTTCACAGGCGCGGCCAGCAGGATCAAGTCCGCCTTTGCCGCTCCTTCTTCAATGCTGTCCTCAGCCTCATCAATCACTCCCAGCATCCTTGCGAGCCTGCATTGCTCCGCATTAATATCAAAACCGGCTATGGATGCTTCTTTATGCTGCCGCTTTATGCCGAGAGCCAGTGAACCGCCTATCAGCCCGAGGCCGATAATGAATACGCGGCCTTTCATAAAAAATCACCGCCTTTGCCGTGCTGCTCTTTTGCTTATCCGGACTGACCCCACTTGGATGCTGGTCCTTATAGGGCCGGCGCTGTTTCCTCCAAAAATTGGCCGATCAGTTCCATAATTTCTTCATTCTGCTCTTTTGAGCCAATCGTGACCCTTATGGACTGCGGGCAGCCAAGACCTGCGCCAGACCGTACGATATAGCCTTTTTCCAGCAGATATTGAAAAACTTCATTAGCATCGCGCTTAAAATCAATCAGGATGAAATTGCCCTGGGACGGATAATAACTAAGGCCGGCCCGGTCGCAGAATGAGTAGAATTGTTCCAGCCCTTCTCTGTTCCTGTTCCGGCATTCTTCAACATATTTCTGATCCTTAACCGCTTCCGCAGCAGCCATCTGGGCAAAAGTATTCACATTGAACGGCTCCCTCGCAGGCTCCAGTGCCCTGATAACGTCCTCCCCGGCGATGCCATACCCGATCCTGAGACTGGCAAGACCGTAGATTTTTGAGAAGGTCCTGAGCACAATCAGATTGCTGAACTTCTCCAGCAGGCTCACTGCATGGTAGTAATCATCAGCGACTGCATACTCGCAATAGGCCTCGTCGAGTACCACAAGTATGTCTTCCGGCACCTTTTCAAGGAATGAAACAAGCCTGCTCTCATTAATATAGATCCCGGTCGGATTATTCGGGCTGCAGAGCCATACAACAGATGTATGTTCATCAATGGCTTCAAGCATCGCCTCCAGATCATGGGCACCGTCAAGCAGGGGAATCTCCTTCACTTCAGCACCTTCAATCACTGCATTGTGCTTGTACTGGGGGAATGTCGGTGCAGCCATGATTGTATTCCTGCCAGGCCCCAGCAGGGCGCGCGAAATGATCTGGATCACTTCATCCGAACCATTGCCGAATATAAGCTGTCCAGGTTCAGTTCCAAGATGGGAAGCCAATATGCTTCTCAGTTCGCCAGCATATCCATCTGGATATTTTGCCAAAATGCCCGAGCTTTTTTGAAGGGCTTTTGCTGCTTCTTCCGAGCATCCGAAAGGATTCTCATTTGATGCAAGCTTCACAATCTTTTCAAGCCCATATTGCTTTTTTACATCTTCAATAGATTTGCCTGGCTGGTATGGTGTTAAATCCAGCAATTGTTTTTTCCACTTCATAGTATAAACCGCCCCTCCAACTCTTCTTTTCGCTACCTAATTAAAGTAATAAAGAACTGCTTTTATTTTATCATAAGCGCGCCTGTCTGGTGAGAGGCAGAATCATTTCTTTTCCAAATCAGGCCTGAGGACAACCGCTCCCCCAAGATAAACATGGCTGATCTCCTGCTGGCTCTTTTCTGTATTTAAATGGATCATAACCCGGATGCAAAGCGGCAGAGCGTCCTGCACGGACATTTCACGCATGCACATTACAGGTACATGCTTCCAGCCATCAAGCGTCCGCATTGCTTTGGCAGGGAAACCCTGGTCAATATCATCAGTCGCGGAAATGAATACAGAAGCAACCTCTTCCGGGGCTATGCTGTTTTCATCTATCATTTTCTTTAACAGCCATTCTGCTGCTGCTGCAATCTCTTTTTCTGTGTTTGATTGCACTGTAATTGCTCCCCTGACACCTCTGATCATTTTTCAGCCCCCTTAACGGCAAACATCTCCAGCGCTTTCAGAAGCTCCCCGTCAGGGATTTCTGAGAGAACCGGATGGCCGATACTATCAAGAAGAACAAAGTTCACGGCTTGCCCGATTGCCTTTTTATCCTGCTTCATCCTGGACAGAAGTTCTGCAGGAAGAAGTCCTTCTTGCATTGAAATGGAATAGCCCAGGCCCATCAGCCAGTCCCGGAATTGTTCGATATCGAAATCGAGCCCGCATTTTTCGATGCTTAATTCCAGGGCATACAGCATCCCGATGACCACCGCTTCGCCATGTGTCATTTTTCCATATCCGGACTCCGCTTCAATCGCATGTCCGAGTGTGTGGCCAAAATTCAAGAAGGCCCTGACCCCTGCTTCCTTTTCATCCTCGGAAACAAAAGCATTTTTCACCTGTATGCCTTTCGAAAGAATGAACAGCCATTCCTCATCTTTCATATCCTTAAGCGAGTGGATATTATCCAGCAGCCAGCTGTAAAAAGAATGGTCCTTAATGAGTGCGTGCTTGACTGCTTCGCCGAACCCTGACCTTATCTCCTTATCGGGCAGCGACTTTAAAAAACCCAGGTCATAGACAACAGCTTCAGGCTGATGGAATGCACCTATCATATTTTTGCCTTCAGGATGGTTGATGCCTACCTTGCCTCCCACTGCGCTGTCATGGGCAAGTATGGTTGTCGGAACCTGGATGAATGGGATGCCCCTCATGAAGGTAGCGGCAGCAAATCCGGCGAGATCTCCTACTGCTCCTCCCCCCAGGGCGATGACAGCCGATTTCCTATCAAGTTTCTTTTCAAGAGCAAAAGTCAAAGCTGCATAATAGACGTCAAACGTTTTTGCTTTTTCCCCGCTTGGAACAATATGTATAGAAGGATTAAATTCAGCAAGGGCTTCTTTCACCCTGTCAAGATGCAGGGATGCTACTGTCTCATCCGTTATAATCAGCAGGCTGGTCAGGCCGGGAAGCTTCTCTCTAAGCAAGCCGCCCAGTTCTCTCACAGCACCGGCGCCGATCAGGACCGGATATTCTTTTGAAGGGGTTTTAATGGTGATGGTCTCCATTAAAATTCCCTCGCATATTTCCGCTGTGCATTTACACTATCAATCAGAACATCCATTCTGTCTGCATAAAACTGGCCGCATATAGCCGAGGCCAGTTCCCAGGCAACGACATTTTCTGCCACAACGGCAGCAGCAGGGACAGCGCAGCTGTCAGAGCGTTCAATGCTTGCAGTGAATGGCTCTTTTGTTTCGATATCTACGCTCTGGAGCGGCTTATACAGGGTAGGAATCGGCTTCATTACACCTCTTACTACAATCGGCATCCCTGTAGTCATACCGCCTTCAAATCCTCCAAGGCGATTGGTTTTCCTTGTATAGCCATCTTCACTATTCCATACTATTTCGTCATGGACCTCGCTTCCAGGCTTGCGCGCTGCTTCAAAGCCCAGCCCGAATTCGACTCCTTTGAATGCATTGATGCTTACGATGGCAGCAGCAAGCTTTGCATCCAGCTTCCTGTCATAATGGACATATGATCCAACGCCGGCAGGCATTCCTTCCACAATAACCTCAACAATCCCTCCGATAGAATCGCCATTGGCCTTTGCATCGTCGATGGCCTGCATCATCCTTGGCTCTGCTTCCGGATCAAGGCAGCGGACTGGAGAGCTTTCTGTTCTTTCTTTTACTTCAGCCAAGCTTTCATATGAAGCGGCGGCTGATTGGATTCCGCCGATTTCAACTACATGTGAGGCAACTTCTATTCCCAGCAGGCTAAGCAGCTTCTTAGCTGCAGCTCCTGCTGCTACCCTGACAGTCGTTTCCCTGGCAGAGGAACGCTCCAATACATTGCGCATGTCGCGGTGCCCGTACTTGATGGCACCGTTCAGATCAGCATGCCCTGGGCGCGGCCGTGAGATTTTCCTCTTTATTTCGCTTTCTTCTTCAGGCGAGACCGGCTCCTGGCCCATAACTTTTGTCCAGTGCTTCCAGTCGTTATTTTCTACTTCAAGTGCTACCGGTGATCCTAAAGTGTAGCCGTGGCGGATTCCCCCGGCAATTTGCACGGTATCCTTTTCAATCTGCATCCGCCTTCCGCGGCCATGGCCTTTCTGCCTCCTGGCCAGTTCGGCATTGATATCTTCTTCGAGCAGCGGCATTCCTGCCGGCAGCCCTTCAATAATAACGGTCAGCTGAGGACCGTGTGATTCACCTGCTGTTAAGTATCTCAAAACTCTTTCCCCCTTCAACTCATTAAAGGATTATGTACCAATATATCACACGCACTATCATTAGCATAGCAAAAATTAAGAATTTTTCAGACAGCTGGCGAAAAAAGCTCATTCAGCCTCTCCCGGCAAGCTCCCCCTCCCGTTTTGCCGATGATGCCATTTTAGCATGCCTAAAGCGGCACTACAAAAACAAGTGCGATAAGCAATCCTTCTTATAATAGAAAAAAACCATGAAGACAGCTTCACAGTTTTACTTCCCGCTATTTTTTCCTGTAAAAAAAAGTATCCTCCGTGGCCAGGCCATACAGGCCAGGATTAAAAATCTGCTCTGTACTGCCTACAAAGAACAGTCCTCCGGGCTTCAAGGCTCCGCTGAACTTGTGGTAGAGCCCATCCTTTGCTTCTTCTGTAAAATAAATAAGGACATTCCGGCATACGATTAAATCATACGGCCCTCCGAAGGGATCAGACAGCAGATTCTGTTTTTTAAAGACAACAGTTTTTTTTATCTCGTCAGATATTTTGTAAAGGCTTCCTTCTTGTGTAAAGTACTTCTTTTTCATCTCAAGAGGCATCTCATTCAAAGATCTCTCCTGGTAAATGCCTGCCTGAGCTCTTGCCAGCACTTTTTCGTCAATATCTGTAGCAAGCACCTGGATTTGAGAGAGAGGCATGAATTTTGCCAGAATCATGGCAATCGTATAAGGCTCCTCTCCTGTGGAGCAGGCTGCGCTCCATACCTTCAGCCTGCCTCCCCCGGCAGACATAGCAGGCAGCAGCTGAGTTTCAAGTATGTCCCACCTTTTCGCATTTCTGTAAAACTCAGATACATTAATGGTCATGCGATCAAGGAACTCATCCAGCAATTCTTTATTCCTGCTTAACCCCTGGTAGAAATCCGAAAAAGAATGGTACCCCTTTTTTTCGTAAAGAGAGATAAGGCGCCTTTTCATCTGCGCCTCTTTATAAAGTGAAAGATCGATTCCTGTTTTTGTTTTAATCTGTCTGATGAACTCCTGATATTCCCCCGGCATTTCCATTTCTGTTCTCCTCTATTGCTTATTTAAAACTAGTATAGCTGAAAAAAGAGAAAGGAGAGCGGTTTTTTTGTTATATTTCGCCAAAAAATGTGTATGCGGTTACAAAAAAAGACACTTGCAGGCAAGTGTCTTTAATGGATTAGTTAACCCAGTCATTAATCAGTTTGGAATAGCCGGCAAGCTCGGATTCGTTGAAGAAAAGGCCGATTTCACGTTCTGCACTCTCAGGAGAGTCTGAGCCGTGAATGATATTCTTGCCTACAGTTACAGCAAAATCTCCGCGGATTGTCCCTGGGGCAGCATCCTTAGGATTTGTGGATCCCATCATCTGGCGGGCTGTCGCAATAACATTTTCCCCTTCCCAAACCATTGCAAATACCGGTCCGGAAGTAATGAAATCAACAAGTTCACCAAAAAATGGGCGCTCTTTGTGCTCTCCATAATGCTGCTCAGCCAGTTCCTTTGAAATTACCATCAATTTACCGCCGGCAAGCTGAAAGCCTTTTTTCTCAAAACGGCTGACAATTTCACCGACAAGGTTGCGCTGGACGCCGTCAGGCTTGACCATTAAAAATGTTTTCTCCATTGTCTCCACTCCTAAAATCTTATGTATGAACAGCTCTATAATAGAGACATCCATGGAGAATAGTATCATTTTTTCGACAATTCTGCAACCGCTTAAAACTTTCTCTTGCCAATAAATTTAGCAATATCCCGGAGCGATTTTTTGGCCCTGTTTTGCGGAAGGGTATCAAGGACTGCAAGCGCCTTGGATAAATATTGGTTGCTGACAGCAAAGGAACGCTCAATTGCGCCTGAATTTTTAATCAGGGAAATCACTTTTTCAATTTCTTTTCTATCCATCGTTTCATCCACTTTAACGATTTCCCTGCGGATTTCCTCATTCTCCATGGCAAAAAGGACAGGCAGCGTAATATTCCCCTGGAGCAGGTCTCCCCCTGCAGGCTTTCCAAGTTCCTTCTCTGTGCCCGTAAAATCAAGGATATCATCGGTAATCTGAAAGGACATCCCAACATAGTAGCCGAATTTGTACAGCTTCTTGTGGATGCTTTCATCAACTCCGGCAGCAACCGCCCCAAGCTGGCAGCTTGCCGCAATCAGCAGCGCCGTCTTTCTTTTGATCCTCAAAAGGTAGTCCCTGAGGTTCTGGTCAAAACGGTATTTGTCCTTGATCTGCTCAATTTCCCCCACACAAACTTCCACAATGGTCTTTGCCAGGATTTCATGGGCTTCCGGCCGCTCGATTTCCGTCATCACTTCGAGGGACTTGGCAAATATATAGTCGCCTGTATACATAGCCGTCCGGTTATCCCATTTCGCTTTGATGGTGGGTTTGCCCCTGCGCAGCTCTGCATCATCAATCACATCATCATGCACCAGGGATGCCATATGGATCAGTTCCAGTGCTACAGCCACTTTTTTTATCTCGCTGATATCATAGGAACCGAATTTCGCAGACAGCAAAACAAAAACAGGACGGATTCTTTTTCCTCCTGCCTGCAGCAGATGCATGGATGCATTTCGCAATAAAGGAGACTCTGCCTGCACGGTCTCCTCTAATGACTGTTCAATAATATTAATGTCAGAATCTAAAAATGAATACATCATCTTTAATTTCATCTTGTATCCACCCAGCTTTAATCATGTTTGCAAGCCTGTTAAATCGACGAGCAACAAGTACTTATTTTCTTGGGGCCTGCCAGTCCCGGAAAGCCCCATCTTTCTCCGGCTGCAAACAGATGCAGAACTTACTTCAAGCCTGTATGGACAGCAGCAACTCCACCGCTGTACGGCTTGAAGGAAACATTACTGAAGCCTGCTCCCTCAAACATCACAGCAAGCTCCTTCATGCCTGGAAAATCTCTTGCCGACTCCTGGAGCCAGGAATATTCTTTATAGCTTTTCGCAAACACCCTTCCGAACAGCGGCATGATGTAGCGGAAATAAGCATAATAGAGCTGCTTGTAGCCGAACATGGTCGGCTGGGAGGTTTCCAGGCATACTGCCATCCCGCCCGGCTTAAGGACCCTGTTCATTTCCTTCAGAACCTGCATATAATCCGGGACATTCCTCAGGCCAAAGCCAATGGTGACATAATCAAAAGAATTATCTTCAAACGGCAGCTCCATCGCATTGCCGTGAATGAGCTCCACCTGGGACAAATTCCTGCTTTTGACCTTTTCCTCGCCGATCTTCAGCATATTCTTGCTGAAATCCAGCCCTTTGACTTCACCTTCAGTACCGACGGCTTCTGCGAGCGCAATAGTCCAGTCTGCAGTCCCGCAGCAGAGATCCAGAGCTTTCTGCCCTTTCTGGACATTCATCTTTTTCATGGTATCCCTGCGCCATCTCTTATGCTGCTGGAAGCTGATGACAGAATTCATCTGGTCATAGTTTCCGTATATCTTCTCGAATACGCCGTGTACGCGCTCTGCTTTGGATTGTTGTTCCATAAAGGTCACCCTTCTTCTGCTATTGATTTTGTCATGGGTTGATGCTGGTCAAGAATGGAATGGATCCGCTCCTCCAGCAGGCTATTAAGGAAAGGGACAGCTTTCATGCCTTTATCAATCATATCTTTAGAATAATCGATATAGCGGTTTGTTATCAGAAGAAGATATCTTTTCTGCTCAGCAGACAGGTCGGCAAGCTCTTGTTCCTTTTTAGGGAATACAAGGCGTTTAAGTCGTTCAAACAGAAACGATGTTCCGTGATCCAGATAGCGTCCCCTTTCTTCCATGAGCCTCTTCATCAGCAGAAGGTGGGATGACAGCTCGGTCCATGCCGGTTTGTTAAAGCGTTCTGCAATTTTTGAGAACAGTGAGGACTCTATCAGCCTGACGCTTTCCATCAGTCCTTCGACATTTTCCGTTTCATGCTGGTAGACAGAGATTTTATGCTCGTTCACTTCTTTGATGCCGTCCGACAGCAGCCGGATCATTCCAATATCCTTTGATTCCGAGAGAATCTTATAATATAAGCTGCTGTAGTAAATGCCGGCGAGGACCGTAAGCTGCCTGTTTTTTTGCATTTCGCCGGCAATTTGTGTATTGCTGACCTGTTCATGGGTATCAAGGGCGACTTGTATAAGCATGGCTGTCACTGAGTAATCATTCTTCTGCTTCTGAGTCAATTCAGCTTCATTAAGCATGGAGACAAGAAGGAGCAGCTTATCCTGATCGATAACCGGCTCATCAATATATTTAAGCAGGTAGGGGTGGAGAACCTTTCCCTCAATCTGCTTCCGGACATATTCCATATTTATTTTAATATCCTGCAATCTGATCACCCTTGTTCCCCGAAGGTCATTTATGTATTTCCTATGATGCTCGTGCATTCGTTTTATATAAGGCGGTGCTGGTCTGGGCGCTACCCATATAGCATTCGCCATTAGGGGCCATTTTAATATTGTCCACAATGAAACAGAGACAATTATACCATAAAAGGGGTTGCCGTGGCAGATTATATTGAAACTTATGTTCCGTCGGAAGCAAAAATGCCAGGCTTAAAGAGCTCCCTGGAAATTTCGGATGTTCTCCCCCTATTTTTTCGCTTCGCTTTCAACTTCTCCATAGCATGTCATGATGGAGGCATTGCCCCTGATTTTTATTGCGGAAGTATGCTCAGTGAATTGAGCGATCATGACTTCCCCTTTATCAAGTTTTTCAGAATGATGAAAGCGTGTGTCTGAGCCTCTGGTCAGCCCGATCACATTCACGCCGTCTTCTTTTGCTTTAATTACCACATAGTCTCCTGCCGGATTATTCCTCGTTTCCATATCCTTCACTCCTTCAAGCCGCCATCGGCCAAGATAAAAGGCTAAAAGCAGCACTTTCAGCCTCCGGGATGCAAATTAATCTTTAATTAATGAAAGAACTTCAGCCCTGGCCCTGGCATCCTCTGCCAACACACCTCTTACAGCAGAAGTGACAGTTTTGGAACCAGGCTTTTTAACGCCTCTCATCGTCATGCACATATGCTCAGCCTCTACGATGACCATAACACCGTGGGGCTCCAATTTTTTCATGATAGCATTCGCTACAGTGGAGGTAATCCGCTCCTGCAGCTGCGGTCTTTTTGCCACGGCCTCGACGGCCCTTGCAAGCTTGCTGAGCCCCGTCACTCTTCCATTCCTGGGGATATAGGCAACATGGGCCTTCCCAAAGAAAGGTACCAGATGGTGCTCACACATGCTGTAGAATGGGATGTCCTTTACAAGAACAAGCTCCTCATGCTCTTCTCCAAAAATAGTTTCAAAATACTCTTCAGGATCCTGTCCGATCCCCATAAAAACCTCTTCATACATCTTGGCCACTCGCTTTGGTGTATCGAGCAGGCCTTCGCGGTTAGGGTCTTCTCCGATTGCTTCTAATATAGAACGCACCGCTTCTTCGATCTGGGCGCGGTTGACATTTGCCATGATTCATCCTCCTAAACCATATCTCTCTAGTGCCTTTACCCCTACATATTAGCACATCCATTTCCAAACAGGCAAAATACAAGGTGTGAGGCATGTGACCTCGGTGCAGCTGCTGGATGATGATCAAGAATTGCTCATGGCCTGCAACTTACCATTTATAAATTCCCAAGCAAAAATAAAAGGCCGCGAAGAATTTCGCGGCCTTTTGCTCAAGCATAAGCTTAAAGCACGGTATGTACTTATTTAACAGCGTCTTTAAGCGCTTTACCTGGTTTAAAAGCAGGAACTTTGCTTGCAGCGATTTCGATTTCATCACCAGTCTGCGGGTTGCGGCCCTTACGTGCAGCACGCTCGCGGACTTCAAAGTTTCCGAAACCGATCAATTGTACTTTATCACCATTTTTAAGTGCGTTAAGAATAGTATCAAATACAGCGTCAACTGCTTTAGTAGCGTCCTTTTTAGAAAGTTCGCCCGCTTCAGCAACTGCGTTAATTAGTTCTGTCTTGTTCATGCCTTTCACCTCCTCCCAAAAATCTTGCCCTGATAAGGATCTTATCATCATTTGTAA
The DNA here is from genome assembly GCF_008180445.1 of Bacillus infantis. Classification (GTDB taxonomy): domain Bacteria; phylum Bacillota; class Bacilli; order Bacillales; family Cytobacillaceae; genus Bacillus_AB; species Bacillus_AB infantis_B. Next base: position 206,821 of record NZ_VTER01000004.1, read on the forward strand.
ACAAATTTACGGAATTCTATACGTCGTGATGATTGGCATACCTTATATTAAATGAACGGCATGAAGATTTCAATCTTTTTTGCTAAAAAACCTTAATATATAAGGGTTTTCGCGGCCACGACGGTAATTCTGTTAAAAGATTATCATAATCATCTGGGCATATCAAGAAATATTCATTAATTAATGGTAATCTTTTCTTATTTGAAACAAACTTGTAATAAGACACCCTTTTTTGTTACCCGAATCACTATTTTTCAAAACATATAACTTCTTTTATCAATTGTTAGCTGAAAAAACCTTTCTTCACGCGATACCGAAAAATGTTAATCATTCTTTATAGTAATTAAAAGAAACGATCTTTACGGTAAGAGCCCTTGCTAAAGCTCCAAAACGGTCCCCAGTATTCCACGCCAAAAAAAAAACTCTAAAAAGGACAGCTTCCGCTGCCCTTCAGTCATTCATTATAGGATGATGGCAATCAGGCCGCCGGATCCTTCATTGATGATTCTTTCCAGCGTTTCCTTCAGCTTGTATCTGGCGTTTTCAGGCATGAGAGAAAGCTTTGCCTGAATTCCTTCTCTTACGATGGAGCTGAGGGAGCGGCCGAATATATCAGAATTCCAGATGGATAGAGGATCGTCTTCAAAATCCTGCATCAGATAGCGGACAAGCTCCTCGCTTTGCTTCTCAGTGCCTATGATCGGGGCAAACTCGGATTCGACATCCACCTTGATCATATGGATGGAAGGCGCAACCGCCTTCAGGCGTACCCCGAAACGTGCTCCCTGGCGGATGATTTCCGGCTCATCAAGGCTCATATCAGCAAGCGACGGTGCTGCTATGCCGTAGCCGGTCTGCTTCACCATTTTCAGCGCATCCGAAATCTGGTCATACTCAGCTTTTGCATGGGCAAAGTCCTGCATCAGTTCAAGAAGATGATCCTTGCCGCGGATTTCAACCCCCACAATTTCTTTCAAAATCTCATCATAAAGGTCATCCGGGGCAAACAGGTCGATCTCTGCAACCCCCTGGCCCATTTCTATTCCGGCGAGGCCTGCCCTGTCTATGAATTCATAGTCGCTGAAAAGATGTACAACACGGTCTACATCCCGCAGCCGTTTGATATCCTTGACCGTTTCCTTCACAGCTTCCTGGTAGCTTTCGCGGAGCCAATGATTCTCCCGCAGAACCATCACCCAGCTCGGCAGGTTGACATTCACTTCGAGTACCGGGAATTCGTACAATGCTTCACGCATTACGCTCAATACGTCTGTTTCCCTCATGCTTTCCACACTCATGGCCAGCACTGGAATGTCATACTTCTCAGACAGCTGGACTCTCAGCGCTTCAGTGTTCGGGTGATGAGGCTGGACGCTGTTGACCACCATGATGAAAGGCTTGCCGACCTCTTTCAGCTCCTCAATGACTCTTTCCTCAGCCTCTAGATAATTCGTACGCGGTATTTCCCCGATTGTACCGTCTGTTGTGATGACAACACCAATCGTTGAATGCTCCTGGATGACTTTTCTTGTCCCGATCTCCGCAGCTTCATGGAAGGGGATCGGTTCTTCATACCAAGGTGTGGTAATCATTCTTGGACCATTTTCATCTTCATAGCCTTTGGCGCCCGGCACTGTATAGCCGACACAGTCGACGAGCCTGATGTTGACATCCAGCCCCTCTGCCACCTGCACGGCAGCTGCCTGATTAGGGACGAATTTGGGCTCGGTCGTCATGATGGTTTTTCCTGCCGCGCTTTGCGGGAGTTCGTCCTGTGTGCGCGCCCGGTCTGCCTCATTGCTCATATTCGGAAGCACCACCAGCTCCATGAATTTCTTGATAAACGTGGATTTACCGGTGCGGACGGCACCAACTACTCCGAAATAAATATCGCCGCCTGTTCTTTCGGCAATATCTTTAAAAATATCTACCTTTTCCAAGTGATCCCCTCCTGAATCTTGAGTTAGTGGGATAATATTATCCTATCATTCAATTATTTTTGGACATTATATATTTATGACGTTGTCCTATTTCTTTATGACAGTTTTTTTATTTTTATCCCCTTACTCTCCCGCTTTGAAAAGCACACTCTCTCTATACGCTGAAAAATTGCTTGTAAAAAAGAAAAACCCTTCTCCTACAATATATTTTGCAGAAGAAGGGTTATGACTATTTCGCCAAAAAGATTGGTTCTCCTTTGGCATTGATTGTATAAGGAAGCGAATAGGCGGGGACAAAGACGGACTCTTTCCCAAGGAGCGAGCGTATATCATCGCCTTCCTTATATCCATGATCTTTGTTATTTTCCACCGCCTCATAGAGATCCGGCAGATAGTCTACGTAAACGTCTCCATTTCCTGAGACAACAAAGTGGAGATCGCGGCTGGTGTACGGACTTACTGCCAGAGGTTCCTCTTTAAAGCCGAGGGCTGCATAATCGAGTGTATAGACATTATCGGCGATTTTCTCTTTATATGGCGGATATCCCTGCAGCCTGATGCGTACTTTAATATCCCTGATCGCCTCAGCCATCCTTAGGTCGAAGAGCTTGACTTTTGGATTTTCTTCCGCATCCATGATCACGTACTGAAAGATGCCCCCGGATTCAAAGCTGTTCCCTGGCGGCTCTGCCATATATCTTGGCGTGATTTTTTTGAAATCTATCGGATATTTCTGGTAAATAGGTGTATCTTCCTCCCTCGTCTTTATAGGAAGGATGCCTCCATTGTCTTCCTGAAACTGATCAACAGCACTCTGGACAGAATTGACCTGATCCTGATATGGTGTCTGGTTCTGCGAAAGCTTGTCCTCCGGATACATGCAGCCGGCAAGCAGAAAGGATAAAACCGCTGTCATTGACAGCATGGCTAGCTTCTTTTTCATAGATTCCAATCCTTCAGGTTTTTAAATTTGTTATTCATTGGTAGGTCCGCTCAAAACGACAAACAGAATGATCAGCCCTGAAACAATCATTAACAGATACGCAACAAGGGCAGAGATGAATTTAAGCGGTTTATTGTTTAATTTATACCGGCTCAGATAAATCATTAATATTGATATAAACATGAACCCCATTGAAGCTAAAGATACCCACATCTTCATTAAAGCAGGCGACATTGTCTCACTCCCTTTTCCGAAATGTATTATATCATACAGGCTGAAAATGAATCAAAAGCATTTCGCTTAAAATGCTGGCGCCAGCATGGATATTTCGCTGTAATTTCACAAAAAAAGAGCCAAAGCAAAGATGGGGCAATCTCTGCTTTGGCCGTATGCGACTAAATAACCCATGCACCCTGTTCATATCACCAGTTTGCTTCGTTGCATTGTATGCAGGAAGTTCCTTTCCCGCATCCTCGAATGCCTAAATTTTGATGCTCAGGGAAAAATAAATATCTTCTCTTGCAGCAAATCATATCATTCACTTGTCAATCCTGTCTTCAAGCACATTTGCAAGGTCTTCCATTTCATGCGTTTTCCCTCTTGCCATCAGCTTGTCGACAGATTCCTTCGGGTCGGCTCCATTAAACAGCACTTCATACAGCGCTTCTGTAATAGGCATTTTCACATTGTATTTTTCAGCGAGCTGGTATGCAGCTTTCGTGGTTCTGACGCCTTCAACAACCATTCCCATATTATCAAGGACTTCCTGCAGGCTATGCCCTTTCCCAAGAAGGTTTCCTGCCCTCCAGTTGCGGGAATGGACGCTCGTACAAGTGACGATCAGATCGCCGATTCCGGTTAATCCCGAGAAAGTCAGCGGACTTGCGCCCATTTTGGTGCCCAGCCTGGCAATCTCGGCAAGCCCCCTTGTGATAAGGGCCGCTTTGGCATTATCTCCATAGCCGAGGCCATCGGTGATCCCAGCTGCCAGTGCTATGATATTCTTCAGCGCTCCGCCGATTTCCACGCCAATGATATCAGGATTTGTATATACCCTGAAGTTATGGTTTATAAAAAGATCCTGTACATGCTCTGCCGCCTCAATGTTTTTTGAAGAAACAGTGACTGTTGTCGGATGGCGGAGGCTCACTTCCTCTGCATGGCTTGGACCGGAAAGGACCACAACGCTGCCGAGGGCTTCACTTGTAAATTCTTCCTCGATCATTTCTGATATTCTCAGCAATGTATCCGGTTCGATTCCTTTGCTGACATGTACGATAGTAAGAGGCACACGCTGAAATTCATTAATCTTACCGGCGACTTCCCTGATGGCTTTTGTCGGCACCGCCATAATCAGCGTGTCAACACCATCAAGGGCTTCTTCCAGTGAGCTGAAACCTCTAATGCCTGAAGGCAATTTTATATCAGGCAAATATTTTTGATTGGTGTGCTGTTCATTGATTTCCTTGATCTGTACAGGGTTATGCCCCCAGAGCCTGACTTGGCGGCCATTGTCAGCCAGCACCATGGCGAGTGCCGTGCCCCAGCTGCCTGCACCGGCAACGGTTATCTTGCTCGATTGATCCAGCATACAATCACACCCTTTTTATTTTCTTTCCCGTGCAAATATCTTAATTGGAGTACCTTCAAATCCAAAAGCATCTCTTATGCGGTTTTCAAGGAAACGCTCATAGGAGAAATGCATAAGTTCAGGATCATTGACAAATACCACAAATACTGGCGGCTTGACAGCCACTTGAGTCGTATAGTAAATCCGCAGGCGCTTTCCTTTATCGGTAGGCGTTGGATTCATTGCAACGGCATCCATGACAACATCATTCAGGACGCTCGTTTCCACACGCATGCTGTGGTTCTCGCTTGCCTGGTTGATCTGCGGAATCAATGTATGGATCCTCTTCTTTGTTAAAGCAGACAAGAAAACGATCGGCGCATAGTCAAGGAATTGGAAATGCTCCCTGATATTCGTTTCAAACGCCTTCATTGTTTTTTCGTCCTTCTCGACAGCGTCCCATTTATTGACGACAATCACGACAGCCCGGCCGGCTTCATGCGCATAGCCCGCAATCTTTTTGTCCTGCTCAAGAATGCCTTCATCCGCATCGATGACAACAAGGACGACATCTGAGCGCTCAATGGCTCTTAATGCTCTCAGGACGCTGTATTTTTCAGTGCTTTCGTACACTTTGCCTTTTTTCCGCATTCCGGCTGTATCAATGATCACATACTGATCCCCATTATAAGTGAGCAGTGAATCGACAGCATCACGCGTCGTGCCGGCAATATTGGAAACAATGACCCTTTCTTCCCCGAGAATAGCATTGACAAGGGAAGATTTCCCGACATTAGGGCGCCCAATCAGGGAGAACTTAATGACATCATCGCCATAGTCCTTGTCCTTTGTATCAGGAAAATGCTTTGCAGCTTCATCAAGCAGGTCCCCAAGCCCCAGCCCGTGGGAACCTGAGATCGGGATTGGCTCACCAAATCCAAGGGCATAGAAATCATAGATCTGGTCGCGCATATCAGGGTTGTCAATTTTATTGACCCCAAGCACGACAGGTTTCTTTGATTTATACAGTATTTTAGCGACAGCTTCGTCAGCTGATGTAACGCCTTCCCGTCCATTAGTCAAGAACAGGATCACATCAGCTTCTTCGATGGCGATTTCAGCCTGCTGCCTGATCTGCTCAAGGAAAGGCTCGTCTCCTATATCAATCCCGCCGGTATCGATAATATTGAAATCAAGATTCAGCCATTCAGCTGAACTGTAGATTCTATCTCTGGTCACACCAGGTATATCTTCGACAATGGAGATCCTTTCTCCTACTATTCTGTTGAAAATCGTGGATTTTCCGACGTTTGGACGTCCTACAATGGCGATAACCGGTTTAGCCATGAACATCACCCTTTCACTTTTATATACTTTAAACACTGCTCGAAAGAGTCAAATGATTTGCTTTCAACATCATCCTGTTTTTCTTCAGGATGGCCCGTGTATAAAATAAACCCTTCCTGTTTGCAGAAGGGCCTAACCTAATCATTTTATCAAAGAGGCAGATTCCCCGCAACGAAAACATTGGAAGAACCATCAATGCTTGACAATTACATACATTTCATCTGTCAGAGCGTGGGCAATTCCGTCTAAAATGGCTTCAAGGTTGGCAGCCACATGCTCCATCTCTTTTTTGTCGTCACAATGAAATACAGCTGCCCCTGAAGGTGCCTTCTTCGGGTTCGTCGTAATCACTGCCAAAATAAATTTCTCAATGACCATTTCCGCTCTTCCTTTCCCGTTCAGACGGCATCCTGATGGCATTTTCAAGCGTCGGCACACTGCCGATCACTTTGATGGCCCTTTCAATGTCCTTCTCCTGGGGCAGAAGAAAAACCCCGACTCTTCCATCATCCAAATCCCGCTTGGCGAGAGGGACGAGCGCAGGTGTGCCGGAATCCCTGTATACACCCATCGCGATCGAGACATCGTGGAGGATCGCCTGCCTTTGTCCAAGATTGGCGATGGTTGAACGCGCGTCAAAGGATTTCGGTTTTAAAATGAATCCCATTCCATACCTCAGCACTTCCTCCTGCCTCGCAGGCAGCCCGATATTCATGATATAAATATTGTCTACATAAAGGCCTGCCCCATCAAAGCGCGGTTCCATATATTCAATTTCCACAATATCCCCGAGCTTCCCTCCTGCCATGAGCTTCTTTGATATCAGCACAGACAGAATGGCCGCTATGATGCCGACCCAGATGTTAATCACAATATAACAAAGGGTGCTGATCAAGGACGTGAATATCACAAGATAATTCCGGCTTTCAAAAGCAACGGCAATTCCCTCTATATAGGTTTTGCCCCTGGAAACCAATTCATAGGAATCCAGTTCTGCCAGGGTATTTCTTTCCATGTTCCTGACCTCCCGGAACTGGCTTGCCGCAAGAGTCAAAAAAGTCACCGCTGTAAAATCCTGTTCCAGAATAGAAGGAACAGCAACCGTCCCGAGAGCCGCTGCAATGAATCCAAGGGCCAGGTGTATGATTTTACCATGCAGATATGTCGGGTACTGCCGGTAATCCGTCCGCAGCATGTACATCCTTGTGGCCGTTCCGATAATCAGGCCAAAAACAATCGGGTATGTATAATCACTCATAATATCTTTTGTTTCTCCTTTTCCAGATTGGCTGCCTGCCGCTCTAAATATGCTGCGAGTTTGACAAATCCGTCCCACAATAGCAATGCGCATGCTGATATAGCTGCGATATCAAGAAAAGAAAAAGACCAGGCCTCATAGACCAGGGACAACTTCTTCAGTACCAGCGAAAAGAGGAAATCCCCCTGAATGGCACCTGTCAGCACGGCTGCAATTCTTTTCCTGCAGTCGGTAAAAAGTACGGCAGACAAAGCAAACATGATGGCTGCCAGCATCCATTCTTTTTTGAAAACAACCCAAACAGGATCAAAAAGAGCAAAAAGCTGAAAACTTGTATAAGCAAGCATGATCATAAAAACAGAAACAAAAAAATAAATTGCTTTAAGTCCTGTTATGCGGCCAGCCTCGGCATAGCAGCAAATCAAAATGAAAGCTCCTGCTGCTGAAATATGGATACTGCCCAGAGAAATTGTATAAGGCGAAACAATAATGGCAATCAAAAGGCAAGCCGACAAAGCCGTCCTTCCCCTCTGCTGTCTATTCATAAAAAATGCCGCTGCAACCCAGCAGCACCAGGCGCCCATATAAAAGTAAAAGCCTTCCACACCACCACCACCTATCATTTCCATTATGGGTAATAGTTATGTACTTTAATCTTTATTACATAAACTTTTGTCCTTGTTTCATCTTAAATAGCAGGGGGTGTTAAACATGGGAAAAGACAGACAGGAGAAAAAATTAAAAGCAGGCGGAAGAGTCGAATCTGACCGCGACCAGGCCCTTCACTATCCAGGGGCGACCAAGCTTCAAAGCCCGGAAGAAGCCAGGGGCATGAATGACTCTAAGTATAGTTAGAAAAGCGGAGGGCGCTTGCTCAGCCCCGATAAGCATAAGTCGCTCCTGGATAAAAGGCATTCTTTGCCTTTAATCCAGGAGTGGCTTATGACTCGAGGGGCTAGCGCCCGGAACTGGACAAGTAGAAAAGCGGAGGCGACTGTTCTAACGAGGAACGCAGGCTAAGGGCGCCACGTCCTGTGGCAACGCCTGCATGACCCGCATCCTGCGGGCCTCAAGCAAAAGACGAGCAGGACGGAAGGTTGTTCTTTAACCTTCTGGCCTGCTTGGCTTATGACTCGAGCACCTAGGAGCCGGAGCTGGACACATAGAAAAGCGGAAAAGCCTTGTTCAATAAAGGAACGCAGACTAAAAACGCCACGTCCTGTGGCAACGCCTGCATGACCCGCATCCTGCGGGCCTCAAGCATAAGACGCTCCTGGATAAAAGGCGTTCTTTGCCTTTAATCCAGGAGTGGCTTATGACTCGAGGGGCTAGGCTTTGGAGCTGGACAAATAGAAAAGCGGAGGCGACTGTTCCAACGAGGAACGCAGGCTAAGGGCGCCGCGTCCTGTGGCCACTTCTTAAAACGGGCCTTTGTTCTCTCCAATCTGGGGGATTTAAAAGATCACTCTTTTGTGGCTGGAACCATTATTTTCGCTTTCATCAATAATAGTGGTCCCAGCTCTGTTGGCTGGAACCACTATTCTTTCTTTGAGCCACAATAATGGTCCCAGCTCTGTTGGCTGGAACCACTATTCTTTCTTTCTTTGAGCCACAATAGTGGTCCTAGCTCTGTTGGCTGGAACCACTATTCTTTCTTTGAGCAACAATAGTGTCCTAGCTCTGTTGGCTGGAACCACTATTCTTTCTTTTTGCCACAATAGTGGTCCCAGCTCTGTTGGCTGGAACCACTATTCTTTCTTTCTTTGAGCCACAATAGTGGTCCCAGCTCTGTTGGCTGGAACCACTATTCTTTCTTTTTGCCACAATAGTGGTCCCAGCTCTGTTAGCTGGAACCACTATTCTTTCTTTGAGCCACAATAGTGGTCCCAGCTTCGTTGACTGGAACCACTATTCTTTCTTTGAGCCACAATAGTGGTCCCAGCTCTGTTGGCTGGAACCACTATTCTTTCTTTTTGCCTCAATAGTGGTCCCAGCTTCGTTGGCTGGAACCACTGTTCTTTCTTTTTGCCAGAATAGCGGTCCTAGCTCCGTTTTCCCAAAAAAGTAGTCCTCTACGGTTACCCTCTGAGCAACGCAAAAAGCTCCCGCCGTCACAAGCAGGAGCATCTTTTTATATATTCCTTTGACTAAAAGCCTTTGTGTTTATCCCACGTTCAGACAGCCAATGATGGGTTTTGCCTGATATGATGAATGGGGCTTTTTGGAGGTCCTTTATTGTTTCAGCGCCGAGCGCAGCCATAATAAAGGCGAGCTCCTCATGGAGAGTATGTATTTCTTTTATAAGCTGTACATGACCTTCGCTCACAAGAATCTTCAAGAGGTATCCGGCCATTGCAGCAGCATCTGCCCCGCAGGCAATGGCTTTTGCTGCATCGAAGGCTGTCTGGACGCCGCCGGAACCGATGATACTGACTCCCGTCTCTTCTGTGTTCACCTCAAGGATAGAGGAGGCAGTCGGTATCCCCCAGCCATTGAAAAACGAAAGGAGCCGTTCTCTTCTTTCATTCTCAATCCTGGCAAAGTTAGTGCCGCCAAATCCCCCGACATCGATCGCTGAAACACCGGCAGCTTCAAGCTTTGCCGCACTTTCCCTGCTGGTCCCGAATCCGACCTCTTTTACAATCACAGGCACATGAACGTTTTTACAAATAGACTCGATCCTTCTCAGGGCACCCCTAAAGTCCCGGTCTCCTTCTGGCATCGTCAGTTCCTGGACCACATTCAGATGTATCTGCAGGGCATCCGCTTCAATCATCTCGATTGCCCTGTTAGCCTGTTCGGCATCTGCTTCACTTCCCAGGTTGCCGATAACAATCCCTTTCGGATTTTCCCGCCGCACAATTCTGTATGACTCCCGTTCGGCAGGATCCTTCAAAGCTGCCATTTGCGAGCCCACTGCCATGGCAAGGCCTGTTTCAGCCGCAGCCATGGCCAGCTCCTGATTGATTTTAAGCGTTTTTTCACCGCCGCCGCCTGTCATCGCATTTATTAAAATTGGCGAACTTAGAGTAAGTCCGCCAATTTCAGTTTCTATTTTCACTTGATCCACTGCAGAATCAGGCAAGCTTTGATGAATAAAATCTATATCGTCAAATCCGGCAATGCGCTTTTGGCCTGTTGAAAGGGCAAATTCTATATGATCCCATTTCCGTTTAGATCTTGACAAATTATATCACCATTATTTTTTCAGATTCTTTAACTGATCACCGATCATTTCACCAAGCTGGAAGCCTTTTGTTTCCTCAGGCATCTCATAACTTGTATCATACTCAGCTTCTTTTTCTTCAAGATCCTTGATGCTTAAAGACAGACGCTGATCATTTTCATTTACATCCAGGACCTTTACTTGTACCTGCTGGCCTTCTTCAAGCACCTCATGCGGTGTACCAATATGCTTGTGGGAAATCTGGGAGATGTGAACAAGACCCTCTACTCCAGGGAATACCTCAACAAATGCTCCATAAGATACCAGGCGCCTCACAACTCCGTCAAGAGTGCTTCCTTTCGGGGCCTTTTCTGCGATATCAGACCATGGCCCAGGCAATGTTTCCTTGATGGATAGGGAAATGCGCTCATTATCCCTGTCTACGCTCAGTACTTTCACCTGTACCTTCTGGCCTTCTTCCACTACATCGGAAGGCTTTTCAACATGCTCGTATGAAAGCTGGGAAATATGGACAAGTCCGTCAATTCCGCCGATATCGACAAATGCGCCGAAGTCAGTGATGCGCTGGACAGTGCCATCCAGAACCTGGTCTGCCTGGAGGTTAGCAAGGATATCCTGCTTCTGCCTGCCCTTTTCTTCCTCTACAACAGCTCTGTGTGAAAGGATCAGGCGGTTTTTCTCCTTATCCAGTTCCACGATTTTGAAAGAAAGGGTCCTGCCTTTGTAATCTGAGAAGTCTTCCACAAAATGTGCTTCAACAAGTGAAGCCGGTACAAAGCCGCGGACGCCAAGGTCCACTACCAGCCCGCCTTTGACCACATCTTTAATTTCAGCGTCAAAAACTTCGCCGCTGTTGAATTTCTCTTCAAGTGTATCCCAAGCCTTTACTGCATCCACTTTGCGCTTTGAAAGGATAAGTGCCTCTTCCTCCACTTTGAGTACTTCCAGGTCAAGCTCATCACCTTCAGCCACAGCATCTTCCGCTTTTTCAATGTGAAGGCTTGAGAGCTCGCTGATCGGGATGATCCCGTCAAGCTTGCTGTCCTGGATATCCACGACAACCTGCTTTTCTTCCACTTTGGTGACTTTCGCAGTTACGCGGTCGCCCACCTCAAAGTTTTTTACTTCAATTGAATTCATTTCTTCTGATTGATTCATCTCTTCTGACATATGTAATCCTCCTTAATCCAATGACTGCTTGCAATCTTTTATAGTAGATGTGATATTTTCACAGCGGAAAACAAGGTCCTAAATTAAAGACATAGAATATTCTAAAAAGATGCCTTTCCTCTAACTTCTTACAAATAGCTTTATTTGTCAAGCAAGAAGACTTATCTGTGCTGCTCAATAAGCTGGCGGATTTCCTGCATGATCATCTCCGTCACTTCGTCAGCGGACGCTCTGTTTTTCCGTGCTTCTTCCATATCCAGAGGCTTCCCGTACACTACCTTCAATCTTTTAAAAGGCTTGTATGGGCCAATGATTGCACAGGGTACTACATGGGCCGGTGCCCTCAAGGCAAAGAAGCCTGCCCCTGCAAGGCCTTTACCCAACTCCCCTGTTTTACTTCTTGTACCCTCAGGAAAGAGCCCTAAAACATTTCCTTCCTTCAAAAGGCCAATCCCTTTCCTTAGAGCTTCCCTGTCGCTCATGCCCCTCTTAACCGGAAAGGCGTTAAGATTCCTGACTATCGTGCCTAATACCGGCAGGTTGAAAAGTTCTTCCTTGGCCATGAAATGAACCGGCCTTGGAGCAGTAATCCCTACAACGGGCGGATCCAGATTGTCGATATGGTTGCTGCACAGCAGCACGCCACCCTCAGCCGGAAAGTTCTCCTTCCCGATCACTTCAAAACGGTATATCGGTTTCAGCGCGCCGTAAACGGCTGATCTTACAAAAGAATAGAATGTCAAGTCAATCCGATCCTTTCTTCAGCAAGCAGCATGATCTTCTCTACAACTTCTGGAATAGCAAGCGAGGTAGTGTCAATGACCACAGCATCATCAGCTTTTTTAAGCGGCGCTACTTCCCTTTCAGAATCCAGCTTGTCCCGGTATGCAATATCGGTTTTCAGCTGTTCAAGATCTGACGGGTAGCCTTTCTTTATATTCTCCTGATGTCTCCGCATGGCCCTCTCATCAACTGATGCAAGCAGGAATACTTTTACCTCTGCATGGGGAAGGACATGGGTCCCGATATCCCTGCCGTCCATAACTACCCCGCCGCCGATCGAGAATGCTTTTTGCCTTCTGACCATCTCTTCCCGGACCTTGCGGTGCTTCGCAGCAATCGATACAGAGTTGGTAACGGCGGCTGTTCTTATCACTTCTGTAACATTTTCACCGTCCACCAGGATAATCTGCCCCTGTTCACCTGGAAGCAAGTCAATCTGGATGCTTGTGAGGATATCCATCAGCTTATCTTCATTTTCCAGGTCAGCGCCTGCCTCAATGGCTTTATATGTGAGTGCCCTGTACATGGCCCCTGTGTCTATATAAATATATGATAGCTTTTCAGCTGCAATTTTTGCCACTGTGCTTTTTCCTGCTGCTGCAGGGCCATCGATGGCAATTGAGATTTTTTTGATCATATTTCCTCCTGTTACACTTCCAGTTGGGTTTCTCTAAAACTTACAAGAACCATTTTAACATATTATCCGCTGGTTTTTTATCAATATTTTGTCCTTCGGCCTGCCTCTGAAGGGGTTTAGGCATACAAAAAAAGCAGGCTGCTTATGCCCGCTCATTTTCCGCTGAAAGTTTCCAGCAGCTCCTCAAAGCTATTCTTTGCCACACCTTCGTACTGGGCAAGCTGCTTCAGCTCAGGCATGACATCATATTTATGGAGCAGTACCTGGGCTGCGAGCAAAAAGAGCAGCTGAATAATGACTGCTTTCACGATCAGCCGTTCGAGCATCTTCATTTCCATCCCCGCCTGTTGACAATCTTATTATCATTATTGGCATCCAGGCAGGCAATTATTCGTTAAGCTTCCAGGCCTTTTTTCTTAAGGGCAAGCTGCCTGTCAAAACAGAAACGGAGAAGAAGCTGCCTGCCGGATGGGCCCAGATCTGCAAATTCAATCGATGCCTTATTTTTCAGTTCATTATGTTCTATGATTCTCACAATTTTTGCATCTGCTTTCAGATAATGATAGTCACCATTCTGAAGGGCCAGCACCAGCAATACTTTTATAAATGTGCCTGCATCGAGCGGGCTGTCTTTATCCACAAGCAGGCTTGCCCCGCCGGCACTGATGTCTTCCGTTACAGCCTTAAACGGGGAGAATTCGCGGCCAATCGGCTGGACAGCAGCATCGATGGCTGCTTCGATCCTCACGTACTGCCGCCTCTGGATTTTGATAAGCTGCTTCGGGCCCGGATAGGCTAAGATCATTAACGGGATATTCTGCTTAACCCTTCCTTTTACTTCAGTAGTAAATAAGAAAACGGATCCGTCATCTGAGACGAATGTAGCTTTAAGCTGTGTACCGTCAAGCAGGAAGGCTGTCTTTCCTGATTTTACATTGACCGGGTAATCAATGAAAAGGGCATTGTCATTCTTTTCGGACAGCTTGCATCTATATATTTCTTCTTTATGTCCATTCACTGTTTCAAGTGTTATTGAATCTCCAATTTTTATCATGCTGACCCACTCTCTCTTGCTCTCTCTTAAATACACGCTTTCCTGTTTCAATCAGGCAAAAGGATAATCCTGTCATTTAATTATGACACGGGACCCATGGATGAATCAAGGACTTATATAGTTCTAAAGACCTGTTTTTCTGATATTAAAAAGCCCGGGAATATCCCCCGGGCCCAGCAGTACTATGCTGTTAAACAACATCTTCGTAAATGGGCTCTGCATTCTGCAGCTTATCCACTTTTTCTTCAATGCCTGAATCAGCATTGATATAAATCCGATATGTGTCATCGCCCATTGTACCCAGGAATTCATGGCATAATACTTCCTGGTTAAGGTCATTAATGATGACGGCAAGTCTCGTTTCCTGTATCTTCAGATTAGGGTTGATTTTGTCCCTTGCCTCTTCCTGGCTTAATCCCGCTTCAGGCAGTTCCCTTATGTGGTGGGACTTAAGATAATCTTCTGCTGAAAAGCCGATCATTTGCCCGTTATCAAGGGCGACCTTTACTTTTATCGAATCAGGATAGACCCTGATATTCTCTTGTTTGGATACGAAAGTAAATACTCCGACATGATCGTATTGTGTACTTTCAAACAGGTCCAAATCCTTAAATCCATTGTCACTGAGGAATTTAATGGCTTTATTCCCGGCTTCATTCAGACTGACAGCCTGGTCGTTAACATCTCTGCTTAGGATAAACCAGATCGGATAACCGCCTTTTTTTGTTATATCCATATTGGCTTCCCTGCCGGTTTTAGGGTCCTGGACTGAGACACTGTAAAAGCCGAAGTCAGAGCCTTTTCCGTTTTCTGTTACTTTTACAGCCGCCTTTTCCCCCATTCCTGCATATTTCTCAGCAATGGAGCGGGCTTTGTTTTTTGAAATAGCCTCTCCCTCTAAATATTTATAATTTGAGTCATCTTTCTGCATATTGACCATGGCGGGGCCAAAATCGGTCTCTCCATAGCTTTCAACCGTCTTTTCCACAGTTTTGAATCCGTCAATGATTGTATTGTCCATTGGCTGCTTATTGGAGGCCAGCGCCATTTCAACGTCCATCCACCTGAGATTATTCTTGAGGACCATATGCTGGACTTTGCGGAGCTCCTGCTGGATATCCGCTGATTCTTTATAAAGCCCTTGAAGCGCCTTATACTCTTTATCTGACAAAGGTTCCTTGTCCAGATCCCTGACTGCTGTGCGGTAGCTGAAATCCCCGATCTTCGCAAGGAAATCCTCTGTCTTATTGAATGGCATAAGTGTAAGCGGCAGCTGGCCAACATCACTATGGGCCGTGGAAGTTATTTTCCAGACATCAGCAAGCGCCGGTGAAAGGGATTCCCTGCTATTCATGGCTAATGTAGTCCCGATTTTGTCATGAAGCAGGTCGGTTTGGTATGTCAGGTCATGAAAGGCCCTTTGATAGCTGTTTTCTGCATTAATTAGAATCGCATTCTTTTCCCTGTGCTCCTGGTATCCCCAAAAGCCGGCACCGGCAGCTCCAAGGGCGAGTACGGCAATAAGTATCCCTCTAATCACTGTAAACCACCTCTCTATTCACAGAAAATATGTTTTCCGATCTTTTTGATTTGCGGCCGCGTCCAAATCCATCCGCTGGTCGCCGTATCAGGATTGAAATAATAGAGCGCATCGCCGGTTGGATCCCAGCCGTTCATAGCGTCCATCACTGCTTCTTTTGCAGTTTCATTCGGTGTCAGCCATATCTGGCCGTCTGCCACAGCCGTAAAAGCGCGCGGCTCAAAAATCACCCCTGAAACTGTGTTTGGGAAGGTAGCACTGTGGACCCGGTTCAAGATGACAGCTGCCACAGCCACCTGGCCTGTATAAGGCTCCCCCCTTGCTTCTCCATAAACTGCGTTTGCCATCAGCTGTATGTCATTCTGCGAGAATCCTGATGGGATATTGGCAGCAGAAGGCTGTTTGGCTTCAGGTTTTGCCGGGGCGCTTTGGCCTCCGCCTCCACCTCCGCCCTGACTGGCACCGCCTGAAGGCTTTTTCTGCTTGTCCAGGTCAACACCGCCATAATGGGTGAATTTATTGCCTTTATTGACTTGATCTTTTACAAACTGTTCGTTGTACTTGGAAGCTTTTGCGAGCTTGGCCTTTGTTTCCTGGCCTGCCAGCCCATCAATCGGCAGCCCGAATTCGTATTGGAAATTACGCAGCGCCCAGTAAGTTCCCCATCCAAATACCCCGTCGATTTTACCGTTATAAAACCCGAGGTACTGAAGCCTTGACTGAAGTTCAATAACATCATCGCCTACAGCTCCATGCTGGATGACCTGAGCTGAAAAAGCATCTGCTTTTTCAGATGGCCCCAGCAGCGGGAGTGCAGCTGCAAAAAGCGGAATGAGCAGAGCCAGCTTAATCACCAATAATTTGTTTTTCATGGATAGCAACCCCCAGATGATAATCTAATTAACATTAACCCTATTTTTTTCAGAGGCTGGGTTTTTATGCAAATGAGAGCAATTTGGCGGCAGTAAATATATGGAAGGCACTGCTTCTGCCTCCGAAACAAAAGCGCAAGCGACTTGATCAGCCCCGGCAAGCATAAGACGAACCCCCGGAAAGGCGTTCTTTGCCTTTTAGGGAGGTTTGGCTTCCTTAACTAAAGGCTTTGTTAAACATTGTTGTTGATTTTGGGCTCATTTTTAGCCAGATATCAACAATGTACACTAACACAACCTAACTAAAAAAAACCCTTCACCTAGGGGTAAAGGGTTTTCTGATAATCAAAGCTCTCCTCAATATGTTTCATGCTCATTGCCCTGGCCATCTTGACCTTTCTGAGGCCATACCACCAGAGGAAAATCATGAAGGGAACCATGATAAACTTCCAATGTTCCTGGGATACGAGAATAAAGTCATAGGTTCCATGGAGGATAAAAGGCAAAAAGAGTGAGAGGCTGATCCATTTCTTCCTTGATTCAGCCGTAAACTTGCCTTTTCCGATATAGTAGCCCATTATGACACCGAATAATGCATGGCTTGAAACCGGCAGAAGGGCACGGCCTATCGCATATTCCAGCCCATTGGCAATGAGATACAGGATATTTTCCGCAGTGGCAAAACCAAGGGATACGCTTGCACCATAAACAATGCCATCATACGGCTCATCAAAACTTATATGCTGATAAACGGTATAGAATAAAATAAACCATTTGAAAAATTCTTCGAGCATACTTGCGGAAAAGAATGCACTGACAATATCAGATTGGACAATCTGCTCGGTTTCAAGGACATACTGTATGAACATGATCGGGAACACCAGCAGGGCACCAAAAAGAAAAGTCCTGAACACCATTGAGACTGGCTCGGAATCGTATTCGTCCTTTAAATAAAAGTAGCTAAGCAAAGCCAGACCAGGAGCTATTCCGGCAGATAATATTCCCAGCATGAGCTGTCCTCTTTTCAATCTGTTTTCTTAATCGTATCATGATATTATGATAATGAAAATGGATTAATCATAGATCAAGCTTATTTTATGGGGAAAAGGCAGCGGTACAGGATTCCCATGGATTCATCCTTCCGCAGCATTTCCTGCAAATCATCCTGGAGGCTATAGAAATGACAAAGAAAAAAATACTCATCATCCATACAGGCGGCACGATTTCAATGAGTGAAGATGCTTCAACCGGTGCCGTCGTTCCTACAGAAAAAAATCCTATGACAGATAAAACGAATGAGCTGTTTGAGCTGGCCGATATCATTGTAGAAGAGCCTTTTCATCTGCCTTCACCGCATATTACACCAGTAGAAATGCTTGTACTAAAGGACTTAATAGACAAGCACTACCAGACTGGGAAAATAGACGGAGCAGTCATCACCCATGGAACAGATACACTCGAGGAAACAGCTTATTTTCTTGATCTTACCCTCCAGGCGCCAATCCCCGTGATTGTTACCGGTGCCATGCGGTCAAGCAATGAGATAGGATCGGACGGCCTGTATAATCTGATTGCCTCACTGAGGGTCGCTGTAAGCAGCGAGGCTATGAATAAAGGGGTACTGGTTGTGTTGAATGATGAGATCCATACAGCGGAGAATTGCACTAAAACACATACCAGCAATGTCTCAACTTTCCAAAGTCCCCAATATGGACCGATCGGGATCGTCACTAAGAGGGGGGTTCTTTTTCACCACTCGCCACTCACCAAAGAAAGCTACCAGATATCAGATGTGTCCAAAAAGGTCGTCCTCGTAAAAGCGCATGCCGGAATGGATTCCTCATTGCTGATGGCCATCAAAGACCTGCAGATGGATGGGGTGGTCATTGAAGCGCTTGGACAGGGCAATCTTCCGCCTGCCGCCGCTAATGGGGTCCAAAGCCTGATAGAAGCCAATATACCCGTTGTCCTTGTGTCCAGATGCTTCAATGGGATTGCCCAGGACGTATACGGCTATGAAGGCGGCGGCAAGCAGCTGAAAGAGCTTGGAGTCATTTTTTCAAACGGCCTGAACGGCCAGAAAGCACGCCTGAAACTGCTGATCGCGCTGACTATCACCGATGAAATGGAGCATATTGAAAGGCTTTTCCAAGTATAAAAGAAAAAGGGCACCGGATTGCGGTGCCCCTTTCATATTCAGCTGTCCGATTCACGCTTCTTTATAGCTTCCGCGATGATCCCTCCATGGAAGCGGCCATTTTCAATGAATATTTCATTTGCATTATTGCCGGCTGCAATCACGCCCGCTATAAAGATTCCTTCAATATTTGTTTCCATCGTTTCTTCACTGTAATGCGGCCGTCCTGATGCAGGATCAATGCCGATCCCCATCTTTTTAAGGAAGGTGTGATCTGGATGGTAGCCTGTCATAGCAAAAACAAAATCATTTTTTATCGCTTCCTGCCTGCCCTCTTTTTCATAAATGACTTGGTTCTCGGTGATCTCTCTCACTTCAGCCTCAAATTCCATTTTCACTTGGCCTGATCGTGCAAGTGATTCAAATTCCGGCAAAATCCAGGGTTTGATGCTTTGGGAGTATTGGCTTCCCCTGTACAAAACCGTCACTCTCGCGCCCGCTTTGTTAAGCTCGATGGCTGCATCCACACTTGAGTTCTTTCCGCCAATCACCACTACATCTTTATTGAAATAAGGGTGGGCTTCCTTGAAATAGTGAAAAACCTTGGGAAGGTCTTCCCCTGGTATATCAAGATAATTCGGGTTGTCATAATAGCCTGTCGCAATAATTACATACGGAGCAGTATATTGTCCTTTATCCGTCTGGACGATAAAGCCTTCCTGGTCCTTCGTGACGCCAAGGACCTTTTCATACGCATGGATATTTAGCTGCTTCCTTTTTGCCACTTCCCTGTAGTACACCAGCGCCTGGTTCCTCTGCGGCTTATAATTTTCTGTAACAAAAGCCACCCCTCCGATTTCAAGTTTTTCAGCCGTACTGAAAAAAGTCTGATGGGTCGGATAATGATAGATGGCATTGACAATATTCCCTTTTTCAATCACAAGGGGTTCCTTTCCCGCTTCCTTTAACGCAATGGCTGCTGCAAGTCCGCAGGGGCCTCCTCCTATAATAATCGCATCTTCCGATTTCATATGTCAGCGCTCCTTACTTAAGCATTCTCTTTTTTCCCCGTCTGACAGGCAGGGACTCCTTCATATTTATCCTTCACATTGGAAAAAAAAATCTCCCATCAATTTATGATAGGAGATTTTAATGAAACATTCAATGATATGAGCTTCTTCTTACACCCAGCCTCGGAATCTGGAGGCTTCAGCTGTTTTGCGGACGCCAACCATATATGCAGCAAGCCTCATGTCCACTCTTCTTGTCTGTGCCGTATCGTAGATATTATTGAATGATTTGCACATGATCTTCTCAAGTTTTTCTTCCACTTCTTCTTCAGACCAGTAATAGCCCTGGTTATTCTGAACCCATTCAAAGTAAGAAACGGTCACTCCCCCTGCAGAGGCCAGAACATCCGGCACGAGCAGGATGCCCCTTTCTGTCAGTATCTGGGTTGCTTCGAGGGTAGTAGGCCCGTTAGCAGCCTCGACTACGATGCTTGCCCTGATATTATGGGCATTTTCTTCGGTAATTTGATTTTCGATGGCAGCAGGAACAAGGATATCGCAATCCAGTTCCAATAGCTCTTTGTTGGTAATTGTATTATTGAAAAGCTTGGTTACCGTCCCAAAACTGTCACGGCGGTCAAGCAGATAGTCAATGTCAAGCCCCTCGGGATCATGCAGTCCGCCGTAGGCATCAGATATGCCCACAACCTTCGCACCGGCATCATGCATGAATTTGGAAAGAAAGCTTCCGGCATTTCCGAAGCCCTGTACGACGACGCGCGCTCCCTGCAGGTTGATGCCTTTCTTCCTGGCAGCTTCCCTGATGCAGATGGTGACGCCTTTCGCAGTAGCTGATTCCCTTCCATGAGAGCCCCCGAGTACAAGCGGTTTTCCTGTAATAAAGCCAGGAGAGTTAAATTCATCTATTCTGCTGTATTCGTCCATCATCCAAGCCATGATTTGAGAGTTGGTAAATACATCTGGAGCCGGAATATCTTTGGTAGGACCCACAATCTGGCTTATTGCACGGACATAGCCTCGGCTGAGCCTTTCCAGCTCACGGAAGGACATATCTCTGGGATCACATACAATCCCGCCTTTTCCTCCGCCATATGGCAAATCGACGATGCCGCACTTAAGACTCATCCAAATGGAAAGGGCTTTCACCTCTTTTTCCGTTACTCCCGGATGGAAGCGGATTCCGCCCTTAGTCGGCCCAACAGCATCATTATGCTGTGCCCGGTAGCCAGTAAAGACTTTAACAGACCCATCATCCATTCTGACAGGTATTTTAACTGTCATCATGCGGATCGGCTCTTTCAGCAGTTCATATACCTCTTCAGGATATCCAAGCTTTTCGAGAGCCTTATGAATAACAGTTTGAGTTGACTTTAAAACGTCATGTTTGTCTTCTTTATTTGTGTTTCCAGTACCGTTCTCGGCTACCATTTGTAAACCTCCTAAAAAAATCACTTTGCATTTTGTCCGTATTCATGACATAGTATACACCTTTGTTTGATTTATGCAAGAAGAAAAATACACTTTTCGGCATTTTTTGATTACTTGCTGAAAACGCTGTCAATGCTGCTATAATGGGAATTTTCAGTTATTTTCACATTAACACTTTTCCCTTATTCGCGTAAAAAAAACACCATATTTACGATATCTGAAAAATGGGCTCAAAGCTATAGCAAAAAAGTTTATGGACGCACAAAAAGACAGGCTGTCATCATAAAATCCCCAACCTGTCTTCTTATATTGTATTCTCCCGGAATAATGGTTCCATTCAAACAAACAGCATCTTCCAGCCTTTGTATTATCAGAAATAGCGGCTCAGAGTTTCAATTGCGCTGTCCGCAATGACTTCCTTGCCATACTCTAGAAGCCTCCAGCGGGTGATAAGGGAAGTGCTTCCATATTCTGCAAGCATACTGGCGAGCTTTTCAGCATCTTCTGCCAGGATATCATCGAACAATAAGTAATAGCGTCCCTCCATATGATAGAGATTTCCGCCACTCAATCCCATACCGGCCAGCCTTCTGGAAAGCTGGATGACATCCTCCACATCATTAAAAACAAAAAGGAGATCTTCGTTGTCATCAATTACAACCTGCATGTCAATAAAGCCTTCAGAAAGAAGAAAGTCTTCTTCTTCTTCATCCTCCTGCTCCTGCATGGTCACAATCATTACCATGCCCTGGGCCTGCATGGAGAATATCTCCACCGCGACAGAACCCTGAATGTCTACACCAAATTCATCACTGGCTTCTTCGAGCATCTCATGAAAAAGCTGATGCCATTTAAGGGAGTCCTTCCAAATATCTTCCTTTGTCAGGCCCCGTTCTGTTAAGTCATCTAAAGTCAGGAAAATCTTGATTTTATTGTAGTTTAACCTTTCCAAGCGCATGACAATGCCCCCTGCCGTGACCAACTCTTAGTTTAGTGTATGAAGGTTATAAAAGATGGTGAGTCGTCTTACTATTTATTCAGCCGGTTTCAGCCGAAGAAGCATGACCTGACTGACCAGGCCGATCCGTATTTCGTTCAGGACATTTGTTCCTTTATCCAGCGTTCCCATTCATCTTTACTATTCCCTAAAATATAGGAGGCATATTTGTCTTTCTTATCCCGCGGCATCCGATCCACTGCAAAACCTCCGAGCCCGATGCTCAGTCCTGAATGCTCCGAATACAGTTTCTCAGCTAATTCAAGCGTTCCTTGAAGGTTTTCCTTCATAGTACAAGAAAAGAAAAGAAATTTGGGGTTCACTGTTTCAATGACCACATCAATGTCTTTCTCGGCAATGCTGGCACCAAGATACACAACTTCAAATCCCTTCCTCCTCAGGAACAGCGTGAAAATGAGCAAGCCCAATTCATGCCACTCGTTTGGCCCGCACACAGCCACTGCCTTAGGCAGGATTGAATTGTGGGGAAAAGAGTGGAGGATGATGCCGATCCTTGACCGCAGGATAGAAGAAGCAAAATGCTCATGGGCAGTGGTAATCTCGCCTCTTTCCCATAAGTCTCCTATCTTGACCAATAAAGAGCCCAGTATATCAACCAGAACCTTATCAATTGTATATAAACTGAATGCCTGATTAATCAGATCATGTGCTTTGGATTCATCGAATTGAAGCAATGCATCAAGGAGCCTGTCCCCCAGGATTTCAGCATGATTCCCTCCATCCGCTGGAGCTTCCGGGTCTGATTCAAGTACATTATTTTCGAGCAGGGATACTGCCTGGCTGATTGTAAATCCCTGATCGATTTTACTGAGCAGCCATCTCAGCGTCTTGACATGTTCTTCTGTATAAAGGCGATGGCCGGATTCGTTCCGCTTAGGTGCGACCATCTGATAGCGCCTTTCCCAGGCTCTTAAGGTGCCCGGCTGGATGCCGAGCATCTTAGAGACAGCTTTGATGTTATATTTTCCTTCTTGATTGGCCATTTATTATCCTCCGTTTACAGCGTACAGTTCCATACATCCATTATAGGTACCCTTAGGATGTGTGTAAACTTTGTATAGGCTATGGATACCCTTTGTTAAATCAGCCTTTACGGCCCAGACGGACTAAGTGGGTTTCCGCCCTGGCACCGAGCCTCAAAGGAAGCGCAGTAGTTCCATATCCATTGCTGATGAGCAGAGTTGCCCTATCCATTATTTTTACTTTCCCTTTTTCATAAGGGCTGTAACCTAGAATGTGTATTTGTCCTCCATGGGTGTGACCGCTTAATACCAGCCGGATCCCATGTTTTTTCTCAATTTTCCCAATGATGGAAGGATTATGGCAGGCAAGGATTCTGAAGCCTGATGGCCCGGCATCCTGAAGGGCCAGATCCAGCCGGTCCCTCCCTTTCCCGACATCGTCCACACCCATGAGGATCATGGTATCCCCATTTTCTGCTTCGAAAGAAACAGCTGTGTTATCCAGTATTTTAACACCGCTTTCCAGCAGGAGCGCGTCCAGCTCCCTATGATTAAGCTCATAGTCATTATTGCCCCAGACAAAATAAGCCGGGCCGACTGTTTTTAATTTTTCGATATTCTCTTTCACTGAGGAGAGAGGCACTCCTTTTTCAGCCAGATCTCCGCCTATTATGACCAAGTCTGCTTTCCCTTTGACCTGTTCCAGCAGCTTGTCTGAAACTTTGCGGCGGTGGATATCGGAAATGAAGAATATTGTGACGCTTCCGAACCCTGCCGGGAAATCTTCAAACTCCAGTTCGTTATGTATGACCCTGTCCTGAAAGGCTTCTTTTGCCATATAGCCAAGGAGGCAGGTTCCAATTAACACGAGGATTATGATGATTGCAAAAATATAAATGTCCATACCCGCTCCCAAAGTAACAATCTGTTTTTACCGCTTCCGGTAAAAGTCTATAGAAATAATACCATATAAAAAGGAAAAAATGAAAAGCAGGAATGCCTTCCAAAATCCCATAAAAAATAAACCCAGAAAGCAGACCAGCAAAGCTGCAATGCCGGCCGCGGCCTCGAACCCTGACGCCGCCCTTCCCCCTAACCGCCTTCCGGTTTCAAGTCCCGCTTTCAGGCATGAGGCAAAACTAATAAAGCTGATGCTGAAGGCAAATGCAGCTGCCAGGAATTCTCCGGGGCTTAAAAGCAGCTGTGCCAGTGCCGCACCAGGCTTAGCCGGAAGTGAAACAGGCAGCCAAATCATAAATAGAAAGCCGCTGAAAAAACCCGACAGCAGCCTGATCATAAAGAAAAGCACAAAAAAATCCCTCCCACACCAATGTATGAAAGAGGGCAGTGTTTGTGCTTTACTTATCTAATCTTCATGAATATCCAAAACCCTGAATCCGGATTCCTCCAGCTTCTTGATGAATTTATCAATATTGTCTTTCTTTTCTATTTTCATGACGATCCTGCGGACCAGCTTATCTGTTTCGTCAAATGTAACGAGAGAAATGATGTGTTCATGAAAATGCCGGGCAATTTCGGAAAGCCGGGCAATCCTACCCTCTGTTTCGACCGATGTAAAAGCAATCCTTACCCCGGGACGGTTGGTTCCAAATGCCGATTGAAACTGAACCATAACATCGAAGCGGGTCACAACGCCGAGGAATTTGCCTGAAGCATCCACGACCGCAAGCAGCGGGAAGTCTTTAAGGTCAAGGAGCAGCCTTTCAAAAATCTCATTGCCGCGGAGGACCACTTCCCTGTGATCAGCGATGTCCCTGACCTTAGTCCCTTCTAAATATGTCTCTTTTTCCTGATTGGAATTAAAGTAGCTTTCATAAATCCCGTACCTAGTGATGATGCCGGCATATTTCTCTCCATCCAGCACCGGCAGGCCGTCGATCTGATGCTTTTCAAGCTGCTCAAGAGCACTTTGCAGTGTCTCATCGGAGCCTATCGTATAGCACGAGTGTTTAGGAATCATAACGCTTTTGACAAACATGGCCATCCCCCCAAAAAAGTAACTGACATCCATATATATTCCCTGTTTTCTGCCAGATTCCTTTATTTTAGGGTGCCTTATTTTTAATTAAAGGCAATTCTGTGCTGCTGATCTTTTCCCAGCTATTTATTTTCATGGTAAAGATTAATATCATAGTTTTTTTTCATCATCTCGAATACGATATGACGGTTTTTCCATTCCTCTTCCTTTTTCCAGAGATCCTTGCTTCTGTCCACGATTTCGCAGCGCAGTGCATGATATTCCTTTTCAGCCTTGTCCTTTTTTTCCTTAAAAAGATTCATTGTCCCGTAAAGCCCTCCTGCTAAAAAGAGCAAATAAAGATTGGCGCTGTTTGATGCGAAGGCGGAAAACATGCTTGCAAACGAATACGAATAGGGTTCCATAACCGTATAATATAAATAAAGCAGATAAAAAAAGGACACAAAAACCCCTGCCCACATGACTGCAAGATGTCTGGCTTTGTATTTATCAAATTTGCGTTTCCGCTCTACTACCTTCTGCAGCATCTGCCTTGCAGCCTGATCTGTCCGCTCATCCAGCATTTGTATTGTTGTTTCCATACAATCCCCCCTCCCCTGCCATTATATGAGTTTGTCCGGGGGATATTCCTATGAAAGGCGGAGGGCGCTTGATCAGCCCCGGCAAGCTTAAGACAAACAGAGCGAAAGGTTTGCTCTTTAACCTTTTGATCTGTTTGGCTTAAGACCTCGAGGGGCTAGCGCCCGGAGCTGGACAATCGAAATGCGGAGGCGACTTTTCGAACGAGTAACGCAGGCTGGTCAGCCCCGGGCAACCATAAGACGCATTGAAAATAACTGAGGGTGTTAGTCCCTTTTAATAACACCCTCTAGTTCTCTTTTTCCCGTACAGAGGGTGCTAGTACGCTTCACTAACACCCTCTGGTTCCCTTTTTCCCGCACAGAGGGTGCTAGTCCGCTTCACTAACACCCTCTGGTTCCCTTTTTCCCGCACAGAGGGTGCTAGTCCGCTTCACTAAGACCCTCGGGTTCTCTTTTTCCCGCACAGATGGTTCCCGCTCTAAACAACAAAAAAACCGGTCCTTAAAGGTACCGGCATTACTGGTTCTGAGGTATTTTCAATACTTGTCCCACGTGGATTTCATTGCCCGACAGCCCGTTTGCCTGCCTGATGATTTCTATCCCGTCCTGTGACTTGAAGTATTTCATTGAAATTCTGAACATCGTTTCGCCCGGCTGTACTGTGTGTGTAACGAACCCTCCAGAGGTTTCCTTCTGTTCAGGAGCGGGCTTGTCCTGAACCTCTCCGGCAGGTTTTTCTTTATCTGCTGTTTTTTCCGGTTCTTTCGCACCAGTTTCAATAGCTTCTGCATCAGATGATTTCTCTGGCTCTGAAGCGCTTGAATCCTGTTTTTCTTCCTGGGTGGTATCTTTATTTGAATCTTTTGCCTGCTCTTCGCCACCTGCAGCTTGTTTCTCCTCTTCCGCCGTTTGCTCCCCTGCTGCCGCCGGCTCATCGGCAGTCTCGCCAAAGTCCACCGTCTCGTAGCTCGTCTTGCTTGCTTCTGCAGCCTCCCCGCCAGGCTCATTGTCCATGGAGGTGTATATGCTGAATATTGCAATGGGCAGCAGAATAAAGAAGATGGCCAGCAGGCTCATGACCGGATATTTCAGCCTCCATTTAGTCTTTTTCTTCTTTTGATGGTGAAGGCTGCTCCTCGGGGGGAGCGCTTCTTTTTTTCTGTCTTTTTGTTCTGTACCGCCGTCTATTTTCTTGCGCAGGCGTTCGGCCTGGTCTCTATAAGGATCCTCTCTGTTCATCCAAATCCCTTCCTGTTTCCTCTATATTGTCCTGCTTCCGATACCTGATGGAAATGCCCAGTAAAAAATCAATCAGAAAATGCATAACGATCGTGACAGCAAGATTGCCTGTCTTTAAATAAATAATCCCGATTAAAAAGCTCAATACGATAATATTGACAAACAGGAACCAATTAAATAAATAGCGATAATGGACAGCTGCAAAGATAATGCTTGAAACCAGCAGCCCGAAATGAGTCTGAATGACCCCCCTGAACAGCAGCTCTTCACAAAAAGCGACAATAGCTGCAATTACAGCAATATGCAAAGGGTTCCGGTTCCGGAATATCCTCTCATTGAGGCCGCCATCATCATAGTATGAAGCAGGAACGATTTTCATCAACAGCAGGTCTGCCAGAACAACCGCAATTCCGGCACCTGCCCCTATATATAAAATATTTAAATCTTCCCAAAAAAACAAGTCGAAAAAGGAAGAAAAATCATTAAATAATATAAAGCCAAGAATCGCGGATATCGCAAGGAGCAGCAGCTGTGTTGCATACAAGTGGAACAAGAGGTCTTTATCGGATAATTCCTTGATTATTTCCATATGCTTTTTTTTC
Source organism: Bacillus infantis (assembly GCF_008180445.1). Taxonomy (GTDB): domain Bacteria; phylum Bacillota; class Bacilli; order Bacillales; family Cytobacillaceae; genus Bacillus_AB; species Bacillus_AB infantis_B. Next base: position 234,119 of record NZ_VTER01000004.1, read on the forward strand.
ATTATGATCGCTCACTTATTGATTAGCATTCCGGCAAGGAGTTCTTTCCAGCCAGTCCTGGCCAGTCCGGAAGATTCCTCTGCCTGTCCAAAATATTTTTCCAGATCCAGGCCGCAAATATCGCAGCAGGAAAGATTTTCAGGCTTTTTGCCTTCCTGAAAATATTCTGCGATTTTTTCCCTCCGGCATGATTTGGAGTGGATCCAGCGGCCCACTTCCGCAATCTGCCCGTTTTTTATGGTGACCCTTCTGCGGAGAAACTCATTGATCCTGCCAGGAAGATTGGCCGCTCCCTCATCCCCGAGCCTTTCAGAAAGCTCGGTCAGCACCCGCCACTGAATATCTGTCAGCCCTGCAGGCAGGCGGATTTCCTTTTCATTCTCTGACAGCTCCGAAGCGCCAATCCCCTGCGTTTTAAGCAAGGAGAAGACATAATCTACCTGGTGTTCTGAAGGAAGCTCAGCTTCAGCAAGCTGCAGGGGCAGCTGCTCATCACCCGGCGCCCAAAGAAGGACGGCTGCGCTTGCTTTGCCATCCCTTCCGGCCCGCCCGATCTCCTGCAGGTAGGACTCCAGCTGGAGAGGCATATGGAAATGGACAACAAAACGGATATCGCTTTTGTTGATCCCCATGCCGAAAGCACTTGTGGCACACACGATGTCAATCTGGCCGTTTACAAATTGCTGCTGGATCAGGATACGGCTTTCCTGATCCATCCCGCCATGGTAAGCCATCACCTTTTTTGAACATTTCTCTTTTAGAGACAGAGCTGCCTGTTCGGCCATTTTCTTGCTGGAAAAATATACAATCCCCGGTCCGCTGAACAGCTGGACAAGTTCCCGCAGCCTTGATGCCTTTGCCTGGTAGCCGCTGTGCTTCTCGACAGTCAGGCTGATATTGGGCCTGTCCACAGAAGAAATGACTTGCCCGCAGCTTTCCACCTCAAGCCTGGAAATGATATCATTCACTGTCTCGGGTGTCGCGGTAGCTGTCAGTGCCAGCGTCAGCGGACTGCCAAGCTGTTTTCTGATATTGCCGAGGCGGAGATAATCCGGCCTGAAGTCATAGCCCCACTGTGAGATGCAATGGGCTTCATCTACTACAAATAAAGCAATCCTCAGCTTCCTGATCATATTGAGCACAGAAGCTGTATTAAGCATTTCAGGTGAAATAAAGATGAATTTAAAGCTCTGAAGGCTGTCAAAAGCCCAGCGTTTTTCCTCAAAACTTAAAAATGAGTTGAGTGCAACGACCCTTTTCTCACCGTTCATCTTCATCTGTTCTACCTGGTCCTGCATCAAGGAAAGGAGCGGCGAAACAATGAGAACAGTGCCCTCAAGCAAGTAGCCCGGCAGCTGGTAGCAGATGGATTTCCCTGTGCCGGTCGGAAGCATTGCCAGTGTATGCCGTCCATCCAGGATGGAGGAAATGGCCTCCTTTTGCCCTTTTCTAAAAGATGAGAAGCCGAAATATCTATGGAGCTCTTTTTCAAGCATCATTTCCGTCGCCATACTTGGCCATCACCAGCCTTATTTCAAAATACTCCGCACCGCCTGCCAGCCGTCTGATATGCTTAAGCTGCCGTGACTCGGCATTCATGGCTGCACTCCTGATAAGTTCCTGCTTTTCGGCCTGTACATAGGGATCGATGCTGAACCCCTCTACATTCAGTGCCAGCTCTACAATATGGTCTTCTATTGTGCTCCGTTTAAGTCCCCTTGCCTGAATGATCTTTTCCAGGCCCACACCCTGCTTCAGCATCATATACGTCTTCTGCGCGGACTGTGTCAGCGGAATGGATGACTCTTCGCCGGTAAATAATAACCGGAGGACAGGAAAGCTGCTGCGATCTTCCATGATGCGAACAATCAGATAGTGCAGGATAGACAGGAAGCAGAACCGGTAATAATCGGCGTCAAAATTCATAGCCTCAGCTGCCTGTTCAGATGTCAGGCCGATATGGCCGGCACCAGTAAGCCTTAGGACAATGATAGAAGGATCGGACTCTCTGTATGATCCCAGCAAAGCCTCCAGCTCACCATAAAGTCCGGCAGCGAGGGCCTTTTTATCCATCTTCGCTTCGCGCAGGGCTTTTTTCAGCCAAATATGGGCGGCCCTTCTTCTTTGGATCGGAATATAATGTGAATTATTATGGTTAAGCTGGGAAACCACCTGAACGAGCAGCGACAGCCTCTCCCAAAAAAGGGCAGACTTGTCATGAAGCTTCCACCCATTCAATGATGATGGGACCGGAGTCTTCTGCAGCTGGGCAGCAAGGGCTGAAGCTCCCTCTTCTGTGACCATGTAATGAAGCTCTTCATTCTCTTGGATCAATCCTTGTTTTTCCATATGCTTTATCTTCTCATCAAGATCAGCCCTCTCCAGTGAAGGGCAAGTCTGGAATAAAGCGCCAAGCTGGAATAGATGGGCATCCTGAATTGTCTGCGATGACTTTTTTCCATTCAGCAGATGATAGATCGAGTAGATGGTCCTCTCGCCGTTCAGCTTGTCCAGACAATATAAAATAATCATTTGCAGATAGTTAATAGGCATAAAATTCACCTTGCTTGTATATTTTTAGCCTTTTTGCTAATATAACACTTTAAAGCGGCAATATATATTACATTTTTAAGCAGCCTGTTCCTTTATATTATTTTAACATGTTTAGAAATAACCAGGCTGTTTTAAAACATGCACACAGGGTATTAAATGTTGCAAACCCTGATGTGATAAGCATTCTCAATACATTTTCTATTGAAAAGTAAAGAAAGCACACTTACAATAGGTGTATGAGGAAAGAGTTTCCGTACGGCAGAAAGCGGAAACCGCGACTATTTCGGTTAATTGATTGGGAGGTTTTTACATGGCAAAGTATACAATTGTTGACAAAGAAACATGTATTGCATGCGGCGCATGCGGAGCTGCTGCTCCAGATATTTATGATTATGATGATGAAGGCATTGCATTCGTTACACTTGATGAAAATGAAGGCATCGTTGAAATTCCTGATGTATTAATAGACGATATGATGGATGCATTTGAAGGCTGCCCGACTGATTCCATCAAAGTTGCGGATGAGCCATTTGAGGGCGACGCCCTTAAATTTGAATAGCAGACACTGAAAAACAGCCTCCTTTTCGAGGCTGTTTTTCTTATGTTTTATCTTGCGGCAAGCTCCCGCTCCCGCCGGGCAGATCTGCCTGTATAAGGAACGGGTCCCGCAGGCGCTGCAGCAGGACATTGCGTTCAAAGCCTGCATCCCTAAGGGTTTAGGCGATATTCCTCTTGCCGGTCTTTAATCTTGCACATAAAAAAACTGCAGTGCAGGCTGCAGTTTTTCTTTATTTATGCAGCACTGCGGTAAGCAGACTGCTTATTGATCCATGGGTTCATTTTGGCAAACAGAAGCATGAATATCCCGGTGATGATCAGGCCTTTTACGATGTTGAACGGCAGGATGGCTGTTACAACCATTGTGCGCGTTTCAGGCGCTGACATGGCAGGCATGTTCAGGAACAGCGTATAGGCAGGCAGAATGATGAAATAATTCAGGATGCTCATCAGCACTGCCATGATGAAGGTTGAAATAACCAGGGCAGCTGTCATGCCTTTATTCGTCCTCAGTTTATTGTAGATATAATAGGTTGGAAGCACGAAGAGGATTCCGGCAGCAAAGTTTGCCAGATGTCCTACCGGTACACCAGTGGCGCTTCCTGTCATAAAATAATCCAGTACATTTTTAAATAATTCCACAAGTATCCCTGCAGCCGGACCAAAGATCAACGCAGCAATCAATGCAGGTATGTCGCTGAAGTCAATCATCAAGAATTTCGGAAACGGCGGTATTGGGAAATTCAGCAGCATCAGTACGTATGATATGCTGCTCAGCATTGCAATTGAAACCAAAGCTTTAATAGAAAATTTCTTCATGTTGTTCCTCTCTCCTTTTTAGGATCCATCTCACCTAAAGAAGAAAGGTTCGGCAAAAAAAGCCAGTGCCATTGAAATAAAAATCCCCCAAGCAAACTGCTTGAGGGAGAATTTACAAAGGCAAGCTTAATAAACGTTCAATTCCTGCATCTTTTGAACGTTTGCAGAACCTCCATCTTCTCCCATCCAGACTGTACTGTCGGCTTTGGAATCTCACCAAATCCTGCCCAATAAAACAGGCTCGCGGGCTTAGAGCTGACTTGCCTCATCACCGCCGGTCGGGAATTTCACCCTGCCCCGAAGATAGACCGTATTAAATTATTTTGAACCCCTAATTGGAATTCTGAATTTATTATACTGAAAAAAAACCTTCTTGTGAAGAAAATTGCTCGAACTTTTTGCCGGAGCCATTTTGTTCCCACTCAGATGGCCGCTTTGCACTAACTACTTCTTCTCAAGCGTCCGGATAAATTCCCGCATATAATCCGGAAGATCAGGCGGCCTCCTGCTTGATACAATATGGCCGTCCGTTACAGCAGGCTCATCAACCCAGATCGCTCCTGCATTCTCCATATCATCCTTGATTCCCGGTGTACTGGTGACTGTGCGGCCTTCAAGGATCTTTGCAGATATAAGCACCCATCCTGCATGGCATATCTGTCCGATCGGTTTCTTCGCTTCATCCATTTCCCTGATGAGTGAAATAACTTCCGGGAACCTCCTGATTTTATCCGGCGCCCATCCGCCCGGCACCAGGATGGCGTCATAATCTTCAGCGGAAATCTCTGAATAGACATAATCGGATTTCGCCTGGACCCCGTACTTACCCAGATACGTTTCATTCGCTGTTTCACCTGCCAGCTCTACAATGGCGCCTTCTTCCCGAAGCCGCAGAATAGGATACCAAAGCTCCAGGTCTTCAAATTCGTGATGTACCAGGCTGATAATTTTTTTGCCTTCCAGTCTCATAAATTAGCACTCCTTTTTCCATGGTTACAGCCATTCTACCCCTAATCTGCCTGCATGTCTCCCCTCCGGTCCTGGTCGCCCGGGCAAATTTAGGCTTTTCCTGGCTTTTTTTGCCGAATACCAACTTGTTTTGTCATGAAGGAAGGAATGTCTTCCTGTTTGCAGTATTTGTAAGCTAAAGGAGTGATGAATATGAATACAAATAAAGCTGCCAGCTCTTTGGGAGTATCGCCTAGTACGATTCAGCGCTGGGTTAAACAGTTCGGTCTTGAAGTCGGCAGGAATGAACTTGGCCACTACCATTTCGGGGAAGAACATTTAGAAATCCTGAAAGATATACAATCCCAGATCCAGAACGGTGCCCTTATTCATGAAGTAAAGCTTTCTGTCCAAAAAACACCTGGAATGATACTGCAGAATGAAGAACACTCTGTTCAAATAAAGAAATTGGAAGATAAGGTCAGCCAGCTGAACTCCCGGCTTGATTCCAAGGCTGATGACGTCGTTTCCTACCAGCTGCTGCAGCACCGACGCGAAATTGAAGATCTGAAGACCCAGCTGCTGCAGATGGCTGAAAAGGTAGCTCAGCTCGAAGCTTCATCACAAAAGGCTGCTTCTGATCAGCTCCCTGTTTTTGACCATCCTTCCATCAAAAGAAGCTGGAAGAAAAAGAATATTATCAGCATGCTTTTCGGTTTTTGAGCACGCCATGGGGCGGTGCTTTTTTTATTTCCAAAGCGGCAGACTTGCTCGTCAAGCTGCCGCTGCTGAAGCCTTCTTGAAGTCCAGGAATCAGGTCTTTTCTGTATTGTCAGAGAACAAGGCGTTTCTTTTTTGTGCTCGAAGTAAGGAATCAGGTACTCTGCCGGATTTTGGGATGCATGACTCCCCAGCAAAGGGACAGTCATGTACTACACCGGGCTCCTGGGATACATGACTACTCTCAAAATTGGGCAGTAATGCACATCGGGCTCCTGGGATACATGACCACCACCAAAATTGAGCAGTCATGTACCTCACCGGGCTCCAGGAATACCTGACCACCCCACAAATTGAGCAGTCATGTACTCCAACGGGCTCCTGGGATACATGACCACCACCAAAATTGAGCAGTCATGTACTCCATCGGGTTCCTGGGATACATGACCACCACCAAAATTGAGCAGTCATGTACTCCATCAGGCTCCTGGGATACATGACCACCACCAAAATTGAGCAGTCATGTACTCCATCAGGCTCCTGGGATACATGACCACCACCAAAATTGAGCAGTCATGTACTCCATCGGGCTCCTGGGATACATGACCACCACCAAAATTGAGCAGTCATGTACTCCATCAGACTCCTGGGATACATGACCACCACCAAAATTGAGCAGTCATGTACTCCATCGGGTTCCTGGGATACATGACCACTCCCAAAATGCCCATTTGAATCTTGGGAAATATGAATCAGCCTCTCTCTTCGCTTTAATCATGCGTAGCTGGAAAGCGCTCTTCTATTTATCCAGCTCCATACCCTGGCCCCTCGAGTCATAAGCCATCCAGGCCAAAAGGTTAAAGAACAACCTTCCGTCCTGATTTGCTTAGGGCCCACAGGAGTGAATCATGCAGACTTTGCCACAGGACGTGGCGTTCTTAGTCTGCGTTCCTTCAATGAACAAGGCTTTTCCGCATTTCTTTAAAAAAACACTTTTTATTTCTCCTAACCTGTGATAGTATTGTAAAAAAATATTGGGCATTGAAAAGGTATAGTAATGTATTTCTCCCTGTTTTAGAGAGCCGGTGGCAGGTGAAAACCGGTACAAAGAAATCGCATGAATTTCCCCTTGGAGCATTTTCCGTGAACTCTTGGATAAGAAAGCGGAAAACGGTAGTGTATACCGTTATCAAACAAAGTGGTGAAGAAGTTTTCACAAAAATGGGTGGTACCGCGATATAATCGTCCCTGCTGTTAAGCAGGGGCGTTTTTTATTTTCTGTGCCTGGAATTTTCTTCACAATGAGGGTGGTACCGCGAATTTTTTTCGTCCCTGCATGAAGTTCATGCAGGGATTTTTATTTGTTTCAATGCCCGCTGAAATAATGTCATTAGGAGAGTGATAGTATGGAAAAACAAAAATGGGGGACAAAAATCGGGTTCATCCTATCTGCTGCCGGCTCTGCAATCGGTCTCGGCGCTATCTGGAAATTCCCGTATATGACAGGGATCGGCGGAGGCGGCGCTTTCTTCCTTGTTTTTATTCTGTTCACTTTATTCATTGGCCTGCCCATCCTGCTTGCCGAATTTGTCATTGGCAGAAGCACTCAAAAAGAGGCCGTGGCTGCCTATAAATCAATTGCTCCAGGTTCACTATGGCCATGGGTCGGCAGGATGGGCGTTGCCGCCTGCTTCCTGCTCTTATCTTTTTATAGTGTCATTGGCGGGTGGATCCTTATTTATCTGTGGTATGCCCTTTCCGGAAAGCTGTGGTCCGAGGGTCTCAACTTTGAAGCTGTCTTTGGCGATGCCATTTCCGACCCGCTGCTTGCTGCAGGTGCCCAACTGGTTTTTATCCTGCTTTCGGTTCTGATTGTCAGCCGGGGGGTGCAGGGCGGCCTCGAAAAGGTCAACAAATATTTTATGCCGGCATTATTCATCATGTTTCTGGCTTTGATTGCACGGTCATTGAGCTTTGATAATGCCATTGAAGGAGTCAAATTCTTCTTGCAGCCGGACTTTGGCAAGATGACGCCTGATGTGTTTCTATATGCCTTGGGGCAGTCCTTTTTCTCGCTGTCTGTAGGCGTGTCCGTAATGGTGACATACAGTTCCTATCTATCCAAGAAGGAAAATATCACAAAAGCTGCTTTCTCAATCACAGGGCTGACGCTCCTGATTGCTCTTCTCGCAGGACTGGCGATTTTCCCTGCCATTTTCTCTTTTGGCATGGAGCCAGAAGAAGGGCCGGGCCTTCTATTCATCGTACTTCCGGCCATATTCAGCAAAATCGCCTTCGGGGAGTTCTTTTTCATACTCTTCCTGCTGCTGTTCTTTTTTGCTGCATTGACTTCGGCTATTTCCATGCTGGAAATCAATGTGGCGGCTGCGGGCAAAAAGGCAGGCAGAACAAAGGCAAGCATCCTGTTCGGACTGCTGATATTTGCAGCCGGCATCCCTTCAGCCCTGTCTTTTGGCGAATGGAGTGACATCCTGATCTTCGGCAAAACATTCTTTGATTCAGCCGACTATCTTGTCTCTAATATCCTCCTGCCTCTAGGTGCCTTATTCATTACTATTTTTGTTCCCTGGCGTATGGACAGGAACACTCTGGTAAAAGAACTGCAGGCCGGATCCGGCATGGCCCGGCGGCTGTTCGCCTTCTGGCTGCTCCTGCTGAAATATGCAGTTCCTGCAGCCATTATCATTGTTTTCCTCAATGGAACAGGAATCATCAAATTTTAGGCTGAATGCCAGGGATTTCCCTGGCATTTTCTTATGCTATTCAAAAAGCATGACTCAAACCTGAAAACTTCTTTTAAATTAAAGCGTTTACATCCAAACAAGAACGTTTTGCCTCATTGACAGAAAATTGTTCGTCTTGTAAAATTATCAGAAAATTATTATAAAGCAGGTGGATTGGCTATGTTTCAAATTCTTGTTGCAGATTCAATCAGCGGAGCAGGATTGCTTCCTCTCACAGAGATGGAGAATGCCCGGCTGATACAAAAAAAGACAGATGACCCTGAAGCAGATCTGGAAAATATAGATGCCCTTTTGGTCAGGAGCGCCACAACAGTTGACTTTGAACTGCTCGATAAAATGCCAAGGCTCCAGATTATTGCAAGAGCTGGTGTCGGGGTCGACAATATTGACGTTGCCGAGGCTACTAAAAGAGGAATCGTGGTGGTCAATGCCCCTGATGGCAATACCATTTCCACGGCAGAGCACACTTTTGCAATGATGGCTTCATTGATGAGAAATATCCCCCAGGCACACCGGACCGTCAAAAATCTGGAATGGAACAGAAATAGCTTCATCGGGAATGAGCTATTCGGAAAGACACTGGGCATTGTCGGCATGGGCAGGATTGGTTCTGAGCTGGCCAAGCGCGCCAAGGCCTTTGGCATGTCCATTTCTGTTTATGATCCTTTCTTGACGAAAGAACGGGCTGCCAAGCTTGCCGTTGAAAGCCTTCCTCTTGAGGAAGTGCTGAACAAAGCGGATATCATCACTGTTCATACTCCACTGACTCCCCAGACAAAAGGCCTGATTGACGCCAAAAGGATAGAATTGACTAAAAAAGGCGTTTATTTCCTTAATTGCGCCCGCGGCGGAATCATCAATGAAAAGGATCTTGCAGAATATATCAGGAACGGTCATATTGCAGGTGCGGCCCTTGATGTTTTTGAAGAGGAGCCTCCTTTCGATAATCCGCTCCTCGGGTTCGACAATGTGATTGTAACCCCTCATCTCGGCGCTTCAACAAGGGAGGCACAGCTGAATGTCGCAACACAGGTAGCCGAGGAAGTCCGGCTTTTTCTGGAAAATAAGCCTGTCTCCAACAGCATCAATCTTCCGGCGATGTCGAAGGAAATCTATGATAAAATACAGCCTTTCCACCAGCTTTCCAAGCAAATCGGCCTGATTCTTTCACAGTGCGTGACTGAAGGGGTCCAGGAAATCTCCATCACCTATTCCGGGACTGTCACAGAGCTGGAAACTTCTTATCTGACAAAAGCCTTATTATCAGGTTTTTTCAAGAACCGCATAGATATTCATGTGAACGAAGTGAACGCGCTTTTAACTGCAAAAGAACGCGGGATAACAATTGGTGAAAAGATATCAGTATCGGGATTCGGCTATGCGAACTGCATATCCGTTGCAGCGAGAAACGATAAAAGCGAATTTATTGTCAGAGGGACATTCATTGAAAATTACGGTCCGCGCATCGTATTCCTGAATGGATTCAATATTGATTTCCTTCCCGAGGGAGAACTTCTTTATATCCAGCATATGGACCGTCCGGGGGTAATCGGGCGGGTAGGAAAGGTGCTGGGCGACCATTCCATCAATATCGCCGCCATGCAGGTAGGGCGGAAAGAGGCCGGCGGTGAAGCCATCATGGTTTTATCTTTTGATAAGCCTCTAGGAGAAAGCTCGTTCAAATTGCTTGAAGGCCAGGATGATATCGTTTCGATCAGGAATATATCTCTATAGCATAAGAAAAGCGCAAGCGCCTTGCTTACCCCCGACAAGCACAAGACGATTCTGCCAAAAAGGCGTTCTTTGCCTTTTTGGCAGGATTGGCTTGTGACCTCGAGGGGGTAGGCGCAGCTGCTAGACAGGAATCCAGTTAAAGAATATATTTTCTTATCTGCGCACAAAAAGAAGAAGATGGCGGAAACCGCCATCTTCTTTTTCCGCTTCAGCCGATCGGATGCTCCACCCTTTCTCCCTTGGAAAAGGTCATGATTTTCTCATAGCCGGCTTCTTTTGCCAGCAGGAGCGCCTGATCAAAGTCAGCGCCTACATCCTTCGGAAAGTGGGCATCGGATGACAGGACAATCGGGATATTTTTTTCATAGCATTTCCTTAAGAGCCTCGGATCCGGGTAAAGCTCCCCTACAGGCTTCCTCAGTCCGGCTGTACTGATTTCGACACAGGTTTTTGATTCGGCAAGGGCATTTACAGCCCTTTCATACTGCTCCAGCAGGAATTCTTCATCCTGCGGTACATATTTAAATATCTTCACTAAATCGATATGGCCGATGATATCGAAGAGATTAGACTGGGCAAGGGTGACGACCTGGTCAAAATAGGCTCTGTATACTTCAAACAGATCCCTTTTGTCCCACTCATGCCTGTATTCTGAAAGATCAATCCCAAAATCCCCGATCCAATGGATAGAACCAATTATGTAATCAAAGTGATAGTCTGAGATAAACCGGCGCATTTCTTCGTGCTTCCCAGGGGTATAGTCCATTTCAATCGACATCTTCACATCGATGCCGCTGTTCCAGGCCTGCCTGAAAAGAGCTGTATAATCATCCATATCATAATAGCGCCTTTCATCAACCCAGGGATTCCTCAGTATATCCGCAGTCTGATAGAAATGATAGGCGTGCTCGGAGATGCCGAAATGGGCAATCCCTTTTTCCTCGGCCCTGTCTGTAAATTGTTTTAAATAATCAAGCGTCAAAGTCCCTTTTTCCAAGTGATTATGGTAATCGGTAAGCAAAGTATCCCCTCCCCAATTTTATTCATTATACTTCGGGAGAGGACAGGCTTCAATCTATTCTGTGAATTATCTGGCAGAAAGAATCTCTCCGGGATGAATGATGTCATCTGTAAGACTGTTTGCTTTTTTAAGCTGTGATACTGTCGTCCCCAATTTGGCTGATATAGAATACAAAGTATCTCCGGCTCTCACTTCATATACTGGCGCAGCTGCTTCTTTGCCCTTCTCCTGGCTCCTGGAAGCAATCATCAGCTGCCGCAGCCTGAGCCTATGCTCATGCGCCTCGGCAGCGGGCACTGCGGGAGGCTTATAATCGAAAGTTTCCATCGTTTCACTGGCAGCTATACCGCTTTGTATTTTTCTACCGGCACTCTCAGCTTTTCTGCCTGCAGCGGGGAAGTGCTGTCCATTGTCATCTGCAAGCAGCAGGCTGGCCGTTTCTATTGTTTTGGAACCTTCTGCAGGCTGCACTGAACTGACGGCCGAACCGATTTCTGTTTCTCCAAGGGCAAGAAATGGATCGACAGCGTTCTGCTTATCGTATGTCCATTCTGATATATGTACTTCAAAATGAAGATGGACACCCGAGGAATCCCCTGTACTGCCCATAGTGCCGATTGTCTGTCCCTTCAGCACCTTCTCCCCTTCTGCTGCCTTTCTCTCCTGAAGATGGGCATAAACAGTCTCTGTGCCATTCTGATGCTTAATGAATATTACATTCCCATAGGAACCAGAGTAATAGGATCTGGTGACACTGCCCTCATCAACAGCATAAACCGGTGTACCGGAATCTGAGGCAATGTCAATTCCTTTGTGTGTGCCATTCCGGGTGCCAAAGCAGTCAGACAGGACACCATCTGCCGGCCACTGCCAATCTGAAGCAAATACTTCATCATGCAGCTCAGAGGCTTGAGGCTGCTTGCCGCCGATAATCAGCAGGCTAATGAATATCAGCACAAGCCATGCTATTAAAAACCTTCTTATATAATCTCTCATATGATCCTCCTTGCCATTTCAGCTTTACTTTCCCACCGTATGACAGCATGTCCCATATTAGAACCTCCGTGTCCGGAAATCTTATTATTCCTGCACGATTTCCCGGGAGAAAAACACAGCCATTATTATGCAATTCCGGCAGGCGGTTTTATACATGAAAGAATATTAAGGTTATTTAGGAAAATGCAAAGTCAGATGAAGCTGATAGACCGTAATAAGAAGACAATATATTTAGTTATTTTTCAAAAATAAAAACAGGGTTCAGCCTATGGGCCGATCCCTGTTCTTCGCATATATATTAAAATTATGGGAGCTGGCGCCAGTTCGGCGCTGCCGGAACCTTCAATGCTTCCTGCAGCTGGAAGCTCCCTACTTCTTCAATCTCGGCATTATCCAGCTTTACTGTACTGTAATTGAATCCTTTGGCCATCAGAAGAATCGCTTCGATGGTATACGACGAAGCAGCATTATCCTCAAGCTTAGTGCCTTCTTCCAGGGTCAGCGTAAGCTCACTGGATCCGCCTTCAGAATCTGCTTCGGTTATTATATTCATATTCATATCGCCTGGTATGGAAGCTTCCAGGCTAGTGTATTCCTGATCCTGTTTCATCGCATCAATGGCTTCCTGGATTGAGCCGTAGCTTTCTTTACCCGGCACAATGAAGGGCTCAGATCCTTGATCTGTGTATAAAAAATAATAGGCATGATTTCCGGTATCTTCTTTAACTGTGAGGCTATCCACAGCCCCGGTATTGCCGAACACCGCACCTGGCTCGCCTTCAGTTGTTAAAAGTACAGTCTGTGCATTAAGTGTGTCCAGATGATTCGTTAATAAAGATTTAAACATTGTTTCAGTTGCAGATCCATAAAAGTCTGCATCTTCTTTAATATCCGCTGTCAATGTTTCAGTTTCGGGATCATAAAACAGCTCTGCCTGCGGAATCGGGTATGCTTCGCCCAGTCCCCATTCTTCCTCTGTGAGCTTTTCCATAGTTTCTTTATATAAATCAAATTCTGTCTTGCCTTCCTGTGGGGCAGCAAGGACGCTTACAGGCACCAGTGTCTGGATATTTGCATCAGGGACGGCATAGGTAAGGATAGTCTGCCCCTGAACATCTTCCTCATACAAAGCGGTCCGGTAGTCGCTGTCCTCTTCCTCAAAAGAAGCAAGTCCCGCCTTCCCGTCATTCTCCTGTACCTCGGTTTCTGACAGCTCTGCCTCAGGATCATTCTGGACCCCGGCCTCCCCTTCGCTGGTGTCTTCACTTTTTTGGGCAGTCTCATAGCTGTTTTCTTTCTGTTCAGAAGGTTCAATTCCTGAAGAAGCCTGGTCGCCTTTGTTTTCTGCCGCCTGATCTGCAGATTCCTGGAACTGCTGCCCGGTCAGGCCAGGAATCAGGATAAAGAGAAGAAGGACTGCCGCAGCGGCTGCCGCTGCAGGAATGACCCAGAATGTGCGTCTCCGCTTCCGCATCCGGCGGGATACATTCTGGTAGACTTCCTGTTTGGCCCGCACATCCTGTATCTTTGGAAGCTGCCGGAGCAGCTTTTCCAGCTGTTCATCGTTCCACTCTGATTTTTTCACCATCTCTTCCCTCCTTTATCAATAAAGTTTCCATATGGCCCTTCAATACCTTCAGAGCCCTGTGCTGGGTTGTCTTTACCTTGCTTTCGGTCCAGCGGAGGGCTTCCGCCGTTTCCGTAATGGACAGCTCCTGGATATATCTCATAATAATCACCATCTTCTGGTCGACTGTGCATAAGTCAAGGCAGCGGTAAATCATCTGGATTTCTTCGCGCTGCATGGCGATATCTTCCGGTACGGGGCTGTCGTCCCTGATCTGCTGTTCGGTCCAGTCGAATTTTTCCAGTATTCTCTGTTTCCATCCCTTTTGCTTCCGGAAAGAATCGATCGCAACATTACGGGCGATAGAGAATAACCAGGTTTTCTCGCTGCTTTTTCCTTCAAAGCGGTCATAGGATTTAAGGACACGGATATATACTTCCTGCACCAGATCCTCGGCCAGCTCTTTGCTCTTCACCATATAAAATAGGAATTGAAAAACGTCCTGATGATAATTGGTATATAAGTCATCAAAAACGGAGTCCATAGGTCTTCCCTCCCCGTTCATAAATTAGTCGCAGTTTATGTACAAAAAGTTACATCTATAAATATAGTATTTCTCAGAAAAAAAAGGAAGGGACTTTTTGTGTATTCCCTTCCAGCTGCTTCTTCTTTTGATGAATGATGCTTTATATGGTGTATTTGTTTCTTGTGAATCAAGAATAAACGGCATTTTCCTGTCTTTTATTCAATATTTCGAGGAATGACAAAGGAAAATGTCGTTCCCTGCTGAAGCTTGCTTTGTACAGAAATCTGCCCTTTGTGGGCATCAATGATATTTTTTGCGATTGCAAGCCCGAGACCTGTACCTGACCTTCCTCTTGTCCTTGCTTTATCTGCCTTATAGAACCGTTCAAAAACAAACGGAAGATCCTCCTCCGGGATACCGGATCCGGAATCAGAAACCTCGACCATCAGGCCTTTTTCTTCCGACTTTACCGTTATTTTGACAGACCCATCTTCAGGTGTGTGCCGGATGGCATTGTCAATCAGATTGGTCAGCACCTGTTCAATTCTGTCAGGATCAAAGACAAAATCATCTTCTGTTATGCTGAATTCGCTTTCGAGCTTGATGATCTTCTCCTTGGAAAGCCCTTGGAATTTCCTTGCAATCCTGCTGATATATGGCTTCAGTTCGACTCTGTCCAGGGTAAGCTGTATATGGCCCGCTTCCATCCTTGCCAGGTCGAGCAGTTCATTGACCAGCCTGCCCATCCTGAGTGACTCGTCATAAATGACGCTTGCCATTTCCTTTTTCTCTTCATCTGTTCCTGCAATGTCATCCACAATCGCTTCACTGTAGCCCTGCATCATGGCGATTGGCGTCCTGAGCTCATGAGAGACATTGGCAATAAAGTCTTTCCTCAGCTTATCCAGCTGCCTTTCCTCTGTCATATCACGCAGAACGGCAACCGCTCCGCGGATAAAAGTATTATTATACAAAGGGCTGACGATGATAACCCAGATTCTTCCCTGGATCGGCATTTCGCCTATCTGCTCTTTGCCCGTATTAACGGCGCGCTGAAACAGCTTCATCACCTCTGAAGGAACCGCTTCAATATTTGTACTCACTTCCCCCTGCTCATAATACCAGTTCTGGATAAATCGCTCAGCCGGAGGGTTTGTGACAAGAATGGTGCCGTCGCGACTGAAGGTGATGACACCGTCTGCCATCCCGCTCAAAATGCTTGCGAGCTGCTCTTTTTCCTGGCTGAGTGCATTGATATTGAATTTCAGCTGCCTGCCCATCTGATTAAAAGCGGTTGCCAGCTCCCCGATTTCGTCATGTGTAAGGATGGGGACCTTTGTATCAAATTTGCCTTTTGCCACTTCGAAAGCCGCCTCCCTCATTTTCCGGAGGGGTGCTGTAATTCTTGTAGAAAGGAAGAACGCAAAGATTGTTGTGAGGATAATGGCGATTCCTGCAGCAAGGATAATGAACTTGGTCGTCGACCTTGTCGTTTTCTGCATTTCCTCGAGAGACTGGTATATAAAGACAGCCCCTGTGTCCCCATCATCAATATACGGCACACCGATGATCAGGATGCGGGAATCCTCCCCAGCTTCTCCGCTGGCCGGGTATGGATATACTTTCTTGACAGACCGCCCGGAAAAAGCCTCGGCCAGCCCTTTATCTTCCATGAAAAATTCGCGGGGAAGCTCGATCGGCTTCCCTTTGTCAGGCGAATGATAATATTCATCTTCATTCTTGATGATAGCAATATTGGTCACATCATCAACCAGCTCCCAGGAAATCTCCAGGCCCACATCAAGGTCATGCTCCTTAAGAATCACGGAGATCTTATTGGCCGTGTTCGTCAGGCCCTTTTCAATCTCATTGATCTGGTTGTTCTCGAAAAACTCAAGAAGGAGCACCGTGAGGGTAAAAAGGACAAAGGCCACCAGGAAGATGATGGTGATCCAAAGCTTGCCTACTACACTGCGCCAAAACATCATTCATTAACAACCTCGAATTTGTAGCCGACGCCCCAGACTGTAACAATCATCCGCGCCGCCTGCTCAGATACTTTATTCAGCTTTTCCCTCAGCCTTTTTACATGGGTATCCACTGTCCTTAAATCTCCGAAAAATTCATACTGCCATACTTCCTTAAGCAGCTGCTCGCGCTCAAAAACCTTGTCAGGCGATTTAGCAAGGAAATACAGCAGTTCATATTCTTTCGGTGTCAGGCTGACCTCTTTTCCGTCCGCAATCACCCTATGGGCATCATTATCAATGGTCAGATGACGGAATACGATTATATCTTTGGCAGCCGTTTCAGTCTGCAGGTAGCTTGTCGTGCTGGACCGGCGCAAAAGTGCCTTTACCCGGAGGACAACCTCCCGCGGACTGAACGGCTTGACGATATAATCATCTGTCCCTGCTTCAAAGCCCTGCACCCGGTTCACTTCCTCGCCCTTCGCGGTCAGCATGATGACTGGCGTCGCCTTTCTCTCCCTGAGCTCCCGGCATACTTCGATCCCATCCTTGCCCGGCATCATCAAGTCCAGCAGGATGACATCATAGTCGGTTTCAAAAGCCTTTTCCAATGCCTCGCTGCCGTCACCGGCTTCTTCAATTACATAGTTCTCCCTCTCCAGGTACATCTTTAAAAGCCGCCTGATTCTTATCTCATCGTCCACTACCAGGATTTTGGTTTCTCTTTCCATATAGAATCCTCCTTTAATAGATCAGCTGCGAGGGGTCCCCTGGGCAGCCGGAATGCCGCAAATGTCTATATTTTAAAGGCTGTGTTAGGTACCTTGTTGATTTTGGGCTCATTCGTGTAAAACTCTGTTTTACACCATTTCAGCACAGCTGAAATGCAGCCCAGAATCAACAACAATGTTTAACAAAGCTATTTTAAAAAAAGCCTCCACATAGAAATCGTGAAGGCTTTATGGAATTTATTGTCAGGATCCCGCGTATGAGTGCAGACCTGCAATGACAAGATTGACTGCAACCAGGTTAAACATAATGATGGCAAACCCGATGACTGCGAGCCATGCCGACTTTTCTCCATGCCAGCCCTTGGACAGCCGGAGATGAAGGAAAGCAGCGTAGAAGAGGAATGTGACAAGCGCCCATACCTCTTTCGGGTCCCAGCCCCAGAATCTCGTCCAGGCAATTTGTGCCCAGATCATCGCAAAGATAAGCCCTCCCAGCGTAAATACCGGGAATCCTATCAAGACTGAACGGTACCCGATTTCATCCACAAGATCCAGTTTGATATTGCGGACCAGCGGCTGGATGCTTGCAGCAATCCTCTTCCGGAGGATTAGCCTGAGCAATCCGTAAAGGATGAGTCCTGCCCCGATCGACCATATGACAGTATTCAGTTTTTTAGCATTGATGATAGCCGGCATTTCCACAAGCGGCTCAAATCTGCCGTCAGTGGTAAGTGTTCCTTCATGAGGGCCCGTTATGGCAGGCATGGTGTATTCAAGTACTGATTCCTGGTCCCCTTTGTCTATCCAGGTAAAGCTTGCTTTATAATCAGCCGCTGAAAAAATGGATGAGACCGCAATGAAACCTACAGTACAAATAAGTCCGAACATGACTGCTTCAAGCCAGAAGGTCCGTTTGCTGGATTTTGACTGGTCGACAGCCTTCACCAGATAGATCAGGCCTGCTGCAAAGCTGACTGAAAGAATCGCTTCGCCGATGGAAACAGTTGTTACATGGATATAAAGCCAGTCACTCTGCAAAGCAGGGATGAGCGGCGAGATATCGCGCGGAAACATGCTGGCATAAGCGATGACAAGCAGCGCGACAGGCATGGTGAACACACCAAGCATCGGTGTTCTGTATAAAAAGTAAATGATGATGAATGCTCCAACAAGTGACATCCCGAAGAATGTCATAAATTCAAAAAGATTGCTCACAGGAGCATGGCCGGAGGCGACCCAGCGGGTAATAAAATAACCCAGCTGGGCTGCGAACCCGGCGATGGTCACGATAATGGCAATCTTTGCCCATCTGTTTGGAGATTTTTGGCCGGCGCCATGCTTTTTATCCCTTATGCTTCCGCCAAAAAATAATGTGGCAATTAAGTATAAAATAAAAGCAGTGTATAATAAATTTCCGCTCAGTGCTACCACAATTATTGTCCCTCCTCATCTGTTTTTTCCAGTTTATCAGTTTGATCATTTTCCATCTGGTCTTCAGGCATGCTGATGCCTGTATCTTCAAGGGCGAGCTCAATCTCCCTCTTCAGGCCATGCCAATTCTTATTTGTGTGGCCGGCAACCCACACTTCACCGTCGAAGCGGCGCAGCCAGATACGGCGGTGGTTCCAGTAGGCGCCCTGGATGACGCCGATCATGAAGATCGCCCCTCCGAGAGCCAGTATCCAAAGAGTCAGATCCTTTCGCACTGTCAGGCCTGAAACATCCTTTGTCTCGACGCCCTGGAAGGCCAGTTTATATTCATTGTCACCCATGGGCTCGATTGTCTGCTGAATGGCCACAAAGCTGACTTCACCGTCCGGCTTATCCGGTGTAAACATTTTGAAAACAAATGCCGGATTATTCGGGATGCGCGATTTGGTTGTCGGGTCTCCATTTTCATCGAATTCAAAGTCCGGGAAATAGCTGACAACTTCTACTGAATAGCCATCATTCAGCTTATACTCAGTCTTGGGATCGTACAGATCAACCGTCAAATCGCCGAATGTCTCCCCAGATTCTTTATTTGTCAGGGAAAATGACATTTTGTTCAGCTCGTTCAGCTTATAATCTACCTGATAGAGTGCAAACGACTCGAACTTCAGCGGCTCATTGACCTTGATGCTGTAAGTCTTTACCTTTTCAAGGTCATGGGCTTCACCGGTAACGGTTTCGCCCTGTTTCCGGTACAAGGTCACATCAGATTGATAATTCTTAGCGACGGTGCCTGCCCTGTCGATCGCATCATTAAAGACTTCTTTGTCAGTTTCTTTATCATAGACTTCTAGAGTGAATGCCTCATTGGAAAGATAATATTCTCCCTTTGTTTCAGGGATTACTTTCGTTTCGCCCTCCCTGATCCACAGCACTTTATCCACGTACATTCCGGGAACGAAGCGGAGCATGCCTCCAATCAGGAAAATGATCAGGCCGACATGATTGACATATGGCCCCCAGCGGGAGAAGCGGCCTTTTTCAGCGAGGACATTGCCGTTTTCTTCACGGATATTGTATTTTCTTGCCTTCAGCTTTTCCTTGATCACTTCATACTGCCCGTCAACATTATCAGTCTTTGAAATCCCAAAAAGCCTCTGGCGCTTTAAATAGCCTTCATGCCTTGTAACACGCTGGGTCTTTAAAGCCCGGTATAAAGGGACTGCCCGGTCAAGGCTGGCGATGACCAAAGAAACGCCGAGGGAAGCAATCAGGATTAAATACCACCATGAGCTGTAAAGATTATGGAAGCCCAGTTCATAATACAGCTTCCCGAACCATCCGTACTGGTCTTCATAATATTCGGCAGCAGGCATGGTCGGAGGGATATACATTTCCTGCGGGAGGATTGTCCCCAGTGCCGATGCAATCAGGGTGAGTACGATGATCCAAACGCCGACTTTGACAGAGGAAAAGAAATTCCAGATTTTGTCCACAAATGTCTTGTTATAGGTCTGTGAGCGCCGCGCTGTCCCTTCATATCTCATATCGATCAGCTTTTTGTCTTTTGCCTGCTCCTCGAGCACCTTTCCGCATGATTCACAAAGTATGGTCCCATGCGGATTGAGATGTCCGCATTCGCATTTAACTTCTTTCATCCTAAAAACTCCCTGTTACTTAGGTTGGATCTGCTCCATGAAGGTGCGGATCTTATCTTCTGTCAATTGGCCGGTATGGATCTTCACCACTTCGCCCTCCGGATTGATCAGGAATGTGGCCGGAAGGGGATCGATGGCGTAAGCATTCTGCACCTGGCCATCCTTGTCATTGACAATCGGGAATGCGAGTCCATATCTTTCAGCAAACTTCTTGACGGCAAAATCAGATTCGCCTACATTTACAGCCAGCACCTGGACGCCCTCGTCCGTGAACTGTTTGTACTGGTTATTCATATAAGGCATTTCCTTTTCACAGGGCTTGCACCAGGTTCCCCAGAAGTTCAGGAAAACACCCTGTCCTTCATAATCCGAAAGCCTGTGCTTTTCCCCATCCATGTCCACCAAAGCAAAGTCAGGAGCTTTCTCCCCGACTGCGACTTTTCTGATATTATCTTTTGTTATGCTTGCGTATAGAGTGTATGCAACGGCAGCACCCAGAACAAGCAAAATGACTGTCCTCATAACGAGACGCCGTTTTTTCATAAGTACCTCCCTGATGTTCATGCTGCTTCTAAGCCCTTGGATGGAGCTGCAGCACCCTGCAGGAATCCGCATACAATCCTTTGCGTGCAGGTATGAGCGCTCCCCCTTGGCAACTGTCTATCATTATACCTTATTCATTATCGCACTGTTGTTAACAAAGCCTTCCAACTGTGAAACTTCTATGAATTTTTCTTTTTGCCGGCACTGCTCGCAAGAGTCCTGAGCTGTTTTACTTCATGGGCTGTAAGCTCCCTTGCATCACCTGCGCTCAATCCCTGCAGAGTAAGAAAGCCGTATCGCTCCCTTTTGAGCTTCATGACCGGGTGCCCGATGGCCTCCAGCATCCTTCTGACCTGGCGGTTCCTTCCTTCATGGATGACCAGTTCGACGATGGCTGTATTCTTTTGTTTGTCAATTGAAAGCACCTTGACTCTTGCCGGAGCTGTTTTGCCATCCTCCAGGCGGACACCCCTTTCAAGGCTTTTCAGTTTTTCCCTGGCTGGTATTCCTTTTATCTTCGCCACATATACCTTTTCCACTTCGTTTTTCGGATGCATGAGCAGATTGGCAAATTCTCCGTCATTGGTCATCAGCAGGAGGCCCGATGTGTCAAAATCAAGCCTGCCGACAGGGTAGACCCTCTCCTTGATCTGAGGCAGGAGATCAGTTACGACCTTCCTTCCCTTTTCATCCGTCACACTTGAAATAACCCCTCTGGGCTTATACAGAAGGATATACACAGGCTCTTCCCTTTCGACCGGGATTCCGTCCACTTCCACCCTGTCTGAAGAAGAAACTTTCAGTCCAAGTTCTTTTACAACTTTCCCATTCACTTTTACATGTCCCTCTGCAATCAGCTGTTCCGCTTTTCGTCTCGATGCAACCCCTGCATGGGCAATCACTTTTTGAAGCCTTTCCATTTATGTCACCTCAATAAAATACTTATGGCAATCTTTTGTCCATCTAATGAATTATGACACAAACCGGCCTATTTTCAAAGCAGCCGATGCTAAAAGTATGCCAAAAGCGGAATAGGTCCTCCATGGAACCACAAAAAGGACGCCATTTTTTTGGCGCCCTTCCCTTACTTATCCGAATACAAGCATGACAACTGCTATCGCTGCAATAAAGCCGACAAGGTCGGCCAGGAGGCCCACCTTCAGTGCATCCCCCATTTTTTTAATGCCTACAGCCCCAAAGTAGACGGTCAGCACATAAAAGGTCGTATCTGTGCTTCCCTGAAGCGTCGAGGCAAGCCTTCCGATAAAAGAATCCGGCCCATGGGCAGCAATCAGGTCACTTGTCATGCCTAGTGCCGCAGTGCCTGATATCGGCCTGATGATGGCGAGCGGGGCGATTTCGGGCGGGACCCCGATCGCTTCCATTGCCGGCCTGATAAAACCCATCATGAATTCAAGTGCCCCTGAAGCCCTGAAGACAGTAATGGCCACCAGCATCCCGACTAAAAAAGGGATGATGGAAACAGCAATCTTGATTCCTTCCTTGCCGCCATCCACAAAGCTCTCATATGTAGGGACTTTTTTATAAGTACCGTACAGCAGAATAAATCCAATCAGCACCGGGATAAACCATAATGAGATTAAAGAGACAATTTCCATGCATGCTCATCCTTTACGGGTTCGTCTGTAATAAAAGTACCTGTCGATCAGGATTGCCCCGAGTGTTGAGCAAAAGGTGGCAATCAAGGTCGGCCCGACAATTTCAGTTGGGGAGGCAGAGTGATAGTTCATCCTGATGGCAATCACCGTCGTCGGGATGAGTGTCAGGCTTGAGGTATTGATGGCCAGGAAGGTGATCATCGACCTGCTCGCCTCGGTTTTTCCGCCATTCAGCGCTTTCAGCTGCTCCATTGCCTTTATTCCAAGGGGTGTGGCCGCATTGCCCAGCCCGAACATATTCGCCATCATATTCGATAAGATATATCCCATTGCCGGGTGGTCCTTTGGAACATCAGGAAAAAGCCTTGTCACTACCGGCCTGAAAAGATAAGCCAATTTTTTCAGCAGTCCTGCATCTTCGGCAATCCTCATCATCCCAAGCCAGAAGACAAGGATGCTGATGAGCCCGATGCAAAGGGTGACCGCTTCTTTCGCCCCGCTGAAGACCGCTTCATTCACTTCAGCCATCGTGCCATTGAAAATGGCAAAAACAATCCCTATCACGGTCATCGCAACCCAAATAATATTAACCATCGGTTTTTACTCCAGCCATCGTCAAAAAGATGCTCTTAAAGAAATCAAAAAAAGATTTTTCTTCTTTCTGGGGCTCTTTTTCATAGTAAATCGGCAGACTTTTCACTTGCTTGTTCTCAAAGTAAACAATAGCCCTTCCGACCACATCGGGAAAATCCTTGTCTTCTTTCCAGCTTCCCGAAGGTTTCAGCATCTTATATTCGACGCGGAAAAGGTCTTTTTCTTCCTCAGATGCAGGATAGCTGTAGTCTGTCTTCAAGTAGGCTTTTTTTTCATATGGAGAATCCTCCAGCTCCCTGACCCCGCCTTGTTCAATAACTTTTTTGAGCGAATATTCCTTGAACCCGCTCTCATACATGCCGATATGGTCGTTCCAGTCATCCGGACCATTCAGCGTAACCGCAATCAGGTCCAGACCATCCTTTGAGGCTGTGGTGACCAGCGTCCTTTTGGCACGTTTGGTATAACCTGTTTTTCCCCCTGTGCAATATTCATACATTTCGGTGAGGAGGCGGTTCTTATTTTTCCAGACTCTGTCCCAGCTTTCATTCGGGTTCGGTGCCCGATGCATTTTTGTCCCTGCTATTTTCCTGTATATTTCATTGTTCATCGCATATCTGGTCAGAACGGCCATATCATACGCGGTAGAATAGTGGTCCTCATGGTCATCCAGCCCGTGCGGATTGGCAAAATGGGTATTTATCATGCCGATTTCTTCGGCTTTTTTGTTCATTAAGTATACAAACCCTTCAAGGCTTCCCCCTACATGTTCGGCAATTGCCACCGCCGAGTCATTCCCCGACCTGAGCATAAGTCCGTAAACCAGGTCCTCCAACAGAATTTTTTCTCCCGGCTGCAGATAGATAGATGATCCTTCAGCCCGTACTGCCTTTTCACTCACCTTGGCCTTTGTATCCAGCTTCCCGGATTCAATGGCAAGGATGGCTGTCATAATCTTCGTTATGCTTGCAATCCTTTTCTTCGTATAAGCATCCTTCTCATACAGGATCCTCCCGGTGCTTTGCTCCATCAGTATCGCGCTGCCTGAGCTGGCCGAATAGGCAGCTTGTACCTTTGCAGGCAGATTAGCTGCCAGGACAGCTGCTATGCAGGATAATAGCATCCATCTAAACAATCTGTTCATTCTCCAAAACCCCGTCTCCTAATATGTTTGTACAAGTTTATGCGAGTCGGGACAGCTTATGACTAAAAATGAAAAGCGGCTGGTGTCTCCATTCTCATAATCCATCTATTGGCACCTCTGCCTTGCCCAATAAAAAAGGAATGGCTGCTGCCATCCCCCATACTTCTAAAAAGGCTTCCATTTCAGCTGGCTTGCTTTTTGGAAGCGTTCCTCTGCATCTTTCCAGTTCACAATATTCCACCAGTTATTCACATAATCGGAGCGGTTATTTTTATACTGCAGATAGTAGGCATGCTCCCAGACATCAAGGGCAAGAATCGGGATCGTATCCCACTGGGTCAGCAGCATATGCCTTTCCGATTGAAGGATTTCAAGATGCCTTGACCGCGGTGACCAGACAAGGATTGCCCAGCCTACGCCTTCCACCTGTTTGGCCGCTTCAGAAAAATGCTTCTTGAACTGCTCAAAGCTTCCAAAATACTTTTCTATCTCTCCCAGCAGGGCACCAGAAGGCTTCCCTCCCCCAGAGGGACTCATACTATTCCAGAAAATGGTATGGAGGTAATGGCCGGAGCCATGAAATGCCAGCTCTCTTGACCAATGTTTAACAAGTTTAAAATCGCCATCTTGCCGTGCCTTTTTAAGCATTTCCTCAGCCTTGTTCAATCCATCAACATAAGACTGATGGTGCTTCGTATGATGAAGCCTCATGATTTCTTCTGCTATATACGGTTCCAGGCTGTCATAGCCATATGGCAGCGGCGGAAGGGAATGGCCGCCTGCCGGAATAAAAGGTTCATTAATGTAAATATTGCCGACCGGCTGCCTTCTGGAAAAATACTGTTCAACATCGTTATGAAGTTCATCTACACGCGACTGGAGCGCATTCAGCTCCTCTATATCAAGCTGGCCGTCAAGCTTTTCAATCACTCCCGAGAATTTATCCAGTTTCACCCATAGTTCTGCGTCTTTCTCCACATCCTCCGATTCCAGGAATCTCTTCATTTCCTCATTCCAATTGAATACATCCTTGATATAATCGTGAAACTTGCTCATCCTTCCCCTCCTATCTGTCTCCCTCCTTTTCCAATCATATGTATGATGATAAAATATTTGCTTATCCCAGGCGAAATTTGTATATGTCCACTCTGTGAGGCCTTCCTTAATAAATAGTAGGCTTTGTTAAACATTGTTGTTGATTTGGGCTCATTTCAGCCCAAAATCAACAAGGTATACTAACACAGCCAAATAAAAAAAAGCCGCCTTGACGGCAGCCTTTGTTCTATTTGGATTGAATCATTTTCGTCCGGTAATCTGTTTCATAATATTCAAGCTCTTCCCGGATCCTTTGGAACTCACTCTCCAGGCTTTCAAAGATTCCCCTCATGCTTTCAGGTACCTCTCCCTGAAACTTAATGGAGTTTTTCCCGGTATAAGCGGAACGGCTGTTTTCGAACCATGCATCATTTTTCGGCGAGAAGAATTCGTCAATGCACTGATGATAAATGCGGTAAAGCGTTTTTTCGGCCGCAGGCTTCGGGAAAGGCTCATTTTTCAGCAGTACACTGCAGGCATCAAGGCCTTCCTCACAGAAAACAAGCAATTTCCTCAGATTTCCCAAAACCATTTTATAATAATTCCGGTCTCCGTCCTTTTCCTTTATGAGGCCGGATAGTGTTGTTTCATTTAAATATGCTTCCAATTCTGAAACAGTATTTCCCAGGAATTTTTTCACTTCTTCTGTCTGCGATTTAACGATTGTGTTCGCCATTGTTACACCCCTTCAGATTGCAGGCTGATGCCATGCTTTTTCTTGCTTCGACCGGCTTGCCTTCCTTGCCATTTCAGACGGCTTCCTGGCAGCCTCTTAATGTATTGGACTTCCTTAATTTTGAATCCTGGCCAGGCTTCAGCAGGCAGCTTTCATTAAGCTTGCTGATGATTGAAGAAATCAAGAGGCGAAGCGATTTGAAAACCTTGCTCCTCTTCTACGCCATTGAAAACCTCCCTTAATTTGCCGAAATCCAGTTTGTCAAAATAGGATTCAAATTCAGCTTTGTTATTTATGTATACTCTTTTTCTATCACGTAATCCCGTTTTTTTCAGCAAACACGCAAGCGCCACTAAATCCTTGAAAGCCACTTCCCTGCCGCCTGCCTTGAACACAGGGTCCCCGCCAAATGGCGTGAAGGTTTCCATTGATTCTTCGAAGTAGCGTATATACAGTACATGGAGGGTCTTCTCCTGCCCTTCCTCCATATACACCACCTCGCTCCTGTTGAAGAAATCCTCGGAAGTGTTCGGCATTTCTTTCTCCAATTCATACCCTTTGCACTGCTTTATAAACAATCCAGACACTCCCCGGCTTATGCACTGCTGTGGCAGCAGGCACAGCTAAATGATATAAAGCACGATGCTGACAGTGAGCTTCGGACAATCTAGCTATATTTTATCATAAGGGCCGACTGAATGTGTCAGAAAAATCAATTATCTAAGGTTTCCTGAAACTTTTCGAAAAATAAATCTGCCTCATCCCCTGCATATTCATCCTCATCATTTTCTGTCAACGGAGGAAGCTCGTCTATACTTTTTAAACCAAAGTAATCAAGAAATTCCTTTGTAGTGGCATATAAATAGGCCCTGCCCGCCCCTTCGGCCCTTCCGGCTTCTTTTATCAAGGCCTTGGCGGCCAGTGTATGGAGCGGCCTCTCTGTTTTTACACCCCTGATCTCTTCTATCTCCACCCTTGTGATCGGCTGTTTGTATGCAATGATGGCAAGGGTTTCCAGTGCTGCCTGTGACAGGGAACCTGTCCCGGGGGTCTCCACCAATTTCTTAAGATAATCTGAGTTCTCCTTCTTTGTGACCAGCTGATAGGTGCCGGCAAATTGGGCCACTGTAATGCCTCTCGTGTAGTCATCCTCGCAGGACAGGATAAGCTCCTGCAAAATGGTTTCCGCCTGGCTTTCGTCCATCTCAAGCACCTCGGCGATCTGCTTCAAGGATATTCCTTCATCTCCTGCTGCAAAGAGCAGGCTCTCTGTTATCCCTTTCCAATTTACGATTTCCAAAACTTTTATTGATCCCCCTTTGCAGATACAAAAATCTCTGCAAAATTATGTTCCTGATTCAGCTCGATTTGTTTCCTCTTCATCAGTTCCAGCACTGCGAGGAAACTGACGACAAGATGTTCCTTTTCATCAGAAGGAAACAAATCGTAAAAGCTTGTCTTCACTCTTGCCCTCTGAAGCTGATCAAGGATTTCATCCATCCGCTTCTCAATAGGTATTTCCTGCCTTGCCACCTTTGCGGTTACCGGCTTTTGGAGCTTCTTTCTCCGCATCAGCTTCTGGAATGCCCCAAGCACGTCATACAAGGACACATTCAAGTCTGCCTTTTCAGGCTGCACGTCTTTTGCATAATCCGATAAATCGCTTGGAGGTTTAGTAAACATCAGCCCGCGCTCCTGCTCTTTCGTTTTGAGCTCAGCTGCAGCTTCTTTGTACTTCTTATATTCTATAAGTCTTTCAACAAGCTCATCACGGGGGTCTTCTTCCCCTTCCTCCATATCAAACTCATCCAGCTGCTCTTCTTCATGCTTTGGAAGGAGCATTTTGCTTTTAATGGCAAGGAGGGTCGCCGCCATGACAAGAAATTCACTCGCAACGTCAAGCTCGAGCTCTTTCATTGTACGTATATAAATAAGATACTGTTCAGTAATCTCTGCTACAGGAATATCGTATATATCTATTTCAAGGCGATTAATTAAATGAAGAAGCAGGTCAAGAGGCCCTTCAAACGCGTCAATCTTCACATTATACTGCATATTTCCACCATAATTTCTAATTTTGAATTTTGCCTGATGCTGCGCCAAACACAGGCAGGTTCCCGGCTGTAAATGGCTATTACTAGTATAGAGGATTCCATTCTGATATCCAATAGAAAAATACAGACAAACTTCCAGAAAGCCGGGGACCGAAATTCCTTCCCTCCGAGCTTTTTTCCAGGCGCCCATACATTATGGCCCATTCCCGCATAAGATGAATTTGTAAAGAAAAACGCAGACTATACAGGAGGTATCGGTGATATGTCAGAAGCAGGTGCAGGTTACGGTTACGGAGGCGGCTTCGCCCTAATAGTGGTATTGTTCATTCTGCTGATCATTGTGGGAGCATCCTGGTGCTTCTAAAACTATAGACTGAAGGCCCGGCATGAGCCGGGCTTTCTTCTTGATTCATTTGTCCCCGGCACCGCTTCAAGGCGGAATATGATAAAATAAGTGCAAAATGTCATTCACCAGGGCAAAAGGAGGTCAACATGTATCCTGAAGAATATATACAATATCTTGTCCATTTCCATGCAGACCGGGATTATTTCGAATGCCATGAAGTGCTTGAAGAATACTGGAAAGAAGCAGACCCGCGGAATAAGGACTCTGTTTGGGTAGGGCTCATTCTGTTCGCAGTTTCTGCCTATCATCATCGCCGCGGCAACTTCAAAGGCGCTGAACGGACGCTGCGGAAATCCCGGTCTATTTTGGACAAGGTCCCCCTCCAGCTGAAGGAGCTTGGAATCAGTGCCCGGGAATTCACGCTGCTGATCAGCGGCAGATTGGAGGGAATTGCAAAAGGAGAACCTTACTCAAGCCCCTTCATTCCCCTGGCTGATCAGGAGCTTGCCCGGCTATGCATAAGAAAGGCAGAATCCCTTGGCCTTGTCTGGGGGAGCCCAAGCGATCTTTCCGACAGAATGCTCATTCACCGGCATTCGATGAGAGACCGGACCGATGTCATCCTTGAGCGGAACGCTGCATTGGACGCCCGCAATGATACCGAATAATAAAAGGCAGAGAACCAGGTTCTCTGCCTTTTCAGCATTCTTCATCCGTGCACTTGTCTACAAATGGTTCTGTATTTTCATTGCTGACGAGCTTCCTGTCAGGGTACAGACCCCTCAAAGCCTTGACCATTGCTTTTCCGATGCCCTGCTGGCGATGTGAAGGACTTACGGAAATATGCTGTATTTCCATTGCAGGGCCGTCCATGAAAGAAACCCCGATCAGCCCTGTTATATCATCCTGCTTCCATAGGAACAGCTGCCAGCCGTCGTCCGACTCATACTGCTTCATTGTCTGCTGCAGCCTTTTCAGATCCTTTTCATTTGGCATAAATGATAATAAGCCCATGGCAATCTTTTCGAATGTCTTTTTATATCGAATTAGCATAATTATCCCTCATTAAATAAAACATTTCCAAACTATCTTTTCCCAATAAGCCATTGTCTAAACTATATGGCGGCTAGTATATGATATGTAAGAAAGCATTTTTGTTGCAGGTTCCACTAATCATTACTATGATACAAAAATTTAAGCAGGACAGCAATCAAATCGAATCAGGATCCAGGCACAATGACCAGCCAATAGATGAATCCCCAAATCAGCCCGATGGCCAGGAAAAAAGAGAAAAGCAGCCAGTTATTTTTCTTCATCGTATACACTTGCCTCCAATCGCCAAACTCCTTTTTTATTCTACACTAAATGTGTTTTTTTATCTATCCTGCCGGGAAAATAGGGACTATTGGCTGCAGGGGTATGAATTTTTTCCGAAACTTTTATATCATTATGTACGTCTATTAATATAGGGTCCAGCCTGCGTATACAAGATTAGGAGGAACATTATGCTTAAACGATGCAAACATATAATGCTGCTTGCCCTTGCTCTGATGCTGATTCTGCCAGCGGGAGCATCAGCAGACATGGCCGAAGGGGATATGATCGTCACCCTTGGCGAAAATCTTTCCGAAGAACAGAAAAACGCCCTGCTTGCAGAGATGGAAGCTCCAAAGGACGCCATGACCATCACTGTCTCAAATGAAGAGGAACATCAATATCTGGGCAGCTATATCAGCAAAGCACTCATCGGCACAAGAGCCATTTCTTCTTCAGCGGTAACGATCGCAAAATCCGGATCAGGGCTTGAAGTTGAAACGAAGAACATCAACTGGGTAACAGACGAAATGTATATCAATGCCTTGATCACTGCTGGCGTAAAAGATGCTGAAATATATATAACCGCACCATCGCCTGTATCCGGGACGGCCGCCCTGACCGGGATTATAAAAGCATATGAGATCTCAGCAGATGAGACCATACCTGAAGAAGTCAAGCAGGCAGCAAATGAAGAAATGGTAGAAACGGCCAAGCTTGGCGATTCGGTCGGGAATGAGAATGCCGCTGCCCTGATAGCAAAAATCAAAGAAGAAATCAGCAAAAATAAACCTGCCACCGATGAAGAGCTCCAGAACATCATCGAAAACGCGGCAAAGGACCTTGGCATCACCCTGACAGATAAAGAAATGCAAAGCCTGATCGACCTGTTCAACAAACTGAAGGATTTGAACATCGACTGGAATCAGGTCGGAGATCAGCTTGATAAAGCAAAGGACAAAATCACCAAATATCTTGAAAGTGAAGAAGGCCAGGGCTTCCTGGACAGCCTGAAACGCTTTTTTTCAAGTGCCATTGATGCTATTAAAGCATTCTTCTCATAGTAAAATAGAGGTGCTTAACAGCACAGCTCAAAAAAGCAGCCGTTCGGCTGCTTTTTTCTAGTTCTTGATTTTCTCCTGAAGAGGCAGGTCAAGCCTGATCAAGTCTTCGAAGCTTTCTCGTTTGACGACAAGGCGCGCCTCTCCATTTTCTACGAATACAACCGGCGGCCGCGGGATTCGGTTATAGTTGTTGGCCATGGAATATCCGTAGGCTCCTGTACAAAATACAGCCAGAAGGTCTTCCCGCTCTGCTTTCGGCAAAGGCAGGTCCCATATCAGCATATCGCCTGACTCGCAGCATTTGCCGGCAATGGAGACCGTTTCTTCCGCTTTCTCCAGCGGCCGGTTGGCAAGCACAGCTTCGTATTTGGCCTGATAAAGGGCCGGACGGATATTATCGCTCATGCCTCCGTCCACCGCCAGGTAATGGCGGACATTCGGGACATCCTTTCTTGAGCCTGTCTTATAGAGTGTTGTCCCGGCATCGCCGACAAGCGAACGGCCTGGTTCAATCCAGATTTCCGGCATTTCCATCTGGTAGCTGCCGGCCAGCTTTTTCACTTCGCTGATGATTTCTTCGACATATTTTGAAGCCGCAATCGGCGCGTCTTCATCTGTATAGCGGATGCCAAAGCCTCCGCCCAGATTCAGCACAGCCGGTTCATAGGCAAGCTCTTTTTTCCAGATTGACAGTTTTTCAAATATTTTCTCGGCCGCAAGAATGAAGCCGGTCGTTTCAAAGATTTGTGATCCGATATGGCAGTGAATGCCGAGTGTTTCCAGCCATGGAGTTGATATGGCCTGCTTGAGCGCAGCTTCGGCCTGTCCATTTTGCAGATCAAAGCCGAATTTGGAATCCTCCTGCCCTGTCAGGATATAATCGTGGGTATGCGCCTCGATTCCCGGTGTCACACGCAGCAGAATCTTGGTTTTCGTGTTTTTGTTTTCGCAAACTGACTTAAGCAGTTCCAGCTCATCGAAATTGTCTACAACGATGCATCCGACTCCATAGTGAAGAGCCATCTCCAGTTCTTCCCTGCTCTTATTATTGCCATGGAAGTGGATTCTTTCCACAGGGAATTCAGCCGCCAGAGCGGTATACAGCTCTCCTCCTGAAACCACATCAAGCGACAGGCCTTCTTCTTCAGCCAGCTGAATCATGGCAATAGATGAAAATGCTTTGCTCGCATAAGCAACCTGGGATTTCACCCCCAGTTCTTCAAATGTCTGCCTGAAGCCTCTTGCCCTTTCGCGAATCAGTGCCACATCATATACATAAACCGGTGTCCCGAATTGCTTTGCCAATTCAACGGTATCCATTCCGCCGATTTCCAAATGAGATTGTCCATTTACTCTTGCTGTCCCATGAAAAAACATGCTTACTCCCTCATTCCCTCTATACTGTTACTCTTATTATAGACTGCCGCGGCCGCTTTTTCACAGCCCCGAATAATTCCATGCTATATAAAATAGACAGTCCCCATTTCTGAACTGTCTATTTCAGCTTCTTTAGTCCTTTATTTAGTTAAAAACTTACCATAATTGCCGGAAAACCGCAATTGATATTAGCATAATATTCAATTTTTAGCCGGCTGTTTGAAGCGGTTTTTCGCATGGACGATGCTTGGCCTGATCTTAGACCCCGGGACAGACCTTCTGATCAGGATCTGCAGAAATGCTTTCGGGCTGAAAGGCAGCAGCGGCCATAAGTATGGCGTGTTCAGCGACCTGATGCTTGCCAGGAGGAGGATGAACACTGTTATGCTGATAATGAAGCCCGGTGTATGGAAGAGTGCCACGGCAATCAGCATGGCAAGCCTTGCCATCTTATTGGCTATACTGAGTTCATAGCTTGGGGTTGAAAAGGTTCCTATAGAAGCAACAGCCACATAGAGGATGACCTCCGGCACAAACAGCCCGACATCGATGGCAATTTGTCCGATCAGGACGGCTGCTATCAATCCCATTGCCGTTGAAAGAGGTGTAGGCGTATGGATGGCAGCAATCCTCAGGAACTCAATGCCAATATCCGCCAGGAAGATTTGTATGACAATAGGTATATTCGTCTTCTCATTCGGGCCGATGAACTTGATGGCATCCGGCAGCAATTGCGGCTCCAGAGTAAATAAAAACCATAATGGCAGCAGGAATAGTGAGGCGAGCACCCCGATAAAGCGGATCCAGCGGATGAATGTGCCGACTGCCGGCGACTGTCTGTATTCCTCAGCATGCTGCAGATGGTGGAAAAAGGTTGTCGGCGTGATGATCACACTTGGCGAAGTATCAACGAAAATCAGGACATGCCCTTCCAGCAGATGGGTTGCTCCCACATCGGCCCTTTCTGTATATCGGACGAGCGGATATGGATTATAACCTTGCTTTAAGAGAAATTCTTCAACCGTTTTATCCGCCATTGTCAGTCCGTCGATATCAATAGATTGAATTTCCTGCCTGACCACTTCAATCAGGTCTGTACTGGCGACATCCTTAATATAAGCAATCGCTATATCGGTTTTGGAGCGCTCCCCTATCCGCATGATTTCAAAGCGGAGCCGCTCATCCCTGATCCGCCTTCTGGTCAGGGCGGTATTAACAATAATATTTTCTACATATCCATCCCTTGACCCCCGGACAACTTTCTCTGTATCGGGCTCCTCCGGTGTTCTGCCGGGATAGCTTCTGACATCGACAACAAGTCCTGTCGTCTCTCCTTCAACCAGTATAACAATCAGCCCGGACAGCACCTGGTCCACCAGTTCATCCATTGTTTCAATCGGCTGAACCGACTGATTGACAATGCGGTTTTTCACGATATTGAAAACGTTTGAGGACAGTTTCTCGTGATCATTGATCTCCACGAGCTCTTCAAGGATTTGGGTGATAAAAGAAGTATCGCATAATCCATTTACATAATAAATCTGGATTTCTTTCTTCAGGATCTGCAGCTTCCTGACACCCAGGTCAAAGCTGACGCCAAGCCCGATGCGCTCTTTCATGAAGTCTTCGTTTCTGCCGGGTGATTCTGAAATAGAAGTTTTGTTTTTCTTTTTAGTTTCCGCCATAAAATCCGCTCCTTTCCAGAATGAGTTCCACTGCCTTTTTGGTGATAGGAGAGCCTTTTTCATAATGATCTCTTCGTGACATTTTGCCGATATCGCCGATTCCGACAATCAGCGGGACATCCAATTCGTCGAGGCAGTAGACTGTATCCCCGTTCATTTTTCCAATTTCCATTTCAGGGACACCAAGCTTGTCTACACCATACGGAGTAAGCTCGCCGTACCGGTCGACACATACATCCACATGCGTCCATTCCGCCTGCCTTGTTTTTGAAGCAACTGCTATTACACCGAGCACCTCAATATCTTCATGCTCTGCCACATATTTAAGGGCCGTTTCACCAAGCCCTTCGCCGACATAGCCGGAGTCATCAAACATGACAAGTACAGGATCATTGGGGGCTTTCTTAATCATCTTCACGATATCAGGTCCTGACAAAACAGATGGATTTCCGTGGGACATAGAGATGCATCTGCCGCCAATATCCTTCGCTACATGCTCTGCAGTCCTTCTTGCATACTCATCGCCATCTGTAATCAGTATGACTTTCCTGCGTTCATCCATTGCTTTGATGTCCTTTCGCTTTACATAGTCAGTCTACAAAATACATCCAGTGAAACAGCGATCCAAATACTTTCCCAAATACGATGGCCATCAGCAGCACAACTATTTTGCCGTCAATGCCAAGCCTTTTGGCCAGGAGCGGCAGGACGTTAAGCACTTCTGTAAGGGCTGCGGCCACCATCCCAACAAAAATCCCGCCTGCCAGACCGAAAAGGACAAGGATAAATCCCGGAAAGTAAAGCCGCGGGTCCTGAAGGCTAGCAGATGTTCCTGCAACCGCCCCGATTACAACCGCCCATTCATAGTGATGAATCATTTTCATTGTCTTTGACAGCTGGGTCAGCCTTGGAATGATCCCCAGCACAGTCAGAAACGCAACAAATCCCGCCCCCACAGAGACGCCTCCCGCAAATCCCAGGAAAATGACGATAATGATGCTAATGGTCATCAAGGTTTTTCATGCTTTCTTTATTTTCATGCATGATGACATACCGGTCGAGATCCTGCTGGTAATTGAACATTTCAACCTCCAGCGGGCTGGGCTCCTCATTGAGCCTTTTTTTGAAAACATGATTGAAGAATATGATCATGCCGAGTCCAAGGCCGAGTGAATAAGGGATTTGAAACAGCAGGGGCTTTTTCTCCACTTTGCCGGTGATGATTGTATAAATCCGCTGATGCACTGTCTGCATGCTGACATCTTCATGGAAATTCATGATTGTCAGTGCGGCACCAAAAAACAGCAAAAACCAGATCAGCAGGAAAAACGCTGTGGATGCTTTTTTCTTTTTATAGACCACCTCAATGATTGTCTGGGAGGGACCGACAGCCTGTATATCGAGCTGCAGCTTTTCTGCGGCAATGGCCTGGATCACCTGGACAATGTCAATGACAATGATATTCCGGTCATGATCTGAAACGTGATGGATGGAAAGATTTCCTAACCGTTCATAAAGTGTTTCATCTGCAATAATCAAGGCAATGTCCTTTAGCTGGATGGAAGCCTGCGGACGCACTTGAATACGGTTCCTGAGCCGGACATAAACCGTTTTTTCCATTATGATCACTTCCCAAACAGTGTTTTCCTTGTATAAATAGTATTCGTAATAAAATTCCAATCATGATGACCAAAAATTGGGGATAATGGAAAGACGCCCTGGACTGCCCGGGAATCAGCACAAAAAAAAAGACCGGATGGATTCACATATCCATCCGGTCTTTCATCTGCTGCAGGATTTTTTTCTCGAGCCGGGAGACCTGCACCTGTGATATTCCCAGCCTTGCTGCCACTTCAGACTGTGTCTGATCTTTATAATATCTGAGATAAACAATCAGCCTTTCCCGCTCATCCAGCTCACGGATTGCCTCTTTGAGGGCTATCTGGTCAAACCACTTGCCATCATTGCCATCATCGATCTGATCCAGCAGTGTGATAGGGTCGCCGTCGTTTTCATATACAGTTTCATGAATGGAGGATGGCGTCCTGCCTGCTTCCTGGGCAAGGATGATATCCTCCGGAGGGATTTCCAGATAAGCGGAAAGCTCTGTTACAGTCGGAATCCTTCCAAAAGTCTTGGTCAGCTCGTCTTTTGCCTTGCGGATTTTATTTCCCATTTCCTTCAGGGAGCGGCTCACCTTCACAGTTCCATCATCCCGGATGAAACGCTGTATCTCCCCGATGATCATAGGAACGGCATAGGTCGAAAACTTCACATCATAGCTCAGATCAAATTTATCAACCGACTTCAAGAGGCCGATGCAGCCGATCTGGAATAAATCATCCGGCTCATATCCTCTGTTGAGAAAACGCTGGACCACTGACCAGACCAGCCTCATGTTTTTCTGGACAATCGTGTCCCGTGCCCCCTGATCTCCTGCCTGGCTTTTTTGTATGAGCTCTTTTACCTCGTGATCCTTAAGATACGTCTGGGTCTTATCTGTCTTTACCTCCACATCCATAGCATGACTCCCTTAATTGCATAGCATTTTACTGTTTGATAAATGCTTCCTTAAACGGATTTCGGTGCCTTCTCCTGGGTGTGAGCGAACTTCTATCTCATCCATGAAATTTTCCATGATTGTAAAGCCCATGCCGGAACGTTCCAGCTCTGGTTTGGTTGTAAACAGCGGCTGCCTGGCCTCTTCCACATCCCCGATCCCGAGTCCTTCATCTCTGATTGTCATATCAATGAAGCCGTCCTCAATGCTGACAGAAATATAGACAATCCCTCTGCTGTCATTGTCATAGCCATGGATGATCGAGTTGGTAACTGCCTCTGATACGACCGTCTTGATTTCAGTCAGTTCATCCATTGTGGGATCAAGCTGGGCGATGAAAGCCGCGACAGTCACACGGGCAAAGGACTCATTCTGGCTCAAAGCGCTGAATTTCAGATTCATTTCATTTTTCATTGTCAGGCAACCCCCAATCGCTGAAGTGCAAATTCTTCAGTCGGCTCAAGACGGATGATTTTAAACAGCCCGGACATATCGAATAGCCTCTGTACCGCCGGTGAAATGGCACAGACGACCATTTCGCCGTGAAGCTGCTTAATTTGCTTATACCTGCCCAGGATCACTCCAAGGCCTGAGCTGTCCATAAAGGATAATTGCTCCAGATTGAGGACAATATGGCGGATACCATATGATTCTATGGCGTTTGTTGCCTTTTCCCTTAATTCATCTGCCGAATGGTGGTCCAATTCTCCGCTTAAGCGGATGCACAGCACATCATTTTTTACTTCCAATCCAATCATCAGACTCATGACTGATAGCCTCCTTCTCTGCTGCCGGAACCATTTACAGATCCGGCCCGCTGTCCATGCCTTATTCTCCTGCATGGATCAAGCCTTTCTAGAGAGTCAATTTCGCTGAAGGAGGCCCTTATTCCTTCCTGGAGGCAAAACTAGTGCGGTTTCGCTAAATTTTCCTTGATGCGCCTTTTTTTCGACATCAGCTTGATTTCGTGAAAATGCCGAGAGCCCGTTTATAGAGCGTCCACCAGCCAGCTTCTTTCACTTCGCTTTTGGCCACCAGCGGACTTTCCACGATTGTCTTCCCATCTTTCTCAACTTTCAGCGTACCAATTTGATCGCCTTTAGCGATTGGGGCTTTAAGATCTTTTTTCAGGACGACCGTTTTCTTGACTGCCTTTGTATCTTCGCCTTTTTTCGTCAGCAGTGAGATCGGCTCGCTTGTCAGAGCTTCGACCTGCTTTTTCTCTCCTTTGCTGACTTTGGCAGAACCTAAAGCTTCATTCCGCTTGTACATTGGATGTGTCTCATACTGGCTGAAAGCATAATCCAGCATCTTGGTTACCTGAGCATTTCTTTCTTTTGATGTTGGAGCACCAAAGACAACTGCGATTACCCTCATCCCGTTTTTCTCAGCTGTAGCTGTCAGGCAATATTTCGCTTCATTTGTAAAGCCTGTCTTCAATCCGTCAACTCCCGGATAGAAGCGGACCAGCCTGTTTGTATTGACCAGCCAGAATTTCTTGTCGGTATCTTCCCTTAAATAAGCTTCATATGTTCCTGTAAACTTGGTTATGCCTTCATATTTCAGCAATTCCTTTGCCATAAGGGCCATATCATGGGCTGTGCTGTAGTGCTCGGTTACAGGCAGGCCTGTTGCATTCTTGAAAATCGTGTCCTTCAAGCCAAGGTCCTTCGCTTTCTTATTCATCAGCTTGACGAATTCTTCTTCTGAACCGGCGAGCCTTTCTGCCATGGCAACAGATGCATCATTTCCTGATCCGATGGCAATCCCCTTCAGCATCTGTTCTGTTGTCATTTCTTCGCCCGGTTCCAGGAATATTTGCGAGCCGCCCATGCTTGCTGCATATTCACTTGCCCTGATCTTTTCATCCATGGAAAGCTTGCCTTTATCAATCGCTTCCATGATCAAAAGCATGGTCATGATCTTAGTCATGCTTGCTGGAGGCAGCTGTTCATTGCTGTTCTGCTCATATAAAACAGCCCCGGTATCCCGCTCAATCAAGATAGCCGATTTTACGTTGTCAACCAGCTTGACACCGCTTTCTTCGGCTAAGGCTGCCGGTGCCATCATTGCTGATAGTAAAACAAACACCATTATAGAAACGATTCGCTTCATCACATAACCCTCCATTCTTTATAGCCTCCATTTTTTCCAAAGGAGACAAATTTATACAATAAATTGGCGGAGGCATGGTTTTTATTTTACATGAGCCGTTTTAGATGGAATGCTAAGTTCAGGGACTGTGAATCAGAGGGTTTCTTTGATTTCCGGAAGGGTGAAGATTTTTTGGTACTTGGGCTTGCACTGCGGATGGGACAAATCAAGACATAAAAAAGCTGCACCCCTTCAGGATGCAGCTGTTCAATACAATCTTATTCAGTAATTTCTTCATGCACCAGTACAGGAGCATCTACTTTGGCAGCTTTGATTTTGATATTGCTGTAAAGGCGCTCTTTGACTTCTTCTACGTCCTCGAAGTTGCTGTAGATGGTGGCAAGCGATTCTCCTTTAGAGACAGTGTCGCCTATCTTCTTGCGGAGCATCAGGCCGACAGCAAGGTCAATTTCAGACTCTTTTGTCGCCCTGCCTGCTCCAAGTACCATAGCAGCCGTTCCCACTGCATCTGCGACGATTTCAGAGACATAGCCGTCCTCTTTTGCATCAAGCTCGTATACATATTCAGCCTGCGGCAAACGGGAAGGATCATCGACAACAGAAGCGTCCCCTCCCTGTGAGCTGAGGAAGGTTTTCATTGCTTCAAGGGCAGATCCGTCCTTGATTGCCTGTTCCAGCATTTCTCGTGCTTGTGCCGGGGTTTCTGCCTTTTCAGCCAGCACAACCATATGGCTGCCGAGTACAAGGCAAAGCTCAGTCAGATCTTCCGGCCCTTCGCCTCTTAATGTGTCGATCGCTTCTTTTACTTCCAAGGCATTGCCGATGGCAAAGCCAAGCGGCTGGCTCATGTCTGAAATGACTGCCATCGTCTTGCGGCCTACATTGTTCCCGATCCTTACCATTGCTTTAGCAAGCTCTCTGGAATCATCCAGCGTCTTCATGAAGGCGCCTGCCCCGGTTTTCACATCAAGGACAATGGCATCTGCGCCTGCTGCAATCTTTTTGCTCATGATGGAGCTCGCAATCAGCGGGATGCTGTCTACCGTCGCCGTCACATCCCGGAGGGCATATAATTTTTTATCCGCCGGCGTGAGGTTTCCGCTCTGTCCGATGACGGCAATTTTGTTCTGGTTGACCAGCTTGATGAATTCTTCGTTCTCTATTTCTACATGGAAGCCTTCGACCGCTTCCAGCTTGTCTATGGTACCGCCTGTATGGCCAAGGCCGCGCCCGGACATTTTCGCCACTGGTACACCAACAGCCGCTACAAGAGGGCCGAGCACCAGTGTAGTGGTATCGCCGACTCCCCCTGTGGAGTGCTTGTCGACTTTAATGCCTTCGATTTTTGACAGGTCGATTCTATCCCCAGATTCTACCATGCTCATCGTCAGGTCGGCTCTCTCGTTTTCTGTCATGCCCTGGAAAAAGATTGCCATTGTCAAAGCACTGATCTGGTAGTCAGGAATTGAACCGTCAGTATAGCCTTTTATTATGAATTGGATTTCTTCCGAAGACAGCTCTTTGCCGTCGCGTTTCTTTTCTATCAAGTCCACCATTCTCATTTTCGTCACCACTTTTTCTTTATTTAAGCACCAAATTGGCTTACAAGCTCTTTTACATAAGAGAGGAAATTCGCCTTTACTTTTTCAGTCGTTTCTATGACTTCTTCATGGTTCAGCGGCTGATCCAGTATCCCTGCAGCCATATTGGAAATGCAGGAAATGCCGAGCACTTTAAGGCCCGCATGCCTTGCCACGATTACCTCAGGCACAGTTGACATGCCGACTGCGTCACCGCCCATAGTTCGGAGCATCCTCACTTCTGCGGGCGTTTCATATGTAGGGCCGGTATTGCCAACATATACACCCTCCTGGATGCTGATATTCAGCTTGCCTGCAATCTCTCTTGCCTGCTGGCGCAGATCCCTGGAGTAGGCTTCCGACATATCAGGAAAACGGACGCCAAGCTTGGAGTCATTAGGTCCCATCAGAGGATTGCTTCCCATATTGTTGATATGGTCCGAGATAAGCATTAAATCTCCTGGTGCAAAGCTTTCATTAACACCGCCGGCAGCGTTTGTCACAATCAGGATTTCCACTCCGAGCTCCTTCATGACTCTTACAGGGAAAGTGACCTTGTCGAAGCTGTAGCCTTCATAATAGTGGAAGCGCCCTTGCATAGCCACAGCCTGTACACCGTTCAGAAGGCCGAACACAAGCTGGCCTGCATGCCCTTCAACTGTTGAAACAGGGAAATCAGGAATTTCATTATAAGGTATTTTCACTGGCTGTTCGATTTCATCTGCCAGAACGCCGAGCCCGGAGCCAAGGATCAAACCGATTTTAGGCGTTTCTCCATACTTTTCTTTTAAAAATTGTGCTGCATTTTGAATTTTTCCGTAGTCCATTTTATAATCCCCTTTTTATCAGACTGTACTGAGCTGGATAACCGGCCGCGGCCTTCGCCTGCCAATCTCCTTTTATCACTCAGCTTGTCAGTTGTTTAAAATATGACCCGGGCTTACAATTCACCCAGAAAGCTTTTTCCGAATTTCGGCGCGGCCACAGCAAAGTTTTCCGCTACAGTTGCGCCGATATCGGCGAATGTCTGCCTGATTGGCAGCTCTTTTCCGCGTGCCATGCCCTTAGAATAAGCCAATAATGGGACATATTCACGTGTATGGTCTGTCCCGGGGTGGACCGGGTCATTCCCGTGGTCAGCCGTAATGATGAGCAGATCATCTTCCTTCAGCTTATCAAACACTTCCGGAAGGCGCGCATCATATTCTTCCAGCGCTTTCCCGTAACCCTCCGGGTCCCGTCTATGTCCGAAAAGGGCATCAAAGTCCACAAGATTCAAGAAGCTCAAGCCTGTAAAATCCATATCCATCGTTTCGAGGAGCTTATCCATACCGTCCATGTTAGAGACAGTGCGCAGTGACTTTGTCACACCTTCGCCGTCATAGATATCGGAAATCTTTCCGATGGCCAGTACATCCAGTCCGCCGTCCTTCAGCTCATTCATAACCGTCCTGTCAAATGGCTTCAGGGCATAATCATGCCTGTTCGCTGTCCGCTTGAATGCACCCGGCTGGCCGATGAAAGGGCGTGCTATCACTCTTCCAACCATGTATTTCTCATCAAGTGTCAGTTCCCTGGCGATTTTACAGATCGTGTACAGCTCATCAATCGGTACAATCTCTTCATGGGCTGCAATCTGAAGGACCGAGTCAGCCGAGGTATACACAATCAGGGCTCCTGTCTTCATATGCTCTTCCCCAAGCTCATCAAGGATCTCAGTGCCGCTTGCCGGCTTGTTCCCAATGATCTTTCTGCCTGTGCGGGCTTCAAGCTCAGACAAAAGCTCATCCGGAAAGCCGTCGGGGAATACCCTGAACGGTGTCTCGATATTCAGCCCCATGATCTCCCAATGCCCTGTCATGGTGTCTTTCCCGTTTGATGCTTCCTGCATTTTTGTATAAGAAGCGAGCGGCTTCTCTGCTTTTTCAATACCTTTGATTTCTTTGATATTGCTGAGGCCCAGTTTGCCCATGTTCGGCATGTTCAGCCCGTTCATCCTTTCAGCGATATGGCCAATCGTATCAGATCCCTTGTCTCCGAAGCGCTCAGCATCCGGTGACTCGCCAATGCCCACGGAATCCATAACAATTAGAAAGATTCTTTTATATGTATGCGAATTCATGTGCTCTCCTCCTAAACATGTACACGTTTTCAATTTATTTTACAAATATATGTTACCCTTTTTCAAATGTATTAACCTGCGAGAGGTTTAGAATCGTCAGAAGTCTGACATCTATATTCTACAAAACAAATAACCTAAAAAACAAGAAAAAACTGCTTTATATTCAGCAGTTTTATCAGATTTATTTTTTTGCAGATTGAAAAACTCCGGTTTTATCAGGCACGGGGATGAAATTTTGAATATACATCCTTCAGCCTTGTTTTCGTGACATGGGTATATATCTGGGTTGTTGATATATCCGCATGACCGAGCATCTCCTGTACTGCCCGCAAATCTGCTCCATTTTCCAGCAGGTGGGTGGCAAAAGAATGCCTTAAAGTATGAGGGGTCAGTTCTTTTTCAATGCCCGCATCGCCTGCAAGTTTTTTCAATATTTTCCAGAATCCCTGGCGGGTCAGCTGCCTTCCATGATGGTTCAGGAATAATGTATCATCTCTGCGGCTTTTTGAAACAAAATTCGGCCTTCCATGCAGAAGGTATCTTTCAATCGCTTCTGAAGCTGTTTTCCCGATCGGGATGATTCTTTCTTTATTTCCTTTCCCGATGCAGCGGACAAAACCCATTGTCAGATGGACATCGCCTATCTGCAGTCCGATCAGTTCACTGACCCTGATCCCTGTTGCATACAGGAGCTCAAGCATCGCTTTGTCGCGGAGGCTGTAATGGCTCGAGTCTGACGGCGATTCCAGAAGGGTTTCCACTTCTGCCATGCTCAGGACCTTTGGAAGGCTTCTTTCCTGCTGCGGCGACTCAATATGTACAGATGGATCATTTTCGCATGCCTTCTCCCTCAGCAGGAACTGATGGAAGGCACGGATGGAAGCGATATGCCTCGCAAGGGTCTTGGCAGATTTCCCCTGTTCCTTCAGCTTTTTCAGGAACTGGACGATATGGACCCTTTGGACTTCATTCAAACTGGCAAGCCCTTCACTCTTCACAATGAATTTAAGATAATTTTTCAAATCCCGTTCATAAGAGACAATTGTATTGTTGGCCAGTCCCTTTTCAATCAATAAAAAGTGCACAAAATCTTTCAGCCTGTCTTCCATTTATGCATTACTCCCCATTGTGGTAAAACAGAATCAGTCTGTCAAACCAGTCGGTTTCATCAGAAACTGCATCACCAGATACCCTGACGGCGCTGCCTTCCGGCTCATCATAACGGTGATAGCTCTGATATTCTTCATTTAACCATAAAAGCCCATAATAAAAAAGGATTGTACATCCCGTAAACAGGACAAATACCTTCAATGTTTTAAACGTCATAATCATCCAGGATCTCATCATTCTTCCTCCAGCTGCATTCTATATTAAAAGATATGCCAAGCTGGACAAGATTTATACCTTCCCGGCTAAAGCTTTTAGCATTTCCGGCTTTTTTTCGGAGAATAATAAAAACCTTTTCCGGTTTAAAGAAAAGGTTCCAGTCAATCAGCCTCATCGGCGCTTTCTTCTTTATCCTGGCAGCGGTAGCA
Source organism: Bacillus infantis (assembly GCF_008180445.1). GTDB lineage: Bacteria > Bacillota > Bacilli > Bacillales > Cytobacillaceae > Bacillus_AB > Bacillus_AB infantis_B. Next base: position 277,539 of record NZ_VTER01000004.1, read on the forward strand.
GATGCCATGAAATGTCAGGCGGTGATCTTTGATCTTAAAGTTCCAGTCACGCTCGACAATCGCTTCGACATCCTCCAGAAGGTCATCCTGGATTTCATCTACTGCCCCGCATTCTATGCATACTAAATGGTGGTGGAAATGGGCGGCGCCTTCCTGCCTCAGGTCATAGCGGGAAACTCCATCACCAAAATTGATTTTATCCACAATTTTCAGTTCCGTTAACAGCTCCAGTGTGCGATAAACGGTCGCCAGCCCTATCTCAGGCGACTTCTCTTTGACAAGGAGGTATACATCTTCCGCGCTCAGATGATCTTCTTCATTCTCCAGCAGCACACGGACTGTTGCTTCACGCTGCGGTGTTAATTTATAGCTTGACGAATGCAGCTGTTTTTTAATTCTATCTATTCTGGTCTCCATCCCGTAAAGTCCCTCCCTCGCACTGTCAGTTCTCATTATAACAGATAGGGAGATGTTTTCAAAATAAAATCATTATAAATAAGAAGATACAAATATTATAATAAAATAGATTCATTCTTATCTTATAATCACTGTAAAATAGCAATCAAGGCTTTATGCTGCTGACAACCGATTTCATTAAAGCGGGGGAAAGATAGGCTTCTATGCCGGCGGCTACTGATAATAATACAACTGCCGCGCAGAACACCGCCAGGTACCTTCCAAACATCGGTACAACCGGCTGGCCGAGATTTTTCATAAATTGCCTTCTGATCATCTTCAAAGACAGAGCAACTGTCATCGCTGCGGTTATTATAAAGATCGGAATGATGATGATATTCTGCGGCATAACTGATACAAAGGAAAGCAGGAACCCATCCCAGCCCATCCTGTTTACAAGAAAGCCGACTGTAAAGCCGACAACCATACCCTTCATAAATAACAGCACGAGGATGACCGGCAGGCCGATGATGGAAATGCCGAGAAGCCACATCAGTCCAATGAACTTGCTGTTATGGAACAGGCTCTGGATAAAAAGATCATGTGACTCAGCTACAGTGCCGGCCGATACCTGTCCAAAAAATTGCGACAGATAGTAATATAAATCTTCCTTTTGATTGAAGCTCAGGCTATTCACCACTACGGCACCGAAAATGACCCCCATCAGAAACAGGACGATGACGAATAAGTAGATCGAGGAATGCTCGCGAAAATGATTGGCTGCAAAGTTCTGGTACATACGTTTTTTCATTGCTCTTCCTCCTGTAAAATCTATTACTACATCTTATGCAGGGAAGAGCAGTCTATGACACGATTCTATCATTTTGCCATCATTAAAAAATATATTGCCAGTCTTTGTGCCACCCGATATAATCGGAACAATCACAAAGGAGGAATGGAAAATGAATCCAATTTTAATCGACTTTCCTGAGATCATCGCAGAGACAGAAAGATTGTATATCCGGCCTTGCCTGCCAGGTGATGGCAAAGATGTATATGATGCTGTCATAGCATCAAAGGATGAGCTGAAAAAATGGCTGCCTTTCGCTGCCAAGGAGCAGTCCCTCGAAGAAACAGAAGCAGGAATCCGCCGGTCATATGCCCAATTTTGGCTGAGGGAAGATATCCGCCTCCATATATACCGTAAAGAAGACGGCCAATTCATCGGATCGACCGGGCTGCACCGCATCGACTGGAAGGCCGGCAGGTTTGAAATCGGCTATTGGTGCGATTCGCGCCATCATAAGAAAGGTTATATCTCAGAAGCGGTCGAAGCTCTTATTGAGTTTACATTCAGCAGCCTGTCTGCCAATAGAATTGAGATCCGGTGTGACCCGGAGAACACAGCCAGCAGAAAAATCCCCGAGAGGCTCGGCTTCACGCTGGAAGGTACCTTAAGGAAAAATACCCTTTGCGCCAGCGGTGATGTGCTGCGGGACACCTGTATTTTTGCAAAGTTAAAAGAATAGAAAGAACCGGATCCGCTCTCTGGATCCGGTTTTTCTTGAGATATTTACAGTTGCAGCCCGGCTCCTGTGTTCGTTCCGCTTCAGCTGCTATTCCTGCTCAACTTTTCCGTACTTCCCTCCGCCGCCTGCTTTCAAGCTGAGCCGGCCGCTCCTTGCTTTGACGATCAGCATAGCAAGCTTATCTGGAATGACCTCTTCCAGTGCCTCCTTCGGCACTCTGTGGAGTATGTCCATTTCAGTCCCAAAATGGTCCAGCAGCCTTTCCAGTATCTTGGGGCCGAGGCCGGGAATGAATTCGAGCGGCACTTGATGGACATATGGCGGCCTGTCTGCCAGTGCACACTCAGCTGTCTTAAGCTCCATAATCCGATCGGCCACTCCCTTCACCTGCTTGGTGCTTCCGCACTTCCGGCAGCCATTATGACCGGAGGAAAGGGGGGAATGGCAGTCCAGACAAACTGTCTGATGATATTTCCCCAGCTGCGGATCCAGTCCGTAATTGGCGGAAATCCTCCTCCCCCTCGCACTTTTCAAAGCTAAATGAAACTCATTGAATGAAGGGCCGGCCATTTCAATCCTCTGATATTCCCTGGCTATTTTTCCGAGAGAGTGAGCATCTGAATTTGTAAGAAAAGGGTACTGGTGCAGCTCATGAATCACATCAGCCATTTCTGTATCCGAACTCAGGCCCAGCTCGATCCCATCGATAAGATCTTTATCGAAGACCTCTTCAAGCGACCGGTCGACCCCTTTTCCATACATGCTTTTGAAAGGCGTGAAGACATGGGCCGGAATGAATAGTCCGCCAAGCGCTTTAACCTGTGACTGCAGCTCTTTCCCTGATGCATAGATCCGCTGTGAGCTCAAATGGATATTTTTAAGGCGGCCTTTCAGCCAAGAAGAGAATTCCTTCATCACTTCAAGGTTTGGAAAATAGCAGAGAACATGGATGGGGCCCTTGCAGCTTTCATCATAGATTTCAAGCTCTGACCCTGGAATGATTGCAAGGCCGCCGTACAGCAGACCTCCTTCAGGCGATTGCACAAGCTCGCCCGATGCCATCAGTTCTTCCATCTCGTCAATTACCTCTGGTGAATGGCAGTCAATAATCCCGATCATATCCAAACCTTTACTGTCCCTTGCATGCTCGATGATATTGGAAAACACAAGTGATCTGGCCCCCGTTATTTTAACGGCGCGCCCTGACTTTGTCCTGCCGATATGGATGTGCATGTCGGCATAATAAGTTTGAAGCATCATCTGTTCTTCAGCTGTTCGATCTGGAGATACTGGACAGCATAGACTGTTTTGGCATCATGAATTTTTTGCTCTTCTATATAAGCCTGCGCCTCTTCAAGAGTAAGCTCGATAACATCGACGAATTCATCCTCATCCGGAACGGCAGGATTTTCTATTTTGCTCAGTTTTCTGGCAGCGTAAATATGGAGAATCTCATCAGCGAATCCAGGTGAAGTATAAAAGGAAACGAGCTTTTCGATTTCTCCGCAAACATAGCCTGTCTCTTCTTCCAGCTCTCTTTTTGCACAAAGCTCCGGATCCTCGCCCTTTTCAAGCTTGCCTGCCGGAATCTCCACAATTGCCTTTTCAAGGGGTTTTCTGAACTGCTCTACCATCACAATTTTGTTGTCATCTGTAAGGGGAATGACAGCTACCGCTCCAGGGTGCTTGACAATTTCCCGTTTTGAGTTTTTTCCGTTCGGCAGCTCCACATCGTCCACCTGAAGGGAGATGACCTTACCGTTAAAAATCTGCTCTGTTTTTATCGTTTTTTCTTCTAAAGGATGCTTCACTGTTCTATCACTCCAGTTCTAATCCGATTATCTGCTCATACATTTTATCATACTTTATTTGGGGGAGTATGAATTGAAAATCCGCGTCCACTCTAAAGGCATCATCCTTGCAGGCAAGGCATGGGAGATTCGTGAAAAATTGAGAGAGTACGGCAGGAAGCATACACTGCTCAAAGAATGGATCGACTCTGCAGAGAATGCTGCCAGCCCGGAAAAAGTCCGGCTCCGGAGGATAAAATAGTCTCTTATATTTGTGGCCATGCCCTTCTTTTAGATACAATGGACTCATCATAAGTTCGAGGTGAAAATATGAAAAAGAGAGAGCTTGGAAAGACAGGACTATATGTTAGCGAGCTGGGACTTGGCTGCATGTCGCTTGGAACAGATGCCCTTGAAGGAAGGAAGATTATTGAGGCAGCTCTGGAAGAAGGAATCAATTATTTTGATACCGCCGATCTATACGATTTCGGGGAAAATGAAAAGATTGTCGGCGAAGCACTCAAGGAAGTGCGCGAAAACGTCATTATTGCTACAAAAGCAGGCAACCGCTGGAATGAAGCAAAGGACGGCTGGAGCTGGGATCCTTCTAAGGCTTATATTAAAGAAGCGGTCAAGGGAAGCCTGAAGCGGCTGGGAACAGATTATATCGATTTGTATCAGCTTCACGGCGGAACCCTTGATGATCCGATAGATGAAACAATTGAAGCATTTGAAGAACTGAAGGAAGAGGGCTTTATCCGCCACTATGGAATCTCCTCCATCAGGCCGAATGTGATCCGGGAATACGTGAAAAGGTCCAATATCTCGTCTGTTATGATGCAATACAGCATCCTGGACCGCCGCCCGGAGGAGACAGCCCTTCCGCTTCTTGAAAAGAAAGCTATCAGCGCCGTGGTCCGCGGCCCTCTCGCAAAGGGGATGCTGAGCGATAAGATGCTCGGGAAAGCTTCCGGTTCTGTAAAGGAAAACGGTTATCTTGATTACAGCTACAAAGAGCTGGAAGACGTTCTCCGCCAGCTGAAAGAAGCTGCCGGCCAACGCTCGATGACAGAATTGGCCTTCCAATATGTCCTTTCCAGCCCTGCGGTCGCTTCTGTGGCTGCCGGCGCCAGCTCGGCCGCACAGGTCAGGGAGAATGCAATGGCTGCGGCAGCTGGTCCTTTATCGGCTGAAGAACTGGCGGCCATCCAGTCTATCAGCCTGGCAAATCAATATGGACAGCACAGATAGTCCCTGGCGATTGCCGAGTAACTAAAAAAAGGAACAGGATCAAGTTAGATCCTGTTCCTTTTTTTCGTTCTGCAGGCTCCAATCCAGCGCCTTTTCATCAAGCAGCTTCACCACCGGATCCTTTTCCTTTATATAGGACTCAATATCATAAGGATATTTCCCGGCGGCTTCCAGCTTTGTCCTGCTGTATAAACCGGCTTCCTCCGGATGCTTCCGCAAATAATCCCGGAACAGGAGGTGCCTGCCTATTTCCGGGTGCCCCTTTGGATAACCGTGCAGATGGACAAGCCTTTCCCCGGCTTCGGTAAATCTTACAAAATACCTCCGGCCGGGGAGCCCGTTTTCTCCTTTTGCTATATATCCCCATTCCTGCAGCCTGGCGGCTGCCTGATCAAAAAAGTCAGCGCTGTCCGCTTCGGCCAGGATATCAATGATCGGCTTGGCGTTCATGCCGGGAACAGATGTGCTTCCAATATGGTGAATGTCTGCTGCGGTGCCAAAGACTAGAGCGAGCAGCTGTTTTTCCTTTTCAAAGGAAACGGCCCAGCTCCCGCTGTACGGCAGGACATCCACCTTCCTCGGCCGGTTTTCCATCATTTATACTCTTTCCAATTTAGATCGCTATCCTGGAGAAGCTCTTCAAAGCTCTTATTCTTCTCTCTTAAACGCCGTTCCTCTATCTTTCTTTTTTCCTCTTCCTCTGCCTTCTTCGCTTCATCATCCTTCAGCTGCTTCTTTGCTGCCTTAAGCTGATCCATCAGGTCCTGATTGAGCATATCCCCCAGTGTAACCGGCTTGTCGTCTTTTTTCTGCTGTGCTGTTTGGCGTTGACGTTTTTTCTTCATTTTCTATCCCTCTTTTTGCGTATTTACAGGATATTATAGCATACAAGAAGCCGGCTCGATTTCTTCTCTGCTCAAGTAAGGATCAGCTGCTGAATTCGAGGAACTCGATTCTGTTCCCAAAGGGGTCGTCAGTAAAAAAACGGCTTCTTCCATCGATTGGCGGCTCCTCCTTGATCACTGCGCCGGCCTCTTCCAGCCTGCTCCGCAGTCCGGTAAGATCTTCTACAACAAAGCCCGGATGAGCCTTCCTGGCCGGAATGAAATCTTCCTGGATGCCGATGTGCACCTCCTGGCTGCCGCACAGGAACCAGCAGCCGCCCCTCTTTTGCAGATTTTCAGGCTTGGGGATTTCCTCAAGCCCCAGCAGTTTTCCGTAAAACTCCCTGGCCTGCTCTTCTGTCCCTTTTGGTGCTGCCAGCTGAATATGATCGATTCCTTTAAAAGTGATTGCCATATAAATTCCCCTCTCTGTATACAGAAGAAAGGTACAGCCGCCGAGGCTGCACCCAACTTTCATTTAAAATGCCTCGGTTAAAACCGAATCATCCACCTGCAGCTCCGGCCCGGTTGAACCTACCACCTCTTCAACCGTAAAGCCTTTCGCCACCTCGACCAGCTTCAGCCCCCCGGCTGTTACATCAATCACGGCTCTCTCTGTAATGATGCGGTCCACTACCCCTTTTCCTGTCAGCGGGAGGGAGCAGGACTTAAGGATCTTGCTATCTCCGTTTTTGTTCGTATGCTCCATGATGACAATGATCTTCTGCGCTCCATGGACAAGATCCATTGCCCCGCCCATTCCTTTGATCATTTTGCCGGGGATCATCCAATTGGCCAGGTCCCCTTCCTTGGAAACCTCCATGCCGCCCAGAATGGCGACATTGACATGCCCGCCCCGGATCATCGCAAAAGATTCGGCACTGTCAAAATAGGCTGCACCCGGTATGGCCGTCACGGTTTCCTTTCCGGCATTGATCAGGTCGGCGTCCGCATCTTCCTTATCCGGATAGGGGCCGATTCCAAGAAGCCCGTTCTCGGATTGAAGGACCACTTCCTTGTTGCCGGAAATATAATTAGCCACAAGTGTCGGCATGCCTATGCCGAGGTTTACATAAAATCCATCTTCAATTTCTTTTTCTGCCCGTCTGGCAATTTTTTCGCGCACGGCGCCTTTATCGCTGCTCATATCTGCTGCTCCTTTCTCTCCTTAATTATGATTTGACAGTCAGCCGCTCAATCCGCTTTTCCTGGCTGCCTTTAATAAGGCTTTGCACATAAATGCTCGGCGTGTGGATGTTTTCCGGCTCAAGCCCGCCAGTCTCTACAAGGTTCTCCACTTCCGCTATGGTTGTTTTCCCTGCGGCTGCGATCATAGGATTGAAATTCCTCGCCGTTTTCCGGTATACGAGATTCCCCATACGGTCCCCTTTCCAGGCGCGGACAAGGCTGAAGTCTGCGGCAAGCGCCTCTTCAAGCAGATATTCCTTTCCGTTGAAGATCCTGGTCTCCTTTCCTTCCGCAATCGGGGTTCCAACTCCGGCAGGTGTATAAAATGCCGGAATGCCGGCCCCGCCGGCGCGGATTTTCTCAGCAAGCGTTCCCTGCGGCAGCAGTTCGACTTCAATTTCACCTGATAGCACCTGGCGCTCAAATTCCTTATTTTCGCCCACATAAGATCCGACCATTTTTTTGATCTGCTTGTTTTTTAACAGAAGGCCAAGACCCCAATCGTCCACTCCGCAGTTATTGGAGATAACGGTCAGATCCTTCACCCCTTTTTCCACGAGGGCAAGTATTAGATTCTCAGGAATGCCGCAAAGTCCGAAGCCGCCCACCATCAGTACCGCTCCGTCCTGGATGCCGGCAACTGCTTCCTGGAAGGATGTATGTATTGTTTTCATCGTTTCTCTCCTCTCATATTTTTCTTTTTTTGCTGTTCTTCCCCTCAGTGCAGGCAGGCTGGACTAGGCAAGCTCAACCACTGTCGCTACTCCCTGGCCGCCGCCGATGCATAGTGCTGCCAGCCCTTTCTCTGCATTACGCTTCTTCATTTCATGCAGGAGCGTAACAAGGACCCTTGCACCGCTGGCGCCAATCGGGTGGCCAAGTGCGATAGCCCCGCCGTTTACGTTCAAAATTTCATTGTTGAAGCCGAGCTCTTTTCCTACTGCAAGCGATTGAGCGGCAAAAGCCTCATTTGCTTCGATCAAATCCAGCTCTTCCATTGAAACTCCTGCCTTCTCCAGCACCTTCTTGACCGCCGGCACCGGTCCGATTCCCATGATGCTCGGATCTACGCCGGCACTTGCGTTCGCTTTGATGACAGCAATCGGCTGGACCCCGAGCTCTTCCGCCTTTGCCCTGCTCATCACAACAAGGGCGGCTGCACCGTCATTAATGCCCGATGCATTTCCGGCAGTAACAGAGCCATCCTTTTTGAAGGCCGGCCTCAAGCCTGCAAGCTTTTCGGCTGTCGTCCCTTTTTTCAAATATTCGTCGCTGTCAAAGATGACCGGATCCCCTTTGCGCTGAGGAATTTCGACAGGCACAATTTCATCCTTGAAGCGCCCGGCCTCTTGTGCTTTCTGCGCTTTTTCCTGGCTCCATGCTGCAAATGTGTCCTGCTCTTCCCTGCTGAGGCCATACTGCGAGCAGAGGTTTTCCGCTGTCATGCCCATATGGTAGTCATTGAATGCACACCACAGCCCGTCAGAGACCATGCTGTCCACCAGCTTCTGATCGCCCATCTTAAATCCATCGCGGGCGCCTTTCAGCAAGTAAGGGGCCTGGCTCATATTTTCCATGCCGCCTGCAACGACGACTTCTGCATCCCCTGCCAGAATCGCCTGATAGGCAAGATGCACTGCCTTCAAGCCGGAGCCGCAGACTTTATTGATCGTCATGGAGGAAACGCTTTCAGGAATCCCCGCCAAAATAGCTGCCTGCCTTGCCGGATTCTGGCCCAGCCCCGCCTGCAGCACGTTTCCCATGATAACTTCATCCACCTGCCCTGCCTCTAGCCCTGCTTTTTCCAATGCACCCTTTATGGCAGCTGCCCCAAGCGCCGGAGCCGAAACTCCCTTCAGGCTCCCGTTAAAGCTCCCGATTCCCGTCCTTACTGCACTTGCTATTACGATGTCTGTCTGCTTCAAGCTATTCACCCTTTCTAACTGCAATATGTATTAGTTCGAGCCAAAAATGAGAAATTCCTTTTATTTTGTCAAAATTTCTATTATTCTTGCTTTTTATTTTTCTTTTCTCCTACAATATAAGAAAGCCCTTTCATTAATCTTGCAATCTACAAATAAAAATATGTTGTCAGGAGTGAAATCATGACCCTCTGCCTGCCAAAGAAAGCGACCATCATAGAAGTAGGCCCGCGCGACGGGCTCCAAAATGAAAAAACGTTCATTCCAACCCCTGTTAAAAAGGAATTCATATCCGCGCTGAAAAAAGCCGGCTTTGCCGAGATGGAGCTTACCTCCTTCGTCTCACCTAAATGGGTGCCGCAAATGGCGGATGCAGCTGAAATTGCCGCCAGTTCCATTGGATCAGGTGTGCGCGATTTTGTCCTTGCCCCCAACAGGAAGGGGATTGAGCGCGCCTATATGACCGGCTGCCGCGCGATTGCTGTCTTCGTTGGGGTAAGCGACAGCTTCAACAAAAAAAATATCAACAAAACAACAGCGGAAAGCATGGAGGACGTCCTGCCGCTGGTCAGGGAATTGAAGGAAAAAGGCTACTTTGTGCGCGCCTGCATCTCGACCAGCTTCTACTGCCCTTATGAAGGAAAAATAGAGGAAGACAGGACTGTGGAGCTTTGCCGCCAATTTACTCTCGCCGGGGCAGATGAGCTGAGCGTGGCCGATACGATCGGCATGGCTGCCCCGCATGAGGCATACTCCCTGTTCAGCAGGCTGAAGCACGAATTTCCGGATGTTTTGCTGACAGCGCATTTCCATGACACAAGGAAAATGGCTTTGACGAATATCTTTGCCGCTCTCCAGGCAGGGATCGACCGCTTCGACAGCTCTGCAGGCGGCCTTGGCGGCTGTCCGTTCGCTCCAGGCGCGGCAGGTAATGCGGCAACCGAGGATGTTGTGAACATGCTTGAACGGATGGGAATCAGCACAGGCATCAATTTGGACCTCCTTATGGATGCCGTCGATATTGTACAGCCCCATCTCAGCCGGCCGATTGAAAGCGCCATTTACCAGCTGTATGTGGGAGAGGCATCCAGGGAACAAGCAGGTTCATAATCCTGTTTGATCTGCATAACTTCCGTCTTTGTGAGCACTTTAAGAACTAATGCTGAATCAAAGGAGGAATCATCATGAGCCAGAAGCGGGACAAAGGGAACAGCCAGAAAGGCAAGCCTGCAAGCGATACTGTCAATCATACGATTGCGGCTGAAGAGCTGGAAAAAGCCATTCACCCGGCAAGGGGCCAGAATTCTCCGCAATAGCCGTTCAGCAGCCGCGATTGCCGCGGCTGTTTTTCGTTCACAGAACAGAAATTTTCTTCAGGAAGAAAACGATGATTTTCGGTCCGTTTTCATTTCGAAGAGCATCTGCTAATGGTAAAATAAAGAAAAAACCTTATTTTGGAGGGATCGTCTTGAGAAAGGCATTCCGTTACCTTTTTTCACTGCTTGTCTTTTTAACCTCGATCGGTGTGTATTTTACCAATCGGATCATGTATATGAAGAAAAAGGATGACAGCTTTATCCTCACCAGGGAAACTGAAGCCGGAAGGGTAGATCCTCTTTCCTTCAGCAGCCTTGCAAAAAAGGAGGTTTTGATCCCATCCCCTTTTGGTTACTCCCTGAAGGCGGTTCTCGCAGAGCCGCACCCTTCGAACAAATACATTATCATCTGCCACGGAGTGACAGAAAATAAAACAAACAGCATTAAGTATATGAATCTGTTCCTCAACCGCGGATTCAATGCCCTGATCTATGACCACCGCCGGCATGGAGAATCCGGCGGCAAGACGACGAGTTATGGGCATTATGAAAAATTCGACCTTCAGGCCGTTGTCCAGTGGCTGAAAAAAGAGAAAGGCGATGACCTGCTCCTGGGGATCCACGGCGAATCGATGGGAGCGGCCACCATGCTGCTGTATGCCGGAATGCTGGAGGATGGAGCCGATTTTTATATAGCCGACTGTCCGTTCTCGGATTTCAGGGAGCAGCTTTCTTACCGGCTGAAAACAGAAATGAAGCTGCCGCCACAGCTGGTTCTTCCGGTGGCAGACATTTTCCTGCGCCTAAGGGAAAAATATTCGCTGAACGAAGTATCCCCCATCGCTGTTATCGACCAGATCAAAAAGCCGGTGCTGTTCATCCACAGCACAAAGGATGATTTTATCCTGCCCACCATGACAGAGGCCCTTTTCCTGCGCAAGCCCGGCCCGAAAAAACTGTTTCTTGCCATGAACGGGGTCCATGCCCAGTCCTTGAATGAAAACCGCAATGACTATGAGAAAGCCATCGATGAATTTCTTGAAGACTATATTTTTAAAAAGGGGCCGATGGCTGCCGGTTCTTAAACAGATAGGGAGGAGGCTTTGTGAAAGCCTCCTCCCTTTATGCTCCCGCAGCATAGCAGCCGCCGTCACTATCTGTTTTTCTGCTGGCTGATGGCCTTCCCTTCGACAGACAGGCCCCTCACGAGTTCAAACTCACCGGCCGCAAAATAAAAGCGCCCCTCTTCCGTTTCAATCAGCTTCGCCGGCTGGAATAAATCCTTCTTTCCCGCTTCCACTGCTGTTATATCATTGTTCAGGATCCGCCCAAACACGATCGGCACTTTATGCTTCAAATTGCCTTCTGTGTCATACTGATAGAAGGTTTCCGGATAGACCGTCATATGATTGTTCTGCTCATATTCCCAATGGTTATGGCCCGCGTTCTTCCAGCCGGCTTTCTTGCTTTCCTGCAGATAGGCGGCGGCAACTGCCTGCACCTTTTCCGCCCCATTGTCCGCTTCCCGCTCCTGCTCTGTCAGATACAAAACAACCGTGCCGCCCTTCACCTTTTCTTTATGTATCACCTTTTGGACATTGAAAGGCACTTCTGTGCTCATCGCTTCCTCGAAGGTTTTAGGCTGGCATGCTGCAAGGAAGATGGCCGCCAGCATGATCCATAAGCCTGCCTTTTTCTTCATTCTCCCGCCCCCTTTAGCATCTCTTTTAACATTAAATGAAGGAACAGCCTGTCACATGCGCCAAGGTGCGCTATGGTTCTCTAGCCTTATCTGTCTTTTTTGAAACCTGAATTGATAAAAAATTCCATTTACCTATTTCTCCGGCCCCCTGTTTAAGTTGAGACGCCAAAAAAAAACAGACCGCATTGCGGCCTGCCTCAGGAAATCTTATTAATGAAGCTCATTCTCGGATTCAAGTATTGATTCGGGCTTTTCAGCTGAAAACAATTGGCTTGATCGGAATAATCGATTGTCATGCTTTCATCGAAAAAGACTTCTTTTGAATTTTCTATATAGATGCTGCCGCCATCGGTGCTGATTTCCCTGTCTCCGGAATCCACTCCATCCACCAGCCATAAGGCGCTTACGCCGCTGACAACACAGCCGCAGCCTTCTGTATCATATTTTAATTTTAAATAGCCTTCTTTTCCGGCTGTTTTTTCTTTGAGCTTTTCCTGTGCTGTTCTAGTGACTGCAATTTTCATGGGAAAATCACCTGCTTTCGTTTCATAATCCCATTCTAGCATAAAGCAGGCATTCCACCTTTTCATGTGCTCAGCACTTCCGCCCTGCTGGACAAGCCGGCCCGCCTGTATGGGAATAACCCGGCAGGTGACAGCTCTGCCGGATCAGGGCTGGCTTTTCCCGGCATCAGCCGGGCGGGGCTGGTCTTTCTGCTCTATACCGTTAAGCGAATGGCGGTTATATTTCCCTTTGTCCGCCCCCGCTCCCGGAGCAATATTGGACATCGGCAGCTGCTCAAGCTCTTTGCCTCTTGGCATAAGAAACACCTCCTGCCTTTAAGGTGCTCCCCCTGCGCAAATCCATTCTCTTTTCCTGCTGCTATTCCCCGGCGGCCCTGACATCGGCAACCGCGTTCAGCGGGATGCGGTGGACCTCGCCAAAATGGTCTATGACATGAAGCTTTTGGCCGATTTCATCCCAATAGTGGATGTTTCCGATTACGAGTTCATGGCGGTGACTCCGAAAGTGGGTGATGGCGACCGCCTGGCCGAACTCCATCGCTTCGGCAAGTGTCTCATTCATCTGTTCAAGCTGCTGCTCATCCAGTTCCTTCGGCTTTTCATAGGTGTCCTCTTTCGCCCAGTCCCGGAGCAGCTTTACATGCTCCGGCAGCATCATCGACGTCCATTTTATCCTTCCCCTGTCCCGGATCATATCTCTGCCTCCTTACATTTTATGGCCACCGACCAGTGTGGCCCGATGCTTGGCTGTCCCTGCCGCAGTATATGATATCGCCCGCAGCAGCGCACCGGATCCGAAACGGCGGCGGATGCTGTCGACGGTGTATCCGAGCTCCCGGCTTTTCCAGCTGTTCAGGTCAAAAAGACTGAGCTGGAATTCATGGTCATCCACAATATTGCCAAGGGCCATTGAAATTTTCCTGACCGTCTTCCCAGAGTAATTTTCCTGAAAAAGTTCCAGGCAGACCCGGTAAATATCCATGGTGACATTGGTCGGCTGATTAATGGTGCGCGACCGGTAGAAGCCCCCTCCGAATTCATCCTGGCTGTATCCGACGCCAAAGCTGACTGTCCTTCCCGCCTTGCGGTGGTTTCTGGCCCTTCTTGCCAGCTCTTCGCACATTTCAAGGATCACCTGCCTGATTTCCCCTTCATCCTTGTAGTCGCGCAGCAGGATCTGGCTTTTCCCAAAACTGATCTGCCCCTCCATGATCGGCGCGCCGATGTCGGAAAGATCAACGCCCCAGGCATGATGGTAAAGCTGATTCCCCATGATCCCGAATTTCTTTTCCAATGCTTCCAGATCATAGCGGGCCAGCTGCCCTACAGTGAAAATGCCCATCCCGTTCAGGGTCTTCTCCACCCTTCTTCCGATGCCCCACATGTCCCTCAGGGGCGAAACCTTCCAGAGCTTCTCCTTGACATCATCGTATGTCCATTCGGCAATCCCCTTCTGCTTCGCCTCAAGATCAAGGCACAGCTTGGAGAGCAGCATATTAGGGCCGATGCCGATGGCACAGGGCAGCTGGAACTCCCTTTCAATATCATCCTTGATTTTCTCGGCAATGGTATAGGCGCCTCCCCAAAGCTTTGCAGCTCCGTCAACTTTGATGAAGCTTTCATCCACACTGTAAGTATGGATGCTTTCCTTCGGGACATAGCGGTGGAATACACGTGTAATCTCGGTGGAAATTCTCAGATAGGTGGCCATTTTCGGTTCTACCACAATAATGCGGGGATCTTTCGGGATTTCAAAATAGCGGGTACCGGTCTTGACGCCAAATTCCTTTTTCATCCGCGGGGAGGCGGCGAGGACGATGCTCCCTTTCCGTTTTTTATCACCTACTACAGCAAGATAGCATTCAAGCGGGTCGAGGCCCTCCATCACAGCGGAACAGCTTGCATAAAAGCTTTTCATATCCACACATAAAATTTGGTTGTTCGGCATCGTGCTGTAATCGATCATTTCTTTTCTCTCCCTTGGCGCTTGGCTGCATTCCTCTTAGCGGTTTATCAGCTTTCACTTCAGATGCTAAAAAAAGAACATCTGTTCTAATTCATTATACCCACTATATTAAGCGAATATGCGTTCGCATTCAATGGAAATTTTACGACGAATTTCTTTATTACGGTTTGCCTGCCAGCAGATATGCTGTTTTTCCAGAGTTTCGCTGCCGGCAGGCCGGGCTTCCATTGGCGGAAAGATTGGCTATAATGGCGATGAGGGAGGAATCTCGATGGACAGAAAATTGATATACAAAATGGCGGCCGGCTGCCTTGGCCAGTACGGCTTTGACGGCAGCTTGATCAAGCCCGGCAGCAGGGAATTTGAAGAGCTTTACAGGAGTATTGAGGAGAAGAAAAAGGAAGATGCAGAAGCCGATCTGCACGAAATAGTCGAAGATGCGGTTTATGGATTTGTCACCGGGTCTCCTTACTTTTGAGAAAAGAAAGAAATGAAAAACAAACAGGACCCTCTGCTGGAGGGCCCTGTTTGTTTCGCGAAAGGCGGAATTTTGACTTTTATTAGCAGCCTTTTCAGTTTATTAGCAGCTTTCCGGTTTTATTAGCAACTCTGCAAAACTGGAGGCACTGCTACATTCCCTCCCAAAAAACCGCACTCATTTTTTATTGAATGCCCGCCGGCCGGCCTTTTCAAAAAGGCGCGGGAAAAGGGCATAGATGGTGCTGCCGGCATTCATCCAGCGCGGGAGATTGATTTCCCTCCGGCCCGTCAGCATGCTGTCCACCACTTTTTCTGCCACATAGCGCGGCTGCAGCATAAAACGCTGGACATTTTTCACGTACGTCCCTTTTTCATCTGCAATATTAAAGAAATTAGTGCTGATCGGGCCAGGATTGACTGTCGTTACATGCACCCCCAGATCGGCAAGCTCCATCCGGAGGCTGTTCGAGTAGCCCAAAACTGCGTGCTTTGTGGCAGAATATACGCTCGATTTTGGCGTAGCGATCTTCCCTGCCTGGGATGCGATGTTGATGATATGCCCGCTCTCCCTGCTTCTCATAGAAGGCAGGACCATGCTTGTGCAGGCCATCAGCCCGATGACATTCACATCGAACATTCCCTTTATTTCCTCGATCGGCGCTTCGTGCGCTTCCCGGAAAACCCCGAAACCGGCATTGTTCACGAGTACATCAACATGTCCCCATTCGCCCAGGATCCGGGCGAAAACAGACTGGACCGCCTCTGTATCAGAAACATCCAGCCGGTCTGTATTTACTTCAGCGCCATAGCGGGTTCCAAGGGCACCGGCGATCTCCTCCAGCTTTTCCTGATTCCGCGCCAAAAGCCACAGCCTCGCCCCTCTTTCCGCGCAAAGGGCAGCCATTTCCGCTCCGATGCCTCCTGATGCCCCGGTGATGACAATATTTTTTCCTCTAAGACGTCCTGACAGCAAAAAACCACCTCATTCAGCTATTGTATAAAAGAAGGCGCCGTCTTCCTCCTTAATAACAATTTCCCCTAACGACTCCAAATAGTCAAGCTGGGCTACTGTCTCCGAGAGAGTCAGGGTAAACTCCCGCTCATAAACGGCCGGGAACAGCCTCTGGCATACTTGGAAGGCAGTAAGCGGCCCTTCCTCCAGCCATCCTTTGACCTGCATTGCGCGGTCATGCTGGCGGCCGAGCCTCTTTTCAATCAGCGGGGGAACTTCGCTCACTTCAGGTCCATGTCCCGAATACACAAGGCTGATAGGAATCTTCAGCAGCTTTTTCAGTGACTCATTATATTGAAGCATCGGCTTTGGACGTTCTGTTTCTCCAGAAAGCGGGGGCTCGAGGAGGGGATTTGGAGAAATCCTGGCAAGCAGATGGTCCCCTCCGATGTAAGTGCCATCCTTTTCGCGGTACAGGCCTATATGGCTTTGTGCATGCCCCGGAGTTTCCACCACACTCCAGCCCGGCAGGCCTGGCGGTTCATCGCCTTCGCAGATCGAGCCGGTAAGAGAGCGGCTGCAGGAAAATCTAAGCGTTTTCTTCATCAGGGCAATGAATGGCAAATAAGCATCCGGAATGCCAAATTCGCGGAAAAGCCCCCTGTAAAATCGGTCATGCATATCAAAGAAGGCCTCTGTCCTGTTCAGCCAGCGTTCATTTGCAGAATGTCCGTAAACCTCGAGTTCAGGGGAAAAATAATCAAGCAGGCCGGCATGGTCGGGATGGTGATGGGTGAGGATCACCTGTTCAATATCCTGCGGCTTCAGCTTCAGCTCCTGCAGCTGATGATTCAGTGCTTCCCATGCTTCTTTTGTTTTCGGGCCGGCGTCCACCAAAGTCAGCCTGTCGCCTTTAATCAGGTAAACATTCACATCTCCCACCGGAAAAGGGGTGGGGATAACTAATTTCGCGATATCATTCTTCCATTCAGCCATTTTTCTTAACTCCTTGAAATTATATTTAAATAAAGTAATGGATATAAAAACACCGGCTTCTCCAGCAGCACCATCATTTCAGCGGAAAATAAACAGAGCTGCTGCCGGAAAAACACAGCTTCTATGTATACTTTGGAGAATCCGCAGGCAGTATATATTTCAAGTTTAACTTTATTATATATAATTGTCATTATTTTCACATAACTTTTCTAGATGGTTTTTTTAAAACACGATGAAAGCCTATTGACAGGGCCGCTCCTTTTCTTGCATAATCACAAAAACATCTTTTTTATAAAGAACGAAGCGTTGAATAGGGCCAGTAAATGGGAAATGGCGAAAGAGAGTGAAGCCCGCCGGCTGAAAGGCTTCACCGCCCGCTTGAACATTGAACCTACCTTATGAGCTGTCAGGAAAACCTGACGTCCCGTCCCGGCGTTAACGGGCGCTAAGCTGCACCAGGCCTGTAACAATGACGGTCCTGGTGAATGAAGGTGGTACCACGGAAGCAAGCCTTTCGTCCTTTACTGGACGGAGGGCTTTTTATTTTTAACGGACCAAAAACAGAAAGGATTTGATCATTATGAAAAAACTGGCGGTCATCGGGGCAGGATCCATGGCGGAAGCCCTGATTGCAGGCATGATAGAAAACGGGCTTGTGAAAGCTGAGCATATTTATGTGACCAATAAAAGCAATGAGGAGCGGCTTGAAAGAATGGCAGGCACTTATGGCGTACACGCCACCCACAGCATGGATGAGGTGCTGACCGGAGCGGAAGCAGTCATCCTGGCCATGAAGCCAAAGGATGCGGCAGAAGCGATGGAGCGGCTTGTTCCTTACCTGAATGAAAGTATGCTGATCATTTCTGTCCTTGCAGGCGTGCCGATGGAGAGCATAGAAAGGCTCTCCCGCCTCAAGCCTGCCATCATAAGGGCCATGCCTAATACATCTGCAGCTGTATGCAAATCGGCCACAGCCCTGGCGGCAAATCTTAAAGCCACCCAGGAACAGGCTGAACTCGCCAGGGAAATTTTCGAGACCGTCGGGACGGCGGTGTTTGTGGAGGAGGACCAGCTGGACGCAGTGACAGGCCTTTCAGGGAGCGGCCCTGCCTATATCTATTATTTGGCGGAAGCAATGGAGAAAAGCGCAGCCGAGGCCGGCCTTGATCAGTCTGTAGCAAAGGAGCTCATCATCCAGACACTGGCAGGCGCAGCGGCCATGCTAGCCCGATCTGATAAAGAGCCGGAAGAGCTGCGGAGGAATGTCACCAGCCCGGGAGGCACCACAGAGGCCGGTATCCGTGTGCTCGACAGCCATGGCGTCCAGGAGGCTTTCATGTTATGCATCAAAGAGGCTGCACTGCAGTCAGGGCGCCTTGGCAAAGCGATTACGGAAGAACTGCGGCAGAAGAATAGCCAAAGTTGAACATCTTCTCCCCTTTCCTTAAAATGGATCCAAACACAGGGAGGGAGTGAAAAAAATGCTGAGCATTCTTCTGGCACTCTGCATGATCATCTGGATATGCGCCATAGCTGATGCGTTTTTGGGACTGCGGAGGCTTGACCGGCTTGAAGATGAAGCAGAGCTGGCTTCCGGCCCCCTTCTGTCGATTGTCACAGCAGCACGAAATGAAGCAGCCGTGATCGAAGAGAGCATCCGCACCCAGCTTGCACAAAATTACACACATCTCGAATGGATCCTTGTTAATGACCGGTCAGAGGATGGCACGGGAGAGATCATGGAAAAGCTGGCCCAGGAAGATGCAAGAATCAGGGTGTTTCATATCCATGACCTGCCTGATGGCTGGCTCGGGAAAAACCATGCCCTCTGCAGAGGAGCAAGAATGGCAAAGGGAGATATAATCCTCTTTACTGATGCCGACGTGATGTTCCGGAAAGATGCCATCGGCAGGGCCCTTGCCTATTTCAGCCGCCAGGGTCTTGATCATCTTACTGCAGCCCCGGCTTTAAAAGCACACAGCTTCTGGCTCAAAGCGTTCATCGGCTTTTTCCTTTTCGGGTTTTCCTATTATAAACGCCCCTGGCAGGCCAACAGGCCGGAATCGAAAACGGGGATTGGGATCGGCGCGTTCAACCTTATTTCCAAAAAAGCTTACGAAGATGCCGGCACACATGAATCCATCCGGATGAGGCCGGATGATGACCTGATGCTCGGGATGCTGATGAAGAGGCTCGGGTACAGGCAGAAAATCGCTGCAGCGCTGGAACTGCTTGAAGTCGAATGGTATACAAGCCTGGGAGAAGCATTAAAGGGACTTGAGAAAAATACATTCGCCGGCCTCCATTACCGGATCAGCATGGTGCTTTTGGCCATTGCCGGCACTTTCATTTCCCAGGTGCTTCCTTTCTTTGCCGTTTTTTCGCCGAATCGGCTCGTCATGGGGCTCAGTGCAGCAAACATCGTTCTGCTGGGATGCCTTTATACGATGATTTCAAACCGCATGACCCCCTTTTCGCCCGCCCTTTTTCTCGTTTTTCCGTTAACGGCACTCCTTTTCATATACAGCATCATGCGCGCGAGCTTTTTGACGTTTAAGAGGGGCGGCATCGTCTGGCGGGGTACAAAATACAGCCTGAAGGAGCTCCGCCAAGAAAATAAATAAGCGCGAGCGCTTTCTTTTTCCTTCCCTTCTGCCCCCTGCTATACTAAAAGTGCTTAGCTGCACGAAATAAGAAGGAGGCAATTATGGACACAAAGTTATTTTCTTCATACACAGTGAAAGACGTCACACTAAAAAACCGCATCGTCATGGCGCCGATGTGCATGTATTCCAGCCATAATGAAGATGGCAAAGTAGAAAACTGGCATCTGACCCATTATACAAGCAGGGCTGTCGGACAGGTTGGCCTGATCATTGTAGAAGCGACGGCTGTAACTGCGCAGGGCCGTATTTCTCCCCAGGATCTCGGGATCTGGAGCGATGATCATATCGAGGGGCTGCAGAAGCTGACAGGCATGATGAAGGAGCATGGCACCCGTGCCGGCATCCAGCTTGCGCATGCGGGCAGAAAAGCGGTTATTGAGGGCGAAATCATTGCTCCGTCTGCCGTTGCTTTCAATGAAAAAATGAAAATGCCGAAAGAAATGACAAAAGAAGAGATTAAAGAAACGATCGAAGCCTTTAAGGAAGGCGCTGTCCGTGCTAAGAAAGCAGGATTCGAGGTTATAGAAATCCATGCGGCCCACGGCTATCTGATCAATGAGTTTCTATCTCCCCTATCCAATCTCAGGGAAGATGAATACGGCGGGATTGCAGAAAATCGCTACCGCTTCCTGAGGGAAGTCATCGACAGCATCCAGACTGTTTGGGACGGACCGCTCTTTGTGAGGGTATCAGCGAGCGACTACAACGAAAACGGACTGGATGTTGAGGATTATGTCACGTTCGGGCGCTGGATGAAGGAACAGGGCATCGATCTGATCGATGTAAGCTCCGGTGCACTCGTACCAGCCCGCATTCACGCATATCCCGGCTACCAGGTCAAATTCGCCGAAACCATCAAGAGTGAAGCGGACATCCCGACAGGAGCAGTCGGCCTGATCACATCAGGACTGCAGGCCGAAGAAATCCTGCAAAACGACAGGGCAGACCTCATCTTCATCGCACGTGAGCTGCTCCGCGATCCATATTTCCCAAAAACCGCAGCCAAACAGCTCGGCACCGAAATCGAACCCCCGAAACAATATGATAGAGGGTGGTGAGAAAAGCGGAGGCGACTGTTCTAACAAGGAACGCAGGCTAAATACGCCACGTCCTGTGGCAACGCCTGCATGACCCACATCCTGTGGGCCTCAAGACATAAAAAGAGCGTGCAACCCCCTAAGGCTGCACGCTCTTCTTTTATTCTTCCGCCCAAATCCGCTCAAGAACATGTCCCTCGTCACTGATGGCAATCCTGAAAACATCCGGATTGGACATTTTCATCAGCACATCGAAGCCGCTCTGTTCATCGAAATATCTGAGCATGAGCGTGCTTAAATTTCCATGGCTGCCAAGCAGGATGTGCTCTTCGGGACGCTCAATGGCTTCTTTTAAGAGTGATGCCGCCCTTGCCATCCCCTCTTCCTGGGTTTCTCCGTTTTCAAAGCGCAGTCCGAAATCATCAAAGCTCTGCATAAGCTTATCCTGCCAGTCATCAAAATAGAGGGAACTCAGCACCCTTTCCCCCAGCCGGGAATCAGCGGAAACACCAAGCCCTTTTGACTCCGCAAGCGGCCCGACTGTCTCCAGCGCCCTGGTGAAAGGGCTTGAGTAGATAAAATCAACAGGCTTATCCTTAAAAAACTCCGCAAGCTTCACTGCCTGCTTTCTTCCCTCTTCAGTCAGCCGGGATTCAAACGGCTGGCCTTCGGCTTTTGCATGGCGAACAATATATAGTGTCTTCAAGCTTTCGCCCCCTTACTTATTCACCGGGATATGGAATTCCTTAAAATCCTCTGCTATATCGGCATCTGGAAACACAGTGCGCGCTTCATCGGTGAGCATTGCCCAGTCTGCTCTTTCGTAGCGTGCACTGATATGTGTGAGGCATAATTTCTTTGCGTTAGCCTGTTTCGCTATTTCCGCAGCCTGAACGGTTGTGGAATGGTAATAGTCGCGTGCCATTGTTTCTTCGCCCGCCTGGAAGGTCGCTTCATGGACAAGCAGATCAGCATCTTTGGCAAGTTCAAGGGCGCTTGCGCACATTCTTGTATCACCAAGGATCGTGATGACCCTCCCTTTGATATCCGGACCGAGAAAATCTGCCGGATTCAAAACAGTGCCGTCCGCCAGCGCAGCAGGAATCCCATTTTTGATATCCCTGTAAATCGGACCCGGCATGACTCCCGCTTCCTTCAGCTTATCAGCCTGGAGAGTGCCCGGTTTGTCTTTTTCGATGATCCTGTACCCAAGAGAAGGGATACCATGGTCGAGGAGCTTTGCCTCCACTTTAAAATCTTCATCTTCGAAAATAACGCCCTCTTCTGCCTCAATGATCTTCAGCGGATATTTTAAATAAGTACCGCTCACCGAAAGGCTGATTTTAATATAATCTTTCAGCCCCTTGGGCCCATACACCTCCACCTCTGTCTCGCCTCCCTGGAAGGAGCGGCTTGAGAGAAGTCCGGGAAGCCCGTATATGTGATCGCCATGCATATGGGTTATAAAAATCTTTTCGATTCTCCGGGGCTTCAGTGATGTATGCAGGATTTGATGCTGGGTAGCCTCGCCGCAGTCAAACAGCCAGACAGTCCCCCGCTCCTCCAGAAGCTTCAATGCCATTGAGGTAACATTCCTGAGCTTTGCCGGTATTCCTGCCCCCGTTCCTAAAAATAGTAAATCCACCCGTGCCCCCCCTTTACTCGGTGAAATATGTCCACTTGCCGTTAAATCGCGTTTTTATAATCAACACTATATCATAAATGCCGGCAGAAAGGTCCTCCCCGTCTTCATCCCCATAAAAAACGGATAGTTTCCCGCCCTGCTGCGGAAACTAATCAGGCAGCAGCCAAAGGCAGCGCTTTCGCAGAAGAAAGGCGCATATTATTTGCGATTTCAGTGGATAAGCTATAAAATTTTATACTTGTATGGGTGTTCTTTTAATGGAAGACTTTTTATAGCCTTTGTTTGTGTCAGGGGCTTCATCCGGGTTACCGATCCAGTGAGCGTGCCGGCATAAAAAGAGCTTTTTTAAAGATAAATCCCGCTGCAGGCCTACAGCATAAGAACTTACATATATTGAAATTTTGTTGAAGAGAGGTTTATGTACCGTGAAACAGAATGAAAAACCAACAGGATTAATCATGATTTTCGGAGCTACCGGCGACCTTGCCAATCGTAAACTGTTCCCTTCCCTCTACAGGCTTTTTGAAAAGGGAAATCTTTCAGAGCGTTTTGCTGTCGTCGGAGTTGCAAGAAGACCGCTTTCCAACGAGGAATTTCAGGAAAATGTAAAAAATTCCGTTCAGTCTGCGATAAAGGACAGCACCAGGCTGGATGAGTTTGCATCCCATTTTTACTATCACTCACATGATGTGACTGATTCAAGCTCATATCTAGCTTTAAAGTCAATGGCTGAAGATCTTGATAATACCTACGGCCTCGAAGGCAACCGTATTTTCTATTTAGCCATGGCACCGGAATTCTTCGGCACCATTGCTGTTCATTTGAAGCAGGATGGCCTGACCGAAACCAATGGATTCAAGCGCCTTGTCATAGAAAAGCCGTTCGGCCATGATCTTGAGTCTGCAAAAGAACTGAACAGCCAGATCAGGCATGCTTTTTCCGAAGATGAAATTTACCGTATTGATCATTACCTTGGTAAACAAATGGTCCAGAATATTGAGGTAATCCGTTTTGCCAATGCACTGTTTGAGCCGCTCTGGAACAACCGCCATATTTCCAATATCCAGGTGACATCAAGCGAGGTCCTTGGGGTAGAAGAACGCGGCCGCTATTACGAAAAGAGCGGGGCCCTAAGAGATATGGTTCAGAACCATATGCTGCAAATGGTGGCACTGCTTGCGATGGAGCCGCCGATCCGTTTGACGACCGATGAGATCCGCTCAGAGAAAGTAAAGGTCCTGCGTGCGATGCGTCCGCTTGAGGGAGATATGGTTCACGAACACTTTGTGCGCGGCCAGTATGGCAAAGGCGTGCTTGACGGCGAACAAGTGCCGGGATACCGTGAAGAACCAATGGTTGACAGCGAGTCCAATACCGAAACTTTTGTGGCCGGAAGATTGACTATCGACAACTTCCGCTGGGCCGGCGTCCCAATCTATATCAGGACAGGAAAGAGGATGGCCGTCAAGTCAACGAAGATTGTCATCCAATTCAAGGATATTCCGATGAACCTGTACTATGAAACAGGGCAGACAGTCAATCCGAATCTGCTGATCATCCACATCCAGCCTGATGAAGGGATCACGCTTCACCTTAATGCCAAAAAGTCCGGAAACCAGCTTGAAGCGAATCAAGTCAAGCTGAACTTCTCGAATAAAAGCGGCAGCGGCATAAACACGCCGGAAGCATATGAGAAGCTGCTGTATGACTGCATGAGAGGCGATGCCACAAACTTTACCCATTGGGATGAAGTGGCATTATCCTGGAGCTTCGTGGACAAAATTTCCGAAGTATGGGAAAACCATAAAGCGGAAAACTTCCCCAACTATGAAGCAGGGACAATGGGACCTGAAGAAGCAGACCAGCTGCTTGCAAAAGAAGGATTCTCCTGGTGGCCTGTGGCAGACTTAGACGTTGATAATTGTTAATACAAAAAATCCCTTCGGCTGCCCGGAGGGATTTTTATCATTCAAAAAGCCGCCTCGATTGGCGGCTTTTTGAATGCATGTATTAAATCCAGTTCGTATGGAACGTGCCTTCTTTGTCCGTACGCTGATACGTATGGGCGCCGAAATAATCGCGCTGTGCCTGAAGCAGATTGGCCGGGAGGGTTTCCGTCCGGTAGCTGTCATAATAAGAAAGCGCGGCTGAGAAGCATGGCACCGGTATTCCGTTCTGTACAGCAGAGCTGATGATCTCCCGCAGGGCTGCCTGGTAGCTTTCGGCGATTTCCTTGAAATATGGATCAAGCAGAAGATTTTTAAGACCCGGTTCCCTGTCATAAGCTTCTTTGATTTTCTGCAGGAACTGGGCGCGGATGATGCAGCCTCCGCGGAAAATCATCGCGATATCGCCATATTTCAAGTCCCAGCTGTATTCATCCGATGCAGCCCGCATCTGGGCGAACCCCTGAGCATAGGAACAGATTTTGCTCATATATAAAGCTTTGCGGACAGACTCAATGAATGCTTCCCTGTCTCCTTCAAAGCTCTTCGCTTCAGGTCCTTTCAAAAGTTTGCTCGCGTGGACGCGCTCCTCTTTCATGGCCGAAAGGAAGCGTGCAAAGACGGACTCAGTGATAATCGGAAGCGGGACACCTAAATCAAGGGCACTTTGGCTTGTCCATTTCCCTGTGCCCTTTTGGCCGGCTGTATCGAGGATCACATCCACGAGCGGCTTGCCTGTTTCCTCATCCTTTTTAGTAAAAATATCTGCTGTAATTTCAATCAGATAGCTGTCGAGTTCGCCCTTATTCCAGTCTGCAAAGACGGTGTGCAGCTCTTCCGCCGACAAGCCAAGTACATTTTTAAGAAGGAAATAAGATTCGGAGATCAGCTGCATGTCTCCATACTCGATTCCATTATGGACCATCTTGACATAATGTCCTGCCCCATCCGGGCCTATGTACGTAGTACACGGCTCGCCATTCACTTTTGCAGAAATATCCTTAAAGATCGGTGCGACAAGGTCATAGGCTTCCTTTTGCCCGCCAGGCATGATGGACGGACCTTTCAGTGCACCCTCTTCTCCCCCGGATACCCCGGTTCCGATAAAATGGATGCCTAGCTCGCTGAGCTCTTTATTCCGCCGCTGTGTATCAGCGAAAAAGGTGTTTCCGCCATCTATCAGTATATCGCCTTTTTCCAGGAAAGGCTTAAGCTGTTCGATCGTTGCGTCCGTAGGGCCGCCCGCTTTGACCATCAGCATGATTTTCCGCGGCTTTTCAAGGGAATTGACAAACTCTTCAATAGAGTTGGTTCCTGTAATATTCTTCCCTTCGGATTCTTTAAGCATTTCTTCCGTTTTTTCAGAAGATCTATTGTAGACAGAAACAGCATATCCCCTGCTTTCAATGTTCCAGGCAAGGTTTTTTCCCATTACGGCAAGGCCGATAACTCCTATTTCCTGTTTAGTCATTTTATTCTCCCTTTCTGCTTCTGAAGCTGGTTTCTACTGCCGGCAAGCCGTAACCAAGGAAGGCTGCTAGCAATAATAATGTCTCAAAACGGCAAAAGGAATGCAACTAATCAAACTCGGGCTTTCCCTTCTTAGTTTGACGTTCCATTCCTTTTATAAACATTAATCCTGATCTTTTTGAGCCGGGTGATGGATTGAGCGTTTTCCTGCATCGTGTAGAAAATCCTTATTAAAGCTGGTATCTGTTCCAACTAGAGGTTTATCAGCTCCATCGCCCGCCGCTCCGGCAAGGTCGATTATCTTATCCCCGAATTTGCTCCGCAGATCGGCCAGGGTTTTGAAAAGCGGCTCTTTCCTGGCATCTTTTTCATAAGAAAATAAATCAAGCTGGCGGACAGCCTGGTCCTGCTCCACAAGCTCCTGAGCCGTAACCCCGAGGAGGCGGACGGGATCACCATTCCAATGCTTAATGAACAGCTTCCGGCTGAAAGCAGCCAGATCTTCCTTTAAGCTGATAGGGTTATCCAGCTTCCTGCTCCTCGTTATTGTCTTTCTGTCTTTATAGCGGATGGTGATGCCCAGCGCTGATGCATATACCTTCTTTTTCTTCAGACGGAGGGCTACCTTTTCCGACAGCATATCAAGCACTTTATAGAGCTCCTGCTGATTGGACACATCCCTTGGAAGCGTAGTAGAATTGCCGACACTTTTAAATTCGGCTGCAGACTCCGGGTCTACGGGCCGGCGGTCGATCCCGTTCGCTCTCTCTTTCAGGCGCGGCCCGTTGATGCCAAGCAACCCTTTCAGCTGAAGATCATTAGCTTCAGCAAGGCTGCCAATCGTCTCAATTTGGAGGGTGCGAAGCTTCTCGGCTGTCTTTTTGCCGACTCCATGCATTTCCTCCACAGGCATCGGCCAAAGGATACTTCCTATATCGCGTTTCCGCAGCACGGTGATGCCCATCGGTTTCTTCATATCTGAAGCCATTTTAGCAAGAAATTTATTGGGGGCCACCCCTATGCTGCAGGGCAGATCAAGCTGATCAAGTATCTGCTTCTGGATGCTCCCGGCAATTTCAAGCGGCGCTCCATATTCATAGCTATCTGTAATATCGACATACCCTTCATCGATGGAGACAGGCTCAACAAGCCCGGAATATTGGCCGAGTATATTGAACATTCCCATAGAGGCAGCACGGTACCGTTCAAAATTCGGCGTCATTACGATCAGCTGCGGGCACAGCTTTTTGGCCTCCCATAAGGGCATTGTTGTCCTGACACCGAACTTTCTTGCTTCATAGCTGCAGGTGACGATTATTCCCCTTCGCTCTTCTGCATTTCCGGCAATCGCCAGCGGCTTCCCTTTCAGCTCAGGATTATAGGCCATTTCGACTGAAGCGTAGAAGCTGTTCATATCAACGTGCAAAATGACCCGCCCGTTCTTTGGATATAATTCTCTCATGCCTCAGCACTTCCCTGACTTAATGATAGCTATATTTTATCAAAATTCCGCATCCAAGGCTAAGAAAGCAAAAGGGCCTGCAGCAGCAGGCCCTTCTAAAAATGCGCAAGCGCCTTGGCCGCCCTTAAGGAACAAGGGGGCATCAGGCGCAGCTGCCAGACAGTAATCAAAGTCGAAAAAGATATATACTTACTTTGATAAAAAAAGTCAGACAGCCTCTTCTTTCCTATCTTTCATAAACTCTTTGATTTCGCGGATGCCTTCAAGCGCTTGTACGAGCCTGAGGGGATCGATGATTGTAATAAGCCGGCTTCCTAAGGCTGCAACTCCGCTGAAGTAGGTGGTTTTCTGATAAGCAGCAAGTCCAAGTTCTTTGACAGCTTCTTCTGGCATATCAATAATTTCCTTAGCCTCTGCTACCGAAGCCCCAAGGGAAAGCTCTTCTGTCTGCAGCACAATCATCCTGGCCGCATCAGAATCTGCCTGGCTGCGGTCATAGAGAATATGCTCAAAATCGATGACAGGAATCAATTCTCCCCTTACCCTTGAAATTCCCTTCACATATGCAGGGAGATGAGGTATCGGTGTGATATCCTCAGCCTTTTCGATTGAAATGACATATTCAATCGGTATCGCATATTCTTCTTTGCCTACCTGAAACACAATCATTTTTTTATTCTCTTCCATTGCTTTTGTCCCTCCGTCCGCTAAAAGTCCCTGGCGGCTATGTATATCTATTACAAATATACCATATTTTTTACGATTCCGGGAGCTAACAGTGTAAAATGTACCTCAGGTAAAAAAGAAAAAAGAGAGGACGCGCAGGCCCTCCCGATGATCATTAATTTCCGGATACTTCATTAATGATTGCTACAACCATTTCTCCAAGCTTGTTCAGTTCTTCAACAGGCATGCGTTCATTGGTTGTATGGATTTCCTCATAGCCTACAGCCAGGTTGACTGTCGGGATGCCGAAGCCGGCAATCACATTGGCGTCACTGCCTCCGCCGCTATGGAGAAGCTCACTGCTGCGGCCGATTTTGGCTGCAGCTTTCTTTGCTACTTCCACTACATGATCCCCTTCTCCATATTTGAAGCCTGGGTACATAACCTGGATTTCAACATCGGCTTTTCCGCCCATTTCTTCTGCTGCGCTTTCAAATGCTTCCTTCATCTTGGCTGCCTGCGCTTCCATCTTTTTACCAATAAGGGAACGGGCTTCAGCCAGGATGTCGACACGGTCGCAAACGATATTCGTCTGCTGTCCGCCTTCAAATCTGCCGATATTGGCAGTCGTTTCCTCATCAATGCGTCCAAGCGGCATGCGTGCCACTGCTTTTGCTGCGATGGTGATCGCAGAAACGCCTTTCTCAGGTGCCACACCGGCATGAGCTGTTTTGCCTTGGATGACCGCTTTCACCTTTGCCTGTGTCGGAGCTGCTACAATTATATTCCCAACCTTGCCGTCGCTGTCGAGCGCATAGCCAAACTTTGCCTTCACAAGTGAACGGTCAAGCGCCTTCGCCCCTACCAGCCCTGACTCCTCGCCGGCTGTGATGATGAACTGGATGGTCCCATGCTCAATGTTCTGCTCTTTCAGAACCCTGACGACCTCGAGCATAACCGCAAGCCCGGCTTTATCATCAGCACCTAGGATGGTAGTTCCGTCAGTCACCACATAGCCGTCCTCAATTGATGGCTTGATGCCCTTCCCGGGAACGACAGTATCCATATGGGAAGTGAAGTAAATGGTATCAACGCCCTCTTTTGTGCCTTCAAGCGTGCAAATCAGATTTCCGGCACCATGGCCTGTTTCAGCAGTCGTATCATCCTCAAAAACATCGACTCCAAGATCAGTGAATTTCTTTTTCAGGACTTTGGCAATTTCTGCTTCATGCTTTGTTTCAGAATCCACCTGGACAAGCTCCAGGAATTCATTTAGTAAACGCTCCTGATTGATCATCATTAAAACCTCCAATATGTATGCGTACTAACCTAGTATACCGCCCACATCATTCAACAGCAACCGGAGAGCCTGCCTGATGAGAGGTCTGCAGACTGGTTCCATATGAAAAAAAAGAAGGGCAGTATGCCCCTCCAATCAACAGCACTTATAAGGGGATATTCCCATGCTTTTTGGCAGGCCGCGACTCCTTTTTATTCCGGAGCATCTCGAGCGCCTGAATCAGTTTGATCCTCGTATCCCGGGGATCAATGACATCATCCACCATGCCGCGGCTGGCGGCCACATAAGGATTGGCGAACTTTTCGCGGTATTCTTCGATTTTCTGTTCCCTGACTGCTTCAGGATCGCTGCTGCCCTGAATTTCGCGCGCAAAAATGATATTGGCTGCTCCTTGAGGGCCCATGACCGCAATTTCAGCATTGGGCCAGGCAAACACAAGGTCAGCGCCGATGGATTTGCTGTTGAGGGCAACATAGGCGCCGCCATAGGCTTTCCGGAGAATCACGGTCAGCTTTGGAACAGTCGCCTCCGAATAGGCATAAAGGATCTTGGCCCCATGCCTGATGATCCCTCCGTGCTCCTGCTTGATGCCCGGGAAGAAACCGGTTACATCTTCAAAGGTAATGAGCGGAATGTTGAAGGAATCGCAGAAACGGATAAATCTTGAAGCCTTATCGGAAGAATCAATATCAAGACCGCCTGCCATTACCTTGGGCTGATTGCAGACAAGACCGACTGGTTCGCCTTTGATCCTCGCCAGCCCGACAACAATATTCCTGGCAAAATCCTGCTGGACCTCCATGAACGAGCCTTCATCCACAATCTGTTCTACTACTTTGCGGACATCATAAGGCCTCAGGCTGTCAAAGGGGATGCAGTCAGTCAGATCAGGCCGGTAATCGTCCTCTTCATCTGCTGAAAGCCGCGGCGGCTTTTCCTCGCTGTTCTGTGGAAGATAGCTGAGAAGCCTTCTTACCTGCTGCAGGACTTCCTCTTCTGTCCCGCCCATGAAGTGGGCATTGCCGCTTATTGAATTATGTACCTCTGCGCCGCCAAGGTCTTCTGAAGAAATCTTTTCGCCTGTGACGGTCTCAATCACTTTTGGGCCGGTGATGAACATCTGGCTCGTTTTTTCGACCATAAAGACAAAATCTGTTATGGCAGGAGAATAAACGGCACCGCCTGCACATGGTCCCATAATGACCGAAAGCTGCGGAATCACACCGGAATAAATACTGTTGCGGTAGAAAATGTGGCCATAGCCGTCAAGAGATACAACCCCTTCCTGGATCCTGGCCCCCCCTGAATCATTCAGTCCGATGAAAGGTGCACCATTTTTGGCAGCCAAATCCATGACATTCGCGATTTTCTTCGCATGCATTTCGCCAAGCGCGCCGCCAAAGACGGTGAAGTCCTGGGAGAATAAGTAGACAGGCCGGCCGTTCACCTTTCCATAGCCTGTAACAACCCCGTCTCCCGGCCCCTTTGCCCTGTCAAGGCCAAAGTCCGTCGATCTGTGCTCAATAAAGGGATTCAGTTCCACAAAGGTTTCTTCGTCCAGCATAAGGTCGATCCGCTCCCTGGCAGTCAGCTTCCCTTTCTCATGCTGCTTCTCTATCCGCTCGTCGCCCCCGCCCAGTTCCACCTCCCGGCGCCGGTCGTAGAGCTCATTGATTTTTTCATAGATGTCGGTCATGCTTCTTCCAGTCCTTTCTTCTCGCAGAATTCATAAAGTACGCTCCCGGATGACTTGGGATGGATAAACGCCACCTTCGCACCGCCCGCGCCTTTCTTTGCTTCATCATTAATCATTTTGATGCCTTTTTCTTTTATCTCTGCTATTCTTTCATTGATAGAGTCCACACCCAGTGCAATATGGTGGATGCCTTCCCCCCGCTTTTCAATGAATTTTGCTATTGGGCTGCCTTCTCCCAGAGGTTCGAGAAGCTCAAGCTTGGCATTTCCTGCAAGAAGGAATGCCACCCTGACCCGCTCAGATTCGACATCTTCCACACCAAGCAGCTCGAGGCCGAGCACGTCTGTATAAAATGGAAGCGCACTGTCAAGCGAGCTGACAGCGATCCCAATATGATCCACTTTGTTAATCATTTATGAACCCCCCAGCTTGCATAATACTCTTAATATTCGATAAAAATGTCGAAATCCCTTCAAAGATTGAGCGGTTGTTCATTTTGAATTTTCTTAGTAGAATAGAGTAGTAGATTAGAATGTCAGAAGGAGGGACTCCTGCTTGTCTAATAAAAACTTCCGCAAGATCATCGTTTATTTAATGATTTTCGCCATGCTCGCATCCACCCTTGCCGTTGGGGCAGCCATGTTTTTATAGAACGTAAAAAAGGATCGCTTGTGCGATCCTTTTAAATTGCAGGTAGCCACTTGAATTCAAGGTTCCCTGCATTTTTTTGTGCCATATTATTGCTTTGATGGCCATACTGGATTAAGTTCACTGATAGCACCGTACTCTTTACCCAGCTCTTCAAAGCTTTGCCCGGTTGATACAACCAAAACCTTGGTTCCGATTGGAATGATTTCATACAGGGACTCAATTGCTTCATTCTGCATGCGGACACAGCCGGAGGAGACATATTTGCCGATGGATCCGGGCTCATTTGTCCCGTGGATCCCATATATCCGCCCGTCCGTCTCCTCAGCATCAAAGCCGATCCATCTCGATCCGAGAGGATTTTCCGGGGAACCGCCAGGTATGTTTTTTCTTCTGTAATAAGGCTCCTTCGCCTTGACTGTGACAGTAAAAAGTCCCTCCGGCGTCAAATCAGCCGTCTTGCCTGTTGCAGCGCTAATGACCGTCTGGACCCTGTTTTCGTCAACAAGCGCAAGCTCATTTGTCTGTTTATTGATGATGACGAAAGGGTCTCCAGGCAGCGGATTGGGCCCGATCGGCCAGATAGGAGAAAATGAAAAAGAAAGCGCAAGGATCGAAAGCATTTTAAGCATCCATTTCACCAGCCTGTATCATTTTTGAATAGCTTCTGCCTGCATGCCCTCGATTATGCGCTTTTCTCTTTTTTCAATCCTTTAAAAGAACTTTTAATGACCAGATATTGTTCCATTTCTTTAACAAAATGCAGGAGCGCCGCACGCGCTTCAAACTCCTCCCTTGTTCTTGGGAGGTCGCTCTCTTCGAAAGAAAGTTTCATCCGCAACAGCTTTTCCAGATACACAATCGCTGTATTGCCGGGATGAATATTGTCTGAAAGCTCTTCAATGAAATCAGCGACAATCTCTCCCTGCTCCACAGTGAGGCCGATCGATGTAACGGTCGGCAGCACCCTTTCAATGATTTCAAATTGCTTTTCCCTCATTTTAAAATAATGATAGTAAGAGTTTTCATTGCGGAGGAAGTGATTCTCAACATCCCTGAAAGCAAGGGTTTTGGCTTCCGAGATCAGCCTCTCTGTATCGGTGATTTCCCTGCCGTCCCAGTCGCTTTCATTGGTGCGGAGATAGGTGATGATTTCATCAAAAATCTTCTTGAAGTTAACTTCAATCTGAAGCTGATATTTTTCAAGCTTTCTGTCAAGGCTTGGCATATACAGATTCGCCAGCAGAGCCACACCTATCCCGACACTAATGATTCCCAGTTCATTCAAGAGCAGGCTGCCAGTAACCTCGCCCGCAGAATAAATATGCAGGGTGATTACACTGCTGGACACAACCCCTTCACTTGCCTTCAGCATCACAGCCGTGGGGATGAAGAATAACAGCAGCAGCCCGATGACAGCCGGATGATAAGCAATGCCTTCAAAGAATACAGTGGAAAAAATCATGGCAAGCAGACAGGCCAGAAATCTGGCCCAGGAAGCTGTAAGCGACCTTTTTTTAGTCACTTGGATGCATAAAATTGTCAATATGCCTGCAGATACAAAATTATTAAGCCCAAGCATTTGTGCAATGATAATGGAAACAGCTGTCCCGGCAGCTGTTTTTATCGTTCGGTATCCTATTCTGAATTTCATATCATGCACTCCTATACATAGCAGCCATTCAGCGGAAATGAATACCCCTGAAGGCTGTAAATAAACTTATGTAAAGCCTCCCCGATATGCCCTGGGAAAAGCCGGCCAATTGAAAAAGAAGATGATCTGGGACCATCTTCTTCCTAATTATACGTTTTAAAGCACTTTTTGCAAGAAGTCTCTTGCCCTCGGACTTTTGGGGCTTGAGAAAAACTCTTCCGGAGGAGAATCCTCTACAAGGACCCCTCCATCCAGAAAGAGGACCCGGTCTGCCACTTCCTTGGCAAAGCCCATTTCATGGGTCACGATCACCATGGTCATCCCGCTGTGGGCAAGGGATTTCATGACGTCCAGCACTTCCTTGACCATTTCGGGATCCAGGGCAGATGTCGGCTCGTCAAACAGCATCATGTCCGGCTGCATAGCCAATGCCCTCGCAATGGCCACCCTCTGCTTTTGTCCACCTGAAAGGCGGTTCGGATATTCATTCGCCTTCTCTGAAAGGCCAACCTTCTGCAAAAGCCCGGTGCCGATTTTTTCAGCTTCCTGCTTGGAAACTCCTTTTACTTTCATCGGGGCATATGTGAGATTCTCCAGCGCTGTCATATGCGGGAACAAGTGAAAGTGCTGAAAAACCATGCCTACTTCCTGCCTCACCTTCATAATATCCGTTTTCCGGCCGGTTACTTCCTCTTTGCCGATGAATATCCTACCGTCCGTCGGCTGCTCAAGCAGATTCAGGCACCGCAGAAATGTTGATTTCCCTGAGCCGGAAGGGCCGATGACCGCCACCACTTCACCGTCCTGGACCGTTGTGCTGATCCCTTTCAGCACCTCCAGGCTGCCGAAATTTTTATGCAGATTCTCTACTTTAATCACTTCGCCTCATCCTCCTTTCAACCGCTTTGCCGATGATCGTCAATGTGATGACCATGAGATAATAAATCAGGCCCGCAATCAGAAGAGGCTCAAAGAAGGAATATTTCTGGGCGCCCACCTGATAGGAACGGCGCATAATATCCATGACTCCTATCGTTGTTACGATCGCTGATTCCTTCGTAAGTGTGATAAATTCATTCATGAGGGCTGGAAGGATGTTTTTCAGCGCTTGCGGGAGGATGATATCCCACATCATCCTTTTATAAGGAATTCCAAGGGCCATTGATGCTTCCCGCTGCCCTTTGTCCACCGCCAGTATCCCGGCTCTGATCACCTCAGATATATAGGCTGCAGAATTGAGCCCGAAAGACAGCACAGCAGCTGCATACGGCTCAATCTGGAAGCCGATGATCTGTGGGGAACCATAATAAATAAGCATCAATTGGAGCACCAGCGGCGTTCCTCTAAAGACGGAGGTATACGCATCCGCCAGCCAGCCAAGATATTTTAAAGAGCTTATCTTAAATAATGCAAGAATAATTCCGAGTGCAAAGCCAAGAAGGCCGGCAAGCAGCACTATCTGCAGGGTAACGCCAATGCCTTTTAATATGTATGGCATTGACGGGATAAACTGAGCAAAATCCAAATTCATAATCTGTCTCATTCCTCTCTTTCTGAGGCCCATTCAATGGCAGCCTGCTTATCTTGGGCAGCTTGTCCATCCGGTGCGCATGCCTGTAATCAAGGCTGTCCATTCCGGCGGATGCAAAATGTCCAGCAGGATTCCCTGCTGAACATCCGGGATAAAATTACTCTTCTCCGCCAAACCATTTCAGTACTAATTCTTCAAGCTCCCCGCTGTCCTTCATTTCCTGAAGGGCTTTGTTGAAGTCGTCTGTCAGCTCGCTGTCCTTCGGAAGGGCAATAGCAGATCCAAGCTCTTCATTATCGTCGATGACAAATCCATTGAGATCTTCATTTGATTCGAAATAGCCTGTTGCTACTGTATCTTCAATAATGGCAGCATCAAAACGCCCTGTAATCAGCTCCTGGACAATTTCAGGGATGCGGTTGCGGTTTTCAACTTTGATATCGATCTCTTCGGCAATTTCGTTGGCTTTCCCTTCCTGGATGGATCCCAGCTGGACGCCGACAGTTTTGCCCTTCAAGTCTTCAAGCGTTTCAATGCCGCTGTCTTTCTTTGTCACAATCATATGTCTTGCAGTGTAGTAGATATCGGTAAAGTCAACGTTCTTTTTACGGTCTTCATCAGGGGACATCCCGGCCAAAACAATATCAACCTGGCCGGATTTGAGCGCCTGGACAAGACCGCTGAATTCTATATCCTCAACCTGAACTTTATAGCCAAGCTTTTCTGCCAATGCATTTGCAAGATCAACATCGAAACCGATAATATCATCGCCTTTTGCAGTATCGATGTACTCGAATGGCGGATAATCAGCCGAAGTACCCATAATCAGCACCTTTTCATCATCTGAGCCTGCATCACCAGCTTCCCCGCCGCTTGAAGCCGGCTGTTCACTCGCCCCGCAGGCTGCCAGGATTCCAGCTGCCAATATACTTACCAAAAACAGCAACATACTCTTCTTCATTTTATTTTCCTCCTATAATTTTTAGAAAATTAATTATTTTCATAATTAGTAGTATTTTATAGTGTTATATCCTGTTATTTCAAGTAAAAACACTAAGTTAATACATATTCACTATAATGAATTTTAACACAGATTAATATTTATGCAATAATATAATTAAATATAAATATATATTTTAATTATATTAATACTATTTAATAAAAGTTTTATAGCTTTTATCCGGAGGAATCAAGGTTTGCCGGTTTACTGCACAAAAAAAACCCCAGCGCTCAGCAGGGGTTTTCTTGTATGATACTTAAACTTCTTCGCAATATTTATCAAAAGCATCCTGAAGCTTTTGGACTACTGCCATTGGTTCGTGCCCTTCAATTTCATGACGCTCCACCATTGTGATAATTTCTCCGTCTTTCATAAGTGCGAAAGATGGTGATGATGGAGGGAATCCGGTAAAATAAGACCGCGCCTTTTCTGTCGCTTCCTTGTCCTGCCCCGCAAAGACCGTCACAAGCTGGTCAGGGCGCTTATCATAATGCAGAGAGTGAGCTGCGGCAGGGCGTGCAATCCCGCCGGCACAGCCGCAGACAGAATTGACCATTACAAGCGTCGTGCCTTTCTGGGACAGCGCATGATCAACATCCTCCGGAGTGGTAAGCTCTGTATATCCGGCTGCCACAATTTCCTGGCGGGCCTGGCGA
The DNA here is from genome assembly GCF_008180445.1 of Bacillus infantis. Classification (GTDB taxonomy): domain Bacteria; phylum Bacillota; class Bacilli; order Bacillales; family Cytobacillaceae; genus Bacillus_AB; species Bacillus_AB infantis_B. The sequence continues at coordinate 313,812 of NZ_VTER01000004.1, forward strand.
ACGACATCGTTCATAAACAAATTAAAATCCATATTCATTTTATCGCCCCTCATATAAATAGTTAGAACTTATATCTCTTCTAATAATAGCAATTTCATGCTGCTTTTTTCAATGCATTCAACTCAAAGAAGCCTGCTTAAGCCAAGTAACAATAAAATCCGCCCGCTAAAATCCAATAAAATTCTAAAATAAAGTTTATTAGCCAGATATTGGGGAATGATAACAGTACAGCTAGATCCATACCCCTAAACTCCCTAGATATGGCCGGTGTTCCGTTGAACACCGGCCGCTTTTTTATTCTCTTGCCCCTTTAAAAAGAGCAAATAAATGCTCAACGGCAGAAGCAGCCGTCCTTCCGCCGGAGATCACTTCATTTTCCATTTGCGGCAGCTCTTTCCTGACCTCGGGATGCTGGAAGAAGCTATATTGAAGCTGATCCATGATCATGCTGTTTATCCACTCCTTCGACTGCTCCCGCCTTCTCTGGCTGAATACGCCGGAATGGGAGGCAGAGTCCTTAAAGCTTTTAATCTCTTCCCAAATTTCCAGGATGCCTTTGCCGGTCAGGGCAGAGCAGGCATGAGCTTTCGTTTCCCAGCCCTTTGTAGCCGGCTGAAGAAAATGGACGATGCGTGAATATTCTTCTCTTGTCTTTAATGCCTGGGGTTCATTAGCACCGTCTGCTTTATTGACGATGATGGCATCGGCAATTTCCATGATGCCTTTTTTCATCCCCTGGAGTTCATCCCCGGCCCCGGTCAGGACAAGCAGCATAAAGAAATCGACCATTTCCCTGACAATGATTTCGCTTTGGCCAACCCCGACTGTTTCAACAATAATCACATCATAGCCTGCCGCCTCGCACAAAAGCATGGTCTCCCGGGTTTTCCGGTGCACGCCGCCAAGCTTGCCGCCTGCAGCTGATGGCCTGATAAAGGCATTTGGATTTCTCGAGAGATTTTCCATCCGCGTTTTATCGCCAAGAATGCTTCCGCCGCTGATGCTTGAGCTCGGATCGACAGCCAGCACTGCCACTGAATGCCCTTGCCCGCACAGAAGGTTCCCAAACGCTTCGATAAAGGTGCTCTTTCCTGCCCCGGGCACTCCAGTTATGCCGATTCTGATCGAATTGCCGGTGTGGGGAAGAACACCCTGCAGCAATTCCTGAGCAGTTCTGAAATGGCGCTCTGCATTGCTCTCAACCAGCGTGATTGCTTTTGCCAGAAGGCTTCTGTTTCCTGACAGGATCCCGTTCTTCAGCTCACCCGCCGACAGTTGGTCCGCCTTCTTTTTTTGGAACTTCGGGCCCTTCTGTACAAAAGGCTGGGGAGCAGCCATCTCCTTCCCCTCACGAAGGGAAGTGGAGAAAAGGTCTGGCGGGCTGCCATCATGCCAGCTCGGCTTCTTGTCCTTCATTATTCAGCCACTTCCTCATAGCCAAGCTTTCTGTAAATCTCCTGCACGACTTTTTGGGCAGCGGCAGGAATGACCGTCCCAGGCCCAAAAATGGCGGATGCCCCGTTATCGTATAAATATTGGTAATCCTGAGCTGGTATCACTCCCCCGATAATGACGAGTATGTCCTCCCTGCCCAGCTTTTTAAGCTCTTCAACCAGCTGCGGAAGAAGTGTTTTATGGCCGGCTGCAAGCGAGCTCATGCCAATCACATGAACATCATTCTCCACTGCCTGAAGAGCTGTTTCGGCCGGGGTCTGGAAAAGCGGCCCGATATCCACATCAAAGCCCAGGTCTGCAAACGCTGTGGCAATTACCTTTGCGCCCCTGTCATGGCCGTCCTGTCCCATCTTGGCAATAAGGATTCTCGGGCGCCTTCCTTCATTTTCAAGAAACCCGTCCGTAAGGCTCTTTACCTCGGCAATTTCTTCTTCATTGGTAAAAGCAGAACTGTACACGCCGCTGATAGAACGAATGACGGCTTTATGGCGCCTCGCTGACTTTTCGATTGCAAAAGAGATTTCGCCGAGAGTCGCTCTGGCCCTTGCAGCCTTCACTGCAAGATCCAAAAGGTTCCCTTCCCCTGTGTCTGCAGCTTTCGCAAGGGCTTCAAGCGCCTCGGCAGCTTTTTCACTGTCCCTTGTGTTCTTCAGCTTTTCAAGCTTTTCCAATTGTTTAAGCCTTACGGCTGTATTATCAATATCAAGTATGTCGATCGGGTCTTCTTTTTCAAGCCTGTATTTATTGACTCCGACAATGGTTTCTTTCCTGCTGTCAATCTGGGCCTGCCTCCTGGCAGCCGCTTCTTCAATCCTCATTTTCGGAAGACCGGTTTCAATCGCTTTGGCCATGCCTCCAAGGCTCTCTATTTCTTCAATATGCTGCCATGCTTTTTGGATCAGCTCATTGGTCAAAGATTCTACATAGTAGGATCCTCCCCACGGGTCGATCACGTCTGTGATGCCTGTCTCTTCCTGCAGATAAAGCTGGGTATTGCGGGCAATCCTCGCGGAAAAATCAGTCGGAAGGGCAATGGCTTCATCCAGTGCGTTCGTATGCAGCGACTGGGTATGCCCCATGGCCGCCGCATGGGCTTCTATCAGCGTCCTTGTTACGTTGTTGAATGGATCCTGCTCTGTGAGGCTCCACCCCGATGTTTGGGAATGCGTCCGCAAAGCCATTGATTTCGGATTTTGCGGATCGAAGGATTTCATCATTTTCGCCCAAATATACCTTGCCGCCCGCATTTTTGCCACTTCCATAAAATAGTTCATCCCAATTGCCCAAAAGAAGGAAAGGCGGGGGGCAAAAGAGTCAATGCCGATTCCGGCCTTCAGCCCGGTCCTGACATATTCAAGACCATCTGCAAGTGTATAGGCGAGCTCAATGTCTGCAGGTGCTCCCGCCTCCTGCATATGATAGCCTGATATACTGATAGAGTTGAACTTTGGCATATACTGTGATGTGTATTCAAAGATATCGGCAATGATCTTCATCGACATGTCAGGCGGATAGATATATGTATTGCGGACCATATATTCCTTAAGGATGTCGTTCTGGATCGTGCCTGACAGTTTTTCCTGGCTCACCCCCTGCTCCTCGGCCGTTACAATAAAGAATGCCATAACAGGCAGGACAGCGCCGTTCATCGTCATCGACACAGACATCTGGTCAAGCGGAATCCCGTCAAACAGGGTCTTCATGTCAATGATTGAATCAATGGCCACCCCCGCTTTCCCTACATCCCCTACCACCCGCGGATGATCAGAATCATAGCCGCGGTGTGTAGCCAGGTCAAAAGCAACCGATAGCCCTTTTTGCCCCATGGCAAGATTTCTGCGGTAAAACTGATTGCTTTCTTCTGCTGTTGAAAAGCCGGCATACTGGCGGACTGTCCACGGCCTGTTGACATACATGGTCGCATATGGGCCCCTTGTGTACGGAGGAAGGCCGGGTTTATCATCCAGGTGGTCCAGTCCTTCGATATCCGATTCTGTATACAGCGGCTTGATCCCAATATGTTCATTGGTCTCGAACCGCAGGCTGCCTGCATCCCCTCCAGCCAGCCTGCCGGCCTCCTGCTTCCACTCATTTTCCGCTTCCTTTTGGCCTGCGCCGAACAAACTGATGCTCTTAAAATCCGGTTTATTAGCCATTCATTTTCACCTCTGTTTCTTCTAGTAGCTTTGCAAGAATTGAACAGACATTGCTCTTGGCGGTAATGAAGTCATGAATGCCAAGCTCCCTCCATTCTTCCGCCGGTGAATCGGGATGCCCCGCGAGGTAAACAACCGAATCCGGATACTTCTCCTTTATTTCTTTTAGGAGCTGTTTGCCAACCGTCTCATACTGCTGATTGGTTCCGCAGATACAATAGCAGGTATTATCCATTTCCAGGAGCTCCTCTGCATCAGGGAATCCATTGACACCCGGGCTGTGTTCAGCAGCAATTCCCCCGGCAGCGAAAAAGCCGGCAGCAAAGTCTGTTCTTGTTTTATGCTCCTTTAATTCCCCGAGCGAAATCAGCCCTGCCCGCAATTGCCCGACGCCGCGTCCTAATTCCTGGGCCTTTATCCTGAGATTCTCAAAGGTGGCTGATAGCCTCTCCTGGTGAAGCGGCCTGATTGTCCAGCCGGAGGAAGCTCCCTCTTTAAGCCTGCCTCCCCTGTCAGGCAGCTTATCCTCAAGATTCGAATAAACATTTGTGCCAATTATACTTTTCTTCCTCGTCTCGGCATCATGCTTCTTTTTCTCCAGGATTTCTCTTGTCTGCTCCTGGATCCATCCTTTCTCCAGCGCATCAGCCATGCCGCCGAAGGATTCAATCTGAAGGAAGATATCCCACGCTTTTTCCGCCAGTTCATTTGTCAGGCTTTCAATATACCAGGATCCGCCTGAAGGGTCTGCCACCTTCAGAAGATGCGCCTCTTCCCTGAGAAGCAGCTGTATATTACGGGCAAGCCGCTGCGAAAAAAATCCTGAATTCCCCAAAACTTCATCAAATGCCCTCACCTGCAGGTACTGGACTCCTCCAATCACCGCGGCAAACGCTTCATTTCCTGACCGAAGCAAATTGACATAAGGATCTGCCATCGTTTTTGTGAAATACGATGTTTCTGCCGCAATGACCATTTTTTGCAGGTCTTTTGGAGCTCCAAAGGCAGCTGCGATTTTCCCCCATATAATTCTGGCGGCCCTCAGTTTGGCAATTTCCATAAAAAAGTTTCCGCCTGACGCGAAGCTGAAAACCAATTTTGAAAGTATATCCTCCAGGGAAAGATGGCGGTCCAACAGCCTGCTCACATGCTCTGTCGCTGCAGCGGCTGCAGCTGCCACTTCAAGCGCAGCATGGGCTCCCCCATTATGATAAGGGACAGCATCGGCAAGAATCGTCCTAAGCTTCGGCATTTCAGCACCCGCTTTCTCCAATGTAACCGCCCAATCATCATAAAGCCCTTCCACCATTCGATCTCCTGGAAGACCCTCTGATGCAGCTTCAGCCAGCGGGTCCCTTCCTATGTAACCGTGTATCTCCTTAGGTTGCGGCAGTTTTGCCAGAACAGCAAGCATGCTGGATTGGCTGCCTGCAGCATTGATGGCAAAAGGGTACTCTCTATATGCTCCATCCAGTATTCCCGGAAAGCTTTCAAGGAGATGCTCTTCAGCAGGAAGAACAATAGCATTCTGCCCATTCTCCAGCACCCGTTTTAACTCCTGCTTCAGGTCTTCTGCTGTTTCTGCGTAAATTCTCTGGGCAATTTTCCAATCGTTTTTGCTGTAGCCGAGAGGTTCAATGCCCCGCCGGAAATCCTCCTGCCCCGGATATTGCGATTTTGGAGTATGGGCTGATGTTTCTGCCGAATAAAGCGGTTTCAATTTTATGTTTTCATATGTAAGCCGGTCTAATGACTCTGCCGCCCTTCCTTTTAAAGCGGATTCTGCTGCCCGCTTCCAATCTTCCATCGTTTTTTCGGGAAATGATATTTTCTCCATCTCTTGATAACTCATAGAACGCTGCTTGTGACAGCAGCTTCCCTCCTCCCAGGAACTGAAATTCATCAATATTCTAAATTATTTTTCTAATATTATTGTAGTATACAAGAGCTCAACTGGCAATGAAGGACAAAAGGACGATCTCCTTTTTAAATAAAGTAAAAAAACGCTGCAGCTTGATTAAACTGCAGCGACTTTCATTCTTCTTAATAGACAGATGTATTTTCTTTTGATGTGTTCTCAAGTATCTCTTTAACCCTCTGCAGAAACCGTCCGCACACAAGGCCATCAAGGACACGGTGGTCCAGCGACATACAAAGGTTGACCATATCCCGGACTGCGATCATGCCATTGTTCATGACGACCGGGCGCTTAACAATCGATTCAACCTGCAGGATTGCAGCCTGAGGATAGTTGATGATGCCCATTGACTGGACAGACCCAAATGAGCCGGTATTATTGACTGTGAATGTGCCGCCCTGCATTTCTGCTGAAGTCAGCTTGCCGCTCCTCACTTTGCCGGCAAGCTCTGCGATTTCACGGCCGATGCCTTTGATCGTTTTTTCATCAGCATGCTTGATTACTGGCACAAACAGCGCATCGTCCGTTGCAACTGCAATGGAAATATTAATATCTTTTTTCTGGATGATCTTGTCCCCTGCCCACATTGAATTGATCTGCGGATATTCCTTAAGGGCCTGGGCTACCGCTTTGACAAAGAATGCAAAGAAAGTCAGGTTGAAGCCTTCCTTTGTTTTGAATTCATTTTTGATGGAGTTGCGGTAGTCAACCAGGTTTGTAACATCCACTTCCATCATTGTCCACGCATGCGGCGCTTCATGCTTGCTTCGGAGCATATTTGCGGCAATTGCCTTACGGACACCTGTTACCGGAATCTCTATATCACCAGGCATGACTGGAACATTTGGCGCAGCAGCTGGCTGCTTTGCTGCCGGCTCAGGTTGAACCTGAGTCTGTGCAGCAGGCTCTTGTGCCTTCTGTGAGGCTGCCGGCTCTTCCTGCCTTGCCTCAGCCTGAGGAATATTCCCTGAATCAATCAGCTTCTGGAGATCCTTTCTTGTAATGCGGCCTCCTGCACCTGTTCCGTTCACCAGGTTCAGGTCGATGCCGTGCTCTTGAGAAAGCTTTAGCACTGCAGGCGAATATCTTGCCTTGGATGGACTGTTTTCTTCCACCTTTGTTTCTGAAGATGCCGCCTTTTCTTCTGTTTTGAAGTTCTCTTTTCCTGCTGCCTCGTCAGTATTCCCGCCTTCAACCTCAATCGTCAGCATCACTTCACCGACTGCAAGTGTGTCTCCCTCGCCGGCAATCAGTTCTTTGATTACACCGGTAAAAGAAGATGGGACTTCTGCATTCACTTTATCTGTCATGACCTCAGCTAAAGGGTCGTATTTATTTACTGTATCGCCAACAGAAACAAGCCACTTGGAGATGGTGCCCTCTGTCACACTCTCACCAAGCTGCGGCATTTTTATTTGTTCAATAGCCAATTGGCATAACCTCCATTGCTATAGATATTTTATGGGCGGCGCTGCTAAGGCAGCGCCCTCCGCTTTTCTTCCTGTCCAGCTCCGGGCGCTAGGTGCTCGAGTCATAAGCCACACAAGAATTAAAGGCAAAGAACGCCTTTTATTCTTGCGCGTCTTATGCTTGTCGCACCTGGGCAAGTGCCCTCCGCTTTTCTTAGTACTCAGCGAGTTCTCTCATTGCTTTTTCTACTTTGTCCGGGTTGACCATGAAGTATTTTTCCATCGTTGGCGCATATGGCATTGCCGGGATATCAGGCCCTGCAATGCGCTTGATTGGCGCGTCAAGTTCAAACAGGCAGTTTTCGGCGATAATGGCAGACACTTCGCTCATAATGCTTCCTTCTAAATTATCTTCTGTAAGCAGAAGCACTTTTCCTGTTTTGGAAGCAGCTTCAATAATTGCTTCCTTATCAAGCGGATAAACAGTCCTCAAATCAAGGATATGTGCAGAAATGCCATCCTTCGCAAGTCTCTCTGCAGCCTGAAGGGCAAAGTGCACACATAGGCCATAAGTGATGACTGTGATGTCTTCGCCTTCCCTCTTCACATCTGCCTTGCCGATTGGAAGTACATAATCATCATCTGGGACTTCGCCCTTGATCAGGCGGTATGCCCGCTTATGCTCGAAGAACAGGACCGGATCTTCATCCCGGATAGCTGCCTTCAGCAGCCCTTTTACATCATAAGGTGTAGAAGGCATGACAATCTTCAGTCCTGGCTGATTGGCAAATACGGCTTCAACTGACTGGGAATGGTAAAGGGCACCATGGACTCCCCCGCCGTATGGGGCACGGATAACCATCGGGCAGTTCCAGTCATTGTTTGAACGGTAGCGGATCTTGGCAGCTTCCGAAATGATCTGGTTAACGGCAGGCATGATGAAATCGGCAAATTGCATTTCTGCAATCGGGCGCATTCCGTACATCGCTGCACCAATTCCAACACCCGCGATGGCAGATTCAGCAAGCGGGGTATCGATTACGCGCTCCTCGCCAAATTTTTCATACAGGCCTTGAGTCGCTTTAAATACCCCGCCTTTTTTCCCAACGTCTTCCCCTAGAACAAATACTTTTGAATCTCTTTCCATTTCTTCGCGGATTGCCATAGTTACGGCATCAATATAAGAAATTACAGCCATTTTCTTTCCCCCTTACTTCTCAGCATAGACATATTTCATCGCATGTTCCGGATCAGCATACGGTGCGTTTTCTGCATATTCAGTTGCTTCATTAACCAGTTTCATCACCCGGTCATTGATTTCTTTTTCCAGCTCATCATTCATGAGGCCTGTTTCCTTCAGATAAGCGCCAAAAGTGATGATCGGATCCTTTGTCTTTGCTTCAGCCACTTCATCCGGTGCACGGTAGCTGCGGTCATCATCGTCTGATGAGTGCGGCGTCAGCCTGTATGAAACTGTTTCAACAAGTGTAGGACCTTCTCCGCGGCGGCCGCGGTCGGCAGCTTCCTTCACAGCCTTGTATACTTCAAGCGGGTCATTACCGTCAACAGTCACGCCAGGCATACCATAGCCGACAGCACGGTCGGCAACATTTTCGCATGCCAGCTGTTTTTCAATCGGGACGGAAATGGCATATTTGTTGTTTTCGCACATGAAAATGACAGGGAGCTTATGGACCCCTGCAAAGTTTGCACCTTCATGGAAGTCACCCTGATTGGAGGATCCTTCTCCAAAGGTAGTGAAGGTTACAAGGTCCTTACCTTCCATCTTTCCTGCAAGGGCAATTCCTACAGCGTGAGGAACCTGTGTTGTAACTGGGGATGAGCCCGTTACGATTCTGTTTTTCTTCTGCCCGAAGTGGCCCGGCATCTGGCGGCCTCCCGAGTTCGGATCTTCAGCTTTTGCAAAACCTGACAGCATCAGCTCTGTTGCTGTCATCCCGAATGTAAGCACTACGCCCATATCGCGGTAGTATGGCAGTACATAATCCTTATCAGTGTCAAGGGCGAAAGCAGCGCCTACCTGTGCTGCCTCCTGCCCCTGGCAGGATATAACGAAGGGAATTTTGCCTGCACGATTTAAAAGCCACATCCGCTCATCAATCCGGCGGGCAAGCAGCATGGTCTCATACATTTCCAATACCCTATCATCGCTTAACCCTAAATCTTTATGACGATTTTCAGCCATTTGTTTGCCTCCTCAAAATTCAATATGTAGCAGGAGCGCGAGACTCCTTTTTGCTGTTAATAATCTTATAAAATCAGATATAAGCGGGTAAACATCCTCCGCTTTTCTTTCTGTCCAGCTCCGGCGGCTAGAGCCTCGAGTCATAAGCCACCCAAGAATTAAAGGCAAAGAACGCCTTTTATTCTTGGGCGTCTTATGCTTGTCGGCTCTGGGCAAGCTTCCTCCGCTTTTCTAGCCATGTATAGCTTTGCCGTCTACTGCGAGGGCTGCTTCTCCGATGGCTTCGGAAAGGGTTGGGTGCGGATGGATGGTGTGGGCTACTTCCCATGGAGTGGCATCCAGCACCTTTGCCAGTCCGGCCTCGGAAATCATATCTGTGACATGAGGGCCGATCATATGGACACCAAGGATATCATCTGTTTCTTTATCAGCGACAATTTTGACGAAACCGTCCGATTCCCCGAACACCAGGGCTTTGCCGATAGCACGGAAGGAGAATTTGCCTGTCTTTACTTCATGGCCCTTTTCCTTTGCTTCATCCTCTGTCAGCCCCACACTCGCAGCTTCAGGTGAGCTGTATATGCATTTGGATATCAGGCTGTAATCCAGCGGTGAAGGATTTTCATTTGCGATATGCTCCACTGCAGTGATTCCTTCATGAGAAGCCACATGGGCGAGCTGCAGTCCGCCGATGACATCGCCAATTGCGTAGATATGCGATTCTTTTGTCTGAAAATATTCATTGACCGAAATAAAGCCTTTTTCGATCTGGATGTCGGTGTTTTCAAGACCGATGCCTTCCGTATTAGCCTGGCGGCCCACAGAAACGAGGAGCTTTTCAGCAGAGAATTCCTTCTTCTCGCCTTTGATTTCAGCAGAAATTTTCACTTCTTCACCTTTTTGGAGCGTTTCCGGAAGTACCTTGGCCCCTACGGCAAACTTAACGCCTTTTTTCTTCATCAGCCGCTGCATTTCCTTGGAGATTTCCCTATCTTCTGTTGGAATGATGCGGTCTGCATACTCGATGACTGTAACTTCTGATCCGAAATCGGAAAGCATGGAAGCCCACTCAATTCCAATAACTCCGCCGCCTACAATAATGATAGACTTTGGAATCTCGGTCATCTCGAGTGCTTCGTCAGATGTCATCACCTGGGTTCCATCTATTTCGAGTCCAGGGAGCGTCCGCGGGCGGGATCCCGTGGATACGATGACGTTTTTTGGAATCAGCATTTCATTCTCGCTGCCATTGTTCATTTCAACTGAAATGGTTCCCGGCATAGGAGAAAAAATGGATGGGCCCAGGATTCTGCCAAGACCTTCGAAGACATCGATTTTCCCTTGCTTCATCAGATGCTGGACACCTTTATGGAGCTGGTCAATAATCTTATTTTTCCTTTCCTGCACCTTGCCGAAGTTGACCGAAACATCTCCTGTTAAAACGCCGAACTCTTCAGCATGGCGGGCAGTGGCATATACTTCTGCACTTCTAAGGAGCGCCTTGCTCGGGATGCATCCGTTATGGAGGCAAGTGCCCCCCAGTTTCCCTTTTTCGACAACTGCCGTCTTCAGGCCCAGCTGTGAAGCGCGGATGGCGGCTACATAGCCCCCTGTGCCTCCGCCGAGTATGACTAAGTCGTATTCTTGTGCCAATTCTATTCCTCCTAAACCGTTGCTTTATTTTTTTCCGAGCCGGGATAATCCTTTTCAGCTTCCTCGCCGCGCAGCACCCTCAGGGCTCCTTCTGCCAGTGCCTGAAGCTCGTTCTCGCCAGGCTGCACAATGACATCCGCTATCCAATTGATCCGGCTGCTTATATCCTTGATGAATTCCTTCCCGTAGGCTAGTCCGCCTGTCAAAATAATGGCATCCACCCTGCCGGATAAGGCTGCACCTGCGGATCCAATTTCCTTGGCGACCTGATAGGCCATCGCGGAGTAGACCAGCTTTGCTTCTTCACTGCCCTTTTCAATCATCTTTTCGACCTCGACCGCATCGTTCGTCCCCAGATAACCGACAAGGCCGCCCTGGCCAACAAGCTTTTTCATGATTTCATCGCGATAGAAGTCCCCTGAGAAACAAAGGTCCACCAGATCTCCTGCCGGGACGGTGCCTGCCCTTTCCGGGCTGAAAGGGCCATCTCCATGAAGCCCGTTGTTCACATCAGCGACTTTCCCCATCTTATGGACGCCCACAGTGATCCCGCCGCCCATATGGGCAACGATCAGATTTAAATCTTCATATTTCCTGCCCAGCTTTTTAGCGACCCGTCTGGCTACTGCTTTCTGGTTAAGGGCATGGAAGATGCTCTTTCTTTCGATCAGGGCAAATCCTGAAACCCTCGCAATATCTTCAAGCTCGTCCACTACGACAGGATCTACTATATAAGAAGGAATGTTAAGGCCTGACGCTATTTCGAAGGCAATGATCCCGCCAAGATTGGATGCATGCTGGCCTGAATAGCCTTCCCTCAGGTCGCGGAGCATCACTTCATTTACCCTGTATGTGCCCCCCTCGATCGGCCGCAGAAGGCCGCCGCGCCCGCAGACGGCATCAAGCTTGGAAATATTCATGCCTTCTTGGTCCAATGCTTCGAGGATAGTCTTTTTCCTGAAGGCATATTGATCGATGATTTTTTCAAATGAATTGATTTCCCCGGAATCATGGCGGATCGTCTTTTCAAAAATGGATATATCATTATCGAATACTCCGATTTTCGTGGAAGTTGAACCTGGGTTGATTACGAGAATTCGATGGTTGTGTACCTGCAAGATTAAACCTCCAATTCAGATTGTCTCTTTCTATCATTATAGCCGCAGGATCTGCTGCTATATCTTCAAAATCAAAGAGGCTGAATAAATTATTCAGCGCTCTTGTTGTCCTTTTTCAGCAGTCCCCGGGTTAGCGCCTGCTAAGGATGTGGTGCCCGTTCTGAAGAAATTGGCTCCGTGAATTACGCATTCTTTCGATTCTTTCCTCAGCCATGCGGTCAGCGGCCTTATAAGTAGGAATCGCGTCTCTTTTGGCGATTTCAATTACTTTTTCAATATTGTTGTAAATGGTCTCAACTTTTTTCATAGCCCTGTCGCGGTTGTATCCGTACAGCTCGTCAGCTACATTGATGACCCCGCCGGCATTGATGACATAATCAGGGGCATAGACGATTCCCATTTCATGGATCAGATCACCGTGAGCAGTATCTTTCAGCTGGTTGTTGGCTGCACCGGCGATTACCTTGGCCTTCAGCTGAGGGATGGTCGAATCATTGATGACAGCTCCCAGGGCACATGGTGCATAGATGTCACATTCTACTCCGTAAATCTCATCCGGATTCACTGCCTTTGCACCGAACTCATCGACTGCGCGCTGAACTGCCTCTTTGTTGATATCCGTCACAATCAGACTTGCGCCTTCTTCATGCAGATGGCGGCAAAGATTGAATGCCACATTTCCCACTCCCTGAACGGCAATGACTTTGCCTTCAAGTGAATCGCTGCCGAAAGCTTCTTTTGCAGCCGCCTTCATTCCGCGATATACGCCGTATGCCGTGACCGGTGAAGGATTTCCGGAAGAACCGAATGCCGGTGAAATGCCCGTGACATAATCTGTTTCCTCATGGATCATATCCATGTCCGCTACCGTTGTGCCTACATCCTCGGCAGTAATATAACGGCCGTTCAGCCCTTGGATATAGCGGCCGAATGCACGGAACAGCTCCTCATTCTTATCCTTGCGGGGATCTCCGATGATGACCGTTTTGCCTCCGCCCAGATTCAGGCCGGCTGCTGCATTCTTGTAGGTCATCCCTCTTGCAAGGCGAAGGGCATCTTCAATTGCCGCCTCTTCAGACTCATACGTCCACATGCGCGTACCGCCGAGAGCCGGTCCAAGAGTTGTATCATGGATGGCGATGATTGCCTTCAGTCCTGATTGTTTATCCTGACAGAATACAAGCTGCTCATAATCATAAGTCTCCATATATTTGAATAGTTCCATTTTAATATTCCTCCCCTGTTTTTCAAAAAATTAAGATGATGCAGAGCAAAGGGCCAAAGCCAGTGAGTTCAGCTTGCTATCTGCCGAATCAGCACGTGATGTCAGGACGATCGGCGCTTTGGCGCCTGCAATGACTGCCCCGACCTTTGCACCTGCGAAATACATAAGCGATTTATATAAAGCATTGCCTGTCTCAATAGCAGGGACAAGCAGTATATCTGCATTGCCTGCAACTTCGCTGCTGATTCCTTTATGCTCGGCTGCCGCTGGCGAGATTGCATTATCCAGTGCAAGCGGGCCGTCAACAATGCAGTTTTTGATCTGGCCCCTTTTATTCATCATGGCCAGGGCGGCAGCATCCAAAGTTGCCTGCATGGCAGGATTGACGGTTTCAACGGCAGCAATCGGAGCCACCCTTGGATTGTCGATGCCTATGCTTCTCGCAATCTTGACTGTATTATTGATGATTTGCTCTTTCTGCTTCAGATCCGGCGCAATATTCATGGCAGCATCCGTAATGATGATGAGCCTGTCGTAGCCAGGCACTTCAAAAACAGCTGCATGTGAAAGGACACTGCCCGTTCTAAGACCATAGTCTTTATTAAGCACTGCTTTTAATATGATCGAAGTTGAAAGATTGCCTTTCATCAGCACACTGGCTTCTTTTTGGCTGACTGCCCTTACAGCCATTTCAGCTGCTTCTTCTGCTGTTCGTGTATGGATGACTTCTATCCTTCCGCCCGCAGCCTCAAGATTTCTATTATAGATCAGTTCTTCAATCGCTTCTCCGTCGCCGAATAATTTAAAATGAGCCAAATTGCGCTTGGCCGCTTCCGCTACTGCGTCCATTACTTCATGGTCTTCTGCTGCGGCAACTGCGACTGTCTGTTTTCTGTTTCCTGCTGCTTTTTCTATGAGCGAGCTCAACCTCAATTTGTTTTCAACCCCTTTAATCAAATGCTGCGACACCAATATTATATTATGCAAGAACCGTGCCAGCCTATATTTGCTGAAAACGCTTTATTCACCATACTAAAGAACCTGCAAAATTTTTCATACTATGAAAATTATTGCGCGCCATTATTTGCAAGGTTATATTTTTCAAGCTTATAATACAAATTCCGGACAGACAATCCCAGGCTTTTGGCAGCTGCCGTTTTATTGCCATTATGCTTCTCCAGGGCCCTTTTAATCATGGACGCTTCAAAGCTTTCCACAAGCTCGGCAAGCGAGGCGTCATTCCCGCCATATTCTTCCGGAACTGAATTTACTTGCGTTTCTCCCTTATGCTGCTTCAGAATCATTTCAGGAAGATGCCTTACTTCAATTTCCGTTTCATGATAGCCCATAAAAATAATGGCGCGCCCCAGAATATTATCCAGTTCCCTGACATTGCCCGGCCAGTCATAGGACATAAGTGCTGATATGGCCTCTTCTGAAGCCTTATCGACATTGCGCCCATATTCCTGATTGATTTTCTGGATCAGCCTGCTGCAGAGCTGGGGAATATCCTGTTTTCTATTCCTTAAAGGAGGAATATGTATCGGCATCCTGTTTATCCGGTAATATAAATCCTCACGGAAAGTGCCGGCAGCAATCCCCTTTTCCAGATTTACATTGGTCGCAGCAATGATCCTTACATTTATCGGAATGGGCTTAGTGCCGCCAACCCTTGTGATCTCATTCTCCTGCAGCACCCTTAGCAGCTTGGCCTGTGTATTGGCTGTCATTTCGCCAATTTCATCGAGGAAAATGCTGCCGTTATTGGCCTCCTCGAACAGGCCCCGCTTCCCTCCCCGTTTGGCGCCGGAAAAGGCGCCCTCCTCGTAGCCAAAAAGCTCGCTTTCCAGCAGGGTTTCCGACAAGGCCGCACAATTGACCCTTATAAATTTATTGTATTTTCTCCCGCTTGCATTGTGGATGGCATGAGCAAACAATTCCTTGCCCGTTCCGGACTCTCCCCTGAGAAGAATGGTTGCCGGCGTTTTAGCCCCCAGCTTGGCCTGTTCAATCGCCAGTGTCATTTCTTCAGACGTACCTATGATATCCTCGAATGAATATTTTGCCTCGAGCGTACGGATGATTTGCCGTGCCCTTGTAAGTTCCCTGTTCAGGCTTTTGATTTCTGACATATCATGGATGACACCTACGCTGCCCTTCAGCTTGCCGTCCACAATTACCGGAGCAACATTGACAACCACTTCTTTTTTGCCGGGGCCGACTCTCATCGCCGCCCCCCTTACTGCCCTTCTCGACTGAAGGACCTTCATATGTACACTTTCTCCTTCAGAAATATCCGCCGTTGCCGGCTGTCCGATTACCTGCTCCTCTGTCAGTCCAGTGATCCTTGTATACGCTGGATTGATCAGCAGCCCCTTTCCATTTTCATCCACCACAGAAATCGCTTCATCGCTTGACTGGATGATAGCCTGGAGCATGGTTTGTATTTCTTTCAGGTTTGTGATTTCTTCGGCGAGATTGACTACTTCGGTAATATCCTTAAAAACAGAGAACGCACCGATCAGCTCTCCCTTTTCCCCAATCATCGGTATCCTGGTCGTTATGATTTCCAGTCCGTTCGCAAGCACAAGTTCCTGATTCAGCTCTGTCCTTTTCGTTTCCAGTACCCTTGGAAGGCAGCTGCCTGGTATCACATCAAGAACGTGCTTTCCGATTGCCGTTTCCCCAGGGATGTCTGTCATCCTTTCGGCGCTTCGATTAAAGAGGATGATCCGGCCTTCTCCATTGACAACGACCATTCCATCGTCCGTAGAATTGAAAATCAGGTCATGCTTATATGTTTCATTTTTGAATTCCTCAATAAGCTCTTCTTTTTCCTCAAGCAGCTTGCTGATGAGAAAGGCTACACTTCCGGGAATGAGCACTGTATTTTTCGACCGCGCTTCCCTGAGATCGATAAAAACCTTCTCTTCACCCGTCACTTCAATGATGATATCTGGATCTTCTTTTATGTATTCTCTCCAATCGGGACCGGTCCGAATCCCTTCCAGGCGTGCAAGCTGTATTCCCGGGGCATTGTCATTGATATCGACAACTGCTGATACATCAAGGACCGCCGTTTCTCTCAGGAGCCGCAAAATGGCCGTTCCGCCTTTTCCGGCACCGACTATCATAACTGTCTGCATGGCTATCCCTCTCTTAGTACGAAGATTTTTTCACTGATAGTCTGCAAGATCTTTCAATACTATTGTAATTATTTTCTCCATGCTTGACAAATTTCTTCTATAATTTATCATTACCGATGAAGAGACTTTTTTAAATAAGGGGCAAAATATGATAAGAATCGCTGCATTAGTTGTTTTATTGATACCCGGCTTTATTGCTGCCATTGGTGTTAAACTGATGAGGGATATGGTATTTGGCATTCTCCAGAGCCCTTTCCCCTATTTATGGCTTCAATTCCTGGCAGGCCTGCTCTTCTTTTTGCTTGGGCTGGGGTTTGTTGCCGGCTTCATACTGTACCGCGACCGAAAAAGGAATAAGGTGCAGGACCGTTTTAGAAGAGAGAGGATTCAGGCGAAAAAGGCTGATTGATTATTTTCACAGGCAACCCGGGAGCACTGAATATTTCAATCCCGTCATATAAAGAACAGCACCCCGTTCGCTGCCGGGATGCTGTTCTTTGCAGAAAAGTATTATTATTGGAAATTTATCAATTTGCAGCAGATATTCAGAAAGGAGGGACGGAGATGAAGCCATTGCAGATTTCCCCCGAAACGGCAATCAAGCTTGCCGAGAAGCTCAATGTTCCACTAGAGCAAATCATGCACATGCCTCAGCATATTTTAATACAGAAGATGATGGAACTTGAAAAAAAGAATTGATGAAGGACTATTCGAAATGCATGCTGTTCCTGACAGCATAGAAGGTGCCCCTGACTAAAGTATCCAGCTTTCTTGATTGGCTTTTAATCTGGAGCTGCGTTTCCGGATAGGCGACCTGCAGGATGGATACTTCCCCTTCACCCTTCGTCTCAAGCAGGCCCGTCAATATCTTCCTTTGATGGTCAAGTACGGCGATTTCCTCCATCTGCCTCTCAAATAGGCTTAATGTCTGTTCATACTGCTTCTGCTGCTTGTCGCTCAGCTGATTTTTGTATTGTTCGAAGATTTCAAGCTGCTTTTTGCCTTTTTCCATTTCAGCGGCCCTTTTTCTATATGCAAGAAGGAGTGTCTCAAGCTCTTCATTGACTGTATTTCTGTCAAATCCTTCAATCTGTATAATCGTTTTCCTTTCCAGCCTGTTTCCGATGATGCCGGCCTGCACCCTTCCTTTAGCCTCTATCAGGCCTCCTATCAGCTTTCCTTTTCTTTCATCCGCAAAGATATTTCTTCCTTTCAATATTCCGCCGATCGAATAATAGCCGATATGAATATCACCGCCTGCTGTCAGGCTGCATTCATTAGAGTGCTTTATATAAATATTCTTTCCCGCCTTTATCCTGCCGGCTCCCTGGCCGAACGCGCCTCCTTTAATGAAAATGTCCCCTTTTTCCGAGACGATTTCTTTAAACCCGCTGACGCCTAGTTCTCCTAAAATAGAAATGTCAAGGGAAGCATTGACGCTGTAGCCCGGCTTGACAATACCCCTGACTGTAATGCTTCCGTCAAATTCGATATTGCCTGTTTCAGGGCCTGCATCGCCTTCTATGACTAGATGCCGGCCTACAGAAACCTTGCCGCCCCGGAATGTGACAACACCGTCGCATAACGCCCTCAGCACCATTTTACCGTCCTCTTCACAAGCTTTTACGGTTTTTTTGTCATAAAGCAGTTTTTTATCTTTTCCTTTTAACGGAGGAACAGGATCTCCTGTCAGCGTTTCGCCAAAAACCCCTTCTTCTGCAGGAATTTTCTCGCCGAGCCAGTCCCCTTCCTGAACCTCATCAATGAAGTTCATATCATAATAATTCGCGGTGCCGTCTTCCCTTATGGCGGGCTTCCTTTCACTCTGTTCAAAATAGCAGATGACAGCATCGCTTCCATGCCGGGGAGGAAGGCCCTGTGCAATGACAGCTTCCTTTTGCACAGGGACGCTTCTCAGCACATCCTCCTCAATTGCATGTTTTACCCCGAGTTCCTGAAGCTGTGAGGCTATTTGATCGGCTATAGTCTTAAATTCTGCATTAAAATAAGCTTCCGTGCAGTTCAGCCGGAGCTTTGCTTCCATCATGTCCCTGCTAAGGCTTACAGCTGCCAGGGGTTTCAGTTCGCCAATCAGCTTCCTTCCAGAATCGGCCAGTTCAAGCGCCTCTTTCAGCACCATAAATTTTGTGATTGAAATTCTCGGAAAATCGAACAGTTCTTTTTCCAGTCTTTTTAAAGAATAGCCTTTTCTGAGAACAGTTATATAAACTTCATCTTCTTCACATTCAATTCTTAGCGACTCATCAGAAAATATCTCCATAGGACTATTCCCTTTCCAGCAGGCATTTGTATTCATTATAGCGGAAAAATAGGCATTTTGGCAGGTTCCTTCATAAATTAACAGAATCTTTGCCATTATCCTGTCTTTTTGGCCAAAATAAAAAGCACCCCAGAATGGAATGCTCTCCTTTAAAAGTATATGATTTCATTTTTAAGGCCTTCTTTCAGGCAGCCGCGGCATAAAATAAAAAAACCTTAAAAATGCCTAGCCCTTTCAAGAAGCTTTATGCTCCAGGCGCAGTTTATCAGCGACCATCGCGATGAATTCCGAGTTGGTGGGCTTGGCTTTTGTCATGCTTACAGTATAGCCGAAAAGAGAAGAGATGCTATCGATATTCCCCCTGCTCCATGCTACCTCGATCGCATGGCGGATTGCCCTTTCCACCCTGCTGGCAGTGGTATTATACTTTTTGGCGATATCCGGGTAAAGAACCTTTGTAATGGATCCGAGCAGTTCAATGTCGTTATAGACCATGGATATTGCTTCGCGCAAGTATAAATAACCTTTAATATGGGCAGGCACACCAATTTCATGAATGATGCTTGTAATGCTTGCATCAAGATTTTTAGGCTTGGATTCTTGGCTTCTGTAGGCGGATGACTGGGACTTGCGGATGACCGGGTTGGACTTGCCGCTTACCTGGCGGATGTGGCCGGCGAGATTCTCCATATCAAATGGTTTGAGGATGAAATAGGAAGCCCCAAGATCCACCGCTTTTTTCGTAACATCCTCCTGGCCGAAAGCTGTAAGCATGATGACATTCGGCATCGATGATCTCCGTGATTCACGCAGCTTTTCAAGCACTCCAAGCCCATCCAGATGCGGCATGATTATATCAAGGACTAGAACGTCCGGTTCAGTTTCTTCCAGTACCTCCAGGCATTCCTGGCCATTATGGGCCACCCCGCTCACTTCCATATCATCCTGGGATGCAATATATTCCTCCAGAAGCCCGACAAGCTCGCGATTGTCATCCACGATACATACTTTTATTTTTTTCACGTATTGTTTCCTCCTCGAATCCATTTGTGGTCTCTTTTTCTATCTAGTTCTATTCTAAATGACAAATTCGACAATGCAAACGAAATTCCTTTTGTTTTTTGAATTTTTCTTAAAAACCTAATAAAACCTTTATTTTTCTTCTGTTTTCTTCCTCATTCGACTTTATTCGCAAATGCATTGATCATTTGGCTGGTTTTTGTCGATTTTTCTTTAGAGTCACAAAAGAAAAAAGAAGGCCTGGTGCACGCCTTCTTCCTCCTCCAAACATTTCAGCTTGCTTTTTCCTCGCTTTTTTCATAAATATCTATTCCTGCTTCATTAAGCATCCACTCGATATGGACGCCGTAACCGCTGGTAGGATCATTCACGAATACATGCGTGACTGCCCCTACAACCTTTTCGTTCTGAATGATCGGGCTCCCGCTCATTCCCTGAACAATCCCGCCTGTTTTATCCAGCAGTTCAGGATCGGTCACTTTGATGACCATCCCTTTTGTTGCCGGGAACTTCTGTGGTATAGTGCTGACAATTTCAATATCAAACAGGTCTACCTCGTCATCATCAACAACCGTAAGAATCTGGGCCGGCCCCTCTTTCACCTGATGAGAAAGCGCTATAGGCATCGGCTTATCAAGCACTCCGTTTTTCATGCCCCTGTTCAGCTCGCCAAAAATGCCAAAGGGACTGTTTCTTTTAATATTCCCAATCACCTGTTTATCTGAAGAAAATCTTGCGAGCTTTTCGCCCGGATTCCCGTTGCTTCCTTTTTCAATGGATGTAACAGTCGAACGGACAATTTGCCCATCATCGACCACGATCGGTTTTTTTGTATCCATATCACTAATTACATGGCCGAGGGCCCCATACTTCATAGAACCTGGATGATAAAAGGTCATGGTGCCGATTCCGGCTGCAGAATCCCTAATATACAGGCCCAGTTTAAAATTATTTTCCGCCTTATCTTTAAGGGGTGTCAGTTCGGTGCTGATTTTGCCATTTTCCCTTGTAAGTGTGATCTTCATCGCCTTGCCAGTCTGTCCGGCTTCCTGGACAAAGGGTGCCACATCGGACATCTTCTCAATATTTTGGCCGTTTATCTGCGTGATGATATCTCCAACTTTAATCCCTGCAGTTTCGCCGGGGGACGCCTTGCCGTCTTTTGCATCCACAAGGTGATGGCCGACAACCAGCACCCCGACCGTATTCAGTTTAACCCCGATTGACTGGCCTCCGGGGATGACCTTAAAATCCCTCAATACATTCACATCAACTTTTTTCACTGGAAATCCTGCCAGTTCAAGCAGCATCTCGTCTTTTCCAATTTTCTTCCCCTTTACGGCAACCTCGCTTCCATCCTGCTTGAGAGCTGCCGCCGCTTCTGTTTTTATTGATGCAGACACAGGTGCCGCCTTGCTGAAATTGTATGTTTCACCTTCAAATAGGGTAATCTCTTTGGGAATGCTGATATATTCTTGAAAGGGTTTGGAAAACCCTGCTGCAATTAATGAAACAAGGAGAATTCCACCAATTATTCTTCTTAGTAGCTCTAAATTCAAAACCTTCACTCTCCTCGCTTCTAGTCCACACGTCAAATGGCTACATCTTTAATTTTGCCTCCTTAGTGAGAACTTATAACCTTTGGCCATATAAAAAAAGCTACCCTCTTTGGATAGCTTTTCAAGTTATTTTTATTTGCTGGGCAAGCTCGAGCAATTCCTTTGCATGCTCTTTCGTCAAATCAGTGATTTCCACCCCGGATATCATCCGGCCGATTTCCTTGATTTTATCCTCGGAATTGAGCGGTTTCACTGTTGTTTTGGTTCTGCCATCACGCGTAGACTTTGCGATGAACAGATGTGTATCCGCCATTGCAGCAACCTGTGGAAGGTGGGAAATGCAGAGAACCTGTGAATCCCTTGAAACATGGTGGATTTTCTCAGCGATTGCCTGTGCGACGCGTCCGCTGACCCCTGTGTCAACTTCATCAAAGATAATCGACGTGACCCCCTGATGCTTCGAGAAGATGCTTTTCAAAGCCAGCATGATTCTGGAAAGCTCACCGCCCGAGGCGACTTTGGAAAGGGGCTTGAGCGGCTCGCCCGGATTGGTGGATATATAAAATTCTATCTTGTCAGCACCGTTGCGATGGTAGCCCCGGCTGGACAATTCCTCAAATTTCACTTCGAACACCGTTTTCGACATATACAGCTCTTTCAGTTCCTTATGGATGAGAGAAGTCAGCTTTTTGGCGCTCTTTCTCCGAAGCCTGCTTAATTGCTCGGCTTCAAGGCTTAAATCCTTCTGAAGGGAAGAAAGCTCCTTTTGAAGCTGATCGATATGTGTTTCCTTATTCTGCAATGTCTCAATTTCTTCTTCTATCCCTGATGCATATTCAAGGATCTCCTCGATTGTCTTGCCGTATTTCCTTTTCAGCTGATTGATTTCTGTCAGCCTTTCTTCAATGTCATTCAGCCTGGCAGGATCATATTCAAGAAAATCGAGCTTGCTCCTCAGACCGCTTGAAACATCCTCAAGCATATAAAAACTGTTGGATACAGCATCTGCCATTTCCTTATATTCAGGATCCAGTTCAGCCGCTTCCTGCAGATGGCCCATAACAAGGCCGATCCAGTCCAGCCCCTTTTGCTCCCCTTGAAGGGCAGTATAGCCAGCCTGCATGCTGTCATAGATCCGTTCGAAATTCCCCAGCTTCGTTTTTTCTTCATAAAGCTCTTCGTCTTCGTTGATTTTCAGCCCGGCTCCCTCGATTTCCTCCAGCTGAAATTGAATCAGATCTAGCCTGTGGGCCATCTGCTGCTCATTCTCACTCAAATTCTTGAGCTTTTTGGCTGTTTGTTCATAAGATTGGAATACTTCCCGGTATTCATGCAGGGCCGGCATGATTTCCTCAGATCCGAATTGATCAAGCAATGATAAATGCAGGGTTTCATCCATCAATTCCTGGTGCTCATGCTGTCCATGGATGTCGATGATAGTCGATCCGATTTCCCGGAGTGCAGAAATGGTCACCAGCTTTCCATTAACCCGGCATACACTCTTTCCTGTCCGTGAGATGTCCCGGCGAAGGACCACCATCCCGTCCTCGATCTCAATCCCAAATTCCCTTGATTTTTTATAGCAGGGATGGTCCGGTCCGTCTATTTGGAAAAGACCCTCGATCTCAGCTTTCTGCTCGCCGTGCCGGACAAACTCCGAAGACCCCCGTCCGCCCACTAAAAGGTGGATGGCATCGATGATGATCGATTTGCCTGCGCCCGTTTCCCCAGTCAATACAGTTAAGCCCTTTTCAAATGAAACAGAAAGGGCTTCTATAATAGCGAAATTTTTAATGGATAATTCACTTAGCAAAGAATTTCACCCCAATTTAAAGCATATCGATGAAGCGGTTGGATATCACTTCAGTATCTTCAGGTGTTTTGCAGATGATCAGGCAGGTATCGTCGCCGCAAATCGTACCGAGAATTTCTTCCCAGTCAAGATTGTCTATCAGTGCGCCGATTGCCATCGCATTCCCGGGCAGCGTTTTCATAACAAGCAAATGGCCGGCAGTATCGATCCGGACAAAAGCATCCATTAAATTGCGTTTTAATTTCTGCAGCGGATTGAACCTTTGATCCGCCGGCAGGCTGTATTTATATCTTCCATCCATCAAAGGAACTTTTACAAGATGAAGTTCTTTTATATCTCTTGATACAGTTGCCTGGGTCACATTAAAACCGGCATTTTTCAGCTCGTCCACAAGATCATCCTGTGTTTCAATATCATTATTGGCTATGATGTCTCTTATTTTAATATGTCGTTGTCCTTTATTCACTTTATCACCTCTATAGGCAGTCGAAACCTGATTTCTATCCATATGTTAGCCGATTTTCTGCTGAATGTACAATTTTTTCTGCAATAGGCAGCACGAATAGCCAAGAACCGCCATAATTCGATGGTCCGGCGCCGAAAAAAAGGAATAAGCATGATGCTTATTCCTCTTCTTTCTGCTGCTTTGATTTCAGCTCGGCATGAGCTTCCTTGACTATTTCATCCACGGAAGCAGAAAGTCCATTTATGCCTGTTTCCTTTTCCCCTTCCCACCTCAGGTGAAGAAGGAATTCAATATTGCCGTCCCCTCCTGTTATCGGGGAATAGGAAAGGTTTCTGACATCATATCCCTGCTCCAGGGAAAAGCGGATCATGCGGTCGATAACATCTGCATGGACCTTGGGGTCGCGGACAATCCCTTTCTTTCCGACCTGCTCACGTCCTGCTTCAAACTGCGGCTTTACAAGCGCAATAATATCACTCCCGGAAACCAGCAGGGTTTTTAGCACAGGCAGAATAAGCTTCAAGCTAATAAACGATACATCGATCGACGCAAAATCAGGCATCTCCCCTGCCAGATCGGCAGGAGTCACATAGCGGAAGTTGGTCCTTTCCATTACCTCCACCCGCTCGTCCTGCCTCAGCTTCCAGGCAAGCTGGTTATAGCCTACATCCAATGCATATGACATCCTCGCCCCATTCTGCAGCGCACAGTCAGTGAAGCCGCCGGTTGATGCCCCTATATCAAGCAGCACCTTGCCGGAAATGTCCACATCAAACTCTTTGATCGCTTTTTCAAGCTTCAGTCCGCCGCGGCTTACATAGGGGATCAGCTTGCCTTTCACTGTGAGCGGAATATCGGCGCCTACCTTTTCACCAGGCTTATCGAGGCGGCTCTCGTTTGTATAGACAAGTCCGGCCATGATGGCGCGCTTTGCCTTTTCCCTTGTTTCGATAAGCCCTCTTTCTACGAGCAATACATCTAAACGTTCTTTCTTACTTTTCATCTGTTAAGCCCTTTTTTGTTTTTTTCTCGCAAGTTTTGCGAGCTTTTGTACGGCCATCTCAGAGGTCAGGCCGATTTCTTCGAGCAGTTCCTTTACGCTTCCATGTTCAATATACTCATCCGGGATTCCCATACGCTCGATTGCTGCCTGATGGAACCCGTTTTCATGGGCAAACTCAAGGACGGCGCTTCCGAAACCGCCCTGCAGGATAGCTTCTTCTATGGTTAGTATCGGCATATTCAAACCTAATATTTCTGTCAGCATTTTTTTGTCCAGCGGCTTGATAAATCTGGCATTGACGACTTTGATAGAGTAACCCTGCCTTTCCAGCTGGGCTGCTGCTTCCATCGCCATCGGGATGGTTGTTCCAAAGGTAAGGATTGCAGCATCGTCCCCTTCCTTCAGCACTTCCCAAGTGCCGATAGGGATTTTGATCAGCGTCTCATCCATCGGCACACCGATTCCGTTGCCCCTCGGGAAGCGCATCGCAATCGGGCCGTCATCATAAGCGAGAGCAGTGTTGACCATATGCTGGCCTTCATTTTCATCTTTCGGCATCATCATCACCAGATTTGGCACATGCCTCATGAAGGCAATATCAAATACACCCTGGTGGGTTTCACCGTCAGCGCCCACAAGGCCTGCGCGGTCGATTCCGATGAAGACATTCAGGTTCTGGCGGCATATGTCATGCACCACCTGGTCATAGGCACGCTGCAGGAAGGTCGAATAGATAGCCAGGAACGGCTTCATATTTTGTGTGGCAAGCCCTGCTGCGACAGTTGTTGCATGCTGCTCCGCTATACCCACATCAAACATGCGGTCCGGAAACTCGCTGGCAAAGCCTTCAAGCTTTGATCCTACAGGCATGGCAGGAGTGATTGCAACAATCCTGCTGTCCTTTCTCGCCAGCTTCCTTACGGTTTCACTGACAAGCTTGCTCCAGGCCGGCGGAGGGTTGATCGGTTTAACAAAGTCGCCTGTATCAATTTTGTATGGGCCTGTCCCGTGCCAGGTCCCGACTGTATCCTTTTCAGCAGGGGAATAGCCTTTCCCCTTCTTTGTGATCACATGCAGAAGGACAGGACCTTCTGTTTTCTTTGCATAGCTGAGCGTTTCAAACAGCTCTTCAAAATTATGGCCATCGATCGGGCCTAAGTACGTAAAGCCCATTTCCTCAAAAAACATGCCCGAAACCAGAAGATATTTCAAACTGTCTTTTACTCGTTCAGCAGTTGATGCAAGCTTCCCGCCGACAGCAGGGATTTTTTTGAGGAGAAGCTCGAGCTCATCCTTCACCCACTGATACTTGCCGGCTGTCCGGAGTTTCCCGAGAACATTGTGCAGGGCCCCGACATTTGGTGCAATCGACATTTCATTATCATTGAGGATGACAATCATATTCTTTTGCTCGTGTCCGATATGATTGAGCGCTTCAAGCGCCATCCCGCCTGTCAGTGCGCCATCCCCGATGATCGGGACGATATGGGAATCCTCTTTTTTCAAATCCCTCGCAATGACCATGCCCATGGCCGCTGATAAAGAAGTCGAGCTGTGCCCGGTCTCCCAAACATCATGTTCGCTTTCAATCCGCTTCGGAAAACCGCATAGTCCTTTATATTGCCTGAGGGTATCAAATTCACAGGCTCTGCCTGTAAGTATCTTATGGACATAAGACTGGTGGCCCACATCCCAGAGAAACTTGTCCTTTGGGCTTTCAAAGCATTTATGGAGGGCGATCGTCAGTTCAACGACACCCAGGTTAGGTCCGATATGGCCGCCTGTCACTGAAAGTTTTTCTATAAGAAAATTCCTGATATCCTGGCTGAGATCTTCCAGTTCTTTATTTGAGAGCCCTTTTAAAAATGAAGGGTCCTTAATCGATAATAGATCCATGTCTTGGATCACTCACTTTCATTTCTTTTTAAATCACTGTTATTATTAATTCTCTTTTATTATAACGATATGACAATTTTCCACAACAAAATATAGCATATTCCCTGCATTGTACCATAAGAGTACCGCATTGCACCCGATTTTCCAACTGATTTCCCTTATAGGACAACCAGATCTGCCGGAGGGCAGGAACCGTTTCACTAAAGAAAAGCATAGCTGCTGAATGCAAAAAGGGAATTCTGTCCTGTCTATAAGCTGCAGAATCAATCACTTTCCGACCAAAGAAAAAGCCGTCGGCCCGATGCGGCAAACGGCTTCCTTCTCATATCCGGCAGCTGCAGGATCAGCAGAAACTGCCATTTAATCAGTGATCTCTGTTCGCCACCAGATTGGTTATCTCTTCCAGCAGCTGGATTTCAAGGCCTGTTTCCTGCAGCCGGGCCTTTGCCATCCCTATATGATGTTCAAGCGCCTTGTTTGCTCCTTCCATAGTGAGAATGGATGGGTAGGTGCTTTTATTGTTGGTTTCATCACTGCCAACCGGCTTTCCAAGAACCTCTTCATTTCCTTCCAGGTCAAGGATATCATCCCTGATTTGGAAAGCAAGGCCCAGATGGTGGGCAAATTCATTCAGGCTTTTCAGCCGGCTTTCCTCTGCACGCGAGAGGAGAGCCCCTGCAGCAACACTGAATGCAAGAAGCTTCCCGGTTTTGTGCACATGTATGTATTCAAGCTCTTCAAGATCAAGGTCTTTGTCCTCTCCCTCAATATCTGCCGTCTGGCCGCCTACCATGCCTTCTGCGCCCGAAGCCCTTGCAAGCTCATGGATCAAAGCCAGCTTCACTTCCGCATCAGCATCCTCAGGAGCCATCTGTGCAAGAAGCTGGAAGCTGTATGTCAGCAGTGCGTCTCCAGCAAGGATGGCATTGGCCTCGCCAAACACTTTATGGCTGGTCGGCTTCCCCCGCCTGAGATCATCATCGTCCATGCTTGGGAGGTCATCATGGATAAGGGAGTAGGTATGGATCATCTCCACAGCAGCTGCAGCCTGCAGGCCTTTTTTTGTATCTTCCCCAAAAGCCTTGAGAGTAGCGAATACGAGGAGCGGCCTGATCCTTTTGCCCCCGGCCTGCAGGGAATAATGCATGGCCTTTTTCAGAACCTCCGGGGCGGCCAGTCTGCTGACACTTTCCTCCAGCTCACGCTCAAGCATCTTTATATGGACCTCTGAAAAAGAATCAAGCTGTACATTCGGCACCATTACTCCTCCTCCTCGACGGCAAACGGTTCTTTCCTGCCTTCTTCTGTCAGAACCTCCGTCAGCTGTTCTTCCACTCTTTGCAGCTTATCATGGCACAGCTTGGACAGCTCCATGCCCTGCTTATAGATGGCAATGGCCTCTTCGAGCGGCACATCGCCTTCTTCCAGCTTTTCTACAATTCCTTCAAGCTTTTTCATCGCTTCTTCGAATGTGATTTTTTCTTCTGCAGCCATTCTATCACTCCTCTTTGCCTGTCACCTTGCAATTAAAAGTTCCATCTGCCAATTTCACCTGGACATCATCGCCCTTTTCAACCTGGGTGACACTCTTCAGGAGCTTGCCTTCCCCGCTATAGGCCAAGCTGTAGCCTCTGTCCATAATCTTAAGCGGGCTCAGCGCCTCAAGGGTTGAAACCATGCCGCTGAATTCCTTCTGCTTCGTGGTCAATACCTCTTTCATAGCCCTGCCGAGTGCACGGCTGCCGCGTGAATGGGTTTCCTTCGCTTCCGTATACAAATCTTTCGGATGATTTCTCATAAGCCTTTGCAGCAGCCTGTCCCGCTCCTCGCTTTTCAGCTCTGCAAGCCTGCCGGCGCTTCTTTTAAGCTGTTCTGTCATCTTGTCTGCCTGTTCAAGCTTTTGTTCGTACAGCCGCTGCGGGTAGCGGAATGCATATGACTTCTGCAGTCTGCCCAATCGTTCCCGCTGCAGGACTGCTCTTTCCCTCATCGCTCTGATAAGCCTGGACTGGCGGTTTAAAATCCTTTCAGCCAATTCATCGATATGCGGAACCGCCATTTCTGCCGCCCCGGTTGGTGTGGGGGCGCGATGGTCGGCGGCAAAATCGGCAATTGTAAAGTCCGTTTCATGCCCGACAGCCGAAATGACCGGAATGTCCGATGCAACGATCGCCCTTGCCACCTGCTCTTCATTGAAGGCCCAAAGCTCTTCGATCGATCCTCCGCCGCGACCGACGATCAGGACATCAGCCTCGGCCTGCCGGTTTGCAAGTTCAATGGCGCCAGCAACAGACGGAGCTGCCTGGGCACCCTGTACAAGTGCCGGATAAATCAATATATTGGCAATCGGAAAGCGCCTTTTGATTGTGGTGATGATATCTCTTACTGCAGCTCCTGTCGGGGACGTTATCACTCCAACAGTTTTCGGGAATTTCGGGATGGGCCTTTTGCGGTCTGTAGCAAACAGCCCCTCTTTCTGGAGCCTTTCCTTCAGCTGCTCAAAGGCCAGGAAAAGATCCCCTACTCCATCCGGCTGCATCTGCTTGACATAAATCTGATATTGTCCGCTCGGCTCGTAGACAGAGATTTCACCGCTGATCAGCACCTTCATCCCGTTCTCCGGCTCAAACTTCACTGAACGTGCAGAACGGGAAAACATGACTGCCAGGATCCGGGATTTCTCATCCTTCAGCGTGAAATACATATGTCCGCTCGAATGCCTCTTAAAATTAGAGATCTCGCCTTTAACAAATATCTCCTGCAAATGCGGGTCATGGTCAAATTTTCGTTTTATGTATAGAGTTAGAGCGCCTACGGTCAGATAACGCTGTTCCTTCATAGCATACTCCTTTTAAAGGGCTGGGTATCCACATGCCATTTGCTGTTTATTCTGTAAATAATCTAAACAGCGTAAAAAGCCCCTCCCTATTATAAGTTTAAATAAGGCCATCCGTCACGCCAAAACGGCTGAAACAGGCATATCGCACATTTAAACTGGATAGAGACAGGGCAGTGAATGCTTTGGTCCGGCCGGGACAGGCAGGACGCTTAAGACTCCAGGTTATCCTTCACTTTCGAGAGGACACCGTTGATGAAACGGCTGGAATTATCATCGCCAAATATCTTCGCAATTTCAATCGCCTCATCAATGACAACATTTGCCGGGACATCTTTGCTGTATTTCAGCTCATAGACCCCCTGGCGGAGAAGGTTGCGATCAACTGTTGCAAGGCGTTCCAGCTTCCATTTTTCAAGATACTGCTTGATCAGACTGTCAATTTCCTCTTTATTTTCAAGTACACCGGTTACCAGAAGTGTCAGATAATCGTCTCCTTCTTCTCCCTCGAGCACATGGTCGATTGCTTCCGAAGGATCTGCCTGGCTCACATCAATCTGAAACAGGGCCTGTAATGCTTTTTCTCTCGCTGTTCTTCTTTTCATTATATTCTTTAACTCCTTTTAGGCATCTTTGTCCAAATAAACATAAGAAGATAATAGCATAACTAAAGCGGGTTCGCACTGTGTTCATCAATATTTTTGCCATTATGCCTTATATTCATAGGTGTTTTTTTATACTGCCTGTAAGAAAGTTCCATATCCTTCTGCAGGTCCAGTAATGGAAAGAGCCAAAGACATTAGCTGTCTTTGGCTCTTCTGATCAGATTTCCTGTTCAATTTCAGGCTCAAGCTTCTGGTTTTCAAATAAGATGCCCACCACATGGATATTGATCTCCTGTGCTTCAAGAGCAGTCATGTTCAACAGGGCCTGGCGGATATTATCCTGGATTTCCTGGGCGACGGCGGGGATTGAGATGCCAAATTTCATCAGGCAGTACACCTCTACCTTGATGCCTTCCTCAGACAATTCAACCTTGACGCCTTTACCATGATTTTTCTTGCCTAAACGCTCGACGACTCCTGAGGCGAAATTGCCGCGCATCTGTGCAACCCCTTCTACCTCAGAGGCAGCGATCCCTGCAATCACTTCAATGACTTCAGGAGCTATTTCTACTTTTCCATGCCCAGTATTTCCCTGGCTCATTTCCAAAATGTTCTCGCTCATTACAGCACCTCCGGTTAATCTTCAGACTTCATCACTTCGTACAACTCAAGGAACTTGGTATTGAACTGTCCTTCCACAAATTTCTCGTGGCTGAGCAGCTTAAGATGGAATGGAATGGTCGTGTGCACACCCTCGACCACAAATTCGCTTAAGGCCCTCTTCATGCGGGAAATGGCTTCTTCCCGGCTGCTGCCATAGGTAATGACCTTTGCAATCATGCTGTCATAATATGGCGGAATCATATAGCCAGGATAAGCTGCAGAATCGACCCGGACGCCAAGGCCGCCAGGAGGAAGGTACATGCTGATCCTCCCGGCTGAAGGCATGAAGTTCTTCTCCGGGTTTTCCGCATTGATCCTGCACTCGATCGCCCAGCCATTAAAGGTAACTTCATCCTGGCGAAGGGCAAGCTTTTCTCCGGATGCAACCTTGATCTGTTCTTTGATCAGATCGACCCCCGTCACCATTTCTGTGACAGGATGCTCTACCTGTATCCTGGTGTTCATTTCCATGAAATAGAACTTTCGGTTCTGATAGTCATATATAAATTCTACAGTGCCGGCGCCTGTATAATCAACCGCTTTTGCAGCTTTGACAGCGGCCGCCCCCATTTCTTCGCGGATTTCTCCGTCGAGTGCGGGAGATGGCGTCTCTTCAAGGAGTTTTTGAAGCCTTCTTTGAATCGAACAGTCCCTCTCGCCCAAATGAAGTGTATTGCCATAGTTATCAGCAAGGACCTGAATTTCCACATGGCGGAAATCTTCAATATATTTTTCAATGTAAACGCCAGGATTTCCAAAAGCAGTAAGGGCCTCCTGCTGGGTGATATTGATTCCCTTAACCAGTTCTTCTTCGGTGCGGGCTACACGGATGCCTTTACCCCCTCCGCCGGCCGTCGCCTTGATGATGACGGGATAATCAATCTTTTCGGCCAGTGCCTTGGCGTCATCCACATCCTTTACGACACCCTGTGAACCAGGGACAATCGGCACTCCCGCTTCCCTCATCGTTTCACGGGCAATATCCTTCGTGCCCATTTTATTGATGGCTTCGGGAGTCGGGCCTACAAAGATGATGTTGCATTCGCGGCACAGTTCTGCAAAAGCAGCATTTTCCGCCAGGAACCCATAACCGGGATGGATGGCATCACACCCTGTCAGTTTAGCAACACTAATGATATTCGTAAAGTTAAGATAGCTGTCTTTGGAGGCTGTCGGGCCGATGCAGTATGCTTCATCCGCCAATTGTACATGCAATGCTTCTTTATCAGCTTCCGAATAGACAGCAACAGATTCTATTTCCATTTCCTTGCAGGCACGGATGATCCGTACCGCAATTTCCCCTCTGTTTGCAATTAATAATTTTTTTATCATCGAAAGCTCTCCTTACTCAGGCTTCACCAAAAATAATGGCTGTCCGTATTCGACCAGCTGGCCGTCTTTCACCAGTATTTCCACAATTTCCCCATTCACTTCTGCTTCGATTTCGTTGAACAGCTTCATGGCTTCAACGATGCACACAACAGAATCCTTTGATACCTTTGAACCTGATTTGACATATACATCGGCATCAGGCGATGGTGAAGCATAGAAAGTCCCTACCATAGGTGAGGTGATTTTATGTAAGTCTGCATCCTGTACAGTTTCCTTTGGAGCTTCCTGGACGGCAGCCGGAGCTGTTTCCTGAATAGAAGCCGCAGGAACTGCAGGCTGCTGGACAGGCACCTCAATGGCCCTTTGCACTGCCGCAGGCTGGATAACAGCAGCCTCTGCAGCCGCGCTTTTCTTCATTTTAATTTTAGATCCTTCGTGCTCATATTCAAATTCATCGATAGTAGACTGATCAACAAGCTTTATCAGCTCGCGTATTTCTTGTACTTTTAACATACCATTCGGCACCCCTTGTCCTAAATAAAATTATGACTAGATACTAATATCATACGATAAGACCACACCAAAGTTCAACCGGCTTCTTTCAAGCAGCAGGACCTTTTTGCATCCTGCCCTTCTATTTTAATGTTTTTTTCAATTTTTGTGAAATTCCTCAAAGGAAATATGCCTGTGCACAGCGAAACCTTACAGCATTAGACTTATTTCGACGGAGGACACCTTAATGGAAAAGCTTGAGAGCATAAAAAGGGAAGATTTATCCCGAAAAAATTCACTGATTGTCAAATCGGCTTTTGTAAGCGTTATCTTAGCTGCTGCTGTAGATATTATAATGAAAAAGGAACTGGCTGTCATCCTTGCCATTCTGATTGCCGGTGGCATTGGCCTCTGCATTGTCTGGATGCTCCACCGCATTCCATCCGCCATTCATATTGTTCCGTATACAAGTATGATCCTGATTACTGCCGTCATGTTCATCATCATGGAAAACAGTGTCTCGCCAACAGCTTTTTTCCTCACATTTTTCATCATTGCCGCAGCAGCCATCTATATGGATACACTCTTGCTCTGGCTGGCATTTTTTCTTGGAATCATACTCATTACAGCTTTTGCAGCACTTCATCATGGCACCCTTCCATTGGAAATGAAGAATTATGT
Source organism: Bacillus infantis (assembly GCF_008180445.1). GTDB lineage: Bacteria > Bacillota > Bacilli > Bacillales > Cytobacillaceae > Bacillus_AB > Bacillus_AB infantis_B. The sequence goes on from NZ_VTER01000004.1 coordinate 346,745, forward strand.
GACAATTTATCTGCTTTACCTTTTAGTAACGGTACTCCTTTCGTTTCAATTTTCCATATCCCGCAAGCTTGCCGAGAACATTGTTCTTTCTCAGGAAAAGACAGCACAGCTCCTGAAAACCGATCAGGAGATCAGGAGGGCCATAGACAGGGGCACAGCTGATATTTCTGAAATGATTGAACAGGTGAAAGAGAGAAGCGGCAAAAATCTTGAAGCTGCATTAAGCATGTCCCAATCTATTGCCGAGGTTTCCGCCGGGATGCAGATCCAGGCCGAGGCAATCATGGGAATCAACCAATCCCTGTCAGTCGCAAACAAACAGGCAGAAGACACCACCCTGCTGTCAGAAAAGCTCCATCAGGATGCGGCTTCAGCCGAGCTGATCACCCGGACAGGCGATGACCTTGTCGGCAGATTGGCGGAAGAAATGAGCGTATCATATAAGGAAATGCAGAACGCGATAGAGAAGATGAGCAGCCTTTCACTGCGGATACAGGATACCTCTGCTTTTACCGATTCAATCCAGGAGATAGCATCTCAAACAAATATGCTTGCATTGAATGCCTCCATTGAGGCTGCCAGAGCAGGAGAACGCGGGAAGGGATTCGCAGTAGTGGCAGATGAAGTCAGAAAGCTCGCCGACCTGACAAGGAAAACGGCCATCATGATTTCTGAAAATCTGCAGGAGGTTATTTCGGAGACTGAGGCAGCAAAAGAAGACCTCGGAGCTGCAGGAAAAACCATTACCGGCAACCTGACGCTCACTTCGGACACCCAGCAGGCGTTTGAGGAAATCTTCACAGCTTTCATCAGGCTGAAAGAGGATATTGCCAGATACAGCTCCATGACAAGGCAAATCAAGGAATCCTCCCATTCAATCGGGAATGCAGTCACAGAATTCAGCTCTGTGATCGAGCAGGCAAGCGCTTCACTTGAGGAGCTTTCTGCTTCAGTCGGAGAGCAGGCAAAACAAAACGAAGACATCTTCTCGTCGATAAAAAAGGCTCATCATTCACTTGAGGATCTGGTGGAGTTTCAGAAAAAGTAAGTGAAACCACAATAAAGAGGCAGTGCATTCAATGATGCACTGCCTCTTTTATACCTGCAAGGAAGGTGCTGAGAGAGCGTCCTCCGCTTTTTTATTTGTCCAGCTCCAAAGCCTAGCCCCTCGAGTCATAAGCCACTTCGGAACCGAAGGCAAAGAACGCCTTCAATTCCAAAGCGCCTTATGCTTGAGGCCCGCAGGATGCGGGTCATGCAGGCGTTGCCACAGGACGTGGCGCATTTAGCCTGCGTTCCTTGTTGGAACAGTCGCCTCCGCTTTTCTATTTCCCAGGTTCAAATTCTACTGATGCTACCTGCAGCTGAGGGATTTCGCCTTTTACCATTTGGATGATTTCGTTGGCTGCTGTTGGCGAGTGTTCTTTTGATTTGATGGTGATGCGGACTTTTTCTCCGTCTGCCCTTACAAGGACGTCTTCATAGTCCATGGCTTTGATGACTGTTTCAAGAAGGATTTCTTTCTGGGCAACATCTCTAAGCTGGTCGATTTTTTCCTTTGCTTCGTTCCGTTCTTCAGCGGAAAGGTCTGTGGAGGCCATGACATTGGTCAGTTCCTCTTCCATCCGGCTGCGCTCATCTTCCATCTGCATGCGGAGCGTTTCGAACATTTCATCGCTGGAAACCCCGGAGATGACTGTTTCGCCATCTTCAGAAGCAGTTTCTTCAGCAGATGACTCTTTTGCACCTGCGGTTTCTTCATTTGCCTTTTCCCCGATTGCGGCGAGATCATTGCTTTTTTGTTCAGGAGTAGTAATGTAGTAGACAGAGAGCACGACAACTAAACTTAGCATAGTTAAAAGCCAGACTGTTTGTTTTTTCAATAGCATTTCAGGATTCCCCCTTAGATTTTTTTGGCATTACAGCTACACGGTGGCTTGGCACATCCAGCGACCGCGTTACAGCCTCAATGATCCACTTTTTTACTTGTATGTTATCGGCCCCTTTAGCGACGACGAGTACTCCCCGTATGACAGGTTTCTTCGTTTCGACCACTATCGGAACCTCTTTTTCTCCATCTCTGATGATTACCAGCTGGTCTTCCTTGGACATATCCTCCACTTTCCTTTTTCCTCCCTCCCGATCGGTTTCATCGGTCGTTTGGGACTTGGTTGTGGAATTCTTTTCCAACACCTTCTTCTCGGTCGCATCCACATTGACAACAACCGTGACATCATCGACACCAATAATGGAATCGAGCGCTTCCTTCAGCTGGGCTTCATACGCTTTTTCATAATCAGTGATAGACCCGTTACCGCCGGCCTTCTTCTGGCCAAAGGCCGGGACATCTTCGGCTTCTTTCCCTTCCTCGCTGCTGAAAGCCGGAAGCACTCCGCCAGCTGCTTCCTCCTTGAAGAAGGAGCTGCTGATGAGCATGATCGCCGCCCCGAATAATAAAGCGATCAGCAAATATTGATATTTTCCCTGCTTCTTATTTTCACCGCTTCCCATCAGGTGTTTCTTTATCCAAGCCAGCGGCCCCTTTTCATTGTCCATTATTCCTTGTTCCCCCCTTCTATCATGACTTCGATAGATTCTTCCTTGATATTCCATTTTTGAGCAAGAAGTGAAGCGATATTGTTTGATTCATCTGTTTCTGTGCTTGATGGAAAGGGTTGATTCGTATTGATTTCTACCATGGAGACCACTTCGACTGCTTTTTCTTCAGGAGCCTGCTGCTTTAGCTGGATGCTGACCTTCTCCAGATTCTCAGGGAAGGCACTCTGATTATTTTCATCCACGATTAGACTGACATCACTAATTTCCAATCCGTACTGTTCCATCAGCTCCTTTTCTGCGTCCGTTTTCAATTGGACAGCCATTTCTTCTAAAATATATGCACTGGTTGAAGCTTGTATTTCTTTTTTCTTCATTTCTATCAAATTTTCCATATTATGATCTTCCGCTGTTTCAGTGATATTGATTTTTCCAATGGCTTCTTCAAAATCCTGGGTGAACAGCTTGAGGACCGGAGACAGGATGATGGTGATCAGAAGCAGACCGGTCACCATCTTCGTATACTTCTGCAGGCTTGAATTCGGCAGGAGCATGTCCACAACAGTTGCCAGCAGAACAAATAATATGATGTTTGTAACCCACTCTTTTATGAACTCCATATCGGTCACCCCTATCTCATCATCATGGTCAGATTTCCGGCAGCGATTATGACGGTTATGCTTAAGAAAAACATTAGAGACACAAGGGCGAGTGCCGCAAATACGTAGATGACGCTCTTGCTGATGATGTCGAGGCAGGCGATGACCGGGCCCCCGCCGAGCGGCTGGAGGACAGCTGCTGCAAATTTATATATAAAAGCAATCATAAGAATCTTGATTGCCGGAAACGCTGCGATAATCAGCAGAATCGCGACTCCCGCGATCCCCACTGTATTTTTCAAGAGTACTGATGCACTGATGACCGTATCTGTGGCATCCGTGAACATCCTTCCGATAACGGGGATGAAATTTCCTGTGATGAATTTCGCGGTCCTCAAGGTCACCCCGTCCGTAATTGCGGCAGAAGCTCCCTGCACCGAGATGACCCCAAGGAAAATGGTCACGAACAATCCCAAAAGGCCTATGCTCCAGTTCCGCAGAAGATTGGCAAGCTGCGTCACCTTGTAGTTTTCTGAAAGGACACTCACGATGCTGAGGACCGCTGAAAGAAATAGAAGGGGCAGCACCGCATATTGGATGAACAATCCGCTGATATTCATCAGAAACAGTATGACAGGATGGAAAAATGCAGCCGACACCAGCCCGCCAGACGAAGCGATCAGTGCCAAAAGGAGCGGGACGAGCGCCAGGATGAAAGAGGTCATTGTGCTGATCGCTTCTATGCTGTAATCAACCGCAACCCGGAAGCTGTTCAGCGCGATGATCACCAGAACCATAAAGATGATGGAATAAGCAGCTTTGCTGACAGAGCTCTTTTCAAAAGAATTCTGAAGGGACTGCAGAAACATGCTGAAGACCGTCAGGATGATGAGAGACCCAAGCAGCTTTCCATTTACGAGAAACTCATGAAAGAGAAACTTCATCCCCCCGAGCATCCACTCCTTCAAGGAAAACTCTTTATCTCCCTTAATAAATTCGTATAAACTGCCTTTCTGGCTTTCCGGCAAAAAGCCGCCATATTCATTTGAAACTTTTTCCCAGAAACCTTTCAGCTCATCAAGCTCAAGGGTTTCAAGCTGGGCTTCAACCAGCGCCTCAGCCCCCCTTGGCCCGTTCTCTCCTTCATTTTCCCCGGAGGCTTGTACATCCGGTATGGCACATAAGATGGTGAGAAATAATACTGCTAGAAAAATAAACGGCAGCCGCTGCTTCATCTATTCACCTCATTTAAAGAAACTGATTGCTGGGACATTAACTGGGTATCAGCTGGATGATCGTTTCAATCAGGACAGTCAGGATCGGGATGGCCATCGCCAGAATCAGTATTTTGCCGCCGAGCTCAATCTTCGAGGCAATTGCACCCTGTCCTGCATCCTTCGTAATCTGGGCCGCAAATTCCGCTATATAAGCGATCCCGATAATTTTGAGGATCGTTTCTACATAGACAAGATTCACTTTGGCATTTAACGCAATCTTTTCAAGCATATGGATGATGGCATAAATCTGGTCAACGAGAAACAGGAAAATGCTGCATCCGGTAAAGACAACGAGCAGAAAAGCAAAGTTGGGCTTCTGCTCTTTTACGACCAGTGCCAGGAAGGTTGCAACCAGCGAGATGCCTGCTATTTGAAAGATCTCAATCGCTGAGCCCTCCCTTATCCTTGAAATAAAAATACCGACTTAATTTTCTGGAAGAGGTCGTCCACTATCGAGGCAACCATAAACAAGATATAGATAAAGCCGAATAAAGTGACCCACTGTGCGTACTCTTTTTTTCCGACCTGGTCCAGAATGGTGTGCAAAAAGGCGACTACGATCCCTACTCCGGCAATTTTAAAAATAATATCAACCTCTAGTCCCATCATTTCTCCTCCTATACGCTGCTTAAATATTCCTTCCATCGTGTGCGAGCCCTGGTTTAAATCAATAGAATGATCAACAGGAGACCTGACAGGAAGCCAAGGCTTTTTACCATTCGTTCGTATTTTGCCTGTCTTTCATAGGCATCGGCTTCTTCCCTTTCCAGATGGGAGAGTGCCAGCATGATTTGCTTTTGCTGGGAAAACCGGTCATGGCGGCCGAGGGTCTCCCCGAACTGCTTCATGATCTCAAATTCCCCCTGCTTGAAGGCCGTCAGCTTCCATACTTCTTTCAGGCTTTCTTCCCAGGCTGCCCTGACAGTTGTTTCCGAATCTGTAAGCTTCTTTGAGAAAGATTCAAAAAACCAGGACAGCGGCTTTGAAAGCTGGGCAGCAAGCCTTCTTGCCGCTTCGTGGAGCGGTGTATGCCCGTACATGATTTCCGCTTCCAGCGATTGAAGCGCTGATTTAAGCTGCCGCAGCTGGCGCGGCCTTTCATTCAAATGCTTTGATGCCTCAAATCCCGCCCATGTAGTGGCCAAGATGATGAAACAGGCGCCGATGATCTTCATCATGCCAGGTTCACCGCCGCTTCCCGGGTGATTTCCCTGCCTGACTTGTCCAGGATTGATGCAATATGCCCCGGGCCGCCTGTCCGGTCCAGAATCACATATCTTTCAAAAATTCCGCTTTCAAGGATCTGCTTTAATGTTGGTCTGTTCTTTATTTCTTCCCATGAACGTCCATGGGTTGTCATCATCAGTTTGATTCCCGCATGGACAGCCTCCATGATGGCTTCCCCATCCTCCTGCCTGCCGATTTCATCAACGAGCAGTACATCCGGGCTCATGGAACGGATCATCATCATCATTCCTTCCGCCTTCGGGCAGGCATCAAGGACATCCACCCTTGGCCCAAAGGTCATCTGGGGTATGCCGCTGACACTTCCGGCAATCTCGGACCGCTCGTCCACTATGCCGGCCTTCTGTGCCGCAATAGCTGGATTCGCTGCACCAGAGGAGACGATGCGGGCAATATCCCTCAGCAGTGTGGTTTTGCCTGTCTGGGGCGGACCGACTACCATAGTGTGGAGCCACCCGCTGCTATATAAATAGGGTATCAGCTTGTCTGCTGTCCCGATCTTCTCTCTTGCCACCCTGATATTGAAGGAAGATATATCACGGATGGCCTTGACTTTCCCTCCATCCAGGATGACTTTCCCGGCAAGCCCCACCCGGTGTCCGCCCTCTATTGTGATATAGCCCCTCTTTAGCTCTTCTTCCAATGTGTAGATTGAAAAATGGCTGATTTTATTCATTAAATGGACGGCATCTTCGGCCCCGACTGTATAGGGCAGGAAGCAGGGAATGCCTTTGGCTGTCACTTCAAGCGGCCTGCCGATCCTGATCCTGATTTCCTCCAGATGCTCCATCATTTCAGGAGGGACATTTTTCAGCTTGTCTGATAAATTTTTTGGCAAAAAGGCTGCAACTGTTTCCACAAAAATCCTCCTTATAAGCTTTACTGTCTTTTATTTTCGCTACTAAGAAATGTATGTTGTTCCAGGAGCAATATGACAATATTTATCCCTTTTCCATAAATGGTTTATCGGACAGAAGCAGAGGAGGAGATTCTTTATCATGCAGAGAATATGGGTATCATGAATAATGGCAGGGAAAGGAGAGGGATATGCTGTTTACCAGGTATAAAGACGAAATTGAAAAGCTTCCTTTAAAAGAAACATATACAAAAGAAGACCTGCTGCATCCGGGAATGCTGATTGAAGAATACGGAGCCCTCCAGATCTATTACTCGCCCCATAATGAATATGTGAATGCCGGAGCTAAAGTTTTAATACTCGGCATCACGCCAGGATGGGCGCAAATGAACAAAGCCTTCTCGCTCGCAAGGCATTTGATTGGAAAGATTCCTGACTCGGAGATGCTGAAGAGAGTGAAAGCAGAAGGGCGCTTCTCAGGTCCCATGAGAATAAATCTGGCGGAAATGCTGGACAGCATAGGTCTGGCCGAGTGCCTTGGCATCGACTGCTCCATGAAGCTCTTTCACGAAGCTGATTCTATCCTTCATACATGCTCACTGGTAAAATATCCTGTTTTCAATAAAGGAAAGAACTACACAGGCCATGCCCCGGAATTAAGCCGGAGCCCGTTTCTGCTGAGCTATGCAGAAGAAACATTCAGAACGGATATACAGCCGCTGGATTCTCCCTTGATCATCCCCCTCGGCAAGGCGGCTGACAGCATAATGGAAGAATGGGTAAGCAGCGGGCTGATCAAACCTGAACTCTGCTTATCGGGATTTCCCCATCCTTCCGGGGCAAATGGACATCGTTTCAGACAGCTTGAGGAAAAGAAGGAGGAGCTGGCAGGGAAAATCAGAAATTATTTTAGCTGATGATTTTGTTCTGCTGCCGGCCGGAAACCAATAAATTAAAGCAAGAAGGATTAGGGGAGGACATTATATGTATAAAAATCAAGGCATTTCAGGGCAGCCCCTCCAGAAGCAGGGCCGGAACACGATCAGGGTTACAGGAAAGGGAACCGTCGAAGTAAAGCCAAGTAAAGCGGAGACCATCTTTGGCGTATCCGCCGAGAGCAGTTCCCTGGCCGAGGCACAGGCGGAAGCGGCCCAGACGATCTCCAGGATACAGGACGCTTTAATCAGGATTGGAGTGCCGGAAGAAAGCATACAGACAAGCAGCTATTCCGTTTTTCCGCAATACGATTTTCAGGATGGGAAACAGATTTTCAGAGGGTATAAGGCAGAGCATTTATTAAGGGTGATTGTTTCACCTGTGGAAGCCGCCGGCAGAGTATTGGATACCTCTGCAGAAAACGGAGCGAATATCATTTCTTCTGTCAGGCTTTTAGCCGATGAAGCAAAGCCTCAGAAGCAGGCTCTGTCACTCGCAGTCATTGATGCCTATGAAAAGGCCTCTGTTATTGCAAAGACACTTCATGTACAGCTGGTTAAAACACCAGCAGCAGTCACTGAAGGAATCATTGCCCCCGGCCAGCCAATACCAAGGGAAGCCGGCATGTCTGTAAAAAGCGCGGCCGCTGGTACTTCAATAGAACCTGGCGCTATGGAAGTTACTGCCTATGTTACAGCAGACTTTGTATATTAAAAAAAGCAACAGCCGATTGGCCATTGCTTTGGGATAACATTATAAGTGCCGCAGTTGCCGCCGATTTATATGGAGTTTCAAACCTGCTCCAACAGGTGGGTGTCCGCAGGAATTCTTTCCGGGTGTCCTCTTATAGAGGCATGCCGTCCTGATTCCGATTTAGGGCTCCCTATTACTACATAAAGGTTGAAACTTCATATACAAACGAACAACGCAGCTTGTATTAATTATATTACAATAACATTTCTAAAATGGCAATAGCTTTAAGCCATTTTTTCATAAGCAGGATTTTAAAAGCGCATACTAAAAAGAGTGCGGCAAAAAGAGTACCGAAGGGGTGGCTTCTGAATGGTAAATGAAAATCATGAAAAATTTTTAAAAGAGCAGCAGGATCCGGACCAATATCTTGGCGGAACAAAAAGCAACAGCAAACCGGCATCCTCTGACCCGGAATATAATAATCCCGGAAATACCGATCAATCTCCGGGAACGGCCGGAAGGAAGCTTTAAGAGTTTAAATCAAAAAAATACCCGCTGGCATAATGCCACGCGGGTATTCCTTTTTTTCACTGATCAGGCTCTGGACACATAAGAGCTTTCAGTTGTGTTGATGATCAGGACATCTCCCTGGTTGATGAAGAAAGGAACCTGAACAATCAGGCCGGTTTCAAGTGTGGCAGGCTTGGTTCCGCCAGAAGCAGTATCACCTTTGATTCCAGGCTCAGTTTCCGTCACTTCCAGTTCAACAGTGTTTGGAAGTTCAACACCAAGCGTTTCTTCCTGATACATCATGATCTGGACTTCCATATTTTCTTTCAGGAACTTCAGCTCATACTCAATAGAGTTTTCAGGCAGTTCAATTTGCTCGTAAGACTCGTTGTCCATGAATACGTGCTGATCGCCGCTTGCGTATAAGTATTGCATTCTGCGGTTATCAATCTGTGCCTTGCCTACCTTCTCGCCGGCACGGAAGGTTTTTTCCTGGATAGCGCCGGTACGGAGGTTGCGGAGCTTTGAACGGACAAACGCTGCGCCTTTTCCTGGCTTAACATGCTGGAAATCCATTACTCTCCAGATGCCGTTATCTACTTCGATGGTCAACCCTGTACGAAAATCATTTACAGAAATCATGTGTTATGTCCTCCTAATATGCAATTACAGAATGATTAGTTCTTTAGTTGAATGAGTGAGCTTTTCGTTATGGTCCTTTGTAATGATTGTATCATCTTCAATGCGCACACCGCCAAGACCAGGGATGTAGATGCCAGGTTCGACTGTGACGACCATCCCCTCTTCAAGGATGACATCAGATCTGGATGCAAGCCCAGGCCCCTCGTGGACCTCAAGACCGATACCATGTCCTGTCGAATGCCCGAAATACTCTCCATAGCCTTTGCTGCTGATGTGGTCGCGGGTCAGGGCGTCGGCTTCTTTTCCGGAAATGCCCGGTTTGATGCCTTCAAGACCCTTGAGCTGAGCTTCAAGAACTATATGGTAAATGTCCTTCAGCTTGCTGTCCGGCTCACCCACAGCAAGGGTGCGGGTGATGTCGGATACATAGCCATTATAATAGGCGCCGAAATCAAGTGTAACCATATCCCCTTTTTCAATTACCTTATCGCTTGCCACTCCGTGCGGAAGGGCAGATCTGTATCCGGAAGCAACAATGATGTCAAAAGAAGAAGAGGCTGCACCTGCTTTTCTCATAAAGAATTCCAGTTCATTCGAAACCTCCAGCTCTGTCCTGCCGGGGCGTATATAGTCCAGAATATGAGTATATGCCTTATCGGCAATGCTCGCAGCTTCCTTTAATATCTTAATCTCTGACTCCGTCTTAATCAAGCGTAACTTTTCAATTGCCCCGCTTACCGGAACAAGCTCTGCTTCTGCTGCTGCTTCATAGGCTTTGAAGGAGGCAAATGATACATGATCCTGTTCAAAGCCAAGCTTCTGGATCCCCAGATTCCTTGCCTGCCTGGCCGCCTCTTCGACGATATTGCCTGAATGCTGAACGATCTCAAAGCCTTCACACTGCTTCCCGGCCTGTTCAACATATCGGAAATCGGTGATGAACTGTGCTTTTTCCCCGCTGATCAGCACTACTCCTGCAGATCCGGTGAAACCGGTTAAATATCTTCTGTTATAATTGCTCGTAACCAGCATCCCATCGATTGAATGCTGTTCAAATGCGGCGCGAAGCTTCTGTAAATTCTCCATCCTAATTTCTCCCCTTTTCCAAAAGTGCGGATAATGCCAGTTCATATCCCTTGAGCCCCAGGCCGACGACCTGCCCCGCTGTAACCGCTGCGGTGACAGATACATGGCGGAATGGCTCCCGGGCGTGGATATTCGATATATGTACTTCAATGACAGGCACGCTTATGCCTGCTATGCAGTCCCGAAGACTGTAGCTGTAATGAGTGAATGCTCCGGGATTAAAGATCACGCCATCGAACTCAGCCTCATTCGCTTCATAAAGCTTATCGATGAGCGCCCCTTCATGATTGGACTGGCAAGCTTCCAGTTCTGCCCCGTGTCCGCGGGCCAGCTCTGTAATCCGCTCTTCCAGCTGCTTCAGTGTGGTCTCCCCATAAATACCAGGCTCCCGCTTGCCCAGCATATTCAGGTTCGGCCCGTTTAATAGTAGTATTTTTTTCATATATAGGCTCCCGTGAAAAAAAGAATGTCCATAAGAACATTCTATCACAATTGAAATCGGCAGCACACCGAAACCATATTATGTTGCAGTTTCTTTTTCCTTATCTTCCCTGAACCTGATTTCATTTTCTTCATAAGAAATGGAGAAGCCGACGAATACTCCATAAAGAATATAAAAACAGACAGAGGCAATAATTGTATTTTTATCCAGATCCCTCAGCGGACTGATGCCTGGAAAAATGGGATTCAGTACAAAAAAGACCAGCAGGAAAAGCGCAATTCCGTAGGCTGCCCCCGCTAAGATGCTTTTAATCTTTCTAAGCAGGGCATAATAGATGATGGCTGCCCCGATGGAGACAATCCCGATGAATACAAGCGAAATGACCGTCCCCAGCCACGTCTTCTTCCATCCGCCTATAGTCCATGGCTCCAGGATAACCCTTGGATGTATTTCAGTCAGGTTAAAGACGTAAGCCAGATATGCCAGCCCGCTCCAAAGCACCCCCCCGACAAATCCAGTGATAATGACCATAGTCATGAAGGACATCGGCTTTTCCCTCTGATTTTGTTCAAGCTTTGCATGTTCTTCCTTCATTTTTCCACCTCCATTGCTTTAGTATGCCCATGGTTATTTTTTCAATCACATCAAAACCAAAAATTGAAGGTTCACCGGCCGCAAGACTGAAATAATCTTACTTTCGCTCCGCTCTAGAGGTTTTATCCGTTTTTTAGTAGAATAAATATAGGTACATTCAGCTTATGCAAAAAGTGCCTTGCAGGCACGATCCACTTTTTTCAATATGCTGTTTCGGCCCAGTACACAATAGGTTGGTGTTACATATATGTCTAAAGATCAAAAGCCCGTTTATGGCGGCCAGGCGGTAGTTGAAGGCGTCATGTTCGGCGGCAAGCATCATTATGTCACAGCAGTCAGAAGGAAGGATGAATCTATTGAATACTTCCATCTGCCGAGAAAGTCGAATCCGTCTCTCCGGACGATCAAGAAAATCCCTTTCCTTAGAGGGATAGCAGCCATTATTGAAGCAAGTGCGAACGGTTCTAAGCACTTGAATTTCTCAACAGAGAGATTTGATCTTGATCCAAGCGAGGATCATACCTTGAAAGAACAGGAGCCATCCAAGCTGACCATGTGGCTCGGCGTGGCAGCCATAGGGGTCATTTCATTCCTGTTCGGGAAATTTATCTTCACCCTTGTTCCGGTATTCCTGGCGGCCTTGACAAAGCCGATTTTCTCAAGCGATTTTTCACAGGTATTGGTAGAAGGATTTTTCAAGCTCATCCTTCTGCTTGGGTATATTTATTTCGTTTCATTGACCCCGATCATCAGGCGGGTGTTTCAGTACCATGGCGCAGAGCATAAAGTAATAAATGCTTTTGAGAACGGCAAGGAGCTGACGGTCGAAAATGTGCAGGCCCAGTCCAGGCTCCATTATCGCTGCGGCAGCAGCTTTATCCTCTTCACCGTCATTGTCGGCGTCTTCATTTATATGTTTGTGCCGACCGATCCGCTTTGGGTCAGGATTTTAAACCGCCTTGCCCTGATCCCGGTCGTTCTCGGAATCTCCTTTGAGGTCCTGCAGCTGACGAATAAGGTCAGGCATGTGCCTGTTCTGAAATGGCTCGGCCTTCCCGGACTCTGGCTTCAGCTCCTGACGACCAAAGAACCGGATGATAAACAGACAGAAGTTGCCATTCTTTCGTTTAACGAACTGCTAAAAAAGGAAAAGGAAACCGAGGACGCTAATAAAACAGAAGAAATTGTATAAAATATAGTTTAAAAGCAAGTGAAAATGCTCATCATGCTCATAGGGAGGTGGCTTTTTTGAATAACCGGACTTCATTGTACATTGTTGCCGGCCTCATCGGCCTCGCAATAATCGGAATAATAGGCAGATTGGTAAACGACCCTGCCGGTTTTTTGCAGAGTATAGCCGTAATGGCCCTCATTGGTGCTGCCGTATACTTTCTGTTTCGCCGTTTCTACAAAGCTGGCCCTATGAAAAAAGAGCAGCAGGCATTTGTTAAAGCAGCTAAGAAATCTAAAAGGAAATATCAGAAAGAACCTGCCAGCACCAGGAAGGCAAGTGTCGGTTCGCTTACATCCTTAAGAAAAACAAAAGCCCGCAAGTCTCCATCTCATTTAACCGTCATTGACGGAAAAAAAGGCAAAAAAAAGAACCGGGCCTCCCTTTGATGCCCGGGCAGATTAGTATTACTCTTGCTGGCTGTATATGGCCGGCCAACGGAAGCACTGCCAATATGGGGCAGTGCTTTTTTAATGGCTCTATACTAAATGTTGGGGTTCCTACACAAATTGAGACATAAAAAATGCACGTAATCATCCAGTCTTTTATACTTGAGTTGTCGAGAAACAAGTATAGATTGGAGATACGTGCATAATGAATTCTAACATAAAGTTGCCTGGATTTGAAGAAGTAGTGGTTCTATCAATGGAGGAAGTGGAAGAGAAGCTTCGCATACATGTAGAGATGCCTGTTAAAGCCCATATTTGTCCGATTTGTGGGACATCAACGGTGAAAATCCACGACTATCGGATACAGAAAATTAAGCATTTAAAGCTATTTGAAAGACAGACGCTGCTTTTCTATAAGAAGCGCCGCTATGCTTGTCAGTGTGGAAAGAAGTTTGTGGAACGCAACCCCTTTGTCGACCGATACCAGCGTATTTCGGTTGAGCTGAACCAAGCCATTAAGATCCGCAGTATTAAGGGGAAGACCTTCAAAGAGACCGCAGAGGTCTACGGAACCTCCAC
>NZ_VTER01000040.1:0-755 GCF_008180445.1 Bacillus infantis
AAGTGATAGCCGAAACCATCTTTCAGCATATCCCCATGAGGGGAAATGCATTATCCGGTATTAGCTCCGGTTTCCCGAAGTTATCCCAGTCTTACAGGCAGGTTGCCCACGTGTTACTCACCCGTCCGCCGCTGACTTCAGGGAGCAAGCTCCCATCCGTCCGCTCGACTTGCATGTATTAGGCACGCCGCCAGCGTTCGTCCTGAGCCAGGATCAAACTCTCCATATAAGAGTAAGATTTAGCTCTGATAAAAAAATTAAGATTAACGTTGACGTTTTGTTCGTTCAGTTTTCAAAGAACAATCTCAGTCGCTCTCTTAAAGCAACTATATTAGAATAACATTTTTAGCAGCCTTCGTCAACAACTTTTTTTCGAAAAGTTTGTTCCGAGCATCAGCTCTCGAAGGTGCCTGACTATCATAACACCAGCGGTGTTACGGGTCAACCCTTAATTCTTGAGGAATATTATTCCAACAGATAGGGATTAAAAAAGACAAAGAGACATCTCTCTGTCTTCGCCCGGCAGCGTCCTACTCTCACAGGAGGAGAACCTCCAACTACCATCGGCGCTGAGAAGCTTAACTTCCGTGTTCGGTATGGGAACGGGTGTGACCTTCTCGCTATCGCCACCAGACTATTTAGATGAGGTTTTGTTCCCTCAAAACTAGATAATGCAGAAGAAGAATTACTAAGCAATCAATTGTGGTTAAGTCCTCGATCTATTAGTATCTGTCAGCTCCACGTGTCACCACGCT
>NZ_VTER01000041.1:0-652 GCF_008180445.1 Bacillus infantis
CTGCATGAAGCTGGAATCGCTAGTAATCGCGGATCAGCATGCCGCGGTGAATACGTTCCCGGGCCTTGTACACACCGCCCGTCACACCACGAGAGTTTGTAACACCCGAAGTCGGTGGGGTAACCTTTTGGAGCCAGCCGCCTAAGGTGGGACAGATGATTGGGGTGAAGTCGTAACAAGGTAGCCGTATCGGAAGGTGCGGCTGGATCACCTCCTTTCTAAGGAATATATACAAGACGTGACGGTCTTTGTTCGTTCAGTTTTGAGAGTATAAWCTCTCATTTTGTTCTTTGAAAACTAGATAATGTAATGAAGAAGACATTACCGAGTAATCGCCATTTTAGGTTTTCTCTCAATTTGAGAGTGATACCAGGAATAAGCTTCGCTTATTTTTAGGTTAAGTTAGAAAGGGCGCACGGTGGATGCCTTGGCACTAGGAGCCGATGAAGGACGGTACTAACACCGATATGCTTCGGGGAGCTGTAAGTAAGCTTTGATCCGGAGATTTCCGAATGGGGAAACCCTCCATCCGTAATGGGATGGAACCCTTGCCTGAATACATAGGGCATTGGAGGCAGACCCGGGGAACTGAAACATCTAAGTACCCGGAGGAAGAGAAAGCAAACGCGATTCCCTGAGTAGCGGCGAGCGA
>NZ_VTER01000042.1:0-636 GCF_008180445.1 Bacillus infantis
TATCCGATAGTCGTGGATTTTCACCGTTGATGTCCCACAAATCGGACAAACATGGGCTTTAACAGGCATCTCTACATGTATGCGAAGCTTCTCTTCCACTTCCTCCATTGATAGAACCACTACTTCTTCAAATCCAGGCAACTTTATGTTAGAATTCATTATGCACGTATCTCCAATCTATACTTGTTTCTCGACAACTCAAGTATAAAAGACTGGATGATTACGTGCATTTTTTATGTCTCAATTTGTGTAGGAACCCCAACATTTAGTATAGAGCCATTATTAAAATCTTCTCCTTTTTCAACAAAAACACAAAAAAGAACAGTCTCACAGACTGTTCTTCGTTTTGCCCGGCAACGTCCTACTCTCACAGGGGGAGAGCCCCCAACTACCATCGGCGCTGAGAAGCTTAACTTCCGTGTTCGGTATGGGAACGGGTGTGACCTTCTCGCTATCGCCACCAGACTATTTGATTGAGGTTTTGTTCCCTCAAAACTAGATAATGCAGAAGAAGAATGACAGAGTAATCAATTGTGGTTAAGTCCTCGATCTATTAGTATCTGTCAGCTCCACGTGTCACCACGCTTCCACCTCAGACCTATCAACCTGATCATCTTTCAGGGATCTTACTAGCTT
>NZ_VTER01000005.1:0-330123 GCF_008180445.1 Bacillus infantis
GGACTACCAGGGTATCTAATCCTGTTTGCTCCCCACGCTTTCGCGCCTCAGCGTCAGTTACAGACCAGAAAGTCGCCTTCGCCACTGGTGTTCCTCCACATCTCTACGCATTTCACCGCTACACGTGGAATTCCACTTTCCTCTTCTGCACTCAAGTCCCCCAGTTTCCAATGACCCTCCACGGTTGAGCCGTGGGCTTTCACATCAGACTTAAGAGACCGCCTGCGCGCGCTTTACGCCCAATAATTCCGGACAACGCTTGCCACCTACGTATTACCGCGGCTGCTGGCACGTAGTTAGCCGTGGCTTTCTGGTCAGGTACCGTCAAGGTGCCGGCAGTTACTCCGGCACTTGTTCTTCCCTGACAACAGAGTTTTACGATCCGAAAACCTTCATCACTCACGCGGCGTTGCTCCGTCAGACTTTCGTCCATTGCGGAAGATTCCCTACTGCTGCCTCCCGTAGGAGTCTGGGCCGTGTCTCAGTCCCAGTGTGGCCGATCACCCTCTCAGGTCGGCTACGCATCGTTGCCTTGGTGAGCCGTTACCTCACCAACTAGCTAATGCGCCGCGGGCCCATCTGTAAGCGATAGCCGAAACCATCTTTCAGCATATCCCCATGAGGGGAAATGCATTATCCGGTATTAGCTCCGGTTTCCCGAAGTTATCCCAGTCTTACAGGCAGGTTGCCCACGTGTTACTCACCCGTCCGCCGCTGACTTCAGGGAGCAAGCTCCCATCCGTCCGCTCGACTTGCATGTATTAGGCACGCCGCCAGCGTTCGTCCTGAGCCAGGATCAAACTCTCCATATAAGAGTAAGATTTAGCTCTGATAAAAATAAGATTAACGTTGACGTTTTTGTTCGTTCAGTTTTCAAAGAACAATCTTTTTTATCCCCGCCGCCCTTGAGCGACTTTATTATCTTATCATGTGTTGTTCATTCTGTCAACACTTTTCAAAAATAATTTTTTAGGATGTTATTTAAATCCGTCAGCCACTGTGTTTTGCTGAACAACTAGCAGCGACGGATATAAATATACCAAGTAAGAAACAAAAGGTCAATACCTTTTAATGTTTTTTTAAAATAATTTTTTCGTCCGGTAATGGCGGTGATACAAACCAGGGCTTTTCGTCACAATTTCAACTGCCTCTATCAGATGTTTATCGATCAGATATTCAAGCAGCATACTTAAATCAACAGAGTAAGCACTTAATTCAGGATGGGTGATCATTTCATTGAAGGACCAGTCCTCTTTTTCGGACATGATATCAGTGAGATGCTGAATCCCGATTTTCGTTTTTGAATGGATCAGGAATTCACTTGCCAGAAAAAGAAGCTCAAGGCGCTTTTCCAATGGCTCTTCACTGATGACAAGCTCTTCATACAACTTAAAGATTTCGGGTTCGATCTGTTTGACCTGATGCCATACAGTCACTTCAGGATGAAATCCGCTCTCAATGACAGCAAGCCGCGCCAGGTGGTGAAGAGAATGAACGACATGGTTATAGGCATCGAGATAATGATTATTTTCAAAAAACGCCTTTCCATCCATATAGCGCCTTATCAATTTCGCAAATTCCACGCCCATCTTCAGCTTTCTTCCATAGAACGGGAATTCCTTTAATTCAACTTTCAGGTTGCTTATATACTCATTGCGGTCAAAAACGATTCTCCCATTGTATAGCCAATCAAAAATCTTCCTGTTGGAGCCGTGGAGGATCCATTCATTCAGCTGGCTCTCCTTTACGATATGAAGTGCTGCTTTTTTATCATTATAAGTATAATGCTTAACGAAAACCGGCACCTCTGCCTCCTGGACAACGATCAGCAGGACTGCATCGAAGGTATCTGTAACAGGGACCGCTTTATTTCTTTTTTCTATGATCAGCACTCCAAGCGTGTTGGCCTGGCTTGCCCGTTCCTGATAAATAGGGCGAAGAATGTCTTCCATCATCATTCCTCCATTAATATTAGATAAGATTCATTAATTTGAACTTCAATAGCTTAGTGCAATGGAGCCTATCCTCGGGATCAGCCCCGGGAGGCACTTTGATATTGCTGCAGCACATGGCATTCTAAGTCTGCACTCATTTGCGCAAGGCCCCTGGCTTTTCTTTTATAGCATATAGGTTCTACAGCCATCCTGGAATTCCTGCTGTCCCCAAGCAATATTCGACAGGAGCATTATTCCTGCTTTGCAGATATCCTTTAGAAAAGCAAATATGGTATAGTTATACTTTGGGAGGGACAAAAAAGAATGGCAAAATATTCGAGCAAGATTAACAAAATCCGCACCTTTGCACTTAGTCTGGTATTCATCGGCTTTATTGTTATGTATATAGGAATATTCTTCAGGACTTCACCGATTGTTATGACTATATTCATGCTGTTAGGCATGCTTTGCATCATCGCCAGCACCGGGGTTTATTTCTGGATTGGCATGCTCTCAACAAAAACTGTACAAGTTGAGTGCCCAAATTGCGGGAAATATACAAAGATGCTTGGCCGTGTTGATATGTGCATGTACTGTAATGAACCGCTGACACTTGATCCTTCACTTGAAGGGAAAGAGTTCAATGAGAGCTATAACAGAAAAGCCTCACAACAGAAAAAAGCTGAGCAATAGATATGCTCAGAATAAATCGGCCCAGCAGGGATGCTGGGTTATTTTTTTATATCCGCAAAGCACCCGAAAGCCGCCGATTCCCTCTAAGACAAAAGAAAAAGCCGATAGCAGGCTATCGGCGTTATAGAATTAGTGCGCTTCCTTGCTTGCACAATCCGGGCATGTGCCGTAAATCTCCATGCGGTGATGGCTGATTTTAAAACCTGTTACATGGGAAGCCAGATGTTCAACTTCATCCAAACCAGGATAATGGAAATCCACGATTTTCCCGCAGTTTTCGCAAATCACATGATAATGATGGGTTGTAATAAAGTCAAACCTGCTTGATGCATCCCCATAGGTCAATTCCTTTACCAGGCCAACTTCACGAAATACTCTTAGATTATTGTAAACTGTAGCCACACTCATATTAGGAAATTTTCCTTCTAATGCTTTATAAATATCATCTGCAGTCGGGTGTGACATGGAGCTTATTAAATATTCAAGTATCGCATGACGCTGCGGAGTAATACGCACTCCTGTATCCTTCAAGGTATCCAGCGCTTCTTTTAACTGTGTTTGAGCCACCGTCATGCACCTCTTTTCCAACAAAGATTCTTACTTTGTAATCTTTATAAATAGTGTACTAACTTTTTATGCTATTTGTCAATATTACTGTATGATGCCTGATTGATTTCAATCCTCTTCGTGAAGATTTTTCTCGTTTTCCCCCAGCTGAAGATTAACATATCTGGCCGTTACAAACAGCAGATCAGACAATCTGTTCAGGTACGAAAGCACCAATGGGTTAACACCATCAATCCGCACAGCCTCCCTTTCAGCCCGCCGCACAATCGTCCGGGCAGAATGGAAAGCGGCTCCTGCAGGATTCCCCCCTGGAAGGATAAAATTGGCAAGCTGCGGGAGTTCAGCATCCCATTCATCAATTTTGTTCTCCATGACTTTGATATCATCTTCAGAAACTTTCCACTTGACCTCTTTCCCGGGAGGAGTTGCAAGCTCTGCGCCTACATGGAAAAGAGCTGTTTGTATTTTATGGTATGTGTCTTCAAGCTCTTTTTTGCCCTGGAAAAATTCTCCCTTTAAATAGCTGAGTGCCAGGCCGATCATCGAATTGGCTTCATCGCAGGTCCCGTAAGCTTCTACCCGCATGTCCCCTTTTGATACACGCTCTCCGTATATGAGCGATGTTGTTCCTTTATCTCCTGTTTTAGTATAGATCTTCAAATTAATACCCCTTCCCAGGATCAATTTTATTCACATAGTCATTCCCGCTTTGTATATATGTATGAAGATTATGGGCAAAAATTTCAAAGGATCTTGGCAGGTACATGGCTGATCTGCTTGATAAGTGCGGAGTGACGGTTATATTGTCCATCTTCCAGAATGGATGCCCTTTCTCCAGCGGCTCTGTTTCAAAAACATCCAGATAGGCATGTGAAATCAGCCTCTTCCGCATCGCATCAAGCAATATATCTTCCCCGGCGATATCTCCCCTGCCCAAGTTGATGAAGACTGCATTGTTCTTCATCCTGCGGAAGTGCTCCATCCCGAGCAGATGCCTTGTCTCTCCTGTACTCGGGAGCACCGTGATGAGGAAATCAGCCTCCGGTAATAGTATGTCCAACTCTTCAAGGCTGAAAAGTCTGTCAATATGTGGCACAGGGGAACCGCTGCGGTTGATGCCCCAGGTTTTCAATCCAAATGCTTTACCCAGCCGGGCTATTTCACTTCCAATAGCGCCGGTTCCCAGGATCAGCATGGTTTTTCCGCGGAGCTCGCCCATCTGGATATTCCGGTCCCAGACTTCATTCTCTTCATTCACAATAAGCTTCTTTTCCTTTTTTTCGTGCATCAGCATCATCCCAAGTGCAAACTCTGCCATCGGGATGCTGTGAACCCCTCTTGCATTAGTAATCAGGATGCCTCTTTCTTCACATTGCTTGAGCGGCATCAATTCCAGCCCCGCGGACATGACCATGATCCATTTCAGCTTTTTTGCACTCTCAATATGCGCAGCTGTCAAATCCTCGCCATAAGTAATAAAAATTTCAGCCTGGGATAATGCTCCTTCAGCCTGCTCCATACTCTCATAAAAATCAAAATCCGCATCAGGAAAAGCATTCTTGATTTTATCCTGCAGATCCTTTTCCGGCTGCAGAGAAGATACTATTTTCATTCCGTCCCCTCCTTCGTTTTCTTCATCATATCACCCGAAGGATGTTTTTACATTTTCCAATCGATCATACCCGCTTCTACTGATACCAAAACTTCTCCATCGGGTCCTCCCTGTTCTTCAAAAAAAGAGCAGACCCTGAAAGGATCTGCTTCAAAGTATCTGAGGAGGTATGCCCTAATCTAATGATATTCAAAACTTGTTTAAATGAATGGACATCCGCCTTTGTTATATTAAATTGGGCCAGACAGCTGCCCTTTTATGCAATGGTTCAGCCATTCGCGACCTCTCCCAATATTGATGGAGATATCCCTCATATATCAAAGACAGCCGGGGGATGCCGGCAACGTCATCAGGCCTGATCATTTCACAGCATTTATCAAATGTATGTATCCCGCTCTGTGTAAGAATGGTGGATACGAATTGCGAGCAGGTGAAGGCATCGGTCCTTTGAAATTTTATCCCAAAGATAATGCCGATGCACCCGAGGAGATTATATTTATACCTTAGCGGATCTTCTTCAAATTGCAGGATCATTTTCCGGATGTCTTTTTGCTGGGAATCTGAAACCTGCAGCCGGTAAACCGCACATCTCGTATTCTTCTTATGCTTGAACACGCCCCCATCGACCCTTTCCCTAATAAATCCAGCTGAAAAAGGGTTCATATAGCTGCGCCTTCCGAAGCTGAATAATTGATTGAACTGCCTGTCCAGTGCAATGGAACAATGATTATATGGAGCTCTTGTATAACACTTAATCAGTCTTGAAAATATCGTTCCTGTATCTGTCAGCAGGATATAAACACATTTGCCCATCACATATCACCCAATATCCAATTTGGAAAATTTAACCCTTAGTATATTAGACGAATGGCCCCCCCAAATCACTACACCAAAATAAAAAAAAGATTGGATACAAGTATCCAATCGCGTTACTCAGGAAAGCTGCTCCTGTACATAAGCAAGCGCCTCTTCGACATGGCCCTTAACCTTAACCTTCCTCCATTCCTTCACCAGATTCCCTTCTTTATCAATGATGAAGGTGGATCTTTCAATCCCCATATACTCTTTGCCAAAATTCTTCTTCAGCTTCCAGACATCATATGCTTCAGCAGCTTTATGCTCTTCATCTGACAGCAGGATGAAAGGCAATCCGTATTTTTCAATAAACTTGCCATGCCTGCCGGCTGGGTCAGGGCTTATACCGATGATTACAGCGTCCGCTCCCTGGAACTCCTCATGCTTGTCCCTGAAGTCACACGCTTCGGTCGTGCATCCTGGCGTCATATCCTTAGGGTAGAAATACAGGACCACATTTTTGCCCCGGAAGTCCGACAGCCTTACCGGCTTTTCATCTGCGCCCGGCAGTTCCAACTCCGGAGCCTGTTTTCCCAGTTCAATCTGCATATTAATCCCTCCATCGATGTGATAACATAAGCCTATCCAAAATCTGCCGCAAACACAAATCCGGGACATTGTCAGGACTCTCTGTCGAATACGGCCCTTGCTACAAATGCTGCGGGAATCGTGTAGCCGATCAATGCCTCAAGAACGGCGATCATCCTGCCGATCCCTATAGGAGAAATATCGCCATAGCCTACTGAAAAAAGGGTTACTGCGCTAAAATAGAAGCCTGTCTCCAGCCTTTGAATAAATGTTCCTCCTTCCGCTCCCGCGCTTTCCCGGAGAACCTGGGTACCGTTCTGCTCCATCAAAACGTATATAAGCCCAAAGCCAATCATGACCGTCACATATATAAAAGCCAGATAGAGAAAATTTTCAAACGAGACTCTTTTCCCGCGGATCTTATGGGGGATAAACAATGTCCGCAGACTCATCAATACACAAAAGGCTATCAATATCAGCGAAAGATAAAAGACCAAATCAGACCCTCTTCTCCTTTATACTCCCTAGATTTATACGCTTAAAACAGGGCCCGTATGCCGGCTTGTCTTTTAACAAAAAGTGCGGTTCCAATATTATCCTGTTAGAATGATGAATATCCATTTTTAAAGTGAGAGGAGTTATTTATGTATCTGCTGTTGTCTATATTGCTAGCTGCAATTTTAGGATGATCATTGCCGGCACTTTGTTCAGAGCGGTTTATATGCTTAATAAAATTTACAAAACACTCCCCCAGCCGCCGGACAGAGTAACGGAAGCTTATCAAAATTATCTGAAAGACCATGAAAACAGCAGTCAGGATTAGAGTTTGAATAATCGTCAGTAGTCGAAAGACATAAAAAAACAGCACCCCATTAATTGAGTACTGTTTTTTGCCATTCTAATTCCCCGCACCGCGGTATTTCTTTACGCCCTGATTCCAGACAATGATGGACAGGCAGAAGAATACCAGGCCGATGACTGGCGTCAGGAAAGAATAGACCAGCCATTCATGTTTCCCAAGGAAATAGGCTGCCGGATAGACACCGACAAACGCGAACGGAAGGATCCAGGTAAGCACAAAGCGGATGGCACCATTATATATGTCTACCGGATATCTTCCATAATTCCCGATATTGTACATCATCGGCATGATGGAAGTTCTCGCGTCTGCCCAAAAGCTGATGCACGCAATCAGGACGAAGATTCCCGCGTAAACCATCACACCGCCGAGCACAAGCAGGATAAACAAGAACGGATCATACCAGCTTATGCTGAGTCCAAGCTGCTCCCCCGCATAAAACATAATGACCAGGCCGGTCACAGCTCCAAACAGCGATTCCAGCTCCATCCTTTCCAGGACGATCTGGAACAGGCTATGGACAGGCCTGGTCAAAATCCTGTCAAACTCGCCTTTCACAATATATCGTTCATTGAAATCCCAAATATTGAAAAAGGAAGAAAACAGGGCATAAGGAACAAGAAAAAATCCATAGATAAAGATGATTTCATCCCTGTTCCAGCCGCTCAAATAGCTGGTATGTCCAAAAACAACCAGAATAAAGATCAAATTGACTGCCTGAAACAGCAGATCGGAAACAACCTCAACCGCCAAATCTGCCCGATACTCCAGCCTTGTTTTCATATACTGAGACACATATTGGAAGAAAATCGAAATATAAAACAAGCTGTTACCCTCCTTGAATGACCATCTGCTTTTTTGCAGCGGTCCAAAGTGCCTGTATCGGAATGAAGAGGATCAGCACCCACACTCCCTGAAGCAGCAGACCGTTGATGGCTTCCCCCTGTGTGAAGCCATTTGTGAAAATCATGCTTGGAATATAGCTGATGCCCTGGAAGGGAAGGAATTTCAAGACATCCTGCGCCCACACAGGGAAAAAGGAAAGAGGGATCAGCAGCCCGGAAAACAGATCGATCACCACGCGCTTGGCTCTGATCAAGCCAGTATTATTATATAAGAAAAAAGTCGTAATCCCTGTCAGCAGATTTAATTGGGTATTGATCAAGAAGCTGAGCAGAATGGATACTGAAAACAGCAGCCAGGTGGCAGGGTCTGCCGAAAATTCAAGCGGGAAGATAAGTGCGACAATGACCATCCCGGGAACAGAGAAAAAGAACAAACGGAAAATCCCTTCCCCCAGTCCCTGCATGGTCTTCATGCCAAGATAATTGTACGGCCTGATCAGTTCGACCGCTACTTTTCCTTCCTTTATTTCTGCAGCCATTTCCCGGTCGATATTATTGAAATAAAAGGCCCTGGCCATCCAGGCAACAGCTACATAGGTGGTCATCTGCAGGACGGAAAGGCCCTCAATGCTCTCTTTCCCTCCATATATCGCAGTCCACAAAAAATAATAAGCGCCGATATTAATGCTGTATATCAGAATGCCTGTATAATAATTCGTCCGGTAGGCGAGCATCATTAAAAAACGGATACGGATCATTTCTGCATACTTATCCATTGCTGCCTCCTCATGCCATGCCTTTATCGTAAATATTACGGATGATTTCTTCGGTTGACGTTTCCATGATTTTAATATCCCTGACCTTATAGGCTGAGACAGCCCTTGCAATCAGCGCGGAAATGACTTCCTCTTTATCCTCCGCTAAGGCAGTAAAAGCTTCGTCCTCTCCATTCCTTTGCCATTCAACGGGGAGATCGGCAGTAAGCTCTTCCAAGGCCCCCAGTTCTGCCTGCTCAAGAAATTCAAAGCGTATTTCCTTTCCTTCAGCCCAGGTTTCCTTCAGGCTCTGCAAAGCACCGTCGTATATGATGCTCCCTTCATCAAGCATGACAACCCGTTCGCAAAGCGCTTCAATGTCAGAAAGGTCATGGGTGGTCAAAAGAATCGTCGTATTGTATTTCTGGTTGATTTCTTTTAAAAATTCACGGATTTTAAGTTTAACCAAAACATCGAGGCCGATCGTCGGCTCATCGAGAAATAACAGCGGCGGATTATGGATCAGGGCCGCCGCCAGCTCGCAGCGCATCCTCTGTCCAAGCGAGAGCTTTCGCACGGGCTTGTCCAGGAGAGGCCCGATATCCAGCGTCCTGATGACGTGGTCCATATGGCTGGCATAATCCTCATCGGAAACTTTATAAACCTTTTTTAAAAGCCGGAACGATTCCTGAACGGCAATATCCCACCACAGCTGGGACCTCTGCCCGAACACAACCCCGATCGTCTGGACAAATCTCTCCCTGTCCCTGTGCGGATTCATCCCGTTGACAGTCACCTCTCCGGCAGTCGGCTCCAGGATGCCGGTCAGCATCTTGATGGTCGTCGATTTTCCTGCGCCGTTTTCTCCTATGTAGCCTACCATTTCCCCCTGCCTTACCTGAAAGCTGATATCGTTGACAGCAGGGACAATCTTATAATTTCGCGTAAACAGATCGCGGAAGGCCCCTTTAAGGCCGGCCCTGCTTGAATAGGCCTTAAACTCCTTGCGCAGGCCATTTACAATGATGGCATCCTTCATGTTTTCCTCCAGTTCAATCCCTTTTTTACAAGGGCATAAATTTCAAAACATCCAAGGCATCGTTCCTCCTCTTAAAGCCGGTGCCCCAAGAACTCATTTTAGCCAAAGGACATCTTTAATACAAATAGCCTGCACTTCTTCCCCTCTGGGGCGCTCTCCACAGCGGGCTGACTGAACCAGCCCGGCTTTACGGGCAGTTTAGTCCCGCACCTCTTCCTTTTTCCTAACTTTCTTACTATGAGCGCGGGGCTATTACTGCCCGTTAAACTGCGGCATTGGGAAACTTCCCCTTGGACGCCCTTCCCAAGGGGTTAGTTGAACCAGCCGGGCTTTATGGGCAGTTTAGTCCCGCAACTCTTCCTTTTTCCTAACTTTCTTACTATAAGCGCGGGGCTATTACTGCCCGTTATTCTGCGGCATTGGGAAACTTCCCCTTGGACGCCCTTCCCAAGGGGTTAGTTGAAACAGCCGGGCTTTACGGGCAGTTTAGTCCCGCACCTCTTCCTTTTTCCTAACTTTCTTACTATGAGCGCGGGGCTATTACTGCCCGTTAAACTGCGGCATTGGGAAACTTTCCCTTGGACGCCCTTCCCAAGGGGTTAGTTGAACCAGCCGGGCTTTACGGGCAGTTTAGTCCCGCACCTCTTCCTTTTTCCTAACTTTCTTACTATAAGCGCGGGGCTATTACTGCCCGTTAAACTGCGGTAATATAGAGGGGGAATTACGCCTTAAGGAGGAAGAAAATGAATTTCTCAAATTCAGAACGCATACATGAAGAAGCACTTAAACATATTGTAGGCGGAGTTAACAGCCCTTCCCGCTCTTATAAAGCCGTTGGCGGCGGAGCTCCGGTTGTGATGGAGCGTGCACAGGGAGCTTACTTCTGGGACGTTGACGGAAATCAATATATCGATTATCTGGCTGCGTACGGCCCCATCATCACTGGCCATGCACATCCTCATATTACTGAAGCGATCAAAAGAGCAGCAGAAACAGGGGTCCTGTACGGAACACCTACCCCGCACGAAGTTAAATTCGCCAAGA
The DNA here is from genome assembly GCF_008180445.1 of Bacillus infantis. Lineage (GTDB taxonomy): Bacteria > Bacillota > Bacilli > Bacillales > Cytobacillaceae > Bacillus_AB > Bacillus_AB infantis_B. The sequence continues at coordinate 10,732 of NZ_VTER01000005.1, forward strand.
TGCTGAAGGAAGCGATGCCGGGCATGGAAAAAGTCCGCTTCGTCAATTCAGGCACTGAGGCCGTCATGACCACGATCCGTGTGGCACGGGCTTACACAGGAAAAGACAAAATCATTAAATTTGCCGGATGCTACCATGGCCATTCCGACCTTGTCCTTGTTGCTGCAGGCTCAGGGCCATCCACACTTGGAACACCCGATTCTGCCGGCGTGCCGAAAAGCATCGCCCAGGAAGTGATCACGGTCCCATTCAATGATATCGAGCCGTTTAAAGAAGCGATGGAAAAATGGGGAGACGAGATTGCAGCAGTTCTGGTCGAGCCGATCGTAGGAAATTTCGGCATTGTTGAACCGAAGGAAGGCTTCCTGGAGCAGATCAACGAAATTGCCCATGCAGCAGGCTCTCTCGTTATATATGATGAAGTCATAACAGCCTTCCGCTTTATGTATGGCGGTGCCCAGGATATGCTTGGCGTTCAGCCTGACCTGACAGCAATGGGCAAAATCATCGGCGGCGGGCTTCCGATCGGTGCTTACGGCGGCAAACTGGAAATCATGGAAAAGGTGGCTCCATTAGGCCCAGCCTATCAGGCAGGAACAATGGCAGGAAACCCGGCTTCCATTCTTTCCGGAATCGCCTGCCTTGAAGTCCTGAAACAGGATGGAGTTTATGAATATCTCGACAGGCTCGGGCAAATGCTTGAAGAAGGAATCCTGGCAGCTGCGGCTGAGCATGGGGTCCAAATCACCATTAATCGCCTGAAAGGCGCACTGACCATCTACTTTACAGAAGAAAAAGTAGAAAACTATGAGCAGGCAGAAAACACAGATGGCGAGACTTTTGCGCGTTTCTTCAAGCTGATGCTGGAGCAGGGGATCAACCTGGCACCTTCCAAGTATGAAGCCTGGTTTGTAACCATTGCCCATACAGAAGAAGATATACACGCAACTCTCCATGCAGTCAATCATGCATTCAGCATAATAGGCGAAGAATAATTATACAGTTTTTCATGCATAAAAGGAGCCTGAAACGGCTCCTTTTTTAATACACGCCTCATTGAAAACGTTTACAAAATAAGACGTTTTATCAGCAAACCCTTTTCCGGCTCTCCATTTCCCATCCATAGTTTTGTATAATTAATTGATTTCTGAAAATTCTTATGATATGATAGAAATACTAATTTTCGAAAAACTCACTTTTGTCTATTTAGTGTTTTGGAAAAATAAAGTCCCACCTTGTCTGTTTTTCCCCTTATATGTTTCCCCGAAACAATTAACCTTACAAAATTTCATTTTGTATACAGAAAAATCTTATAGGAGGTGAACCGGCTTGGCAATTTGCTGAAGCCGTATTTATGACACAAACTTGGAGCCCATCCCTATTCACTGAATTTAACCGCCAGGAGCATGATGCCTGCGGGATTGTAGCCGCAATGGAAAAGAATAAGATCCCTTCAAGGGAGAATATCTTCAGCTGCATCGATGCCCTTGTCACGATGAATCACCGTGCGGGTTTTATTAACGGAGAAGGTGACGGCGTCGGGATCCACATCGATATACCGCGCGAGCTATGGAAGCAGAAGCTTTCTGACGCCGGTGCCGATCCTGAGGCGGCCTCCCGCGAAGGTTTTGCAGTCGGCCATGTTTTCATGTCAAGAAATGAAAAAAGCTCAAGCATTAAAGCCAGTCTTGCAGAAAGATTAGCAGATGCAGGCTTTGAAATCCTATTTGAATCAGACGAAGTGACAGATTCTTCAGCCCTTGGGCCGATTGCCATCCAGGAAAATCCTATATTCTGGCAGTTTGCCATTGTATCAGATATGGAGGGCCAGCCCCTTACGGAAAAATTATTTAACCTCATTATAAGTTTCGAAGAAGATGAGCATGTCCATGTGGCCTCTTTAAGCCAGCACCATGCCGTATATAAGGTAATGGGCGCAGGGGATATCCTGCCCAAATATTATCATGACCTTGCGAACCCGCTTGCCGCATCGACGATGACACTTGGCCATAACAGATATTCAACCAATACGCTCTCCAGCTTTTTCCGTGTCCAGCCTTTCAGTGTGCTTGGGCATAACGGTGAAATCAACACAATTGCCAAGCTTCGGGATGAAGCTAAGCTTGCAGGCGTCCCTCTCGTTAAAGACGGCAGCGATTCACAGGACTTGAGCAGAACACTGGAGACGTTTATTTGCCGTGAAAATTATTCACTTTTTGAAGCGATGGATGTTATGTTCCCGCCAATTGTAAACGAAATCAAGTCTTATCCGGACCATCTCCAGGATCTGTACACCTACATCCGGGAAGGCTGGGGCCATTTTGCCCAGGGCCCTGCAGGGATCATCTCCCGCTTTGCCGACGAGGCAGTATTCAGCGTGGATGCACTTGGACTGCGCCCGCTCTGGATGCTTGAAACAGAAAGCTCTTATTTATTCTCTTCAGAACCGGGGATTATTCCTTCCAGCGAATATGTAAACGAGCCTAAGCCGCTGGCTCCGGGAGAAAAGGTCGGCCTGAAATGGAACGGGGATGTTCTTGAAGTATTTGAACAGCATGCATACCAGGAAGAGGTATACAAAAGATTCTCAAAGCGGGTGCATCTGGACGGCAGCAGGAAGCGGCTTGAAACGCCAAGGCTGCCAAAAACAATTACGATGAACTATCCAAGCAAGATCCATAACGGCCAATATAAAGCTTTCGGCTGGGAAAGGGACCAGGTCCAGCTTGTTGAACAGATGGCTGATAAAGGCATTGAGCCGATCCGTTCTTTAGGACATGATGCACCTTTGGCAGCATTGAACCCTGAGCGGAAAAACATCGCTGACTATATAAAGGAAAGTGTGGCCGTCGTGACCAATCCGGCCATTGACCGCGACCGTGAGACAGAACACTTTTCAACCAGGACCATCATCGGGAAGCGCCCTGCCCTCTTCCATTCTGATAAGGAAGTCTCAGGCGTGACTGAACTTCAGACTCCGCTCCTGATTGAAGGAAAAGCAGGATTCGAATGTTCCGGCATCATCCAGCAGCCAAGCTATGACCAGGTGACAGACTATTACCAGGAACAAAAGCTGACTGCCTACATCCCGATTGTTTTCAGTGAAGATGAAGGCATCCGGGAGGCCCTTGGCCGTCTGGCGGGAGATGCCGTGGCTGCTGTCAGGAGCGGAAAGTCCCTCCTTATCCTGGATGATTCACAGGCCCACCAGAACGGGAATCTCTGGCTCGATCCGCATTTGGCTGTATCAGCGATCGATCAGGCGCTCGTCAAGGAAGCGGTCCGCAGGGACTGTTCTATCCTGCTCCGTTCGGCTTCCATCCGGTCGCTGCATGATATCATCACCAGCTATGGACTTGGTGCAGATCTGATATCTCCGTACTATATGTTCATGACTGTGCTGGACGAATCGGCCACGCCGCTAGTAAACCTGTACACAGCACTGACAAAAGGCCTTGAAAAGGTCATTTCCACTATCGGGATCCACGAGCTGAGAGGCTACGGACGCCTATTCTCAAGCATTGGGCTTCATGAGGAGACAGCGGAAATACTGAATATCGTAAACTTCTTCGGTTCAGGAGAGCTTGCCTGCAATTTCGATAGCATGAAGGAAGATGCTATACAGAGAGCAGAAGATTACCAGAATGAAAAGGAAAGAATCGGAAAAACCTTTCACCTTTTCCCGCGCATCTGGAAAGCCATCGGCGAAGTTGCCAAAACCGGCGACTATACAGCATATGGGGAAAAGATTTCAGAACAGGAGGAGCAGAATCCGACAACGATCCGCCACCTGACTGGCTTCAAACCGGCATCCTCCCCTGTATCGCCTTCAGAGGTGAGCCTGAATGTCGGCACGCATGATCTTCCTTTCGTCATTGCTTCCATGTCGTTCGGCTCACAAAATGAGATTGCCTTCAGGGCTTATGCAGAAGGTGCAGACCGCCTGAACATGGTCAGCATGAACGGTGAAGGCGGGGAAATCAAGGATATGCTGGGCAAATACCCGAATACCCGCGGACAGCAGGTTGCTTCCGGCCGGTTTGGGGTGAACGCAGAGCTGCTGAACTCATCAAATTTGCTTGAAATCAAAATCGGCCAGGGCGCGAAGCCGGGTGAAGGCGGACATCTTCCTGGCTCAAAAGTGACAGCGAAGATTGCCGAGGCGAGAAATGCCACCATCGGCTCAGATTTAATCTCGCCTTCCAACAATCATGATATCTATTCTATTGAGGACCTGGCCCAGATGATACACGAGCTTAAGACGGCCAATGATAAAGCCAAAGTCGCTGTAAAAGTCCCCGTCGTTCCTAATATCGGGACGATCTCGGTTGGAATCGCAAAAGCTGGGGCTGATATCATCACCCTGAGCGGCTTTGACGGGGGCACCGGCGCCGCCAGGATCCATGCGCTCCAGCATGTCGGGCTTCCGGTTGAAATCGGCGTTAAGGCCGCCCATAACGCCCTGCTTGAAGCAGGACTGCGCGACAGTGTGGAAATCTGGGCTGACGGCGGCATCAAAAGTGCATCTGATGTGCTGAAGGTCATGCTCCTCGGGGCAAACAGGATCGGATTCGGGACACTTTCCATGCTGGCAATCGGCTGTACCACATGCCGCGGCTGCCATCTGGATACATGCCATGTCGGGATTGCGACCCAGATCGAAACAGAAGCGCAGGCAAAGGATCATGGCCTCCGCCGCTTCGTCCCTCGTCAATTCGATCTGGCTGTCCAGGGCATCATGAACTTATATACAGCCTTCGGGACAGAACTGAAGGCTCTGGCAGCGGGACTTGGAATCAGGAATCTCCAGGACGCTGTAGGACGCTCTGACCTCCTCGAGCAGGCAAAAGGAAAAGAACAGCTGGATCTGACCTACCTTCTCCGCACCCTGGAGATTGGCCAATTGAGCCATCAGGAAGCTGCGGCTTCCCTCGATGCCCACCAGCTTCAGGTTGCAGTAGGCGCCGAATATCTTGATGCAAGCGTAGAAGAGCTCCACCAATCACGCGAATACCAGAGCATTACTTCAGAACAGCGTGTGCTGGGCAGCCGTGTTTCCTGCCACCGTGTCAGAAACCGGCTGGATGGATCCTACCAGAGCCTTCCGCCTGTCTCCCTTAAATATAAGGGCGGCTCGATTCCAGGCAATGGGCTCGGAGCTTATAACAGCGCCGGCATCCATATTGAAGTGGCCGGAGGCGCCCAGGATGGCATCGGCAAGACTTCATTCGGCGGAGAGATTCTGATCTTTAAATCAAAAGGAAAGAATGGCAGCTTCTACAATGGATCAGTCGGCAAAGGGTTTGGATACGGCGCACAAAAAGGGCTTCTCGTGGCCCAGGGGAATGCCGATGCCCGCGCAGGCATCCGCCTCTCCGGTGCAGACATGATCATTGGCGGGCAGCTGAAAAAGCCTCTTCCTGAAAAGGAACATGGCAATATCGGCACACATTCAAACATTAAGGGATTTGCTTTTGAATATATGACGAATGGCAGAGGACTTGTGCTTGGCGATCCTGGCCCATGGATTTGTGCGGGCATGACCGGCGGGGTCGTATATCTCCGCCACCAGCCGGAACTGGGGCTCACGAAGGAAGCCCTCCAGCGCAGGATTGCAAAAGGTGCAAAGGTCACCGTCTCTTCTTTGTCCTCAAAAGGTCAGGAAGATGTGCAAGAGCTTCTCGGCAATTATATAAAAATGCTCGCGGAACAAGGGCAGCACGAAGAATCTGAACAGCTGTCCACATTGCTTGAAGACGTTGAAAACCACTTCTTCCAGGTAGTCCCTGTAAAAGAACAGGCTGACCCTTCTGTTTCTACAGAATGATGGTTCGCCAAAGGCCCGCTCAACATTCTTGAGCGGGCCTTATTTTATTTCCTATTTCTTTTTATGCACAGCACACTGAAGGATCATATGAAGGCCATACCCGCCCATATACTATAATCGAGCCAGCAATGCGCTATTTTTCATGTAAGCGCCTTAATGGAATTTTATCGGAGATTTATCATATTTGTCCCTTGAACTTCAAGGATAATCCCTGTATAGTACATAATTGTTTAACAATGAGCAAATCGGTTTAAAGTAAGTATAAAATAGATAATGGCTGTATTCTTGCTAAAGCAGCCATTATAAATACGAAAGGATATTATTTGCATGAAGCTTGGAGCCCGCATACTAAAAACGGGAATTGCCATCATACTGTCTTTATTTTTATCAGAAATTTTCAACCTGCCAACGCCTGTATTTGCAGGCATCGCAGCCATTTTTGCGATTCAGCCTACCATCTACAGATCGTATCTATCGGTAATCGAGCAGATTCAGGGCAATATCATCGGGGCTGTCATAGCCGTCGTCTTTGTTCTTGTTTTCGGAAACAACTATTTCATTGTCGGTCTTGCCGCCGTCATTGTCATCATTATCAACCTGAAGCTGAAGCTTGAAAAAACCATCGCCCTGTCACTGGTAACCTTGATCGCCATCATGGAGACTCCTGGTGATGACTTTGTCCAATTTGCTGTTATCCGTTTTTCGACCATCATGCTTGGGATATTATCAGCTTTTCTGGTCAATCTTGTATTCCTGCCGCCTAAATATGAAAACAAGCTGTATTATAAAATATCCAATGCGACAGAAGATATTACAAAGTGGATCAGGCTGAATGTGCGTCATGCCTCTGAGCATATGCTCTTAAAAAATGATATCGAAAAGCTGAAAGATGATGTCATCAAGCTCGATCAGCTGTACCTTATGTATAAGGAAGAACGGAATTACCTGAAAAAAGACAGCCCGGTCAAAGCGAGAAAGCTGGTCATCTACAGACAGATGATCTCGACCGTTAAAATGTCGCTTGAAACACTGAAAAGGCTGCACCGCCATGAATACGAGCTGCAGCAGATGCCAGAGGATTTCCAGAATTCTATCCAGCAGCAGCTGGACTGTCTGATACATTATCATGAGCATGTGATGCTCAAGTTCATTGGTAAAGTGAAACCTCAGGTGAGTTTTGAAGAAGGCGATATCTGCCTGGACCGCAAGGAGCTGTTCACCTTCTTCCTGGCGCAGCATAAAAACATGGAAAATGATGATGAACAGATCATCTACCATACTATGCAGATTATCTCTGCTATTATTGAATACGATGAACAGGTTGAGCATTTGGATACATTGATTTCGAGTTTCCAGTCGTATCATAAAGAGGAAAACGAGATTAGTATAGAGGAAGATGAGGAATAATCATAAAGAAGAGCAGCCGGGATGGCTGCTTTTTTTATGAAGGTATTTTACACTAGGTCTGTGCTTTTATTTATAGTTTATTCCGTTAATGGAGCTGTTGATTTCCGTTCCAGGCACTTCGCTTTCCGCGGGGCGACGCTGAGCCTCCTCAGAGCAGGCTCTTGCGGGGTCTCAGCATTGCCGCTGCAATCCCGCTGGAGTCTTCGTGCCTTCCACTGCAATCAACAGGCTTTTTCAAGTTTGAGTAATGTAATACCCTGGGGCTTCTATTAGTTTAGCAGTTATAGAATTTTCTATAAATCAAAAAGGGTGCGGAGGATTGTTTTCCGTACCCTTTTTGACATTGACACTCTTCTGGGTGCTCAAGTCAAAAGACACTTCCAGATGGAATATAATCCAATACCTAATATGCATCATGCCACTTGATTTAGTACAAATTTACGTTGTTCAGGAGCAGAATACACATTCCTTTATTAAGCATGCACACTCCCTTTTCTTACTAACTCTTCATCCTAGGATCCAATGCATCTCTCAGCCCATCGCCCATGAGGTTGAAGCCAAGTACTGTGAGCATGATGGCTAGGCCTGGGAATATCATTGTCCATGGGGCCTGTATGAGATATGCTTTTGCATCTGAAAGCATTTTACCCCATTCGGGATTTGGCGCTTCTGCCCCCAGGCCAAGGAAGCCCAGTGCAGCTGCTTCGATAATGGCTGTTGCTACTGCCAGTGTTCCCTGGACGATGATTGGACCCATGCTGTTCGGCAGGACGTGAAGGAATAAGATACGGGCATCACTCATGCCGACCGCCTTGGCCGCCATGATATATTCCTCCTGCTTTACACTGAGGACACGGGAACGGATCAGGCGCCCAAAGTTAGGGATATTGATGATGGCAATGGCAATGAGCGCATTCCTTAAGGATGGGCCCAGTACCGCTACAATTGCAATCGCCAAAAGGATGCTCGGAAATGCAAGCATGATATCGAAGAACCTTGAAATGATTGTATCCACCCAGCGGCCATAATAGCCTGCAAGGATGCCAAGCAGACAGCCTGCGGCTAGTGAGCCGAGGACGGCCAGAAAGCCTACCCATAATGAAATCCGCGCCCCATAAATTACCCGGGAAAGAATATCCCTTCCAAAATCATCGGTTCCGAACCAATGGTCGGCCGATGGAGCCTTCAGCCGGTTTGCCAGCTGCTGCTCATTAATGCCTGTTGGGGCGATCAGCGGCGCAAATACTGCAAGGATGACAAAGAACAGAACAATAAGCGCGCCGACAACGGCCAGCTTGTTTTTCCGGAAGCTCCGCCATGCTTCAAGCCAGGGGGATTTCACCTTTTCCTCGGCCTGGACCGCAGACGGATGTACATTTTTTTCTGTTGATAATTCCATAGGCTTCTTCCCTCCTTTAGTTGTATTTGATCCTTGGATCGATTGCCGCATATAAGAGGTCAACAACCAGATTGATCATGACAAAGATGAATGCAATGACAAGAATCCCTGATTGGATGACAGGATAATCGCGGTAATTGATAGCTTCATAGATATATCTTCCAATTCCCGGCCAGCTGAAAATGGTCTCCGTCAGGATGGCACCGCCAAGAAGGAGCCCGGTCTGCAGTCCGATAATCGTCAAAACAGGGATGATCGCATTTTTCAAAGAATGCTTGTACACGACCCAGAACATCCTTAGCCCTTTGGCCCGTGCCGTCCGGATGAAGTCTGAACGCATGACTTCAAGCATCGTCGAACGGGTGATCCTGGCAATAATGGCCATTGGAATGGTCGATAATGCAAGGCTCGGAAGCACAAGGTGGCGGATGACATCCCAGAACTGATCCATCCGTCCTGCAAGGAGAGTATCGATGATATAAAGATTGGTGATGGCCTCAACCGGATTCCTGACCTCTTCCCGGCCGGACGTAGGCAGCCAGTCCAAATTGATGGCAAAAATCCACTGCTCCATAAGGCCAAGCCAGAAAATCGGCATAGATACACCGATAAGAGCAAGCACCATGGCAATATAATCAAACCAGGAGTTTTGGAACCAGGCACTGATGATCCCTGCATTCACGCCGAAAAAGATGGCAATGAGCATGGCGCAGAATGAAAGTTCCATGGTAGCTGCCAGGAAAGGCCAAATTTCTCCGCTGATCGGTGCCTTTGTACGAAGCGATTCTCCAAGATCACCCGTAAACAGGCCCCCCAGATATGTAAAATATTGAATAAACCAGGGCTTATCAAGCCCGAGCTGCTCTGTCAAATCAGCCACAGCCTCTTTTGTTGCCAGCTGGCCCAGGATGATTTGGGCGGGATCTCCAGGTATGGCCCTGATCATGAAAAATACAATCAGCGACAGGCCCAGTAAAACCGGTATAAGGGAAAATATTCGTTTGATCGTATATGACAGCATGTTTTCACCTCTCTTGATGGTTGTCCAGCCGCATCTGTCCGGCTAAAAGAAAAGGGAGCCGCTTTAAGGAACTCCCTTTCTTTCTCTTTCCATTTACTTTTTAAATTCCACAGAAGACAGAAGATCCGATCCTGTTGGATGCGGCTTGAATCCGGTAATATCCGCTTTTCCTGCAAGGACAGGATTAGAGTGGACAAGCGGGATCCATGGAGCATCATCCTTGATGATCAGCTGCGCCTGCTTATACAGCGCTTCACGCTCGGCCTGGTCTGTCAGCGTCTGAGCTTTAATCAGAAGATCATGGACCTCCTGGTTTTTATAATAGGTATAGTTATTGGATCCGATAGTATCCTGGTCAAGCAGTACATAAAGGAAGTTGTCGGCATCCCCATTGTCCCCTGTCCAGCCGAGAAGGAAGGAATCTGCTTCCCCTTTGTTGGCTTTGTCGAGGTAAGTTCCCCATTCATAGGATACGATTTTAGCCTTTACGCCAACATCAGCAAAGTTGGCCTGGATGGCTTCAGCAACCTTTTGCCCGTCCGGCATATATGGACGTGCAACCGGCATTGCCCAAAGCTCCATTTCAAATCCATTTTCATAGCCTGCTTCCTTCAGAAGCTCCTTCGCCTTTTCAGGATTATACTCATAATCCTGAACCTCATCATTGTAGCCCGCAATTCCCGGCGGCATCGGATTCTTCGCCGGCTCTGCATATCCGGAATAGAAGGCATCGATGAGAGCCTGCTTATCCACTGCGTAGTTCAGCGCCTGGCGGACCTTCTTATCCTTCAGCGGGCCGCGTGTATTGGTAAGCCCAAGATAGCCTACATTCATCGACGGACGGTCAAAAAGCTGCAGATCTGCATTTCCTTCGATTTGCCCTACATCACTGAAGCTTACGCCGTCAATCAGGTCAACCTCGCCTGTAGACAAAGCATTCAGCCTTGCTGAGTTTTCAGGGATGACCCTGAAAATGACTGAGTCAAGCTTTGGCAGGCCTTCCTGCCAGTAATCCGGGTTCTTCTCGACTACGACACGGTCGTTCCGTTTCCATTCTTTGAACTTGAAAGGACCTGTTCCGACAGGGCTGTCAGTGAATTTATCGCCGGCTTTTTCTACTGCGGCAGGACTCGCGATCCCAAATGGCGACATTGCCAAGTTTTTCAGGAATGGAGCGATCGGCCTGCTTAATGTAAATTCAACTGTATAATCATCAACGGCTTTCACCTCTGTAAGGACATCGCCAAATTGAGAGGCATAATAATAAAATTCTTCTTTATTGCCTGCTTTCCAGCGGTTGAAGTTGAAGACTACTGCTTCTGCATTGAAGTCTGTCCCGTCATGGAACTTGACTCCCTCGCGAAGCTTGAGCGTATGCTTCAGCCCGTCTTCACTTTCTTCCCATTCAGTTGCAAGGCCTGGCTGGATTTCTGTATCCTGCTCGCCAAAGTTGATCAATGTTTCAAAAATATTGACAGTGACCTTAAAGGATTCACCTTCGGTTGTAACGGCCGGATCCAAAGCATCAGAGTCTCCGCTTCGCCCGAAGACAAGTGTTCCGCCGGCAGCTGTTTCACCGCCCGAATCTGTACCGGAATCTTTCCCTCCTTCATCAGTGCCGCTTGACTGGCTGCCGCTGCAGCCTGCAAGCCCCAGTGACAGCAGCAGGGCAAAAACCAACATTAAAAGACCATTGCGCTTTTTCATACTTTTCCCCCTTTTAATATCTTTCTTTTATCATGCATGCACCCTGTCACTGGTGTATAAGTGGCAGGCTGCAAAATGACCTTCTTCAATTTCTTCCAGCTGCGGCCGTTCGACCGTGCAGATTTCCATGCACTCCCGGCACCTTGTATGGAAGGCGCAGCCTTTTGGCGGATTAGCCGGGCTCGGGATATCACCGCTCAGAAGCTCCGCTTCCTTGCGCAAATCAGGGTCAGGGACCGGCACGGCGTCAAGAAGAGCTGACGTGTAGGGATGCAAAGGCTTTTCATACAGCTTTTCAGCCGTAGTGATTTCTACCAGCCTCCCAAGATACATCACTCCCACCCTGTCGCTGATATGCCTGACAACACCGAGATCATGGGCTATGAAAATATAAGTCAGCTGAAACTCCTTCTGCAGGTCTTCAAGCAGGTTCAGCACCTGTGACTGTATGGAAACATCGAGCGCAGAGACAGGCTCATCCGCAATGATCAGCTTCGGCCTGGTCATCAGGGCCCGTGCGATCCCGATCCTCTGCCTTTGCCCGCCGCTGAACTGGTGAGGATATCTTTTTGCATGCCAGCTGCTCAATCCGACGACTTCGAGCATCTCTTTTACCTTTTGCTTCCGCTCCTTCTTATCCCCCATCCCGTGGACGATCAGCGGCTCCTCAAGAATTTTTTCTACTGTATGGCGGGGATTGAGGGAAGCAAATGGATCCTGGAATACCATCTGCATTTCCTTGCGCATCTTCCTCATTTCCGACTCGTTCAGTCCTGTCAGTTCCTTCCCTTCAAACAGCACCTTTCCTTCGGTAGGCTCGATCAGCCTCATCAGCATCCTGCCGGTTGTTGACTTCCCGCAGCCGCTTTCCCCTACAATCCCGAGCGTTTCCCCTTTATTGACATAAAAGCTGACATCATCAACGGCTTTTACATCTCCGGTCTTCTTGCCAAAAAGGCCGCCAGTTATCGGAAAATACTTTTTTAGCTGATTGACCTCAAGCAGAACTTCCGCCATTGGCTGCACCTCCTGATTCATCATGAAGAAAGCATCTTACCGTATGCACCGGGGAATCTCCCTGATACAGCTCCGGCGTTTCGGACAGGCAGCGGTCATGGACAAATTCGCATCTTGCCGCAAAGCGGCAGCCATGCTTGACTGAACCGGGCTTAGGGACATTACCCGGTATCGAGTATAGCCTGTCCTTCCTCTCCCTTATATCGGGGACCGACTGGAGAAGCCCGATTGTATAAGGATGCTTGGCGTTTTTGAAGATTTCCCTCACAGGCGCTTCCTCGACCACCTTGCCTGCATACATGACTATGACCCTTTCACAGACCTCGGCAACAACGCCAAGGTCATGGGTGATCATCACAATCGCCGTATCAAGCTTTTTATTCAAGTCCTTCATAAGAGCGAGGATCTGGGCCTGTATCGTTACATCGAGCGCTGTTGTCGGTTCATCCGCAATCAGCAGCTTCGGATGGCAGGAGAGGGCCATGGCAATCATCACCCTTTGCCTCATTCCTCCTGAAAGCTGGTGCGGATATTCCTTCATGATCTGCTCTGCCCTTGGCAGCCCTACAAGCTTGAGCATTTCTACAGCCTGGCTGGCCGCTTCCTTTTTCTTTATTTTCTTATGTATCGTAATGCCCTCAACCAGCTGGCTGCCGATTGTGAACAGCGGGTTAAGGGAGGTCATCGGCTCCTGGAAAATCATCGCCACTTCATTCCCTCTTATTTCCCTCATCCTGCTCTCTGAAGCTGCAACCAGATCCTCGCCATTCAGGAGAATCTCGCCGCCTGTGATTTTCCCGGGCGGCTGGGGGATCAGCTTCATGATCGACAGCGATGTCACGCTTTTGCCGCAGCCTGACTCGCCTACTATTCCCAGAATTTCACCTTTACGGACCGAAAAACTGATTTCATCCACAGCTGGTATTTCTCCATCTGAAGAAAAAAAGGAGGTTCTCAGCTGCTTTACATCTAAAACGGGAGCTTGACTCACACCATTACTCCTTCCTTTTTTCCATGCTGAAGCATTGGTCTTTCATGGGTTCTCCTGATTTCCTGCAGTTAAATACTGCCAAACAGGAGGGCATCACAGCATGCCCCTTTAAATTTGTACCTTTGGTCACTATCTTTTTCTCATTCTATAAAAAAAGATTAAACAAGTCTACTGATTTTTCCAAATTATTTAAATATATTAAATCTTTGAAATGGTATTTAGGAATACTAAATAAATCCAGTAAATGAAAGCGGCTTTTCCAATCATATGCTCTGGTGTTTTGCTATATGAGCAAAATTACCTGTATTAAATTGGAAAAAACCCTCCCCTTCTACAAGATTACTTCTGTAGAAGAGGAGGGTTTTCTTAATGCTCCAGCTGCTGTACCTGGAATAAGTTATAATAATGACCCTGTCTGGCCATAAGTTCTTCATGATTGCCGATTTCGGCAATTTCCCCATTCTCGATATGGACAATCCTATCGGCATGGGTAATCGTGGAGAGCCGGTGGGCTACAATGAATGTGGTCCTGTCTTTAGCCAGCTTTTCCAAAGCCTCCTGGATGAGATGCTCGCTTTCCAGGTCAAGAGCCGATGTAGCTTCATCAAGAATCAGGATCGGCGGATTCTTCAGGAAGATCCTCGCGATGGCCACCCGCTGCTTTTGCCCCCCAGACAGCTTGACACCCCTTTCCCCGACTTTAGTCTCATAACCTTCGGGAAGGTTCATGATGAAATCATGTGCATTGGCTGCCTTGGCAGCTGCAATCACTTCTTCATCACTCGCATGCGGCTTGCCGAGAAGGATATTCGTTTTAACGGATTCACTAAAAAGGATATTATCCTGCAATACAATTCCGATTTTATCACGGAGAGAACGTACCTTAAACCGCCTGATATCCGTCCCATCAAGCAGGATTTCCCCCTTTGTGACGTCGTAGAAACGGGGAATCAGGCTGATCAAGGAAGATTTTCCTCCTCCGCTCATCCCAACGAGTGCAATCGTTTCTCCCTGCCGGACATCAAGGGAGATATCCTTTAACACAGTTTCTTCTTCCTTATCATATGAGAAGTCCACATGGTTGAATTGAATATGGCCCTTCACATTGGTCACTTCAATGCTGTCCGGCGAGTCATCAATGTCGTACTTTTCATCAGCCAGCTCAAACACCCGGTCCATGGATGCAATCGACTGCGTCAGCGTGGTGGAAGAATTGACAAGCCGGCGAAGCGGATTATAAAGCCTGTCAATATAGGCGATAAACGCCATCATTGTTCCAATCGACAAGTCTTCCTGTATAACCAAATAGCCTGAATAGCCGATGACGATCAATGGCGCTATATCGGTTATGGTGTTAACGACAGCGAAAGCCTTCGCATTCCATTTTGTATGATCGATGGCTTTCTCCAGGAAATTTTTATTTTGGCTGTCAAACTGCTTCTGCTCATGATCTTCAATGGCAAAGCTCTTTACAACGGCCATTCCCTGGACACGTTCATGCAAATATCCCTGAACCTCAGCCAGCGCCTGGGAACGCACACGGGTCAGCTTTCTCAGGTTCCCGAAGAAATACCTGACACTGAAAGCATAGAATGGGAAAAGAATCAGAGAAACAATCGTCAGTGTAATATCCATATTGAACATAATTATGACCGCTATAATAATTGTTGCAATATCAAGCCATAGGTTCATAAGGCCTGTCACTACAAAGGTTTTTGTCTGTTCCACATCATTGATGACCCTTGAAATGATTTCCCCTGCCCTGTTATTGGAATAAAACTTGAAGCTGAGCTTCTGGATATGGTGAAACAGACTATCACGGATATCATAAAGGATTTTGCTTGCTGTCCATTGTGCGAAATACTGCCGGTAATACTCAATCGGCGGACGGGCCAGCACAAAAATGACAATCATGGCTCCCATGATCCATAGCAGCCTTTCCGTTTTTCCGCTCTGGGACAGTAAATCATTCCCGACGATATCATCAATTACATATTTAATTAAAAGCGGAATCAAAAGCGGAATGGCAAATTTTATAATGCCGATTAAAAGTGTGCCGATAATTTGCAGCCGGTACGGCTTAACAAACTTCATATATCTTTTGATGCTGTCCAATTGCTGCCCCCCTTAATGCTCTCTCTATAGAATACCTCTTTTAAACAGATAAAAACCTGTTGAAACAAGGTCAACAGGTGCTACATAGGCATTTTTTATCCTTAATATCAGCGTCTGTAGGTTAAATATCTCTCATACCAAATGTCGATAAAATCCGGGGCAAAAGGCCCTTTCCGCTGGCGGATCCACTGAATCAGCTTATCGACATTTGCTTTTAATATCTTGTCGATGACTTCTGGATAGTTCATTTCCTTCCGGTGCCGCTCATATTCATCTTCATCGAGAAGATTGAATGTCATATCCGGAAAGACCTTGATATCCAGGTCATAATCAATATACTTCAGCGCTTCGCCGTCAAATATAAAAGGAGAGCTGATATTGCAGTAATAATACACGCCATCCTCCCGGATCATTCCAATGATATTGAACCAGTACTGTGAATGAAAATAACAGATTGCCGGCTCCCGGGTCACCCATGTCCTCCCGTCGGATTCGGTCACAATCGTCCTGTCATTTCCTCCGATCACAAGACTCTGTGTCCCTTTTAGAACGGTCGTTTCCTCCCAGACGCGATGGATGTGCCCATTGTGTTTGTAGCTGTGTATTTGCATCGGTTCTCCTTCGATGGGTACGCCCATTTCTTCTCCCCTACTTTCATTCCCAAACGCTTTGCAACCTATCAAATGACTTGCACAAGTTTCCTAAAACGACAAAAGGCAACAAAGAACGTATTATTTCCTATTATTATAACGGTTAAAGAAAGAATTTAAAACAAAGAGCCATTGAAAATCTCTCAATGGCCCGATCTATCCCATATAGTCACTCATGAAGCATAAGGATCCAGCCTGTTCCTGACCTTCCCTGCTGCCTATCTCTCAGCCGCAGGTCAGATTCACTTCCTGGTACGACCTTATTACCTCTTCCGTCTGGGTTTCAAACACCCGGTGGATCTCGCGCAATTCTTCTTTCATGCGGTGGATTTCAAACTGGACGCTTTCCAGCTCCGTTTCCTCCTGGATAATCTTAAGCTCATGCTCAATTTCCTGGCAGCGTTCCAGTTCTGACTGAAGAAACAGGAGCTTTTCCATCGTTTTCATCTGTTCAGATACCAGCAGGTCAAAAGTACTCATACAGGTCACCGTCCCAATTTCAGATTCTACCTATGTATTTCGGCTTTGCCCTGATCATTCCTTTGACTAGTTCTGCTGATTGAAAGGAAGTTTTGTCGAATAGGGAAAAGCGGAAGCGCTTTGCCCACCCCCGACAAGTGCACCTCGAGGGGGCAGGCGCTGCAGCTGGACAATGTCCGAAGCCGGGATCGGCCCTCTAAACTTTTTCAAAAGCGCTTTATAATTCAACATTAGCAAGCCCTCAAAATAAGCGGAGATTCTACGGTTAAGCTGCTGAATATAGTACGGATGGGTATAAATTAGGGGAAAATTTCCGGTTAAGTGGAGCAAAGTTGCCCATTTTCCTGTTTTTTGAGTCGATAGACGGAATTTCTCCGTCTATTTGAGCAATTTTTAGAGTTCTTTTGAGAATAGGGGGAATTTCGAGACTGTCGATTAATTAAAATGTGAAACTTTCACTTGACCACACTGAAGCTCAACTGCTACTTTAATGCACTAGAGAGTCAAGATCGTTTATAAAAATCCCCTTTGAGACGCATTTAAATCGATTTTAAGACTGTTAAGGCTAAATAAGGGGTCAAGATACTCTGGGCAATGCTAAATTGAGCAATGAAACCTAACGAAATTTTAAATTTTATCGGTCTAAAATATGGGGGCATTTTTTAAAAGTAGTTAATCGACAGTCTCATTTCTCCTCTTATTTTTCAATCTAAAAAACTGACTCCCTCATCCAGGTCCGGGAAGGTTGGCTTTCCGGGAGGGTATGGCACTTAAATAACAGCAGTCAATGCGAAAAGAGCAAAATAAAAAGAAGGCACTCTTTGCGGATAAAAGAGTGCCTTCCCGTACCATTAGCGGCTTTGATTGCCAGCGTTTTGACCTTTGCGGGCTTCAGCCTGCTGGTTTTGCTGACGTACTTCTTGAGCGTTTGTTTCGCTAGCGAACTCAGTGCCGTATTGACCTTGCTGGCCTTGAGAAGCTTGAGCGTTTTGCTGGCGCACTTCCTGGATGTTAGTGCCAGCTTGAGTTTGGTTTTGTCTGTTTGCCATTGTTAATCACCTCCACGACTATTAATTTAACCAGCCGCAGAGAAAATATCCTTTAATTTTCAGGAAAAAAATTCTAATTTAATCTTGTTAAACGAGCAGGGAGATTCCTCCGTCGACTATGATGGTCTGCCCCCTGATCATGCCTGATTTATCGGACAGCAGGAACATGACTGCGTTGACCATATCTTCAATCTCAACCATCCGCCCTGCCGGAGTCTTTTCCCTTGCCTCAGATAAAAGCTCTTCCCTGTTCGGAAAATGCTTCAATGCCTCTGTGTCGACTGCACCACCGGAGACTGCGTTGACAGCGATATTCATCGGCGCGAGCTCAACAGCCAGGTAGCGGGTTAATGCTTCCAGTGCCGCCTTTGAAACACCAACTGTTGTATAGTTTTCCAGATAGCGGATCGAGCCGAGCGAACTGATGCTGACAATCTTGCCGCCACCGCTCTCCTCCATCAATTTGGCTGCTTCCTGTGCGCAGAACAGCAGGGCCTTGCTGTTGATGTTCATCGTCCAGTCCCAATGGCTTTCTTCAAGCTCCATGGCAGGGCGAAGGACACCGGATGCCGCATTATTCACAAAAACATCCAGCCGGCCGAATTCATTCCTGATTTCCTGGAAAAGACCCTTAATTTTCTCTACATCACCAACATTGGCCCTGACGATCAGAGCTTTTCTGCCAAGCGCTTCAACTTGTTCTGCCGTTTCCTGCGCAGACTTTTTGCTCCTGGCATAATTGATGACAATATCATATCCTTCCTTGGCAAGGGAAATGGCAGTCGCCTTCCCAATGCCCCGGCTGCTTCCTGTTACAAGTGCTACTTTTTGTGTCATGAATCGTAATTCCTTTCCTGTTTCATTTGTCTTCATTTTATCTTTTCCATGTATATCTGGCAAACAGGATTATAACACTATTCTTAAACAACAGGCTCAAAGAGAAAGGAATGAAAGTATGTACGTCGGAAGGGATATGACTGAACTAACCATGGTGAAAAAGACGGAATGGAAGGACAGCGAACTGGCCTTCTTCCATCATTCCATGCAGCAGGTAGTTCCCTACCTCAATGCAGAGGGACAAACCATCCACCGTGAAATCATAGAAGAAATCGAAAACCGCGGCGGCCTTAAAAGGCAGGAAGCTGACTATACACATGGCACACGGGTCAGTTACGAGTAGAAATGCGGAAAAGCCAGGTTCAATAGAGGAACGCGGACTAAGAGCGCCACGTCCTGTGGCAGCGTCCGCATGACCCACACCCTGTGGGCCTCATGCATAAGCTTTGGAGCTGGACAAGTAGAAAAACCCTTCTAATTCACAAAAAAACAGCAGGGCTTCCCCCTGCTGTTCTATTTATGCTCCTGCACCTGCTTGAGCATTTTCTGATGGGAAACCGGGAAGGCAAATTCCTTCAGCTCTTCTTCGGTCACAAGCTTCAGATCGCTCCGTTCTTCTTCCAGGGAAAGCAGTGTCCCTTTATAAACATGGATATGCCATGTTAGGTGGGTGAATACATGGTCGATCTGTCCTGTCATCTCAGCTGTTTCTATTATGGCGCCATACTGCTCTTTGATCAGTTCTGCCAGCTGATCTTTTTCATGCAGGAAAGCAAGGCTGATTTCAGTATTGGGAAACTCCCACAGATTGGCCAGCAGGCCCTTTTCAGGCCTTTTCCTGATGAGGTATCTGCCCTCTCTGTCCCGAAGCACGACAGCGGCAATCTGGACGTCCTTCTGCTTTTTGTTCTTCGTCTTTATCGGCAGTTCACTCTGCTTGCCTTCATAAAAAGCATGGCAATGCTCCCTGACAGGGCACAGCAGACAGGATGGCGACGTCGGTGTGCAGATCAGTGCACCCAATTCCATGAGTGCCTGGTTGAAGAATGATGGGTTTTCGTGTGAAATGAGCTCCCGCACCGCCTCTTCAAAAATTTTGCGGGTTGCAGGCTTTGCAATATCCTCCCAGATGGAGAGAATCCTTGACAGCACCCTCATTACATTGCCGTCGACGGCCGGCTCAGGAATGCCGTAGGCTATGCTCAAAATGGCCCCTGCCGTATAAGGGCCGACCCCTTTTAATGAGGAAATTTCCTTCGGATTATCAGGAACCTTGCCGCCGTAATGTTCGTAAACCTCCCTTACAGCTGCCTGCAGGTTCCGGGCCCTGGAATAATAGCCAAGCCCCTCCCACGCCTTCAGTACCTTGTCTTCCTCAGCCTCTGCAAGCGCCTCGATTGTCGGAAATTGTTCGATGAACCGGTTGAAATATGGAATGACTGTGTCGACCCTTGTCTGCTGGAGCATGATTTCCGATACCCATACCTTATAGGGATCCTGATCCTGCCTCCATGGCAGTGTCCGCTGTTCCTGTTCAAACCAGCCGATCAGGTCCTGGCGGAAGGTTTCTTTATCAAATGCATCTAAGTTGGCTAATGCTGTTTTTTTCAATTTTGATCCTCCGGATGTTAAACTTCCATGAAATATGGGAATATAATATTAAAGTTTCTTTTTCAAAGCCCAGAATCGGATTTCTTCGAGACCGCCGGGTATGAAGCTGTCCAGGCAGCCGAATGCAGAGTGCCCGCATGAGCTTCTCAGCTTTTTCAGCGCGAAATAATGGGCTTCTGTCGGCAGTGAGCAGGTTTCCGTAACGAACGAAGGCTCATGTTCAGCCCCAGAGTAGACAAACGAAATGTCAGCTGCTTCATACACAGGGAGAAGCGCTGCGATTTTTTCGATAGTGCTTTTAAAGAGATTCAAATCTGCTGGATGGACTTCGTACTGCAAAAACATCTGGACTTCATGCTTCATCATTATATTGGCAGCTCCTTTAACGTAAACCATTAATGGCTTTGATGACAAGCTTTTTACTGATAAAATACAGAAACAGCGCAACTTCAGATTATTCCATGGAAGGAGGTTCTTTCCTCTTGGATACAGGCACACATGTAGTCATGGGCTTTGCACTCGGCGGGCTTGCCACTCTGGACCCCGTCGTAGCAGATAGTACAGCAACAGCGACGAGCGTCATGATCGGGGCGCTCATCGGCTCTCAGGCCCCTGACATTGATACAGTATTAAAGCTTAGAAACAATGCAGTCTATATTAGGAATCACAGGGGAATCACGCACAGCATCCCGGCTGTCATCCTGTGGCCGCTTGCAATCCTTGCGGTCATTTATCCATTCTTCCCTGAAGCAAATTTGCTTCACCTATGGATTTGGACATTTGGGGCCGTATTCCTCCATGTTTTTGTCGACATATTTAACTCTTATGGGACACAGGCTTTAAGGCCTTTTTCTTCCAAATGGGTTGCACTTGGGACCATCAATACATTTGACCCGTTCATTTTCGGCATCCATGTTGCCGGTTTGTTCATATGGATACTGGGTGCACATCCCGGCTATACATTCCTGGCGATCTATGCCGTACTGATTGCATACTATATCATTCGGTTTCTTGCCCAGCGGGCCGTCCTGAAAGCAGTAAAGGCCATTATTCCTGACAGTACGGAAATCATCATCGCCCCGACCATGAAATTCCATCAGTGGAGGCTTGCCATCATGACTGAACATCAGTTCTTTGTCGGCCGGGCCAATAATGGGCATATCGATATCCTGGATCAGTTCAACAGGGTGCCGGTACCTCAGACTCCTGTGCTGGAAGCTGCCAAAAAGGATAAAAATTTGTCGGCATTTCTTTCCTTCTCCCCTGTATACAGGTGGGAGGTAGAAGATCTCGAGGAATCATTCGAAGTCCGGTTCATTGATCTCAGATACCGCAGCAACGGACATTACCCATTCGTTGCCGTCGTTCAGCTGGACAATGACCTGAATATCATTTCTTCTTATACAGGGTGGATTTTCAGTGAGGAAAAGCTGCGGAAGAAGCTCGATATTATACCAAATTAAAAAAGATGGCATTTTTGCCATCTTTTTTAATGGAGATTTTTATTATCCGTTTCCCCGCCAAGCAGATCTTTATATTTAGGATTGCTGGCAACAAAGTCATGAAGCCTTGCACCGTAGTTTTCAATCCACTGCCTGACAATACTGTCTGTCATCTGGCTTCCTTTATACTCATAGCCCGCTTTTGCACGGGTTGTTTCAAAATCATCCCACAAAAGCTCTACCCATGTCCGGGCCTGGTCGTAGGAAAGGTTGCCGTTTTTCTCCATGAGAAGCTCAACCAGTCTTTCTTGTGTTTCAAACATAGACAGCACCTCTTTGCCAAATATTATTGTTATTGCAATTCGTTCATAAGCCTGCTTTTTTAAACACATACTATTCTTGCGCTCTAATCAAGGCAGCACGCGCAAGCAAACCTCGAGGAGGGGAAACGAATGCGGAACAAAGCAAAGAATTTCCCAAATCAGAATCATAACAAGTTTGAAGGCGAACCGCGCGCGAAAGCAGAATATGCTTCAAAACGCGCAGACGGGTCAATCAATACCCATCCGCAGGAACGCATGCGGGCGTCATCAAACCGTACAGATGATACACCTGAATTATTTTAACCAATAATGAGGAGGTTTGATTATGGGAAACTCTAAAAAGTTTTTTGATAACAATCCTTATTCCAGTCCGTTTACTGGTCCCTTTTACCGGCCGAAGCATGCACATGCCCAGGTAAATGGGCAGACCCAGCAATCGCAGGACCTCATTATCCTGAAAAGGCAAACAAGGAAACAGGCCTAGCCTGCAGGAAAATCAGAGCTCTCCGCTCTGGTTTTCCTTTAATTCCTTCAGCATGCTAATCGGAAGCGCCTCTTCCTCTTTTCCGCCATGCAGCCTGAAGCCCCAGGCGAACACACCATTCAAATAATCTATTTTGAAATATGACCCGGGATCGCCATCCACTTCATAAATCTCCCCTGCTTTAAAGTCCTTCGGATCAAGAAGATATGCTTTGGCCATGACGGCTTTTCTCTCGAGGACAGCAAATTCACTGAGCATGCCCATTTGTTCAGCCTTTCTCGCCTGTTCATGCAAGCTGGCGATTTCCTGCTGCAGTTCGTACTGGGAAAGCTGACTGTATCTTTTCTCCTGCGCCATTATAATCCATCCTTTTTTATTCCTGTGTCCGGCCTGCCGGAGGAAAACTTCATCTTTTTTTAGTATAGTGAAAAGAGCTGTATAAATAAAGGACTTTACCCTTGAAGGAGGACTCAACATGCAATCAGTTATCATCACCGGCGCGGGCACCGGCCTTGGAAGGGAGCTGGCCCTTAAATATGCCGGCCTGGGTTTCCATATCATACTATCCGGAAGGCGTGAAGCAGCTCTCCAGGAAACGAAAGAAGCAATCTTCAGCCTGGGGGGAAAGGCGGATATCCTGACTCTCGATATCAGCAAGCCGGCTGAAGTAAAGGAGAAATCTGCGGGGCTGGCAGAGCAATTTGATTTGTACGGTGTGATCAACAATGCCGGCGTGGGGCATTTCGGTCCGTTTGAAGACCTGAAGGACGAAGAGCTCCATGATATGCTCTCGGTCAATCTGATGGGCACCATCTATATGGCACAGGCACTCCTCCCGGCCATCAAGCAGAAGGAGGGAAGCTTCCTTATGAATATCATTTCAACTGCCGGGCTGCGCGGCAAAGCAAATGAAGCTGCATACTGTGCCAGCAAATTCGCGGCCCGGGGCTTTACTGAAAGCCTGCAGAAAGAATACGAAAACGATCCGGTCCTGATCCAGGCTGTGTATATGGGCGGCATGGACACCCCATTTTGGGATCATAACAACTATATTTCAGACCGCTCACGCCTCCGCTCACCTGCTGAGGCAGCCGGCATAATTACCGAGAACCGTTCTGAAGAGAAGATTGTGATTGAATCCGGAAAATGATTGGATGCAGAACAAAAAAACAGGCAGCGCAAATACCCGCTGCCTGTCTTCTATTCTTCCTCTTCCTTTTCCTCAAGGAACCGGTCAATCAATTCAATCGGAAATCCTTTTCTGAAGAGGGCCTGCTTCATTTTTTGCTTATATTCATAGCCCTGCAGCTTTTCGTATTTCCGATGGGCTTTTTCTCCCTGATAGCGGATGGCGTCCATTTCGCCGTCATCGTCTTCCTCAAACTCTGCCTCTTCGACGGCAATATTGATTACGGAGAAAGGATAGCCTTTCCTGAGGAGCATCTGCTCAAGCTTTTGCTTCAGGATCCTTTGTGATTCCCTGCTGTATTTTTTAGCATATTTCTGGCACAGCTTGGTTGCTGCTTCTACTTGGTCTTTTACAGGAAACTCCTGTAGGGCTTCTTCAATATGGGACTGTGATATCCCTTTCTCTTTCAGCTCCCGTTTAATTACGCTAGGGCCTTTATCAGAAGTATTGGCCTGTGTCCTCACATAAGCGATGGCAAATTCATTATCGTTCAGGAATTTATACTCGTACAGCTTCACGATGACTTCATTGATGATGCTTTCATCTGTTTCTTTTTCAGCAAGATGCTTCCTTACCTCTGTTTCCGATCTCATTCTTCTGGATAAATAATGAATAGCCTGATTATAAGCTTTTCTGATTTCATCCTGAAATTCTATTTGGGTCAGGGAGAGCGCGTCAAGCTCCATCCCTTTTTTCAGGCCGAATTTGATGATGACATCTTCATCGGCACTGAAGGCATACTGCTCACCCTTGCCATAATCCATAAAAATGTTGTAGCGGTCCTTCCTTTTTTGCTGGACTGAAATTTTTGTGATTACCGGCATCCTCTTCACCTCTCTCTCCACTTTATCACAATGTGCTGCATCACTGGCAAACTGCAGCCTGGAAAAGGAATTTACACAGGAGAAAGCGTATAAATACAGTATAGGAATAAGGAGGTCCACCAATGAGAATAGCCGTTACAGGCGGAACCGGCTTTGTCGGCCATGCCCTTGTGAAGAAGCTCGCAGAATCGGGCCACACAGTTTACATTTTGACGAGAAGTACAGAAGGAAAAAAGAACGGGAACAATATTCACTATGTCCAGTGGCTGAATGAAGGTGACAATCCGGCCGCACAGCTGAAAGAGATTGATTATATCGTCAACCTGGCTGGCGAATCGATCAACAGCGGCAGATGGACGGAAGAACGGAAAAAACGGATTATCAAAAGCAGGCTGGATGCCACTGAGGCTGTCCTAAACATAATCGATGAGCTCAATGAAAAGCCTGAGGCACTGATCAATGCCAGTGCAGTGGGATATTACGGCACCTCAGAAACAGAGACTTTTACAGAAGGAGATAAAAAACCTGCCGGGGATTTTTTGGCGCAGACGGTGAAGCAGTGGGAAGAAAAGGCGGCAGAGGCAGGCAGATGGGACGTCCGCACTGCATTCTGCCGTTTCGGGATCATACTTGAAAAAAATGACGGGGCACTTCCAAGAATGGCCCTTCCCTACAAACTTTTTGCTGGAGGCAATGTCGGGAGCGGCAATCAGTGGGTTTCATGGATCCACCTTGACGATGTGGCAAGAGGCATCATGTTTGCCATGGAAAATAAAGATCTCAGCGGCCCGGTTAATTTTACAAGCCCCCATCCTGTCCAAATGAAGGATTTTGGCAGGACCTTGGGCAGCGCCCTCCACCGTCCCCACTGGATTCCCGCTCCGGCCTTTGCACTTAAGCTGGCGCTTGGGGAAATGAGCAAGCTGGTGCTGGAAGGACAGCGCGTTCTTCCTGCCAAGCTGGAAGCTGCCGGATTCAGCTTCCGCTATCCTGAGCTCAGGGAAGCACTGGAAGATATTTATTAAGAAGGTATGTTTCCTTCCTTTTTAGGAAAAATTAAGAAAAGGAATTCATTTTTTTCGGAAGGGGATGTGCCACATGGATAAGAAGTCAAAGGATAAATCCAAAAGTACTTTATCAAGCATGCAGGAAGTTGTTTACTCCCGGGAGTTCAAGCTGGCAGACCAGGCCGGCGGCTTTACGAAGAAAAAATCCAAGCATTGATGTAAAATGCTCATAATTGCCTTGATAGGGCGCAAGCTAAGAGTGCGGAAGCCAATTCCGTACTTTTATTGTTGAAAGGGGTTTTTTCGAATGGGCCGTGCACATGGACATAAAACTCGGGATAAAAACAAAGCATCACTTCCACAAGTTCCGAAGAACATGAAATCAGATGGACTGGATGTCGAATTTGACCGCGACCTTGCAGACCATGATGATTTAGAAGCTATGGCACGTTCAAAAGCTGCCGATCAGCGCGCCAAAAACAGCCGCTGACCGGCTGAGGGCATTTGCCCGCACTCTCTCAGCATAAGAAAAGCAGCAGGTCCAGAACCTGCTGCTTTTCTCTTTCCTAGTGCCCGTGGGCATGTCTGTTCGTAAAACCGTCCGCTTTATTTTTTTTTGCCATGTTCTTAAGGTATGGAATCATAATGCGGTCAGCGCCCCAGTAATAGGCTGCCCCGCCTGCAAATAAGAGAAGGATCGCCGCTGTATAGAGAATTGGATTCGTGCTTACTGTACCGGCCAGAAGGAAATTAAGATTCATGAATGCTCCCGCGATCAAGGCAGGAATGGTTGCAGCCCCAAGTACTAGCCCGGCCCCTACAAGAAGTTCTCCCCAAGGTATCAGAACATTGAACAAACCTACATTCGGAAGGGCGAAGTTTTCAAGGAAACCGGCATACCAGCTCTGTACAGCAGGATGATCTCCTCCTGCCTGGGCGATTGCCCCTTGCAGGAATCCCCCTGCATCAAAGCCATCCGCGAGCTTATGCCATCCCGCTTCTATCCATTGAATGCCCAGCCATATCCTTAATACAGTCCAAACTGCCGCTGCCTGTGGAGTTTTCAGCACTTTCATGATCATCGTCTCCCGCTTTGTTATTTTGTGAATCATTTCACAATAATGAACAAAAAAATAAGTTAAGCCGGCCAGCTTCCCAAAGAAAGTTTGTGAATGTTTTCACTTACTTTCTACACTTTTAATATACTCCATGTTTTTCCTTTCTGCAACGCACTTCACAATATGTTCATATTCTTTTTACTCTGTGAATAAAAAGTATCCACAACCCTGTGAATTTTGTGGATAATCTAAATAGTCTCATATTTACTAACGCTTTAATCAGTTAACATAATAATGAGCAAAACTTCTGATAATTCTGTGGATAATGTGGATATGTCTGTGGAATACTTTTCTGCTCATGTTTTTCCTGTTAATAAGTCTCTGGATAACATGCTATAAGACCTAGACACCTGAGTCTTTAAACCTATACGATGAATCAGATTAAACAATTTAAACCTTACCCTTGCAATACGAGGTACATCGTATTACACTGGTAGTAACATGAGGAAAAAGGTGATGGAAATGGATAAGGAAATGATGAAAGGGAGTACAGATCTCCTGCTCTTGTCGCTCATTGCCCAAAAGGATTCATATGGCTATGAAATCACAAAAATCCTTAAGGAAATCTCCGGTGAAGCTTATGTAATGGGCGAAGGCACTCTCTACCCTGCCCTCAAGCGCCTGGAGAAAAAGAAGTTTGCAGAGTCATACTGGAGCGAAACGGCAGCCGGCAGAAGGAAATATTACCGTATTACTGAGGACGGCCTGCAGGAGCTGGAAAAGAAGCGAAAGGACTGGAGCCTGATCGAAAGCATGATCCGCAAAAGCTCGGGGGGATTAACGTGAAATCGCAGCTTGAACGTTTTGTCATGAAAATTGTCCAGCATACCGAATGCTCCAAAGAAGAAAAAGAAGATCTATTCGAGGAGCTTATGATACATCTGCAGCTTTCAAAAGAGCACTTCCAGGAACAGGGCTTCAGTGAAAGCGAAGCCGAACAGAAAGCGATGGAACAGTTTGGCGAGAAAGGGGAAATCGGAAGCCAGATTCAGCAGTCTCTCTTTCCATACCGAAAAGAAATGATGCTGACGCTTGCCATCTCTTCCATCCTTTTTACAATTGGCGCTTATCTGGGACAGCTTTTGATCAATGGAGATGCCCATATCGGCTGGCTGCTGCTTTCCATGGGCGCGAGTTCCATGATCCTTTTCCTTGCCGTGAACCAGGTTTTCCACCTGAACCGGAAGCGCTGGATGAACTCTCTGCTGATTCTGCATATCCTTGTTTATGCGGCAGGCTATCTGCTGGCCGGCAATCTGGATCACGATATCTCGCTCGGCCTCTCTATTTGGGATTGGCTTAATATCCTGCTTGCCATTGTCCTTGTGTATCGGACGACTCTGTATGATTTCAGCGCCGGCAGCGGCAAGATGGATAAAACTTTGAAAAAACTCCATGCCATCAATATAACCGCCGGCGTCCTGATCATAGCTGCCTGCCTCTTCTTTGCCTGGGGAGGGCTGATCATGATCGGCCTCCACCCGGTCATATTGATTTCTTTGAGTCCAATACTCCTCTGGATCATCCTTTATATCATTCAGATCAAGATATCCGGGAGAAACAAAAAACTGGCATATGGGCTCTCAGCAATCCCATTCATTGCTATACTCGCAGGCCTTGCCCTTATCTATGCGCCTGCCCTGTTCCATTAGAAAGGAGCTCTCCATGAAAAAGAAAAGCATCATCCTTCTGTTTTCATTCATAGGAAGCATAACACTGCTGCTCATCCTTCTCGGGCTCAATCTGAATAAGCCTGAGAATGAAAAACAGAATGGACTGACCAATCAATATGATATATCTTCACAAAATACATTTGCTTATGTCATTTACAACGACGGCAAACCAAGTCTTATGCTGTATAACAAAGCAAAGAAAATCAATGCTGAGGCATTTTCCATGGACAGCTCAAAAATGATCCTTGATCCAAGCTTTTCCTATGACGGATCTCAGCTGAGCTTTATTTCAACGGATAAAGAGCGGGAAGATGAGTCAGAGCTTAAAAGCACCATCCACATCCTTGATTTAAGGACGAAAGATGTGACTGACCTATTCACCGGGGATTCCCTGATTACGGAAATCGAGTTTTCACCGGTTGACGCTACCCTCTATTATTTGCGGGCCGGCACCTTTGAGAACTATTCCCCTATTGTCAGCAAGCGGCCGCATGACCTTGATGTCTGGTCATTTGATCCGGCTGAAAACGAACATAAGCAAATAACTGAACTGAAGAGCTATTCCATGCACAGCCTTCACGTCAGCCCCGGGGAAGACAGCGTTTTTATCCAGATGGATGATGACCAGGGTGCTGATACACCTGAGGAAACCTTTGAGGTAAAACAGCGCATATTTGAAATTCCCATAGATAACCCTGATAGCATGAAGGTTACAGGAGATCATGACAGAAAAACAGATGTTTTTGATTTCACCTTCTCTCCTGATGGCAACACAATGATCTTTCAATCCATCAGCAATCCTGATGAAGGGGGAACCTATGAATATGAGCTGTATACAATGGATGCAGCTTCCGGCAAGGAAGCCCAGCTCACCCATTTAGGGGAGTATACAGACAGGCCAGTATTCAATGCGGATGGCGGCCGGGTGTATTTTATGGTCGACAGGCAGTTTGCCAAAGGCTCTCCGGAGTATCATCTGTACAGTGTGAAACCGGATGGCAAAGATTTAAAAGAAGCTGAACTGCCTCTTTCTAATAATTAGAAAGAGGCTTTTTCTCTTTTAAAATCATAAATACAGGGTATATGTCCTATAACCCACAGACAGAGGAGGTAAAAGTAGCAATGCTTGAAAACCTGCTGAAAGAGCTGATCAGCATAGACAGCTCGGACAAAGAAGGGGCCAATGAAGCTGTTGCCTATTGCGGGCACTGGCTGGAGGGCCACGGGCTCCCTGTACATATCATTGAAAATAACGGCTACAAAATGCTTGTTTCGGAGATAGGGAGCGGAGATGAAACCATTGTCTGGAACGGCCATGTGGATGTTGTTTCAGGCAAAGAAGATCAGTTCATCCCCGTAGAAGTGAAAGACAAGATTTATGGCAGAGGCGCCGCCGATATGAAAGCTGGCGTGGCAGCCATGATGTGCGCCTTCAAAGAGCTGAAGGAGGCGCCGCTTGGGGTCAAGCTTCAGCTTCAGATCGTTTCTGATGAGGAAATCGGAGGGTTCAACTGCTCCGGCTACCTTGCCGAAAATGGATACCGCGGCGATTTTGTCATCTGCTCAGAGCCGACCCAGCTTGGAATCGCCCTCCAGGCAAAGGGCGTCATGCGCCTCGAAATTGCCATTGATGGAGATCCGGCCCACGGAAGCCGGCCATGGGAAGGCATCAATGCGATTGAAAAGGCGTCTGAAGTCCATGGAAAGCTGAAGGAGCTCCCTTTTGCCAAAGAAAGCTCCGAATTCTATCCTTCCCCTTCCATCAACCTGGCCAAAATCCGCGGCGGTGATGTGTATAATAAAGTCCCGGAGAAATGTGAGCTTTTTTATGATATACGCTATCTGCCAGGCCAGGATAAGGATGAGATCATTAAACAGATCGAATCGATCACGGACGGCGAAGTGCTTGTCAGCATGTTCAGCAAACCGCTGGAAACGGCAAGGGACAACCCATTCATCTTAAAGCTGGAGCCGGTCGTTGATCGGCATATTAAAGATGAAGCGGTCTTTTTCGGACAGCATGGCTCGGCCGATACCGTCTTTTTTGCCAACTACGGCATCCCTGCCATCGAATTCGGACCGAGCGGACTGCATTGGCATGGCGATAAAGAATATGTACTGCCGGAGTCTGTTCATGTATACAAGGAGATGCTGGTTGATTTTGCTGAAAGTTTTTAAAGAAAGGGGTTCGAAATATCTCTATTTCGAACCCCTTTTAGTCTGTTTCAATCTATTCTTTTTCCGGAACGATGCAGCTTCCATCCGTACAGCTGGCATCAGCCGCACCTTCCGGGGACAATTCCTGCAATTTCACTACAGGATTTTCTTCTTCCCACACCTTCTGGAGAGCGCTGGCAAAGGTTTCGGCAGGCTGGGCGCCTGAGATGGCATATTTTTGGTTGATGACAAAATAAGGGACTCCCGTAACTCCATATTGCTGGGCAATCCTTTCATCGATCCTTACATCATTGGCATAGGCCGTCTCATCCTGAAGAACGCTGAGCGCCTCTTCCCTGTCCAATCCTGCTGCTTCCGCAAGACCGGCCAGTTCCTGGTGATCGCCTATGTTTTTTGATTCTTTGAAATAAGCGTTAAGGAGCTTTTCTGTCAGAACAGCTTCCCTGCCCTTTGTTTTAGCGAATTTAGCCAACCTATGGGCATCAAAGGTATTGCCCGGCTTCATTTCATCAAAATTGAAGGTCAGGCCGACGCTGGCTGCCTGCTGCCCCACTCCCACATTGGCCTGCTTCGCCTGCTCGATGCTCATGCCATATTTTTCAGCGAGTGCCTCATGAATGCTTCTCCCAGAGTAAGGAGCGGCATTCGGATCGAGCTCAAAGCTCTTGAACTCCACCTCTACCTGATCCCGGTAAGGGAAATCCATCAATGCCCCTTCCAGGCGGCGTTTTCCTATATAACAAAACGGACAGACAAAATCCGACCATACTTCTATTTTCATCCTGGACACCTCATTTCTTAACTATCCCCATACTAGCACATCTTATCCCAAAACCCTCAGGCGGATGCTCAGGCATGCTTTCCCCGATTGTCTGTATCAGGCAGCCTGCATCAGGTTAAGTTAAAAAAGAACAATACCCATTGTTCAATCCTTCGTCGGGAGTGATGGATCATGGCAAGAAACAAACTGTTGGTTCCTGGTTCAGCTAATGTACTTGATCAGATGAAGCAAGAAATAGCCAATGAGTTTGGAGTTGAGCTTGGTGCTGAAACGACCGCGCGGGCAAACGGCTCTGTCGGCGGCGAGATGACAAAGCGCCTTGTCGCCCTCGGAGAGCAGCAGCTCCAGAACAGGCAGCAATAGCGGGCCTTTGTGGAGCGGGAGACCCTTTTAGCGGGGGTCTCCTTTTTCTATGGGCTGGCGAACGGACATGTGCCTTGATTTTTTAAAGAGCGCAGCAAGGCAAATGCTGATTGCTGCAATAGAAAGCGCAAGCAGCTGAAAGAAATACGGCGGATAATAGACCAGCTCGATCCTGTTCTGCCCTTCCTGCAGCCGGAAGCCTGTAAAGGCATAATTGGCCTTCAGCAGCTCTTCTTCCTCTCCATTGATCTTTAAGCGCCAGCCTTTTTCAAAAGGCAGCGGAATGATTGCATAATGCTCACCGCCTTCATTTTGAAGCTCGAATGACAGACGGTTTCCTGACCACTCTGCTTCAGGCGGAACATGGCGGTGCTCTTCTTTTTTCACACTTTCCAGCACCTCAAAGGTTTCTTCATAAAGCTTAAAGTCCTTTAAATGATATTCTCCCTTTGGCATCCTAAGGGAAATCCGGTCCGCTGCCTTGACCCTGATGATCAGGTCATCCACACCTGTCCGGTAAATAGACCCTTCTTCTTTCCTGATTGTCTGGAACTCATTGACCTCAAGGATAAATTCTTCTTTGTTGTTGATGCCATCAATATTGAAGCCAACCAAATAGTCTTTTGCAGAAGGATTTCTTTCACTGATCAATAAATCGATGCCGCCTTCCTCACCGCTGACCTTGAGTTTTCCGCCAGCATACTCAGCGTTTACCGGCTTGAATTCTGCCTGTGAAATCAGATTTCTGCTGTCCGGTATGGGGGCATTTGCTTTCCCCTTTTCAAGAACGATTCCCTTCAGCATCGCCTGTTCCTTCGCAGCGGGAGAACTTCCTTTCAGATCTTTTTCCAGATAAACGCTGTCAGCCGTCCGCACAAAAGGCAGGAGGTTTTCATTTTCATAAGCCTCATAACCGCCGGCGGAAGCTATTCTCTTAAAGCCGTAAGGAATGGAGGCATCTCCCTTCTCAGCAATATAATATTTTCCCATGAGGATGCTGTACAAATTAGCCCGGTCCCCAAGGGAAGCATAGCGGCTGACGCTGTCACGCCCCATATCGATTTCAAGATCCCTGAGATAAAACCATAGAAGCTCTTTATTAAGAATGCTGGAATAGACGCTCATGCCCTTGAAATCCTGGACAATCGGGGTATTATTCCTTAAAGGGATCATCCAGTCGATCCTTGCCAAAGGATCATCGTTACCCTCCTGTACCAGCCGGATGAGCTCCTGCTGGTCTGCACCGTTATAGTCACGGCTGTTCATGAACTCCTTTGATACACGATATTCCGTCCCTGTCACGGTCAAACGCTCTTCCTGATAAAAATTCGGGATCAGCACGCTGGTCAGGATGACAGCAGCTGAAACCAGTACTCCGGCCTTTTTTCTGAAAAATGCTGCCCCGAGAAGGAAAACAGCAGCCGAAATGAAGGCTGCAATCGCCATATAAGCATCCTGCACTTCTTCAAATTCCAGCTTAGGGTCAAAATGATAGAACAGTATGTAAAATAAAGCCGCTCCTGCTCCTGCTCCTGCTGATGCGAGCGGAAGAAGCTTGAGCCTGCCCGCCAGGGGGAGTGCAGCCCCTGCCGCCCCGCCGGCTGCAAGTGACAGCATATATTCCCAGCGGTACTGTGGAGCAGAAAAACCATTGAATAAGCTGCCTATAAACGGACTGAAATGCAGGATGGACAGAACGATCGTCATTACAGCAAAAAACCTGAAATGCCTGTTCCTGTATAAAGGCTTTGCCAGCAGGCAGATGAGAACAAATGCCGGCAGATAGACAATTCTTCCGTTCAGCAGCAGATTGTCAATAAACTCAAAAGCAGGGATATGATCCTCATATGCAGGTCGGTAATTGTTCAAATAGCCATATACGGCAGGAAAAAACGAAAAGCCGCTGATGCAGAATCCTGCGGCCAGCCCGATAATATAATGCTTCAGCTGGATCAGCTTGGCCCGCCCGTTTCCATCAAACGGGAAAATCCAGCGAAACAGGACATAAACGCCGGACAGAAGGAAATTAACATAAGCAAAATAAAAATTGTCAAACAAGCTGATGGACACCGCTCCAATAAACAGGCCAACACCCTTCCCCCGCATGATCCTTTCAATCCCTATCAGGAGGAGGAGAAGCCAAAGCATGCTGTCGGCAAAAAACTCCCAGTAGGTGACATGCCTGAAATAAATGATGCTCGTGCCGTAAATAACAGCGCCAGTAAAGGCAGGCAGTGCTTTCATTCCCAGCACCCTGAAATAACAGGAGGCCAGAATCAGGATGCCTGTCAGCCTGATGATGCTTACAATGAGGATGATGTCAGCCCAGTAAAAAATATCCGGCGCCCCGATCAGGCCGAGACTCTCAAGTATATAGGTTACAAGCATCGTAATCAGAAAGAAGATAGAAGTAGCAAAATAATAGCCAAGCTGGGTATAGGTGCCCCCGCCGAACCCGAAGTCAGGCGAATAGAAAAACTCCCCGCTGGTGTACTGCTCATATAAGAGCTGCTTGAACGGCTGCATTTGCGACAATCCATCGTTCATCCCGGTCATATAGCGGCCCTCGAACCACTCAGAAATAAAAAACATATGGCTCAGCACAGCTGCCAGCAGACAGAAGAAGAATAAGGCAGCATTAGGCCATCTGTCTGCCTGAAGAAAATTTAATAAGTTTGGTATGTAGCTTCGCGCTTTTTGCATGATGTTTTCAGGACTCTCCCCGTTAAAATGAAAGTAGCTGGCAAAGTAAAGACGACTGCAATGACCGGTGCAAAGCTGCTGCTCACCTTCAGCCCATCGACAAGTATGAACAAGATGACTGCAGTCATGCCCGTATTGAACAGCTGTGTCAGCGGAAAGCGGATGAACGCCCCCCATGTCGGCTTCACTCTATATGTAAATAGAGTATTCAGGAAAAAAGAACTTATCAGGCTGCTTGCGAAACCTATACTATGCGCCAGGAAATAATAGAACCCTGCAAAATGGAGAAGAACAAGATAGATTGAATAATAGTGCAGAGTATTCACCCCGCCGGTCACGGCAAAGCGGAAAAATTCACTGCGTATGAACCGCATGCTTTTCCCCTCTTTCGCTTGCTTGCTGAATATTGGTCTGCTGAATCAGATAATGCGGCCTTTTTTTGGTTTCATAATAAATGCGGCCGATGTATTCACCGACGATTCCCATGCAGACAAGCTGAATTCCTCCCAGGAAAAGGACAGCAGATATGGTCGTAAAATAGCCGGGAACAGAGACTCCATGCTGCATGATCTGAACAAAGGTAAATCCGATATATCCGAGCGACAGCAGCAGGACAAAAGCACCAAGGTAAAAGCATGCCCTGAGCGGCTTGTGGTTAAAAGAAACGATCCCATCAATGCCGTAGTTCAGCAGTTTGGGGAATGACCATTTTGTCTCCCCCGCTTCCCTTTGGACATTCTCGTATTCTATTATTTTCTGCTCGAAACCGATCCATGAATAAAGTCCCTTGGAGAAGCGGTTTCCTTCACTGAGCAGAAGGAGCGCCTTTGCTGCTTCTTTGCTCAGCAGCCGGAAATCCCCCTCACCGTCTGACAGCTGCACGTCCACTGCCCTGTTCACAAAACGGTAGAAGCAGGAGGAAACGAATGAACGCACCGGAGAATCTCCCGTACGGTTCCTTTTGGCAATCACCTGCCCATACCCCTCTTCATATCCCCTCACCAGCTGGCAGATCAGGGAAGGCGGATGCTGAAGGTCAGCATCCATCATGATGACTGCATCACCTTCTGCGTTCCGGAGTCCGGCAAGCATGGCCGCCTCCTTCCCGAAATTCCTTGTAAATGATATAAATTTGACTTCCTCATGGTGAAAAGCCAGCCGATGGATGGTTTCCATCGTGCCGTCCGAGCTTCCGTCATCAATAAACAGGATTTCATATTGATAAAAGAGGCTTGCCATTTCCGTCCGGATTGCCTCCAGCACCTTGGGAATATTTTCAGCTTCATTATAGGAAGGGATGATAAATGATATTTTTGCCTGATTCATTCTGCTGCCTCCATCTGCTTTTCCGGCTGGCCGACCATGATTTCCGGATGGTTGGTTGTAATCTGGATGCTTCCGCCCAATTCCTGCACCTTTTTCAAAGCTTCTTTGCCGTTGACTGTCCATGTGCCGATTTCAATGCCGGCGTCCAGCAGGGATTCGACCAGCTCACGGGAGAGAAAGCCATAGTGTACGGATACATGGCTTGCACCTGTATATGCTGCCTGCTCTGCCAGGAGAGTCGCATGGCCCAGGTAAATCAGGCCGGTGCGGATCCTCGGATCCAGCACTTTCAGCTTTAGAAGTGAATGATGATCAAAAGAGATGACCAGGGCCTCTTTATAGAGCGAATATTTCCTGATCAATCCTGCCACTTTTTCTTCAAGGCCTTCATACATTCCGGCCATCTGCTTCAGCTCAACGAAAAGCTTCTTTTTTCCTTTGGCCATCTGGATGATTTCCTCCAGCGAGGATATCGTTTCGCCGGAATACTCAGGGCTGAACCATGAGCCTGCATCAAGGAGTGCCAGTTCGGCGGCAGTATGGTCCTTCACGTATCCGCTCCCGTTAGTTGTCCGTTCCAACGTGTGATCATGAATGACAACAGGGACCCCATCCCTTGATAAATGGACGTCCAGCTCTATGGCAGAAATCATAGGGTGCTCAAGGGCGAGCCGGAAAGCGGCCGCTGTATTCTCAGGGGCTTTCCCGCTCCAGCCGCGGTGTGCAACACAGGCATTCTTCAGCATCAATCATCATCCTTTCCTGTCTATTTGACTCCTGTATAAACAAAAGCACGGATAATCTGTCTTTGAGCAAAGAAAAAGGCAATAAGGATCGGCACAACAAGGATCATATTTCCTGCCATAAGCACATTCCAGGCAGTTCCTCCCTCTACTTCCCGAAGCTTGGATATCCCGAGCGGAAGGGTGCGCGCCACATCGCTTGTCGTCATGACAAGCGGCCAGAAATAATCATTCCAGTGCGTGATGAAGCTGAATAATCCAAATGTGATAAGAACAGGCTTTGCCATCGGGACCATGATGCGGAACATGATTTTCCATTCAGATGCTTCATCAAGCCGTGCAGCTTCCAGCAGTTCCTCAGGGACCTGCATGAACGACTGCCTGAGCATGAATATGCCAAAAGCACTGGAAGCAAACGGCAGGATCAGCGCCCACAGGGAGTCAAGCAGCCCCCAGGAGCTCATCTGCAGATAGACCGGCAAAAAGATAAGCTGAGAGGGAATCATCAGGGTAATCATAGTCACAGCAAAGAAAAATTTGCTTCCCCTGAAACGGTACCGGGCAAAAGCATAAGCTGCCGGTATAATCGTCAGAAACTGCAATATGAGGATTCCCGCTGAAACTATCAGACTGTTTAAGAAGTATCGGAAAAACGGCCCGGAGTTCCATGCCTTGGAGAAGTTTTCCCATTTGAACTCCTCCGGCAGCCATTTCGGCGGAAAAGTCATTGTTTCACCAAGCGTTTTAAAGGAAGTGGAAATCATCCAGACAAACGGAAGTGCAAAAACAGCAACAACCAGTAAGAGTGCGGCCAAATTGAAAAGCCTTCCTGCAGCTTTAAGCTTCATATATAATCCTCCACATCATCGGTAATGGACTCTCCGGGAAAGCAGCCTGAAGTAGACTACGGTCAAAAGGCTTACCAGAATCAGCAGCAGAACACCCGCGGCCGATGCATAGCCGATTTTGAAGAACCGGAAACCATACTCGTAAATATAGAAAACAAAGGTATTCGTCGAATTGATCGGCCCGCCCTGGGTCATGATCGCAATCGTTTCAAACACCTGGAATGATGCAATCAGGGAAATGATCGTCAGGAAAAAGAGCGTCGGTGACAGCATCGGGAGCGTCAGCTTGAAAAAGGTCCTCGCCTTATTCGCCTCATCCAGCTCTGCCGCTTCATAAATATCCTTCGGGATGCTCTGCAGCCCGGCAATGAAAATGAGCGTATTGAAGCCGATCCCTTTCCAGACCGCCACAATGACGAGAGAAAACAGCGAGGTCCCCGGATCTGTCAGCCATGGGACATTTGCGATGCCGAACAGGTTGAGAAACCAGTTCAGCAGTCCATAGTCAGTATCCATGAGCCACATCCAGAGCATCGACACTGAGACAAGCGAGATAATATGCGGGCTGAATATCGCACCCTGCACAAATCCGTACAGAGCTCCCTGCCTGTTCAGCCACAGGGCAAGCAGGAGAGAAACCGCCACTGTCAGTGATACTGTCAGTGCTGTGTATGTAAAGGTATTCTGCATCACTTCAATGAACTCACGCTCTGTGAAAAGCGCTTTGAAATTGCCGATACCCACAAAATCCTTAACAGGACTGACAAAGTTCCAGTCATGGAAGCTTAAATAAATCATGTATAAGATAGGATAAATGAAAAATAATCCGAAGATGGCAATCGATGGCGCAATCATGCCATACGGCCTCAGCTTATTCATCATGATGTCAGCGGCCTCCTTTTACCAGTACAGGCTCCTGAATGCTCATGCTTGCTGACCTGTCCCTTGTTCCATCTTTCGTAAAAAAGTAAAGCTTTTCATATGGAAGCCTTACATGCACATCCTGCAGATGGGGCATAGGATCAAGGAAGCTTTTCACATGCATGATGCCAGCCTTGCTTTGGACGGTATAAATGGTCTCAGAGCCCAGTGTTTCCATCGCGGCCACCCGGGCCGGAAGGATGATGCTGTGTGCATCAAAGGTATCCGCCGGAACAATTTCCATATGCTCAGGCCTGCATCCGATATAGGCTGCATCTCCGTCTGCAGCAGGCATATAATCAGAAAGCAGGGCTTTTTCCACGATGTTCATGGGAGGCGTCCCGATAAAGCCGGCGGCAAAAATATTCTCGGGATCATGATAGATGGCCATCGGGCTGTCAGCCTGCTTGATTTTACCTTTATCCAGAATGACGATTTCATCCCCCATCGACATGGCCTCCACCTGATCATGCGTCACATAAATGAAGGTTGTGCCCAGCTGCTTGTGAAGCTGGATCAGTTCTGTCCTCATCTGGACCCTCAGCTTTGCATCCAGGTTGGAGAGGGGCTCATCCAGAATGAATACCTTCGGCTTTTTTACCATGGCCCTGGCGAGCGCCACCCTCTGCCTTTGTCCGCCAGAAAGATGCTGCGGCTTTTTATCAAGATATTCCTCCAGGCCGACAATCCTTGAGATTTCAGCAATAAGCTGTTCCCGTTCCTGCTTAGGAACCTTTTTATTCACAAGCCCGAATTCAATATTCCCCCTGACCGTCATGGTCGGATACAGCGCATAGTTCTGGAATACCATGGCAATGCCGCGCTTCCCCGGCGCAAGATCATTCACCTTCTGGTCGTCGATCCAGATCTCTCCTCCTGATTCCTTTTCCAGTCCCGCTATCATCCGCAATGTCGTTGATTTTCCGCAGCCGGATGGGCCAACCAGTACTGTGAAGGATCCATCGCGGATGGTCAGATTTAAATCATTGATGATTTCTTCGTCTTTATAGGTTTTTGATATATTCACCAATCTGATTTCAGCCATGCCTTTTCATCTCCTGTTTTGAGTATTGGAATTTCTCCAGACAAGGATCCTAGATAGCCCCTGAAGGAACGGCCTCCAAAAGCCTTAAGAATCCGGCCAGCTCATCGATTGTTTTTACTGAATGGTCCCACTCATCTGAGCCGGCATGCTCATACCGGGATATCAGGCAGGTCCTGCCCCCAAGCTGTTTCACCGGGTAAAGGTCATTGAAGGGATTGTCCCCGACGGATAAGATTTCATGGGGCTGATAGCCTTCTTCCCCCAGCTTTTTCATGACGCCCCTGATGCCCTCAGGCTTCTGTGCATCCACTATGTATGTATCAAACAGATTTTCCAGCCCAAGGAAGCTGACAAATTCTTCAGCAGAAGGAGATGGGGTGTTGGTCATAAAAATCTTGCGACGGGCACCCATTTTGCCTACCGCTTCAATCAAACCTGGAAACACCTCGATCTGATGAGGTCCGGCAAGCATTTCCTTCCTGACTGTTTCGAACGCATTCAGCTGTTCTTCCGCATGGACGCCATGCCTTTTTGCAAGAATGGCTGCAATCCCCCATGGATCGCCTATGTAGAAAAGTCCGTCCATCTCTTCCTGGTTCAGTACCCCTTCCTTTCCATCCCATCCGAAGCAGCCTGTTGGTACAAGCCCTTCATGGCTGTATGCCCTTTTTCCATCATGACAGGACAAATAGCCGAACTTCACCGGATGCCTTCCCTCAAGAATCATATAAGCTTCATCAATGGCTGCCTGCAGCTCCTGTCCCTGCAGCCGGCTGCCAAGCATATGGCTGACATATCTCCCTAAAAAGGCATAATCCTGATATAAGGTGCCGTCCAAGTCGAAAATGGCCACTTTAATGTCTTTGTGCCAAGTCATTCTGCATTCCCCTTTCTTTATGAATGCCGGGGAAAAGGACTGCATCCCTCCCCCGGCAGCCTGATGCGATTATTGATTACTTAAGCAATTGATTGGCTTTTTCTGCAGCCTCATCAAGGGCGTCTTTTGGAGCAAGGCCATCTTCAAGCATGACCCTTGAAATTTGATCTGTCAGGATTTTAGCCACTTCCGGATAGGCTTCTGCCATCGGGCGGGCATGACCATACTGCAATTGGTCGACAGCCACTTTGAATTGCGGCATTTTCTCATATAGTGACTTCATTTCTTCAGAATCTACAGCTGAAAGGCGGCTTGGCAGATAGCCAGTATATTCGCTGGCATAAATGGTTTGTTCTTTTGCTGTCATCCATTTAATGAATTGCCATGCGGCATTTTGCCTTTCC
The DNA here is from genome assembly GCF_008180445.1 of Bacillus infantis. Classification (GTDB taxonomy): domain Bacteria; phylum Bacillota; class Bacilli; order Bacillales; family Cytobacillaceae; genus Bacillus_AB; species Bacillus_AB infantis_B. The sequence goes on from NZ_VTER01000005.1 coordinate 51,092, forward strand.
TCATCAAGACCGGCTGTCATGACCAGGTTGGCGCCGCCTGTCGGCACTCCATTCACCTTATTGGCAGGCATGAAAGCAGTGTTCAGCTCAAAGCCCTGTTCTTCGGCAACGCTCAGGTTATAAGAAAGATCGGCTGTAGAAGAGAAAGCCATGGCCGAACGGCTGTTGGCAAAATCCTGCTTGGCTACTTCTGCAGCTGCTTCGCCGCTAGGAACCTTGATAACGCCTTTGTCGGCCATCTTCTTCCAGAATTCAAGCGCTTCAACACCTGCTTCTCCATTGAACTCAGCACTTTTTTCATCATCAGAAATCATTTGCCCTTCACCTTGTGCGACAAATGCTTCATACATCCAGATATTGACCGGCATCGTCATCCCGACCGTTTTCCCTTCTTTTGTGAGGGCAGTCAGATATTCTTCGAATTCCTTCCAATCCTTAGGTCCTGCCGGATCAAGGCCGGCTTCCTTCAGCATGGTCGTATTCATATACAGAATCGGTGTGCTTCGCAGATATGGAAGGCCGTAAAGCTTGTCATCCACATAGGAATTCCCCATCAGCCCAGGGTTGAAGTCATCCATATTGATATCATCTTTTTCAACGAATGGCGTGAGGTCCTGTGTCATGCCGGATTTAGCGAAAACGCCAATGGAAGCAATCTCATTCTGAGTGACCTCAGGAGCATTCTTGGCGGCAAAAGCAGCCTGTGTCTTGGAATGAAGCTCATCATAAGTCCCCTGGTATTCTGCTTCTACATAAATCTTGTCCTGGGATTCATTGAACATCTTGACGAGATTTTCATTATTCTCTCCAATTTTATCTCCCCACGCATACCAGTATTTGATATGGATTCTGTCATCACTGGCAGATGCTGTATTGTCTCCCGAAGATTTCGTTTCTGTACCGGCAGAATTATTGCCTGAGCATGCGGTTGCCATCAGCAGCATAAAAATCATTACGATAAGACCGGATATTTTCTTCACTTCATATTCCCCCGTTTTTCGATTGGATTGTGATCTGGCACTTGCATAAGGTAGTTCAGCTTAAGCAAGATTGGAGCTCTAAAGCTTTCAAGAAAATGGTCAAAGGTACTGGCCTGCCTCCTCACTTCCCAAAAAACTAAAGAGACCTCAAACAAACGGAATCATATTCTCCGTGTTTGAGGTCTCTCTGCATTGAACCTGTTTTCTATGTACTTGTCGATTATGATGTTACATCCCTTTTGCTAAGATAGTATTATGGAATTGTAAATTTTTATTAAACAGGCATTCTCGCATTTTTGCGCCCGGCCCTGCTTAAATCTTCCTTCCAGATCCCCGTATTGGAGGTCGTGACGGCCGCAGCCCCGCATGAGAGCGATTCTTCTGCATGCTCCCTTTCCGTCAGCAGCCCTCCCGTGATAACCGGCACCGGCAGCTTTTCCGAGAGTGATTGAATGATATGAGGAAGCCTTGAAGGCATGATTTCAATCATATCAGGGCCATCAGGTCCGCCCAGCTCCAGCACATGATCATATACTTCCGAATCTATCATGAATACACGCTGGATGACCATCAGGCGCCGCTTCTTAGCTTTTGCCGCGAGTCCCGGCTTTGTGGTCACAATGCCGAGCGGCTTGACATAATCAGCGATGAAATCCAGCCCTTCACTGTTAAGGCTCAGGCCCCCGATCTTTTCTATATGGATAAAAACAGGCAGCCCCTCCTTCCTGAAAAGATCTGCATAATTCTTAACAGACATGATATTCCCGGTCATCAGGAAGACAGCGCTGATTCTGTCTTTATGCTTGATCGCTTTTTCAATTCCGCAAGGCTCTTTGACTGCCGCAATCTTCCTGCATGCTTCAAGCCGTTCCAGAAATTTCGCTTTCTCTGCCAATGCTGCCACCCATAACACTCCATTTCTTAAAAAGATTCGCTGTCCGTGCTCCAATCCTTTCCCCTATTACAGTATCATAATCCTCTATGATAAAAAGGAACCGGGAGTCTCTTTAACCTGATTTTTACAATTCCCGTCATTTTTCTTAATATTCGGCCCTTACTGTTCTAAGTGAAAGGCAGTACATATGAAGGGAGAATAAAAAAATGAAAATTGCAATGATTGGAGATCTGCATTACCCGGCAATCAACGAAGAGGTTTTAGGACTCAAGGAAGCGCGTACAGCTTTCTATGAAACGTTCATGAATCACTTTCTGGATATCGAGGCTGATTTTCATGTTTCTATCGGTGACCTGACTAATTTCGGCCTTCCAAACGAGCTTGAGGAAATCTACAGCATCATCAGGCAAAAAGACCGGACCTTCTACCATGCACTTGGCAATCACGATGTATATGCGATGACAAAGAAAGAAGTGCTCGCCATCACCGGTCAAAAACAATATCACTCTTTCGAAAATGAAAAAGCCGTTTTCGCCTTCCTTGATACGGCAAGGGAAATGAACTATGAAGACTGGGGCGGCTGGATGGACGATGAGCAGCTGCACTGGTTCGAGAGAGTAGTGGCAGCTTCCGGCTCCAAGCCGCTTCTTGTGTTTGCCCATCATCCTGTCTATAACACAACAACCCGCTCAGATGGAGACAAAGGCTCCATCCACCGGGATATTGACATGTGGAAAGTGCTGAGCCAGAAGAAAGGGCTTGGCGTTTATTTCAACGGACATACCCATGTTGATTCCATCGTGCAGCAAAACAACTGGACCTTTGTACAAAAATCCGCCTGCCTTGACCAGCAGGCAGTCCGTGTCATCGAAATCGGCCAGGAAGAGATCTCCGTTTCCGCCATTGATCTGGATGATGATATCCTGGTCGAAAAAGCAGGATTCATCGCCGGAAACATCCCCCACTTCGGGCCAACCCCTGCTGCAAGAGGCACACAGGAACAGCGTGAGTGCCGCATTCCCCTCAATGCAGCTGCCTATCAGCTGTAAAATCAATGGAAGATAGACATGGCTGTGTGCTGTGTCTATTTTTTTTTGCCGGCGGAGAGGCGGTTTTTGCCGGCGGGATACTGGTTATGCATGTGCTGCCGGGTTTTTGGCCAGCATTCCGGAAGGTCGCAAATATATCCTGGGACTCGCAAATAAATCTGGAAAGTCGCTAATATATTCTGGGAATCGCAAATAAATCTGGAAAGTCGCTAATATATCTTCAAAGCCGCAAATAAAGCCTTAGCCTTCACACCCTGCTGAGCGCCAGCCCCTCGAGCCTGCCAACGCCCTGCTCTTTTCTAGGTCCCAAGTCTTAGTCAAAATATGTCTGAGGCTCAATCCGTTTTGTGCTGATTGAGTTTATGATTGAAACCAGAAACATATGGGATTTACTCCTTTAACAAGAAAATTTTACTAATTTATGTATTATTTTCTGCATCTGCTCTGTATGATTGATCCTTGGGAGCAAAAATCCATATTTTCATTTCACTAAAAGGAGAGTATTTATGAAACTGATCAAATTTATCGTTGAAAGAAAGATCCTGGTTGGACTTGTGGCGGTCCTGGTCCTGCTGACCGGGAGCTATGCAGTTCTTGAGCTTGATAAAGAGCTTATGCCTGTCATGAAAATGGATGGCGGCTATGCGGAGATCAACGCAGGAGAAATGCCTGCTATAGAAATCGAGCGATCGATTACCACTCCGCTCGAGCAGCAATTAAAAGGGCTCGACGGGGTTGAAGATGTAATGTCCACTACAATTGCCGGAAGAAGCTCCATCCAAATGGCCTTTGAGCAGGGCCGGGGTGACGAGGTTTTCAAAGAAGCGGAATCTGTCATCAATTCCTCCACTGCCGGGATATCTGCTGTAAAGGAAGTAGAGATGGGGCAATACGGCGCAAGCCAAAGCTATGAATTTTTCCTGGATCTGTCGAACGGCAACCTTGAGGATATAACCAGATTTGCAAAGGAAACATTGGAGCCGCGGCTTGAAGCTCTGCCTGAAGTAAGGGATGTATCGCTTTCCGGCATGGAAGAGGATGAAGTAAATATTCTCTTAAACCGGGAAGAAATGCTAAAAAAAGGACTGGATGCTGCTGGGGTGATGGCCGCCATCCAGCAGGTGAACAGCGAAGCGACACTCGGCCAGCTCAAGCTTGAAAAGGATTCCCCTTCTGTCCGCTGGAATACAAAGCCGGGTTCGGAAGATGACATAAGAAATATCGAAATTGCTTCCCCTGCAGGCTTTATCAAGCTTAGTGACATTGCTGATATTACAGTGGCTCCGCAGGAAAGTTCCTCTTTTGTCTGGAAAAATGGCACGAAGAATCTTGTGTTTGTACAGATTGGCCGGGTTTCTGATGCAACACAGATCGAAATGGCTGATGCTGTCCGTGGGGAAATTGAAAAAATCCGCGAAGAAGGGCTGATTAAGGGGTTCGAATTGAATGAGATGGTTGCGCAGGCTGACTATGTACAAGAATCCATTGACGGTGTCGCGTCCAACATCCTCATTGGAGGCATCATTGCTGTAGTGATTCTCCTGTTATTCCTGAGGAACTTGAGGGCCACTCTCATTGTCGGAATCTCTATCCCGACATCCGTACTTCTGACTTTCGCCTCTATGTGGGTGTTCGGATACAGCCTCAATATGCTGACACTCATTGGGCTGGGGTTGGGAATCGGCATGATGGTTGACTCCTCTATCGTCATCCTTGAATCCATCTATCGCAAAAAAGAACAGGGGCTGGCCCGTCTTGAGGCCGTCTTGGAAGGAACGAAAGAGGTATCGGCAGCCGTTATCGCAAGTATGCTCACAACCATCGTCGTATTTTTGCCGATCGGGCTGCTTGGCGGAGAAATGGGCCAATTTATGATCATTCTGTCCGCCGTTGTTGCAATCACACTGATCAGTTCAGTACTGGTTTCATTCACAGTCATCCCTTCCCTGTCTGAGAAATTCTTAAAGATTTCAAGCAAAAAGAAAGCCCGCAGGGAAGGGCCGCTGCTCCGTTTTTACAGCAGGGTGATTTCCTGGACTGTAAAGAAAAAGCGCCACAGTTTTGCAGTGATTGCAGCCTTTTTCCTCATGTTTGCAGGCTCGCTGCTGCTTATTCCAAAAATACCGATGACAATCATGCCGGATGTGTTCAACCGCTATTCCGAGCTGATGGTTGATTTGGAGACCGGAGTATCCATCAAGGAAAAAGAAGCGGTTGCCGCAAAAATGAATGAAAGCTTGAGCAAAATCAAAGATGTAGAATCCAATTATGTCATGGACAGCGGCGGTATGATGTACACCATCATCAATATGACCAAAGGGGATGATATTACAAAATCCCAGAAAGAGGTCAACGAGGAAATCATGAAGGCGCTGCGCGAGCTTGAGGATACCCAGCCAATTGAAAGCGTCCAGAGTGCGATGTCAGGCGGCGGCGGCTATCCTGTGCAAATTAATTTGAAGGGCGAAAGCTTTGAAGAACTGGAGACTGTTTCCGATTCTTTTGTAAAGGAACTTGGGAAAATAGATGGAATCGTCGCTATTACTTCTTCTATGAAACGCACATCACCTGAAGAGATCGTAGAATTAAAGGAAGACGAAATTGAAAAAGCCGGACTGTCCGGACTGCAGGTCAAGCAATTCATTGAACAGTCCTTTATGGAAATGCCGCTTGGCGAGGTTTCACTCAATGAAGAATCTGTTCCCCTCTCTTTAGGATGGAGCGAAAAGACGGCAACTAAAGAGGCGCTCATGAAGCTCTCCATCCCGGCTGCCGGCGGAGAAAAGAAGCTGTCAGAGCTGATCAGCCTAAGGAAAATCGATGCGCCGAATGAAATCTCCCATAAAGATGGTGAAAGATTCATATCGATTTCGGCTGATATTGAAGACAGGGATCTTGGCAGCATCAACCGTGATGTACAGAAACTGATCGAGGAATTTGACGCCCCGGCAGGCTACACTTTATCTGCAGCCGGAGACCTGGAGCAGCAGCAGGAACTGATCAAGGATATGGTCTTCATCCTTGCCATCAGCATTTTTCTTGTGTACCTTGTCATGGCAGTCCAATTCAATCACCTGGTTCAGCCGGTCATCGTCATGTCAGTCATCCCGATGACAATCGTCGGCGTAATCCTCGGGCTCTTCCTGACCCAGCGCGAGCTGAGCGTCATGTCGGCAATGGGAATCGTCATGCTGATCGGCATCGTGCTGAACAATGCCATCCTGCTGCTGGACCGGACCAACCAGCTGCGCAAAGAAGGAGCTGCAATCACTGATGCACTCATCCAGGCCGGAAAGGACCGGATCCGCCCGATCTTTATGACGACCCTGACAACAGCCGGCGGAATGCTGCCGCTGGCCCTTGCTTCCGGCACATCCGGAAACTATCAGGCGCCAATGGCAACAGTCCTCATCTCCGGGCTGATGTTCGCTACCTTTATAACACTTCTGCTGATTCCGGCTGTGTACCGCTTATTCAGCCGCTCTCCTAAGAAGACGGAGGAGCAGCCGGAGCCTGTGATGGAGAATGCAAGCTGATGAGAGAGGCCCCGCTTTTGGCGGGGCTTTCTTTTTTTGTTGAATAGTGCTTTTCTTGAACGTTTAGTTCTTTAAAAAAACAGACAGAGAAAGATTCCCCTGTCTGTTTTTTCACAATGCTTTCGCTCTTTCTTCCTCCGAAAAATACTGGTTCATCCCAGGCTTCAAAGCCAGCCAGATGACATAGAAGGAAAGCAGCAGGTTTGCCCCGGCAAGGACGATCGTTGAATAGCGCAGCGGAATGATATCGCCGATGATCCCGATGCCGAGCAGGAAAATGATTTGGGCAATGCTTTGAAAGACGCTCAGCACACTTGTCATCCTCCCCATGATGGAGATGGGGATATTATTCTGGTAAAACGTCTGAAAGCCCGCGCTCATAAAGGCATTAAAAAAGCCAAGGAGCAAAAATCCTGCAGTGACCATCGCAAATGAATAGGATAAAGCATAGATCATATATCCTGCTGAGACCATGAGCATCCCGATGGCCATGAGCTGCTTGATGCTTAAAAGCTTGGAAATGACGGTAATAAACAAGGCACCAAGTGCAAAGCCGATCCCCGTAATGCTGACCAGGAAGCTGTAGTCAGCCTGGGACAGCCCGACTGTATCCTGGATGAACACAACCTCCTGCGAATCGAGGGCAAGGGAGAAAAGGCCAAATGCAAGAAAGCTTGCGTAGACAGCGAAAACAAAGGATTCTTTCTTGCTGAAGTTGATTACTTCACGCCAGTCTTCCTTTAGGTGCTCGAACGCGTTCCTCTTTTCAGGCAAAGGTGCATCCCTATCTGCATCAGGAAGAAACATGATGATGAGGGCCGAAACAAGAAATGAGAGGCTGTTCAAGTAGATGCTCGTGTCAATGGTTCCGACGAGGAACAGTGCACCGGCAATGGAAGGGCCGACAATGAAGGCCCCGGATGAGACAAGGCTGCTGATCCCGTTGAACCGCTTCCGGCTAGCTGCTGGTACCAGCATGGCTATATATGTAGTGGATGCCGGAGCAAAAAATGCCTTTGCAAGACTGATGACAAACAAGCATACATAAATCAGTTCCACACTGCCAAGCAGCGGGATAACCGCGACACCGGCAGCCCGGATGATATCCGTAACGATCATCAGCTTCTTTTTATTGCTCCGGTCAACAAGCCCTCCGCTCCAGGAATTCATCAGCACCGCTGTAACCGGCCCGATGATCCACAAGCCTGCGACCGCTGCAGCCGAGCCGGTCATATCAAAAACAAGCAGATTGATAGCTATCAGATAAATAAAATCACCCAGCCTGGAAATGCCGATGCCAGTCAGGAGAAGCGAAGCAAGCTTCCAATTGAATTGAGTCATAGATTCACCTTTTTTGTAGGAATAGTCAATCAATTCATTATAGCATTCGAGACCTTTTTTTTCCTCTTGGGAAGATGTTACAAACTGCCAAACTCGTATAAAAAGAGGAAGGCATCGCCCTCCTCTTTTGCTGGAACCACTATTTTYGRTTTTCRTWGAAATAGYGGTTCTACCTTCTCTCGCTGGAACCACTATTTTCCGTTTTCGCAGAAATAGTGGTTCTACCTCCTCTCGCTGGAACCGCTATTTTCCGTTTTCGCAGAAATAGTGGTTCTACCTCCTCTCGCTGGGACCACTATTCTCCGTTTTCGCAGAAATAGTGGTTCTACCTCTTCTCGCTGGAACCACTATTTTCGCTTTTCATAGAAATAGTGGTTCTACCTTCTCTCGCTGGAACCACTATTTTCGTTTTCGCAGAAATAGTGGTTCTACCTCCTCTTGCTGGAACCACTATTTTCCGTTTTCGCAGAAATAGTGGTTCTACCTCTTCTCTCTGGAACCACTATTTTCGATTTTCATAGAAATAGTGGTTCTACCTTCTCTCGCTGGAACCACTATTTTCCGTTTTCGCAGAAATAGTGGTTCTACCTYCTCTCGCTGGAACCRCTATTTTCGCTTTCCATAGAAATAGTGGTTCCAGCCTCTGAATCTACTTTTTCTCTACTTCAGATATTATGGTCCCAGCTCCACTTCAATTTCCCATTACCCTTCTGATACAGCCTCTTCCTTCGGCTTCGAAAAGAACCAGCCGCCAACTGCAATTAATATAAGCACGATATAGAACGTGATTTTCCATTCAGAAGATTTGGCAAAGCCTTCTGCCAGTACCCCAAGCGCCGGATGTGAGAGTGTGTACACAGATAGCTTCACGCCTACCCAGCCGACAATCAAAAATGCTGTAACTTCGAGGCCAGGCCTTGAATGCAGCAGTCCGACAAACAGATTTGCTGCAAAGCGCATGATGATCAGCCCGATGAAGCCTCCGGCAAAGATGACAAGGAATTTTCCTCCGTCAAGTCCCCCGATATTCGGAAGCCCTGAATCCGGCAATGCTATCGCCAAAGCAACAGCAGCAAGGATTGAATCGACAGCAAAGGCGATATCAGCCAGTTCTACCTTAAGAACAGTTACCCAAAAGCCTGATTTCTTCTTTTCTTCTCCCTCTTCCTCCTCCTTCGCGCCGAATTTTCTGGCGGCAAGCTTGCGGACAATGTGGTTGATACAGATGAATAACAGATACAGCGCGCCAATCGCTTGAACCTGCCAAACGTCGACCAGGAATGAGATGACGAATAATGAGCCGAATCTGAAGACAAAAGCTCCTGCCAGACCGTAGAATAATGCCTTTTTCCGCTCCTCTTCAGGCAGATGCTTGACCATGATGGCCAGTACGAGCGCATTATCTGCTGCTAAAAGTCCTTCTATGGCTACCAGGAGCAGCAGCACCCAGCCATATTCCATTAATAATGCAAAATCCATTTTTTGTGCCTCCTATTAATCTATTATTTTTCTATTCCATGCTTTAATTTCAGTGAATCCGGTGCCATCTTGATCATCCGCTCTACAACAAATCCAGCCACTGCCAAATCATCGACGATACCAAGGATGGCAAGATAATCGGGAATAAGATCGAATGGGAAAAACGCATACGTCAAAACGAGCAGGATGCCGAGCGCCTTTTTGTGGGCCTCAACCTCCTTCGATAAAAAGAAATCCTTCAGAAAGGGTATCACCCTCCAAAATTTAAACAGAAACTTGATTCTCCGGAAAAATTTCATGCTGCTTCACACTCCTTATTGCGATTTTGCATACCTCTCATCCAGCCGCTTTTCAATTTTTTCAATCTCTCTCTTGTCCTTCAGAAGCTCTTCCTTGTTCTTCCTGATCAGTTCTTCAAACTGGAATTTCTTCTTTTTCATGCCTGACACCCCTTTAGAAATTTTTAACAGAAAAAAAGCCTTTGCCACATCCGGCAAAGGCTCAATAAACAAATAAAGACCTTTACCCGAATCAGGTAAAGGTCTTGCTAACAACGTCATGGTTGCCAACAAAGCCGGGAGAAAACTCCGAAATGACGACTTTGCTGTAAAAGCTACTCCCCTTTAGGAGACTATTTAACTGTTGCCTTTATCATAATATAAACCTTCTGGGCTGTCAAACTTTCATCTGCGGGAAGGAAATGGCATATCCAATGGCAAATTATTATACAGACCATTTTTTAAGGAGGATCACCATGCAAAAATTTGTATCTCATATTGCCACGATTGAAATCCCTGTCTCAGATCTTGAAAGGTCCATAGCGTTCTACAGAGATATATTCGGAGTCTCTGTGCACTTTCATGGGGAAAAAGCTGCCATGCTGACATTTGAAGCCAAAGGGGTGCCGACCATCTTTCTTGTAGAGACTGGCAGTGAAGGAAATCTGTCTTTCCATAATACATATACAGGGGTCGACCACACCGTTATTGATTTTTATACCGAATCTCTAGAAGAGTTCAGAGATTGGCTTCAGGAAAAAAATGTAGAAGTGGGTCCGCTTAATGTACATCCTGAAAACGGGATGGGCGGGTTTGGCTTCAAAGACCCGGACGGAAACAATCTGAGCGCATGCAATGTCCTTCATCCTGGACAGTAGGCATTAAAGGCGGCATTGCCCCTTTTTCTGCTTTGTCCACACCTTTCTTCCCCGAAGCGCATTATATGTATCCGTAAAGGATGTGAAATCATGAACATTGCGTCAATCGGGGAGCATTGTGTCGTAAGGATCAACCGGCAATTTTACCTGCTGCTGGAAATCGATTTTACTTTTGAGGCGATGAACAGGAAAGAAACTATTTTTATCCTATTGACCGAACAAGAAGCCAGTGCGCTGACAGAAGCTTCTCTATAAAAAGCCATAGGTGTCCTGCATGAAGGCAGGCGCCTATGGCTTGCTTTACGATTAGATATGAAAATTCCGGCGGCACGCTCAAACAATGTTATCTACGCTTAAATACATAAACGCAAATCAGTTGCCCATCCCTTCTGTAAACGTTATATTTCAGAGTAGATGGAAGAAATGAGGGATCAGGATGAAAAAAGCTGAAATAGAATACAAGATACAAGATCTTAAGCTTGATTACGTACGGCTCCAAAACGATCTGGAGAAAATGGAATCTGTCGACGGGAACCTGTCTCCGCTTGAAAAACAAATTCAGGCAATCGAGGCAGAGCTGAAAAGTTTGTATAAAGAACTGGAAAAGGAATGATGTAGTTTCGGGTAAGATCATCGGGCCTGTCTATTTTATTAGACAGGCCCGATATTTAATATATACAATTTAATTTGTGACTGGCCGGTTTGAGGCCGGGCATTAAATTTAAAAAGGAGCCATTCTATGAATGACTCCTGCTTTTGTAGCCATGTCTTGTACCGATTAGATGCTATTCTATGCACGACCCCACCTCTTCCAGCCTAGTCATGTTCCGATTAAGAGATATTCTATGCACGACCCAACCTCTTCCGGCCTAGTCATGTACCGAATAGAGCTTTGCTATGCATGACTCGTCGATTTGATGCCAGAGGATGCCTAAATAACCTATCTCTGCACGACTCGCCTCAACAAGCGAAGTTTTTTATATGACTTTGGTAGTAAAAACCATATTTCAAAATAGGAAAATCGAATTATTTTTCCAATATTTAGATATTATCATTTACAGTAGCTCCTTCCTCCCGTTTACAATAGGGATTGTTATCTTATAATCGGAGGAACATATTATGAAAATCAATTCTCTTATTCTAGTCATTCTTGCTGTACTGCTGGCTGCCTGCGGGAACAGTCAGGATGAGGCTGCGGGTAAAAAGGAGCCTGTGCAGGAAGTGGAAGCCCAAAAGGAAGATCAGGATTCTGCTGAGGATGAGGACAGTGAGAAAGAGGCTGTTGAAACTACGGTGCTCAAAGCTCGGGAGGATGCTGGCGATTATGATGTGAAGCTTGAAGGCGAAATCCACCGGAAGGACCAGAAAATCACAGTCACAGGCACCACCAATCTTCTTCCCGGTTCAAAGCTTTTCCTTTATACCGATCCGCTTGACGGCGCCATCATCGGAAGCGCCGGCACCACCCTTGTCGAAGAGGATGGAAGCTTCACACTTGAAGACAGCATCCCGGATGGCTATAAATATCCTGTGATTTATACAAGAATCATTTTCAGTCCTTCTGCCAGCAGCGATGAGGTCAATGAGCATTATTCCGTGGATGGCAGCCAGCTCGAAGGGGCATTCGTCAGGCTTGCTGAGGAAGGCGGGGAACACCAGAAGCAGATTGCTGCTGTGAATGAAATTGATCTGTCCCAGCCGGAAAGCACGGTTATGATTGAAGAACCGGAGTGGTCAAAGCCTGATGATTACGGAGCTGTTCAAATCCGGATGGAAACTGAAGTGACCGAAGATGAAGATTTCATTTACATTAATGGCAAAAGCAATATCCTGGAAGGAGCATCTGTTACGGGAGGCGTCAGTGCAGAAGGCTATATCATCACTGGCTTCAATGACCGTGCCGATGTCATGCCTGACGGATCCTTCCGCCTGGTCATCTCCAACCCGATGACCGAAATCAAGGATCTGAAATCGTATCAGGTCAAAATCATGTTCGACCCAACTGATGGCAACGGCTTATCGTATATCCAGGAAACCTATGGCGAAAAAGGCGAAAAGCTGCAGGGCGGCCTGATCAAAGATGAAAATGGGACCAACATGGCGGTCTATAGCTTTAAAGTTGGGAAATAGGATGGTTTCTGCACCGCAGCCAGTGAAGAAGGCGTCTCCAAAAAGGAGACGCCTTCTTCATGCCTGGACAGTCAGCGGATGCTTAAACTCTGCCGGCAGTCTGCTGTGTTCGCCATTATATTTAACAAATAAAATATGGCTGTCTTGATACTTCACCTTTTCCAGTACAGCGGTCTTTGGAGAAGGGGTGAAATAAAGCGCTGCCCTGTTTGTTTCCTTTCCTGCGAGCCTTCGGGCAAGGTCGGCCGGATTCCAATCAGGTTCAGAGGAAATGACATCATATATATGCAGGACATCCTCTTCCTGCCTGGCGATTACAATGGTTCCATCTTCCGGGAGGTGGTAGATGTCATCATGGAACACATTCAGGCAGTAAAACATGAGCAGTTCTCTTGTGTTGACGGCATCAAACCCGCCTGGAAAGGTTCTCCTGCCTGCCATCTCATAAATGAAGCTTAGATCATCCGGATTTCTGCCATCCAATTTGCGGACCTCGCTTTGATTGCTGCCGGCGTCGGCTTTTATGAAATATTGAGTTTCCTCCACCGGACTGAAACCAAATTTCGGATAAAAATCGAGCACAGTTGAATTGGCAAAAAGATAAATCAAGTCCGCTTCTTTATAGTCTTCCAGGATGCGTTCCATCAACTGCCTTGCCAGCCCTTGATTGCGGTAATCCTTATGCGTCATGACAGTGCCCACCTGGACAGCCTTCCAATCCTTTCCCTCTCCTGAAAACCTGATCAGATTTGCAGATGCATTGGCCACCACTTTGTCTCCGTCGGCAAAAGAATAGGGTATATATTTATCTGACCAGTATCCGAGGCCAAACCAGTCTTCAAATTGGATGCCGAAAGTCTCTTTCGCCAGTTCATTAAAGCTCCTGCGCAGTACTCCGTTTTTTTCATAGCCTGAGACAAACGTCAGCTTCTCCAGTACAGCCATATTATTTTCCTCCATCAAAGCTTCTTTGCTTTTATAGTAAGCCGGAAAATGATCAGCGTCCAATCTTTTTTTTAAAAAATCCCTGATTTAAGTTTACAGGAAAACACACCGGGAACGAGTGGAATATCTAATCTTTACACAGGGAGGCGGAAAAGATGAGCCTGCTTTTTTATAAAGCAATGGAAGCGTTCAAAAAAGATGCTGAACGCGAAGAGCAAATGAAGCGCCAAGCGGCAAGTCAATATCCGATAAAGCAAAAATAAGAACCTTTTCCCTTTCCTGTCCATCCTTTCGGGGGTGGATTTTCTGTATAAGAAAAAGGATAAAATCCTATGGGATTTTATCCTTTTTCATTTTGCCGGGCTCTTTCCAGCAGCTGCAGGAATGACCACTTTTGCAGAAGTAACCGAGTTTTGTGAATCTAAGGTAACCTGGCCGCCATAGCGGCTGGTGATCTGCTTTACGATGAACAGCCCTTGGCCCCTTGTTTTTCCTTTTTCGGTTTTTTTCGTTGAAAATCCGCTTTCAAAAATCTTTTCTTTATCCCATGAATTTATGCGGGGGCCTGTGTTTGTCACGGTAAACATATAGCGTCCTTCACCTGCCGTGCAGGATACTGACAGCTTCCTTTCTTCCTCAGGAAGCTCAAGGGAAGCCTCTATGGCATTATCAATCAAATTTGAGAGGATTTTAATCAGGTCTGTAGTTTTAATAGTATTAAAAGAATCCTCAGAAACGGTAAATCTGGCTTCGATGCCGTAATTTTGTGCCAGCAGCCTTTTTGTTTCAAGCAGTACCCCCAGCCCGGGGTTGACCGTATCGAGCTTGATGGATTCAATGGAATGCACTTCCTTGGAAAGGGCCGTCAGATAGGAAAGGGCCTGATCATAGCTCTCAATCTTCAGCAGGCCGTGAAGCACCTGGATATGGTTTGAGTAATCATGCCTCAATGACCTGACTGAGGAAAGAAGCGAATCAAACTCTGCCTGGTACGTATATTCCGTCTCACCGACTTCATTTTTCAGCTCACGCTGGTACCAGCGCTGGATAAAGATGAATGCTGTGAGGAGAAACAGTACAAAGACTCCGTTGAAGACCAGGTTGGATAAACTGCCTTTCAGCACCTTGCTGCTGATGCTTCCGATCATTTCCGCGCTGATGTCGATGGCCAGGAAACCAATGGTTGCACCTTCCGAATTTTTGATTGGCGCGCCTGCGGTCAAATACTCTCCATATTCGGGGTCCTGGATGAGGCCGGTACTAAAAGGCTTCCCATTATAGGCCAGCTTCACCTGCTCCTCAGGTACAGTGCAAATCCCGCCGATCGGAAACTCTTCGGCACCTGGCGGGAGCCCGGCTATCATTGCCCTCGAAACCTCGGGATTATCAATTAAGAGGGTATACACATGGAGCGAGCCTGTCTTCTTCCTGACATCCTCCAGATACCTTTTGATAGCTTCATATTCCGGCCCTTTTTCCGGATTTTCCAGAAACTCCTCATAAATGATGACTGGCATGGTATCTGCAATAGATTTGGCTGTTTCAAGCGTCTGGCTGGCGATGGACCTTACGGTAGAGCCTTTTATGCTTACATAAGATATATACATGTTGAAAATAGTAAACAATAGCAGCAGTCCTGCTGATATTACAATGATGGCTTTGAGCTTGGCATTTTTCATCTGCTCTAACTTCCTCTTCTTGATTACACTTATAGTAAAAATAGCCTAAATTCAAGTTTACTATATTTTGAGGATGAGCACATCATAAAATAGGTTGGGAAAATTTCAAAAGCAGGCCGGTCTGAATGGCCTGCTTCATTTCATTCTAATCTTCCTTTTCATTGTGCTCCGGATAAGTGCTTCCATCATTTTCAATGAGATGCTTGAGCACCGATAACCGGTTATCCCAGAACCGGTCGAAATAAGCGAGCCAATCTCTCAGTTCAGCCAGGGATTCGGGCTGTAGGATGTAAAGCTTCTCCTTAACCTCTTTTAGAAACCTTACCCAAAATTGGAATAAATTTTTCCCAACCTCGGCAATCTAATATCATCACAAAAGACAGGGTGAATGATTGTGCAGACTGACTGGTTTTCTATCCTTCCATTTCTGATTGCGATACCAATTGCCATAAAAACCAAACAGGTCCTTCCAGGCCTTTTTGCCGGCCTTCTCGCCGGATCCTTCCTTCTTCAGCCGACACTGGCAGGAGGCTTGGAGACGCTCATCCGTTTTCTCGTTAAAGGGCTCATTGATGAAAATAATATTAAGATCATCCTTTTTCTTTATGCTTTTTCCGGCCTTGTCGGCATGATCAAGATTTCCGGGGGAATCAGGGGGTTTGTCGAGGAGGCGTCAGTCAGGATCCAAAATAAAAGGCAGGCACTCCTTCTCACCTACCTTTCCACAGTCGGGACCTTTTCTGCCCCCAGCTTCCGATTCGTCACGATTGCGCCGATCATGCGGGCCCTTTTGAAAAAAGTGAAAATGTCGACACAGGAGCTTGGCTTTGTCATTGAGACCACAGCAACTCCCATCATTGTGCTGATTCCGATTGCGACAGCCTTTGTCGGCTATATGACCTCCATTGTGGATATTGCTGTAAGCAATGAAAACATCGATGCAGATCCTTATGACCTTTTCCTGAGAAGCATCCCTTTTAATTTCTTTTCATTTGTGATGATTCTTCTCGGCATTTATTTAAGCTTCTTCCATCATTCAAAATCAACACAGGACAGCGATCCTGAAAGAATCGGAAAATCCGGCGATGATGAGGATGACTGGCATACTTGCGACCCGGCGGTTGGAAGGGATTTGCCGGAAAAGCCGTGGAATTTATTGGTACCGCTCGCACTGGTTGTTCTTCTGACTTTAATATTCACATGGTGGGACGGCTATAAGAAGGCAGGGGGCTTTGCCGCTGCCTTCATTAAAGCGGATGTGATGGATGCCATGCTGATTGCCCTTGTATTTACTGTATTGTTTACATTTTTGTTTTTCCGTTTCCAAAAGACGAAGACGTCCGATCTTTTGAACAGCTTCGTGATCGGCGGGAATGATCTTATGTCAGTCATCGTCCTGCTCGCGGTTGTCTGGGGGCTGTCGTCCGTGACAGAGGCGCTGGGTTTTTCCGCGTTTGTGACCCGATATTCGAGCTGGATTCCTTCATCCATCGTTGTGCCGCTGCTCTTTTTATTCGGAGCAGCCATCTCATATTTCATCGGGTCGGCATGGGGCACCTGGGGCATCCTGATGCCCCTCGGGATTTCAATGGCTGCTGCTTCAGGCATCTATCTTCCGCTCGTCATCGGCGCTGTCTTTGCCAGCGGGACCTTTGGCGCATTCGCCTCCCCGCTGAGCGACGATACGAATACGATCGCCCGGATCCTGAATTTGTCTGTCATTGAATATGCCCGCTATAAGCTGAAGCCTGCTTTGATTGCAGCCGGAATTACTGCCGTACTGTATGCGGGAACCGTATTTTTCTTCTGACAGCTGAATTGCCCTCACCGCACCGGGTGAAATGTGGTAAAGTTAAAGGGCACAAAACTGAAAGGGGAATCTTATGACACACCAAGAAAGTGGATTGCCAGCTAAAACATGCAGCATTGAAAGACTCGTTACGGTACCGGCAGATATCGAGAAGGTACTAAAAGGAGAAAAGACAGCTACGAGAAGGAATGGCAGGTATGCTGATATTGGGGAAATCATGGTGCTCAAGGAGAAAGAATTCATCGTTACTTCCGTTTACAGCCAGACTCTCGGTGAGCTTACCGACGAACATGCCCGCCAGGAAGGCTTCGGCTCTGTCGAGGATTATAAGCAGACAATCCTTTCGTATCATAAAGGAATGCCTTGGCTTCCGCATATGAAGGTATGGGTCCACGAATTCAAACCGGCTGAAGCGTAAGACTCAATGGATTTAATCTACAGGGCTGTTATATACATACATGTACTTAGTGCGATTATGTCAATCGGGCCATTCTTCATCCTCTTCCCGATCGTGAAGAAGCTGAAGACGGCCGCCGGTTCCGAGCTTGATGCATATATGGATACTTTCCGGTCCGTTGTCAGGCTCTCCAAGCACTCCGGGCACGTCCTAGTAGGATCGGGGGTCATTTTGATCGCAGCCGGACCGTGGACATGGGGAACCTCCTGGGTTGTCATGACCCTGATCATCCTGTTTCTCTCCCTCTTCTTTCTGGCGCGCGCTTTCACGCCGAAGCTGCGGAAATTCCGGGAAGAAGGGACCGATAAGGAAAAAGCAGCGGCTGAGCTTAACCGCACTGTCTGGATTTACATCATCCTTCTATCGGCCATGCTTTGGTTCATGGTCGTCAAGCCTGGTCTTTGGTAAGACGGTCTGCCTATTGAGGAAAAACAGGATAAAAATGCTAAAGCCTTGCCTTATTCCGGCAAGGTTTTTATTTTATAGAAAAAATAATAGTATTTATACATAACGATGATGATCAGCATAATCCTGACTGCTGTCATGTCTGTCAAAAAGAATGCAATGATAATCATAATGTCGGCAAACAGCAGGATCGTGAACTTTTGCCTCAGTGTCATCGCCTTATTATTCACAAAGCTTTCCAGATGCTTTTTATAGATGCCTGTCTGCTTAAACCATGCTTCAAACTTTTCCGATCCTTTCATAAAGCAGAATGAAGCCAGCAGAAGCAGCGGGGTGGTCGGAACGACGGGAAGGATGATGCCAAGAATGCCAAGGCCAAGGGCCAAAAAGCCGGCTGTGACGAATAAAAACTGTGTTAATTTTCTGATAACATCCGCCCCCTTCCCTTTCTGAGTTTAAATCTATCATTTTTCATAGTAAAAAGATATATCTGATGTATGTGATGCAAGACTATATAAACAAAGGCCCTGCATCCGCGCAGGGCCTCTACTTTATCGGGCAGTCACTTTGTTTAAGAACTGCTGTGTCCGCTTGTTTTGTGATTTTTCAAATACGTCCTCAGGTGTTCCCCTCTCGACAACGACGCCGCCATCCATAAAGATGACTTCATCGGCCGCATCGCGGGCAAAGCTCATTTCATGAGTCACGATGACCATCGTGATGTCCTCTTTTGCCAGATCCTTCATAACCTTCAGCACTTCTCCAACCAGTTCCGGGTCAAGTGCTGATGTCGGTTCATCGAAGAGCAGCACCTGCGGATCCATCGCCATTGCCCGGGCAATGCCGACCCGCTGCTGCTGGCCGCCGGACAGCTGGTGGGGATAATTATCGGCACGATCTTTGAGCCCCACCTTTTCGAGTAAGCCCAGTGCCTTTTTCCGCGCTTCATCTTTCGAGCGCTTCAGCACGACCATCTGGCCTTCCATCACATTTTCAACCGCAGTCAAATGCGGGAAAAGATTATAGTTCTGGAATACCATGCCGGTCTGCTTGCGGAAGGCTACCATTTCCGCCGTTTTAATTTTCACAGAATCTCCGAACTGGAGCGTTTTGTTTCCAAGCTCGAGTTTTCCGGCATCTGGTGTTTCGAGCAGGTTCATGCACCGGAGAAGGGTCGTCTTCCCCGATCCTGAAGGGCCGATGATAACAGCCGTTTTCCCGGTCGGGATGGACAGGTCGATCCCTTTCAGCACTTCCAGTTCGCCGAATTTCTTATACAGGTTTTCAATCTTTATCATTCAGGCACCTCCATTATTTGGCTACGCTTCTTCCAAAACGGTCTTCGAGCTTGTTCTGGAAATAAGACAGGACTGTGCTGAAAATCAGATAAATAAAGGCAACCTCGATATACAGCCACAGCGGCTCATAGGTGGCCGCGGCAATCTGCTGCCCCTTTTGGAACATCTCGGTAACCGTGATGGTCGCGGCCAGCGAAGTATCTTTTACCAGGCTGATAAAAGAATTCCCGAGCGGAGGGACCGAAACTCTGACCGCCTGGGGAACGATGATGCGCCTCATGGCCTGGCTCCTGGTCATCCCGACAGAAGAAGCCGCTTCCCATTGCCCTTTGGGAATGGAAAGGATTGCCGCCCGGATGATTTCCGAGCTGTAAGCACCCTTGTTTAAGGTAAAAGCAATCACAGCTGCCGGGAACGGATCCAGTGTGATGCCTACGCTTGGAAGCCCGAAAAACAGGATGAAAATCTGGACCAGCAGCGGGGTTCCCCTGAAGATCCAAACATAAAACCTAGCCAGCACGACAAGCGGCTTGATGCTGGACAATCGGGCAAGTGCCACAAAAAACGCAAGAATCAAACCAAGTGCAAATGTAATCAATGTGAGCGGAATCGTAAAATAGATCCCGGCTTTTAGAATAGGAAAAAAGGAATCAGCGAGGATTCCTATAATTCGTTCTGAGCGTTCATCAAACATCTATATCAGATCCTTTATTTCGATACGTCTGTGTTGAACCATTTTTTAGAGATTTCCAGGTACGTGCCGTCTTCCTTCATTTCTGCAAGAGCTCCGTTCACTGCCTCGACAAGCTCATCGCTGCCTTTGCGGAAAAGGAAGGCATTGCTAGTTGCATTTTCTTCTTCATAAACTGTTTTTACCGGAAGCTCCGGACGCTGCTTCTTAAGGTCAAGATAAGATAGGCTGTCGTTGATTGTCGCATCGATCCTGCCTGATGTAATCAGGTCAATAGATTGATTGAAGCCTTCCACCACTGTGTTTGTTGCGCCATGCTCCTCGGCAATTTTACGGTAGTTGCTGTCCAGTGACTGCCCGACCTTTTTGCCGTCCAAATCATCAAGCGTCTTGATTTCATCATTATTTTCATGAACGATCAGCACCGCTTTAGAAACGATATATGGATCTGACATATCGTATTTTTCAAGGCGGTCTTCACGGACGGCTACTTCATTCGCAACCAGGTCGTAGCGTTTTGCATCAAGTCCGGCAATCATGCCGTCCCATTTAGTCTCAACAAACACAGGCTTGATATCAAGGCGCTTGAACACTTCTTCTGCAATTTCAATGTCAAAGCCGGTCAGCTTTCCTTCTTTATCATGGTAGGTGAACGGGGCATAGGTTCCTTCAGTCCCGATAGTGATTTCGCCTTTTTCCTTGATCTGGTCATACAGGCTCTGGTCTTTCGCTGTATCTTTGTCTCCATCGCCGCTGCTTCCGCATGCAGCAAGGGAAATCGCTAATGCAAATGTGAGTAAAATTAGTGCGTACTTCTTCATGTGTGCATCAATCTCCTAGTATTTTTATCGGTTTAATTTAAACAACGTTACTTAGATTAATTCACCGGTGAAAAAAAGTCAACATATATTGCTCGGTATTAAAAAGAATCCCCTTAATGCCTTTATTTCATGTGCAGATAAAAACTTTCAGCCGGCAATCCCTAATATCAGCAAACCCGCATCCTTTATGCCAGATGCGGGTTGAACTTTACTCTTCTTTTTTCTCGTTCAGTGATTTTAAGGCACCGCGGAATGCCTGGTCATCCATCCTGCTGTCAGAGGAATCCTGCTTTTTCTCTTTTTCCTTCATAAAAGATTGCAGGGCCTGCCGGTATACATGGTCCCCCATACGTTCTGCATCTTCCGCCGCAGCCTTTATTGGTGTGCCTGCTGCTTCCCCTGCATCCTGAACAGGTTCAGCATGATGTTCCTCTGGGGCCTGGAGCACTGCCTGGCCGGCACTCTGTTCTCCCTCCTGCAGCCAGTCTCTGCGGGATGAGTGTATATTGGCAGCAATAAGGATGGCAGCCACAGTAACCGCAGCCAGAAGGCAAAATATGATGCCGGCCATTACTGACCAGCTCCGTCTCTGCCGGCATCCAGCCGCCTGGCCAGAAATGACACCCGTTCACCGAGGGCTTTCCCGAGTTCCAGCCCTTCAGCTGATATCTTCTCGTCTGAATCAATCGGGCAGGTGATGCCGACTCCATAATAAGAGCCGTATAAAGCATTTGCCGGAATATTCGCAGGCAGACCCGCAATGATCATCCCTTGATGAAGCATAGGCGTAATTAAGTTGAGCATCGTTGCTTCAAGGCCTCCGTGAGTGGTTGCCGTTGTACAGAAAACCGCGCCGATTTTATTGACCAGCTTTCCTTCTGCCCATAAATAGCCAAGCTTATCAATCCATGCTTTCAAACCAGAGCTGATGGTTCCAAAATGGCCAGGGCATCCCCAAATGATGGCATCCATTTCCGGGAGCTTATACACATCTGCCTGGCTGACATGATCAATCAATACCTCTGCTCCCTCTATCTTCCGGGCGCCTTCGGCAATGGAGCTGGCCAGTGCTTCCGTATGCATGCCTTCGCTGTCGTATACCACATATATCTTCAACTGCCTTTCCTCCCTCCATTTTTCCTTCGGCCGCTTCTGCTAGAGCGAAATCTTCACTTCAGCATTCATCCCCGGCAGCACTTTGTCTGACGCATTTTTCAGGGAAATTTTCACTGCGACCTTTTGGGCCACTTTGGTGTAGCTGCCATTGGAGCTTTGCTGGGGCAGCAAAGAAAATAATGAATTGGTGGCAAAGCCGATTTCCTCTACTTCTCCATCAAATAATGTGTTCCCATCTCCATCAACCTTGATTTCAACACTGTCCCCGGCTTCAATGTCCTTCAAATCTTTTTCCTGAATATTGGCCGTGATATAAAGATGCTCCATGTCAGCTGCTACTGCGAGCGCCTTTCCCGCCTGGACCATCTGATGAGGATAGGCTTGATTCTGGATGACCGTGCCGTTCATATAGCTGCTGACAGGAACAGAAGTTTCTCCTGCCGCTACTTTTCCGACGCTTGCATTCTCGGAGACACTTTTCCCCTCTTCCAGCTTCCATTCTGCAAGCATCCCTGATGCCGGTGCCGTTACCTGCATCATGTCGGCTGATACCACTGCATCATCCGTCGTTACATAGTTTTCATTCTGGTAATAGTAATAAGCACCTGCTGCAATCAATGCGAACACAACCAGGATGCCAATAATATTTGTCAGGATTAAACGTCCTTTACTCATTCATCTTTCTCCTCTCAGGTAACCTCTATTATTTATGTGCCTGCCGGCTGTCCGGAGCGGGCAGAAGAATTCTTTTTTGCTTTTGGACAAGCGAGCGCCCTTTCCCTGTCGCAATCTTGCCGATGGAAGCCAGCAACATGATGACGCCGATTCCCAGCATGATCGTAAACAGGTCATGGTATGCCGTTAGGATGGCCGACTTTTTTGCATTAACGACCAATTCATAGAACATCATGCTCTTCGCCTTGGCCAATGGCAAGCCGCTTTCCATCAGCTGCCTTGTCATCCTGGCCATTTCCGCCTGCACTTCCGGGTCATATTTACTTGCGTGGTTCCTGATTGCTTCATAATGATGCGCATTCTGTCTGTATATGAACCAGCCAAGCACCGGAGCGGCCACCGCACCCGCAAAATTCCTGATAGAATGCAGGGTAACAGACCGCTTGGAGGCTTTATGGATATCCCCGGCCAGCGCCGTCCCAAGTGCTCCGGCCACCAGCACCATGCTGACTCCTGCTCCAAGGCAGGCAATCTGGAAATAGAGAGCCGGAAGGGAGATTTCAGGAGTGATATTCATCCATCTCCAGCTGACATATATGACAGCCAGTGAGCCGATTGTCCCCAGAATGCCTGCTCCAAGCCTGTCGTATAATAATGTTTTCAAAATGGCTGTGGTCATTATTCCGATGAAAAACCAGAAATAAAAATGAGATAAATACTCAAATGACAGATCCTTATTATTGCGGAGAAACCCATTGATTCCGGCAAGGGCAAAAATAAGCAAAATATGGGACGCCACCGCCATGATTGTGCCTGAGACCGGCTTGGCTGATTTGAGAGAGCCAAACGGAACCAGCGGATTTTCCGATTTTAAATCAATATAGATAAAGAGGATCATGATGATGGCGGCGAGAACGAGCAGCGGCCAGATTCTGATCGACGAGAAGCCCTCTTCCATCAGATTGCAAAGGGGATAGGCCAGGCTGAGGATAAATAATCCTAAAAGGAATATCCCTTTTTTGTCTGCAGGCGGCTCCCTATGCTTTTTCTCATCCTGTGCTGATGGAAGGAAGATGCTTCCCATTACAAGGCATAAAATGCTTGAAATGATGTTCAGGACAAACAGCCAGCGCCACATGCCGGATGAGAGTGAAATGCTTCCAAAGAAAGCCCCGACAGCACTCGACCCGAATAATCCCCCAATCGCCATCAGCAGGAAGGTATTGCGTATTTTGTTCGGGAAAGAAGTCAGGCTGACCGGCAAAATTGTCAGGAAAAGGATGCCGGCGCTGATCCCCTGTATGATCCGTCCGGCCGTTAATGTTGTGATGCCCAGTGACAGCGCGTCCAGTACAGAACCAAGCAGGAAAACCAGCACAAAGGTCAGATAGTTCCTCTTAAGGCCGATCTTCCTTGCCAGCACCGGACCTAGCGGCACACCGAACGCAAATGCGAGATTGGATAATGTGGACGGCAGCAGCAGATCGTTTGAACCGAGGCTCAGCCCGTTTTGAATGATGCCCTGATTGAGAATATAAGATAAATTTAAAAAGTACTGCGGCCCGATAGAAAAGATGGTCAGGATGGATATGGCCAAATATGGCGGAATGGCCATCTTTTTCGAATCAGAGCCGGAAATAGTGATAGGTTGGCTCAATAGCAGGTCCTCCTTTCATCTTGTATATTTCTTTTTGCAAGTTGCATAATACAACTTATAGGCAATATATTGTATTATACAACTTTATAACTATTCTGCAACAGGTAATTTCCAACAAAAAAAAGAGCCTTGGCGGCTCTCTCCTCATCCGTATTATTTTCCCCATAGTTTGAAATCCTGATTAAGTCTTGTCAGGCTGGCTTCCAGCCCTGCCAGCTCTTCCGGTGACCAGTCTTTCAAGATTTCCCCATAAACAGTCTGGCGCGCTTCTTTCACCTTCTGAAGCACCGCCCGTCCTTGATCTGTCAGCTGGACCAGGCTGATCCGGCCGTTATGTTCATCCGGAAAACGTTCAATATAAGCTTTTCCTTCAAGAACGGCGATCTGCCTGCTTGCTGTAGAGAGATTCAGCATCAGCTTATCTGCCAAGGCATTGATTGCCAGGGGCTCATGCGCAGAAATCTCACTCAGCAGCAGATACTCCGAGCGGTCAAGGCTCCCCAGTTTCGGGCTGTGGGCAGTCGTCAGCCTCACAAGCATCGCAATTTCATATTCAATCTGCCGTAAAGTATCCTTCAGCACCATCTGCCCCCCTCTTAATAAACGCCTTTCTTCTATTTGTGATTATGAACCATTTTACTTGAGGTATCAAGGGATGAATGTGATGGAAACTATTTAAAATAAGGGCATGAGGCTAATGGCACCGCGCCATGCTTCAGTCTCCATCCTGCCGGCCGCGACAGACTGCTGGCCCCAACATTCAATAACAAAGTCCGGCCCAGCTCCGCCCGGCTAGAACTGTATTGTCAATTCTCCAAAACTCTCAGCAGCACAGCATGACGGTCAATATCAGGGTCCTTTCCCGGATGGCCATATTGAGAAAAAAACCTTTGTCTGTCCTCAGGAGCGATTCCGCTTCTTTTGACCGGAATTCCATAGCTTACTAGAAAGCGGTCAAGGGAAACGGCCCTCCTGAAAAACTCTGGTGAATCAGTGCTATCTACCTTTCTCCCATCTTCAAAGAACAGATCATAGCTAACTGAGATTCTGTCTTTAGAGCCAACAATATAAGAAACCTCAGCCCGGTCGATCTCTTCCCAGCTATATTTTCTCCTCACTGAAGAGACCGTCCCTGAATTTAATCTCCAATGGTCCAAAGTTGCCATATGTATAGTAATCGTTCATAAGCAGAATGCTTCCCGCAAGAACGCCTGCAGCAAATAAAAAGGTATAGATATGTATACCAAATACCTTTCTAGCTTTCTTTTCCATTATCCGGCCAAAAATGCAAAAAGAGAGAAAAAAAATAACTCCGCCCACCAGTATAACAGCCCAGCGGCTATACAGGAATATGATCCGGCCAGGTGAACTGAAGCTTTTCAGCTGGCTGCTGCTGTACCCTTCAATAGCCCATAGGGAAAACATTGCTGCAGCCAGCATCAGTAAACTAAAACTAATAAAAGGATGGAAGACCTTTTTTTGCTTTCTGGTTTTATGTTTTTTTGCCTTCATCTCATCCCCCCTGCACTTCCATTATATAGAGGTAAAAGAAGAAAAAGCCAGGCAGGGCCCGGCTTTTTCAGTATTATTTCCTGATCTTTTCAATTTCATCGGCTACAAATTGCACTGATGTGCCAACGATGACCTGAATGCTTGTAGGACCGACAATATTGATTCCCGGAACCCCGGTATCTTTAATCTTTTTCTGGTCCACGCGCTCCATGTCCTTCACTTCAATCCGAAGGCGGGTTACACAGTTGTCGACAGATGTAACGTTCGCATCTCCGCCGAGGCCGTCATAGATTTTAGCAGCCATGATGGCGAATTTTTCATTTCCTGCCGCAGGAGCAGAAGCAGAGGCTTCTCCGCTTTCAGTCCCTTCCGCTCCTTCAGTCATTTCAACCCGGCCAGGAGTGGATAGGTTAAACTTGGTGATCAGGAATCTGAAAAGGACATAATACAGCACTGCAAATACGAGCCCCTGAACCAGCAGCATCCACGGCTGGTTGGCAATAGGGATTTTTAGGCTCAATACAAAGTCGACCAGCCCTGCACTGAATCCGAAGCCTGCTGTCCAATGGAAGAAGGCCGCAACAGCAAGCGAGATTCCCGTTAATGCAGCATGCACAACATAAAGAGCAGGCGCAATGAACATGAATGAGAACTCGAGCGGCTCAGTCACTCCTGTAAAGAAAGAAGCAAATCCTGCAGCAAGCAGCAGGGATGCCGCCATTTTCTTCTGCTTTGATTTCGCCGTATGGTACATGGCCAGGGCAGCAGCCGGAAGACCGAACATCATGACAGGGAAGAAGCCTGCCTGGTACATGCCAGTAACCCCTTTAGTCCCTTCGCTTGCCCAGAACTTTCCGATGTCATTGATTCCGACCGTATCAAACCAGAACACAGAGTTCAAAGCATGGTGAAGGCCTGTTGGGATCAGGAGCCTGTTAAAGAATCCATAAAGCCCTGCTCCCACAAAGCCCATCTTGCTTATCGCTGTCCCGAAGGATACCAGTCCGGAGAAGATGAGCGGCCAGACAAAGAACAGGATTGCGGCCACGGCCAGCATTGTCACAGCGGACATGATCGGCACCAGCCGCTTTCCGCTGAAGAATGCCAGGGCATCCGGAAGCTTTACTTTGGCAAAGCGGTTATACATAATAGACGCTACGATCCCTGATAAAATACCGACAAAAGCATTCTCGATTTTCCCAAAAGCAGGGTTTACATCGGCCGCGTCTACACCCTGCAGCATTGCAACCGTGTCAGTTGACAGCAGCGTTGTGACAACGAGATAAGCGACCAATCCGGAAATAGCTGAGGAACCATCTTTTTCCTTCGCCATTCCCAAGGCAATTCCGACCGCGAACAGCACCGGAATATGATCGAGGATAGAGCCACCCGCTTTAATCAGGAAAGCGGCAACCGGGTTTCCTGCCCCCCAGCCGTCTGGATCGATATAATACCCGATCCCCATCAAAATTGCAGCGACCGGCAGCACGGCTACAGGCAGCATCAAAGAGCGGCCCATTCTCTGTAAGTATTTCATGACCATTTTTAATTCCCCCCAGGTGAAAAACTTGTTTGTCTAATTTGTGATTTTAATGCAGAACGGTCCTCCTTTTCGGGAATTTTATAAGATAAACGAAAAAAGTCCATGCCTGCATCTATTATAGTTCACAAAATTGTAAATATTCAATTAAATTTCCAATTCTGCCTTACTTATTTTGCACTTTTTTAATAAAAGCCGTCAAGCGCTTCTGATATTCTTCTTCGGCGACCGTATAGGCCTCAGTATGACCTGCCCCCGGCACAATCCACATTTCCTTCTCGCTTGCGGCCGCATCATAAATGCGGTCTGCCATCTCGGTAGGCACCAGTTCATCCTGGTCGCCGTGTATGATGAAGAGCGGAAGCTTATTCTTTTTTACCTGTTCAACTGCTGAAGCTTCGCTGAATGTGTAGCCTGCTCTTACCTTCGTCACAGCGCTCGTCACTTGCATGAGAGGGAATGAAGGCAGATGGTACAGATATTTCAGCTGGTGGGAAAGCTCTTCATGGACGTTTGTGTAGCCAGAATCCTCGATGATCCCTTTTACTTCCGGCGGAAGCTTTTCCCCGCTTGCCATCAGGACAGTCGCTGCCCCCATGGAAAAGCCGTGCAGGAAAATATCAGTTGCCCCTTCCTCTTCTATCAGGCTGCCGGCCCATTTCACATAGTCCTTCCGTTCATGCCATCCATAGCCGATATAATCCCCTTCACTCAGGCCATGGCCCCTGGCATCCGGCTTCAGGACGTCAAACCCCTGCTCATAGTAGAATTTCGTAACGCCCGGCATCTGTTCGCTGCTGCCCTTATATCCATGAGCCAGGATGACGGCCCTGCCATTGGAATCCGGGTTCTTCAGGAAAGCTGCCTTAAGCTTCAGCCCGTCGTCCGAAGTGATTTCAACAGTCTTGAAGTTTTGTTTTTCCGTCCAATCCATCACTTCAGCAAGCTTGGCCGCTTCTTCCTCGGCAGCCATTGCACTGGCTGCCCTCGATTCGCTGCCGCCATGAAGCTTTAGGTCCTCATTGCTCCGATTGATTGCTACATTATAAAAATAGTTTCCTGCTCCTATCAGAACCGCAGCCAGAAGCACGATGACACTGCCGCTAATCAGAAGGATCTTTTTCTTATTCATTCTCCTACCCCATTTACTATTTATCTTGAAACCATTATATCTATCATTTCCAATAAATTCTATATCTCCAGCAAATAAAATGTAAGCGATTTCACATCTTTAGCCTGTAGATCAAAAACCTTTCATTATGATCGTGGCTGCTTTCCGGGAGCTCTACCTCTTTTTCCAGTTCAAAGCTTGTATAATTTTCAAGGAAAAAAATATAATCCTCTGATGGGTAATACAGCACAATATCTGCAGAGCGCGGGTGTTCTTCCACAGACAAAAGGATATTTGCGATGATATTCCTGAACACCTGGATGGAAAAGGGGTTGAAGAAGTAAAAGCAATTCTCTTCCGGCCTGATCCTGTATTCCTCTGCAAGGCTGCATTCAAATTGGAGCATCCCCCTGCTTTTTCTGCTTTTTTTCACATAAGTTTCTGCGTTGCGGAGGGCTTCTTCATATAAATCCTCATTCATTTCAACACCTGTGCCGGAAGCCTGGAACAGATAATGGCTGTAAAAGACAAGCCGGCCCTTCCCGCAGCCGAAATCAACAAGCCTGTCGGTGCCCGTCAATTTGTAATCCTCGAATAAAATATCCAGTGCGGAATAAGGTGTCGCCTCATAGCGGTGATAATGGAAAGAGCGGGTAAACCCCTGCTGTCCGCCTTCTGTTTTAATATGAAGAAGTCTGTCATAATCCTGTTCTTTCATTCTTTCCTCCCGAATTGTTCAATATCATTCTCCCCAAGCATCTGCATATACTCGAGGTTAGAGCCGCCCGACCCATGGCTGTCACCAAAGTCCGGGAAAAAAACCTGCCCCTTTTCGTCATAGCCAATCCAGCCAAAGTGAAAGCCAATCATTGGGAAAAAGAACTCATCCGGCTGGCTGCTCTTTGCTGTTTCTGCCAATGAACCCGCAGCGGACTTCCACTCTTCCGGAAGCTCCATCATGCCATAGCTGCCTTCATCAAGCGCAATTTCATGCTCCATCTGGACTTTTGGAAAATAGGTCTGTTTTTCCCCTGTAACAAAAAAGTCTCTGTCTCTCATTAAATAATAGCGAATCCTATTCAAACCGGTGTCAGGAGGAAAGCTCCAGGCAATACGGAATGAAGAAGGGTCATCCGGATCTATTCGCCAAACCTTCGGCTCTCCGGCAGAGCTGATATAATCAAGCTCCCAATCCCGCTTTCTCCATGTCCAGAAGCTGGCTCCATATTCTCCGCCTTTCCTCACATAAGGAGCGAAAACATGCTCTTCATCGGCTGGGATGATTGCCTTGATATCAATGGCCTGCATGTCAGAATGATAGCGGTTCATATAGCCGATGAGCTTTTCATCATCAGGCAGACTGTCCGGTTTGGAAAAATAGAGCCAATAAAGTCCGATGCCGGCTGCCATTATAATAATGAGACCAGACAGAAGGCCCAGCCTTTTTTTATTCATGCTCATCCCCCCGAAAATGTTTATTTGCTGAACCAGTTTGCATTCTCATCCATATGCAGGAAAGGGATGCTGGTATTCACTTCCCCGGTGATCTGCTGCATATTGAAATCCTCCCCCTGCAGCCAGCTGTCAAAATCAAACTCAACCGGGCTCCGGTTGCCTCCAAGGGCAAACCAGGCTTTACCTTCCTGCGGCAAATAGCCTGATGTATGGATGGTGCCCGCCCAGCTGCTGTATAAATCAGAGAAAACGCCTTTATCTGTATCATTCAGGAGCCTGAACGCCTCCATCGCTTCAGTCATTTCCCCGCCTGCTTCTTGGATAACGGCAAGCCTGCGGAGAGAGTCAACCAAATGATGGCGGTTTTCATCTTTCATGATTTCAAAATGGTTGGTGCAGGCATTCGTCTGCCGGACCTCCACCCGGCGCGGGGAAGTTTCCACCGCAAAGGATTTTCCGCTCTTATCATATACAACGTAAGTGAACGAATGGCGGTGCGGAATTTCTTTTAGCATGCTCACAGCTTCATCGGCATCGGCGCATGACTCGAGAAGCAGCCTTCCGATCATGCAGCAGATAAAGCCGTCGCCGGGCTTTTTGCGGTTCATGAAGTTATAGCCTACGACGAGGCCTTTTTCGTTCATTCCATCCATCCGCCCTGTCACCCGCTGGCTAGGCCCGATGATGGCATAGCCCTGGTCTGAAGGGTGGAAAAGGGTGTAGCGGCCTTCATACGTTTTGGGATGATAGTCGTAGTTGCGGATCATATAGCTGCTGCCTGTCATGATTGAACAGCCGGAGCGGGTATAATCGACCCGGTAGCCGCCGAACTCCTGGAGGACTTTTTGCATCGGCCATTTCAGTGCCTCCTGCAAGCCGAGCAGTTCGTCCCAGATGCCGGGGGCGAACTTTTTGATTGCATCTTTTGCTTCTGATTCATTGATGATGAAGCGCGGTTTTCTTACTTTCCATTGTTCTTCGCGGTTTTTTACAGAAAGCGAGTTTTTGATTTTTTCTCCCTGCATATAGCCAAAGTCATAGTGAGTGCCGCGGAACTGGATGATGTCGCTGTATATTTGTTTCATGGGGATCCCTCTTTTATTTCTTAGATTACCTGATTACACTTGCTTCTTATTAAGGATACTGGAAGGAATCTTGAAAATAAAGCAACTCTTATTGGTAGGGAAGTTGGTGGGCAGGATGTAAAGTGCATGAATAAAAAGCTGAGCCATGCCGGATCAGCTTTTTGACTATTTTTCACTTGTTGATGGGGCTGCTGATTTGCGTTGCAGGCACTTCGCTTTCCGCGGGGCGAAGTTGAGCCTCCTCGCGCTCCGCGCTGTGGGGTCTCAACATTTCCGCTGCAATCCCGCTGGAGTCTTCGTGCCTTCCACTCCAATCAACAGGGTTTTTATAATTTTATGGCATGGTTTCTATCGAAAAGTTGTTTAACACAAAAAACTCTTATTCGGTGGTTACACCCTTTTTTCAATACGGTTCATCTACTCTTTTCCTATTGCTAATGGGAGCTGCTGATTTGCGCTGCAGGCACTTCGCTTTCCGCGGGGCGAAGTTGAGCCTCCTCGCGCTGCGCGCTGTGGGGTCTCAACATTTCCGCTGCAATCCCGCTGGAGTCTTCGTGCCTTCCACTCCAATCAACAGGGTTTTTATAATTTTATGGCATGGTTTCTATTGAAAAGTTGTTTAACACAAAAAACTCTTATTCGGTGGTTACACCCTTTTTTCAATACGGTTCATCTACTCTTTTCCTATTGCTAATGGGGGCTGCTGATTTGCGCTGCAGGCACTTCGCTTTCCGCGGGGCGAAGTTGAGCCTCCTCGCGCTCCGCGCTGTGGGGTCTCAACATTTCCGCTGCAATCCCGCTGGAGTCTTCGTGCCTTCCACTCCAATCAGCAGGGTTTTTATAATTTTATGGCATGGTTGCAGTTGAGAAATAGTGAGCCCTTAACAACTCTTAGTCTGCTAATAAATGTTTGGGGGAACTATTTATTTACTAAACAGCTTCATTTCGTCACCTTCGACCTATAAATCATCCACTACAAGATAGACAGCCTTAACTGGTCCATGGACGCCGACGATTAGGTTCATTTCGATGTCGGCGCTGTTGCTTGGGCCGGAGATGAAGTTGATGCAGGATGGGATTTCTTCTCCTTTGGCTGCGATTTCGTGGATGGCTTTGGCTGCCTGGGTCATTCTTGGTACGATGGTGCTTTTTGGGATGATGGCAAAGTAGATGGCTGGCAGGAGGCTGACGGACCGCCCTTTTCCTTGGCCGCTGAATAGGACAACTGTTCCGGATTCTGCCAGGGTTGTGTCACTGAAGGTGATCCCGATATCGGCGGTTGCTGAAATGGCGAGGTTTTCTTCCCCGGCTTCAGGATCCCATACATGCATATCAATTCCATCGGATTCAAGAGTACTTTGCATGCTGCCGAGCCCGCATTCTTCAAAACGTGGATCATCCCATGTGACGACCGATTTTCCGCCTGTTCCCTTTATCAGTTCTGTTATCAGAAAAGGAAGGTCTGCTGTTACTGTCCGATGCACTTCTGTATGGATGATTTCACATTGCTTGATGAGGACTTCGGCAAGCTCATCCTGTGAAAAGCCCTTCAGGACCTCCCACTGCGGATTATGCTTCCAGACCGGCTTTTCAACATGATTGCGCCGTTCCCGTCCAAGATTCTTCGCCAGGTTATCCAGGAAAGAGGAGCGGTTTTGGATTTGTCCTGCAGGCATTATTTGTCACCCTCTTTTTCTCTCTTTTTGAACCAGTCCCTGAACCGGTCTTTCTTAGGGGCCGGGAATTCGCGGATATCTGTCCAATTTTTCAGCGGGCCGGGTCCTTTGGAGATTTTCTCATCCTTTGAAAAGACGCCAAGTGCCGCCGGTGCCAGCTTTGAACCGATATTGTACATGGCCGGTGAAGCAGTACCCATGCTGAAGGCCTTCATAGAAAGGTTCTCAAAAGCGGGAGCCCTGCCCTCTTTCTCGACGATTTCCTGGCGGTGGCGCAGCAGATGCTCGTGAAGCGGGATCTTCACCGGGCACGCTTCCGTGCACGCAGCGCATAAGGTCGACGCGTAAGGAAGTTCTTTAAATTCATCATAGCCGCCCAATAATGGCGACAGGACCGCCCCGACCGGTCCCGGATAGATGGAGCCGTAAGAATGTCCGCCTACATGGCGGTAGACCGGGCAAACATTGATGCAGGCTGCACAGCGGATGCAGTGCAGGATCGACTGGAAGGCCGTTCCTAATATTTTAGAGCGCCCGTTATCGACGATCACCAGGTGGAATTCCTCTGGTCCGTCAACATCGCCCTCCTGCTTTGGCCCCGTCAGGCCGGTGACATAGCTTGTCAGCTTCTGCCCGACTGCGGCCCTTGTCAAAAGGCTGACCAGGACCTCCATTTCTTCCCAGGTTGGTACAATCCGCTCCATACCCATAACGGTGATTTGCGTTTTCGGGATTGCCGTTACCATTCTGGCATTTCCTTCATTTGTCACAAGAGATACCGTGCCGGACTCTGCAATCGCAAAATTACAGCCGGTGATGCCGATGTCCGCCTCAAGGAATTCCTTGCGAAGCTTTTCCCGTGCAAACAAGGCCAGCTCTTCCGGCTTTTCCGTTTTGTCATAGCCGAGCTTCGCTTTGAACACGTCACGGATTTGTTCTTTGTTTTTATGAAGTGCGGGCGTGACGATATGGGAAGGCGGATCATGGTCATCGACCTGCAGGATCCATTCACCAAGGTCTGTTTCAATGACTTCACAGCCGGCCTTTTCAAGCGCCTCATTCATATTAATTTCTTCTGTGACCATGGATTTGGACTTAACGACCTTTTTTCCTTTTTTCTGTTTTACAACATTCGTGATATAGTCATTCGCTTCTTCCGCCGTTTCCGCGAAAAAAACATGTCCGCCGCGTTTTGCGACATTTTCGCTCAGCTGTTTCAGATAGTAGTCAAGATTTTCTATTGTATGGGAGCGGATTTCTTCGCCAAGCTGGCGCCAGTCTTCCCAGTTCCCAAGCTCTTCCGCTGCATTCAGGCGCCCTGTCCGGAAGCGGCCCTGTGCAGAGGAAACAGCTCCGCGCATAAACGTATCATTGATGCCGCCGGCGACCCGCTCCTTGAAGGGCTTATCCCCAATCTTCATTGCCATGTTTATTCCCCCTCTTTCTCTGCACTTTTACCTGCTGTTCAGGACGGATGCTATGTGCATCACTTTTATCTGCTTGCCGTGCCTCTCGATCCGCCCGCCGATATTCATCAGGCAGCCGCAATCTCCGCCTATTAAAATATCAGCCTCTGATTCATCAATATGCATGACTTTTTCATCAACCATCTGCTCTGAAATCGGTGTCATTTTTACCGAAAAAGTGCCTCCAAAGCCGCAGCAGTCATAGCTGTTCTGGAGCGGCCTCATCTCAAGCCCCTTCACATTGCCCAGCAGCTTCATCGGTGCTTCCTTCACTCCGAGCAGCCTCGTCATATGGCAGGAAGTATGGTAGGTTGCCTTTCCATCAAGCCTGGCACCGACATCCTCAACGCCGAGCACATCAACAATGAACTGCGTCAGTTCAAACGTTTTATCAGCCAAACGCTGGGCCCTCTCTTCCCATTTCGGGTCCCCTTTGAAAATATGGGGATATTCTTTGAACATCGTGCTGCACGACCCGGAAGGAGAAACAACATAGTCTGCATGCTCAAAAACTTTTATCATATGTTTCATCGATTCTTTCGCTTTTTCCACATAGCCGCTGTTATAGGCAGGCTGTCCGCAGCATGTCTGGCGCTCCGGGAAATCGACCTCGCAGCTGAGCCTTTCGAGCAGCTCCACGGTATCCTTTCCCGCTTCCGTCTGGAATATATCGATCAGGCAGGTAACAAATAATGATACTTTCATCGTTTTCACCTTTTCCTTGTTATCGCTTTCAACTTTCTGAAAGCTGATTCTCTTTTCTTACTTTATAGTTTAAATCTTTATAGGTTTATAGTCAACAGGTCATCAGATGACTTTAGTATACTAAAATACTATCCCAAGAAAAAGACAGGCCCCCGTATAGGGGACCTGCCGATTATCACGCTGTTTTTTTCAGCTCCTTGCTTTCCGTACGGTTCTGTTTTTCCCCTTTGTACAGCATCACAAGGATGAAGCCGGCGGCAAGAGCGAGGATGGCTGTCCCTGCATTCAAACCGAAGCCATTGATGGCTGTGTAGCCGATCCCTCCGGCAAAAATTACATAAAAGGTCATCGGGATCAGTGTTTTTCTAATCAAGTTCCCTTCTTTTCCGATCAGGCCTGCAGAAGAGGAAGCAGCCACAACATTATGCACACAGATCATATTGCCGGCTGCACCGCCAACTGCCTGCAGGGCAACTATCGTGGCAGGAGCTGCCATGATATTGTCTGCCACCCCGAACTGGAAGAGCGAAAACATCATATTGCTGATTGTATTGCTTCCGGCCGCAAATGCGCCGATTGCTCCGATTGTCGGTGCTGCAAGCGGCCAGTAGGAGCCGAATACCTCTGATATGCCTTCTGCGAGTGCAAGCGGCATGCTGGTATAGTCAGCTGCATTGACGCCGGAATTAATGAAAACCTGCACCATCGGCACCGCGAAAATAAGGGCCGCCATGGCACTGACAACGGTCTTGAAAGAATCTTTGACCGCCCGGCCGTAAGCCTTCATATTCATCCTGAAAATAAGGATGGAGATCAGCGATACAGCAATGAATACAACACCGGGAATATTAAGCGGCTTGGATTCAACCGTGATGACTGTCCCGAATACATTCTCAAGGCTGATGACCCAGGACTGGATCCAGCCGGCAAATGGCAGGGTCTTCAGTCTTGTCAGGACCAGCAGGACCGCAACAAGGATGTAAGGCATCCAGGCTGCCAGGAAAGAGACAGGCTTTTTCGCAGCGTCTTCTTTATCAACCTGGAGGGTTCCTGTCCAGGTAGGATCCCAGTTGTTTGCTGAATCAAAATCCCAGGACTTTTTCGGAACAAGGAATCCCTTCCTTGCTGCCGGCACCACAATGGCGAGTCCTATCAAACCGCCGATCATGGACGGGAATTCCGGTCCAAGGAGATTGGCCACAAGCGCGTAAGGCACCGTGAATGCGAGCCCTGCGAAAATAGCAAACTTCCAGATGGCAAGCCCTTCTGCAATCGATTTATTTTTGCCGAAGAAATAAGTCAGCATCGTAACCATAAAGAGCGGGATGAAGATCCCGATCACTCCGTGGATCAGGGCAACCTGGCCGCCGATTCCGTTTATGTATGCCTCCATCGTTGTTCCTTGTTCAGCAACATAGCTCTGGACAAGCGGCGAATCCTTCAGGCCTGTATTGACCCCGATCAGGATCGGTGTACCGACGGCTCCATATGATACCGGCGTTGACTGCAGGATCAGGGCAACCATGACAGCTCCCATTGCGGGGAATCCGATTGCCACAAGAAGCGGACCGACAATGGTCGCCGGTGCACCCCATCCTGCGGCACCTTCCAGGAAGGAACCGAACAGCCAGCAGACGATGATCGTCTGAACGCGCCTGTCAGGCGAGATGCTCATAAAGCCTTTACGTATCGTAAAGATGGCACCGCTTTCTTTCAGAGTGTTAAGAAGCAGGATTGCTCCGAAGACAATCACCCCTACTTCAAGGGCGGTCGCCAGGCCTTTGACAGCCGCAGCCCCGATCTGGGCGCCTGGCACCTTCCAGACAGCCAGGGCCATCAGGACGGTTACGATCAGAGATAAAGGCATTGCCTTATTCGCCGGCCATCTCAATATGACTAAAAAAACAAATACCGAAACGATTGGTACGGTAGCAATGAGAGCGAGCATTCCAATACTCATGGTTTTTCTCTCCTTTTTAATAGCATCTTCATTCGTCATGTTAACAGGTCATCAGATGACTTTATTCTATTAAACAGTATAAGTAAAACGCTTTCACATTACAATAGGGAATTTTCAGATATTTACTTTTGCAGGGAGTTTCGTGTTTGGAGGAGGCGGTTCCAATGTGCCGAGCAAAGGGTCATAGAAAATAAAAAAGCCTGCATCCCCCCTCGGATGCAGGCTCTCACTCTTCCATTTCGTTCATATATTTCATCAGGACCTCTTCCACACTATGCAGGTGGTCAAGCATCAGCTGCTGGGCGCGGGGCCCATCCTGGTTCCGGATGCTTTCATAAATGCTCTGGTGCTCGAGTGTGAGTCGGCCCAAAGCTTTTTCTGTGGAATACAGCCAGATTCTCCTTGTCTCACGCATGGTGGTTACCATCATTTCAGAGACATTATTCATCAGGCTGATCAGCAGATCATTTTGCGACGCCTTAGCAATCGCCATATGAAATTGGAAATCCGCTTCTTCCCCAAGCTCTTCATCGCTTGCCTTTTTCATTTGCTCAAGCGCTGTTTCAATTTCAGCCAGCTGCTCTTCCGTACGCCTTTCTGCAGCAGCGCTGACGGCACCGACCTCAAGGATCCTCCGCACCTCCAGAAGATTTTTTACATCTGTCTTTTTCATCAGCATGGCTGTATATACTGGAAGTGTCAGCATATTGGATTCAAATTCCCTGATATAGGTTCCTTCTCCCTGATGCATTTCCACAAGTCCCATGGCACGCAAAGCGCTCAAAGCCTCCCGGACGGCAGACCTGCCGACCTGAAAATTTTCAGCCAGCTGCTGGACCGAAGCAAGCTTATCTCCCGGCTTCAGCTCTCCTGACTTGATCATATCCATTAGCGCCTCAGCAATTTCTTCATATATCTTACGCGGTTTAATCCGTTTATAGTTCACATGGCTCACCCCATTATCCTTCTGATTCTGATTTTATAGCATAATGGATGAACGGACAATGCGGAGAGGCCTGCTAAATTCTTTTTATCTGGCATAGGGTTCAATCAGCGGCTTTTCAGCCCGGTAATACAGCTGGGCATCAGGCCCTGAGATTAATACGCCCTTCCCATCCTTTTCAATATAAATGACTGACTCCAGGCCGCTTCCCCATTCAGGCTCTGTCCCGGAAAGAAGATAAGGAAATCTTTCATCATGATTCTCTTCCATCGTTATTTCCCTGTACCATTCTTCACTATCAAAATTTTCCCTGGTCCATGTTCCTGTCTCCAGCAGTGCTCCCTGGCGGAGAACGGCCTGTTCTGCTGATGGGTGCAGCAGGACCACTTCTGCATTCTCAACACTGGCCAAATAGACGGCAGGATCCTTTGTGTCAAAGACCCCATGGTAAAACATAGCAGCTGCAAGTGAAGCCCCAAGCAAAGCAAAATTGGCGGCAAACCCCAGCCAGGCAAACCGCCGGTACTTTGCCCATCTTCCTTCTTTGCCCCTGGAGAAAAAATAGAGAATCCATACCCCGAGAGGCAGTATCGGCAGCCGGATGAGCAGGCCGTCACTTTGCCAGTTAATTGAAAAAGAAAAGAGTCCAATAAACATAATGAGGATGATTTTTAAAACCTTTGGCTTTTCATCCTGCTTTTTATATAAAACGATTGCGGCAATCACAACAGCTGCATAAGCCAATAAGGTGGCTGCCCATTCTACTGCGTTACCTGTAAAATCCAGATTGATCATGAAGTTCCCCTCCTGCTGGTTCCATTTACTGTTATATGTATGATAACAAAGAAAAAGGACCACTGTGCATGGCCCTGTTCAGATATGCTGCTGGAGCGGCAGGCTGCCGATTCTCTCCGGGGAAATCCCTGTTTCTACATAGCTTCTGGCCAGCTTCCAGCTTCCTTCTCCGTCCTTTTTGAAGGTATCGAAAAAGAGATTGGCCGTCCCAAGCCTTTCACCCTTCATAATGAGGGAAGCCGACAACACCGCCATCACTTCATCCTCCTTCAGCGGAATGACAGCCAGCTCCTTCAAATCCCAGATCCCTTCATTCTCTTTTACATACAGAAAGCCCTGCTCCCAGCCTTTGACCGACTCCTCGTAGCCAAAATCATCAATTTGATTTCCGCGGATTTCCCTTGCTTGATAATCCTTAGAAATCAGCTCTTTCATTTCTTCAAGCGATGAGTTCCTCCAAACCTGGAGATAATGGTTGAGAAAAGCTCTGAAATCCTGTTCCATTGCTCAGCCTCCTGTATATTCTTGTGGAGTTAACCTTCTACAATGGGAAGAGAATATCCTTTTCCTGAAAGGAATTATTTGATCGGTACTTCCATTTGGAATTCTTCTATAAGCTCGGGAGCCTTTTCATTAAAATATCTGATGGAAAGCCCTTCATCCGGCGTATTCGGGAACACTTCTTCAACAAGATAAGCTCCACCGCCCAAATAGTTCCGGGACTTCTCGATGCCATGATAAAATTCCCCTTTTTTATCTGTCAGCATAAACTGAAAATCATTCAGAAATGCCAGTGAGCTTGTATATTTATAGGCAATTGTAAGTGTTTGGTCTGCCCTTTCAATTTTATCTATTTCAATGCTGCCCATCTCTCCCATCTGGAAGGCTGCTTCAGTTGAGAGCGGGGTGCTACTTACAGGCGTATCTTCTTTAAACCTGTTTGAAGTCCCATTTATCACCTGTATGGTTACGGTTGACGAACCTTTTTCCACTTGCTCGAAAAACTCTTTGTATTCAGTCACACTGTACCATTGGCCGTTTTCTTTTGTCTGGGTCCCCATTCCCATTGTCCAATTGTTTAAATTCCTTAAAACTTTGCCATTTTCATCAATAAGCCTGATTGTATGAGACGGATAGGGCTCCCTATTGTTATATGGCTCCTTATATCGGAGATTAACCGATGTAGTCAGCGGGCTCAGCTTAATACTCTTTAGTTCTAGTACTTTGTTTTCCCACTGTTTAACCATATTTATGGGGATGGTTTTAATATCCTCTGATTTTTCAACAGGGAACTGGAACCGGAACGAGAAGTCCTTTTCCCATTTGTAAGATTTGTCTGTTGTAGCTTTATATAGAAAGTCCACCTTTATTTTATCCGGCATTTCGCCTTTATCATAATCGTACGTAAAGGTTGAGATGCCTGCCACTTTGTTTTCAGAAATCTGTTCATCCCTTACACCATTCCTGGAGATACCCTCTTCAGAATGATTAAGGGGTATATAAGCATCGATTTGTTTATATGAGTAATTATTTATCGGCTTTTCTGATTCAATCACATAACTGATTGAGAGTCTGCGTCCGTCGTAAACCGCTTCCTTTATGCTCATCTTAATCCCATCTTCCTGCTTTTCTAAAGATAAAAGCGATACATTTCCGTCGTTTGAGGCCTTTTGGAGCCCTTCATCGCCAAAAAGGCTGAAGATGGAATCAAAGAAAGGAAAGTTTGAAAAAGCAAATGCCTTTGTTCCTGATCCGTATAAAGCCAAGGAACCTGCCAAAGTAAAAAGGAGAACTGCAGCTGCTGCAATCGATTTGATCCGCCATTTAAAGAATAGTGGTTTTTCACTGTTTTTTATGCAGTCCTGCACCTTCTGTCTGTCCTCTGCAGTAAATTCCACCTCACTAAATAGATCTTTGCTTTTTATATCCTGTCCCATTGCATGTCCTCCTTTCTCAATATCGCCCCGAGCTTTTCCCTTCCCCGTTTCAGTCTCGTTTTGACAGTATTCTCTGATATACGAAGAGTGGAGGCTACCTCTCCAACTGTAAACTCCTGATAATAGTATAGAAAAATGACCTCTTTATATTTCGGGCTTAAAGACATGATACAATCCCTGATTTGCCTTTTATGGTCTTTTTCGAGTAATTCTGCCTCAGGGCTATCCGCATGAGGTGTTGAGTTGTCCTCCTGTTTACCTGGTAAAAGTATCCTTTTGAAATACGCACTCTTTAAATGGTCTTTGCACTGGTTAATGGTGATCCGGTACAGCCAGGTCTTCAGGGAAGACTCCCCTTTAAACTTTTGCAGGCTGGAGCTGCAGCTGATAAATACATTCTGTACAATATCCTTGGCCAGCCCGGCATCCTTTACATAAGAGAAAGCAAGCGTTGCAAGCTCCGTTCCGTATGTAACCATGATTTCTTCTAATATTTCTTCCAAATTTTCATTCTTTGCCAAATCCGGATTAAAATCCTGCTCACCTTCTATATACACCAAAACCCACCTCCTTGTTTAAAATTCGTGATTTGACGAGGTGCAGCAGCTGAGGGTTTCAAAATTTTAAAAAAAACAAATAATTATCATTATATCTCACACTTTTTTACAAGTAACTCCTTTCACTGTGAAGAATAAAACCTAAGAACCAAGCCATATTAAAAGCAGATAACAACGAAGGGAGACAGCACAATGGAATCAATGACGCGGGAGCAGATTCTGGCGGATTTGCAGAGGTCTTTTGAGGGCTATTTGAATGAATACGGCGCGGACAGCATTGGCACTTTTGAGGAGCCGGGCCAGGGCGGGCGCTATTATTTCGGCTGCACGGTCAAGAAGGATGATCGGACGTACCATATACATACACCTTTTGCGCAGCAGGAGGATGGAAGCTTTACGGCTCTTGGAAACGGCTGGACGGCTGAGACGGATGATCCGATGCTCCAGGATAAAAGGGGCTATGGAGACCTGGAAAGTGCACTCAAAGAAATTTAGCATATAGAAAAGGCAGGCTGGACTGAAAGTGTCCGGCCTGCCTTCTTTATTAAACCAATGCTTCTTCATGTCTGTTCTGTATCCAGTCCTGCAGCTCTTCTTCTTTCAGCGGGCGGGAAAAATAATAGCCCTGCACATGCGGCGATTCGCTTAAAGAAGCAATAAAGTCGATCTGGTCCTGATATTCTGCTCCCTCGATGACGACCTTTAAATTCAGGGAGCAGGACAGAGAAATGATGGCCCGCAGGATGGCCGAATCCTTTTCTGACATCGGCACCCCGTCGACGAAGGATTTATCAATTTTGATGGTCGAAATCGGTATTCTTTTTAAATACGAAAGAGAGGATACGCCTGTACCAAAATCGTCCAAGGCGACAGAAAGCCCCATTTCCCTGAATTGCGCCACTGCCTGAACGGCATTCTCGATATCGTGGATAACGCTGGTCTCCGTGATTTCCAGTTCAAGCAAATCGCTGCTGATCGCATATTTCTCAAGATTATCTTTTAATATGTTCAGCAGTTTGGCTGAAGTCAGATAAGGGCCCGGGATGTTAATGGAAATCTGGTGAAGGGCTGCCCCTTCTTTTCGCCAGTATGACATCTGCATGCACACTTTTTCAATCACCCAGTCTGTGACTTCGAAAAGCTTCCCGCTTTCCTCCAGGATGGGAATGAAAACGCCTGGCGAAATCATGCCATGCCTGGGGTGGTTCCAGCGCAATAATGCCTCCATGCCTGAAACTTCCCACGTGCTTGAGGAGATTTTCGGCTGGTAGACAAGAAAAAGGTCACCATTTTCCATAGCAAGTGTGATATCCTTAGCCAGCTCCTTTTCAAAGCTGTAGGTATGGACAACGGGATTATATTCAATTACCTCATGCTTATACTTGGTCGTCGAGTGCTGTAGTACGGCCATTGTGCTTGAAAACAATTCTTTATGCGGCTGTTTATCACTGGCTGAACTAACGGCACACACCATATCGATCACAAGCCGCTGTTTTCCGATGATCAGCGGCTGGGTGAAGACCGCCATGATTCTATGCAAGGCTGCCTTTATTTTTTCATAATCATGCTCCCCGGAGGCGAACAGCGCAAAACGATTTCCTTCAATGCGGTATGCCTTCATTTCCTGTGGAAGAAGGCCATTGATTCCTCCATGGACAGACTTAATGATTTCGTCCCCGAATGAATAGCCAAAACCGCTGTTCCATTTTTCCAGGTCATGGATATGGATGATGGCCAGGCCTCCTTTACCCCCATTTTTTAAATCCTGTTCAAACTGGCGCTGGTTCGGCAGCTTTGTCAGCGGATCAAAATAGCTCAGGCGGTATTCAACATACCGGTCCAGCAGGCTCGTCAGGCCGGAAATGGCAAGGAGAATCAAGATTCCCGCCGTGATGACGCCGATCAAGAGCCTCATATCCATACTATGCATTTCATGCAAAGCATGGCCCAATGGCGCATCTGTATAAAAAACAACAGCGGCCATTCCGGTGTAATGCATACTTGTAATCGCAAGGCCCATGATAAGAGCCGTGGCTGCTTTTACCAGAAATCTGCCCATATATTTCTGCAGCACAGAAAATATATACAAGGCAACATAGGACACCACGA
Source organism: Bacillus infantis (assembly GCF_008180445.1). Classification (GTDB taxonomy): domain Bacteria; phylum Bacillota; class Bacilli; order Bacillales; family Cytobacillaceae; genus Bacillus_AB; species Bacillus_AB infantis_B. The sequence continues at coordinate 94,063 of NZ_VTER01000005.1, forward strand.
CAGCAATGAGGATGGAGGCGGCAAACAGGCCCGGCTTATAGCTGTATTCAGCTTCCATCTTCATGGCAGCCATACCGAAATAATGCATGGCTGAGATGCCCATCCCCATGATGGCCCCTGAAATAGCAGATGGCCAATGAGTGCTATTCTTCCGGTTGCTGATATAAAAAGCCAGATAAGAGGCCAAAAAGGCAGGAAGCACAGAAACAATTGTCTGCGCCAAGTCATATTTCATCGGAATCGGCAGCATGAACGCACTCATGCCAATAAAGTGCATGGACCAGATGCCGAGCCCCATGGCCATGGAAGACAGCAGCAGCCAGAACCTCTGCTGGAAAAAGCTCGGCTGCTGCATCCGCTGGTTCATGGATAGTGCGGTATACGACGCACAGCAGGCAATAATGATGGAAAGAAGAACGATAGGAACAGAATAATGGCCTTGCAGGATATGAATATTCTCGGAGTCTGGGACAGTAAACATGGATGTTTGACCTCATTCATTTTTTAATAGGCAGATTCTACTGGTTATATCGGCTTGTTTTCTGGTTTTTCAAATAAATAATCACCTTCCGGCACATTGATGCTCAACTTATTGTTTTTTTGCTCTCATAACCATAAAATATGATTATCTGCAGCTTGTTTACTTATAGAACGGAGGAACCCTTTTGAAGCTTTCTTTTACCGATTACATCAGCATCTATATTCATCAGACCGACCTGACGCTGACCAGCTATGTGAAGAACAGGCTGGCGCCTTATAATCTGGCTCCCGAGCAGAATTTGATCATGATGCTGCTTTGGGAAAAGGATGGGATCACACAGAATGAAGTGGCGGAAAGGCTGCTGAAAGATAAAACCAATATTGCGCGCATGGTGTCCAATCTCGAGAAAAAGGGATTTATTCAAAGGATCCAGCATAAAAGCGACCGCCGTTCCCTCCAGCTGTTCCTGACGGAAAAAGGGCGGGAGCTCGGGGAGCACATCATTCCCCTGACCGAGGAGTTCAACTCTCTCGTCTGCCAGGGAATCTCAGAGGAAGAGCAGAACGAAGTCAGAAGGATCCTCCGTAAAATGCAGGCAAATGTCCAATAGTCTTTCCATTTGCCTGCAAAAATGTTGCTACAACAACCAAGAATGTGATAAAGTGATGTTTGTCTTATATAGCAGAACCTACAGTTGCTATAGCAACATAGAAAAATAAAGCGAGGTATCATTATGTCAAACGTATTATTCATCAAAGCCAATTCCCGCCCGGCCGATCAGGCTGTAAGCGTTCAGCTCTATAATGCTTTTGTTGAAAGCTACAAAGAAGCTCATCCAGGCGAACAAATCACTGAGCTGGACCTATTCAGCGAAAACCTGCCATACTACAGCAATGATATGATGGGCGGCATGTTCAAGCTTGCTAAAGGCATGGAGCTTACGCCAGCTGAAACGGAAGCAGCAAACCTGGTAAACAAATATCTGGACCAGTTCCTGGCTGCAGATAAAGTTGTGCTGGCATTCCCATTGTGGAACTTCACTGTTCCTGCAGTACTGCACACCTATCTTGATTATCTCGGACAGGCAGGAAAAACTTTCCGCTATACAGCAGAAGGCCCTGTAGGTCTGCTGGGAGATAAGAAGGTTGTCCTTCTTAATGCACGCGGAGGCATTTATTCTGAAGGCCCTGCGGCAAGCGCTGAAATGGCCGTCAACTATGTGAGCACCATCCTGAATTTCTGGGGCATCCAGGACGTTGAATCCATCATCGTTGAAGGACATAACCAATTCCCTGACCGTGCACAGGAAATCATCAATGAAGGCCTTGAAAAAGCAAAAGCGGCAGCGAAGGCACTTTAATCTGCCGGCACCATTAAGCCTGTTCCAATCGGAGCAGGCTTTTTCTTATATTGCATGAATTGTCCAACTCTTTTAAGATACTAATATATGAATGAGGAGAGGCGGTCATATGATGTCAGCTGCAGATACAGAGAATGGAATATTCAAGAGCGTGTGCCCGCTGGACTGCCCGGATCAGTGCGGGCTGCTGCTGCATAAAGAGAACGGGAGAATTGTTAAAATTGCAGGGGATCCGGAACATCCGGTCACAAAGGGCCATATTTGCCAGAAGGTGCGGCATAAGGCTGAACGGATTTACGATGTAAAGCGCCTGACACATCCTTTACGAAGAATCGGCAAAAAAGGCGAAGGCAGATTTGAGAGAATAAGCTGGGAGGAAGCCATTCGGGAAATCACCTTGCATTGGAAAGAACTTCTTCAAACTAATGGACCCGAGAGCATCCTTCCTTACAGCTTCTATGGAAATATGGGCAGGCTGAATTCGGAGGGCATGGACCGGCGCTTCTTCAACCGGCTTGGCGCTTCAAAGCTGGATTATACGATTTGCCAGGCGGCCGGCACTGTCGGCTACCGCTATACAATGGGCGGAAGCTTTGGCATTGATCCTGAGGACACAATCCATTCAAAGCTGATGATTTTCTGGGGCATTAATGCGGCGAGCACAAATATGCACCAGATCGCCCTTGCGCAAAAGGCGCGAAAGAACGGTGCAAAGCTGATCGTCATTGATGTCCACAAAAACCAGACTGGACGGGCTGCCGACTGGTTCATCCCCATCCTTCCGGGAACAGATGCGGCCCTGGCTCTTGGCATCATGCATATCCTGTTTGCGGAAAACCTGGCAGATGAAGAATTCCTCAGGAACTGGACGATTGGACATGAGGAGCTGAGGGCTCAATGTGCTGCCTATGATCCTAATGCTGTTTCCGCCATCACCGGTGTCCCTGTGGATGATATTTATAAACTGGCAAGGATGTACGGAACCGTCTCCCCTTCCTTCATCCGGATCGGAAACGGTATCCAGCATCATGACAATGGCGGCATGTGCATCCGCACCATTTCCTGTCTCCCCGCGATCACTGGCCAATGGCTGAAAAAAGGCGGGGGAGCCATTAAAGGCAATGGCGGGTATCTGGCACTCAATAATTTCAAGCTGCAGCGCCCGGATCTTCGGAAGGACAGCGGGGCCCGGACAATCAATATGAACCTTCTCGGCCAGGCGCTCCATGAAAAAGGAAACCCGATTCTGTCTTTGTTCATCTACGGGACAAATCCTGCGGTTGTCGCCCCGGAAGCCAATCTGGTCAGGGGAGGCCTCGAGAGAGAAGATCTTTTCACAGTGGTTCATGACTTATTTTTAACGGAAACGGCCAAATATGCCGATATCGTGCTCCCGGCCACTTCTTCTTTTGAGAATACGGACTTGTACACCTCATATTGGCATCATTACCTGCAGCTGCAGGAGCCTGTCATCAAACCTTATGGAGAGTCGAAATCAAATGTAGAGGTTTTCCGGCTTCTTGCGGGAGGCATGGGCTTTGAGGATGAGGCTTTTTCTGACACTGAGGCGGAGATGATCAGCCAGGCGCTTGACCATCCCGGTAATCCTGCACTGAATGGGATCACTTACGAAGCGCTGAAGGAAAATAGCTTTGTGAAGGGTAAGGTGGAGCCTCTTTTCCCTGGTAAACTGCTGACGCCTAGCGGGAAGATTGAGCTGTACTCCGAGCAGATGGAAAAAGACGGCTATCCGCCGCTGCCTGTCTACACGCCGCTTGAAAAAGACAGCGGGCACCGGTTCCTCTTCGTCCCGGCGCCGAACCATAATTTCCTGAACTCCACTTTTTCCAATAATCAAAAGCATCAGGAACTGGAGAAAGAGCCGCAGCTGTTCATGAACAGTCAGGATGCACAGGAATTGGGGATTCTGGATGGTGACATGGTGAGAGTCTGGAATGACCGGGGCGAATGTGTCCTTAAGGCAAACGCCGGAGACCGAGTCCTGCCAGGGGTCCTTGTGTCCCAAGGCCTCTGGGCAGATTCCCCCGGAAAAAAGCATCTCGTCAACGCACTTGTCCCTGACCGCATCGCCGACATGGGCGGAGGCGCGACCTTCTTTTCCGGATGTGTGAATGTGGAGAAATATATATAAAAAGGGTGCCAGGCACGGGATCCCCTCCCGGTGCCTGGCACCCCCCTTTTATTTAAAAATCCCGAATGGCTTCCCGATTGGCAGCACGATTTTTCCAAAATGCGTATTCAGCACAATGGCCGCTGATCCATAGAAGGACAAAAGCGCAATGCACATTTCCGCAACAGCTGCCAGCATATGTGTCGCTTCATGCATAATGCCAAATGTGCTCAGAGATAAACCGATAAACAGAAAATCGATGAATACGAAAATGAAAAACAGCACCTTATGAGTTTCCATGGCCCCTACCGTCATAAAGAGGCTGAAAATCAAATAGCCGACGAATGCAAACCCGAGCTGTTTCGGATCTCCATCCAAGGCAAGGGCTTCTCCAAAAAAGCCAAGCTGGATCAGCCAGGTCATGCCGACGCCGAACCAGAACAATCCAAAAGCCCCGAAGGCCGTTGTCCCGAAGATATTATTATGCTTCGAATCCTGGACCGAAGCGAAAAGCTGCGCCAATCCGCCAAGGAAAAACGCCCAGGGAAGGATATAAGATACTCCGTCTGTCAGGCCCAATTTCTGTGATGATGCCACAAACGTGACCATGGCAAGGCCGAATAAGCCCAACGCGGATGGATCTGCTGCTGTGATTTTAACTTGTGTGTGATTCTGAGTCTCCATACTTTCCTCCTAATAAAAAACATACTTGTGTACTTTATAGGATAAAAGTAAGAGTGTCAACAGCCTATAAATGGGAAGGGCTTTATTACGCCGGTCAGCCCCATAGGCCGCTGATAAGATTCCACAGAAAGCTGCCTGCCTGAAGCTTCAGCAATGTGATCCCGATTACAAGGCACGCCCCGAGGATCATGCCTGCTTTTCTCCTCACCCTCTACTCCTCTTCAAAAGAGAGATTGACCGGCTCTTCGTGAAGATCTCTTGTAAAATCAATATTGGTTGTAGGGACGGAGGTGCTGACTTCCTCAAATTTCAATTCATCCACCCAGACTTTTCCCCTGCCGGATAGTATGACGCCAAAGGCAATCACCGCACTATTTTCCGGCACATCGAGGACAATATCATAATAATTCCAGCCTGTACTTCCCTTGATCGGGCGATTGCCCATATTATCGAACTGCAGTACTTCATCGGAAGCATTATCTACTCTCATCCAAAAGCTGCAGAAGCCGTCCACATTATTCGATTTCAGGAAACCGGAGAACTTAAGCCGCTTCCCGCGATAATTTTTTGCGTTGATTTCCTGCATCATGGTCGCAAATTCTCCTGGCGCTTCCACAGTCTGTGACTGCAGATACCCTGATGATTTTCCTTTGTGAAAAACTTCATGATCAATTCCCATCTGATAGTTGAACGGATGGCTTCCGCTCAGTACCCATCCTTTTGGCTTCTGTTCTTTGTCCATGTTTTTTTCCTCCTTCTGCTCCGCCAGTTTCCCGATCAGCTTTCTGTATTTTCCCGGCGGGAGCTGATAGTATTTTTTGAATGATCTTGTGAAGGCTTCCTGTGATTCGAATTGAAAGTATAAAGCAATATCGAGGATTTTCTCATCTGTATAAAGCAGCATATGGGCACTATTGGCAATCCTTCTGTAGCGGATATACTCGGAAACCGTTACCCCGACTTCCTTCTGGAAAATCCGGTGATAATGAAACTTTGAAAATCCGGCCGTCTGAGCGATGCTTTCCAGTGACAGGTCCTCATGAAGGCTTGATTCAATATGCTCTATGCTTTTCTGGATGATGGAACTGTAGGCCACTCCTGGCACCCCCTTCCATATTTAAGATAACAAAAGCAGATGGCGGCTTTTTTGACCTATATTGCTAAGTTGAGCAAGCTGCCATTATTTTTTCTCTTGGAAGATCAATTTCCTTAATTTCTCTGTATGTGCAGGAGAGGTGAGATAAACAGCATCATCGCCGATATACATAAAAGTACTTCTCTCATTTTCCCCTCCTAGCCACAGGTGGATCCCATGGGCCGGAAACTCCCCCTCCGGCTGATATTTCACCATCACGTCATATTCAGGATCTGGAATATCGGCCTTCCCAGGCTGCCGGACCGCAGATGTGATTGCTTTCTCGAATTCGGCCAGGCTTTCTTTGTCCTGAAAAGAATAAAGGATTTCTTCGTTCATCCCGCCGAATCCATCAGATTTTGAAACGTTTACTTCTGATATTGGCTCATCAAGCAGAACCATCTTCTCCGGTGCCTGGCACCCGGCTGAAAGAATGGCGAATAATATTAGTATAATGATAGATTGTTTCATGGTTGTCCTCCCCTGTTTTTCTCATTTTATACCAAAAAATGCGTGCCAGGCACCGCTCGTGGACATTTTTGGGGAAAGTGTCCATTGGCGGTGCCTGGCACGCAGGGTTAATGTTCTTTTATGATAGCCCTTGCGGCATTGCGGCCACTTAGCGCTGATGAGAGTGTACCCGGTCCTGGGAAGACCTGCTCTCCGGCTAAATAGAATCCGGGCAAGGAAGTCCGGAAGCTTTTTGGCTTGAGGATGCTGTTCCGGATGTTCAGGGGAAATCCGCCGACCTCCGATTTACCTACAAACTTTTGATACGTTATAGGGGTTCCAGCTTCAGCCTTTTGCAAGCGGGTTTTAATTGGTGTGATCCTATCCACTTCATGGAGCAGCCTGGCTGCCAATTGTTCTTTCCGCTGCCTGTATTCTTCTTTCCCAAATGAAGCCCATACGGAGCTGTCTGTATGGACAGAAATCGTCAATATCATTTCATCCTCGATTGTAAGCCCGCTTGCGTCCCTCGAATCCTGCAGAGTTGCATAGATGGGGCCATGAAATGCTTCCTGCTCCCCTTGCGGCATGATCTGATAGGCGAAAGGCAGGTTTCTTTGGTCCTTTCCTGACACGATGCTGTCAACACGAAAAGCTCCCCACGAAAACTCATCACCTTCACTATGGCTTGTCCCTTTTCCAAAGGAAATGCCGCTGTTATTGATAATAAGGTCAAATGCTCCGCTGCATTTCCTGCTTTCTACCTTCCACTTATTTTCACTTTTGCAGTACTCAACCTTCTTAACTGGAGAAACAAGCTCCACCCTTCCGCCAAGTTCCACTATCCTCTCTGCTAAAGAAGAACTGATCTGCCCGAGCCCTTTTTCAATGGCAAAGCTTCCATTCCTATAAATGGTCAGGGCCAGGCTTGAAGGCAGCAAAGCAGCCTCAGAAGCATCGGTCTGCGCGGCATCCAGCAGCTGGGCATCCAAGAACTGCCTGAACGGGAGATAATGTTCGAGCTTATGCTTCTTTAATAGATCTTCTACTGTTGAAACCGCATAGCGGGCGAGCCCTAACATGGAAAAAGGACGCCGGAGGGCAAGGTTTGGGAAGCTTCCAAGATCATAAAGTTTTTTTATCGGAAGAGATATCCCTGAAGCGGAAACAACCTGTACCATTTCCCCGATTTTGTGAAGCTCTCTCCAGAACCGCAAAACATCCCCTGGGTGCTCAAAGAATATGCGCTGGAGCTCTTCCTCCCAGTATTCTGTGCGTTGGAAAATGGAAATTTTCCGATCGGGCAATATAACATCCATAGGATGGGACAGACATTCTGCCGGGAGGTGTACCCCTGCTTCATTTAGCAGCTCTCTCAGCAGTCCTCCTTCTTCCAGTCCGAATGCGACAGTTGCACCGGTCGGGAACATCCGTCCTTTTCGTATATAAAAGCCAGCCGATCCGCCAACGGTTGATGCCTTTTCCAGGACAGTCACATTGAAGCCGGCATTGGCCAGAAGGGCACCGGCTGTCAAGCCCCCGATTCCGGCGCCTATTATACAAACTGACTTTGCCATTTCACCGCCTCCATTCCTGCTGTACGCGCTAACATGTTTACCCCATTATAAGCAATATTGGCGGCGATATTGAAATTCTAATATGGTGTCTATACGGCGTCAGGCGCCGCTCGTGGACAATTTCAGCAGGGGTGTCCATTTACGGTGCCTGTCACGATTAGGAGTCTATCTCTTTTACATATATGGCTGCATTGGTTTTGATGGTACGGCAGCCCTCCAGATCTGCTTCTTTTAGCAGGCCAAGGTCCATGGCTGATTTAATTTTACCTTCATCCGGCTTTTTTTGGATCAGTTCATGGAGATTTAACTCTTCCAGCCTTTTTACGGTTGGTTCCTGCTCAAATTTCTCGGCTTTCCTGATCTGCCGCTGGAGTTTGAAGGTGCTCACTGTGATTTCGCCCTTTTCATTTTGTCCGACAGATTGATCAAAATGGAGATTGAACATCTTTTTCAGCGACTCAAGCTCCTCTTCCGCAGCTTTCTTTGTCTTGTTCAACTCCACATAGCGCGCAAGGATTTCCTTTGTAACAATGCCATTCGCATTTACCAAATTCTCGCCCCATTTCTAAGATGATAGTTCATCATATTAAGGCGAGGGTGGCATTATGCATGTCCCTTGAAAACGTATGTTCCTGGTGAAATCAGTGCCAGGCACTGCCCGTGGACAGAATGGGGGGAAGTGTCTTTTTGAGGTGTCAGGCACGGGCGATGCTTGTAAATTCCAATAAATGTATTTTGTGCAGAATCACGCTGATTTTAGGTAGAATAACAGGAAAATTTGGTAGGATATTAACAATTTTAGGTAGAATAACAGAATTTTTTTGTAGGATCACTTGCCCCTGCAAAGTATTTAATGAAAAAATGCCCCTCTGATATCTATCAGAAGGGCATTTCCGGCACAAATTCACTTTAAATATCATCCAGCAGGACGATTTCGCCGGTCTCAGCGTCTACTGCATGCCGGCAGTCCAATTTTCCGCATAAAACATACTTTTCTTTCTCAACATCATAGACATACACCGGTTTTAAGAAGAAGTATGGTTTTAATTTTTCAAAGGCTTCGTCCTTAACGACCGCTATCTCCCCTGGTGCCTGGTACCCGTCGAACATGTCGAGCATCATCCTGTTGTCGATATAATTTCTCGGCTCAAAACTATGGGCATCAATCACAACCGTCAGCTTTCGCTTAAAAACACTGAAATCTTGCCCGGATTTCCTCAATACCGCATCAATGCACCCTCGGCTCCTGCGAAGTGTTTTCAATGTCCACTGGCCGGACTCGCCAGGATATTCCCGGCTGAGCAACTGCCTGACAGCATCCGTACATTTATCAGTCTCTTCCTTCCTGATCGGGCAGGACTCTATATGAAGTTCTCCGTCAAATGCCCGGTCTGCTCCAATGTCTTTGGATTCTGTGATAGGCTTTCGTTCAAAAGGAACGTCTGAAGGCTTGTCCCACTCTATTACCTGATCGACCATAAGCTTTGGCTCCATCCCTATTGGGTCAAATTCAATTGTTTTCTTCCTGTCATTCTTGATGAAGATTTCCTCAATCGCAAATAGAGAAAACCACTTTTCGTTTTCACGGTTCGGGAATTGAGCGAATATCAGTTGCTCTCTAAGAAGATCTTCCTCTATCTCTTCAAGCGAGAGAGCATATTTCTCTTCCTGTACCTGACCTGGCTCTGGAAAACTTCCATATGAAGAAAAAGTAATCAGCCTTCCTTCCTCATCCGTTTCCAGCTCTATATAACCACCAGGAAAGAGGGCGGTGCCATTGACAGCCGCCGAAAAATGCAGCCTTCTTCCCTCTTCCTTCGTCAGCATGAATTGCTGCCCATAGCTCAGGCCAGTTTCTTTCTCAATCCAATCAATCATACTGCCCCGGTCCCCGGGAACGAAAATAACTCCATCAGCCAATGTCTTCCCGCCCGCAAATATAGCGCTCTTTGTCTTACCGCTTGGAATGTGCACTTCTATGACAGCCGTGCCCTCCGGATTGCTCTCATCGTCCTCTGCTGCTGTAGCGTTAGGGAACCATTCCATACAGAGAGAATAATCAGTCTTATTCTGAAAAGGTGAGTCATGATAGAACCCGGTTCTTCCGAGATAATATTCTGCCAGCCCGAACTTTTCAAAAGCTGAATCTGCAAGTTTCTTAATTCTTTGATCCATAGCAGCCTCCTTGTTTCATCCTAATCTCTTTACGAAAGAAACTGTAATTTGGTTTCAAAGAATGTGGCAACAGTGCCTGGCACCGTCCGTGGTCAAATGAAGGTAGAATGTTCATTTGCAGTGCCTGACACCAATTGTAAAGCCGCACTGAAAATTGACTGAATATTGCCCTTATACTAAACTAGTAGCAGATTGAGATATTTCACCACTTAACTATTTTCCCATAAGAAAGGATGCTGTACATTGCCACAATCATCTCAAGGTTCAAATTGTGAATTGTCTTCAAGCAATAAGCCGAAGGAGATTTCCTCTGATGGCTCTTTCAAGCGGCAGACGAACCGGTTTATGACTCCTTTTGGCGAGGGGCCGGATATGCTGCCTGTTGAAGCGGGGCGCTATCGCCTTTTATGGTCGGCCGCCTGCCCTTGGGCGCACCGTTCTGTTATTGTCCGGAAAGTGCTGGGCCTGGAAGAAAGCATCAGCCTTGGCACAGCCAGCCCGATGCGGCCGCGCCTTCAGCATGTTGACTGGGAATTCTCCCTTGATGAAGGAAGACGTGATCCTGTTCTCGGCATTCAGTATATGAGCGAAGTATACAAAAACGCAGACCCTGATTATGACGGCAGGCCGACGGTGCCGGTCATGGTTGATATAAAAGAAAAAAAGGCCGTCAACAACGACTATTTTAAGCTCACAAACTATTTTGAGACAGAATGGGCCCCATTTCATAAAGAAGAGGCACCTGACCTCTATCCGGAAGCTTTGAGAGCTGACATCGACGAACTGAATGAAAGCATCTTTCATGATGTAAACAATGGCGTCTACAAATGCGGGTTTGCGCATTCGCAGGAGGCCTATGAAGAGGCATATGGAAAGCTGTTCAGCCGCCTTGACGTTCTGGAGGAAAGGCTTTCCGGCCGGCGATTCCTGTTCGGCGACTATATCACCGATTCAGATGTGAGGCTCTACACAACCCTTGCCCGATTTGACGCTGCCTATTATACCGCGTTCAACACAAACCGGAATTTGATCCGTGAATATACGCATCTATGGGGCTACGCCCGCGATCTTTACCAGACACCGGGATTTGGCGATACCACTGATTTTGATGCAATTAAGCAGCACTATCACTTGTCCATCACCATTTCTACCGATAAGACTGAGCCGGTTATCCTGCCAAAAGGTCCGGAATTGTCAGTATGGAGCACAGAGCATGGACGTGAAAAGCTCAGCGGTAAGGCAGAGAAGTTTTTGAAAAAAGGAGAAGATGGCAGATGAGCGGAATAATCATCCGCAATGCGGACAAGGAGATGGCAGAAAGCATCCGCGAGCAGAGGGTTTCCGCCTATTCGGCCCATACCGGCAGCATTCCAGGACCGCATTGGGAAGCATTGAAAAAGGCGATATCATCGGATGCCGACCGACAGCCTGGGGTGGACTTGATCATCGCGGAAGTGGATGGGAAGTTAGCCGGCAGCGTCGCCCTATTCCCGGCCAGGACTGATGCTTATGAAGGTTTTGTAGAGGAAATGGACTATCCGGAAATCCGGTTGCTTGCCGTTGCTCCTGAATTCCAGGGCAAGGGCATGGCGAAAGCTCTGATCTCTGAATGCATCCGCCGCGCAAAAGAACAGGGCTTCCATAGAATCGGCCTGCACACAGGCGATTTTATGAAAAATGCGATGAAACTTTACGAGGGGTTTGGATTTAAAAGGCTTCCGCAGTATGATTTTGAGCCGGCTGGTGATGGGATTATTGTGAGGGCTTATGTTTTAGAAATAAAGTAAAAAACGGGGGAAGACTCTTCCCCCGTTTTCCTTTTCAAAGCTCAGACGCATACTGATTAAGCTTCTTGCTCATCGACTCAATTGTATCAATAAATGAAGAGATCTCTTCTGTGGATGCTGCCTGCTTCTGGCCGACCTCCAGGACCTTTTCAATCGAGGAGGTTATATCATTCACAGACTTCTGGATATTATTCAGAATCGTATAAATTTTTTCGGTGGAAGAGATGGTGTCATGGGACAGCTTTCGTATTTCATTTGCCACTACACCAAAGCCTGCTCCTTTATCGCCTGCTCTTGCTGCTTCAATGGCCGCATTTAGTCCTAGCAGATTCGTCTGGTCGGCGATTTTTTTGATGAACGTAAGCACTTCATCTGTGTTGTCCACTTCTTTTGTCGCCTGATTAGACCGTTCCAGTAGCTGGTTGGTGATTTCCGCCAATCCCTCGGCTCCTTCTGTGATGGCAGCAACACGGTGGTTTGCCTGTGTAATTGAATCTACAATCTGCTCAGAGATGTTGCGCAATTCTTTTTCATTCTGCTTCTGCATTTGGATGGCGAGTGCTCCTATAACTGCTCTATTTTCAAGGATTGGTGCCGCCATTCCTGTAAAAGAAACGCCAAAAAACTCCTCCGGCACTTCTTCCTCAACTCTCTTGTTATTTTTAATGCAGTCTGCCAAAGGCTCGCTTGGATTGATCCGCAGCCCCGGCTTGATGCCCAGGTCAATTTTATTCCCGGGAAAATAGGCGAGCCATTCCTCAGTATCAGCCACCCCTATCGATATTTCCGGAAGCATAGAATGCATTAATGGAATCGCTTTCACATAGGCGGCCAATACTTCATGATGTTCTTTCGTTGTAATCATAATTCAGCCCTTTCCAAGAAAGCACAAGCCGTCCGGATTAAAAGGACTTTTGCACTTCTATATAAATATTCTTAAAATATAGTCATTTATACCTAATTTTATCTTGAATTCAAATAAATAGATAGTCTGAATAGGTTATTAGACATAAAAAAGTGCCTGGCACCGCTTATGGACACTTTTACCTCAACTGTCCATTTGCGGTGCCTGACACCAGATTTATTTCTTCAATTTGCCTCCGTCAGCTTCTTGGCAGCTTCGTAAAAAATCTCAACGGCTTTCGCAATGTCCTTGGAATCTGACCATTCTTCAGGACAATGGCTCAGGCCGTTCCTGCTCGGAATGAACAGCATGCCTACGTCCGTGAAATCGGAAAGGACCATTGCGTCATGCCCGGCTCCGCTGTTGATAGGGCAGTATGGAATATTCAATTCAGCGCTTTTTTCTTTAAATAGCGTCAGGATTTCCTCGTTCATTGCTTTAGGCTTCATATACAGCGGCTGTTCGACGGAGGTCTGAATTTCGCCGCCATCGTAGGAGCCGATTCGTTCTTTCACTTTTTCAACCATATTCAGTACATGCTCTTCCTTGCCTGAGCGGATATCCACTGAGAACACCACTTTATCCGGGATGACGTTGGCTCCATTTGGAAAAACATTCAGGCGGCCGACGGTCAAAACGCTTCCTTCCCCTTCTGCTTCAGCCAGCCCCGAAAGCCCTGCAATCATGGCAGCAGCCGCAGCGAGTGCATCTGAGCGGCGGTCCATCGGAGTTGTCCCGGCATGGCCTGCCTGCCCCTTGACTGTTACTTCCAGCTGGGTCAGGCCGACAATCGCTTCTACCACGCCAATCGGAATATCTTTTTCCTCGAGTATTGGCCCTTGTTCGATATGCAGCTCCAGGAAAGCTTTAATCGTTTTCGGGTCCCTCTGCTTTGGAAGAGAAGGATCAAGCCCGATTTTCTCCATTGCGTCCTTCGCCAGCACGCCATCCCGGTCTGCCAGCTTGAAAAATTCTATCTCGGACATCAGCCCGGTGATACCTCTCGACCCCATGAGACCGCCTCCAAAGCGGGAGCCTTCCTCTTCCACCATTGCGATTACTTCCAGCGGGTATTTCGGCTTTACATCATTCTCTGCAAACAGTGCAGCCACTTCTAGACCTGCCACAACGCCTGCCGGTCCGTCATAAGAGCCGCCATTCGGGACAGAATCGAAATGCGAGCCGATCAGCACGCTCGGTGCATCCTTCAGTGTCCCTTCGAGCTTTCCAAAGATATTTCCAAGGCCGTCCTCAGTGACTTCCAATCCTATTTCTTTCATTTTTTCCTTAATATAATTGCGGGCCTGAAGGTCTTCCGGGCTGTAGGTGAGCCGTGTTGTACCCTTTCCAGGCGTAGCCGTAAAATGACTCAGCGCTTCTATATGCTTCTCTATTCTGGCAGCAAGCTGCTCTTTTACTAGACTCATGTTCTATTAATCCTTCCTTTCTTTATAGGAGGCTGACAAAGAACCCTGCGAGGACGACGGAAACGATGGTGACGGTAATGAAGCCGCCGACGAGCATTGGCGGAAGCATATGGCTAGTCAGCATCTCCCTTTCTTCCTCATCTTCTGTCAGCGATTTAATCACTTCATTCGTAATAATGTAATCTGCCGGGAATCCGTATAAAGCTGTCAATGATACGGCAAAAGCCATATTTTTGCTGACGCCGAGAATTTTTCCGGCAATAAAGGAGAAGATGTACATCCCGATGACGCCCAGCACAATTGTGCCGACCAGCGGCCCGATGATCTGCAGCATCATTGACGGGGTTGCCTGCTTCAGACCATCAAAGATAAAGAGCATCAAGGCCATAATTGCAAAACCGAAGGCATTTGCCTTTTGGAGGACCTGCTTTTCCAGGAAACCTAAGCTTGTGGCGATTACGCCAAACAGCAGGCAGATGACAAAAGGGCTCACACTGACAACAGGCGCCAGCCAGGCGGAAACCTGGTAGGCCAGGAAAGCGACGACCGAAAGGCGCAGCAGCTTGAAGAAATCGGTATTGTATTTTTCCGGCATACTCCTGAACAGCTTGAGCTCCGGCGCGGCTGGAGCCTCAGCCGCCGCTGCCATTTCCGCTTTGGCCAGCTGCTGTTCCTTCAGTGCGGCACCGCCATTCTTGCGATAGGCTTCCAGCAGGTTCTTTCCTTCTTTTTTCAAAACAAAGGATGTAATCGGATAGCCGGCAAACCCCTGCATTACGTAGATGACAATGGCAAATACAGACAGTGAAGCAAGCCCCGCTTCCTTTGCACCCTCTGACATGATCAAGGCAGAGACTACACCTCCGACCAATGGCGGAATTGCTACAACAATCGTCTGGTAGCCGAAGATAAATGTTCCGACGGCGAAGAGTATGGCGATGATGCCAAGGATGCCGGAAATAGCAATAACGATCGTTTTCCATTGATCCTTCAGTTCCTTGACCGATAAGAGCGTACCCATATTTGTAATCAGCAGATACATCATTAGTGTCGCAACAACCGGCGGCACACCTGCCAGCGCGACGATATCCTGCGGGAAAAATGTCCAATAGCCCGCAAGGAATAATACTGCACACACAAAGATGGAAGGCACCCATGCCTTCGTACGGACTGCCACAAAATCTCCGATGAATAAAATTAAAACAAGAATAACAACTGCCAACATTTGGGACATAGGAAACTCCCTCCTTTTCTGAATTTATTATTTCGGTGAGCGAAAAATTATTAATATTAGTATAATAATACAGCAAAATTAGTCAGTCAATTTAAATTATTTTAAATATTTAAGTAACCGTTTACATTTTTATGTATGGACGTTTTAAAGTGATGAAGTAAGAAATTTCTGCTTGAAGGCTTGGTGCTAGTTAGTGAGTTTTTAATGTAAAAAAATGCCGTCCGATTGGCTTCGGACCGGCATTTTATCAGTCATTTGCGGAGAAAATCATTCGATTCTACATAAGTTTCCTAGAATTCTACATAAAACAAGTTTTTCAGTTATTCTACATAAAATTGCCTAATTCTACAAAAAATACATTCCCTGTAATGACCGTGCCTGACACTCCATATGGACACTACAACCTATTCTGTCCACGGCCGGTGCCTGGCACGACATCTTCAATTCCTTCCCGCATAGGAGGCCAATTCGACCATTTCCGGGGAAATAAGCCTAAACACCACAATACCCGACAAAAAAAGTGCCCGCTCCCGCCGCAGCAGGTGCCTGGCACCCCTTATCCTATATCTCCATCTCCCAGCGCTCCTGCTGGGTTTTCTTTAATTGTTCTTCCGTTTCCTGCGGATGGACCGTACGGAATTTGTGATGGTCCGCCGGGATGATTTCAATCATTTTTTCAATCATGTCCTCCGGATCGAATTGATGCTTCAGCCCTTCCTGCTGCTTGAGCATATCTTCTTTCCTGGTAAAATTCTTGTCTTCATCGTACCATTTCCATATTTCCTCGGCGCTGCGGTCATTGAACCCGGTGTTGTAGGCGCCTGGATTGATCGTGGCAACTTTTACGCCAAATTCCTCGAGCTCGCTCTTCAATGTCTGGGCGATTCCTTCAATAGCATGCTTAGTGGCTGTGTATGGGCCGACATAAGGAGTTGCGGAAATGCCTGCCATCGAGCTCAAGAAAATGATTTTGCCGCTGCCTTTTTTGACGAATTTACGGGCAGCGATTTGAACAGTCTCCAAAGTGGAAAACACATTCACTTCAAATAAAGCCCTGAAGCGGTCCATCGGCACTTCACCGAGCGGTCCGCCTTCATTGATGGCCGCATTGGCGACAAAAATATCAAAATCGTATTCCTCTATCTGAGCCCGGTCACGCTCATTGGTGATATCCAGCTTGAATACCTCCATATCGAGTCCAAGATCGCGTACTTCCCTGAGAAGATCTGTCTTTTGCGGTGTAATTTCTGTTGTCGCGATGATTTTATGACCTTTTTTGGCAAGGCCGATGGCAGCCCCTCTTCCAAGTCCGCTGCCTGCACCGGTAATGAAAATGGTTTTGCTCATAATCTGATTCCTCCTATTATTTGCTCTACCATTCTCTCTTCCCATCAGAGGCTGTCCTAAACACAGGAATAGGCAGAGGTTCGTTTTTTCCCCTGCTGCTAGATTAGCCAATGGCTGGGGAAAGCCAAATTGTGTAATCTTCATCCCATTTTCTCAATACAAAAAAACGCCCGGCTCAAAGCTGGCTTCCAGCTTTGCCGGGCGTTTTGATCAGTGAGAGAACTTCTCTGTCCTGTTTTTGCGGATAGCATGGATGATAAAGGTGACAATGAACGCAAGGATCATCACGCCAATGAAGATTTCATTCGGTATATGGATTTCGACCAGTGTCAGTCCCATTTTAACCGCAATGAAGGTAATCAGTGCATAAGCGGTTGTTTCCAGCTCAGGCACTTTGTTCATCAGGCTGATGAAGAAGGTTGCAACTCCCCTCATCAGCAGGATGCCGATCATGCCGCCGAGCAGGATGACCCAGACTTCCTCTGATACAGCAAGGGCGGTCAGGATGCTGTCGACTGAGAACGCCAGGTCCATGAGTTCGACACTGATGACGGTTGCCCAGAAGAGTCCGAATGTCGTAACAAGCCAGCCTTTTGGCTTGCGGGCCTCATCCTCTTCGCCTTCCTCTTTGTTTTTCAGCTTGTCCATAAAGAACTTAACGGACAGCCATAGCAGATATAAGGCACCGATCAATTTGATGAACCATAATTTAATCAGGAACGTACCGAGACCGATGAAGATGAATCGGAACAGATAAGCTCCCCACAGTCCGAAAATGAGGGCTTTCTTCTGCTGGTCTTTAGGCAGCGGCTTGACGAAGGCCGACAGGACCAGTGCGTTATCGGCTGATAGAATACATTCCAGGACGGCCAGCGATAAAATCATCCCCCATGCTTTTGATGAAGTCAGCATCTCCGCCCACATATGCCAATCAAACATGGAAGCGTACGTTGATAATATTTCCTGCCACATTCTTCATATCTCCTTTGATGTCTTGAGCTTATTTATTTCATTTTTTCCAGCAGTTCATTCAGCTTTTTGAGACCTTCGATTATGTCAGTCAGGGATTCTTGTGACTCGTCTTTAATGGAAAAAGAGATTCTCTCAATCAATGCACTATTGATTTTTTCAACAGTCTGGGCTCCCTTATCGGTAAGAGCTACCTTGACGGAGCGCTCATCATTCGGATCCCTGAACCGTCTCAGGAATTCCAGCTTTTCGAGTTTTTTGCACATGGTTGAAATATTGGTGCCGGCCATGTTCAGACGGGATGCAAGGCTGCCGATTGTATGGTAACCATGCTGCTGAACTTCGACCAGTATCCGGATCTGAAGGCTTGTCAGCCCATATTGCTCGCAAATGGAAGTAATGATCACATTTGTATTTTCACTGATTTTCCGTGTATAGTTCCACAGCATATTTTTAAAATCCATAACAACCATGATAGTGCCTCCATTAATTATGTTTTATATTATATATAATCTATATATATTATAAATTATATTATTATTGCTGGCAAGTTTTTCGAAAAGCCAATAGTGTTCGGCTAAAACAAGAAAAAGGCCGCTTCACAGCAGCCGGTGCAATCTATCTTATTTTTCACGATGGACCATATAATCCAGCAGATATCCCAAAAAGGCAAACTCCCCCCGCAGCTCCTGAAGCAATTCAGCTGCCGAACAATAATGCTCCCACATCGACCTTTTGGCGCCATCCTTCCCAAGTGCCGATACATATGTTTCCTTCTTGTTTCTGCTGTCCGTTCCTACCGGCTTGCCGAGCAGCATCGGATCTCCCTCCACGTCGAGCAGGTCATCCCGTATCTGAAATGCGATCCCGGCATGCCGGGCAAATTTTTTCAGGATATCGATTTCATCCTGCTCTGCTCCTGCAAGGATGGCCGGCATGATGATGGACGCCTCAAAGGCAATGCCTGTTTTATAAAAACAGAGAGCATCCAGCTCCCCTGCCGTCAATGCTTTTCCTTTCGCCTCAAGGTCCATCGCCTGTCCGCGGCACATTTCAGCGGTTGAACGGGCGGTATAGCGGATCAGTTCCAGTACCGCATCCGGCGTGGAAGAGTTGAGCGATGCCTGATCTTCCATAGCTTTCAGCGTCAAATAAAGACCGGAAAGCTCAGCAGCTGCCGTGCCATATACCTCATGGACAGCAGCCTTCCCCCTTCTGCTCGGGGCATTATCCTGGGCCGGGAGATCATCAAAAATCAGAGAAGCTGTGTGCATATATTCCAATGACCGGAGAAGCGGCATTAAAACAGCTTCCTCCATACCGTATGCCTCAACGCCCACAAACCAGGCAATGACAGGCCGCAGTCTTTTTCCCCCGGCTGCCAGGCTGTAATTGGCAGCCTCCCGGACAGGCTCCTCCATCAGCAGATCTTTGTCCTTGATCGGAAGCATGTCATTAATCCTATGCTGCACTTCCTCCACTTTTTCCCGGAATTCCTCCTGCCCCAGCCGCTCCTTTTGCAGGCTGTCAAGCATATGGTCCCTAAGCAGCTTATCGAAAAAGTCGACATCAGCGGCCTTCGCGGCCATCTGCTGAATCAGCCGGCTGAACTCAGGGCTGCCGGGTGCAAACAGCACCATGACTTCCCTGTATTTTTCTTTGCCGAGCCTCTCCTTGCTTCGCTTTAAACCATTGATGGCCCGGTCCAAAATTACTTCACTCGCCTTCGGGTCCGAGTCGTAAACATCATGAATCAGATGTGCAATAACCGTCCAGTACAGCTCAAATGGATTCAGCAAATCCTGCCGCGTCCTGTGGTGGGTGAGGTAGTATGTATAAGGGGTGACCGCCCCATCCTCCAGGTCAGCGAACAGATCGGCAAAATCATCGGCAAGCTGGTTGTAGATTCCATAATAAAAGGTCCGGCTGTCAAAGCCGTCATCCTTTCCGCTGTTCAGCACAGAACGGACAATCAGGCGCGATGAGGACGACTTCAGGATCACCGGAATATACAATTCTTCATTTGTGTATGAGGAATCATTCAGATCCTTCTGCCGGTCCATCTCCTGGGACTGGAAAAAAATATAAGCCTGTTCAAGGAAGGCAGCCAGCGTTTCAGGCGTCTGCTGGGCTTTTATATAATGAAAGGCTTCCCGGAGCTCATTATGTACATAGGTGATCAAAGGCAGAATAGCACGCTGCCACCTGCCAAGCGGCGGGACGCTTCCTGTTGTCAGGGTGGTGCGGATCAGCTCAGAAAACTGTTTTTTCTCATCTTCAGACAGTACCCGGCTGTCCAGCAGATCGTCTATGAAAGGATAAGTCAGTCCATAGGAATAGCCAAGCCTGATAGCCCGATCCAATCTTCTTTTCCGCTCCCCTGCCTCTATCCCTTCTTTCATAGCTTCAGTTTCATGCAACAGTACGCCTGCAATGATCTTAATCAGCTTTCGCTGGGCATGGGCAGCATCCATGCCTTCAGGGATATTCCGTGCAGTCTGCTGCAATTTTTCCATCAGCCAGATGACAGCTGATTGGAGGCCCTCTTTCTCAGCCCATCTGTACAGTCCTGCCATGCCAAAACCCCCGGGCTCCTGCTGTTTCGGGGCCGTAAGACGCTCCTTCAGGCTCTCCACGGCCCGACCGATGCTTTCCTTCGTATCCTGGTCATCAAGGGTTTTCCCCAGATCCCTCATATATAAATAAGAAACGCTCCGGTCCAGATAATCATCCAGTTTGCCCCTGTACTCCAGCCACTTGATATAAGAATGATTGGCTTTGGAATCCGGCTTTCTATTTTTCCGTGAAAAAAATGGCAAAAAAGACGATGTCTGCCGATGATTCTTTTTCCATGAATGAAAGTCTCTTTCCAGGACGGGAATAAAGCTTTTTTCTGCAGCCTGGACAAATAGAGCCTGAAAATAGGCAGCTGCCTTCTTCTCCGCCTCCCGGTAGCAGGCTTCAGGGTTGATTAAGGTTTCTTTTATCATCTGGACACTACCTTTGCATTTTGGTCTGTTTTATATGTATGCATGTTTACGGGCAATCATTAATGAGGCCATCCTCCTATATCATTCTTTTAACATAGCATGTTTGGGAACTTTTGCGGGGGTAGAAAGGAAAAAAATCCCCTGAATGAGAACGCAGAGGATTGCTGGTTGTATCTATTGGTTTTTCTGCAGGAAAGAGTTAGCAGGGATATGGATGCCAGTCAGCAAGGGTGTTGCATTAATCCTTCCCAAAAGAAAGACGGGCTTCGATCAGAAAACAAGAAAAACCGTCCCCACTGTGATGATTGCCCCGCCAACAACCGTATGCTTTCTCGCTTTTTCTTTTAAAATAACAAAGCTCAAAATCATAGTGATCACCACACTGAATTTGTCAATCGGAGCCACAACCGAGACCTTGCCAATCGCGAGTGCGCCGAAGTAGCAGAGCCAGGACAGCCCGGTTGCCGCTCCCGATAGGATGAGAAACAGATAGCCTTTGCTGGAGATGGTTTTCATTTCCCGGTAAGTTCTTTGGTAAAAGACAATGGCCCAGGCGAACAGGAGGATGACAATGGTCCTCAGAAAGGTAGCGACATTGGAGTCTACCCCCTCCATCCCGATTTTGGCGAGAATAGAGGTCAGGGCAGCAAAAACAGCACCCAATATCGCATACACAATATAGCTCTGTGAGCCGGTGAATCTCTTTTTATCTTCGTTTTTGCCGATCAGCACGAAGGTGCCGATGGTGATGAGGGCACCTCCGGCCAGGATCTGGGGAGCTGCGGGCTCGCCAAGCAGCAAAATGGACAGGATGATCGTCAGGACGATGCTGGACTTATCAATCGGCACGACCTTGGAAACCTCGCCGATTCCCAATGCTTTGAAGAAAAACAGCCATGACAGTCCTGTGGCGAAGCCTGACAAAATAATAAAAAGCATGGCTTTCGGCTGTATCGCAGCGATCGTGCCGAATTTGCCTGTAATCAGCACCATGAGAAAAGCGAGGATCAGGACAACGATCGTCCTCACCGCAGTTGCCAGATTGGTATTTACATTTTCCATCCCGATTTTCGCCAGGATATTGGTCATTGAGGCGAAAAGAGCGGCCAATAATGCGAGGATGATACTCATTAGACATCTCCCTTAGTGTCAGGATTCCAGCAAAGCAAAAAGGCTGCCGGTTACAGCAGCCTTAGGCTGGGTACATCCGGGTTCTTGTACCCTATAGTGTACGCCCGTTTGTCCCGATTACATCCTTATACCAGTAAAAAGATTTCTTCCTGCTTCTCTCCATAGTGCCGCTGCCATCGTCATGCTTGTCCACATAGATGAAGCCATAGCGTTTCGAGAATTCACCCGTCGACATGCTGACCATGTCGATGCAGCCCCAGCTTGTATAGCCCATCAAGTCAACTCCGTCTTCAATGGCTTCCCCCATCGCTTCAATATGGCCGCGCAGGTAATCGATCCGGTAATCATCATTGATTGTGCCATCTTCCTCAGGCTCATCATAGGCACCCAGACCGTTTTCAACTACGAAAAGCGGCTTCCGGTAGCGGTCATGCAGCAGGTTCAAACTGATCCGCAGCCCTTCCGGATCAATCTCCCAGCCCCAATCGCTCCTCTTCAGGAACGGATTGCGGACGCCGCCGATCAGATTGCCCTGTGAAGCCTCTTCATCAGACTTCTCCTTCTTCTCGGTGCGGGACATATAATAGCTGAAGCCGATATAATCAACCGTCCCCTCGCTGATGATCTCCAGGTCCCCTTCTTCCATTTCAAGCTGGATACCATGATCTTTAAAGTATCTGTCCATATAGGCAGGGTATGCTCCCCTGACCTGCACGTCTGCGCAAAAATAGTTGAAGAGCTGTTCTTCCCTTAAGCTGTGCATCACATTAGCCGGATTGCTGTCAAAAGAGTATACAGGAGCAAACAGGATCATGCAGCCGATCCTGGATTCAGGGCTGATCTCCCGGCACAGCTTCACCGCGAGAGCGCTGGCGACAAATTGGTGGTGGTACGCCTGGAATGTGGCTTGATAACGGTCTTTTTCTTCTTGGATGGAAAAGCCCAGCCCCTGGATCGGCATGACTAGGCCGCTGTTTATTTCATTAAAGGTCATCCAATACTTTACTTTGTCCTTATAACGGGTCAAAACGGTTCTAGCATATTTTTCAAAAAAGGAAACTGCCTTTCTGCTTCTCCAGCCGCCATATTCCTTCACCAGGTGAAGCGGCATTTCATAGTGGGAGAGTGTTACGACCGGCTCAATGCCATGCTTATGAAGCTCATCAAAGACACGGTCATAGAATGCCAATCCCTCTTCATTTGCTTCTGCTTCATCCCCATTCGGAAAAATCCGCGTCCATGCAATCGACATCCGGAAAGCCTTGAAGCCCATTTCCGCAAACAAAGCAATATCCTCCTTATAGCGATGGTAAAAGTCAATCGCTTCATGGTTGGGATAATAGTGCTCCCCGGGATGGATCTCAAAGTCAAAGCCCGGCCTTGTTAAAATGTCATAGCGGCCTTTTCCGCCTGGAAGGACGTCCGCAATATTCAGCCCCTTGCCCCCTTCATTATAGGCGCCTTCTATTTGGTTGGCTGCGGTCGCTCCTCCCCATAAAAAGCCTTCTGGAAATTGGTATTCTTTCATGATGTCTGCCTCCTCTGGCTGGTCCTTTTTAATTTGATATAAGTATCTTAACGCCGAATCTCAAGAGGAGTAAATAAAGGCTGCTGATTCAGTTCGTTTTTACCGAAAAAGAGATTTGTTTCATAACTGTAACACTGTGTTACGGAATACACACTTGTGATAAAATAAGAAAACGATTGATGACATCCTTTAGATGGGAGCGGAACAGCCTTGTTTACAAATGAAACAATTGCCAGCTTCAATCCGCTGGAGATTTCTCTATATAATTATATTTCCCAGAATCGCGAGAAAGTGGTCTTTATGCGGATCCGCGAGCTGGCAGATGAAACACATGCTCCGCTTTTGCCGCAAACTGAATTGCGAGGGATTTTCGGAATTCAAGGTAAAGCTTAAAATGCAGCTGAAAGAACAGCAGGGAGCGCATATCAAGAGCTCCCGGGAGTCGGCAGCCGAGTTTCTGGAAAGGGCGCTTAAGGGGAATCTTGAGGAGAATATTACAGAAGCGGCCAGGCTTGTGGCCGGAGCTGACAGTGTCATTTTTATCGGGATCGGGAGTTCAGGAATCCTCGCTGAATATGGAGCCAGATATTTTTCAAGCCTTGGGGCCTTCTCTCTCTATATCAAAGACCCTCATTTTCCGATTCATCCGAAGTGGCAGAAAAACAGTGTCGCCATTGCCCTCTCTGTTTCAGGTGAAACGCCTTTTACCGTTGCCCACCTGAACAGGCTGAAGCAGGAAGGAAGCAGAATCATCAGCATCACGAATAACCGCGCTTCCACCATTGCCAAGATATCAGATTTAAATATTGCCTATTATGTAAGCGAAGAGTTTATGGGAGAATCCAATATCACCACCCAGGTTCCGGTTGTGTATATTCTTGAATCGATGGGCAGGGAAATACACCGGATCGGCAGCAGCGATGATCCCGCGGATTGAAAAAGCCGGACACCCATTCGATACCCGGCCAGTAATTACTCTTGCAGGCCCCCGCCAGCTTATGGAGGCCAGAAGAGTACTTATGCCTAAGCGATGATCCGCTCCTCTTTTGCAGGGAGCGTGATGGTAAAAGTCGTTCCTTGATCGATCTTGCTTTCAGCTTTCAGCGTTCCGCCGTGGGACTCGATAATCTGGAAGCAGACCATCAAACCAAGGCCTGTCCCTTTTTCTTTTGTCGTATAAAAAGGTTCCCCCAGCTTTTTTAAGGCCTCTTCCGGCATTCCTTTTCCTTCGTCAATAATTTGCACCTGGATGCTTTCCCCTGTACGGGATGTCTGCAATTTAATGCTCCCGGACTGATCCATGGATTCGATTGCATTCTTCACCAGATTGATGAACACCTGCTTAATTTTAGTATTTTCACATTCTGCCCATAGATCCCCTAACGCAGATTCCTGGATGAGTTCTATATTCTTCATGTTAGCCTGCGGCGTCAGAAGCGTTACGACATCCTCGATCAGCCGGACCACATTATACATCCCTCTGTTTTCCGAATGCGGTTTGGCGAGGGTCAGCAGCTCGCTCGATATCTGTTCGATCCTTGAGAGCTCCTCTTCAATCACTTCAAAATACATGCTGCTGCCTTCATACATGTCCTGGAGCATCTGAAAAAATCCCTTAACAGCAGTCAAAGGGTTCCGCAGCTCATGGGCAATGCTTGCCGAGAGCTCCCCGACGATATTCATCTTCTCAGAGCGGATCATCAGCATTTCATTTTCTTTTTCATGGGTAATATCAACGAACGAATGAAGGGTAGCCATTCCTTCCCCGACTATAAGGGTGACTGAATTAATGAGAAAATTCCTTTCTCCTCTTTCTTCGGATTGAAATTTATGGCTGAGATTTTTGCTGCTGGAGGAATCATCGCTCCTGTTATAGATTTTGAAAAATGCCGTAAGCTGTCCATCGGCACAAGTTTTGGCATCTAAAAACTGGATTCGAGCGATTTCATTTTGGTATAAAATTTGCGATTCTTTTTGGATGATGATGGGGATTGGAAGATGGTCGATCACTGAACGGATTCTGTCTTCACTTTGGAGCTCTGTGTCTTGCTTGGCCGTTCTTATGCTTTTTTCTTTCATCAGCAGGGCATTCATTTGAAGGTTCTTTTTATTTTGTTTATCCAATACCAGCAGCCGGCCGATCTCTTTAAGGGAAAAAGGAGAGGAAGTTCTGCTTTCATAAAGCGGTGACAGACTAAAGCTTGTATCCGTCATCAGGTGTGAATGGACCTTTAACAGTTCATTTTGCAGATAAGCAGGCAGCATTAAGCCATTATATGCGCAAACGGACAGGAGTTTATTTTTCAAGATATAGGAATCGCAGTTACATTCATAATTCTTTAAATGATCTAATGATGATTTTGAATCTATGATAGGAAGGGCGCCCCAGGTCCTTACAGGCAGACCCTCTTTAAAAAAAGGAAGCAGCATGTGATCCAGTTTTTCTGCGCTTCCGAAATCAAATCCGCCATCCGCCAAATAAAAATCTATTATTTCCGCATGAATAAAGTTAGGATAGCCGGCCTGCTTTCCCATTGATTCAAGTGACTGGATGACATTTTCTATGACCGATTTCTCTTCAATCAGCAGAATGGCCTCTTCCGATTCTATACTTTCAATAACAAACTTTAAGAGATTAGCCAGATACTTCTCTTTTTCATTATATACATAGAGCACATGGGCTCCCTTATTTAATCCTTGCCACGGTCCATCTCTTTCTGTTTGTCCATTCATACAGAAAATTCCCCTTTATTAAAAAATTAGATTACACAAAATTATATCACGATACATACGGGGAGATGTGACTAAAAACCTGTCTTTCAAAATTATCGAATTATATCCATTGAATCGAACTTAGGCAATTCCACACATCCCTTCAGCTTAAAGCAGAGCCTTCAGCCGCTTCATCGCCGAATGCACTGTCAGCCTGTGATAGGAAATCAGTGTCTTTTTAAATACAGCCCCATAAATGCCATAGGGTGTTGGAGAAAGTTTCAGCAGTTCTTCCCTGTTTGTCAGTTCAATAGTATTGGTGTTGAGGCCCAGCTTCTCTGCTGCCTTTGTAAGATTGTCTGCTGCAATCTCCACGAACGGGCACTGCGGCATGCGGAGTATCGTCAGTTCCTCGAATGTTTCCAGCCGGCCTTCCCAGTCATCAGGGAAATAAGGGTCAGGGACATCCCCGAATTTATGGACCATAAGCTCGAATCCATAGGGGGCACGGCCTGTTTCCACAAAGCCATGCTTGATGAAGATATCAGAACTTGGCGTCCATGAGGTATCCGGATTAGTTACTGCAATGACACCGGCTTTCTGCTGCTGCCGGGCATCCTCGAGGCAATGCTCAATCAATTGCGAGGCATAGCCTTTGCCTGTCACATGCACCCACAGGCAATGAATGACAAGATAATTTTCACCATAGACAGCTCTTGAGGAAAATTCGATCGGCGTATATTCAATGAACCCTGCCTGTCTGCCGTTCTCAAGGACTTTCAAATACTTCAGGCCCTCAGTAAATCTCTCTGCCAGCCATAGATTTTTATTTTGATAGCCTGAGGAACCCGGTTTGCTGCGCAGGCAGTAGCAGCCTTCCCCAAGGCATTCTCCATTTAGTTCTTTTAGTTCTGCAGCAGGCATATTTCTCCCCTTCCTTTTTCTCTAGTTTGCCCGGATGCTGTATATGATAAGGATGATGAGAGCCGGTTTTATCCGTCATCCCTCAATCTTGCTTTTCTCTTCTTTTTTCATCCGTTCCGCCTCCATGCATATTAATTCTGCACTCCGGCCGTTTTTCCTCCTTTTGCCAGATAGGAGCGTTTGCTTGCAATTCTAACGTTTACCCGCCGCCCATTAAGGTCAAATACATAATATAGGCTGGATATAAGGAGGTTCACTTTGTTTTGAGTTCTGTTTTAACAGGGGCTGCCCTCGTTTTTATCGGGGCTAATCTGTATTATTTTTTTGCCAATAAGTCCTATAAGAAGAGCCGCTTCAGCTCTGTCTTATTTTTGAAGTTGTTTTTTGTGATGCTCGGCCTCACTCTTGGCTTTGCCGTCATTTTTTACGCCCTTTCACTCGATGATGTGGTGCTGAGGGTTGGAACACTGGACGGGAAGCCTGCCGACCAATCGTTTAGGAATCTGCTCTATTTCAGCGGAGTCACCATTCTTTCCGTCGGCTACGGAGACCTGATCCCGGTAGGCTCACTGCGGTTTTTTGCCCTGCTTGAAGCTGCCATCGGCGTCCTGCTGCCCACTGCCTATTTTATGAAAGCGATGGGTTCTTCAGGGAAGGAAGAAGAGCAGGATTAGCGCAAAAATAAAGAAAGGCTGCCAGACAAAATTCTCTGGCAGCCTCTTTATTATGTTATGATGCTTCCACCGTTTTCATGGAAGTTTTCTTTTTTGGACGTTCTTTCTCAGTCATGGTCAGCCCGGTGAACCCGTAGAACAGGGATACGAGCGGAGTGATCAGGGCAAGGAAACAGAATGGCAGATAGGCCCCTGTTGCAACGCCAAGTGCGCCTGCGGTATAAATGCCGCTTCCGGTCCACGGGACAAGTGAAGAGCTTTGTGTCCCGGTGTCTTCCAATATCCTCGACAGATTCTCAGGCTTGAGGTTAAGCCTTTCAAAAATAGGCCTCATCAGTGTGCCGCCCATGACGGTCGAAAAGTATACCGATCCGCCAATGGCAAGTGTTGCATAGCTGACAAGAATGGTCACGAGGGTTAAAACACCAGTGCTTTGGATCTTGTCGGCAAAAGACGCAATGAGCGCTTCCAGGACGCCGGATTCGGCGAGCATCCCGCCAAGGCCGAGTGCGAACAGAAACAGCGCAATGAGCGCCAGCATGCTGACCAGTCCGCCGCGCTGAAGCAGGCTGTCGGCCATTTCAATGCCGGATTCTACTCCATAGCCATTATAAAAAATGCTGATTGTGTCTGAAAAACTGAAGCCCTGATAAACGATGGCAATGATTCCGCCAACGGCTGCACCGATGAAGATGGCCGGGATGGCCGGCTTTTTCAGCATAAGCATCCCGATCAGGACGATGACAGGAATCATCGGCACAAGCCCGAGATTAAATGCTTCAGCCAAATAGGATGTCAGTTCATTTACACTTGCGGCATCTACAGTGGCTCCGCTGTATCTAAAGCCAATGAAGGTGAAGATAATAGCTGTGATCAGATACGCGGGTACGGTCGTCCAGAGCATATGCTTGATATGGCTGAACAAATCTCCGCCTGAGACGGTCGGAGCCAGATTCGTCGTGTCAGACAAGGGCGACATTTTATCCCCGAAATACGCGCCGCTGATAATGGCGCCGGCTGTCACACCGACGGGTATGCCTAATGTGGTCCCTACACCCATCATGGCAATCCCTGCTGTTCCGATGGTTCCCCATGAAGTCCCTGTTGCTACAGACACCAGTGAACAGAACAAAAGGGTCGTGACCAGGAAGAACTGTGGCGATATGGCTTTAATTCCATAATAAATCAGGGTAGGCACGGTTCCAGATGCAATCCATGCACCGATTAAAATGCCGACGGTTAAAAGAATCAGCGAAGGCTGCAGCGCCTTGCTCATCGATGACAGCATCGATTTCTCCACTTGCTTATAAGAGTATCCCAGCCCCATCATGAAAGGGATCAATACAAGCATACTAATAAACATCAGAATTTGAATCGGTGCATCAAAAGCAAGAATGCCGACCGAAATCACGGCAATCGCCGCAAATAGCATCAATAGCGCATAAATAAAAGACGGTTTTCTAATATCGGTTTCCAACCAACCACTCCTTACGGTAAATTTTGATCTTACAACTGTCCTGGATTGTTTTTGACAAGAATGAAATAAGATCGTGTGTTTTTGCAGTATGAGGTTTCTATAGGATAAAACAGAGGGCCCAAAAAAGGGCAGCAGCGTACAAAGCTTGATGTGACAAGCTTTACCTGGAAGGCTTATGCAGGGGTCCCTTCACGCTGACCTTGTAAAAAGGTATATAAAAATAATACTATAGTGTAATTTTTCTGTAAATTCCGATATAACCGCATATTTCATGATGAAATATGGTGAGCTTACTTCAGAGCTTTTTAACTCCTATATCCTTAGTAATGCGCTGGTATGGTCCGGGAGGCTTTTAAAACAAAACGATTTCCTTATCATGTTCAATGTAAGATCCATAAAAATGCCCTGGACAAAACGTATTTGTCCAGGGCTATTGCCATATATCATCAAACACTGATTACACGCCAGCACGCTTGACTGATTGGCGCTCAACCAGCTTAGTCGGCAAAGAAAACGAAGGTGACACCTTGCCGCCCTCCAATACCTGAAGGATAAGCTGTACAGCCAGTGCCCCTGCTTCGTATTTAGGCTGGGCAATCGTTGTCAGCGGCGGGGATACATATTCTGAGATTTGAATATCATCAAATCCGATTACCGAAATATCATCAGGCACTTTCAGCTGATTCTCCTGGAGAGCCTGCAGTCCCCCTATCGCCATCTCATCATTAGCATAAAAGATTCCCTGCGGCAGATCCTGCTGGGCAATGAGCAGCTTTGTCGCACGATATCCCCCTTCACGCGTGAAATCGCCGGGGATCTTCCACTTTGACTGAAATCCAATCCCATTCTCCTTCAAAGCTCTCATATAGCCCGAGAATCTCTTATTATTATCTAGTGAATTAGATGGGCCGCTCACATAGGCAATAGTCTTGTGGCCGCTGTCAATCAAATGCGTGGTAGCCATAAATCCGCCCTGCTCATTATCCACTTCTACATGGAAAATATTATCATTCGGCAGCTTCCGGTCCAGCACTACCAGCGGGAAACAATCTCTGGCAGACTCCAGGGCAATTTGATCGCTGATATTATGCGCCAGAATAATGGCACCATCAACTCTTTTTTCCTTAAGGAATTTGACTGCAGTTGAATTCGCTCCGCCAATTGAACTGCATGCAATTAAGTCATATCCATTTGATGTGGCGAAATCTTGTACGCCTTTAATTAACTCAGAATAATAAGGGCCTGATAAATCGCTCAAGATAAGCGCGATCGTATTCGTTTTATCCTTTTTCAAGTCTGAAGCAAGCCCATTCTTCTGATAGTTCAGCTCCCTGGCTGCTTCCTCTACCCGCTGTTTGGTTTCCATACTGATTTTACTGCTGTTATTCAGTGCATAAGAAGCTGTAGACACTGCTACACCCGCCAGCTTTGCTACATCTTTAATTGTTGCCATGCTTATTGCCTCCGTCAGAAACTGCTTGCATCTTCAATAGGCAGCCACCTTAAAATCTTTTGTATTGCCTGATCCCAATACGCCCAATTATGGTCGCCCTCCATAAACTCAGACGTGATCGGTATATTTAATTCTTTACACTTCTCAAAGAAACGAATGTTATGCTCATAGAGAAAATCTTCTGTACCGCATGTTTGGTATAGCAGCGGCATTTCTCTATTCGAGTCTGCCAGTTCCTCTAATTTCCATATTATATCGTTCGCCGTCCGCGAGATATCTCCTTCTCCAAAAACAAGAGACAGAGCCTTTGTTTTATCGCTATTCTCTTTTCTGACATTCTCCAGATGAAAGACCATATCAGCCACACCCGACATAGAGGCTGCCGCTTTGAACATATCAGGACGGTTCAGCACCCATTTCAGCGCACCAAAGCCTCCCATAGAATGTCCCGCAACAAAGTTATCTTCCTTTTTTGAAGATAAGGGGAACATCGCCCTTGCTTTTAGCGGAAGCTCCTCGGTCAGATAGGTCCAATACTTGCCGCCATGGGCCATATCCGTATAATAACTGTTGTCTGCCTGAGGCATGACAACAGCCAGGCCCAGCCCTTCCACATATCGTTCCAGCGAGGAGGTCCTTGTCCAGGCGGTATGATCATCACTGAATCCGTGAAGCAGAAACAAAACAGGGTATTCTTTCCTTCCGCTCCGCTCTTTTAAGCCGGAAACACTTTCTCCAGGCAAAATTACTTTCATGGAGACTGTTTTCGACAATACTTCTGAAGAAAAGCTGCATTCAATCAGCGGCATTTCCAACACTCCTGTCTATTTATATTTCCTTTAAAAGTTTGCATTTATTTAAAAGCGCCTTCTGCGTATGCTTTATTTAATTCCTGAAACATTGAACCCTTCAACAATATACTTCTGGAAAATCGTGAAAATAATGATGATAGGGATGACCATCAGCGCAGAACCAGCCATCTGCAAACCATAGTTGGTTACATTCTCATCCTGCAGAAGCGATAATCCCACTGATAAAGTATAAAGTGATTCATCATTTGCTACAATCAGCGGCCATAAGAAACTATTCCATGAGCCGATAAAAGTCAAAATCACCTGTACCGCAAGAATCGGCTTTGCCAGAGGGATGATGATCCGCATAAAAATATAAAACTCTCCTGCCCCGTCAAGCCTGGCCGCCTCAATCAGGTCATCAGGAATGGTGACCATGAACTGCCTTATCAAAAAGATATTAAAGGCAGCAATCAGACCCGGCAGGATAATCCCTGCCATCGTATTCGTCAATCCCATTTCATTCAGGATTAAATAGGTCGGAATCATGGTTACCTGCCCGGGAAGCATCATGGTGACTAAGACCACCATGAACCAGACTTCCTTGCCCCTGAAGCTGAACTTGCCGAACCCATATCCGGCCATCGTATTGAGCAATAAGCCGAACATTGAAAAGATGACAATGATCAGTGTGTTTACAAGATACACATCAAAATTCAAATTCTGAAACAATTCAAGATAATGCTCAAAAGTCGGTGCCTTTGGAAACACTGTCGGAGGGATAGCCAGCACTTCTGTTTCATTTTTGAAAGAGCTCAATATCATCCAAATAAAAGGAAGAGCAACAAGCAATCCGCCGATCAGCATGATTCCGATCACAATTGACTTTTCAAATCTATTTTTCAAGGTCATCGAATGCCACCTCACATAGTCTGATCTGATTTTCTAAACTTAAATTGAACCAGTGTAGCAACAATGACAATGGCAAACAGGACAAATGATGCTGCTGCCCCATATCCAAATTCACTGTATTGGAAGCCTTCCTGATAAATGAACAGGGCAATAGAATTTGTCCCATTCAGAGGGCCGCCCTCTGTCATGACAAAAGGCTCTTCGAAAAATTGAAGCCAGCCAATCAATGTCGTGACCGTTACAAAGAAAGTAGCGAAGCTCATTGACGGCAGGGTAATCTTCGTTAGCTTCTGCCAGCGATTTGCCCCATCAATTTCAGCTGCTTCATAATATGTGCGCGGAATCGATTGCAGGGCCGCCAGGAAAATGAGCATGCTGACCCCATTGCTTTTCCAGACCGCTAAAAGGATCAGGGAAAGCTTGGCGACGAAAGGGTCTTCCAGCCATGGCACTGCACTTAAGTTCACTGACTCTAATATATAATTGAACAGCCCGTATTCCTGGTTGTACAGAAAACTCCAGACAACTGCCACAGCCACGATGTTTGTGATGGATGGCATATAATAAATCACACGGAAGGCAGATGACAGCCAGCTTCCGAGCATATTCAGGAAAAAGGCAATGATGAACGAGCTTCCCACAGCGAGCGGAACTCCGATGATTACATAGATAAATGTATTGCCCAAGGATTGCAAAAAAGCTTCATCTTGGAATAATTCCACGAAATTGTCTATGCCGATGAAATTGATATTGGACCAGTTCGCCAGTCCTGCAAGGTCCAAATCGGTAAAGCTTATGCCAAAAGCTATAATGATTGGCAGGAATGCAAATAACATCAGCAATAAGACAGCAGGTCCGATAAAGAAGAACGGTGTAAGCTTAGATTTGTATTTATGCATGGAAGTCTCCTTCCTCCTACCCTTTATAATAAAGAGGGGCGCAAGCAGATCTGCGCGCCCCTTCTATCTTTCTCTCAATCATTCAGATAAAACCTTGGCCGCTTCCTTCTTATAGTCAGCTATTGCCTTGTCGATATCTTTGCCTCCGCGATTGATTTCCTCTAATTGAGTGATCAGCTCCTGTCCTAACCTTTCAAATTCAGGTATAAGCGGGAGCGGCTGTGTAGACTCAAGCTGTTCGCCGAACGTGCTTACCATTGGGTCATCAGATAAAGCAGGATTTTCCCAGGCAGCCATATTGGCCGGGAGTTCACTGTTTGTTTCATACCACTTTACCTGCGTTTCCGGATCAGCCATCCAGTTGATAAAATCAAGCGCCAAATCCTTCTTGTCAGAATTATGGAAAACAGAGAAATGTGCTCCGCCCATCATAGATTTATTATTTTCAGCCTTTGGCATCACATGTACGTCCCATTTGCCTTCAATTTCAGGAGCCCTGTCTTTAATGGTTCCGATATCCCAAGGACCGCTGAAGAACATAGGCTTTGAGCCATCCGCGAATGACTGGAAGAATTCTTTCCCTTTTTCCATCTGTGATAATTTTTCATCATAGAATAGATGGTGCAATTCCACAGCTTCTTTGAATGCCGGGCTGTCAAAGTTAGCAGACCCTTTGCCCACTTCATAATCCCAGCCCTGCTGCCATGCCAGCATGAACGGGAACTGAGGATCACTCTTAGGCATATCGATGGCATATTGCCCGTCGCCGCGGGCAGCCAGTTTCCTTGAAGCATCAATCATATCGTCCCATGTCTCCGGTCCTTCCGGATAGCCGACTTCACCTAAGATATCAGTCCGATAGAATACCAGGCGTGTATCCACATACCAGGGAATGGCTATTGTCTTATCTTCAAAAGTAGTGGTCCCGATCGCACCTTCATAGAAATTGTCGCTGCCCAGATTTTCATAGTCATCCAGATACTCTGTTAAATCAAGGAATGTCCCTGCTTCAGCAAACTCAGCCACCCAGGTAGTCCCGATTTGCAGTACATCCGGGCCTTTTCCTGACGCAACAGCCGTCAGCAGCTTGTCATGCGCATTAGCCCAGGGAATCGTCTGTACCTTAACGGTAACGCCCTCTTCATTTTCAAACTCTGTAACAAAATCATCCAGTGCCCCTGACATTGTCCATACTTCCAGCGTCTTATCGCTTCCTTTGCCATCCCCGCCCGCTTCATCACCAGATGAACAAGCGCCAAGCATGGCAACCAGACTGACCGCAAGTAATGCTGCTGCCCATTTACTCCAATTCGATCTCTTAACCATTATCTAAACACCCCTTTTAGAAAATATGATTCCGGAGAAGATTCCTCTCCCAAAGTCACCGAGAAAATTAGTGAAACGTTTCAACAACTAGATTATAAAACAGACTGAAATCGTTTTCAATATATTTTATGTTTTTTTGCACATTATCCCTAAAAACCTTTAAACAATAGCTTTATAGAGAGTTGGCATAAAAAGCTAATTAATCATATTCATTCTTTTCTATTGAAACGTTTCTCTAAATCTCTTATAGTTATTGGTGAAATCGATTACAACATTTCACCAACAGCCATTCTATTCCCACATTATACAGACAGATAACATTATCAATCGAGTCTGCAGCCAAAGGAGGAATCTTCATATATGAAGGACTTGCAGCAATTGGTCAGGGACATGACTTTAAATGAAAAAATTGCTCAGTTAATACAATTAGCGACACCATTTTTTAAAGGTTCAACTGACCAGGGAGAAATAACGGGACCTATGAAGGAAATGGGAGTCTCTCCAAAGATTATAGAAAACGCTGGATCTGTTCTTGGCGCATCAGGTGCTAAAAACATCAAAAGCATACAAGAGCAGCATTTGAAGAATAACCGATTGGGCATCCCGCTGCTTTTCATGTCAGATATCGTTCACGGGTACAAAACGATCTTCCCGATCCCGCTGGCCATAGGGTGTTCTTGGGACTTGGGGCTGGCTGAAAAAAGCGCGCAAATTGCAGCTCTGGAGGCATCTGTTTCCGGCATCCACGTAACGTTCGCCCCAATGGTTGACCTGGTCAGGGATCCCAGGTGGGGCCGTGTGATGGAATCGACAGGAGAAGACCCTTATTTGAACAGCGAGTTTGCCCGTGCCCAGGTGCGCGGTTTCCAGGGCAGCGATCTGACCAATGATCTGGAACGGGTAGCTGCGTGCGTAAAGCATTTTGCTGCATACGGTGCACCGGAGGGCGGACGGGACTATAATACCGTCACGATGTCTGAACGCGATATGCGCGAATCATATCTGCCGGCTTATAAAGCTGCCCTGGATGAAGGATGCGAAATGGTCATGTCTGCCTTCAACACTGTTGACGGGATTCCCGCCACAGGAAACAAGAAGCTGATGCGCGATATCCTCCGCGGGGAGATGGACTTTAATGGCGTGCTTATATCAGACTGGGGAGCGGTCAAGGAAATGATTCCCCACGGCATTGCAGAAGACGAAGCAGCCGCTGCTTTAAAAGCAATACAGGCAGGCATAGACATAGAAATGATGACAACCTGCTATGCAGATCACTTAAAATCTTTTGTTGACAGCGGCGATCTGGATGAAGGAATCATTGATGAAGCAGTGCTCAGGATCTTAAAGCTCAAGGAGAAGCTGGGATTGTTTGATAACCCGTACCGGGGAGCTGACGAACGGCTGGAGAAAGAACTGGTCATGTCAGAAAACCACCGCAAGGTTTCCCGTGAGCTTGCAGTAAAATCAGCGGTGCTTTTAAAAAATTCCGGGAATGTACTCCCGCTGGATAAAGGCTCAAAAATTGCCCTGGCCGGTCCTTTGGCCGACAGCGGCGACATACTGGGCGCCTGGTCATGGCAGGGATCCAAAGAAGACACAGTAACTCTCAAAGAAGGGATCTTGCAGAAAATCGATCCTTCCCTTCTATCCGCGGCTTCCTGCTCCAGTATAGAAGCATTATCACAAGAAGAGGCAGCTGCAGCCGTAAAGTCCGCAGAAAAAGCTGATATTATATTGCTTGCCATGGGAGAAAGTTCGGATATGAGCGGTGAAGCAGGCTCCCGAGCAAATATTAAGCTTCCTGAAGCTCAATTGAAACTTTTCAGGGAGCTCAAAAAAACCGGCAAGCCGATCGTGGTCATTCTGTTTAACGGACGTCCGCTTGACCTTACAGACATTGCCGGCGAGGCAGATGCCATTTTGGAAGCCTGGCAGCCCGGTACTGAGGGAGGAGCTGCTATCGCAGATATATTGTACGGGGATGAAAATCCGTCTGGCAAGCTGACCATGTCCTTCCCTTATACAGCCGGACAGGTTCCTGTCTATTATAATCACTATAATACAGGCCGCCCTAAAGATGCACCGGATGCGCAGGAAAGATATGTATCACAATATCTGGACATTCCGAATGAGCCGCTCTTCCCCTTCGGATACGGATTAAGCTATACCACATACAGCTACAAGAATATGCACATCTCTGCTGACACGCTGTTTAAGGGGGAAAACTTAACTGTTTCCGCTGAAATTACAAACACTGGCAGCACAGTCGGAGAGGAAATCGTCCAATTCTATATCCGTGATGCTGTCGGGGAAGTCGTACGCCCTCTTAAGGAATTGAAAGGTTTTAAAAGGATCGCCCTTAAGCCTGGAGAGACAAAGAGAGCTGAGTTTTCTATAACCGAGGAGCAGCTCCGCTATCATCACGCAGATCTCAGCTTTACGAGTGACAATGGACAATTTTTCGCATACATCGGCTCAAGCAGTGATGAAGTATTGGAAGTTCCCTTTAAACTGCAATCATAAAAAAGGAGAAGATACAATGAACAGCTCTACTATAAATATACATTCAGGTGATCTAAGCTTCTCTTTTATGAAGAGCGGCGATGTGTTCAAGGTGTCTCATAGAGATACGATGATTAATCAGCTCCTCTCCAATCCGATTGATGGCTCTTTAAACAATATTTATCTGCGTATTTTCAATGAGGGGGAAATCACGGCGATCCCCTTGCTCGGGATCCGCTCTGAATCAGCGGTTTCTGCCTCAGGATCATCCATCAGATGGACAGGGGAGGCAGAAGGCATACCATATGAAGTCACCTTCACATTAACGGATAAAAAGATCTGGTTCTGGGACGTGACTTTGGAGGGCTCCCATAAAGAAATCGATCTGCTCTACGGGCAGGACATCGGCCTGGCGGCTGAAGCCGCCGTCCGCTCCAACGAGGCATACACCTCCCAATATATAGATCATTCGGTTTTCAATGATGAACAAAAAGGATATGTTCTCTGTTCCCGCCAGAATCAGCCGCAGCAGGGACAGTTTCCTTATTTGCAGCAAGGCAGCCTTGGCAGGTCCGCAGGTTTTTCCACCGATGGATTTCAGTTTTTCGGTTTATCCTATAAAACAACGGACAAGCCCGCTGCACTGACAAAGCCCTCTCTGGAAGGTAAAGTTTCACAATATGAATTTGCATACACGGCACTGCAAACAGAAAAAACCATGCTGAATGGCCGGCACCGCTTTGTGTTTTACGGCCTGTTCAAAGAAAACCATCCTGATGCCGTAGCCCGTCTGGAATATCAAGAGGAAGTTGAATCTGAATGGGAGCAGTTAAACCGGGAAAAGATCACTTTTGGAGATCAGATTGAGCGGGTAAAAATATCAAGCAGACTGGGAGCTCCAATTGAAACCATCGGACTTACCCAAGAGGAAATTGATCAATATTTTCCGGGCAGAATATTAGAAGAGAAAAACGGGGATAGGCTTCTCTCCTTCTTTACAGATTCTTACGAACATATCGTTCTTAAAGAAAAAGAAGAGCTTGTTGAAAGGCCGCATGGCCATATACTGATGAATGGAAACAATGACAGAGTCCGTGAAGATGTACTCTCTACTACCTCTTATATGTATGGTGTCTTTAATTCTCAGCTTGCCGTCGGGAACAGCTCCATGAATAAGATGATGACCAATGTGCGCAATCCGCTTAACCTGCTGAAAACATCCGGGCAGCGCATTTACATTGAAATCGATAACCGCTACCGGCTATTAACGATGCCTTCACTGTTTGAAATGGGATTCAATTATTCAAGATGGTATTACAAGACAAATGATGAAACTTTCATCATCACTGTATTCACCACAGTCGGCAGCAAGGATGTCCAGCTTGACCTTAAAGCACAGAGCGGAAAATACTACCGCTATATGGTAACTGCCCAGATCTCAATGAATCAGAATGAATACGCGGTCCCATTCCACTGCACGATGGACAATGATACTGTCTGCTATACTGCAGCGGGAAATTCAGACAGCAGCGGTATATACCCGGATCTCAGCTATCGGCTGACAGTGAGAGGAGCTGACTTCCAGCTGCTTGACGAAAGTGAACTTGCCTCAGGCACAGACTCTGCAGCGTCTCTTGCGGTTCTTAATATAGACTCCGCCAGCGATTGGACTATGCTGATACAAGGAGACTTATCCGGCGAATTTCCTGCGTTTGAAAAAAGGGATTTTTCTAAGGAAGCAGCGGAGTTCAGGAAATATTATAAGGGTGTTTTGAATGGTTTTCATTTATCCCATCCGGAAGGCGATTCCGGGGAAATCGAAAAATTCAATGCATTGGCTCACTGGTATACCCATAATATGCTGGTCCATTTCTCGACACCGCACGGCCTTGAACAATACGGCGGCGCAGCCTGGGGAACACGCGATGTCAGCCAGGGGCCTGCTGAATACTTTATGGCGACCCAGAAGTATGAGACAGTCCGTGATATCATCCTGACGATATATACCCATCAATATGATGGAACAGGCAGCTGGCCGCAATGGTTCATGTTTGATCAATATACGAAAATCCAGCAGCCCGAAAGCCACGGGGACATCATCGTATGGCCATTAAAGCTGGTCAGTGATTATCTGGAGGCCACAGGGGACTTTTCAATTTTGCAGGAACAAATCCCCTATATGGACCAGGAGTCTTTTACATTCACAGACAATCACGCTGCATTGCTCGATCACATTAAAAAACAGATCGCTTATATGGAAAGGCATTTTCTGCACGATACCTTCCTGCCTTCTTATGATGATGGAGACTGGGATGACACCCTGCAGCCTGCAAATCAGCTGCTGAAAAAATATATGGTCAGCTCCTGGACGGTATCATTGATGTTCCAATCAATAAAAAAGCTGGCAGATATGCTTTCAGCTGCGGATGTTCCTGAAGCAGCAAAGCTGAGGGAACTTGCTCAAGGGATTAAAAATGATTTCAACCGGTATATCTTATCTTCCAATGTCATTCCAGGCTTTATTTATATGGAAGACCCGGAGAAAGCAGAATTCATGCTTCATCCTACCGATACAGATACCGGCATACAATATCGCCTGCTGCCTATGCAGCGGGGCATCATCAGCGAAATCTTCACCCCTGAACAGGCAGCTGCCCATTATAAGCTGATCAAAGAGCATCTGACCTTTCCGGATGGCGTCCGCCTGATGAACCGGCCGGCCAACTATGCCGGCGGAGTCAGCACCCACTTTAAACGTGCTGAGCAGGCAGCCAATTTTGGCCGTGAAATCGGGCTGCAGTATGTCCATGCCCATATCCGGTTTATAGAAGCCCTGGCCAAGCTGGGTATTCATGAGGAGATATGGCATGCCCTGTCTGTTATCAATCCAATCAAGATTCAGGACGCGGTGCCGAATGCTGCCCTCCGCCAAAGCAACGCATACTTCAGCAGCTCTGACGGAAAATTTGATACCCGCTATGAAGCCCAGAAAGGGTTCAATAAACTGAAAGACGGCACCGTTCCTGTAAAAGGCGGATGGAGGATCTATTCCAGCGGACCGGGCATCTACCTGAACCAGCTCATCACGAACGTTTTGGGCATCCGCCAGATAAATGGCAGCCTGGAGCTTGATCCCGTCCTTCCTGATAGCTTGGATGGCCTGGAATTCCGCTATAACTTCATGAATAGGCCGATAACGTTTGTCTATCACCTTGCTAAGGGAAAGCGGACTATCCTCATCAATGGGACAGAGGCCGGGACAGACTCAAGTCACAATCCCTATCGTGAAGGCGGAGCAGTCATACCAAAAAGTATTCTGGATGATTTGCTAAAATCGGACAACAACCGGATAGACATATATATGTGAGAGTCTCATTGAATAATGAAGAAGGCAGGCCATTATGGTCTGCCTTTTTTCGTCGGGCAAAATTTAATTTGCCTTAAAAACCATCAGCCTTGCGAAACTTTATACCCTTCCGCACGTAAATATTATATAAACACTGCGAAAGGAGCGCTGACATGCCAGAGCCATTTTTCATGGGGGACTTTATCTTTCAGGCTGCCCCCGTTTTTATCGGCATCATATTTATTATCGTTATCGGCGGCCTCATATTCAATATCTTCAAAGGAGTCGGCCAGTGGCAAAAAAATGAGCAGTCCCCCAGGCTGAGTGTGACGGCGGCCGTCAAATCAAAGCGGACAGATGTATCCAGGAGATCACATGCGCATCATGATAACCATCAACATGTTTCCTCAAGCACCCGCTATTATGTGACATTTGAATTTGACAGCGGCGACCGCTCTGAATTCCATGTATCTGGAAAAGAATATGGTTTGCTTGCAGAAGGAGATTTTGGGATGCTGACGTTTCAGGGAACGCGGTATTTGGGGTTTGAGAGGAATAGAGGGCAAAGTTACTCTTAAGGAGAGGCGGGGTTTTGCCTCTCCTTCATTTCTTCCTCTCCGGTCTTTCGAAATGTCAGTATCTTTGTATCCTGTTTATGACGGTCAGCAGGATCTGAATATCAGCCTGCAGTTCATTTTTAAAAAATTCATCTTCACATTGTTCATAATCCTGTTTCAGACGAAAAAGCTCTTCCATAAAGAGATCTAATTCTTCTTCTATTATGCCGGTCTTTGGCTGTTTCTGTGCCATTGAAACCCTCCTGTTTTAATAGATCGCAAATGACCTATTGCAAAATCTGCTGCTGAGCAAAAGAAAAAGCCGAAAAGAACAGGATTTCCTGTTCTTTTCGGCTTATGTCCGGCACAATTTGTCCGGTTCATTACTGCCTTATGTCTCATTGGGTTTGAGTATAAATGAAATAACACTGTTATCCAGTTCGAAATTCCAATCAACAAAAACGTCCTGTATCTCCGCTTCCAGAATACCAGAAAAATGAATATCATTGATAAGCAATTCACCTTCCAGCTGCCTTTTGGCAACCCGGAGCGTTTCAACAAAACCAAGGGCGATCAGCTGCTTTTCGATCGGCACCAATATCCCCTCGCGGATGACAACCAATGTGCGGGACCCGAGCATATAAGACTCAACCCGGTCCGGCGCTTTTTCAGCCTGCCTGCTTATGCTGATGATTTCTTCGTGGACCTTTTTCTTCCCTTTGTAGTCAGATTCTAAATCTTTGCCTTCAGCCACAATGGACGGGCCAACGCCGACAAAGACCCCTGTCTGCCTATCAAGATTCCAATCATAATACATATGCTGAATGTCTATATCCGTGATTGCTTTGATCTGGCCCCGCATTTCAGGATCCAGCGATTTCATCAGATATTCTCTCGTTGTCAGTACCGTCAATTCCTGGCCCTGGTCTAGAAGCACCTGCTCTGTTGCTGATATAAAGCCGCTTATATAAATAAGGACATATGGCTTTGATACCGTCACGTAAATGGCTTCCGGGCCTTTTCCAAACTTCTCCCGCAGCAGCTTGCCAAAGTTATTTGCCAGTTTTGTCTGCTGCGCCTTAATTTCCATGTTTCCGTCTACCCTTACACTTAGAAAGAAGCATCATATCCTCTCTCCTTTTTTCCATTTTAGCATCTGCCTGCCAGAAGGGAAACTCCTAAAAGGCAAATCTCCACAACATAATTTTCCCCTTTTTATCACAAAAAAAACATATTTTATGAATAATCTGTAAAAATATAGAGGAATATTTTAATTTTGGAAGAATAAATAAGTAGATCCAGTTTTTTACGGTATAATTGCATTATCTCAAGACTACACGATCCCCGTCCCCGCAGCTGAACGGATTTGGGATATGATGCCTGAATCTAAAGGATGGCGAGAATGGACATTAAGAAAAAAGAAAAAGAATTGGGATCTTTCATTGGACGGGTTTTGCGCGGCGCTTTCGGCAAGGGGCCGGGGGCAGTGTTTGCCACTATTTCTCCCCCTTATATCACTGTATATATGAAAGACTTTATGTCACAGATAGAAGATAGATTATTAGATACAGAGCAAAGCAAATATGTCGAGAAAATCAGGGACATGCTGATGCCCGCACTCATAGAGGAGATTAAGGTATATATCCAAATGGATATAGGCGTCACCATTGATGAATTCTATTATGACTGGAATCTGGAAAGCCATTCAGGGATGTTCGTCTGCATTTCAACAGAGGCAGCTCCTGAATACAGCCCGTACCAGAACCAGGAAGCTGTACATAAGGAAGTCATCCAAGTCAGCCTGGAAGCCGAAAAGGCCCCGGGTGAAGTACATTCCTCCCTGCTGAATCCCAGGACTCTGGTGATTATCCGGAATGAAATACTGGTAGCTGTTGAAAAAGAATTAATCCGGCAGGGCTATCCGGAGGTCCTCACTCTGGCCAAACGGGACTTGGAAAAAAGATTGTTCATGGAGCACAGGCCGCAGTTCGAGCGCTATTTGGATGCAGAGCTGGAAAATGTGTTTGCATCATGGGATTTTGAACAAGACAAAAGCGTGTGCCTCTTCATCTTAAAACCGAATAACAGCAGGCAGCAATGACCCAGGCGATAGAACTGGACATGAGCCAAAAGAAGGAAGCCTCCTTCTTTTGGCTCTTTTTTTAATAGACGATTGACCAAACAAATGCCAGAGCAAGAAATGGCAGTAAGGGGTTTGTCAGGCATGGAGAAATCAGCAGTGGTTCAAATAATAAAGGAGAATGATATCATTCTGGCCAGAAAGATGGGTAGAGAACTTGCTCTATCCCTTTACTTTAATCCCATTGATCAGGCAAGAATCCTGACGGTCATCTCAGAGCTTGCCAGAAACATCTACCGGTATGCAGGCAGCGGGCAAATTCAGTATGAGAAGCTCACAGCAGGAACTCAAATAGGGCTTCGCCTTACTGCCATCGATCATGGACCAGGGATTAAAGACATTCCGAAGGCACTGGAGCAGGGCTATTCCAGCAGCAATGGGTTTGGGGCAGGCCTGCCTGCTGTAAAACGGATGATGGATGAATTTCGGATTGATTCCAGCAAAGATGCTGGCACAAAAATCACTGTGGTCAAATGGAAGATGGAAATGTTTGAAGATATGTTTAATAACGGCTGTATAAGACCATGACGGGAAGGTACCATCCGGAAAATTAGAAGGTATAAAAAAATAAGACACAGCAAAAAGCGCCTGGACTTTCTAAAGCCACGGCGCTTTTTTATGATACCTTAAATCAAACCCTGCCTTTCCGTCCCAGTGACCAGACCGCTGCAATATTGGCTGCCGCCTGCTCCACATATTCCGCTGCGTTCTTAAAGGCGTCCTCAAGGAGGATTGCCCCGGGAACAATGCTGAAGACTGCGTCAATCCCATGCTCCCGCACAATCTCACAGTCCCTTGAAATGCTGCCGGCCAGCCCGATCACCGGAACGCCCGATTTTTTGGCTGTTCCGGCAACACCGATCGGGGTTTTTCCAAAAATCGTCTGTCCATCAATCCTGCCTTCTCCTGTGATGACAAGATCAGCATCTGCCACAATCTGCTCCAGCCCGGCAGCCGCAATGACAATATCGACTCCCCGCTTCAGCTCAGCCGGAAGGAAAGCCAGCAGTCCCCCGCCAAGGCCGCCTGCAGCTCCTGCACCAGGCACATCCTTGATTTTCTTCCCAAGATCCTTTTCAATCACACTAGCATAATGCGCCAGGTTTCGATCCAGAATTCCGACCATCTGAGGATCGGCGCCTTTTTGCGGACCAAAAATGGCGGAAGCCCCTTTTTCCCCGGTCAGCGGGTTGTCGACATCACATGCCACCTCAATCTTTATACCCGCAAGGCGTACGTCGAGCTGTGAAAGATCAATCGATGAGAGGCTTGATAGCGCACCTCCGCCCCCGCCGATTTCCCGTCCTTCTGC
Source organism: Bacillus infantis (assembly GCF_008180445.1). Lineage (GTDB taxonomy): Bacteria > Bacillota > Bacilli > Bacillales > Cytobacillaceae > Bacillus_AB > Bacillus_AB infantis_B. Next base: position 138,398 of record NZ_VTER01000005.1, read on the forward strand.
ATCGAGCAAACGGGCGCCAAGCGCCTGAGCCATACCTGCTCCTCCGTCATTCGTCGCGCTGCCGCCGATTCCGATGATGATATGGGTGACTCCAAGATCAAGTGCACTCTTGATTAATTCGCCGGTCCCTTTTGTAGTTGTCACGAGGGGGTTTCTTTTTCCAGCTGGCACCAGGTGCAGTCCTGATGCCGCCGCCATTTCAATGACAGCGGTTTTTTTATCTCCCAAAAGGCCGAAGAAAGCTTCCACAGGCTCCCCGAGCGGTCCTGTCACCATTGCCGGGATAATGCTGCCGCCGGTCGCATCGACCAGTGACTGGACCGTACCCTCCCCGCCATCAGCCATCGGCACTTTCACATATTCAGCATGGGGAATGATGCGCTTGAAGCCTTTTTCGATACAGTCAGCGGCCTCCATGGCCGACAAGCTCTCTTTATAGGAATCTGGTGCAATGACAATCTTCATTTCTATCACTCCTGTTTTTGAATCTTATCCGAACAGCTGAAATACACCGTAAATGAGAGTTGACACAACCGCCATTGTGAGGCCGACCAGTGATTCGTACGGCATGACCTTCAAACGTTCTTTCATTTCCATATTGACGCTTCCGCCTGTTGCATGGAAAAAGCTTCCGTGCGGCAGATGGTCAAGGACTGTTGCTCCCGCATGGACCATGGCTGCGCCTGCTAACGCGCTGACGCCCATTTCGAGGATGGTTGAACTGAATACCTGGCTCGCTACAGCCGTACCTGCCGTTGTCGAAGCCGTGGCAGCCGACATGAAAATCCCGGATGCCGGCGCTAGCACATAAGCTGGAAGACCAACAGCATCAAGCCCATTTATAAGCACATCCTTCAGCCCGGAATTGGCAATGATCCCTGCCAATGTGCCTGTTCCAAGCAGCATGATGGCGACGCCTGTCATTTTTCCGAGTCCTGAGACGGCAAAATCATTAATCTTCCTTGCCTTGCCCATCACAATTGCTCCCGCAATCCCTCCAAGCGGCAGGGCAATCATCGGATCGATGCTGATATCAAATAATGGCCTCAATGCCAGCAGTATGATGGTAACGGCAGGTCCGATCAGCGCGGCCCAAAACGGAGGAAGCGCGCCTCCCGTGTGCGGGGCAACTTCGCTTGCAGAAATGGCAGTCCCTTTATTCACAAGCTTTCTCGCGATGAAATAGGTCATCGCGAGGCCGAATACGGCTGGAATGATCCCGGCTGCCATAATGCTGGTCAGCGGGATATTGAATGCATCTGATGCTGCAATGGCATTCGGGTTCGGCGACATAATATTGCCGGCCTTTCCTCCGCCAATCATTGCCAGCAATATCGCCGTTTTGCTGATAGCAGCTCTTTGCGCAATGGCCAGGGCGATTGGTGCAACCGTGATGACAGCCACATCGACAAACACGCCTACCGCTGTCAAAATCATCGTGGCGGCCGCCAATGCAAGCAATGCCCTCGTTTCACCGAGCTTCTTCACAATCGTTTCTGCAATGACCGACGCGGCGCCAGATTCAATCAGCACACCGGCCAGGACGCCGGCAGCCAAAATCCTTAGCACGGCCGGGATAATGCCTTTGGCACCCTCCATCATTAAAGTGACTGTATCGGTTATATTAACCCCGCCGACCAGGCCGCCGATTAAGGCACCGGCAATCATGCCATATGCCGGGGAAACTTTTTTCAGTATCAATAGTATGGCAACGGCTAAAGCGACTATGGCCCCTAAAGCGCTTACTTGAATGGTGGCTTCCAAGATGATTCCTCCCTTAAAAGATGTTACCTTCATTGTAAGCGTTTCCGAAAAGGTTTACATTGTTCAGAGTATAAAATAAAGGCCCGGTATTTCCGGACCTTTTTGTGCACTTGCACAATTCAGCTAAGCTGGTTTTGCAAGAGAGATAGATAGAGTTCCAGCAGATCCTTTATGGAGCGCGGATCTTTTCCGGTCAGCTCTTTGATCCGCTCCAGGCGGTATCTCAGGGTGTTGCGGTGTATATAGAGCCGGCTTGCCGCAGAGCTGCTGTCCCCATTTTCTTCAATATAAATCCTCAAAGTCTCCAGCAGCTCGCCTTTTTTGTCATGCTGATTTAAGTTTACGGCATGGTGCTGGAACGCTCCTGCTATTCCGAGCTCGGCTGCCCTGGCAACAAAGACTGGCAGCTTATAATCTTCATAGTAATAAAGTGCCTGGTGCGGGTCAATCTTCCTTCCCGCCTCCAGCGTATGTACAGCCTCCCGGTAAGAGATGGAGATCCCCTCCAAACCGGGATGATACTGGCCGATGGCCGCCTGACATGACAGCCCCTGTCTGACTGCAAGCCCGGAAAGCCACTCCTCCACCTGGTTCATGGTTTGGCCGTGATCCCAGTTTTCTCCTTTTATGATCACCTTTTTGAGCAGGACGATAAACTCGGGGTTCATCACATACAAATCATCCTTTTCCAGCCTGTCGCGGATCCATTTATAGCTTTTGGTCTGCTCATCGGCTGCAATGACGATTGCCGTCCTCGGGATTTCCAAGTCAATTCCGAGGCGGTCCGCTCTTTCAAAATAGAGCGAATCCAGATTTTCAATTCCAGACAGCAGCTGGCTTGTCAGCTCTTCTTTCAGTCTTTCATCCCACTGCATCTCATCCACCAAAACAGCCTGCTGAAGGATCATTTCGGCCGCCATTCTGACAAGCTCTCCGTAGCTTCTGATTTCTTCCGGCTCCCCCGTGATCCCGATTACGCCGATGATACGATCCTGGAAGGTGATCGGAAGATTGATCCCTGCCCTGGCGCCGTTCAGCCGCCCGGCCTCTGCTTCAGTAATTTCAAACCCGCGGCCAGCCCCGATCACCTGGACCGCCCCTTCATGGACAGACTGAATCCTTGCCTTATCACCGGAACCGATAATCACACCTTTTTCATTCATTACATTAATATTCCGGCCGATGATCTGCATCGTCCGATCCACGATTTCCTGAGCCAAAGCTCCATCCAGAAACTTCATTTTGCACCTCCTAAGGACGGAGGTGCCAGGTTTACTGTCCCGGCCTGTTGAGGAAGCGGGACAACTAACCCGGCCATTATCCCCGTCCGGTGATCAGCTCACGCTTTTCTTTGTAAGGGTCAGCTTCAACCCGGCTTTCACTGTCAAAAATATAGGTATAGCGATCCAGCGGCTGGTACGCCGGCCAATTCATGTCATTTCCTGCCGCATTCGGATTGCCCGCTTTGGCAAACGAAATCCAGGCTGACTGCATATGCCGGGAAAGCCTTTGAATGGTTTCATCCACTTGGACGCCGAGCCGGCTGAAGTAGAAAAGGTTTGAAAATACAAACGCAATCTCCAGTCCATGTGCTGCCTTGCCGACATGGGGATGCCCGGGAATATGCCAATCAAACCGGTACATCCAGACAGGAGCATGCTTTGTTTGCCCGGAAGCATACTCAATCGCAGGCTTCCAGAAAACAAAATCGGTCATGAACTGGGATTCCCCTTCAATGGTTGCCGGGTAGTGCCCTTTCACCTTTTCTGCCGCCTCCGGACCAATCAGCTTGGCCATCGCTTCATCTCTTGCCGGACCCGGCATCGGGGCTGAGTCCGGCCTGAAGAAAAAGGCCCCTTCATCATGATTGGTCCCGATCATGACAGGGATCCCTTCTGCTGCTCCTCCGCTGATTGCCTGCAATGGAGGAACCGGCAGTGTCTCTGCATCAACCGTTGGCTGGAAAATCATTCCCGGTCCCTGACCCGCGGTCACCAGCTCCGCTGCCTTCAAAATATCCTCCGCCGGCACTTCCTTTAATTTTTCCATGTTATGATCATCAATACCCAGCTGCTGCAGCACCGCTTTCGCTATCATGGAAGCCTCCTCCGGCGGGATGATCTGCGATGCCCCGCTTTCCAGGATGGCCTTTTGAAACAGCCCCTTTGCAGCAGGCATGGCCAGTAAAGAGGCGATGCTCATTGCACCTGCCGACTCCCCGAACACCGTCACCTGTTCAGGATCCCCGCCGAATGCTTCAATGTTTTCCCGGACCCATCTTAATGCCGCAATCTGGTCCAGTAATCCAAGGTTCGCTGTATAACTGCTGTCCAGCCCGGCAAGATGCAGGAAGCCGAATGCGCCCAGCCTGTAGTTGATGGTTACGACAATAACCCCGCCGTTCTCCGCCATACTTGTCCCATCATAGAGCGGACTGCTTCCTGCACCTGACCTGAAGGCGCCGCCATGAATCCATACCATGACAGGAAGCCCTTCCCTTGGACCTGCCGGTGCCCATATATTCAAATACAGGCAGTCCTCTGACATATTTTCAGTCGGGGCTCCAAGCATGGCTGCTATATCTTTATTTTGCGTACAAACAGGGCCAAATTCATTCGCCTCGAGGGTTCCTTCCCATGCTTCAGGCGGCTCGGGAGGATGAAAGCGCAGCTCGCCGGCCGGTTTTTTTGCGAAAGGAATGCCTTTCCATACTGTTGCAGCCCGGCCCTCCGTTCCTCTGACTAAACCCTGCTTCGTTTTCACGATGGCTGAATCCATTCACACACACTCTCCCTTTGGATTTTTTCAAAAAAAGAGCCATGCCCCATGATCGGGGCAAGCTCCTGCTGATCAGGTTCCGCAGTAAGTTACATAGCCTTTTCCATCATCATCTGGACCGGTGCAATATTCCTCTGCAGCCTCCGCATGGGCATATGGCTTTGCCAGCACGTTCAGGAGCCTGCCCATCAGACTGTAGTCTCCTTCAACAGCCGCCTCAAGGGCCTCTTCCACTCGATGGTTTCTCGGGATCACTGCCGGATTGCTGTTTTGCATCAGCGTTTTGATGTCTTCTGGTGCCCTATCCTGTTTTGCCAGACGGGACTTCCATTTATCATGCCACCCGGCAAACCCCGGCTTGCCCTCTAAAGCTGTTTCCCTGCCGATCGTTAAGGCCCTGAAGGTGTTCGTAAAATCGGCCTGATGATCCTTCATCAGGGAAAGCAGTTCATCGACGAGCGCTCCGTCTTCTTTTTCAACAGAGAAGATCCCGAGCTTTGCTCCCATACCTTCCAGCCAGTTGCCCTGGTAAATGTCCATAAAACCGGAAATTTCCTTCTGGGCAATCTCAACAGCCTGGTCCTGATCATCATGCAGAAGGACCAGGAGGCTCTCCGCCAGACGGGCCAGATTCCAGCCGGCCATGTACGGCTGATTTCCGTAGGCATAGCGGCCCTGCACATCGATGGAACTGAAGACAGTTTCAGGATTGTAGGTGTCCATAAAGGCACATGGACCGTAATCGATCGTCTCGCCGCTGATCGTCATATTATCGGTATTCATGACTCCATGGATGAACCCGGCCAGCTGCCATTGGGCGATTAATGAAGCTTGGCGCCTGATGACTGCTTTAAGGAGTTCCAGATAAGGCTGCTCCTCTCCTTCAATTTCCGGGTAATGGCGGCTGATGGCATAGTCTGCCAGCGCTTTGACATCTTCCTTCTCCCCGAATTGAGCAGCGAATTGGAAGGTCCCGACACGGAGATGACTGTCAGCTATCCTTGTTAAAATCGCACCGGGCAGCATGGTCTCCCTCCGGATCATTTCCCCTGTCGTTACAACGGCTAGGCTCCTGGTCGTCGGGATTCCGAGGCTGTGCATCGCTTCGCTTATGATATACTCGCGCAGCATCGGGCCGAGTGCCGCCCGGCCGTCTCCGCCGCGGGAATAAGGTGTCCGCCCTGAGCCCTTCAGCTGGATGTCAAAGCGGTCGCCTTCCGGGGTGATCTGCTCGCCGATCAGGAGCGCACGCCCGTCCCCCAGCATATTGAAGTGGCCGAACTGATGCCCCGCATATGCCTGTGCAAGCGGCGCCGCTCCTTCAGGCATTTCATTTCCAGCCAGAATGCTGATGCTTTCAGCACTCTGAAGCTCTTCATCATCCAGTCCCAGTGAAGCGGCCAAAGGCCCATTTAGAATGGCCAGTTCCGGCGCCTCCACAGGATTGGGATCCTGGCTTGTAAAGAACATCTTCGGCAGGCGTGCGTAGCTGTTATCTAACTTCCACCCTGTTCTATTGCTGTTAGTCATTGTATCCCCTTTACGTTTTTTGACATAAAAATCCCATTAACAGTCGATAGTTTTATTATACCCTTTCCGTTTTCAGTTGACGCGCAGAATGCACGGGAGGAATGATTTGAAAGTCTGAAAATTGCGTAACTGCTGTACATCATCTTTTTTAAACCGGGCATATAGTCCTTTTTACCCAAGCATTATACTTCTATAATTTCTCAGATTAGGTCTATAATAAAAGTGGTAATACAACTAAAGAACGATATAAATAGAAAGGGAGTTTTTTCTATGAATTACAAGAATGTAACCGTTGCCGGAAGCGGCGTGCTTGGAAGCCAGATCGCATTCCAGACGGCATTTAAAGGGTTCAATGTATCTGTATATGATATCAACGACGAGGCACTTGACCGTGCAAGAGATAGAATCGGGAAGCTGAAGCCGCGCTACCAGGAGGACCTTGGGGCCAGTGAAGAAGCAGTAAATTCAGCCTATGAGCGCATCTCCTTCCACAGTGACCTGGCTGCTGCGGTTGCTGATGCCGACCTCGTGATTGAAGCAGTTCCAGAAGTGGTGCAGATTAAGATTGATTTTTACACAAAGCTCGGGTCTGTGGCACCTGAGAAAACCATCTTTGCCACTAATTCATCTACTCTATTGCCAAGCCAGTTTGCTGACGCGACAGGCCGTCCGGAACATTTCCTGGCACTGCACTTTGCGAACGAAATCTGGACAAACAATACAGCAGAAGTAATGGGACATCCAGGCACAAGCAAGGAAGTATTCGACAATGTCATCGAGTTTGCGAAAGCAATCGGCATGGTTGCGCTGCCTGTTCACAAAGAACAGCCCGGCTATATCCTGAATTCACTGCTTGTTCCATTCCTGGAAGCAGGCCAGAAGCTGCTCTTGAACGGAGTCGCCGATCCGGAAACCATCGACAAAACCTGGATGATAGCAACCGGGGCGCCAAAAGGCCCATTCGCCATCCTTGATATCGTCGGCGTCACAACTGCCTACAATATCGCAAACGGCAAAGGCCAGGCCGGCATGGCAGAATCCGCCAAACTGGCTGAAATGCTGAAGAGAGATTATATCGACAAAGGCAAGCTTGGAAGAGAAACAGGCGAAGGATTTTATAAATATCCAAACCCGAGCTATATGGAAGATGATTTCTTAGACAGCTGATACTTTGAAGAAAGCTGCCCGATTGCGCTTAGTGTGCTGGAGGGCAGCTTTTTTTGTGTGGGTTTGGGGTGGAGTATTTGGATGGATTCAGGTTTCGGACCGGGAAATGATGCTTTGAGCAGATGGTATTTGGTGAATTTAGCTTTAGAAAGCGCCTGCCGGCAGCAATTTTACATTCTCACTCCTAAATAGAGGGTATGTTTGCGGACTGGATAATGTTTATTAGCAACTTTTTCAATATATTAGTAAGTTTTGGGATTTATTAGCAACTTTTCCTTTTTATTAGCAACTTTCCAGATATATTAGCAACTTTCACTTTTTATTAGCAACTAGCCCAAAATCACCCTCCCCGCCAACTAAAAAACACCAGCCCAACAAGGCTGGTGTCCCCCAAACTCCGCTCAAACCGTCATCTGCCAGCTTGAAAGAGCGAGCCATCTCTCCTGCTCTTTATAATCCGGCATCAGCTTGCCCACAAGGCGCCAGAAGGAGCGGTCATGGTTCATGTGCATCATATGGCACATTTCATGGATCACCACATATTCGATCACCTTCGGCGGAGCCATCGCCAGCTTCCAGTTGAACGTAAGCCGGCGGTTGGAGTCGCAGGTTCCCCATGTAGTAGAGCTGTCGGAGATGCGAATAGATTGCGGCTTCATTTTGAAATGCTGCTGATTGGCCTGGATGTTTTTTTCAACAAGCGCTTTGCACTGCTGATAGTAAAACCGCTTCAAGGCCTGCTGAATCTGTTCATCCCCTGGCTCTTTCACAAAAATGCGCAGCTTATCTCCGTCCACTGCAGCATAATCCTGCTCACCCCCGACATCCACGGTCACTTCAATAGGATAAGATTTCCCCAGGTAGAGGAACTTCTCATCCGGGTCGTAGCTCCGCTCCTTCGGGCCCTCCAGCCGGTCCTTCATTTCCTGGGTATTCTCCAGGATCCACTCCCATTTTTCCTCAACCAGCTTCAGCACACTTTCATCCTTTGTGCCTTTAGGGACGCGGATTTCAATGTGGCCGAGAACATCAATATAAATCCCGGCCGTTTTCCTGTTTTTATGGACAATCTGAAAACTGATTGTTTCCCCTTGGTAGGTGTGCAGCATGATCCTGTCATTCTCCTCTATATTTAACCGTCAAGCCTTTTAAGAAATTACGGGCAAAATTGTCTCCGCATTCTTTATAGTTTTTATGGCCTTTTTTCCTGAGAAAAGCGCCCAGCTCGCCTTTAGTCACTGTGAGCCCTGCCAGCTTGAATACATCGAGCATATCTTCACTTGTCAGGGACAATGCTATTTTCAGCTTTTTCAGCAATAGATTATTCGGATGTTCATTGTAAGACAGCTTGACCTGCGGCGCTTCCGGCTCACCTGGCCTTGGTTCCTGCCGGCCGCGCTTAAAAACAATATATCCATTCAAAAACGTTTCCAGCATGTCATCTGTGCACGGAATATGCCTATCCGTTGCAGCTGGAGCTTCATCATCCTCCAAAACCGGGGACTTTGTCAGAATCAGCAGCACTTCCTCCCGCGTAAATTCCATTCCGCCCAGTTTAAAAATTTCTACAACATCATTATTCTTAATATCCATTGCATATCTGCACCGAATCAAAATATCATTATTATCCACTTTTACACACTCCTGTAATACCAGGGCAGGCACCTGCCCCAATTTATTGATGAACCGGAGGAACTCTCATCCCAGCCAAAGCCCGATGGCTTCCTCCAGTTCTTTATTTATTTCCTCTTTCCTGCCATACAGCAGATTGAGCCTGTCATAATCACTTCCGGCCTCTATCATGCAGGCATCAATCTCTTTTAATTCCTGCTCAAGCCGCTGTATTCTTGCTTCAGCCTTCTCAGCTGACGTCTCCTGTTTTACAGAAGAATGCTGATTATTCTTTTTCTCCTCAGGCACTGGCATCACCTGGACGGCTCTTTGCTCTTTTATCATTTTATAGGAATCATAGTTGCCTGGATAGTTTTTCAGCGAATAATCTTCAACTGCAATCACTCTTTCGCTGATTCTGTTGATAAAATAGCGGTCATGCGAGATGAAGAAGATGGTTCCTTCAAAGTCTTCCAGCGCATTCTCCAGTGTTTCGATCGATGGGATATCCAGATGGTTGGTCGGCTCATCAAGGATCAGCAGATTGATATCCTGGTATAGCAGCATCGCCAGCTTTAGCCTGATTCTTTCGCCGCCTGACAGCTGCTTCACCTTCGTGAAGACACTTTTTTTATAAAACATGAACTTAGCCAAATACTCGCGGGCCTTTCCTTCAACAATCGAAATGCCCTCGCGGAAGGCTTCGAGTACGGTCAGCTCTTCATCATTGAATACGATTTTCTGCGGCAGATAGGCAGCCTGCACATTGGCGCCAAGCTCCACCTTGCCTCCATCTGGCAGTACCTCGCCAAGGAGCATCTTCAGGAAGGTGGTTTTGCCGCTGCCATTCGAACCAAGCAGACCGACTCTTTCCCCATATTGGACCAAAAGGCCGCTGTTTTTAAAAATAACCTTGTCATTAAAGCTTTTGCACAGCCCGTCAGCTTTGATGACTTCTTTGCCTGAGCGCTGGGCGGTTTTAATATCAAGCCGCATATTTCTTCGTTTAAAGACCGGCTTTTCAATGATATCCATTTTATCAAGCTTCTTCTGGATACTGGCTGCCCGCCGGAAGAATTTATTGTTATCCGCCCTCATCGCCCAGTCGCGGAGGTCGGACACCGTCTTTTCCATCCCATTGATCTTTTTCTGCTGCTCACGGAAATGCTCATATTGAATGCGCATATTCTCTTCCTTCTGGCTGATAAAAGAAGAATAATTGCCTTTATAAGTGATCGATTCCATGTCCTCAATCTCAATTATTTTAGTCACAGTGCGGTCAAGGAAATACCGGTCATGCGAGACGATCAGGACAATGCCCTTACAGCTTTTCAGATAACCCTCCAGCCACTCGATCGCTTCCATATCCAGATGATTCGTCGGCTCATCCAGCAGGAGAATATCAGGATTGTGGATCAGCAGCTTGCCGAGCACAACGGTCGTTTTTTCCCCGCCGCTCAATTGATCAAAATCATTGTTCAAAAAGCTTTCGCTGAATTTAAGTCCGGTGCAGACCTTGCCGAGCTTCTCTTCCCGCTCGTAGCCTCCCCTCGCCTCAAGCTGCATAACCAGATCGCTGTATTGGTTCAACGCTTTTTCAAGCTCCTTATCTGTGAGCACCTTCATCTGCTTTTCCAGTTCACGCATGCGTGCTTCAATCTCATCGATTTCTTCAAAAGCAAGATTCAGTACATCCTTCACCGTCAAGCCCGGCGGGAAAACCGGCGACTGCTCCAGATACGCCTTGCTAGCCCCCCTGGGAAAATGAATCAGCCCTTCATCATAGCCGGGGCTGGATGTCTGCGGATAGCCCGGATAATAATGCATCTTTTCAATTCCCGCGATCAGCTTCAGGATGGTGCTCTTTCCGCAGCCATTGGCCCCGACAATCCCAATCTTCTCCCCTTCAAACGCTTCAAGCGATACATTCCTCATGATCAGTGTGGCTTCCATATATTTTTTGATTCCGTTCAATTTTAATTCGAGCATCTTTTATTCCTTCTTTCATCCATATTGGCTGCTACACTTTTATGGACAAGGCAAAGAAGATCTTCCAACTATTCAATTTTCCGCATATAAAAAGGCTGCAAGAAGATATCCCTTCCTGCAGCCTGGATGCTATTATAATTTATCGCCATCTCAGCCTGAAATGCGCCCATCACAAATAAGCCCATTTCAGCCTCTGGAGCAGCCTATAGCTGCCGGACTGATCCCGTAAATTATAAACCCGGTCGAGTAAAGTAAGTTTCCTTCTAATTTGCCATCATTCCATAAAGACCATAACAAATAGACCTAATCAGATTAGGCATTTTAACACTCAATACAAAATTCATATTAATTTTAAAATCAATTAATATTGGCAATTAGTTGGTTCCATAAACTTACTTCACCCCTTCATAATTTTCTGTATTATCTCATGTTATCCTTTTTTTGTAAATGACCGAAGAGAGCCTTTTAAGCTTTGCAATCCCGGCCTCCCAGTCCATTTTCTTCCCGTTAAGGGCCGCATAAAGCAGATTATGAAAAATAGGCTGGAGTCCGTAAAAGCTTTGAACCCTTTTAAAGAGGGCATCTGCTGATTCATTCGTCTGATACCAGGACAGGACCTCGCTGGTAAAGTCTTCGCCATATGCCCAGTAAATGCCCGCAAAGTCGAATGCCGGGTCTCCAAGCTGGGCATCGGTGAAATCTATGATCCCGCTGATACGGCCGTTCTTTTCGCTGTAAATAATATTGGAGGCTGTCAAATCACCATGGATAATAGATTTTTTAATAGAATAGCCGGGTAATGCGTCCAGAAAATCTCTGAATATGCTATCAATCAGGTCTTTTTCCATGCGTTTTAAATAAGGGAAAATTTCCTGCTGGACAGATGAATACAGGGATTCCCAGTACTCAAATGTATGAAGGGTTTCAAGATCCATAGTGTCTGCCTCGGCAGGGTCTATAGAGTGCAGCTTAGTTAAAAAATCGCCTAACACCCTTGCATTTTCCTGGTTATTCTTGAAGGAGTCCGTACTAATATCGCCTAGCATCCTGCCTTCGAGATAATCATACCGGACACATTTTAACATTTGATTCTGATACAAATATTCATAATCCGGCAACTGCAGGATGGGATGTTTCTTTTTCAGCAGATGCAAGAGCTCTCCTTCCGCCTCTACTTTTGAGATCACATTTTCAGATTTCGGAAACCTGAAGACAAGACTTTCATTAATGATGACGATATCGTTATCCCAGCCCTTATCATTTGCTTGATACTTTATTATTTTTAAATCTGGATATTCACCCGAAATGAACTCAAGATATTCTTCTTTCTTTTGCATATTAAATCCCAGCTTTCCTCTTTTTAAGGTATCTTCATCTCACTTCTCCACCTCACAAACATTACAACGGAAACCCGTTTAGGGTGATAATAATAAGACCACAGAATACGTGCGTAAAATACCATCAAAGCTTCACAGCAGACTCTCCCGTTTTTTTCCAATTATAGCATAAGAGACGCAGGTACTGAACCTTTTGCCCCTGCCTTTTCCTCTCACATAACTGCGTCACAAAGCCCTTCTCCTGTCCCAGCACGATGCAATACTGAGACACATTACCCACCCAGCACTCCCGCTGAAAGCCTTTTCCTTTGAAATCACCTGTAAACTTTTGCTAACATTGTTAATGTAGGGAATTATCAAACAATAGATTCGGAGGGGTTAGATGAAAAAAATACAATTATTCAGCTTTTTAATGATAGTGATGCTGATCCTGGCTGCGTGCGGCTCAGATGATGCAGACAGCAGCGGTGATGGAGACGGCTCCGGTGATGACGGAAGCAAAACCTACACGGTTGGGACGGATACAACCTATCCTCCGTTCGAGTTTGAAGAAGGCGGCGAGTATAAAGGGATTGATATTGATATCATCAATGCCATTGCAGAGGAAGAAGGCTTTGAAATTGAATTGAAGCCTATGGATTTTGGCGGCATCATCCCGGCCATCCTGGCTGACCAGCTTGATGTAGCCATCGCTGGCATGAGCATCACAGATGACCGCAAAGAAAAAGTCGATTTTTCAGACCCGTATTTTGATGCCGGGCTGACCCTTGTTGTATCAGAAGATAACAGCGACATTACCAGTATAGACGATTTAAAAGGGAAAGTGGTCGCCGTTAAGAATGGGACAACAGGCGCGGAGCATGCCGAGGAGATTAAAGAAGAAGCCGGCATAAAAGAAGTCCGCCAATTCAATGACAGCCCGTCCATGTTCCAAGAAGTGGCCAATGGGAACGCAGACGTGCTGATTGAAGACTATCCGGTTATTGCATATGCCATCAAAACAAGCGGCCTTGACCTGAAAACCGTCGGGGACCGCCTGACCGGCGACCAGTACGGCATCGGTGTAAAAAAAGGCGAGAACCAGGAGCTGCTTGAAAAAATCAACAGCGGCCTCCAGAAGATAAAAGATAACGGCACATATGATGAGATTTTAGGCCGCTATCTGGAAGAGTAAGAATTTGCTCAGCGCGCTCCCCAAAAGCGCGCTGTCTTTTTCGAGAAAGAGAGGAGCAGCGATTTGGACATTTTCATGGAAGCCCTTCCCGTCTTATGGGCCGGGCTAAAACTGACTGCATATATTACCGTACTCGGTCTGCTGTTTGGATTCATCATCGGGCTGATCACCGCACTTTTCCGCCTTTCCCCGATACCGCCTTTAAGGTGGATCGCCATTTGGTTCATCAACTTAGTACGGGGAACACCTTTCCTCGTTCAATTATTTTTTATTTACTTTGGATTGAATTCACTTTCGTTCATTTCGCTTGAGCCTGTTACGGCAGGTATTGTCGGCGTTGCCATCAATGCAGGCGCCTATATAGCTGAAATCGTCCGGGCCGGCATCCAGTCCATCGATAAAGGGCAGACAGAAGCTGCCCGGACACTGGGGCTGACCAGTACGCAGACCATGCGCTACATCATCCTGCCCCAGGCTTTGAGAAGGATGCTGCCGACATTTGTGAACCAGGCGATCATCAGCCTGAAAGACACCTCCCTCCTGTCGGTCATCGGAATCGCCGAACTGACTCAAAGAGGGCAAGTCGTCGTATCAGCGACCTATGAACCTTTTAAAATATGGGGCATGGTCGCGCTCATGTATTTCATCCTGATCTACCTGCTCACCAAGCTCGGTGACTTTATTGAAAGGAGATATCAGCTGCGATGAGCGTAATCCAAGTCAATAATCTGAAAAAATCATTCGGCGAACTCGAAGTATTGAAAGATATCAGCACAGAGGTCAAAGAGCAGGAAGTGGTCTGTGTCGTCGGCCCATCAGGCTCGGGAAAGAGCACCTTCCTGCGGTGCCTGAATAAACTCGAGGAAATCACGGATGGCCATGTCATTGTGAATGGAAATGACATAACCGACCCAAAAATCAACATTAATAAAATCCGCCAGGAAGTCGGGATGGTGTTTCAGCACTTCAACCTCTTCCCTCATAAAACAGTGCTGCAGAATATTACGCTGGCCCCTATGAAAACGAAGGGCATCGACAAAGAAGCTGCAAAAAAGAAAGCCCTCGAGCTTCTTAGAAAAGTAGGTCTTGAGGAAAAAGCAGACAGCTATCCCGGCGAATTATCCGGCGGGCAGAAGCAGCGTGTTGCCATTGCCAGGGCACTTGCCATGGAACCAAAGGTGATGCTGTTCGATGAACCTACCTCTGCCCTTGATCCTGAAATGATTGGGGAAGTCCTTGAGGTTATGAAGGACCTTGCGCAAGAAGGCATGACCATGGTCGTCGTCACTCACGAAATGGGATTTGCCCGTGAAGTCGGGGACCGCGTCATCTTTATGGACGGCGGATATATCGTCGAAGAAGATGTCCCAGGCGAATTATTCGGCAATCCCAAGCATGAACGGACTAAGGCTTTCCTTGGTAAAGTGCTGTAGGCCGGGGGTGTGAATACAACAGGAAGGAGCCCTGCTGCGGCGGCAGGGCTCCTTTTGATTTGAACTTTTGAAAAGGCGAGTTGCTAATATATCTGGGAAGCTGCTAATAAATAACGAGAGTTGCTAATATATGGGAAAAGTTGCTAATAAAATCAAAAACTTGCTAATATATCCGGAAAGTTGCTAATATCCGTCCCTGGCAGCCTGCCTCAGCCCACCAAGCTCCCTTATCCGCCTGCTGAGTTCATTAAATTTCCGGTCCAGCTCCTGATATTCTTTGCCTTTCGGCGTCATAAAGCTGAGCTTCCCCAGCACTTCCTGCCTTTCAGTTTCAAGCCTCATCCTTAGCTCCTCCAGGTCATCTCTTGTTTCCGGTTCCTGGCCGAATTGCCTTTGAATAGTTCCGCCTGCAATCACGAGCTTGCTGCTGGTTATTTTCTCAAGAAAATAGCGGTCGTGCGACACGGCCAGAAGTGTCCCTGGATATGCTGACAGGGTTTCTTCAAGCTGTTCGCGCGACGGCAGGTCAAGATGGTTGGTCGGCTCATCGAGAATCAGCACATCTTTTTCCTCCAGTATATACTCCATCAGCTTGCACTTGACGCGCTCGCCCATGCTCATATTTCTGATTGGCTCCTTCCACTGCGATGCCGAGAAGCCGAGATGCTTCATCAAGGTTTGAACCTTACCTCTTTCAACAAACGTTTCCCGGTAAAAAATCTCCTCCGGCGCCTTTTCGAGGGGCAGATCGAATACTTCCTGCGTCAAGTAGCCGACACTGGCGGCCGGCGACATCCAGACCTCTCCCTCTGCTGTTTCCTTCCCCATGATTATTTTCAGGAAAGTCGTCTTCCCGCTGCCGTTCGGCCCTGTTATGGCCACTCTTTCGCCATGCTGGACGGTAAAATGCGCCCCTTCAAACAGCCTGCGCCCATCAAATGATTTTGCAAGATCCTTCACTTCTAAAAACCGCTTGCCCCGCTTTGTGTTTGCCGAAATCGAAAAGCAGACCTCATGTTCAGGCGCGACAGGAGCTGCCTTTGATTTTTCCAGCTCCTTTTCCAGCCGCTTCCGTTTGGATTTCACCTGTGAATCAAGGCGCTTCGCCTTCACGCGGTGATATTCCTTGAAGCCTTCCTCTTTTGTCGATTTAGCATGGCCGGTGTTTGCCCATGCGCTTAGCTCATTCAGCTGCCCCTCGATCTGCTCGACCATTTTCTGCTGCTTTTCATATTCCCGCTGCTGTGCTAGCCTTTTCTGCTTCCGGACCTCCATATAACTGGAATAATTCCCTTTATGCTCAATCAGCTGCTTATCCTCGATCGACCAGATTTTAGAAACCGCAGCATCCAAAAAGTGGCGGTCATGGGAGACGAGGATGATTGTCCCTTTATAGGCTGCAATCTGTTCCTTTAAAATTTCCATGCTCTGCTCATCCAGATGGTTGGTCGGCTCATCAAGGAGCAGAAGGCCTGCATCTGCCGCAAAGCCTTTTGCGAGACGGGCCTTCAGTTTTTCCCCGCCGCTCATCCGCACATAGCCCACAGCAGGAACCTGCCATTTTTCCAGCAGCTTAATTTCCAATGGAGATTGCTGCCCGGATATATAAGATTCTGTTTCCTGCTCTATCATCAGGATCTCCGCTTCTGGTCCGACCCACTGAATCTGCCCGCTGGAAGGCTGCCTCTCACCAGTAATCAGCTGCAGCAGAGTGGATTTTCCGGCTCCATTTTTCCCGATGATGCCGATCACTTCTCCCTGCCGGACACTGCTATTCACCCCTTCAAACAGGCTCATATCCATAATTTCATAGCTAAGGCCATTCAGCTTCAACATTTCCTTCATACTCTCATCCCTCTCTTTAAGGGAGAACCAAAAAAATCCTCCCAATTGAATTGGAAGGATTAGCCGTACCTTTGCATCAGCAAATAAACCATTATCATAATGGCTGAATGATGTATAAGTGAAAAATGGGCAGACTAATCCTATTTTTTGTGTGAATTGAAATATGCTATTTCAATCGAGAAAAAATAAGATCAGTTATCCATCGTCCACCCATCATTCCTTTCGCACTTAGTTGGATATCAGTATACCACAAAATGGCGGAACATTGTGATATAATACGTAAAATAAGGAAAAGGAGGATACCTGATGTCTGGAAAAAAAGTAGCCGTATTCATCTTTGTTGGTGTTTTGGCTTTGGTCATTGTTTTGTTTGTTGTGATGAATTTGTTTTTCAGTTATATGGAAACCAATGATGGTACGGAGGATACTGCCTTCAATACTCCTTCTGTCTATATTGCGGACAAGTTATAGAGGATAATTATCGAGCCTCACACTGGCCGCTGCTCTTGGCTATAAAGAGACTCCACCAGCCCTGCCGCATATGCATCCCTTCTTCAGGATAATGGAGATTCATTATTACACAGACATCTTTGGCAGTTTCTCTGAAAAAGCTCATCGTATTATGCAGGGCTCTCCAGACATCCTCTTCTTCATAAACTCCATAAAGGTTTTTATAGGCAGCCACGGTCTCAGGATCGGCCCATTTTTCAAAAAAGCGGTTGCCGTGCCAGGTGTCAAAAGCAGGACCGTGATTAAGCCTGGACTGCGTCCTTACCAGCTCCATGAGCAGATGCTTCATATAAGAGTCACCTATCGATTTTGCGTCAAGCAGCTCCCCCCGCCTGATTTTCTTTGCAGCCAATACAGCATGGTACCAGAAATCATGAATAACATTCCCTACCTCCTCTGAACCACGCATCTGAGGGGCAGGCAGTTTTTGGGGAGCCTGACGAATCAGGGTTGTAATGGTGCCGTCCTTGTCGAACAGTACCCTCACACCCTTTGCAAAAACGCCAAGCGGCTCCGGATCCTGCTCAAGCTCCGGCAGTGCGGAAACCGGGAAAAAAGCAAAGTCGACATCAAGCCCCTCTTCAAACAGGACCCTTCTTTCCTTTCCTCCCCCAACGGCAGTATTCTCAAGGAACGTCAGATAATGCTTCCCTATTTTCCCCAGCCAGTCTGTATCATCAAGAAAAGCAGCCGGGTTTTCCACGATAGCCACAAGATCAAGGTCGGAATACTCGTCAGACGGCACCTCTGTTCTTGCCCTCGAGCCCACAATAACCGCAGCCCGAATTCCTTCATTGTTTTCCGCCATCTCTATAAATCTTGCTATTATTGTTTCATATGTAAGTTTCTCCATTGCTGACAGCTCCTTTCTACTAATACTCTTCAATTCCCAGCCTTTCCTCCAGCTCCCCTTTCTGCCGGAGATGATGCCGGAAATGCATTTCAGCCAGCTGGTGCCACTCCTTGGCGCTCAGCCAGCCGAAACCTCCATGCTCTCTTTTTAGGCTTGGATGGATTTTATGCAGGGTTTGCCTCGATACTTCTATTCTCTTCTCCAGATTTTCAAGTCTTTCGAGCAAAGAAGCTGAAGTACCTGAGTTGTCCGGCGGCTGGTTCATCTCATCCGGCAGCCTGATTTTAACAGGCGGGAAGCCTCCTTCCCTGAACAGCTTTTCGCCAAATTCCGTTTTCCCTCTGCCCTGTACAGGCTCAGCATTAGCGCACGCTTCCGCTTCATCCAAATACTCATCGGCCACCACAATCACATGATCATACATCTGCGCCAGAGACCACACACCCTCAGCCGGAATCTGCCTCAGCTGCTCCAAAGTATACTTTCCGAGGCTCTGTTTATAAATCTCCATGACACTCTGCTCCGCCATCGCTCCCGCTCCTTTCCAAAGTCCCTGACTCTACTATTCTCCACTCCAATCGGCAAATCCTTGTGAGGCCGGGGGGACAGGTCCCTTGGCCCAAAAAACAAGAAATATTAGCATTTCAAAAAGCAGAGTCTCCTGCTAAAGTTAATATGATCCATCTATTTGAAAACAGGAGGCTTCTTCATGCTTGGCATTAAAAACTATAAGCCAGTTTTCTACGGAGACTCTTTGGAATTCATAAACAATCACGGCAATCGCCTTAGATCCATGGTTAATAAAAATCTATGTGAAATGTGGACTGTCCACGAAGTTTCGAGCGGTGAATTTTGGAGTGATTGTCCAGTCGTCTTACTAATAGGAGGACAGCAGCTGGAGTTTTGTTCGTTTAAAGATCAAATCGCTGTAAGCTGGAATGCAATTGATTTAAACGAAAGTATAATATGGTATGGATCCAGGGATTTAAGACTTGAATGGCGAAAAAATGCGATAAAAGGGACTTCTGCTTTCACCGGCAGTCCAGTCGAGGGGGCAGACTTGATTGAAGCAGCACAAGAAGGTCACCCCATCACACTAAGAGGATTAGGATTAAAAACCGCTAAAGGCTATATTGCGCTATTTAATGAGTTTGATGAAACAGTTCTTACTTTTGAAAAAAATGAGGAGTGTCTTTATACAGAAATCTAAGCCAAGCTTAAGCACGGTACTGCTCATCAATGTTCTACTAACTATGATAATAAAAAAAAAGGCACCGGACGAAGAGACCGGCACCTTGTCCCTGCAGCAAAAAAGGGACACTAAATCTGTCCCTCATCCCCAAACGTCACCCGGTTCCGCCCCTCATGTTTAGATTGATAAAGTCCCTGGTCAGCTCTTGAGAGAAGGGAATCTACAGTATCGCCTTTTTTATACTGGGCAACGCCAAAGCTGGCAGTCTGATTCCCTGCCGGGGGGAAGCTGCTTTCCATAATCACCTTTCTCAGTTTCTCAGCCAGGTTTGCTGCACTTTCCCCTGTCTTTGGGGTAAGAATGATAAACTCTTCCCCTCCCCAGCGCCCAAAAAGCTCAGCACCTGTCAATGGTTGTTTGACGAGTGATGCCAGCTGTTTGAGGACAAGATCACCTGCATCATGGCCATAGGTATCGTTGACACATTTAAAATGGTCGATATCAAAGAAGATCACAGAAAAACCTTCTGACTTTTTTATCCATTCTTCAAGCCACCCATCAATTCGAAGCCGGTTTGCAATGCCGGTAAGCGAGTCAGTATAGGCGACCCTCTTCATGCTTTCGAGCTCTGTAAACAGCTTGAACAGGTGAAGGGCCATATAGAAAACAAGTATATAAAAAAGATAGGCCACATAAAACTGAGCCAGTGACTCAAGGCTGTCGCCAGAGGCATTTGAGAGATTCATCAGTCCAAAAGCGAAAATAATGACAAAAATGAAAAGCGAATAAACAGCCCCCCATTTTGCCTTTAAGATCAGGAAGAAAATCAAAATAACTGCCGGAACCCAGATGACAGAGACCCCAAATGCCCCTTCCTTCCCCTTTCCGATATAATTAAAGACACCATCATATATGATGGCTATATGTGCAGCACTGATGATCGCCAAAGTGGCGAGCTCAAAAGCACGCAAAAACTTTCTTTTATAAACAGCAGCCCAGCTGATGATATTCCAAGCTATCAAAATCCTTGTCAGATATGTTTCCAAATTGTCTTCCGAGTCATTTTCCATAAGATTATAACTAACCATCGCCAACAGAATCAAAGGAATCATATACAGATAGATCATACGTTTGAAATCCATATATGAATTAAACTTTCTCAAATACGCTTCCCCTTTAAGTCGCAGTGCAGTTCTGCTTTATAAACTTCTTTCTTTATCTTACAAACAAATGGAAAAAAGTCCAGTCTTTTCGGCACAAAACAAAGCTTCTGCCCCGCCGGCAAAGAACTTTCCTCCGCCCCAAAATGGTCTGCAGCTCCGGGAGGTTTGTCCATTCGTCTCTTCCTGCTTTTCATATATTGATTATGAAGGGAGTGAAATGAATGCGATTTAATATTTTGACCACCGGGCCTATGAAAATACCTGGCCAGATTACTGGAGATCCTGCCGGCGGTCCGCCTGATGTAGTGAGAGTTTCTATTTCTAATCCGACAAACCGTGATTACAGAATTCAGCTGTTTGCTGAAGTCTGTTCTTTAGATGATAGTGAAGCCGGGGAATCCATCCTTTTTCCAGACAGTGTATTTGTGATTCCAGCCGGCAGCTGCCGAAATAGGACATTCGGGTTCCTTGATCCAGACACTGGAGGAAGTGTCGGGGACATTCTGCGTTTCTTTGCCGTCGGTGATGTGGAGCTTCAAGCAGTAAAACTTGAGCTTTCCTTTGCAGGACAGAGACTGGCTGATGAAATGAGTGAACCGACCTTGTTCTTCCGCCATGATGATCTGCTTGAGGTGAGAAACAGATATACACATCCTGTCAGCGAGGCGGTTCTGGGCGGCAGCAGCCATTCGTGGGACACGCTCACTGCCGGTGATGAAGGTTCGGATTCTGCAAGTGCAGGAAACGAAGAGCAGACAACCAATCTATAGGAGTTCCAGGAACCCGCGGGCAGCTTACAAACAACTTCACTTCGGACAGTGGGACAGGTTTACTGTCCGTCTAAAAATAGGGACAGGGGTGCCTGTCCCTTTCCCAATCCAGCCCCTGGGAGCCCTGCTTCCGTCCAAAAACCTGTCCTAAACAAAAAGAGGGACAGCAAAACCTGTCCCCCTTGTACCACTATTTACTCTTAATTTGTTTATATTCAGGCTTCCACATAGCATCGTCTACAGCTTGTTCAATATCGTCGATCTCCGCTTTGGCAATGCCTTCCTGGACGGCAGCCTTGGCTACTTCGATGGCAACATGCCTGGAGACGTCAGCCAGTTTGGTGATGGCCGGCAGCAGGGAAGCACCAGGCGTGCTGCTGTCTGATTTCTCGGCAACTGCATTGGCTGCAGCGGCGAACATGCCTTTTGAAATGATTTCAGCTTTGGCGACAATCGCTCCAAGGCCGAGGCCAGGGAAAACAAATGCGTTATTGGACTGGCCGATTTCATTGCTGATGCCGTTATACTCTACATTCGCAAACGGGCTTCCTGTGGCAATGAGCGCCTTGCCGCCTGTCCAGTTGAAAAGATCCTCAGGCACTGCTTCAGCTAGGAGTGTCGGGTTGGACATTGGCATGATGATCGGTCTTTCAACGTGCTTGGCCATCTCCCTTACGATTTCCTCTGTGAAGGCGCCGGCCTGGCCGGAGGTGCCAATCAGAATCGTCGGCTTGACCCGCTTTACCACTTCCAATAATGTAATCGTGTCCGCTCCGTCTCTTTCCCAATCCTTGACTTCCTCTGCACTGCGTACATAAGGCTTCTGGAATTTCAGGACATCAGGCGTTTCTTCCGTCAGCAGTCCGCGATAGTCAAATGCCCAGAACCGGTCATATGCTTCTTCACGGTCAAG
This sequence comes from Bacillus infantis, assembly GCF_008180445.1. Classification (GTDB taxonomy): domain Bacteria; phylum Bacillota; class Bacilli; order Bacillales; family Cytobacillaceae; genus Bacillus_AB; species Bacillus_AB infantis_B. Next base: position 160,427 of record NZ_VTER01000005.1, read on the forward strand.
GCCTTCAAGGATCATCGTTTCTGCCATCTGGTCCGCATTTCCGATGCCTGCCGCCCCAGGCCCAAAAACAAGGATGCGCTGGTCTTTCAAGGATCCGCCTGTCACCTTCAGGGCAGACATGACGGCAGCAAGTGTAACAGCCCCTGTTCCCTGGATATCATCATTGAAAGTCAGGATTTCATTGCCGTACTTTTCCATGATGTTCCGTGCGTTCACATTGCCAAGATCTTCCCAGTGAAGAAGGACATTCGGGAAAAATTTGCGCGCCGTTACAACAAACTGGTCGACAAACTGCTCATAGCGTTCGCCGCGGACGCGCGGAAATTTATTTCCGATATATAAAGGATCATTGATCAGGTCCTCATTATTGGTCCCTACATCAAGCACGACCGGAAGCACGCGGCTTGGATCAATACCGGCTGCCGCTGTGTAAACTGCCAGCTTTCCAATCGCGATGTTGATGCCGCCGACACCCTGATCTCCGATGCCCAAGATGCTCTCAGAATCTGTCACAACGATAAGATCAATTCCGTCATGCGGCTTGTTCAGGTTTTCGAATGCTTTGTCCATTTCCTCCGGATCTTCTATGGTCAAATAGAGTCCGCCCGGGCGGTGGTATTCATGGGAATAGCGCTGGATCGCCTCACCGACAGTCGGTGTATAGATGATCGGAAGCATCTCGTTCAAGTGATCCCTGAGGAGACGGTAGAACAGGACGACATTCCGATTATATAAGTCATAGAGCACTCCGTTTTTGAACATATTGTTCGTCCTTCTGGAGAACTGCTCATACGCACGCGTTGCCTGTTCATCAAGAGTCAGCACCTGGGTCGGCAGCAAGCCCTGAAGCCCCAGATCATCCCTCTCTTCCTTTGTAAAAGCGACGCCTTTATTCAAATAAGGATTCGATAGAAGCTCTTTTCCTCTCAAGTCTGTATAAATTACGTTTTTTGCACCATCTGAAGCAGTCATAGATCTTAGTTCTTCCTTTCAATTGGAGTCAAATTCCGTACTATTCCATGTTAGTAGCCTTTACCCAATTTCAATAGTTTATTTAACTTATGCAGCCCTTTTGTCATTTAAAAAAGCAAGCAGCATCACATGCCGCCCGCTATCACAGAATCCATTAAATACTATTGCAGCTTTTCTGTCAATTCACGGGCCAGGGGGTCGGGTCCCTTGGCACAGTTTTGAGAGTGGGCCAGGGGGTCAGGTCCCTTGGCACAGTTTTGAGAGTGGGCCAGGGGGTCAGGTCCCTTGGCACAGTTTTGAGAGTGGGCCAGGGGGCCTGGTTCCTTGGCACAGTTTTGAGAGTAGGCCAGGGGGTCTGACCCCTTGGCCCGAAACTTAGTTCATTCGTTAGACAAACTTAATGTAGTCTGCTATAATTCAATTATTCATTATTGTAAAAAAATTATCAGCAGGGGAGGGAATGGGCAGTGCCTTTCATTTTATGCCGGTAAATGTAAACGCTTCAAAAGTCGCCCTAACAATGTAAGCGTTTAACTATCATTCCAGTATAATGAAAACTGCCTTCACACATGACGAAACAGCATAATGGTTCGCTTTACATCTTCTCTATCACACTCGTTGCCACTCTTGGCGGCCTGCTCTTTGGCTATGATACAGCTGTCATATCAGGGGCTGAAAAATCGATCCAGACCTATCTGGTGGACAGCCTGGGCTTAAGCTCATTCATTCATGGAGCCACCATCTCCAGCGCTCTGATCGGCTGCATTATCGGCGGCATTATTTCCGGTTATTTTTCTTCTGCATTTGGCCGAAAAAAATCACTGATCATTGCGGCCGTATTATTCCTTTTATCAGCACTTGGCTCTGCTTACCCTGAGTTTCTCTTCTTCTCAGCAGGTGAACCTACTATCGGCCTTCTGCTGACATTCAATCTATATCGCATCATCGGCGGCATCGGGGTCGGACTCGCTTCTGCCATCGTGCCGATGTACATAGGGGAAATCGCCCCCGCAGCCATCAGGGGCCGGCTGGTTTCTTTCAATCAATTTGCCATCATTTTCGGCATGCTTGTTGTTTATTTTGTCAATTGGGGCATTGCCCGTGGGCAATCAGTGGAATGGATCAATGAAACCGGCTGGAGGTTTATGTTCCTTTCTGAAGCCATCCCGGCCCTGCTGTTCTTCATTTTCCTTTTCTTCGTGCCGGAGACACCCCGCTATCTGTCTCTGAAGAATCAGGACGAAAGCGCATTGAGGATTCTTTCAAAAATCAACGGCCCGGCAAGCGCCAAACAGATTCTTAGCGACATCAAGGGTTCCATGAATACAACAGCTGAGAAAATGTCCACCTTTGCTTTTGGAAAAAAAGTGATTGTCATCGGCATCCTGCTATCCGTTTTCCAGCAGTTTGTCGGCATCAATGTGGCTCTCTATTACGCTCCGCGCATTTTTGAAAGCATGGGCGCTGCAAAGGATGCTTCCATGCTGCAGACAATCGTCATGGGACTGGTCAACGTCGTCTTCACAGTCATCGCCATCATGACTGTAGATAAATGGGGACGCAAGCCGCTCCTCATCATCGGCTCGATCGGAATGGCAGTCGGCATGTTCGGTGTTGCGGGCCTTGCTTTTGCCAATATCATCGGCATCAGCACGCTCTTATTCATCATCGTGTATACCGCTTCCTTCATGATGTCCTGGGGGCCGATCTGCTGGGTGCTGATTTCCGAGATCTTCCCGAACCGCATACGTGGACAGGCTGTGGCGATTGCGGTTGCCGCCCAATGGGGTGCCAACTATCTGGTCTCCTCCACCTACCCGATGATGATGGAATTCAGCGGCGGCATGACCTACGGCATTTATGGCCTGATGAGCGTCCTTTCCGCCATTTTCGTCTGGAAGTATGTGCCTGAAACGAAAGGCAAATCCCTAGAGCAGATGGAAAGCCTGTGGAAGGCGCCTGCCGAAACAAAGCGTTCTAAAGTAATGTAAGCTATAAAACAGGACAGCAAACCTGTCCCCAAACAAAAAAGGCCTCCAGCCAGAGCTGGAGGCCTTACCTATTAATAAACGCCCCGGATATGGGCATGCACTTCCTTCTGATAAAAGTCCTTCAATCTCTGCAGCTCTTCTTCACTGAACGGTTTTGCTTCCAGTGCTTCGAGGTTGCTCTCCACCTGTTTCACATTCCTGAAGCCAGGAATAACGGTTGTGACCCCCTGCTGCTGAAGAATCCACTTGATGGCTGCTCCTGCCATGCTTCCCCTGCCTTCTTCAATCCACCTCACCTGCTCGCTCAGCTCCACGCCTTTCCCGAAATCAAGTCCGCCGAACGTCTCGCCGACATTGAAGGCTTCCCCGTTGCGGTTGAAGCTGCGGTGGTCATCCTGCTCGAACGTGGTATCCTTCGAAAACTTTCCTGTAAGAAGCCCGCTGGCCAGCGGCACACGCGCAAGGATTCCCACCTTCTTTTCCATAGCCATAGGAAAAAGCTCATCCAGCGGCTTTTGCCTTAACAGGTTGAAAATGACCTGCAGCGCGCTTGCCTTTGTATTCTCCAGGCAGAAGATCCCTTCCTCGACCGTTTCCACACTGACGCCATAGTAACGGATCTTCCCTTCCTGCTTCAGCTGCTCAAGCACTTCAAAAACACTGCCATCTTTAAGAATTTCCATAGGCGGACAATGGATCTGATAAAGGTCGATGGCCTCCCTCTCCAGCCTTTTCAAGCTGTTTTCACAAAAAGAACGGACACTATCCATTGAATAGGTTGCCGGATCATAAATATCAGCGCTGCGGCAGAATTTTGTAGCGATATGGATGGAATCTTCCTTCCCTTTCGCGGCCTTCGCCAAAAGCTCCTCACTATGCCCGTCTCCATACACATCAGCTGTATCAAAGAAATTGACGCCCGCGTCCATTGCCCGTTCCAGGGCTTTAAGCGCTTCTCCGTCATCTGTCTTACCCCATGAGCCGCCAATTGCCCAAGTGCCGAAACTCAGTTCACTTACTTTCAGGTCGGTATTGCCCAGCTGATTATATTTCATTTCGCCAACTCCTTCTTTTTAGACAGAAACCCTGAAGGCTGCCCCGGGACTTTGCATATTGATGCATCCTTCCAAGGCAGCCTTCTGGTTTCATTATGTTTATTTTCGATAGGCCAGCAGTTTTTCATTAAGTGCTTTTGTCTGCCCGTAGACTTCCTGGTATACAAGGAATAATTCTTGGTAAATCTCCACATTTCCTTCATCAGGGACAAATTCTTTTTCGACCTTCAGGAATGCATCGCCGCACTCCTTCAGGGAAGAAAACCACCCGCTGCCATAAGCCGCAATCATAGCCGCACCCAAGCCAGGACCCTGCTCGCTCGAAAGCTTAACAATTTTGCTGTTGAAAATATCCGCCTGCATCTGCAGCCAGTCTTCATTCTTCGTGCCGCCGCCGGTAGATACGATGGTATCGATCTTCTTGCCATTCCCTCGGAAGATAGCCAAAGATTCGTTCAGCGAAAAAGTGATCCCTTCCATAACGGCACGGACGAAATCCTTGCGTTCATGAGAGCTGTCCATCCCGATGAAGCTTGCCCGTATGCTTGCGTCCGCATGCGGAGTGCGCTCCCCGGATATGTAAGGCGTGAACAGCAGTCCGTTCGATCCTGGAGGGACCGTTCCTGCTTCAGCCAGCAGTTCCTCAAAGCTTTCTTCCGCGGCAAATACATTCCGGAACCAGCTCAGGCTGTGGCCTGCTGCAAGAGTCACTCCCATTGTGTAAAAAACATCCTCGGCCCCATGATTGAAATAATGGACTTTTCCACCGAAATCTTTATCGCTGCTGCTTTCATAAGACAGGACCACACCAGAGGTACCGATGCTGCAAAGGGTTTTCCCATCCTCCAGGATACCGGAGCCGATCGCTCCGCAGGCATTGTCGGCACCGCCGGCAAATACCCGCACAGATGCAGGAAGCCCGGTTGCTGCTGCGAATTCGGAAGTAATATTCCCTGTCTGCTCATGGGATTCTACCAATGGCGGGCAAAGTTCAGCATCAATATCGAGAATATCGCAGATCTCTCTGCTCCATTCTTTTTTCGCAATGTCCAATAGCAAAGTCCCCGCTGCATCGGAATATTCCATCTGCAGCTCACCTGTCAGCTTGAACCTTACATAATCCTTCGGAAGGACAAAGGTTTTCGCCTTTTCATAGATCTCCGGCTCATGCTCTTTCACCCAAAGCAGTTTCGGCAACGTAAAACCTTCCAGCGCCGGATTCTTCGTAATCTCAAGCAGCCTCTCTTCGCCGACACGATTGTAAATCTCACGGCACTGTGCCGTCGTCCTTGTATCATTCCAAAGGATGGCATTCCGAAGCACTTCACGGTTCTCATCCAGAAGGACAAGGCCGTGCATCTGACCGGAAAAACTGAGTCCCTCAATGTCTTCCGGATTTCCGCCGAATTTTTGGAGCAGTTCAGACAGCCCTGCTGCTGTCTGATTTACCCACTCTTTTGGATCCTGCTCGCTGTAGCCGGTCTTCTCCTGGATCAGGGAATAGTCCTTGGAAACCTCCTGGACCACATTCCCCTCCTGGTCGACCAGCAATATTTTTACCGCGCTTGTTCCTAAGTCAACGCCGATCACATATTTCATTGGTGCACCTACCCTCTAAGAGTTACTCGCCGGCATAAGCCCTTAACAGATATTGATTGATCGTTGCCTTGATGCTTTCGAGGCGGCCGGATTGGTGCTTCACTTCAGCCAAGCCCAATGCATGCTCCTCAAGCTTATGGAAGTCTGTCTTTCCTTCAACGATCTCAAGGCCGATGCCTTCTGTATAGCTCTTATAGCGGTTTTCAACCACATTGTCCAGCACCTTGTCATCAATCAGCTTCTGTGCGACCTTCAGTCCAACCGCGAAGCTGTCCATTCCGGCGATATGGGCGTGGAACAGATCTTCAGGCTCGAATGAACCCCTTCTCACTTTCGCGTCGAAGTTGAGCCCGCCGCGGCCAAGTCCGCCATTTTTGAGGATTTCGATCATTGCCAGTGTAGTAGAATACAAGTCTGTCGGGAACTCATCTGTATCCCAGCCAAGCAATGGATCACCCTGGTTGGCATCGACAGAGCCAAGCATATTGTTCACACGTGCATAGTGAAGCTCATGTTCAAACGTATGGCCGGCCAATGTTGCATGGTTTGCTTCAATATTGAACTTGAAGTGGTCCTGCAATCCGTAATGCTGCAGGAATGCATAGCCTGTCGCCACATCGAAATCGTATTGGTGAGTTGTCGGCTCTTTTGGCTTCGGCTCGATCAGGAACTGGGCGTCAAAGCCGATTTCCTTCGCATAATCCACGGCCATGTGCATGAAGCGGCCAAGATTATCCATTTCAAGCTTCATGTCTGTGTTTAAGAGAGTTTCATAACCTTCACGGCCGCCCCAGAACACATAGTTCTCAGCGCCCAGTTCTTTTCCGACCTCAAGGCCTTTCTTGATTTTTGCTGCCGCATACGCGAAAATATCCGCGCTGTTTGAAGTTGCAGCGCCATGGACAAAGCGCGGGTTCGTGAAGTTATTCGCCGTATTCCAAAGCAGCTTCGTTTTGCTGTCCTTCATATAATCTTTAATCATGCTGACGATGATATCTAAATTTTGGTTAGTTTCTCTCAGGCTGCTTCCTTCTGGAGCAATATCGACATCATGGAAGCAGAAGAATGGCACATCCAGCTTTTCAAAAAATTCAAAGGCTGCTTCAACGCGCGCTTTTGCCAGATCCATCCCGGTGTACTTATCCCAAGAGCGCAGCATTGTGCCTGTTCCGAACGGATCGGAGCCGTCCATTGTAAAGGTATGCCAGTAAGCTACACCAAAACGCAGGATTTCTTCCATTGTTTTACCGCCTATTTTTTCCTCCGGGTTATAAAATTTAAACGCAAATGGATTGGTTGATGCTGAACCTTCATATTTAATCTTTTCAATGTTAAAATAAGCCATTTTTCGTTCCTCCCAGAATCATAATAAAGTTCTTTTAGAATCTATTGAGCAGATTCTTTCAGATTATCTTTTTTAAAAATGTAAATGCTTTCAAAAGAATTATATCAATATTTCATTTGTTTGTCTATTGAATAAACAAAGATTACTGATAATACTGCGAAATGATTTTTATTCCAGTATAATAGGTTTTACTTAAGGATAATTGGAGGCTTCAGTCATGGTAAGCAGCGTTTTATACCGGATATTTGAATGGATCACCCGTTTTGCTTATATGAATCTCTTATGGATACTATTCACTCTTGCAGGAGGCATCCTCTTTGGATTCTTTCCCTCCACCCTTGCCATGTTTGCCATCACAAGGGACTGGCTGAGGGGGAAAACAGACACACCCCTATTCCCCAGCTTCCTTTCATATTATAAAAAGGATTTCTGGAAGGGCAATCGCCTGGGCTTCATCATCATAATCATCGGCTTCCTGGCCAGCTTCAATCTTTGGTCCACCCAGGCCGGTTTTGATGTGCTCACCTGGGCCTATATCCCATCGCTCGCGTTCATGATGCTTTTTCTGCTGTTTCTTCTTTATCTTTTTCCGGCATTTGTGCATTTTGATTTGAATGTCAGACAGCTCATCAAACAGGCCCTGCTGATCATGCTCGTCAATCCGCTCCACACCGTATTGATGATTCTCTGCCTTGCTTCGCTTTATTTTATCATTCAGCTGGCCCCGGCCCTTGCCTTTATATTCGGCGGCAGTTCAGCAGCTTTTATCATCATGTGGCTCTGCCTCCATGCCTTCAATAGAATCCAGCGGAAGCAGGCCAAACAAAAAACACTTTCTCCTGATTGAGGGAGAAAGTGTTTTTTCTATTATCCTTTAACTGCACTTGAGGAGATTCCTTCAACAACTTTATTGCTGAAGAAAAGGAATGCCAGCAGGATCGGCAGCACACTGATGATGAGTGTTGCGCCGATTGCGCCCCAATCAGTCATATACTGGCCGATGAAATTCTGGATTCCGACCGTAAGGGTTTTATACTGATCAGAGCTGATAAAGGTATTGACGAAAACAAACTCATTCCAGTTATAGATCATATTGATGATCACAGTGGTCGACATGATCGGGATCGTCATAGGCAGGATGATTTTGAAAAACATCCTGTGGACTGAACAGCCGTCCATGATGGCCGCCTCTTCAATTTCCCTTGGCAAAGTGTAATAAAAGCCGAGAAGGATCATCATCGTAATCGGCAGATTATAAGCCGTATACGTAATGACGATGGACCATGGATTGTCGATCAGATTTACATTTAAGAACATGCTGAACAGCGGAATGATCGCTGAATGGATCGGGATCATCAGCCCGACCATGAATAGCCCAAGCACCAATTTGCTCAGCTTCCACTGCATCCTTGTAATCGCAAAAGTCGCCATGCTCGCCAGGATTACGGTCAAGAGGATGGCCACGCCTGTAATCCAGATGCTGTTCCAGAAATAGATTCCAATGCCGCCTTCCCATACTTTGCTGTAATTTTCCCACCTGAATTCAGTTGGCAGCGAAAATGGGGATTTCGAGAAGATTTCCTGGTTATTTTTCAAAGAAAACAGAAACAGCCAAATGACCGGGAAGACCTGAAAGATGGCTACGATTGCCAGGCAAAGATAGAGTATGAAGTAACCTGCTCGTTTCATTGTACAACCCTCGCTTAATATTGAATTTCTTCTTTAGTAGCTGTTGCCTTCCGCACAATCACTGTCACAATCAGCGTAATGATCAGGAGCAGGAAGCCGATGGCGCTGCCGTATCCGAAGTCATTGCTTGCGAATGCCAGTTTATACATATAAGATGCCATAACCTCGCTGGCGCCATTTGGGCCGCCGCCGGTCATTACATAAATCAGGTCAAAGTATTTCAGTGACCCGACTACAGCAAGCACAATCGTTACTTTCACAACACCCATGATCAATGGGAGCTTGATTTTCCAGGCGATCTGGAGCGGTGTGGCCCCATCGATCCTTGCTGCCTCAACCAATGATTCCGGTATGTTCTTGAGTGCTGCATAGTAAATCAAAATGTAAAACCCTGCATATTGCCACAAAATAGGGATAAAAATCGCATAAAGAACGATTGACGGTTCTGCCAGCCATGCTGGGGGATCATCCACCCCGATAGCCATCAGGATACTGTTGAGCATTCCGTTGGTCGGGTTGAACACCTTGATCCACAGCTGTGCAATCGCAACAGATGACAGCAGCATCGGGATCAGATAGATTTTTCTAAGCAAATCTGCCCCTTTGATCCGGGATGCCAATATCATTGAAATGGCCAGATAAATAACCAGGCTCAGCGTTGAGAATACGGCAAGCAGGAAAGAATGGTAGGCACTGTCCCAGAACTTTCCATCCTGGATGGCATTGATATAGTTTTCCAGCCCTATGAACTCCATAGCTCCGATGCCATCCCAGTCCATCAGGCCGTAATAACCGGTCAAGATCAGAGGGATGAAGATGAGGATACCAATCAGAAGGAGTGCAGGGAGAACGTATAATGCGATAATCCACTTGTTTGACATTACTTTATTCATCACATTCAACCCCATATTTAAAAATGAAAAGGACAATCCGGCAAAGGGTATGTCCTTTTCTTTAGTTGATTACTAGTGTTCTGCGAAACCTTATTCTTTGGACAGCGCTTCTTCGTGCGCCTTGGCAAAGTCTTCAGGAGACACTTCTTTTCCAAATAGTGACTGAATCATATCCAAATGCACCTGAGCGGTATCTGCGCTCATCTGTACATCTGCAAAAAGCGTGATATTGCTGGCAGAGTTCAGGTCTTCCAGGACATCGACATACATATCAGGAAGGTCAAGGGATGCAGCATCAACTTTTGTTGCCGGGATGACGCCTGCATCCGTCACTGACTTTTCTCCCCACTGCTCAATGAAGTAGGAGGCGAATTCTTTCGCTTCTTCCTTCACATCAGAGTCCTCCGCAACGAATAATCCTACTCCAGGACCGCCTACATAGCTGTCCATATCCCCTTTTCCGTCAACGGTCGGGAAGTTGAAGTAGCCGACAGAATCCCTGAATTCCTGGGGAACATCTTCATTGGTTGTGTAATTCGGCAGATCCCATGTCGCAATCAGGTACATAGCTGCCTGTTCGTTCATGAACATGCTCTTCGCTTCTTCATCGGCAAGGCCGTTGAATCCTTTAACAAACGCATTCATGTCAACGAGCTCCTGCACCTTTTCAGCAGCTGAAACCAGGGCAGGGTCTTCAAATGAACCGCTGCGGTCGATCGCTTTTGTCAGCACATCTCCCCCGCCGATCCTGTCAGCCAGATACATATACCATAGTGACCCGGTCCAGCGGTCTTTGTTTCCAAGTGCAATCGGTGCTACACCGTTTTTATCCAATGTTTCTACTACATTCTTAAGCTCTTCATATGTTTTAGGCGCTTCCAGCCCATATTCTTCAAAAATAGCTTTATTGTAAAATACTGTCGCGATGTTCAATTCAAGCGGCAGTCCATATGTGCTTCCATCAACTTCATATGCTTCTGCTGTGCCGGATACAAATTTATCCTTCAGATCCCCATCAAGGAGTTCATCCAGCGGGGCAAATTTCTTTCCGCTCACATAAGGGTCCAGGAATCCTGCAGCCCATGTCAGTCCTACATCAGGCAATTGGTTAGAAGTGGATAATACTTTCAGCTTATCTTTATACTGCTCATTGCTCAGCACTTCCAGGTCCACTTTCACATCCGGGTGCTCGCTCTCAAAATCCTCAATGATTCCGCTTACAATTTCGTTGTGCAGCTTAGAGCTTCCTTCAGGCCAAAGGTGCATGAATTCAATTGTTTTCTCATCACCGGAGCCGCCGCTCGCTTTTTCGTCGGATCCTGAACAGCCTGTAATCAGGGCAAGGGAGGAAAAAATGGCAAAGACTGTTGTAATCGCTTTCTTCTTTCTCAAACTAAATACCCCCAATATTCTTTATTTTGAAACCGAGATTTGTTACTAAACATAGATTACCATCTCAAAGAATGTTTGTCTAGCGGATAAACTAAGTTTATAATATAAAATGAAAATGGTACACTTAGGAAAACAAAACGAAATGGAGCTTTTAAAAATGAGGCTGACCCAGACCTACAACCAGCATGTTGTAAAAAAAGGCAATAAGTCGTTAGTTCTGCAGACCATCCAGGAATGCACCCCTATTTCAAGGGCGGATATCGCCAACCTGACCGGACTGAATAAAGGGACCGTCTCCTCCCAGGTCAGCGAGCTGCTCAGTGAAGGCCTGATCCTTGAATCAGGGCCAGGTGTTTCAAGCGGCGGGCGCAGGCCTGTTATGCTGCTCTTCAACCAGGTTGCCGGCTATTCCATCGGCATTGACATCGGCGTCAACTATATTCTTGGAATCCTGACCGACCTTCAGGGTAAAGTCTGCAGCGAGGAACTGATTAAGTTTAATGACCTGACTTATGACGAAATCAAAGAAGAGTTATTCAACATTGTCGATACCCTGATCGGTTCAATGCCTAAAAGCCGTTACGGGCTGGTCGGAATCGGCATCGGCGTGCCTGGCACCGTCAGCACGGAAGGCGAAATCCTTCTTGCCCCCAACCTGAATTGGCGGCATATCGACCTGAAATCAGTGATGACAGAAAAGTACAATGTTCCCATCCTGATTGAAAACGAAGCCAATGCAGGAGCATATGGTGAGAAAAAATTCGGTGCCGGCCAGGAAGCCAATAATATCATCTATATAAGCATCGGCATCGGTATCGGCGTCGGCCTCATTTTAAACGGAGAGCTTTATAAAGGAAATAATGGATTCTCCGGCGAGCTTGGCCATATGACAATTGAAAAGGGCGGACCTGTATGCCGATGCGGCAACCAGGGCTGCTGGGAGCTTTATGCTTCTGAAAAAGCATTGGTCGAGTCTGCAGCAAGGAATGAAATCCAGCCGGAGGATGGGCAGAAGCTTTCACTTGAAAGCCTGAATGAACTGGCTGAAAACGGGGATGCCGGGGTCATCCGTATTTTCGAAGGGATCGGCGGCTACATCGGGGTAGGAATCAATAATATCATCAATATCTTCAACCCTGAGCAGGTGATCATCGGCAACCGTCTCGCCTCTTCTTCCAAGTGGCTGGAGGAACCGCTGAAGAAGAAGCTGGTCCATGCGCTTTCCACTCACAAAAAGGATCTAAGAATTGATTTTTCCCAGTTATCCACCCATGCTGCTGCATTGGGGGCGGCCGCTTATGCAAGTGAAAACTTCCTGACCATCGATATCCAGGAAGTCTAATATTATATCCAGGAGAGGTGCTGTACAATGACAATCATTCAGAATCCGATATTAACAGGCTTTAACCCTGATCCAAGCATTTGCCGGGCAGGCGAAGATTATTATATTGCCGTTTCTACGTTTGAATGGTTCCCTGGCGTCGGGATCTATCATTCCAAGGACCTTAAAAACTGGCGGCTCATCTCGCGCCCGCTCAACCGCCTCAGCCAATTGAATATGATGGGCAATCCTGACTCCGGCGGCATCTGGGCCCCTGCCCTCTCTTACCATGATGATAAATTCTGGCTGATCTACACAGATGTCAAAGTCGTCGACGGACAATGGAAAGACAGCCACAACTACCTCGTCACCTGCGACAAGATTGATGGAGAATGGTCCGAGCCTGTCTACATGAACAGCTCCGGCTTTGATCCTTCTTTATTCCATGATGAGGACGGAAAGAAATACTTCGTCAATATGATGTGGGATCACAGGGTCGGCAACCATAACTTCTATGGTATCGTCCTGCAGGAATTCAGTGTTGAAGAGCAGAAGCTTGTCGGCAAAAAAGAGGTCATCTTTAAAGGCACCGATATTAAACTGACTGAAGCGCCTCATCTTTATAAGATGAACGGCTATTATTACCTCCTCACAGCTGAAGGAGGAACAAAATACGATCACCAGGCAACCATCGCCCGCTCAAAAGACCTGTGGGGACCATATGAAGTGCATCCTGACAATCCGCTGATCACGTCATTCCCTTACCCAAGGAATCCGCTGCAGAAAGCCGGACATGCTTCGATCGTAAAAACACATACGGACGAATGGTTCCTTGTGCACCTGACCGGCCGACCATTGCCGCAGGAAAACAAAGCGCTTCTCGACCCGCGCGGCTATTGCCCGCTTGGCAGGGAAACCGCCATCCAGCGCCTTGAATGGAAAAATGACTGGCCATATGTGGTCGGAGGAAACCAGCCATCCGTCGAAATCGAAGGACCGGCCATCGAGGAAGTCAAATGGGAGAAGGATTTTGATGAGAAAGATGATTTCAGCTCTGAAACTTTGAATCTGCACTTCCAGTCACTAAGGATCCCTCTCGGAGAAGATATCGTTTCATTAAAAGACAACCCTGGGCATCTGCGCCTTTATGGAAGGGAATCACTAACATCTAAATTTACACAAGCGCATATCGCAAGGCGCTGGCAGCATTTCGATTTTACGGCCGAAACAAAAGTGGCCTTCAATCCTGACACCTTCCAGCAGGCTGCCGGACTCGTAAACTATTATAATACACAGAACTGGACAGCCCTGCAGATCACCTGGAACGAAGAAAAAGGCCGCATCCTAGACTTGACGGTCTGCGACAACTTCACATTCAGCCAGCCGCTCCAGGACAGCCCGATCACCGTTCCGGACGAAGCAGACTATGTTTACCTGCGCGTAAATGTAAGCACTAACACTTACCGCTATTCCTATTCATTCGACGGAAACAGCTGGACCGAAGTCCCGGTCACCCTGGAGTCCTACAAACTCTCAGACGACTACATCAACGGAGGCGGCTTCTTCACCGGCGCATTCGTAGGCATGCAATGCCAGGACACATCCGGGCAGAGGCTTCACGCTGATTTTGATTATTTTGTTTATCGAGCCAAGGGGTGAGCCATGGGGACAGACCCCCTGGCTCGAATCAAGCAGAAGTGGGCCAGGGGGCAGGGCCACTGGCATAAAAGAGCCATATTGTGAGATAAATCTTCATAATAATAGTGCGTCACCAGGGTTACCAAAATACAAAAAATCCCAACTCTCTAAAGAAAGTTGGGATTTTTATGTTTGTGTTCATTTGTGCCATGTGCCGTTTCTCTTGTCCTTCCGCCAACATCCCAATATTTCATAGGCACTGGCTGAACAATGACTCTAACCTGTTCAGGTTTTACTTCAAGAATATTAACTGCACTATCGGTTATTCCAGCAATCAATTCCCTGATTTTCTCATCACTTCGGCCCTCTAGCACCTGGACCTGAATAATTGGCATTTAACTCCACTTCCCTTCCATCTTAATTTTGTTATTTTAGTTTAGAAGCCTAATAGTCTTGGAATGAAAAGTGTTGCCTGCTCCCAATAAGTGACGATAAAAAGCATGGTGATTCCTAGCAAAAGCATTGGCATGACTGCTTTCACTAATTTTTCGAATTTGACTTCTGCAATGGATGACACGATGAATAGTCCCGTGCCGACCGGAGGAGTCAGCAATCCGATTGTCAGGTTAATGCAAATGATGACACCGAAATGAATAGGATCAATCTGAAACCCAGTAACCAAAGGCATAAACACTGGGACGAGAATAATTAGTGCTGCAATGCCGTCCAGCAATGTACCAATTAGTAAAAGGAACAAATTCACCAGCAGCAGGAATACAAATGGATTGTCCGAAATTGAGAGCATTGAGTTTGCGATTAACTGCGGAATCTGCTCGAATGCAATCAGCCAGCCAAACAGATTGGCCATTGCAATAAGGAATGTCACCGTTGCAGTCCCTATTACAGTATTTACCAGTATTTTACCTAATACTTTCCACTTTAACTCTCTGTAAAAAAACATCCCGACAATAAAAGCAATAAAGCTAGCTATAGCTGCAGATTCCGTTGCTGTAAACGCACCGCTCAGTATTCCAACAATGATTATCAGAGGAACTAAAAGGGCGGGGAGAACTTTTACAAAAGAACTCCAGATCTCTTTAAAGCTTGCCCTCTCACTGCGCGGAAAATTATGTTTGTAACCCAGGTAAGCAATTAGTGAAACAAATCCAACTCCAAAAATTAATCCGGGAAAGATTCCTGCCATGAAAAGTCCGCCAATTGAAGTTCCTGATAAAGTTCCATAGATGATAAAAATCATACTGGGAGGAATAATCGGCGCAACAATCGATGACGCAAGCGTCAAAGCAGATGCAAATTCTCGATTATATCCCTCTTTTTCCATTTCCGGAACCATTACCTTACTCATCATTGCGGCCTGAGCATTCGCTGACCCAAGAATGGAAGCAAGGAACATATTAGCAATTACAGTTACATACGCCAGGCCACCACGCACATGCCCGACCAGCTTACGTGCAAAAACAACAAGCCGGTTTGTTATGCCTCCGCTATTCATTAATTCACCCGTAAGCATGAATAACGGTATTGCCAGAAGCCCGAAATTTTCCATTCCAGAATAAAGACGCTGCGGTGTTGACTCTAAAAGCATTGTATTGCCAGTTACCAAAAAATACACAATGGTTGTCATACCCAGAACTAAAGATATCGGGATGCCCATTAATAAAAATAATATAAAGGCAGCTATTACAAGAATCATCATAAAGCTTCACCGTCTTTCGAAACATCCACCTGATTGGCTAAGCCGCGATTATTTGCAATCTCCATAAGATTGCTAATCAAATGAATCGAGCCAAATAACAAGCCGATCGGCAATATAGAATATGGAATCCACATGGGGAGAAGGATTGCACTTGACTTTTGGATCGCTACTGTCGGGGAAGTAATCCAATTGAAACAATAAAATAGCAGGAGTCCCATAAACAGGAGCATAAAAATATGAGCTATGATTCCGACCAGCCTTTGGATATTCTCAGGAAGCATGTCAGTAATAATGGTTACTGAAGCTTGGGTTTTATATTTTAAACCAAGGCTGCCGCCGATAAATGTTATATAAATCAGCAGAAAAATCGATACTTCTCCAGCCCAGAACAATGGCTCTTTAAATACATATCGGAAGACGACTGCTGCCGTTACTATAATCGCCATTATGAACATTAGGACAGAAGCCAGTTTCTTTTCGAAACTGGCTACCAGATTACTAAGGTAGGTCACATATTTCCCTCCATTTACTTGCGGAATGTGTCCAGGAATTCCTTGATCAGAGGATCTGTAGGCCCATATTTTTCATCAAATTGCTTAATATATGGATCAAATAAACCCTTATCAATTTCATAGATTTTCATGCCATTGTCGCTAAGGTTTTTCTTGAATTCTTCTTCTTGTGATGCGCGGGTTGTTACAGAATAATCTGCTGCCGCTTTAATAGACTCATCGATAATCTTCTTGTCGGCATCAGACATCTTGTCGTATTTATCTTTATTCATCATTGCTACTGCCGGCCACACCATGTGGTTTGTAACAGCGCCGTATTTTGCAACCTCATAATATTTATTTGTGATGGTTGCATCCAAATCCATATCCATCCCATCAATAACGCCCGTCTGAATGGCTGCGTATACTTCAGGAAGCGGTAATGATTCTGGAGAAGCTCCCAATGACTTGTAGAAATCCTGAAGCGGCGGACTAGGGGTAACCCGGAATGCCAAACCATTCATATCTTCGGGCTTCTTAACTTCCTTGTCCTTGAAAAGCATAACCCGGTTGCCGGCAAACACATAATCCAATCCTTTGATTCCCTGGCTGTCAAGGGTACCAAGAATATTCTTGGCCACCTCAGTATCACGGGCATCGTTTGCAGCTTCTAAGTCTTCAAATGCATAAGGAGCAAACCATGCAGTGAACGCAGGTGCACGTGAACTCATGTAAGCAGCTGTAATAAAGCCGAAGTCAACTGAACCGGAAGAAATCTGCTGAACCATATCCGCTTCTGTGCCTAACTGACTAGCCGGGTAGATCTCCACCTGCATTCTTCCATCAGACCGCTTATCAAGCTCTTCCTTGAATTTTTCTGCAGCTTTGTGCCACATATGGTCAGTTGGGGTAATATGGGCTAGCTTGAAAGTATATTTATCACCTGACCCTGACGCAGGCTCTGCTTCGGTGTCACTGCTGCAAGCAGCAGTCATTGTTACCAGAACAAGGACTAAGACTATAAGCCCAAAATGTTTAAACTTCTTCATTTGCGCACCCCTTTTATACTCATGATTTGTAAACGCTCTCATTATTCTGTAATGTGGTTTGTCTAACTGTATCTACTGTGATTATAGTCACATTATTTTTGCAGAAGTGTAAACTAGTTAACATAGAATCACCTTTTTTATCTATATATTCTGAATACTTATAGCGAAGTTAAGCACTTAGTTATTAGAAACTAAGTGCTTGATTTACAAGAGAAAGAAACACTGCCAAGCTCGGAAAATTGTACTAGAATAGTATCATCCTTTTCAAATGAGACCGCCTCTGAAACTGCTCCGCTCAAGATGACATCTCCCTTTTTAATTCCTTTGCCCACTTCTCCCAGCTTATTGACAGCCCATGCTACAGATGTAGCCGGATGGCCCAGCACTGCGGCGCTCGCCCCTGTTTGGACAACTTGCCCGTTTTTTGACATCACCATACCAAGCTGCCCTAAATCCAGCTCATTTGGCGACATCCATTTGCTGCCAATAAAAAACTTGGAGGAAGAGCAATTATCCGCAATCACATCGGCCAATGTAAACTTAAAATTCAAGTACCTGCTGTCGATTATCTCAATCGCCGGCGCAACAAATTTCGTGACACGCAGGACATCCTCTGCGCTGATATCTGTTCCCTTCAAATCCTCATTGATGAAAAAAGCAATTTCGGGCTCTGCTTTTGGGTGAATAAAATCCGTGTACTCTAGCGGCTCCCACTCTAAACCTAGCATATCATCCGTCAGATACCCGTAGATTGCTTCATGTACACCCATCATTTCCTGCTTTGCCTTGCTTGTCAAACCAAGCTTTAAGCCGATTTTGCGTGCTCCATCCTTTTCGCGTCTTTCAATCAATTTTTCTTGGATGGAGTATGCCTCGCTAAAACTCAATTCTGGATAACGTTCCGTAACCTTCACAACTTCACGCCGCTCTTTTTCAGCAGAATATAAGTATTCTACAATTTCAAGATCGGCCCCCTTAGTAATCGTCATATCCTATACCTCCAATTTCCGGGCTTTTGCCAGTTCAGCAGCCACATCAAGAATCATATCCTCCTGGCCGCCAACCGCCTTTCGCTTGCCCAGCTCAATCAGAATATCTCTTGAATCAACATCAAAACGCCGGCCTGCCCGCTCAGCGTGCAGCAGGAAGCTGGAATATACCCCTGCATACCCTAATACCAAGCTGCCCCTATTAATTTCCTGCGGCCTCGGAATCAATGGCCCCACAACGTTTTCAGCCACATCCATAAGCTTATAAATATCAATTCCGAGTCTTATGCCCATGCGGTCCAGAACGGATAGAAGCACCTCTGTCTGAGCATTGCCTGCACCCGCACCCAGACAGCGGATACTGCCATCAATCCGAGTAGCACCTTCCTCAATTGCCACCAGCGTATTGGCAACAGCAAGCGACAGGTTATTATGCGCATGGAATCCCACTTCAATTGATAAAGAATCTTTCAAGGCAGAAATACGCTCACGGACTTCATTGGGCAAAAGGGCACCGGCAGAATCAGTCACATATACAGCTTTCGCTCCATAGCCTTCCATCAGTTTAGCCTGCTCAACGAGTTTATCGATCGGAGCCATGTGCGCCATCATCAGGAATCCTAAAGGCTCCATCCCCAGCTCACTTGCCATACTGATATGCTGGGCTGATACATCTGCTTCGATCACATGTGTCGCGACACGAACAAGTTCTGCACCGAGAGACCGCGCCTGCTTGAGCTCATGGACTGTCCCAATCCCTGGAATAAGAAGTACAGCCACCTTAGAGTGCCTGCACTCGTCAACAGCAGCTTCTATTAGGGTCATTTCGTCAACGAGCGACCTTCCATATTGCAGCGTAGATCCGCCCAAACCATCTCCATGGCTGACCTCGATATAATGCATCCCTGCATGATCGAGCTCACGGACAACTTTGCGGACCTGTTCCTCAGTATATTGATGCTGCATCACATGACTGCCGTCACGTAGGCAAACCTCAGTAATTTGAATCGGCTTGTCACTGTTTCTCCTCAAAAAAACCACCCAGCCTTTCGCTAGATACTTTGCTATTTAAATAGATTAACGTTTCAATAAACGTTACTACTATTTCGTTCAGTAGTATAAGTACCTACACACTATTAACATTCTGCTTTTCAAGCATGCTGATAGCAAAGTCTTCTGCTATCCTTGTTGCAGCAGCGGTCATGATATCCAGATTACCGGCATATACAGGAAAATAATCCCCTGCCCCTTCTACCTCAATGAACACGGTTACCCGGTCTCCATCGAACAACGGTTCCTGTTTCAAACGGTACCCTGGAACATATTGCTTTACCTTTTCAATCATTTTTTCAATCGAATTTATAATCTTATCTTTGTCCATATTTTTCACTTCACAATAAATCGTATCCCGCATCAGAATTGGAGGTTCGGCAGGATTTAGAATAATCAGGGCCTTGCCCTTGTCAGCTCCTCCTACTTCTTCAATGCCGCGGCGCGTTGTAATAGTGAATTCATCTATATTGGCGCGTGTGCCAGGGCCTGCACTCTTGCTCGAAATCGTTGCCACAATTTCAGCATAACGTACATCAGCTGCAGAATTGATGGCCTGCACAATCGGAATTGTCGCCTGTCCCCCGCATGTAATCATATTGACATTTTTTTCTTCCATATAGGCATCGGTTTTGACAGCAGGGCTGACAAACGGCCCACGGGCAGCAGGTGTCAGATCTATCGCAAGCTTGCCTAATTCCTCAAGCACCTTCGCATGTCTTACATGGCTTTTAGCTGAAGTGGCATCGAAGACAATATCAGCTATTTCAGGGTTTTGCTTTATGGCTTCAATCCCGTTATCGAACACTAGATATCCTTTTTGCCTCGCACGTTTAAGTCCCTCAGATTCTGGATCAATCCCAATCATAGCTGTGAGTTCAATAACCTTGCTCCGTTCCAGCTTATACATTAGGTCCGTCCCAATATTGCCTGAACCAATGATCGCCGCTTTGATTTTTGCCAATCATATCCCCCCTATTCAAAAGTGACTGAAACAGAACCGATTGATCCAAATTGAGCAGTAACTGTGTCGCCTTTTTCAACCGGAATAGCAGCAGAAAGTGCTCCTGGCAGAATCAGCTCACCAGCTTTTAAGGAAATCCCGAATTCGTGCAGCTTGTTTGCCAGCCAAGCGACAGCGTGTGCAGGGTGCCCTAGTGCAGCGGCACCTGAACCGGTTGCAGCCATTTCATTATTTTTGGATAAAATCATTCCTGCAGTTCTTAAGTCAATTCCGCTTACTTCTGTGGAGCCATCCCCAACAATGACCATTGCAGATGAACCATTATCCGCTACTGTATCTATCAGGCCAATATCCCAATCAGCAATCCGGCTATCAATAATTTCCAAAGTTGGCACGACGTACTTAGTGGCCATCAAGACATCCAGGAAAGTTACATTGGGGCCGATTAGGTCTTCTCCTAAAATAAAACCGATTTCTGCTTCTATTTTGGGACTGAGCAAATCGCCTGCATTGATCTTCGCGCCATCTTCCACCTTCATATCATCAAGTAAATGACCATAATCCGGTTCATCCACACCAAGCATTTTCTGCATGGCGACGCTTGTAAGACCTACCTTTTTACCAATCACCTTGCGCCCATCCTTTAGTTTTCTCTTTAAAACTTCCAGCTGGACGTTATATCCATCAGTTACTTTTAGGTCTGTATATTGCTTAGTCAGCGGGGGAATAGCCCTCTTGCTGTGCTCCGCCTCTAACAGCGAATCTGCAATTTCACTAATAACGCTACTCATAAATCCCCCTCCTTTTCCTCGTTAATAATGAAAACAAATCAAAAATCTGGAATTAGTCCTGCACATTCTTACATACACTTGTGCTCAATCTCCAGCCCTAAACATTTCCTTGGCTCAGTATTTCAAAGCTTCATGGTTATGGTTTTCGCTTCAGAATAAAATTCAAAGCTGTGCCTGCCGCCTTCGCGTCCGATTCCGCTTGCTTTAGAACCGCCGAAAGGTGTGCGCAGATCACGGTAGTACCAGCAGTTGATCCACATCAGTCCAGAATTGACACGGGAAGCGACTCTGTGTGCACGGCGCAGGTCATTCGTCCAAACGACTCCAGCTAACCCATATATAGAGTCATTCGCAATGCGAACTGCATCCTCTTCGGTCTTGAATGGGATTACTGTCAATACCGGTCCGAAGATTTCTTCCTGGGCAACTCTCATTTTATTGTCAACATCATATAACACAGTAGGCTCATAGAAATTACCTTCGTGCAGACCATCAACACGCTTTCCTCCTGCTGCAAGTTTTGCCCCTTCAGTTAAACCAAGCTGCACATATTCGTCCACCGACTCCAAATGCCCCTTTGATACAAGCGCCCCCATGTCAGTAGCCTCATCCAGTGGATTGCCAACTCTAATTTTCCTGGCAGCAGCTGTAATCTTCTCCAGAAACACATCATAAATACTTTCCTGCACAAGCAAACGGGAACCTGCCAAACAAATCTCACCCTGATTACGGAAAATTGCTTCTATTGAACCGGCAGCTGCTTCATCTAAATCTGCATCTTCAAAAACAATATTCGCTGACTTTCCCCCGAGCTCAAGGGATACGGGAATAAGCTGAGACGCCGCTGTTTGCATGACGGTCCGGCCAGTCGTACTATCACCGACAAAAGAAATTCGGCGGACAGATGGATTGCGCGTCATTTCAGTTCCGACTGAACCGCCGGGACCAGTGATTATGTTTAAGACGCCAGGCGGAAGTCCAGCTTCATTCGCAATCTCACCGAGCATCACGGCACTCAGCGGTGTGTAAGAAGCAGGTTTGACTACCACGGTATTGCCTGCTGCCAGCGCAGCAGATGCCTTCCAAGTCATCTGCATGAACGGCAGATTCCAGGGGATAATCAAGCTGGTCACACCAGCAGGAGCATATTTTGAATACGACATATATTTAGCCTGGTCATAGTGCTCATGATGGATATAGTTTGCCATTTCAGCAAAAAAGCGCAGGTTGGCCGCAGCCCGTGGAATGTCAAAGCCGCGGCTTTCCTTGATTGGCTTGCCAACATCAAGTGTCTCAACAAGTGCAAGTTCATCAACCTTTTCCATTACCAAATCGGACATCCTGCATAGAATCTTAGATCTTTCAGCAACTGGCATTTCGCTCCATATTCCGCTTTCAAAGGTGCACTGGGCCACATCGATCGCATGCTTGGCATCCTCTACACCAGCCATTGCAACCGAAGCAAGCTTTTTATTCGTTGAAGGGTCTATCGTATCAAAGCTTTCACCGTTAATGGCATCCTTGTATTCACCATCGATAAAAAGCTTGGCGTCTTTTATTACCTGTGTTTGAGTCAGATTCATCCTAAAACACCCTCTCCGCCTTCTACTTCAACCACCATCTCTACTTCAACTGCGTTATTGAGCGGCAATTGGGCCATACCAACAGCAGATCTCCCATGCTTGCCTTTTTCTCCAAACACCTGAACTAGCAGATCTGAAGCTCCGTTCATCACTTTAGGCTGATCAGTAAAGTCAGGTGTGCTGTTTACAAAGCCAAGCACCTTAACAATCCGCTTTACCTTGCTCAACTCACCGATTTCCTGTTTGACTACCGTCAGCAAATTAAGCATGCACTGCCTGGCAGCATCATAACCAGTTTCTAGAGAAACATCTTCCCCGAGCCGCCCCCGGTATTCATTGGTCCCTTGCCCGGAGGTGAAAACCAGGTTTCCCGACCTTACACAGCTTACATAATTTCCTGCTGCAGGGCGGGGGGAAGGCAAGGTTAGTCCTAATTCTTTTATCCGTTGTTCAGGTGTAATCAATGCCTTTTCCATAAAGTCAGCTCCCTACTTTTACAGGGATGTTCAGGAATTTCAAAGCATTTTTCCCTAGCATCGCCTCTGTCTGTTCTTTAGATAGATCGAGCGTATCATCAATCACCTTTCCAGGAGGAACCTCTCTCAAAAGGAAAGGATAATCCGAACCCATGATGATCCGTTCATGCCCAAAGATCTGAAGCAAATAATTCAAATTTACCGGTTCATTTACTAAAGAATCATAGTAAAACTGTTTTGCGTAATAGCTCGGCGGCTTTTCCAGCAGACGCAAATGCGGCCAAACATTCCAGCCCTGATCCAATCGAGGAAGCAGGTAAGGGAGTGCTCCCCCGCCATGAGCCAGACATATCTTGAGCTTAGGGAATTTATCCATTATTCCGCCGAGGATTAAACTTGCCCCAGCAAGTGCGGTCTCACTCGGCATCCCAACTGTATACATCAGGTTATGGCGCGGCATACGCTCCTTGCCAAGGATTTCCCAAGGATGTATAAATAGAGGTACTTCCCACTGTTCTGCCATTTCAAAAAACTCTATAAAACGGGGATCGTCAAGATTAATGCCATTTACATTCGTACCAATCTCAATCCCGCTCAGACCCAGTTCATGCTTGCAGCGATCCATTTCACGAATCGCAATTTCAACATTTTGCAGAGGAACAGCACCAAGGCCAATGAACTTTGTTGGATATTGGTTGCAAATATCAGCGATGAAATCGTTCTGGACGACGGCTAAAATTTCCGCTTCCTCCGGAGGAGCCCAATACGAGAATGTGACAGGAATTGGTGATAGCACCTGCATGTCGACTCCTTCACGCTCCATATCCTTGATGCGTTTTTCTGCATCCCATACTTGGTCTGTCACCTCACGGAATACTTTTCCGGCAACCATGATATTAGCGCCGCAGGCACAAGTCCGCTCAAGCTGCGGCCACTTCTCACCGCTGAAGCGCTTTGTCAGCTCAGTGAAATTTTCCGGGATAATATGCGTATGGAAATCTACTCGCATTTCCACTCACTCGCTTCTGGAGGCATCTGATAACCGCAGTTCTTGCATTTTCGCAGCTCCTCATTGCCATTAAAGCTGGCAATTGCTTCTTTTACTTGAACTTCGATATTCGTTAGCTGAATGGTAGCGCGGTGCATCTCGTGATCACATTTATCACAGAACCAGACGAAGTCCTCAAGCTCTCCTTCATCACGATTGCGCTCTATCACAAGGCCAATTGTATCTGGCACCCGATGTGGCGAATGCGGGACATTAGCAGGAAGATGGAACATTTCCCCTTCTTTAACCTCAACAACCTCACGCTTGCCTTCAGCATTGATAACCTCGACATAACAGCTGCCCTGAATTTGATAGAAAATCTCTTCAGAAGGATCAACATGAAAATCCCGTCTCTTGTTTGGCCCTCCCAAAAGCATTACCATCAGCTCGGCATCCTTCCAGATCACCTTATTGTTAACAGGCGGCTTAAGCTGATCTCTATTTTCCTCAATAAATTTCATAAGGTTAATCGGAGCAAATTGGCTTTTCATAACTGCTGTCTCCCTTCAGTTTTAATAGATTTTATTGTTGTGTCTTCTAAAGCACGAATGAAAATGGTTATAAAGCCATCAATGCAATATTACTCTGCTGCCTCTGCAATGCTGATTTTAAGAGATTTCTGCATATGGACTACTTCATCACCCAATAGTGAAATCCGCTGCAGCAAGTCAGCATCCACAATTTCATTTTCACGATTGAAGTGATCAGAGTTTGCATACACATAGCTTGGAGCCACAAATGCCCTGAAATAACCGGCAATCGGTTTCAGCTGGTTCTCAATCACCAGAAAATGCTGGTAGGTCCCTCCATTTGCAACAAACCCCATCACCTTATTCCGGAAAGCATCCGGATGGACCAGGTCAAATAAATTTTTAAGCACACCCGGGATAGAGCCCTGAAAAATAGGAGTACCAATAATGTAGAAGTCTGCGTTCGAGACCTTTTCAATCACCTTTCTCGTGTCGTCCGAGTATGTCAATGGATCGCGTCCATCACAAAACTGGACATCATAGTCCATCATATCGAGCAATTCAACATCTATATCCGGATACTTCTTTTTTACTTCATCCAGCACTTTGCGGACGACAATCCCTGTTTTAGCACCAATGATTGTTCCCGAGATACCCAGTAATTTCATCTTGTTTCCTCCTGTCCGCCAAATTATAGCCCTAGTGCTTTTGGGCAAAAATCCACCACTTCAAAACTTTTCTGAAGGCCATCCCAATAATGCATTCGAGAGAGAAATCTCTCCTTCTGAAATGAGCCCGCGTATTCTGGTGGACGAAATGGGACTTCCTTTTGGGCAGCATACCGGCTTTGTCACCTGCACACGGAAATATTTTTCAAGCAGCGCAACATCTCCTATCCGGTCTTTCCCAAAGCGAAAATCACCTCCAACCATGATTTCTACTGGATTAAGCTTTGATAGTGTACGAATGAATTCATAGGCGCTTCTTTTCGCATACGCTTCATCGAAACTGGCTACCACAGCATTTTTGACACCTAGGTTTTCAATTCTGCTCAATTTTTCCTCGACACTTGTCAGCATCCTTACTCCTTGGAAAAATACACGCGGCGGAGGATCGAATGTGTACACCACACTTGGAACCATCAGCTTACGGCCTCTTTGAACAGCATTTTTTATGACGGTTTGATGTCCTCTATGAACACCATCAAAGGCACCGATAGCTACAATGGATTTCTCCAGTTCTAAATTTGTGTAAACATGTGCATCCATCTGGATTCTCCTCCTGTGTACTTAATCTACTTTGTGAGCGCTTTCTTATTGTCCTTCTGAACTCCCTTTAATGCTTCTTTGACCATTTCCAAATTGGCCTGACGCTTATAGTTGTTATAGAAGATCCCCCTCTTGCGGATTGGATCTCCTGTATAATAACGTTCATACTGAAGCAGCCTTTGTCCAAATGCCTCCCCGCAAAGATCCCAAGCAAGTTTGAAAATGCCTACACGCTCCAATGAAGATACACCTTCGCGTCCAACATAGTAATTATCTATTGACCCTCTTAATTCTTCTGCGTCAAAATCAGCTCCCGTTGGAGACATCAACAACCCTCCAGCTCCCACAATCTGCATGATTTCGATTGCACGCGGATACATTTTCGGCAGCAGGCCCCGGATCGTTTCAAGTGCTACGTAATCAGGCATTGCTTCTCCCTTATCCGTAAATGTATGTTCATACTCCGCAACCTTTAGCAGCGCTCTAATGGACTCAAGTGACTGTGCAAGTTCCCCAAGCTGGTCCTGGACATTCAGATATCCATCAACACCGATTGTGTCAGCCACTTTCATGGCAACTTGTGTAGCGAATTCCAATTTCACAAGTCCCCTGACCCCTGATTGGTGTGCCGGCTGCTGACCTGCACCTGTCATTGGATAAAGCCTATTAGCTGCTTCGACGTTGTTGTATAAGAAAACACGGTCCCACGGTACCACAACATCTTCAAATACAAGTAACGCATCCATTTCTTCAAATCTTGATGCAAGCGGGTGATCAAAGAAGGAACGGGTGCCATCCTGCATCGGCTCACGGCAAATAATGCGAAGACCTGGAGTTTCAATCGGAATTGCAAACGCTAAAGCATACTTCTCGTCACCAGGTGCGAATCCCGGGAATGAATAGATGATAACCTCATCTGTAACCGGTGCAAGCGTAGCAAGCATTTTTGCTCCTCTTACCACTAAACCATCCGGGGTTTCCTCCACAGCCCCTAAATGAGTAAATTCATCCTTTTGTTCATGAGAGGTTTTGCTGCGGTCGTTTTGCGGGTTAATGATTGCATGAGTAAGAAAGATATCGTTATCACGCAAATATTTATAATAGTTGCGGACATTCTCAGCCCAATCCTTGTTGTACCTTTCGAAAAAGTCGGCATTATAGTACATAGAAGTTACCACTACGTTCAAGAAATCCGGGGTACGTCCCATCAATCCGAATGTCGCTTTTGCATAGGCTTCAAATACATTGCGCCGTTTTATTAAGTCATCATAGCTCTTTGGCACAAGGAATGAGTTATTTACTCGCTCGCCTGTTTCCTCGCACACATGTGTGATTTTTTCCTGGAATTCCGGATCATGCTGCATATCATATAGCCTTGCGATCTCAAGGATCGGCTGTTTGAACACCGGTTCCTCAAACAAATTCTCCACTTTTTTTCCAGCAAGCCAAACCTCAGGTTTACGTGCTTTAACTGCTTCGATATATTGAGCTCCTGTCCTAATTCCCATATACACCCTCCCGGAATAAGTTGATTGAAAATTCAATTTGAATTGTAATACTAAATATTGAACGTAACTGTAGTCTAATTAACATATTTTTAAGAATAGTTATTTGAAGAGTCGAAATTATCTAACTATCCGTAGCAATAAAACTATATATCGCCTATGATTAAAATAATCAAAGAATCATGGCAAAGCTTCGTATCCAAAAATATTGGGGAGGTAATGGTATGGTTACGGTTTATGAGGAAGTATTTCACTGGGATGCTTATCTAAAGTATGGAACCCGTCAATTCTTCAAGAAAAAGGAATACATATACCAACAAGGGTGTAACGGTGAAGGCTTTTACTATCTGCATAAAGGATTAGTTCGAATAATCACTGAAACAGCATCAGGAAAAGAAAATATGCTGAACATCGTCATACCGAATCAGTTGCTGGGCGTTCAATCATTAGATCAAAAGATCCATTTCACTACCGCTATAGCAGTCAAAGATTCCGTCGTCTACCACTTCTCAGCCAGCGAGTTCAAAAAATTGATGATCGCTCATCCGGAACTCTTTAAACTTTTTTCAAAAAGCGTCATCCATAAAATGAAAATCCTTTTGGATCGCATAAATTTGAATGCGCTTACATCTGAACAAAAACTGGCTCTCCTGATCCACAATATCTGCGACGAATTCAAAAATTATCAAATACCGATCAACCAGCAGGATCTCGCCTGCTGTACCGGTCTTACACGAATTACTGTCTATAAGGTTTTAAGGCAATGGCAGGAAGCAGGAATAGTCGAAATTCAAAACCGAAAATACTATATAAAAAAACCAGACTTCCTTAGAAACCTGGTTGGCTAATTTATAGCTATTACATATGCGGATTGTTCGCAATTTCCCTGATTTTATCAAAATCTATAATTACAATCTCTCTTTTGTTAAGTTCTACGTAATCATTCTGCTTCCACTTCTGAATAATCTTGTTCACAGTAATACGGGACGTGCCGATATATTTTGCAAAAGCAGTCTGATTCATTGAAGCACTCCCGTTTTCCCGAACAAGTTTCAATAAATAAAAGGCCATTTGCTGTTCTACCTGGCTATCAAGATGGGCGATGATTTCCGCCAGTGTCCGAAACTTATAGATGAGTGAATCAGTATAAATGCCTGCTGCATCAGAATGGTCTTTGAAAATCGCCGCAAGTACATCATTTGAAAAAAAGTACACGGTTGATGCACTCGTCGTTGTACTGCTTGTCAGGTAAGGTTCTCCATGGATACCATGCTCACCAAAAAGCATTCCAGGCGGCACTATATTGATGATGCGCTCATCGCCATAGTCCGAGAGGAGCATAATCTTGATTTCACCCTTCTTTAAATAATAAATTCCTTTGCCAGCCTCTCCCTGGTGATAAACTACTTTATTCTTCTCAACCTCAAACGACTGTCCATAGGACAAAAAAGGCTCCCATAAATAGCGAAGATCTTGCATGTTACCACCCTTTTTTCTCTGTTTTTTAACTATTATGATAATTATATCAGACATAAGCCATGGGGTCAGACCCCTTGGCCCAAAATTGAGTATCCCAATCACAAAAACTCCGCTTGCTGCCATCAGCCAGGCGGAGTTTTTTTAGACTAGTATTAAACTTTATATTCAATTAAAGCCCCGTAGTTCTTAATTGGCTGTGCTGATATTTTAGTGTAGAGGAATATATTTCAGTGAAACAAAACAGAGGAGTATTGCTTTTCAGAGAAAGTTATTGATTGAGGTTAAAGAAAGTGTCGAATAGAGATTATAAAGAAAGCCTTCTTTTCATAAGCTCCAGTTCTCTTTCATTACGTGCAGCTTTTTCCCAAATAAAGTCCTGATCCAGCTCCAATTTATTGAATCGGTCCATTACTTCTTTATGGTGGCCATCAATTTTTGCATCAGTGCTATCCATTCTTGCTTCAATAACATCAAAGCGTTTATCAATGGAATCAAACTTCTTTTCAATTGAGTCAAACTTCCTATCAACTGAGTCAAATTTCTCGTCAATTGAATCAAACTTCTTTTCAATTGACTCAAATTTCCTGCTGTGCTCCTGTTGAACGGTTTGCATATTGGCTACCTTTGTAAGCAGCTGCGTAAGCATTCCTTCAATCCGGTCAAATCTTTCTTCCTTCATTTTCTCACCTCCCTTTACACTATTATAGAATAGCCACCTGAAACTAGACAATGTCAATCTTTACACCCTTAAGCGCAAAAAAAGGTGCCCTGTCATTTTCTCCCCAAACCCTCATTTAAACCTATACCCCACTCCCCATATCGTTTCAATATACTCCGGATTCGATGGATCTTTTTCAATCTTCTCGCGTATTTTCCTAATATGAACGGTGACGGTCGTGATATCTCCCAGGGAATCATAACCCCAAATCCGCTCAAACAGATGCTCCTTCGAGAAAACTCTGTCCGGGTTTGAAGCAAGGAACCACAGCAGATCGAATTCCTTTGCCGTGAACACCTTCTCTTCTCCATCTGCATACACCCGCCGTGAATCGGCATCCATCACCAGCCCTCTCTTCCGTACTTCCCGCTTCTCCGGCTGGCTGCCAATCAGCCGGTCATATCTGGCTGTATGCGCCTTAATCCTGGCAACAAGCTCATTCGGATTGAATGGCTTCACAATATAATCATCCGCGCCCCGGTCAAAGCCCCTGATTTTATCAATATCTTCCTTGCGCGCTGTCACCATCAGGATCGGAATGTCCAGGAATTCTCTCATTTCCCTGCATAGCTGGAAGCCATCAATCCCCGGAAGCATTAAATCCAGCAGGATCAGGCTGTATTCATTTGTCTTAGCCAGCCTCAGCCCTTCCTCGCCATTGGAAGCAATATCGCTGTCAAAGCCGCTCACTTCCAAATAATCCCGCTCCAGCTCGGCAATATCCGTCTCATCTTCTATAATCAGTATCCTTTTCATTTACTTCACCTTTTTCAATGTAAAATGAATGCTTGTTCCTTTCCCCGGCTCACTGGCTGCCCAAATCCTCCCGCCATGCCCCTCAATGATTTTCCTGGCAATTGAAAGGCCGAGTCCGGTGCCGCCTGTCGCCGAATTGCGGGATGCATCAGTACGGTAGAAGCTGTCAAATATGCGGGGAAGATCCTCTTTACCGATACCTGCCCCGTTATCCTTAATTTCAACCTCTAGATCTTCCACCCTTGAAGTCAGCCTGATCTGAATCCTTTTAGAGGTTTTGTCCATGTATTTCAGGCTGTTTTGCGTAATGTTCATAACAGCCCTGTTCAGCTTTTCCCGGTCTGCTTCAGCAATAAAGCCCCGCTCTCCTTCTAAAATCAGCTCTGCACGCCCATTTTCCTTTTCCAACTTATATGACAGCTCCTCAATATAATCGGCAAAAAAGGAATCAAGCATCACTTTTTCAAAATGGAAGGGCATCTGCTCAAGGTCCAGCTTGGAATATAAAAACAGCTCATCAATCAAGGCGTCCATTTCATTGGCATTCTTGCTGATTTTGCTCATATACCGCTCCAGCTTTTCGGGAGTTCCTGCTATTCCGTCCTGAATCCCGCTCACATAGCCTTTGATTGAGGTTAAAGGCGTTTTCAGATCATGAGAAATGCTGGCGATGAGTTCCTGCCGGTTTCTTTCATACTGCTTCTGCATGCGCTCAGCTTCCTTCAGCTTCAGCCTCATGTCTTCAAATGTATTGGACAGCTGCCCCAGTTCATCCCGGCTGCCGGATTTCACGCTGTATTCAAGATTTCCTTCACTGATTTTTCCGGCCGCCTCAGACAGCTCCCGGATCGGCACAAGAATGCTCTTTGATACAAAGTAAGTCAGTATTGCATTAGTCAGCACGAGGATCACGATCACTGCCGCAAACCTGGCAGTCAGGAACAGCTGAAGATCCCGCCCCTCAGGCTTCCCGTTGAAGAGATAGAAAAATAAGTACCCGGCAATAACCTCCACCGCCAGCAAGCTGAGCACCGGAATCAGAATCATCCCGATATTAGACAAGATCAGCCTTTTCCTTATCGACATAGGTTCACCCGCTCTCCTGCTCCAGTTTATCCTAATTTCCACATATATAGCGGCCGGCTGTCAAGATTCCCCTGACAGCCCTTCTATTATTGTTTATTCTTCAAGCTTCTGCGGTCCATCACAGGTACAAGCACTGCACAGATGGCTGCCGTAAAGTATGGGAGATATTTAATCCCATACGGCTGGCTGAACAAGCCCATGCTGATGATCCCGATTACACTTGACAAGGCAATCCCAAGAATAAATCCGCCCACAATGCCAAGCAGTATAGCTGCAAAACCTCTCATTCTTCAAACCCCTCCCTTTTACGATTCGGAAATAACAATCCCCAGGCACTCTTTACTATAAGCAGCGACTGAATTAAAATAATCACCGCAATAACCGGATGCAGCGCCCCTGCCCATGGCAGCGTACCCGTTATATTCGCTGTAAAATACATCAAAAAAATCGACAGCATTACACCCAGCACCTGTCCCAGAATAGACCGGGGCAGCCCGCCAATAAAGGCGGCAATAAGCATCAAGAGCGGAAGCGAGAACCCGAACAGATGGACAAATCCAACATGCCTCACCCAGCTGACTGGATTCACAAACACCGCCACCCCAGCAATATAAAGCTGCGTCAGAACACACACCGGAAACAATATCGAAAACACCACAAAAGCCATTCCCCCGGCACGAAACCTTAAAGAACTCTCTTTCATAACAAATCCTCCTTCAATTGACTCTGTGAACATCTTACAGAGAATTTCTAAACCGGGGCTTATGGAATTCTTAAATAAATCTTAAATGAGCCAAGGGGACAGGTCCCTTGGCTCAAAAAAAGCTGGATACCATCCTCTTTCAAGGCAGGCATCCAGCTTCTTATCACCAAACAGTAAAGCTCACTTCTATCATTCTCATCCGTAATATATTCCGCATTCGAGAAACGCTCCCTGCAAAAGCGGTACAGCGTTTCTGTCCTCTCTCTATCCTTGCAATAAACCGCCACATCTGAGCAGTCCACTATCAAGATCGCCATCTGGCAATCGCTTTTCAAAAAGTCTTTGTATGTCTTAATATCGCCCGCAGCCTTTCCAGGCGGAAAAGCCTTTAAGTCGGCAAAAATGAGATAGCATGAGTTCGGATGAAGATATGCCATCAAATCCCCGCCTGCCATGATCATTTTATTTTCCGGGAAAAGCTTTCTTCCCAGCTCTCCGTTTTCTATAAAATAAGCTTCCTCATCAGCGATACTCCAGTCAAAGCTGGAAGCTTCCAGTGACAGCAGAATCTCAAAAAGAAACCAGCCATACTCATTGGTAATTTCAAAGGTAACCCCTCTTTTCATTTGACTCCTCCTAATAATAAGCGCCCATAAACGCTGCAATATCCTCATTGATCTTTATCAAATATTCATCAGAAGGAAAATGTCCCATTTCATATGCCTTAAAGTCGGTTAGATTTGGGATGATTTTTTTTGCTGCCGGGTTAAGACTCTGCTCAGGAAAGAAGACGTCTTTTTTTCCCGCTATAACCAGTGTCGGCGCCTGGTATCCCGCC
Source organism: Bacillus infantis (assembly GCF_008180445.1). GTDB lineage: Bacteria > Bacillota > Bacilli > Bacillales > Cytobacillaceae > Bacillus_AB > Bacillus_AB infantis_B. Next base: position 193,303 of record NZ_VTER01000005.1, read on the forward strand.
AGCTCATGACGGTCTGTTATCTTCGGCATATCCTGTTCAAGCTTCACATATTTGAATACATGTCCAATTATCTCTTTATCCTGCACTTTCATAGAACCGCCGGACATCACTCCTGTAAGTTTATCCAGCTGATTTTCCGAAGAAAAGGCCTTATAAGCGACCATCGGCAGTAGAATATCCTTAATCATCCTGGCCTTGGACCCAAGGCCGATTCCTGCCGGAGACACCAGCACTGCACAGTCAATCAGGTCGGGCATATAGGCTGCAATCCTCATGATGATTCCTCCGCCATAAGAAGGGCCGACAAAAGCGCAGCTGCTGATCTGGAGGTGATCCATCAGCTCTTTTACCCATTTCGGAAAACTATCATCCTGAGCGGAAATCCTTGTTTCTGCGCTGAAACCCGGGTGTCCGATGGTATCAGGGGCATAAATCCGATAGCTGTCCGCTAATGAGGAGAACCACGACAGTGTCATCGGATTGATGCAATTGCCTCCCTGAAAAATAAATACAGGCTTCGCCTCCTTTGGCCCTGCAGCGAGGACATGTGTCCTTCCATAGCTGGTTTCCACATATACCCTTTCCACATTAAAACTCAAAGTGCCTATATACGCTTCATAATCCTTCTCCAGCGTGCGTTTGCCATGTTTATGTTTATAGATGGTCATTTGGCATCTCCCCAGCATTTTTATATCCGCCTTTACAGTGAATATACGCGCGAAAGAAGTGGTAAGTTTCATTTCAATGAAAGCAGTGACAGCGCTTTTTAAATAATCGTTAAAAAAGCGCTAAACCACCAGGCTTAGCGCTTTTCATTCACAATATCCACTCTTCACCATATTCACGGATGAATTGAAGTTCCTTCTGATAATGCTCAAGATGCCCTTCATCAATCATTTTTTGGAACGCCTTGTCTCCCTCTTCAGCTTTCCTTCTTATGGTTTTGCATAACCCTTCTACCCGGAGCAGCACCATCTCTAGAAAACCATGTTCCAATCCAGCCATATCATAAGATTGAAAAAATAATGCAACCCTCTGTTTTATGCGTTCGGCATCCTTTGACCGGTCATAATAGACTGCCTCACCTGTTTCCGTATGGTACAGTCTGCTTAAAGGAACACAAGTGTAAAGAGCATAGGCGATATCCCAAAGCCTCGGGCCGGGAGCAGCAACGTCAAAATCAATAATCCCTGCCGGCTTTTCGCCGCTAAAAATAATGTTATAGACGGCAAAATCATTATGGCATACCACCTCAAACGGCTGAGGGGTGTTATCAATCGGCTGCCAGCTCTCATCGATTGGAAAGTCGCTCACAGCATCATGATAGAGCCGGAGCATTCCGGCAATCCCTTTTAAAGCATCATTAGACCACATATACTTTCTTAAAGGATAATTGCCGGCTTCTCCTTCAATAAAGGTTAGGATCTCTCTATTTTTTTCATCAATGCCTAAAAACCTCGGTGCGCAGTTGAATCCTTTATTTTCTAAATGCTGCAATAACTTATGAATGTTTTTACTATCAGGCTTAGTTTCGCGCCGAACTGTATCTCCAGAACGATAAACGTTCGAGACATTTCCTCCTGTAAGCAGCTCTTCGTTTTTGTCCTGACTCTTCATGAAGATTCCTCCTGGTCAGGGACGCTATGATTATGCCAATAGAGATGCAACTTCACCCGCAGTATCTGCCTGGCAATGGAAATTTATATGGCCGCATCATGTATCCCTTGAATGATTTTTAGATCGGCAAATAAACGTATCCTTAAAAGGACCGCCAACTGCCTCTATCCAATGCTATAAATCAATTCAAGATATTCCACATGTGCAGTATAGATTCCCCTTTCTATGCATCTCTCAATTTTAATAATACCAAATATTAGCATTCCAGTGAAACCCGAGTGGTATAATGGAGAAAAGGAGAGGAGCATCTCATGAAAAAAATAATCTTCATATTGGCAGCCATCGCCTTGCTCCTGGTTCTTTTTATCACAGTCAATTTCATGAAAACAGCCAATGACACAGATCAGAATGATAGCATAGAACAAACTCAGCCAGAGTCCGGTCCCGCTGAAGAAGCCTGGGATCCTGACGCAGCGCCTGAACAGGTTGCCAAAGTGGAAGGGGCAACAGCAGCATTCCCGGCTGACCAAAGCTCTGCTGAAAAAGAAGTCATGGATACCATGCACTTTATGACGCATCAAAAAGTCATAGCTGAGAAAAAGGCCGGTGCTGTCGAGATGAGCAAAGAAAATGTTGAAAAACTCTTTAGCATCCTGCAATCGAGTGATTTTGAAAGAAAAGAAAGGCTGCTGGAAATAGCAGCGAAGTGGAGAGGCGAAGAGTTTACTGGCATCATAGAGGATCATAATTATTTTTGGGAGCTGGAAGGCGGCCAGGTTGGCAAGGCTTACAGGGTGCTGAAGCCGTCTGATGAGGAGAAATTTATTGAGAATAACTTTAGGGATTCATGATCTGCTTCTTGCCATTCGGACGTGTTTTAGTATAGGGTTCCTGAGGGGCTTGTTTTATAAAACTTCAGCTTCAAAACCGAAAAAAAGAAGGCACTTCACGCCTTCTTTTCTTTAATCTCATAACCGTTCTGCTCAATGGCATATTCTACTCCGTGCTGTAAGGTAGAGAAGGTTTGTACTTTGCTGAATTGAATGTTTGATTGTGATATTTGAATGGCCTGGTCCGATGAAATACCGACAATAAAACATTCTCCGCCTATCAAGCGGATAGAAAGAATCAGTTTTTGGATACCTTCTATCGTGTAGTTGTCCAGCCCTTTCACACCTGTCAGATCAATTAACAGGTAATTGGCTTTCAGCCTGGAAAATTCAAGCAGTGAACGTTCGATAAAATTGGATAAGCGTTCATCGTTGAAATTGCCAATAAGCGGAACAACAACAATCCCTTTCAATACCGGAATAATAGGGGTGGATAATTCATTTACAAGGGTGGAGAGTTCTTCGGTTCTCTCTTTTACTTTTTGCTCCAGCTCCATGATATGTTCTGTCTCTTTTTGTCTTGCCAGTTCGAAAATATTTTCTGTAGGTGACACATCTGAAGGAAAGATTTCAATTTCGTCATATTCGCTTCCATCCAGCTGGCTTTTGTTGATTTTGTACCAGACTTTTTGTTCAAATAGGCCTGTAAAGACTCCTGCCCAGTGGCTCGGCAATAATACGCCAGCCTTTTCCTTGTCTGTATTATTAAAAATCCTGTGCTCCCAGCTGTTGGTCAGCTGAACGGTTGCTCTCTTTTCCTCAAAGTTAAAGTCGGCAATTTTGACATTGCCCCAGCCGGCATTTCTGTAAATATCGCCATATTCTTCAAGAAGCTGTTCGAGGTCCCTTCGGCCGGTATAATAAGACGTTACCAGATGGCCCATTCGATATCCCGTCGCTTCATAAACCGTTTTAGATACATCTTCTCCGGAAACTTCTTCAATTGTTTTCAAAAATAATTCTATTGCTGAATCCCAAAACAAAAGTGCCGGTGCTCCATCAAAGGTAAAGAGCCCGCTTTGGGGATCCCACACAAACTCATTACTGTTTACCTTAACCGTTACTTTCTCCTTCTCCAACGCCATAAAGGTCACTCCCCGCTATTTTTGCGCCTGTTTATATTAATAGATGGACTGCTTTTTGACCAATACATTCATCATCCATATATAGTCCTGATATTAGTTGACTTCACTTAAGGAGTGGATTGGCACAGATTCATCCTCACAAGTATACAAAACGTAATGGGCCAGGTCAAAAGACCTCCATAACACTCCCTTTGTCTTTACAAAAGTCACTATTCTTAAACTTAGTTGTTTTCCAATAAAAATTAATACACATATCACCCTGCTTACAGTGAACTATCATGATAAGAAAAGAACTGCTTTCTTTTTTCAAAGAGAAAGTATTAAGATGCAGAAAGATATTTTTTCACGGCAAAAAAGTGCTGACTGCGCAAATCCATTGCACAATCAGCACCTTTCTGAGGTATATAACTTTCTTATCATCATTTAAGGCGCTGATTTAATCAGATTCCAGCTGTGCCGATCTTTGGTTTTTAGCAGCTTTCCCCAAGTGGCTGAACCCTACAAATTTCTTCCCATCTTCATCCCAAAGACGGAACTTTAGGGACTGAAGACTGGTTGCCAGTGTAATGGTCGGAACGTTTTGCAATGGTTCCGTGTTTTTATGCACTTCTTCAAGCTTATAGTTTGGGACTCTTGGGCTCAGGTGGTGGACATGATGGAAACCGATATTGCCTGTCAGCCACTGCATGACTTTTGGAAGCTTGTAAAACGAGCTTCCTTCAACGGCTGCTTTTACATATTCCCAATGCTCATTTTCTTCAAAATAAGAATCCTCAAACGTGTGCTGGATATAAAACAGCCATACTCCGAGAGTACCCGAAATCATGAAAGTCGGCACCTGAACGAGCAGGAAGTTCTGCCAGCCGATAGCCCAGCATACAAGTCCCGCCACAGCCGCGATTCCCAGGTTCGTAATATACGTATTCATCCGTTCTTTGCGCTTTGCCCCTTTGCGGTTGAAACGATTGGTAATGCCAAAAACGTAAATCGGGCCGAGGATGAACATAACAAATGGATTTCTGTACAAACGGTATAAGATTTTGGTTTTAGTTGAAGCTTCCATATATTCCTCAACGGTCAGTACCCAAATATCGCCTGTACCGCGCTTGTCCAGATTGCTGCTGGTGGCATGATGGACAGAGTGTTCGTGCGCCCACTGATCGAAAGGGTGCAGCGTCAGAATCCCCGTTATCGTGCCAAGGATCCGATTCGCCTTCCTGTTCTTGAAAAAGGAATAGTGGCAGCAGTCATGAAAGATAATGAAGATTCTCACTAAAAAGCCTGCAGCAGCCACAGAAATCGCTAATGTAAGGAAATAAGAGACCGGTATGCTCTTATAAGCCAGGTACCACAACAGGAAGAATGGCACCAATGTGTTAATAATCTGCCAGATACTTTTTTGTAAATCGGACTTTTCATAAGGAGTAACCATTTTTCTCAAAGCCCTTGGGTTTTGTTCGTTCATTTTTAAAAGTTTCTCCTTCACTCAATTAGTTAATTTAAGTATAGAAAACGTTTTATCTTTGCGGTAGTCCCAGCTGTCATATACCATACATGATAAGTGTCATGGTTTTTCTCATTTTCCTTAAAAAAATCACTGGCAGCCGCCCTAATAACCACGTAAAAAAGTATACCCCGCTCTTTTTTGAACAAAACTCTCTTTCCGCTCTTTTATAAAAATCGTCAATCAAGGCTTGAACCAGTTTATTTTCGCAAGTATTGAAACTATGGCAAGAGATCGGTTTATCGATTACCATGGACATTAACAAATATTGCCATAATAAAACAAGAATATAATTTGCAATTTTTTCCGATTGCTGTTATGATGAAAAAGAATTATTTTTGTTCGGTATAAGTTAATTAATGACTTTTCGTCTATATAAATACTTTGAGCAGGGATAGTAATACATTGTGCGGCAGCACTAGGAGGCAACAAAAATGGAACAAGGTACAGTTAAATGGTTTAATGCAGAAAAAGGTTTTGGCTTCATCGAACGCGAAGGTGGAGACGATGTATTCGTACACTTCTCAGCTATTCAAAGCGAAGGATTCAAATCTTTAGACGAAGGTCAAAAAGTAACTTTTGACGTTGAGCAAGGTGCTCGCGGACCTCAGGCAGCTAACGTTCAAAAAGCTTAATCTTCTGATCATACAGACAGGCCCTATATAAATAGGGCCTGTTTTTTTCTGTATAATGAAAATTATTCAGTGTTAGAAAGAACCTTATGGAAAGTACGGAGTAATTTGATTTCCTTTTCAGATTTGCCTGACTCAGGACAGAGTGAAAGGAAGCGTGCATTAACAGCGTAAATAACTGTATCTGCTGATTTTACATCCTTACTATTATTCACTATGACGTTCTCATATGGCAAAAATATTCTTATCACATGGGTATACCCTGCTGGACCCGGATTAGATTTAACCTCCCTGATCCATATGCGGACTTTTTCGCGTTCAGGCCCTATCCATTCTACAGAATCTGCCTTGTATTTCTTGTGATACAATCTGGAAATATCCTGATCCAGCCATACTCGCAAAGACTCATAAATAAAGGTTTTCGCAGCCTGATCTTTTACCTCCGCTTCTTCTCCCGTTTCTAAGATTTCAGAAGCAGATACATGTCCAGTTAATAAGACAAAACCAATGACTAGCAGCATTACTTTTTTCAAAATCATCACTTCCCAATATGCAGTTATGCATTATTCTCCTTAAGATGAAGGTTTCCATACCATGCAAATATTGGGTTAACAAAGACTGCAGGCCGTCTGCATATCAATCTTGCGATAAATATATCCAATTTCTCTCATCAAAATCCTGAATCACAAAATTCGACCCTATTTTTTGCAGCATCTTATTGAAAGATTCTATAGTATCTTCCTCTTCATACAAGTCCTTTTGAACATATTCCTGAATGATGAAATTCGTCAAATGGGTGTTGTTCACAAACTCCGAAAAGAATGTTCTTAATGTGATCGAATCGGCTTGGCTTAATTTTTTATCGCTAATCAATGCAATCCTGAAAACATTTAAAATCTCATTAATATCCTCTTCGTCCATAAAGCATAAAGGATCCAATTTTTTGTCTTCTTCTGTAAAAGGATTCCGAGTATCCTCAATGATGCTATACGCTAAAACTCTTCCGTCCCGTATTACTTGGAAAATCTCCAGATCACGCAATTTTAAGATTCTGGCAAGTGATATCATCATTTCCTCCTGACCAAATGTATATTTGGTGTTCCCTATGCTTTCACTTTTCTAATTATTATATTGGCACAATGGATGATTATCTTTGTCTGTGAAAACAGAAAAATCTCATGCTTCAGCTTCTTTTTGCTCAGCGGAGTGATTTCAACATATCCCCAATCATCGAGGCCATTTCTGCCGCCAAATGCAATCTCTTTTGAATTGTTGCCATAAACATTTCGCGTGATATCATAGTCCATGAAAAACTTGCGGACATTCTGCCACTGAATTTCATAGGTACCTGCTGTCTCATCATACTGCTTAATAACCATCAGGATTGCGGTCGGATCCTTTGTTATTCCATTCTCTTTATTCAAAACCGTCAGCGAAACAACCTTTCCATCATGGAAAGAGTGGTTTTTCAGGAAATTGGCTGTTTCTTTATTAAACCTGGGCAATAGCTTCTGTAATTCTTTTCTATATACCAGTATATCCCAATGGTCGTCATCAATAAAATATTTCATTTCTTCATCCTTTATTCTATTAAAAGTTTTTTATAACAGAAAAGAAAATCAACACGTAACCTATATTTGCTGCTATGGCCAGCAAAGATTTTATGATCGGTTCTTTTAACACTAAAGCCCCGATTCCTAAAAGAACCCCTGTAAATGACAGAAACATCGGCAACACCAGATTGCTTAAAGTTAACAGCATGGTAAATAATCCGCCCCAGTCTCCTATGAGGAAAAATAGTATATTTGAGATTAGATTGATAGCGACGCATATAAGTGACATCCTGGTTAATTCAGCCATACTTCACCTGCTTTCTGTCCTCCCATTCGCACACCCTTCAGCCGGTATATCCACTTCAGGGAATGCTTCCGGCTTTCCCTTATGAAATTTCGGAAAGCTGCCAGATTTAATCATTGTTTTGGACAAAAGAAAAGCATCTAACATTCATGATTAGATACTCTTTTACCTCCTGTCATATTCAACCTGGTATACATACTCAATGAATCTCTTAAATTGGTCATCATATATAAATTTAAAGGACCATTTCATCCATTTTGCTGCTGTTTTATAGAACCAATTAGAAGGCACTAAGGTTACTCTTACAGTAAATAAGGTCCCCTCAGAATATTCTTTCAAAGTATACTCTGTCTTACTTATGCCTTCTTTAGTTTCAGTTTCAACAACGGCATGATATGGCGGATTATATTTTGAATATATGCCATTTAGCTCATAAACTTTCTTGTCTATTTTTTGCCTCGTAATAAAAGCAGAACCTTCTTTCAGGTCACTTTCACTGCCTTCATAAATATTCTCTATCAGCTGCGTATTCCATCTTAAAACATGCTTATCCTGATTCAAACATTCAAATACTAAATTAATATCAGCTTCTATTTCATTTTCAAATGTGTAGCACTCGATTTCGCTCAAGTTTTTTCTCCTGACAACATATTAAATACCTCTTAGCATTATAACATATTTCACATTTTTCCCAGTCTATTATCTATATTTATCCATTTTTACCAGCTGATAACTGGGAAAGACTCATCCCTCGACGATTGCAAGATACTTCAAACTCTCTCCCCCGGTCTCTACAATTAAAATCCCGCTTTTATTAGTCTTGAAAATCTTGGCACCGACAGGAAGCTTATTCGACATAGCATCTTCAAAATCTGTATCGTTCTCATTCCTGGATTGTATTTCACCAATTTGAGCGTCCTTTTTTAATGACAATTCTTCGACCCAATCTATATTCGTTTGGTAGATGACACCATCATACTGAAAAATATCAGCATCCGGATCCAGCCTTAAAACTTCTTCTGCATTAATGGCGTCAATGGAAACTGCCGTGCTTTCGCCTTCATTAGAGCAACCCGCAGATGTGAAAATCATTATACCAATTAAGAAATACAATAGATATCGGCACAACCCGCTTCCCTCCTACTCCGACATTCCAACAAAATAATCCCTTATATCTGCCGGAAGCTCTTCGACAGCAAGGACTTTAAACTTCGTTGTTCCTGGTGAAGTTTTGATAATATAAGATCTATCATCATACTCAAACAATGTGAATTGGCCTATGCTATTGGCGCTATGATCTGGGCTGTTTATATAATCAAAGTCCTTTTTCTTAAAATGCTCCTCGTATCCTTTTAAGCTCAGCTTTTGTGCCTCTTCAAAATCGGCTGCAAAAGAAAGATCCTGGTATAATTCAATTGAATTTTTCGGCGTATGAAAATAATAGATCATTCCCCCCTCAATCATGAATGCCATTATGAAGAGAACAATACGGTATCTTATTATGCTTTTTTGCGGGGTATCCATCCTGCCATTTCCCTCCCTCCTTGTCAGTCACCTTTCTTGAAAAAAAACAAATGGTAAATGACAATCAAGATGCCTGCTGCTATTAACGCAATACTTAGAACATAGGGAACCCAGCCTGCTATGTCAGTAAGCACTGATGCCAGTTTTCCCGGCGGATTGCTCCAGCCGGTCAGATGGGGCATATATGCAGCAATTGCCAGATGCATGAAGCCGAATAAAACGATTCCTGAGAAAAACAATATATACCCAAATGTGAGTAGTCTCTGCTCCACCGCTTACCCTCCAGGTTAGAAAAAAATATTACTTACATCTCAAAAACCATTCGATCTTCTCTCGAAATACGTCCATATCAAATAAATCAGAACCGACAATCCAATGATGATAAAGCCCGCATTGGAGATAAATTGAAAATCCCATTCTTTTACTATCTTTTTATCTGCTCCATAATAATTCAGCAAAACATAATTTGAGTCCTCATAGTCCAGGAAAAAGTATGATAGGATGCCGCCAAGCAGGATTCCGCCGGTCAAAGACAAAAAGAATTTTTTCAATGGGCCTGCCTCCTTATCATCTTGGTTAACGCCCGCTGGATTATAAATTCTATTTTCCCCCGGATCTGCCACAAAACAAATCAGGAAGAAACCAAGGACTTCCAATAATCCCAGGCTCTAAGATATTCAGCTAAATCCTGAGGATGAACCCTGACACAAATGCCAAGGCGCGTGTATAATTGCACCACCACTTCGTCTATGAGCTGCAATTTTCCCATTGAGACATGCTCCAGCAGCGAGAATGAAGTAAGCAATGTTTCTACATTTAAATCATCAGGAGATGAACAGAAGGCATAGGTAAAGTCATAAATGACCGGCCCTATAATCGGGGAAGGGTCGATGACTCCGGTCAGAACTCTGTGATTAAAAACAAAATTGTGGACTCCTGTGTCTCCGTGAAGCAGGTACTTTTTTTCTTCCCCGGACCTGCTTATCCGCTCGACAATTGATTTTACTTTAAAATAATCTTCCTCCGGCAGCAAATCCCCTAAATCTCTATATGCGAGTCCTACACTAATCTTATTAAACTCATGCCATGATTTTCTTGGCTGATCCAGCCTGCCCCATGCTTCTTCAGGATGGCATTCTTCGTAATGATTTAATACTTCCTTCACCAGGGTCCTCATCCAGTCTTCCTTCAAGCCGCGATTATAATGCGTCGTTCCCGTTATAAAAGAATAGACTATAAACTCCTTTTGAGGATCTGTATAGAGCCATTCTGGCAGGAGGCTGACATTCCGGCGGCTCTGAAGAAACCGTTCCACGTATTCAATTTCCTGCGGCCGGTCATACTTTATCACATACTTCGGCATAGTATTTTCAGACAAAGTATACACAAGTCCTTCAGTTGTCCCTTTCAGCATGTTGATATCTGGTTCGTTTAAATCAATGATCCTCTTGTCCTGTAAATCCCTAATAACATTTTCTATTTTTGATTTCACTGCCTTTTTCTCCTCGCAACTTGGAAATGATCTTTATTACTAGCATGAAAGAATCGTATTTCCTTCAGGTACCGTAGTCTCCAAAAAGTCCTCATCCACCTTAAAAAATATCCTGCCCAGATTCTCCCTACCGCCCATTTTCTCAAACCAATCCTGCACACGCTGGACGTGCTCTTTATCATGTCTCACTTTGTTTTCAATATTTTCATATGCTTCACGGCTGTCATACTGCCATATCGCAAAGATTTCGACTGCCCCTTCTGCAGGCTGTCCCATCCATCTCCCGACCAGCCTTGACCCGTATTTCAGCTGGGCCGGCAGCAGCGTCTGATTAAAATGAAGATTGAAATCTTCTACAATGCTTTCATCCACTTTATAGCTTTTTCTGCGGTAAATCATCTGCTTTCCCCCTTACTTAAACTATGTATTTTCAATGCTTCCTTCACTGCCCATCCCTGGTGTTCATGAAAAAGACCTGCTTCAGCTTCCAAAGGATCCAGCCATATCAGCGTATGGTCCTCTTCCAGCGGCAGGCTTATTTGCCTGACGATTTCACATAAGTAGAAGTACCCTTCGCTCAAATAGTATTTGTATTCATTGGCAGAGAAAAAATACCTTCGTGCATGCCCCAGAAAAGGACCGAGTTGTATCTCGGTCCCCATTTCTTCGAGAGCCTCTCTTTTCATGCATTGTTCATGCGTCTCCCCGGCCTCAATTCCTCCGCCGGGAAGAAAAAACTTTCCATCACCCGTCTGTATGACAGCCACTTTCCCATTCTCCGGATGAAAAAACAGTCCGTAGACAGCCGGCCTGCTGGTATATTCTATTTTCTCGATTTTTTCTCCAAAAGTAATCATCTTGAATGATGCCAGCCTCCTATTTGAATAAAGGGACCGGTCTTTAAGATAACTTGTTCTTAAAAACCACTTCACCTTCTGCATTGTAAGCAATATATTCAGCATCATAGATTTCATCGCTATCTGTTCTGAATAGTCCAAACTTTTCATCCGCAGCTTTAGTAAGAAGCTTGAAGCTGTGAAGGGTTTTCTTTCCCTTTACTATTTCAACACGGTCTATCTCTTTATCAAATACCCGAAGAATCACAGCGTTGAATTCTTCTTCACCTGTGAAAGGCGAATTGAAGAAGGCAAGGTGAATCGGGTCATGTATTCCTTCCGGTGTAAAGGCAAACTCTTTTTTGGCCTCCCAAGAAAATAACGACCTCTCTAAATACAATTCCCTTTCCTCACCTGCTGCAGTGTGCAGGAAAGCAACGGATAGATGGTTATCAATCATTTCGATATGGTCTATACTGACTCCGTTTGTTTTTTTCGCAATCTCATTAGCAATTTGTGCCTCGCTCCCCTGTGCAGGCAGAAGCCAAATGAACGAGAAAACCGCCGCAATGGCCATTCCGATGAAAAATCGTTTTTTTACAGACATTAATCCGAACCTTCCTTTTACAAATTTAAAAGTCTACTGCTTTTCCCTGTGCAATTCAAAAGTCTCCTCGGCATCATCCCATTTTACATAAACTTTGATAATTTCATCCTCATTCACTGTGCCGCTATTCTCCGAAGATCCACTGCTTTTAAAAACCTTCTTCGTCGGCGGTGCATCAAATTTTGTTGCGCCGCTTCCGCTCCCTGCTGAAGTTTCATAAGTGTACTCAAGGTTTTTCAGGGATGAAAGCTCTTCTAAAGGCCCTTTATACTCTAAAAAGAATTCATCGTTATTTTCGTTAGAGTATGTGCGTCTTCCATTTTTCTCGTCCCACACCTCTGTACCTTTAAAAACGTATTCCGCTTCCCAATGGCCGCTTTCCCCGACAAATCGATAGTCATAAGTGTTCACTTCTTTCGAACAGGCAGCTAAGAACATCAAGGCAAAAAATAAAAAGAGCATCTTTTTCAACCTTACTCCCCCTGTCTATTACATCAGCGCTAATAGTTCCTCAGGGACCAGCCTTAATCCCTTATCCCGAAACTCATTGATGGGCTTCCACATTAACTTGAACTCTTCCCCATTATCCTCAAGACCCATAAAAGATGGTTTTTGATAGAAGGAAGGATCAACAAACTCCCCATCATAGACAAAAACGAACTCATGTCGGGGAATCCCATTGTAGGTAAAGATATTTTCAAGGGTGCCTAAATGAATGAGATTCCTAACGTTTGCCCCAATTTCCTCGAACACTTCTCTTTCCAGCGCTTCAGTGCTTTTTTCGCCAAACTCAATCCCCCCGCCAATCGGACGGTAGAAATAGTCCTGCTTAACTTTGTCGAACCCCTCAGCCACAAGTATCGAGTCATCTCTTCTGAACACACAGATCGCAATGGCCCGAATATTATTTCTTATCATCCTGTCCCTCCAGCTTCGCCTTTCTTTTCCATATATAAAAGACAGCAAATAAATTAATGGCCACACCCATTGCGTGCATGATAAAATTGCCGGTGCTGCCTAAACGATCTACGGTGATGCTTATTAAAAAACTCCCGATCATTAATAACGGAACAGCTAAAAAGAATCTCAAATCAAATTCCCTCCGGAGCAATGCTTTCTGACGAGCTCATGCTGAAAAACTTGCCTTAAGACTGAACATCAGCAGGCTTAATCAGTTATCGGCTGGTTCAATATTTACCAGCTTTGTATTTTCGATAAGTTCTTTTGAATATGATGTTATTTCTATGGTCTTTCAATCGTGATAACATCCTCAGCAGGCGTCAGATATTCCTCTTCCCCGATCGAAAAATCAGCCCCCTGCCTTTCCGCTTCAGCATACTGCACCACTTCACCTTCGTTCATGAAGACCAGCAGATAAATATCTTCTCTAAAGTTAATGCTGCTGGGATCGTTAAAAGAGACACCTAACTGTTCCTCTATATGCTCTTGAGGGCTGTACGGCGTAAATAAAAAGGCCTTTTCCCAATCGAAATCCGTCAATGAGTCGAGAGTTATCTCATTGCTATCTTTATCTTTCACAATATCAGAAATAGACTTTTCTAAATCTGTATTATGCTGAACACCACTGCAGCCTGCTAATAACAGCAGGATGAGTATGAATGCCGCTGCTCTTTTCAAAAGTATCCCTTCCCTCTGCAAACAGCCGGAATTTCCAAATAATTCATCTTTATTATAGACGAAACAAAAGCTGTAATGTTTCATTTTCTCCCTCTCTAATTCTGCAGCGGAAAGAAGAGTACAAAAAAAAGAGCCCCGCAAGGCCCTTCATTAATCAGTTAAAATTCACTATCCAGCCTGCTCATAAAATCCGATGCGGCGCTGTATCCCTGCTGCCGCAAATACCAGTTGTTCGCAGCCGCCTCAATCAACCCGGCCACGTCACGGCCTGGCTGAAGCTGGATTTCCATTGATGGCACTTTAACGCCCAGATATTCCGTGAAATCAGGCTGATGCTCTAAATCATTGTTCAGCGAATTCTTTTCCCATTTCGTTAATTGGATATCCAGCGAAATCCGTGTTTCATTCTGGAATGCCTTCAGTCCGTATGAGCGCACAACATTGATCAAACCTACACTCCGGAGGGCCAGAAACTCTTTTGTTTTTTCATCGTGCGTCCCTAAAAGGGTTTGCGGGCTGAGCTTTTTCAGCACGACAATATCATCTGCCACAAGCCTGTGTCCCCGGCCAATCAGCGTATGAGCTGTTTCACTCTTCCCCACTCCCGAATTCCCCCGCAGCAGGATCCCCATTCCATACACATTCACACAAACTCCGTGAACATAGGTTTCCTCTGCCAGCTCTTTGACCAGATAAGCATCTAATTGAGATATATAATCTGAAGTCGTTTCAGGAATTTCAGTTGTCAGGAGCGGAATGCCGTACTCATTGCAATAATGCTTTAAATATGTCAGCCCCTTATCACCTGTTGTTACAATAAAGCATGGCGGATGATAGTTGACGATATTGCCAATCCGTATTTTCCGTTCCTCTTCTGTCTGCTTATGTAAAAAGTTGATCTCTTTCCTTCCAAGAATCTGAATCCGGTCTGTTGGGAAAAAATCAAAATGCCCCACAAATTCCAAGCCCGGCCTGTGCACCCTGGACTGAGTGATAGGCTTATCCAAACTATCCTTCCCAGCCAGCACCTTCAACGAAAACTTCTCAACCAAATCACTAACCTTAACGCTCTTCACTCTCCAAATCACCGCCAATAACGTATATAACTAAATATTATATCAAAAATGAGCCAGGGGGACAGACCCTCTGGCTCGTTTGAGCCAAGGGGTCTGTCCCCCTGGCTCACTCTTGTTCCTTCTCCTGTATCTCATCTACCTTTTTCGGTGTAAGGATCATATCCTGGAGAGCTGAAACTCTTCCCCATTCGTCTTTATAGACGAGATGCTTCCGTTCGAATTTTGTCGGAGTATCGAGGCCTGCAGCTGCAGCCAGATTGAACAGCCCTTCACGGAGTGAAACCACATAATTGGCGACCCGGTATTGTTTTTCCTCAATGACAAGTCCGTCCTGGAGCTTCGGGTCGGTTGTGGCGACACCGGCAGGGCAGTGGTTGGTATGGCATTTCTCCGCCATGATGCAGCCGACGCTGATCATGAATCCGCGGGCGATGTTGACGAGATCTGCCCCCATGGCAAGAGCAATCGCAACTTTATCCGGGGTAATCAGTTTGCCTGATGCGATCAGTTTCACCCTGTCGCGGACTTTATATTTAACCAGCATTTCATCAACAGCCGGCAGCGCAGATCCAATAGGCAGCCCCACTGCATCGGCAAGCTCCTGATAGGTGGCGCCTGTCCCGCCTTCGCCGCCATCGACAGTGATAAAGTCAGGGCCCATTCCTGTATCCTTCATCACCTGGGCCATTTCCTCAAGAGAATCCAAATCACCGACCACGATCTTGATGCCAACCGGCTTGCCGCCTTTATCCCGCATCTTTTCTACAAACTGAAACAGCTCATCATAATTGTTAAATTCATAGAATCGGTTGGGGCTGTTGATGGTCTGCCAAGGCTCAACAAGGCGGATTTGGGCAATTTCCTCATTTACCTTCTCCCCTTCAATATGGCCGCCGCGGATTTTTGCCCCCTGTGCAAGCTTAATTTCGAATGCCTTCACTTGCTCAATTTTGCTCTTTTTCTCAAATTCATCCCATGAAAATTCCCCGCCCGGAGTCCGGACGCCGAACAGGCCGGGACCGATCTGCATCATGATGTCCGGGTTTCCGATTAAATGATATTTTGATAAACCGCCTTCCCCGGTATTCATCCATGTTCCGCCGGCAAGGCCCAGCCCTTTTGACAAAGCCGTGATCGCCCGGTCGCCGAGCGCTCCATAGCTCATCGCAGACTGCCCGACAAGCCCTTTCAGCTTGAACGGCTGCCGGCATGTATGCTCGCCAAGGATGACTGCATCTTCGTCTGTTAGAAAATAGGGATCTGTCTGGCTTTCCTCCCGGTGTTCCTTCCTTGTCATGAGGCCTTCTTCATCCACTTTATAAACCTTTGTATTGATCTTCTGGCTATTATCGATCCTCAATTCTTCCCGCTGCTTCGGGAACATGCTGTTGCGGATATAATAACCGCTTTTCGAAAAATCACGCTCTGAACCGAAGCCGATCAGACGCTCCTTATACTTCCCGGCCTTGACGATATCCTCGAACTCTTTCCGGGAAAAAGGCGTTCCTTCATTATTGCTTTCGAATAAGTATTGCCTGAGCTCGGGACCGATCTTCTCTGTCATATACCTGACCCTGCCTAGGAGCGGGAAATTCCTCAGGATGGAATGCTGCTGCTGCGTGTCATCCTTCCGGTAAAAATAAGTCGCAGCTGCCGCAGCCCCTAATGCCGCAGTCCCCTTCAGAAGGCCTGGGAGGTATTTTTTCATATTGGACATCTTATCACCCTTTTCATGAAATAGTTAAGTATCAATCAATTCCTTATTTGCTGCAAGGCCTCGCGGATCGGCATTTCTCCTGAAGACACTTCAATGGTTCTGTTATAAGCCTCCTCCAGTTCCAGCGCCTCGACCAGTACAGTCGCGATATCCTCTTTCGGAATTTCACTTTCCTTACTTTCAAGAGAAAGTGATGCTTCCACCCTCCCTTTCCCAGGCTTGTCTACAGGCTTGCCTGTCCGTAATATGGTATAAGTTAATTCTGCATTTCTTAAAAGCTCCTCAGGCTGATTTTTCGCTCCGTCCGTTCCTGAACCGCCTTTGTCCGTCTCATTCGCACGCATCGCACTCATCAGCAGAAAGCGCTTTACTCCCTGATCCTTTGCAGCCTGCACCGAATCAATGACCGACTGATGATCAATCAGGATCGGCTTGCTTTCTCCTGTCCGCGCACTGGCATCGCCCACATAAATGACCGCATCACAAGCTGAAAAGGCCTGGGCATAATCATCATTTTCCAGCACAAAAACATCCTTTGCTCCCAGCCTTCCCATATCCTCCACCTTACTCTTTGTCCCAACCAATGCCACCGCCTCATGCTGCTTGTCCGAAAGCTGCTTGATTACATGCTCCCCCGTCAAGTCTTCCGTTCCAATCACAAGGACTCTCATAGAATGCCTCCCCGCTTTAGTTAATCTTTATTATTTACCACACTATTTCCAGGGAAAACCAAAAAGGATTTGTGCCAGGGGGACAGACCCCATGGCCCAGTTTTGAAAAAGAGCCAAGGGACCTGTCCCCTTGGCTCTTCAATATAAACAACTCAACTAAATAACACGATCGTTTACCCCTTTTCTTGTTCGTTCCAGTCGGCAAGGATCTCACTGATGACTTCTGAAAGGACATCAACAGTTCGATACTCTTCTTCCAAAGTATTTTCCTTCCCTCCAACTTCTAACAGCACAGAGTTACCAAACAGATCTTGATTATAAGAATTTTGAGTAGGGGTATCCTTAGTAAAAACTCCCCTGGATAAGTTGGGGTATCTTTCCTCAGTATATTCATGCAGCAGTTGGGCAAATTTAAAATTCACTTCGGATTTAGCACTGGATTTCGACACTATAAATGCAATTCTCGGATAGTCCTTTCCATCTATGCTAATCGTTGACTGGTTTCTCTTTAATGAATCCCTGTGTATATCAAGGACCATTTTCAGCTTTTTATTATGTGATAAGGCATTCTCGAGTGGTACTCTGGAAACTTTATATGCGTCGCTATACGAGAGTCTTTTTTCTTCTAATTCCGCCTTAATATCCGTGCTATCGTGAATAGAATGAATTCCATAATTTTTTAGTGCTTGACTAAGTCGCTCACCAACCAATGAAATATTTCTTTCCTCGTGAAACAAATCATCTGAGTGATTAGTTGAAGTTTCTGACATAAAAGATTCTTGATTGTGTGAATGGTAGATGTATACTAAAGGATCCTGGTTTTTTATAGCTGCTGTTGAAGCTGAATGTTCATTTTGAGGAGTGGAAAATGTGTTATTTAAGGTATCTTTTCCATCATAAAGGAAGAACCATGAGAGAGCCAATGTACACAGCGCAATACTGGCTGAGGCAAACGTAAATTGTTTGAGCCTGCTTCTTCTGTTTATCTGCCTGGCCGATTTTCTGAGTTTATCAGCTGTATCTAAGACAAACTCCTCTCTTGGGTTGATTGGGTATGTTTCCTTTATTAAGTCGAACAAGTCTTTATCAGTTTGCATTCCCGATGACCTCCTCTATATCCCACTCAAGCTTCATTCTAAGTATTTTTAAAGCCCTGTGATAATCTACTTTGACCTTTGACTCGCTGCATTGAAGGATCTCGGATGTTTCCCTGATTGAAAATTCATTTATGCCTCTTAGAATCACTACAGTCCTATACTTGGGTTTCAGCTCAGATATAGCACCATGAACAATCCTTTTCATTTCATTTTCCTCCATTAATTCTCCGGGTTCTTTTTCAGCCGAGATAATATGTTTAAAGAAGCCGTCGGTAAAAAGGGAAGAAAATCTCCTTTTTCTATAACTGTCAATGGCAACATGCTTTGCAATGGAGAAAATCCAAGTTCTTTGATGGTCAATATTTTTGCCTCTGGTCAAGTTATTCAGTATGCGTAAAAAAACTTCTTGAGTTAAGTCCTCGGCATCATTCTGGTTACCAGTAAAGCAAATAAGAAAACGATATACATCCAAATAATGGCTCTTGTAGATCTGATCGATTCTCTCCTCTAACCTTTCATTGCCAGCCAAATGGTTCCCCCCTTGTTTAGTCTTCAAATATTAATCGTTTGAGCTGCAAGAAAGGTTACAATTATTTTTAGACAAAGGATACCTGCTCTTTTTATAAAATAAAAAAGCCGCCAGTTTTGGCAGCGATTTGGAATTTAAGCTCCCGGTAGCTGAAGATGTCATCTCAGGTTTCACTGAAATACATATCGGCATAATAATCAATTTCCTTGTCCTTCCGTATAATTGATATCATTTCTTCAACCACTACAGAAGAAAGTATTCCTTCTTCATTGAAATGATGAGCAAAATTGACTGCTAACTGTTTGATATCAATAACAGGATTTTGAAGGAGAACAATCAAGCTTTGTTCAATCAAATGTTCATTTCCCTTAGTATTTTCATAAAGATAGTTCAAAGCGAGGGTAATCTCTTGCTCGTTAGTCGTTGATAAGGCTGTGTTGAGTTCATCAGGGGTCCAATGTCTTTCCTCTTGTTCAAGATAAATATCTTCAAGTTCTGCTTTTTCTACGTATAATCCATTTAAGAATATGTCAAAATTAGGAGCTAATTCAATAATCTGTTCAGATTCCATATCAATGTATATAACCGGAGGCTCTACTTTTGTATTTCTGTAATCTAATGCTACCCACGAATGCCCACTTCCTGAGACTAAAACAATATTTTTCGGCAAACCCCATTCTTTTATTAAGTATTCACTTTCTAATATACCTTTTTCTTCACCTATACCTAAAATGTGATCAATATTAATATGATCATCAGCCCAAGATGTTGGGACATTAGAAGGGAACGAATTATAGTTGATATATCCACCATTCTGGATCTTAAGAAGATAAATATAGGATTTAGGCAACTTCACTTTAAGTTTTTTTTCTGCTCTTTCTACTTCTTTATCTTTTAAAGGTTCCAATTTATAGTATTCATCATCTTCTTGCCATATCTTTTTCACAGCGGCATTCTCTCCCAAAAAACTCTTTTATTAGTTAGAACTTCAAAATAATTATTTGGCAATTTCTATTAAGCTTAAATGCTCCTTTATCCACAAAAGGAAGCTGACTGGATGAATTAAAGACTTTCCACAGGAAAATTCATACAGATATCTCCCCAATCATCCATCCTCTGATAAACTCCTCTAGAGATGAAGCTACTCTCCAACGACTGTCATCTTCATGGTTCCAGACATAAATATACTCTGTCTGAACCCTTCCATCTGCTATTAAATAGCCAAATAAGTCTCCATTCCCGGCATCAGAGAAAAATAAAAAGGTATCCAGAGGTTTCATAAAATCGCTTCGCTCATGAAGGATCCAAAAAAATAAATTTTCTTTAATCATCTGTTCTATGGACCAAACAAACGAAATTCCATAGTTCCCATAAACTCCGTTTGTTTCCTTGTATAATTCAGCCAACTTATCCGGCAATTCAACTTTTAGTTCCTTCTTAATTAAAGCGGTCTCCGCTTCCGTTGCAGGTGCTTTAAACTCACACTCTCTTGAAATACTTGTCAAATAATCTCTCCACATAATCAGCTGCTTAAACTGAATGAATATTTATTCTCTCCAGGATCTTATTTCTCCTTCTTACTTTCTGTTTTTTCATATAGTTATAGAAACCTTAAAATTGAAAATCCCCATCCTTCATTAACAAAACTTCAGTTCCATCTCCTTTAATGCCCACTACTTTCATATCTTCGGTACCAAAGGTCACATTGACTAACAAAAGTGAGGCATTCAGACCCGCGGCCTTCAGCTCTTCCTCAGATTGGCCAATGCCATTTTGAATATTGGAGGGAGAGGCATTTCCTATTCGAGAGGCCACGGGGACAGGTCCCGTGGCCCACATCTTTCAAAAAGAGCCAAGGGACCTGTCCCCTTGGCTCTTCCCTTGGTTCTTATCAAAACACACCATTTTCATTAGGAGAATCTTCCGGTACAGCCTGCCCCACATCCCATAACTCGGCGATCATGCTGTTATGGAAACGGAAGATATGTACAACCGCTCCTCCCAAGTCCTCCTCGTTTTGCTTAACATGGGAGTGGACAGCAACAATGTCATTCTCTTCAACAGCCCGCTTCACTTCAAGAGTCTTATGAGGATTTTGGGCAGCACTCTCTTCCATGGCAATCAAAAGCGACTCAGCATCCCCAGGGAAATAGGGGTTATGATGGCGGAAATCAGGACCGATATATTTATCGTATGCCTCTCGCACATTCCCCGCAGCAACCAATTGCAAAAACAATACTGCCTTCTCTTTATTCATCCTTAAACACCTTCCTATGCAGGTCAATTAAATATATCTATTTAATATAATTTAAGTTCAACAGAAGAAGCGTTAATCCTTTTTAATATGCTGCTGATTAATCAGGCAATCGATGTACCATTTTTCACAGGCCCATCAGGCTTCAAAAGCACTACATCACCCTCTTCTGGAACGCCGCCGATAACCAATACTTCAGATTTAAATCCTGCAATTCGGCGAGGGGGAAAATTTACAACTGCGGCTACTTGACAGCCCAATATTGTCTCTGGAGTATACCTTTTTGTTATCTGTGCACTAGATTGTTTAATTCCTAATTCTTCACCAAAATCAATCTCTAACTTAATTGCCGGCTTACGAGCCTCCGGAAAGGGTTCAGCACCTATTACAGTACCAATGCGAATATCCAGCTTTTGAAAATCCTCGATCGCTGCTATGGTCAAATTAATAACCTCCCATAAACTAAAGTGCATTTCCATTTCCAAAATACACCAATCTCTTTATTATTTCCCCGCCATCGTTTAGTATTCCTTCTTGAAATAGCTGCTTTTTCGCTTCATAAGGAATTCATCAAAAGGTTCCTAAAGTCCTGCCTGGATTAACGAACCCGATTGTATATAGCCATTTCATGCCAAAATTGGCGGGAACCATAAAGGAGCTTCCTCAGAAAGTTAAAAATTCATTTGGCGAAATAGGAATTAATCCTATTAAGTTTAAAAAATATAGGAAGTAGAACTGGCAATCATGAATGAAGACAAAGCTGTTCTGAGGCCGATTCCCGATTAAAAGCCTCTATCATTTTTTATGCGATTTTCCCCCAGCCTTAACTTAAATAAACAGCCGCCTCCTGCCTGTACAATGTTTCCGTCGGTAGTAGTAAGGGTGTGCTGTGCCGGGATTAAACCTCCGCATTAGGTATGAGGCTGGCTTTGTATTTATTGCCTTCTGCTGTACAAAACAGGTCCGTGCTGGTATGACGCAGGCAAGCGCTCGAAACTATTGAGTGCCTCTTCAAATTCGCCGCTAAAAACATGGTTTGCACTCATATACTTCTCCAAAGTATCACCAGAACATTGTGCGGTTCCACCTGCATTAAACTATCTTCCCATTCGCCGGCTATGAACTCTTACAAAAAGTCATGTTCTTGCAAAGTCCTAAATTATTTGATGGATTCTAATAAGTTTCTCTTATATAGCCCCGATAACCACATTGCCTTTAACCTGATAAAAACGTATTGTACAAGGAGAATAATTGGTTATGACCTTTTCAGTTTAATATGAGAATGATATTTTGTTAGTAGAGCATTCGGCTGTTTGAAAAGATAGACAGCATATGACTGTTTTTATTGACTATTATTACTGAGGGTCCAACCGGGGAGGAAAAATCCAATTTTGCGTGCAATCCGTAAGTTTTATCAGTTTTTTGCAGACAAACCTTTTAAAAAAGGAACAGTTTTGAATGATCGCTATGAGATTTTGAGTGTTATAGGAACGGGAAGCTACGGAATTGTCTACTTGTGCAGGGATATAGCTGCCGATGAAAACCGCGTGGTTAAACAGCTCCGCCCCAGTAAGGGCCGCAATAATAAAGATGTGGAGATGTTTGAAAAGGAAATCTCTGTTTTACAAAGGCTTGACCACAAAAACATCCCCAAGTTCTTTGAGGAATTCTCCTATAACAGATACTTGTTTTACGTCATGAGTTACATTGATGGAAAAAATGTGGAAGAACTTATCTTCTCAAAAAAGATTACTTTTAACGAACGGGAGTCCTTGCAGGTACTTTCTCAACTGCTTGAATTTGTAGAATATCTGCATAATAAAGACATTTACCATCAAGACCTTCGCATACCCAATGTACTGCTTAAAGACAAAGAACTATATTTGATCGACCTTGGCTTGGCCAAGTCACCCGCCAGGCAAGAGGATATCCCAGGGATGAAGCAGCAGGATTATTATGATCTTGGCGAAATACTCTTATTTTTGCTTTATACGACATACTCCTCCAAAAACAAAAAAGCCCTTCCATGGACAGAAGAGCTTTCTTTAGAAAAGGAGACAGTTTTTCTGCTAAAAAGGCTGCTGGAGATTGAGGAACCTTATTCTAATACCCGGGATATCAGAATTGATCTTCAAACAGCCCTAAAAGCGACGGAAAACCAACAGTAGCCTAGAGGAAGACTCAGCTGCTGCTTCTGCCCTTCCGTTTGTAATGGCGGCTTCCGCTCAACGGATTATGCTTATAGCGGCGGTCACTGCTGCTTCCTTTGTGATAATACCTTTTTCGATCACTGCTGCTGTTACGGCGGTAATGGTTATGCCTTCGTTCACTGCTGCCATGGGAAAGCTGCTTTATTTGCTTCATGATTTTTTTAAACATGATTGCCCTCTTTTCATTCCTATTTGAGCTTATTATTTTTTTCACTCTAACATAATGTAAAGACAAGCACTAATGATAACCGTATAATCCTTTTGCGAACGGCTCCTTTCAATAGCACTTTTATAGTTATGATTCAGTACTGACCATCAGAACCGAACCAGTCATGGCATCAATATGGACATTATATTCTCTCTTACCTTCTTCGATCTCGAGCTCATAAATCAAGCGCCGCTCCTCGTCATCCAGTTCAATTTCTTTAACATTTCCTTTGACTTCTTCCAATGCTAATTTAATTGCTTCTTCAGGCGTGATGCCAGGAGCAGTGGAAGCAGCCGCAGCTGATTCTACAGAAACAGGGCTGTTCGCAGAAGCCTCCAGATATTTCTTTTCTCTGCGTAGGATTTCTCCATTTGAAGCGTCCATTTCTATTTCCTCATAGCTGCCTTCCGTTTTAACTGCCATTTCAATGGTGGAAGGGCTGCCGAACTCCCAATCCCATTCTCTTGCAAAACTCAGCACTTCCCCATCATTGTCTCGCACCAAGGCTTCCGCTTCCTTCTGCGTAATTTCACCCATCTTTTCGGCGGCAAAATAAATCCCGACGCCAATCACGGCAGCCGCAAAAACGCCGGCAAAGCCCAAAATCCATTTTTTATATTTCATTAATACTTCTTTCATTTCCCTTCAGCCTCCATTCGTTATCGTACCTTTAAGATATCCGACGAAAATGAAAGGAAGATGAAATGAACATTAAAAACAGATGAAAAATGAAGTTTAGAGCGTAATTGTCACCTGGGTTCCTTTGTTTTCTTCACTCGTAATGGAAATTTCCCCACCGAGGCTGTGGATCAGTTCCCTGGCAATGGATAATCCCAGGCCGCTGCCTCCTGTTTCTCTTGAACGGGAAGAATCGACCCGGTAAAATCGGTCAAACACGTATGGCAGATCCTTTTCCGGTATTCCGATTCCTTCATCATCCACTGTAATACGGACCTGGCCTTTATCATCCTGGTCAACATAAATCGCTACATCACCTTGGCTGTATTTAATGCTATTATCCAATAAAATGATAAGGACTTGTTCAAACTTTTCCTTGTGGATAAAAGCCGTAATTTCCCTTTTGGCTGAATCCACATGGACAAAACGTTTCTTTGTCTCGGTAAAGATGCGGGCAATTTTCTCACAGAATGCTACTAATTCAACCTGTTCATCCGGCGAAATTTTCTGCTCATCGAGTGCCGCGATATCCAATAGCTGACCCGTCAACCGCTTCATTCTAAGCGCTTCATGGTGAATGCTTTCGGCCGCCTGTTTTTGCATTTTAGGGTCACTGATATCCCTGCGTTTCAATAAATTGGCATAGCTTTCAATCACTGTGATCGGTGTTTTCAATTCATGTGAGGCATCAGAAACAAATCGCTGCTGCTTGTGCTGGTTCTCTTTCAGCCGTTCAATCATCCTATTAAAGACAAGGCCCATTTGCTGAAGCTCATCCTTTGATTCTTTTTCAAATACAATAGTTTGGAACCTTCCGCTCTCTTCAATTTCACTCATTGTTCTGCTCATGAGAGCAATGGGCTTAAGGATCAGGCGGGAGAGCCATTTCCCGGCCAATATGGAAAACATAATGATGATTAATGAGGCACCGCCGAGCACATAGAGCAATCGCAGTGTGTTTTCCCATAGATCTTCCAGGCTGTGGACAATTTCAACTATTCCTTCCTGTTCACCATCTGCAGTTATAGGCTCCTGATATCGAAGAATAAACCCTCCCTTGACGTTTTTGATGCTGAAGTCTTCACTTCCCGCCCCTTCGATCTCCAGCTGTCTATAATCTTCTTCATCAGAATACACGCTGATCACTTGACCCTGTGGAGAAATAATGCGCAGCATTCCATCGTCCGGCGTATAGGGCTCCAATAACCCAGACTGCCCGTTCGGCAATTGCCCGATGGGGTTATTTTGGACAAAAAGCGAGGCCTGCTCTTCAAGAACATCCCTTTCACGGTCCAGTGATATCCAGAAAAACATGATGGCGACCAGCAGACTCAGCAATACAAGCATGGCAATCAGAAACAGGCTGGAATACCATTGAATCTTTGTCTGGATCCTCATTTCCCCGGCTCCTTCATGCTGTAGCCAACACCTCGATAAGTATGGAGAATGGGATCTGTCTGCTTTAGATCCAGCTTCCTCCGCAGGTGACGGACATACACATCAACCACATTCGTTTCTCCATGATGGTCGTATCCCCATACGTTCAGGATAATCTGCTCCCGGGTCAGAACCAGGTTTTTATTTTCCATTAAGTAGGCAAGAAGGTCGAATTCACGGGAGGTCAATTCAACGGGCTTTCCATCCCGATAGGCTTCCCGTGTTCCTTTTTCAAGGCGGATGCCGGCAAGCTCGATTACCTCCTGAGTATGATCATTATTAACCTGTGTTAAGCGAAGTGCCGCTCTGATCCGCGCAAAGAGCTCATCAATATCAAACGGCTTTGTGATATAATCATTCGCACCCTGGTCCAGTCCGTTTACTTTATCCCTTGTCGCAGTTCTCGCCGTCAGCATAATGACCGGGGTATCCTTATTTACTTTACGAAAATGCTGCAGCACTCCGATGCCATCCAGTTTCGGCAGCATGACGTCCAGCAGGATTACATCCCATCCACCCTGCAGCGCAAGCTCCAGCCCCGTTTGCCCGTCATAGGCAGATACCGTTTCATAGCCTTCATAGGAAAGTTCCAGTGTTAAAATATGCGCGATTTGTTTTTCGTCTTCAACAATCAAAATCTTCTTCTTCATTTCTTTCCTACCTCCAGTATCTTCAGTGTACCTTATAACGATTAAAAACAGATTAAAAGGGCCGGGAATTTAGATAACTTTCAACTTAACAGAGCCTCCCTTTCCCTGAAGCCACAGGGACAGGTCCCATGGCTCAAAAAGAGCCAAGGGACCTGTCCCCTTGGTTCATTTGCTTTTTGGTTAATGTTAACAGTAAGATAAGTATGAATTGTGAAATATTTTGAAGGGGGAATTCTCATGAAGTATACGGTGATTACAGGTGCCAGCTCAGGAATTGGATACGAAGCGGCGCTTGCATTTGCTTCACGCAATAAAAATGTCATTGTGACTGCAAGGCGGGAAGATCAGCTGCATAAGCTAAAAGCAGAAATCCACAACATAAACGCCGATCTGGATGTGGTAATTCTACCGGCAGATCTATCTGAAAGCGAAAATGTTCATTCATTATATGAGAGTCTAAAAGAATACGATATTGAAACCTGGATCAATAACGCCGGTTTCGGAAACAGTGCCCCCGTTGCCGAACAGAATGTACAAAAGATTGAAAAGATGCTCAGAGTCAATATTGAAGCACTCACAACCCTTTCCACTTTATACACACATGATTATTCTCAAAAGGCAGGCACCCAATTAATCAACGTGGCTTCTGATGTAGGCTATAGAATGGTACCAAACGGGGTGACGTATGCTGCTACTAAGTTTTATGTGAGTGCATTTACAGAAGGGCTCGCCCAGGAACTTCAGGATCAGGGAGCTGCCATGAAAGTAAAAGTGCTTGCGCCGGCTATGACAGAAACTGAATTTGTTATAAACGCTCGCGAAATAGATGAATTCAGCTACCGTGACAACGTGCAAAAATACCATACCGCCCGGGAAATGGCCGGATTCATGCTGGACCTTTATGATAGTGAGAAAACGGTTGGAAAAGTAAATAGCGAGAGTTATGAATTTGAACTGCTGGATCCTATTTATCCTTATACTTCACGCCGGCCGGCTTCCGATTGAGAAGGCCACTGGGAAAGGTCCCACGGGCTAGTCTAGAAAAGAGCCAGGGGGCCTGTCCCCTTGGTTACTTTTTTTGTTTCAGCGTTTCTTAACGAAAAACACGATAGCCGCAGTGAGTATAACCATGATTGATAAAAGAACATATGGCAAAACCCCTGTATAAAGCTCTAAATGTCTCATCTCTGGCCTTACAATTTTCTCCACTTTGGTATCACTCCTTTAGATAACCTCTTTTCATACGAAAAAAAGATCTGACCAATTCACATTCACATCTTAAACATTTCTGCATTTAGCTTATTATTCTATATTCATAACAATTTCTAGTCCTGTTGGCTTTTCCTTAAAGGTGTCGCTATACTCTTTAAAGACTATCTTTGTATTGGAAATATCGTCAGGCAATGGCGGAGAAACAATGAAGCTGTATGTAAAATGCCCTGTTGAGCCGCCACCACGAGACTGCCAGCAATCGTATTGCTCTCCTAAAAACACCTCAAAACTATTATGATGATGCCGGCCAATTGGCGAATCATCCGGCTCGTCCCAATCGATATGCAGCTGGATAACGCTGGCATTCTCGTACTGCCGAATAACGGTTATGGAATATATCCGATCATCTTTTTCTACCGATTTTAGAACCGAGAGGTGTTTTCTGAATCCAGCCGGTTCAATACGCGGTTTGAAGAAATCGTATATTCTCATTCCCCCGAATAACGCCTTCAAATACTCTTCATAGAGATCATATTTTATAGCCCAGTTAGAGATAAAATGATCAGACGGAGTCCCTGGGTTATCGTTTGAAATATCCCTCCGCTGTTTCAGCAAAGAACAGATTTGTTCATCTACTTTGCTTAACCGTTCATCGTAAAAATCGGCTGGTGGCTCAAATGGCGTTCGTTTAATTTTAATCGCCTCCTCATTAACTTATTTTACCATATATTAACAATAAGGTAGTTGCCTTTTTTTGAAATGGCAGCTGAATTGCTCAAAATAAATCAAAATCCCAGCAATATTATTCATATTACCAGGATAAAGGACTAAGCAATTATAGATTTTCTATCTTTTCTATATCCTCCGCAGTCAATTCAAAATCGAAAAGTTCCAGATTGGACGCTTGATTTTCTCGTTTGTGAGATTTGGGGATAACAATCACACCGCGTTGGATTTGGTATTTTAATAAAACTTGTGCACCGGATTTATGATAGATCTTACCGATTTCATCCAAAGCTTCCTTTTGGCGGGCTTCTGCTTTCATAGGTCCCCAGGCAACAGGCGTAATTTCCTCGTCTTTTAATACGGCAAGGAGATTTTTGTTGGGTTCTTTTAAATTGATTTGTATCTGATTAACAGCCGGCTTTACTTTGGCGAATTTTTTCAATTCTTCCAGATGATTTTTTTCAAAGTTTGAAACACCGATTGCTTTTAATTTGCCCGCTTCGTAATATTCTTCAAAGACTTCCCAAGTGTTTTTAAGCTGTACTTTGTCCTCGATAGGGAAGTGAATAAGAAGCAGGTCAAGATAGTCTGTCTGGAAATTTTTCAGACTATTATCAATAGCTGCCCGGGTAGCTTCCTTTGAAGAAATATATTCTTCACTGGCTGGAATTTTGGTCGTAATGAAAAACTCTTCCCGAGGCACTTTGCTTTCTGCTAACACACTTCCGACAAGCTTTTCGTTTCGATACATGATGGCTGCGTCTATGGAACGGTAACCCAGCTCAATTGCGGATGCCAGTTCAGGTATTTCGTTTGTTAAAGCCCCGTTATAATCGTTGTTTTCTTTTCCATACGTATTTGTACCTGTCCCTACTATAGGCATTTCAAGCCCATTATTAAGTGTTATGTATTCCATATTTTTAAGCACTCCCTCTGTCTATTACTTTACTTATATCATATCAAATTATGGAATTTTCAAAAAGTAATATGAAAGAAGGCATCATGCCTCTGGCTATCGTTTTCCTTGATCGGAATAAGCTTCAGCAGCAGTATCGGTTAGTGAGCGATCTGAACCCTGAGCACCCAATAGCCTAGCAACGATTAACCTTCAATCTGTTTTAAATATGGTATTTCCTCTCCATCAACATTTGCAATATATGCTGGAGTATCTGTTTCATATATTTTAGTTCCAACAGGTAATATATTTGCCGTACCGTTTTTAAAACTGCGGGCCTTATCTGTTATTTTAGTTATCTCTCCAATTTGTTCACCTAATTGATATTCCAGATCAGAAACCCAATCAACATCTTGGGCATTAGAATACACAATTCCATCCAGAAGAAATATATCAGCACTATCATCGCTAAGAAAGTCCTTTGGAGCCGGATTGTCAATAAGACCGTTATTGCATCCCACTAAGAAAATACACAACATACTTATAGGAAATAAGATTTTTGTGAATTTCATATGATGCCTCCTTGTGTGAATAAGTGCTTCCAGTTAGGATCTCTCTTATCTTGTGAATTTGGTTCTCTAACATTTTTAACAAATCCCAGTTCACAAGCACCATATCTAATAAAGTTTTTTTGTGCTTCAATTAGAGTCACTTTATTAGCACCTGTTTCAAGCTCATTTTCTTTTTGAAATGGGTCGTCCTCCCAATAACAGATTTCGCAGATATCATAGTCACCTTCGCTGTCCAATTTTATAACCACAGCAAGGGCATGTATTTTTGTTCATAAGACACCTCTCTAAACTTCTTGTTATAAAGAACGATTCGCTTCTTATCCTCACTGTATCTTTAGATCCTGCGATTGCTTACCTACAAAAGTTTTTGCATGCGAATTCTTGGAACAGTACCTTCCTCTTCTACCCCCAGAGAGTTAAAGCCCTGCTTTTTATAAAATCTTATAGCTCTCTTGTTGGCAGCTGATACCCTTAATTGGTATTCATTGATATTATTTTCTTGAAAAAAATGTTCCGCATACTCAATTAGTTGAGATCCATATCCTAAACCACGATATGCTGGTATTAAGTAGAATAGGTTTACATAGCCAATCTGTTTATTATCAATATGCTTAATTTGCATTTCAATCTGTCCGACTGGTTTATCGCCATTTTCCACAAGAACAATCCCACCTGGAAATTTAACAAGCCTTGTCTCAATCTTCTTCAGGTAACTTTTATTATCGCCGAATAAATAATCGTCCCCAAAACTGATAACATAAGAATCTCTTCGGAATTTAATTATTGTTTCTGCATCTCTTGATAGGTCAATGCTGCGAAAGGATAGCAAAACTAATTCAACCCCTTTAAATCTTTTATAGAAATACTGCTTCATTTGGAATTTTTCTCAAATAAAAGCCTCTGTTACTTTAAATTTGGTCACAGGCTTACTTTATTATGGAATATAAACAAGTGTCTCTCAGCTCGCTGCCATCTGCGGATAAATCATCATTTCTTAAAGTACCTTCTAATACAAACCCAAGTTTTTCTGCAATAGCACGACTTTTAAAGTTCGTTGGTTCACACCTTATTTCGATTCTTCTCAATTTGATATAATTCAGACCAAAATCTGCTAATTTCTTTACTGCTTCTAACATATATCCATTGCCGCTGAATTTTGTATTTATCCAATACCCAATTTCAGATTTGGGAATATTCCAGTCAATAGCTTCAAGGCTCGTTATTCCTATGAAATCATTACTCTCTTTATCGAAGATAAGAAAACGAAAACTATCCCTCTTCAAAAAATTTATATGAGCATTTCTTAAGTTAATCTCTGTTTCTTCAACATCCGGAAGTTCCTGAGCAAACGGCAGCCAAGGTTTTAATTCATTAAAGGATTCTCGAATTGCCTGGTTTACAATTTTACCGTCACCTATATGAAGTGGTGCTCGAAGAATAAGCCTGTCTGTTTCTAATTGTAAAGGAACCTCTAACAATAAAGGATTCATTGAATTTTTCCCCCTTTGGATCTTAAAATTCAAAGTGCAAAATAGTACAACAAAAAAACTCTCACACCTCTAAGAAATGATTCTTGAGGACGAGAGTCATAACTTCGTGGTACCACCTCAGTTTGTTAATATATCACCATATCAACCTATTCAGGTACTTTCATAACCTATCATTCAATCTGAAGGGTCCGTCTTACTATCCCTAATTTTCATTAGAGTGATAGCAGCTCTATGCTATCTCATTAATTTCAACAAACAGGAACTCTCAATAGTTATCCACTTGTTAACTACTACTCTTCTCGTCAACGCTATTCCATATTGAATTTTCTAGAAATTATATCTTTCTTCATAGCAATTGTCAAAATTTTCCTTGGTTAAATGAACCTGCTTCTATTATGTAATAAGAAAAGCTGTATGGTTTGGCAGCTGATCTGGAGCATAAGCACCCTGAATTTCTTATTTAATATTTAATTTGAGTTCGTTGAAAATAGTTTTTAAATTTCGCTTATACCCATCTATACCTGTCCAAGCTGAATATTCTTCAGGTGTTTCTAAAGCTAAGATTTGTTCCAATTGTTGCCCTTTTTCCAAAGCTAGACTTACCCTATCATTAAGGTGATGCAAATATTTTAACATTACATCTATATGGCTTTTTGTTACTAACTTCCCGTGACCAGGAACGATTCTTTGGATATCCAGCTTTGAGATTTTTGTTAAGTTATCAATAAATGCTTGGGAATTGTGAATCGGAGGGTGAAGATTCTCTAGTACGATATCACCCATAAATGCAATTTTCTCTTCGGTTAAATATAGAAAAGCGTCACTAGGAGTATGTCCTCCCCCAAAACAGTAACACTCAATTTTTCGAGTGCTGCCGTGAATAACCAACTTATTTTCAAAAGTCAAATTAGGAAGCACAATATAAAGTTCCGGAATTGACTCGTAGACTTTTGACATTTCTTTCAATTGAATTTTAATGCTTATTTGTAAAACTGGATTACCCTCAAGCTCCAGTCTCTCCTCCAAATGATTTAGATATTGCATCATTTCTTCCATCTCTTTATAAGGATCAAGAATAATATTTTTGCTTTCATGTAAATCCCTTGTTTTTAACGTCGAGATAATTGTTGCATCTTTGAATATCTGATTTCCAAAAGTGTGATCTCCGTGATAATGGCTATTAAAAACATACTTAATTTCCTTTTGTGTAATGTCTTCTGCTACTTTTCGTAGTTCTCTAGCAGCATTGGGGGTAGTAAAGGTATCAAAAACAACCACTTCATTGCCGATATCAATAAATCCTGAATTTCCCATTGCACCTTCACCTTGTTGGGCAATCGCTGCATATACACCTTCAGACAGTTTCTCCAGCGAGAAATAAGGGGTTTGAATTTTACTATTGGACATTCTTTCTCTCCTAAAGTTTATTGGTGAAATATGTAAAGCAATTACATAATAATTCTCACTTTCTTAGTAATTTCCTTCTTTAACACTCCCGCTCTTTTTTAAAAAAGAAAAGCCGCCTGATTGGCAGCCGATTTAGCATAAGCATCTGCAGTTTAATTGTATTTCTTTTACAACTGTAATCCAAAATTGATCTGAAACGCCGCTGTTCAAACAAAGTATTATTTAGAACTTATCCTGACAAATGGCTGTACTCTAATATTTCTACTTTAAATCCATGACTGCAACCAATTTTAGGACTATCACAAGATGGTAATACCCTAACTTTAACAAGGTCATGTGCATAGTTGCCGAGTGTGCTACTTCCTTCTGGAACTTGAATATTTATGGAAATATCATAAGAATGATTATTATTGTAAACAATACCGACGATTCTTTGGAACTGCCACCCAAAGATCGCTTCATCATTGCCTGAATACTCCTGCGTCACTTTTTTATCAATTGAGGGAAATACAATATCCTTAATAATGTCTTCTGGAGTGACATACCAATCTTCTGCATAAGGTTTAATTACCTTGGGTTCGGAAGGTTTAGCATTAACAAAATCACCACTTGTAAGTATAAATAAAATAGTGAAAAGAACGATCACTTTCCTCATGAAAGTCACTCCCATATTTTTCAATAGATTTCCCATCGCAATTAGATGCTATGCACTAATACCCGCCTTTGGCCGGCATATGTTATCTCATATACTTAACTTCATTACAGAAGGCTGCCCTCTTTTGTGAGATAAGAAAGGTATCTGGCTTACCAGCCATCCAAAACATAAGCAGCTGTTATCCGGAAAAATTGAATTGAGTATCAACAGTCAACTGCTCCGACTCCTCGATTTTTTGAATAAAAATAAGCATCAAGAGCAATATATTATTGCAACTAAAAGAAGGTGGTGGTATTGATGCATCGTGATAATAATTTGTTGGGCATAGGAATTATGGCAATTCTTTTAACAACTATATACACAGCAATTTTATCTTCAATGCTTATGAAAACCAAAGAACGGGTTGATTATATTTATCATAAGGAACGTTCAAGAAAAGATGCTTAAATTGGCGATGATTGCATCGCCTTTTCAACAGAATAAGCATCTTATCTCTACTACGTATTACAAGCGTAAAGTGAGAACTATCCAGAACGTCATTTCTGCCTCATAAGTTACATAAGAAGAGCTGCCTGGTTTGGCAGCAGCTGAACCGGAACATAGAAGATATTAGTTTTGGTAGCAAGTCTCAAATTCGTCTTTCATTAGCAGACTTTTACAAGCCAATCCATTTTCGTGATAAATTTCTCTGCCGATTTTTAACTTGATGCTTCTATTTGAATTTGGATATTCTGGATCGTTATTGAGAATATGCAGGGTGTCTTCATCGATCCATTTCATTGAAAAGTCACTTTTTGCATCAGCATAATAAACAGTTTGAACATTATTTTTCTTGTTTTTGTTTGTGATTTCAACCCAGACGTTAACACCGCCTGCCGCGCCGCCATATGGTTCATAAAAAGCAGCAGCAGTAAGTTCTTTATTGGGTGATGTGACAGATCCAGGTCCCGTTTGGACATTGTCTCTGTCAATTTTACTAAAGGTAAAAAAGTACGTTTCATACATATATATTGAAGAAACCAAAATAACCCCAGCCAATACTGCTATCAGTAATTTATTAGGGAAACGTTTCTTTTTGACAAAAACATTTATGATTTTGGCACATAGAATCACCAATAATATAGTAGCAGCGACACATGCTAAGAAACCAGATAACATTAAATTCATAATCCCCCTGCTTTAATTACTATACTCTCCAAGCAAACTAAAAATAAAGAAATCCTCCCTATTATGCCAGCTGATCTTGAGCATAGCCTTTGTTAGTTAAATAGCACTTCACTTTACAAATTCAGTTTTTATCAGGTAAACAACATCATATTCTTCTAGCTCACTTAAATGACCATCAGCATTATTATAAAATTCAGAAGTGAGTGAACTCATATTAGCATCATCATCATTATCCGAGTAACATATGCTTGCCAACACTGCTTCTCCTTCAGTCGGGGTGATCTCTCCCTGAAAGCTCCCCCAAACACTTGACATACTATCCAATACAGTTGAGTTCTCATCGAAACCAATTGCTGAACCTGTGCTGCCGTTGCTGGTGACTCCGATATTAAATAAAAGCTGCTTCTGATTATCATTTGTTTTTGAAGTTGCAAAGATTATGGAGCCACTTTTCGCTACCGGTGCAGTCAATTTGTTTATTTGATCATCAGCCAATGTACCTGCTTCATATTTTTCAATCCACACAGAGGCTTCCTTATATTCACTATCTATGCTGAAATCAAATACAAATGATCGATCCGCTGTGGTGGCAAGAATGGCATTTTCTCTTTCTGTTGGTTCAGCAACGGAAAGAGTATTTGATTGAGGATTGTTATCATCACAAGCATTTAGAGAGATTGCCAGAAGGACTATTCCTAGTAATGTAGATATACTTTTCATTTTTACTTCCCCCTTTTTTCAAAAAAAAAGCCATAGGGACAGGCTCCATGGCTCAGTCTCAAATGACACAAGGAAGCTGCTCCCTTGGTTTAATCAGGAATCTGTCAATCATTATCCAAGCTGTCATGTTTACCTTCCTGCACTCCGCCCTCCATACCTTGATTAGATTTAATAATATTATAGACACGTACTTTTTTATTTTCCTTATCATAAATATAGCTGTATCGTACATCCAACTCATCTTCATATATAACTTCTGCCATATATCTGCCCATTTTCCAATCATAAGCCAACTCTATTGAACTAATTAATGGAGCATCTTCTCTAGCATTTAAATAGCTAGATACTTGATCCCTAGTTTGATTTTTCGGTAATTGAAACACAGCTAAAAATACTCCTAAAAGTATTATTAAAACCAATGAGAGTGAAATAATAATGTTTTTCTTCAATTTGTCCCCTCAGTGGAATTATTTTACTTTGTTAGATATATTCTAGCATATGCTGATGCCATAGGGACAGGTCCCCTTGCTTCTATGAAAAGAAAAAGCCGCCTGAATTTGGGATGCCAAGGGGACAGGTCCCGTGGCCCAGCTCCAAAAAGGAGCCAAGGGACCTGTCCCCTTGGCTCATCCGTCTTTCTTCTTCATGCTTTCTAACTTTTGAATCAGTAAATCAATCTCATTATTGGTAAGGGAAGAGTGATTATCGATGTTTTCTCTTACATTTCTTAATTCCTCCGGCAATTCCCTATCTCTGGAAAAAAAGGATGCGACCATTCCAGTGATAACTCCGATCAGCCCAATGCCTACAAACATTAGAAAGGAAGCAATTATTCTCCCCACCGTTGTTTGAGGATATAAGTCCCCATACCCTACAGTTGTTGTGGTAACAATTGACCACCAGAGCGCATCCTCAAAGGATTCAAAGCTAGGTTCTATCCAATACATTGGTATAGCACTTAAGAACAGAAGAGACACTACTACTACAAATATTCGATCCACCTGATATTTTTCCGTTAAGATTCCCAAAAATGAATCCTTTCTTTTTAACAATACTACCAATCTCAATAACCCAATCACTCGTACCAATCTTAACGTCCTGAATAGCTGATCAATTGGAATGATTGCCAGTAATTCTAAAGGGTGTTTCTTCACATAATCCCATTTATCCTGACTAACTAGTAAACGGACGATGTAATCAATAAAAAAAAGTCCCCAAATAAACCAGGATAATATCCTAGCCTGGTCAATTGGTAATTTTACAACCAAAGAAAAGATAATTAAGCCTGCCAATATAATTTCATATGAGAAATACACAATCTTCTTATTCATGCTTATCCCCCCAAAGAGGAAAAATTAACAACTAACTCAGAGGTTCAATTCTAACATATGCCACGGGGACAGGTCCCATGGCTCATTCTTTCTTTTTAATTATGATCAGTTTTGACATCACAAAATGACCAACTGCAATAGTTAGTAATAGGTCTCTGTACGGCTCATTTACACCACCCATATAATAGGCAGCAATATTGAAAAACATAAATGATATTATGAGTAACCCGAGAACATAATACTCCATTTTCACTTCCATTGTTTTCCCCCTTAAATATGCCAGGGGGTCAGGTCCCGTGGCCCAGTCTCAAAATGAGCCAAGGGACCTGTCCCCTTGGCTCACTTTTCTACTGTGTAATGTATTTCAACAAATTGGTTAAAAGTTCGGGTCCCTTTAAGTTTTAAGTCCAGCTCATAATCGCCGGATTTAAATAATGGAATTCCATCTCCGATGATGGCAGGAGCAATTGTGATAAACAGTTCATCGAGTAATTCTTCTTTCAAAAACGTGTGTAACAATTCTCCGCCGCCAACTACCCAAATATTTTTTCCTTCTTCTTTTTTAAGGCTATTGGCGAAATCTACAATACCTTCGTTCACAAACTTAACATCAGCTGTATCTTCTAATTGAGATCTGGAAAAGACGTAACAGTCTTTATTTTTATATGGGAATTGACCTTTTTCGTGTTTCATTATCCAGTCATATGTTCTTTTGCCCATTATGATTGTGTCAATTTCTTCATAAAATTCCGAGTAGCCATTATCACCTTCACCCTCAACTTTGAATAACCAATCTAATGAGTCTTCTTTTGTTGCAATGTAACCATCCAAGCTTTGAGCAATAAAGAGTACTATGTTCCGCGGATTCTTCATCATACACCTTCCTAACTATGGAGAGATTTGTCCCATATTATTTTAACAGCAAGACACTTGATTTAAACTGCACCTTTTATAGAATAAGGATTCAATAAAAAAGGCGGTTATCCTTCCTCCGATTAACCCGCCTGTTACATTAAAATATAGTTCTGCTCTTTGTTCTTTTTATTATTATCAGTTTTGACATCACAAAGTGACTTGCCACAGGGACAGACCCCCTGGCTCAGTTTTAAAAAGAGCCACGGGACCTGTCCCCTTGGCTCACAAAATATATTGATCCATACTGATACATACGATCCCGGTATTCATATTCAATGACAATGCTGCCTGCAAAAGCACCTGGAGACAGCTGGGGATACAATACAGCATAAAGTTTATTATCTCTTATTTCGTACTTAATGATGCTGCCAAAGTTTATCCCTGGAAATATGGTATGGGGCAAAAGCTTCAACTTTTTAACATCAATTTGATAAGACTTTTGTCCAATCGTTATCACTGCTTTGTTTTTTGTTAAGCTTGATTTTATATTCTTATTTACAATTGCCATTGGGTTGTCAACCAGTACTTCTCTCAACGGCTGACCATTTACATGAAAGACAGCCACTTCTTGCTCTAAGACGCCTGTACCATAACCTTTGGTCAGGATAATAATCAGTTCTTTCTTTTTATCACCATTAATATCATCGTAATGGATTTCAGGGGCGTAAGTGGGATTGGATACATTTATCCAGAAAGGCCTGGAATACTCACTTCCCTGAAAATTCAACTTAAAGTCGTAAAAAAGACCATCCCTCTCTATGGCATGCAAAGTGATGCTGTCTGATTTGGCGACTATAATATGTTTTGGTTCTGCTGCTCCAGCTTCATTTGATAAGCTCACTAAGAGTATAGACAATAAGAAAAATACTACTCTCTTCAATAGCCCTCACCTCGTTTTTAGCATTCCCAAATTGTTAGCCAAGGGGACAGACCCCGTGGCCCAGCTTCAAAAAAAAGCCAAGGGACCTGTCCCCTTGGCTCTTCATGTTCTCTTAATCATAATGGCCACCGGCCCATTCCTCTCCTCATCCCAAACCGTCTGAATCTCAAATGTCCCCGGCTCGAAAAACAAATCAAATCTCATTTTGATATCTTCCTGCATCGGCAAATTTTTTGCATCTTTTATGCTGATCCAATGCAGCTCCCCTTCCGGCGGATTCTCCAGCAGTTCGCCCTCAAAGTCCTTCGTCCAATAATTCATCATCATATACCGCTCATTTTTCACCGGATTCACAAACTCCGAAATCCCCTTAAATACAAGATTGCTCACTTCAAGGCCGGTTTCTTCCCTGACCTCCCGGATTGCTCCATCAGTAAAGCTCTCCGGGAATTCCACTCGCCCGCCCGGCGGAAGAAAGCCCTTAAAGTGGTCATGCTGCCTGTCCAGCAGCAGCACTTTATCTCCATCCTGAATCATCACAACTGTCCAGATTTTATAGGTTATTTGAATCTCCAAACTATCTCCTCATTTCGTGCCGGGGGGTCAGGTCCCCTGGCCCAGCCTAAAAGTGAGCCAAGGGACCTGACCCCCTGGTTCATTTTCTGCGGATTAACATGTACACTAAGGTTCCCCCAGCTAAAAATAGACCTGTGCCCAAGAGAACTTTTACATAAGACACTCCAGCTGCAGCTGTATCATAGCTGGTCTCTCTGCTTTCAAGCACTGACCACCAATCATTCTCTGTGGAAAAATAGATGCCCATGAACAGCCATGTAAGAAAGGTGAAAAGAGTAAGTAGAAATACGATGATTTTAGTTCCCAAGGCAACCTCCAAAGAAATCAATTATCGGCATTGTACAGCAGGGAAGTTAGAATCCAGCTGGTTAAACAGTTATACAGTGAACCCTATTTTCCTCTTAATTTCTTTTAAAAACGGTGCACTGACAGCCCTGGCTTTTTCTGCTCCCTCCTGCAAAATCTTATCAACTGTTTCCGGTGAGGACATTAGTTCTCTATATTTCTCGCGAGGCTCCTCCATGAACCGATTCATTGCATAGAAGAGCTCCTTTTTCACTTCTCCCCAGCCGATGCCCTTTTGATATTCAGCTCTCATATTTTTAACCTCAACTTCAGAAGCGAATTCTTTATACAGCATAAATAATACGGAAGACTGCAGATCCTTCGGCGCCTCTGGCGGCAGTGAATTTGTTTTGATTTTGTTGATAAGTTTCTGCAGCTTGCCCGGCTCCTCAAAAAGAGGAATTGTATTTTTGTAGCTTTTGCTCATTTTCCGGCCATCCAAGCCTGGCAGCACTGCTGCATCATCTTGAATTTTATACTCTGGCAGCAGAAATGTTTCGCCATAATGATGATTAAAGCTTTCTGCAATATCCCTGGCAATCTCAATATGCTGGATCTGATCCTTCCCGACAGGAACAACCTCTGTCTTGAACATCAAAATATCTGCAGCCATCAGGACCGGATAGTTGAACAAACCCATATTCACACCGAAGTCAGCATCTTTCCCAGCAATCTTATTGGCTTCAACAGCGGCTTTATAGGCGTGGGCACGGTTCATAAGCCCTTTGGATGCAAAACAGCTTAATATCCAGCTGAGCTCAAAGATTTCAGGAATGTCTGATTGCCGGTAAAAAATCACCTTGTCAGGATCCAGTCCCAATGCCAGCCATGTTGCAGCAATCCCATATGATAATTGGCTGAACTCCGCCCCATCATGGATTTTGGTCAGGCCATGATAGTCGGCGACAAAATAAGCGGCTCTGTACTCCCCTGAATCAGCAAGCTCTAATGCAGGCTTGATCGCCCCGATATAATTCCCTAAATGAATCTGCCCAGTAGGCTTTATCCCCGTTAAAATCGTTTTCCCCATAATGCCTCCCCCTAGTTTAAAGTTGGATGAAATACAAAAAGGGCTACCCCTCCAAAAAGGACGAGTAACCCGTGGTGCCACCTTCATTCGTTCACAATAAGTAAACGCACTTATCCATACTGAAACCAATTGTTTCAATACTTAGCCTCTTGTAACGGTAAGGCGCTCCGCCGGACCTACTAGCAGTTCAGCCCGGAAGCTCAGAAGCCCATTCAGCATTCTTCCTGTACTGATTCGCACCAAACATCAGCTCTCTGCCACACTCTTAATGCCTACTATTCTTCATCATCGCTCTCCAATAATTAAAATCAATTGTAAAATATGGATATTGGGAGGTCAAGACTTATTTCGAGCCGGGGGGACAGACACACTGGCCCAGCCACAAAAAGAGCCACCGGACCTGTCCCCTTGGCTTACTTAATCAATTGTGCTACAAGATTGCGGTTGCGGTTTCTGAAAATATCATTATGCGAGGAGA
The DNA here is from genome assembly GCF_008180445.1 of Bacillus infantis. Taxonomy (GTDB): domain Bacteria; phylum Bacillota; class Bacilli; order Bacillales; family Cytobacillaceae; genus Bacillus_AB; species Bacillus_AB infantis_B. Next base: position 233,911 of record NZ_VTER01000005.1, read on the forward strand.
CCACGCCATAGCCGGCGGCGTCCGGCTGGATAAATTGCTTTGCTTTGTTGACGGCATTGACGGCATCCTGGAAAGCGCCGGCTATCAGATGTACCTTTCCGTCAAATCCAAGAATATCACCGGCGGCATACAGACCCGGAACAGAAGTTTCACTGTAAGAATTTCCTGCTATATAATATTCATTGGCCATCTCGATTGGCAGATCGCTTTCTTCCAGCAGCCTCTTTTCACGGATGAAACCATGATTTACTACCACTTCATCCACATCAACAATTGAAACCTCTCCTGTTAAAAGGTTCTTCAATTCTACCTGTCTAATGGCATCACGATTAGAGTCGGCGGCAAGCCTCGTAATCTCTGTATGAAAGAAGCAGTCCACAGAGCTATTTAAGAGCTGTGACACTTGAGCTTCGTGAGCATTAAAACTATCTTTTCGATACGTAACATATACCTTCTTGGCGATTGGTTCAAGCTCGTTCGCCCAGTCGACTGCTGTGTGTCCGCCGCCTGAAATGAGCACTGTTTTATCTTTAAATCTTTTTAAAGATTTAATTGTATAATTTAAATTAGCAATTTCATATTTCTCTGCCCCATCCAGCTCCAGCTTTTGAGGGTTTAATATCCCACCGCCAATTGCAATAATGACTGTCTTGGAAAAGTGCTTTTCACCAGATCCAGTCTCCAGGACGAAATGTGCATCTTCCATTTTTGAAATTGAAATAACCTTTTCCCCTAAAACGATCTCCGGATTGAATGTCATAGCCTGCTCAATCATCTGCTCAATTAACTTTTCTCCCGAAACCGGCGGCATTCCTCCGATATCCCATATCATTTTTTCAGGATAGACATGCACTTTCCCGCCTAATTGTTCCTGATATTCAATGACCTTTACCTTCATTTCCCGCAAGCCGCTGTAAAAAGTAGAAAATAGCCCCGCAGGTCCTCCGCCGATAACGGTTACATCGCAAAGTTCATTAGAGTCCATATATGGCGCTCCCTTCAATTTTTCCTGAATAAGATGTTTTATCCTCGGTTCTATCACTTGAATAAATCCTGATACATCTCTTTTGCCAGCAGCTCCATCCCATCAATGGAATTGTAGCCGTAGCCAAACATATAATTGTAATCCACCGCATATATTTGCTTATTTTTGATGGCTTTCATGCTTGTAAGCTTCGGATTATTATAAATGCCTTCTTTTACCTTTTCGGCATTGGCAGGATCTTTATCTACCCATGTCGGAATGATCAATACATCCGGATCAGCTTCTATCAGCATTTCAATGCTGACTTCTCCTGACTCCTCTTTAAACACATTGTCCAGTTTGATCATGTTAAAAACATCGTTAAAGAAAGATTCCTTGTTGGCTGCATACACGCTCAGTTCATCAGGATCAGTTGTATGCAGATAGGCAAAGGTTTTTTCTTCTTTAATTTCAGCCAGGCTGGATGCAATCTTATCTTCTTTCTCCTTCAGCTTTTCTATAAAACTCTCAGCTTTCTCCTGGACATTGAAGATGTCGCCTAAGTTTTCAATATCTTTATAAATTGAATCATAGGTTGCCCCGGTAACTGACGATTCAAGCACATATGTTTCGATGCCCATCTCGTTAAGCGAATCAACAGTCCCGACACCCCAGTCAGCATTATCAAACAAACCGCCCCGGCCATAGACCAAGTCAGGATCGGTCCCTAAAGTAACCTCTTTGCCAACATACGTGTCGCTCAATATATTCAATTCAGCATACTCTGCTTCTACCTCTTTATCCGGCGCGCCAAAACTCGCACCGACAGCAGCAATTTTGTCCTTTAAGCCCAGATGCAGGAGAAGCTCAGCTGCAGGCCTCGTATTTGCCATGACCCGTTCAGGCGCCTTATCAAATACTTGATCCTTCTTTTCCCAGACGGCCCCTCCCTCTGACTTCGTAACATTTTGCACAGTGAGCGGATAGTGCTTTTCTTTTTGCGGTTCCTCTGCAGAGCTGGTTTTAGCCGTTCCCCCGCAGGCTGTCAGCGTTACCATGGCCGCTAATCCCAATCCAAGCAGCAATCTCTTTTTCATCTTTAGTTTCCTCCTCATATTCCGTATGCAAAACCCAGTCCGTTTGTAATCGGATTGATATAGGTTTGGCATTTTATTTGATAGAGCGCTTCAATCGTTTCTGGTGTCAGCACCTCTGCCGGGGTGCCATGCGCATATACTTCACCATCTTTGATGGCATACAGATAATCACAATAATGGGCTGCCATCTCCAGATCATGCAGTGCGGCCAGCACCCCGATATTCAGTTCCTTTACACAGTTCAGAATTTCAATCTGGTACCGGATATCCAGATGATTCGTAGGTTCGTCCAGAATCATGAATCTTGGCTGCTGTGCAATTGTTCTAGCAAGTATGACCCGCTGCTTTTCGCCGCCTGATAAAGATAAATAGCTGCGATATTTGTAGTCTGTTAAATTCGTACGCCTTAGAGCCTCTTCAACAATTTCATAATCCGGCTGCTTATCTGATTCCAGCATTTTTTTATGAGGGGTTCTCCCCAGCATGACCATTTGCAGCACAGTCAGGTCAAAGTTCATTTCATTGAACTGGCTCACCACACCCATCTGCTGGGAAATCTTTTTCTGGGGTGTTTTTAATACATTCAAATCATCGAGCATGATGGAACCTGTGTGAGGAATGAGGCTTTTATAAATGCTTTTCAGCAGCGTTGACTTGCCGCATCCATTTGGGCCGATAAGGCCTACAAACTGCTTCTTTTTGACTTGAATAGAGATATTCTTGACGACTTCTTTCTTGCCGATTCTTGCAGACATTTCCTTCACAGCCAATTCCATATACTACCCTCCAAAGTTGTAGCCTTTTTTGACAATCATATAAATGAAAAGGGGGGAACCGATGACGGATGTAATGATCCCGATAGGCAGCTCTGTGTTATGTATCAGTATTCTAGAAAGGATATCAGCCCATATTAGGAATAGTCCCCCCACAAGGAATGTCCCCAGCATTAGCCGCTTATGGTCAGCGCCAAATATCCCGCGGCAGATATGGGGGATAATAAGTCCCACAAACCCAATCATCCCTGCATATGCAACCAATGTTCCTGTGATGAGTGCGGTGGCAATCATGTACAGCTTCCGGTATCCGCTTAAGTTAATGCCCAGGGTAATGGCAGCTTCATCACCCAGCAGCATAGTATTCAAGACCCGATGCTGAAAAAGGAACAAACTGCATCCGGCAAGAATGACTGCTGCCATAATAGGTATCTTCGTCCAGCTTGCTGAAGCCAGACTTCCCATGGACCAAAAGGTAACGGCCTTGATTCCTTCAGCATCATTGGCAAAGTAGATGATGAGACTGGAAAATGAACCGCATAAAGCCCCAATCACCACCCCTGAAAGTACGAGTTTCACTGCAGTTGCCTTACCGCCTATGCTGGATAAAACCAAGACGCCAACAGTCGTGACCATCGCCCCGGCAAAAGCGCTGAATGCCACCCCAAATTGAGATAAAAATGTACCGCTCCCGAATCCAATCAGTATGGCAAATGTTGCGCCAAGAGAAGCCCCGGATGAAATGCCCAGGATGTAAGGGTCAGCCAGCGGATTTTGAACAACTGCCTGCATGACTGCCCCGCACAGTGATAGCCCTATCCCGATAAGAAGCGCAAATATAACCCGTGGCATCCTGACCTGCAAAATAATATTTAAATAAGACTCGCTGTCAATATTAGCCAGTGATCCCAGTTTCCCATTGCTCAGCGCATGCAATACTATGTCCATCGATTGGCTGAAAGGAATACTAACCTGGCCAACTGACACAGAATATACTGCTGACAGTATGATGGCGCACAGCAATAGAAAGATAATGGGAATGTAGAAATTCTGCCTCCAAATTCTGTCTGTACTCATATTGCTTATGTTTTCACCTCCATCTTACAAATAAACAAGAATGATAATCATTATTAATGATAATGATTATCATTCTTGTTTATTCTAAGTTATCAGGAAAATAAATACAACAATTATTTAGAAAAAGATGACAATTTAAGAGCCAGGGGGTCAGGTCCCGTGGCCATCCACAAAAAAAAGAGCCAAGGGACCTGTCCCCTTGGCTCAAAGCCACTTCCGAATATCCATAATAGCCTGCAGATGCATGCCTTCATGGAAAATCGTCCTGATCAGCACTTGTTCGATTGTCCGCATTCCCATTTCTGTTGGCGGATATTCTTCTTCAAGGCGGTGGCCATAGGCTTTCCTCAGGCTTGTTGGCTGCTGTCTCAGCAGGTCCTTAAGTTCATCAAATGATGGTGTTTCATCAGTAAAATCAGCAGGTGTTGAGCCATAGCCAAACCAGGTGCGGAATGCTTCCGGCACTGGTGATTTTTCCTTCGTCAGCGCTTCGATCCATAAATATTGGTCCAGATAAATATGCCCCATATTCCATCTGATGTTATTGCGGAATTTATCGGGAACAATCTCTGCCTGACCGGCGGTTATTCCTTCTAGCACAAGCAGAATATCTTCCCTGTAAGCTTGCAGCTGGGTGAAAAGATTTTCGTGGCGGTCATTCATTTTTTGAACTCCTTCTTATAATGACTTCCACCATAAGTTCCACAAAACATGGCGCCAATCCTTCTTGAAAAAAGAGCCAGGGGGACAGACCCCGTGGCCCAGCCTGCAAAAAGAGCCACAGGGACAGACCCCATGGCCCAAACACAAAAAGAGCCAGGGGACCTGTCCCCTTGGCTCTTTATAATGTTTCGGTGTTCGTTTTCTTCTGCGGTGCAAACCATCCAAGGAGGGCTATTGCGATCAGTATCCCGTAGAAGACCAGTGTCCAGCCTGTGCTGTGCGGAAAGTGGTGATCGAGTACGCCGATATCTTCATGTGCAAGTGTGATGACAGCAAGCTTGACTCCGACCCACGCTACAATGGCATAGGCGGTTGTTTCAAGTGCCGGGCGTTTCGCAAGCAGCTGCACAAACCAGGTTGCGGCAAACTTGATTAAGACCAATCCAGCGATTCCTCCAAGAACTACGACAATGAATTGTCCGCCGTCCATGCCGCCGAAATCATCGAGCGGTGAATCAGGCAGTCCCAGCGCAAGCGCGACTGCTGCAAGGATCGAGTCAATTGCAAATGCCAAATCGGCTAATGCAATTTTCCCTACCGTCGGCCAAAATCCCTTGCCGCGGGACTCTTCTTTCAGATCCTCGCGGTTATGTTCGTTGTCTTTCCCAAACTTCGCTTTAATCACATGCTTCAATCCCAGGTAAAGCAGGTAAGCCGCCCCGATTGCCTGTATCTGCCATACGTTGGCAATGAATGAAATGGCAAAAAGCGCGATAAAACGAAAGGCAAATGCCATAATGATTCCGTAGTTGATAGCTCTTTTCTTCTCTTCCTCAGGCAGATGCTTCGCGATGACAGCCAGCACAAGCGCATTGTCCGCAGAAAGCAGGCCCTCCAATCCAATCAATATCAGTAATGCCCATGCATATTCAAGCCATATGCCCTCCATAAAAACACTCCTTTCAGCAACAATACATTTCCTGTAGATTTCCCTGATAAGACAGTTTATAACCATTTAAACAAAGATTAATAAATTCTTTTTAAAATTATCCTCTCAATGTGTACAATAATTCCATTTTATAACACAAGATGTTGTCTGTGTATTATTTTTTTTAATAGTTTTTTGGATTATAAATCAAAATTATTCCGTTTTACATTGACACTTTTTTATGAGCATAGTATATTCAGTAAAGTATAAATAGTAACAATTACGATTTATACAATACATAATGATCGGAGCGATATGATTCATGAACAAAAAGCTTACCAGTTCTATTTTTTTCCTTTTCATATTAGGCATCATCCTTGCAGGCTGTCAGGAAAAGAGCGATGCACCTGCTAAAGAGGCAGCACCCGAGGAATCTGCTGAAAATACCGAAGAATCCACTGAAAGTGCCGAAGAAAGCCATGATCATGATCATGAACATGAAGATGGGGAAGAACATGAGCACGAGCATGACCACAGCCACGGCTCAGAAGAAGAACAGCAAATCTATTCAGGAATATTTGAAGATGACCAAATCGAAGACCGTCCTTTATCTGACTGGGAAGGAGACTGGCAGTCTGTTTATCCTTATCTGCTGGACGGAACGCTGGATGAGGTTTTTGAACACAAAGCTGAAACAAAAAAGGATAAATCCGCTGAGGAGTACAAAGCTTATTATAAAACCGGTTATGAGACAGACGTTGAACGAATTGTTATCAAGGATAACGAGATGACATTTTACAGAAATGGTGAAGCAAAAACAGGAGAATATGAATATCACGGCTACGAAATCCTGAACTATGAAGCTGGAAACCGGGGCGTCCGTTTTCTATTTGATCTGGCAGGAGAAGAAGCAGACGGGCTGCCAAAGCATGTCCAATTCAGCGATCACAGCATCTACCCGACAAAAGCCCATCATTACCACATTTATTTCGGGGATGAAGAACATGCAGAACTTCTGAAAGAACTGGAGCACTGGCCAACCTATTATTTCTCTGACTTAAGCGGAGACGAAATAGTGCATGAAATGACTGCTCATTAATAAATTTGAGCTGAGAGTATAAATATCGCCTTTTTGCAGGTGATATTTGTCTCTCAGCTTGTTTCAATAATCCAGCCGGCTGTGGCATACTGTTTCGAACTGAAAAAACACATCTGCTCATTTCACGGCTTTTTTCGTTTAATCTGCTCACTATTTTATTCATTCCACAGCTTTTTTCATCACTCCCGCTGTTTTTCTGCCAACTGGCCTGAAGCCAGAACTCGTATCCGAAGCCGGTTCCACTGCTTACCCGCCCAACAAATGCTCTTTATTCTCTTCCAGATGCTTCATAATTCCTTGAATGCCAGACTCATAGCTTCTCACCGCTTCTTCATTTGGTTCAGAACCACTCAGCAAAAATTGCATCCATTCTCCTTCTAACTGCTTCAGTGATTTTCCATAGACGGCCTGGAGTGTTGCTGCAAGGTCTGGTTCACCATGAATTTCTAAGAATTTTTCCAGTCCATATGCATTTATAAGATACCTTGTAAACGAAGCAGATTCTATGTAAGCCAGCCATCTGAGGGAAGATGAGTCTTTATCCAAATTTGTATAGGAGAAGAATTTGTCTTCCTGCAGCAGGGTTTCTAGAGGCAGCATGATCTTTTTAGAGATTAAATGCTTCATGATTTCATGTGTATCTTCCTGATAATTTGGATTCACACTTCTTTCCGAATAGATATCCTGCATATAAATTGCCAGGCCTTCTTGTGTAACTTGTCCTTTTCCATCATTAAAAAGTGCATGTGTCATTTCATGAATGAGAGGATCATTTCCTTCTGAAATATAATAAAGATTGATGGTGCCGCCGTTATGGGAGCTGACTTTTTGCTCATTATGCAGATGAAGATAAATCCTGGAGGGTGGAGAAAGAGGAATCTTTTCTTTTTGCAGTGCCCCATAAAAGCCGAGGATTTCTTCTTTGATCTGCTTTAGCGTATCCTCAGAAAACTTCCCTTTATTTTGCATAACAATATCGATTTTCCCATCTTCTGTTTTAAAATTTGTCAATTCATCTTTTGCGGGCTCAGCTCTTTTGGTGACCTCGGCATCATTGTCAGTCTTGGTACAGCCGATAAGAAGCCCCATTAGCAAAATGGCAGCAGAGGCAGTCTTTATCCTTCTGCCCGCCTTCCACTTCCTATTTTTAATGTCCATCTCCATCAAACACCCCTCTCATCTCCTCCGGCACAATCATCACATCCTGTATTTCATACCGATCATCAGGCGTTAAATGAAGCAGCACCATTTCGCCGTTTTCAAACTTTAACAGCTCATAGGTATTGAAGCTTGTACCTGCACCCATCCGAACCTTAATTTGCTGCAGCAGCTCATCAGAGATTTCAGCTTTTCTTCCCTCGGCCATGAGGGTTCTGGCCTGCTGATCATTTTCTGTCCTAACCGCTTCCTTGAACATCAGACCAACTTCACCAGCATCTGGTTTGCTCAACTCTTTATAAACAACCAACCCTAATCCTATGTTCAGAAAAATAGATGCAGCAATAAGGATATTCTTGACTCGCATCGCTTCACTCCTTACTTAGCCGCATGATTAGTAACCAAACTGGTTCAATATAAATTTCAGCACCGGCAGCAGGATCAGAATCAAAACGCTTTGATAAAAAGAAGTCAAAATATCTTTTTTCCACGTATTCCTTTCAGGATAGCGATTGGCCAATCGCTGAAACAGAAGCAGCACAAGCCACCAGAAAAATAAAGCGGTCAGCACCATTTGTATATCACTATAAAACATCCTTGCCCCCCCTTTGCCGACAAATTACTTAATCACTTATACGGTTTATAAGGAAAAAAGTTCCTTTTTATTAGTACAAAAAAAGCATTTCCCCATCAAAAGGAAATGCCCATTGCTTCTTTATTCTTTTTTTCGTTCTTTTCCGAAAAAGCCCCAATCCAGGAAAGCATATACGGCAATATATACTGCAGCCTGGATACAATTAGAAAGGAGGTGGACTTCCTTTTCTGTTAGAAAGTCATACAAGCTAAACCAGGCTATCAGGATGATAAGCAATAGGATATAAAAATTCTTCCTGGATTTTCGCAGAAATTTCAGCACTTGCCGCTATTTCGCACCCTCATCAGGCTGATGGATCCCAAAGATATTGCCTTCTGTATCCACATAATATCCCTGCCACGCCATCCCCGGCAGAGCATATTTCGGCAGTGCGACCTTTCCGCCATATTCCAGGATTTTCGCTTCCGTGATGTCGTAATCTTTTACACCCAAAGTACAGGAATAGCCGTTCACTGGCTGACCGGGTTCAGGCGGCGGGCCTTGGCGTTTGATCAATGCACCATTGATGCCCATTTCACTGTCATCGCCCGTCACTGCGCCGAAGTATGGCATCCCGGCATATTCGCTCCAGTCCTGAAACGACCAGCCAAACACATCTCCATAAAACTTTTTCGCACGCTCCATGTCATCCACATGGATTTCGAAATGAATTAGTCTTCCCATGATTACCTCCCGATTTCCAATTATAATTTCTCATACTAACTTCGAGCTATCTTTAGGAATACCTTCTACAAAAAAAGCCTGCCCCAAAGTTTTTTGGAGCAGGAATCTTTTCTATTAGTGGATATCCTTTTTTCTGAAATTCCCGCCCTTTACTTCCGAAACATCATAAACAGTAACAAAGCAATCGGGGTCAATTTCATTGATGATTTCTTTCAGCTTGGTTTCTTCCATGCGGTTGATGACACAGGTGATTTCCCTGAATTTTTCATGGGAGAATCCTCCGTAGACTTCTTTATAAGTCGCACTGCGGCCTAAGCGGTCGCGTATAGTCTCTACCATCAATGCAGGCTGGGTGGTGATAATCTGAAAAGTTTTGGAACCGCTCAGTCCCACTTCAACAATATGAATGACCTTAGAGGCGATAAAGTAAGCAATCGCTGACAGGATGGCCCCCTGCAGCCCAAACACGGTTGAAACGAAGATAAATACAAAGATGTTCAAGAAGAGGATGATATCGCTCGTCCCAAACGGCAATTTCCGGGACAGCAGCACGGCAAGCATATCGATTCCGTCCAAAGCACCGCCATTCCGCAGCGCAAGCCCCATGCCAAACCCGAGAATGATCCCCCCGACCACTGTGACCAGCAAGGTATCGCCTTCAATGATTGCCGGGGTATGATGCATCATGCTTGTCCCTATAGCCAGGGAAGCAATTCCGATGATGGAAAGGATGGCAAAGGTTTTTCCGATCTGCTTATATCCCAGCCAGATAAACGGGATATTCAGGACCGCGATCAAAATCCCTAATGGAAAATGACTTAACTGTGCCCCGACGATGCTGAGGCCCGTGACGCCTCCGTCTGATACATCATTCGGGATTAGAACGGTTTCCAGGCCATAGGCAGCAATGAAGCCCCCGAGGATGACGAGCAGCACCCTCATAGCAAATTTCAGTTTGTTCGACTTATGCTTTCTCTTTTCAGTCATAATATTTCCTGCCTTTACTCTATTTTCATTTTTACAGTGTATCATATTTACAGCCTGTCTCTTGCATTTGTTGCTTTTTTGCAAAAGATAAACTCACTTGGATATTAATATTAAAAACGCGATTGTTATGGAAATTATTATGCAAATATAGAAAAAGGAGCCCTCCCTCCGTTTGGGGATCAGGCACCTTTTTTATGTTCATAGGATTTTTTATAAAATGAAAGTAGGCTTTGGTCCTCCAGTTTTGCAGACAGTCATTTGGACGCTGAGTCTTGGGGGAGCCATCGGGGGGATATATGCACATTGATGCATCCGTTTACATTCAAGACTTTTAATGAATGGTAACTTTCCACAATCTATTTCCCATCAGACCTGGCAGCTGCCCTTTTCTTCCATGGTAAGGTAAACACTCCTGCGGTAGGACTTGCACCGCTTTTTAAGGCGTGCAGCTTCTATGCTTAGTTCTTCAATTGTATGGAAGTTTATTATTGTATTTTGCACGACTGCGATGGATAAGCCGAGCAGCGGAATGCTTTCGGGGATTCCCATCCGGTTTACTGCCTGGATGCACCCTTCCTTAAGCTCTTCTTCCGAGTAAAATGAACGGGCATAATCATCAAATTTTCCGAGGATAGCCTCGCAGATGTCTTGATAGTCATGATGGGGGAAAACCGTTATAAAATCATCCCCTCCGATATGTCCGATAAAGGATTGGCTGCTCATGTGCCCTGCATCCAGCTCATCTTTCAGAATCGCTGCTGTTTCCTGGATGACTTCATCGCCGATCTTGAATCCAAATGTATCATTGAAGGTTTTGAATGAGTTGATGTCAATATAAAGCACAGTATATTTTTCAGAGGCAAGCGCCTTCTTGAGTGCATTTTTGATTTCGAAATTGCCTGGCAGGCCTGTGAGGGGATTTGAATACCGTGCAATGCTGATCTGTTCTTCCGCCAGCTTCATCAGCAGATTCCGGATGCTGACAGTGCCGATCAGCAGGTCTTCTTTTGTTACGATTACATAATCATACAGCTGCTCCTGTGTCCGGTCCATGGCCAGGGCGCTGGCTTCCGTAATGGGCACCGAATGGTCGATCACAAGAGGATCCGCAATCATGACCAGCTCGACTTTCCGCTTCATGAACAGATCAAACCCGTACTGAGTGGATAATTTCTGATAGAATTTCGTCTTCGAGACCAGCCCTACCGGCCGGCTGTCCAGGCAGACAACCACCCCTTCAATCTCCGGTGTTTCCTTAAAAATGGAATAAACATATTCGCATTTTGCCGAGGGAGCTACAAACATCACTTTCTCGGCGAGGTCTCCAATCGTCACCTGCATAACGACACCTTCATTTCAGTACATAGTTATAGATGAGTGCTGGGCCTTCCAAGATAATATCCTTGTCCCAATTGGATGCCGGCCTGCCTGGCAATCAATAATTGCTCCGCAGTTTCAATTCCTTCGAGTGTGACAGCCACACCTTCGCTGATAAAATACGAAGCAATCCAATCAAGGAACTTTTGCTTTTTCAAAGACTCAGCCAGATTTTCACAAAAATACCGGTCAAGCTTGATGATATCCGGTTCGAGCTCCAAAGCGATCCGCAAGGACGATTGCCCTTTTCCAAGATCATCAAGTGCAATCCTGAAGCCTAGTGACTTCAAGTGTTGCACAACTTCTTTCAGCCTGTTTAAAGAAACAACTGATTCAGCTTCATTCAGTTCAAACGTAATCTGCTCCGGCTTTAATGATGTATTCTTCATTATATCATCAATTTTCCATAAAAAAGCCGGCTCCAGCAGCGTGGATGGGAAAATATTCACAGATAATTGGGAAGATGCAGCAGCTGTAGCCTTATATTCAAAAGTGCTGATGGTTCGGACAATCGAAAAAATATCAAGATCATACAGCTTTCCATTCTGTTTGGCCATTGCAAACAGCATTTCGGGATTCTGAATCTCAAAGCTCCTGATCAGTCCTTCATATCCAGCAATACAATGATCCGCCAAATAATAAATAGGCTGAAACACATGGGAGAAATTGAAAATATGGAAGTTTTGATCTTCTGTAGATTCAAACAGCATAGTTGTCATCAAAAATACCTTCCTAAACATAAAGTCGATACTCCAAATGTACTACTTTACTGTTAAGTTGGTGTAATGTTCTTGTAAAAATCTTTTTTAAGGAGATGGAACGCCCAGAAGGATGTTACAAGCCCCCTAAGTTTCTGTAAATCTCGGAACCGGCATCAAGTTCAAAATACATTTATTCCGTTTTTTTACATATAATTTAAAAATCGTCTGTTATTCTTACTGAGCTGCCAATCCGGGCTGATTCCACAGCAGCTGCGGCAACCTCCTGGGTACGGCAGGCATCAAAATAGTCCGATTTAATCCCTGAAACGTCGCCCGTCCTGATCGCATGAATAAAAGCGCGTGCTTCTAATACATACGGACTGTCCTGATCCTTCCACTCTGTTACTATCCCATTCTCCCTTTTTGTCAGTCCTTCCTGATCAAGCTGGAGAATCCCATTGCTATGATAAAAATCAATGCCTATCTTAGAATCTCCCTCAGGCAGAATGCATGTGTTTGAAATGACTGCCAATGGTCCACTCTTCATTTTGAGGGTCACTGTACCAACATCGGGAACTGTCACACCTTTATGGATTTGCTCTAATACCCTGCTTCCAAAAACAGCTGTTACTTCTTCAACCTCTCCAGCCGTATATCTGAGAATATCAATGATATGAGTGGTCTGTTCAACCAGCTGCCCTCCTGATCGGGCAAGGTCGCGCCACCACGGGACAGGCGGCATAGAACCCATCCATTGGCCGGTCACCATCCCAAGGACCGCCCCCTCCAGCTCATGCTTCAATCTTGCCGCTGTTTCACGGTAGCGGAAATGATAGCCGACAGAAGTGATGACCGGCTTTTCCTTCAGCGCGGAGAGGATGATCTCAGGAGTTTCCATGCTTGTCCCGACAGGTTTTTCAACGAAGAAAGGAATTCCCCTTTTTATCAGCTGCAGCTCAATTGCGCCATGTGCGAATGGAGGCACGCAAAGATAAACGGCATCCAGACGCTCCCCTTCAAGCATTTCCTCAACATTCCCATACCCTTTAATCCCGCCGAACTTCTCTCCAAAGTCTATAGCTTTTGAAAGACTGGTCCCGCAAACTGCCGCCAGGTTTACCTCTTCCATTTCCATCAAAATCTTTGCATGAACTTCACTGAACCAGCCTGTTCCGATAATGCCTACATTGATCATTTCAGTCCTCCTTTAAATCTCTTTTGTTGTGTTGAGCATGCAAAGGCTGCTCTTCCTTTATGGCAAAAATGCTGAAGAATCTTTTCTTTTTTCATTCTGCGCAATCCACACTGTTCCTTTCATACCAACATAATGAGTTATTGCAGAATATTTAGATAATAACAGCTGTAACACATGATAAGCCGCGGGGCAGCTATTTTGCCGATAAAAAAGCTTGTCTGCTAAAACTATAACAGACAAGCTTTTGGGACTGAACTATATTAGCTGTAAGGTTCAATTTCTTAGAATTCAGCATTCCCCGGAGTACGAGGGAATGGAATCACGTCACGGATGTTCTTCATGCCTGTTAGATACATGATCAGGCGCTCAAAGCCGATTCCGTAGCCGGAGTGCTTGGTTTCGCCATATTTGCGGAGCTCAAGGTACCACCAGTAATCCTTCAGGTCCATGCCCATCTCAGTGATTCTTTCTTTAAGGAGCTCTTCCCTCTCCTCACGCTGGCTTCCGCCGATCAGCTCGCCGATTTCAGGAACAAGAAGGTCTGCAGCGGCAACGGTTTTGCCATCATCATTCGCTCTCATATAGAAAGCCTTGATATCTTTTGGATAGTCTGTGACAAAGACAGGACGCTTATAGATGACTTCACTAAGATAGCGCTCATGCTCTGTCTGCAGGTCTGCACCCCATTCTGGCTGATATTCGAACTTCTCGCCTGACTCTTTCAGCTGCTCGATTGCATCCGTGTAAGTCACGCGTGCATATTCAGTATTCAGCGCTGTGTTCAGCCTTTCGATAAGAGTCTTATCGATAAAGCTGTTGAAGAATGTAATTTCCTCAGGAGCTTCGTTCAGCACATACTGAATGACATGCTTAATCATCGCTTCTGCCAGATCAAGGATATCAGGAAGCTCTGCGAATGCCACTTCCGGCTCAACCATCCAGAACTCAGCCGCATGGCGGGTTGTGTTGGAGTTTTCTGCACGGAAAGTCGGCCCGAACGTATACACCTTCTGGAATGCAAGGGCAAGGGCTTCTGCTGATAGCTGCCCGCTGACGGTCAGATTGGCTTCTCCATTGAAGAAATCCTTGCTGAAATCGACGTCACCTTCATCCGTTTTAGGGACGTTATTCATGTCCATCGTTGTCACACGGAACATCTCGCCGGCACCCTCTGTGTCACTGCCTGTAATGACTGGAGTTTGAGCATAAATGAAGCCTTTTTCCTGGAAGAAGTTATGGATGGCATAAGAAGCCAGAGACCTGATCCGGAAAACAGCTGAATACGTATTCGTACGCGGACGCAGATGGGCAATCGTCCTCAGATATTCAAAAGAGTGCTTCTTCTTTTGAAGCGGATAGTCTGAGTTTGATTTCCCCTCAATGGTAATCTGCTCGGCCTTCATTTCGAAAGGCTGCTTCATGTCAGGCGTCAGAACGATAGAACCTTCTATAGAAACAGTAGAGCTGATGGCCGCTTTTGTGATGTCCTTGAAATTCGGAAGGTCATCTCCATATACTACCTGGACATTCTTAAGGAAAGTGCCGTCATTGACTTCAAGGAAGCCGAACGTCTTTGAATCGCGGGAAGTACGGACCCAGCCGGTAATACGCACTTTAGCATTCAAATGGGCTTCAGGATCTCTGTACAGCTCTTTAACAGTTGCTTTAATCATGATTGATCCTCCTAGTAAAAATAATGTTCATAAAAAAAAGCCTACGTCCCCCTAAAAGGGACGAAAGGCTTTGCTTCCGCGGTACCACCCACATTGCCGCAAAATGCGGCCAGCTTAAATCATTCCGGCAGATAACGTCCCGGACACGTCTAAGCCTACTCAGTGAGCCTTTTCGGTTAGAACTCAGAGGTGTTCTTCACTCATGCATCCTCATCAGGCTCACACCATCCCTGACTCGCTTTAGATTACAGCACAGGCTACTCTTCCTCATCATCGATTTCGTTTGTTTAGTTCAACACCATATATATTAATCGAAGAGCGGGATAGTTTCAACTGGGATATTGGCTGCAGGGCAGATTATTCTCTTCATTATGCATTATTGCCGAGAGTTTGAGAGGATAAACAGGTGGGCCGGGGGGTCAGGTCCCTTGGCTCGGTTTGTGGGCCAGGGGGTCTGTCCCCCCGGCTTTTGCTCCGTTTTGGGCCAGAGGGTCTGTCCCCCCGGCTCATAATAGAAACCTCTTCTTAATATCCCCTATCAATTCTTCTGCCAGTGCTTCCTGGTACCCGGCTCTCTTCCTGTTGCGCATCAGCTCTATAAGCCCGGACCAGTTTACCGCATCCACTTTATCCAGCTTGGCCATCCTGTCCGTTATATCTTCTTCTGACAGGCTTTTTTCATAGGACTCTGCATCCATTCTCCACAGCACCGCCTGGTCTTTGTATCTCTTTTTCATCCGGTCGGCAATCAGGATGCCTTCCGGATCCAGGTCGCCGGAATAGTAGAGGGTGCACCCTTGTTCGGCCAGGAAATCGAGCAGTTTCCAGCCCGCTGCCCTGAACTGTCCGTGTGTACAGATAATCGGGGCTTGCGGCATGGCATCCATAAGGGCAGAGCAGACGCCTGAATTTTCTACTATCCATACCTGATTGCCAATGGCAGGCCGCATCCCATCCAGCTTTGAAAGTTCCTTCATGGGCACATTCATCACTGTCTGTGTATCGGCGGCTGCACGCCATACCTGGTGCACCACTCCGTTTTGAAAAGCAAGCAGCCCCTGGCAAGTGGCAAAATTCCATAAATCATCACGGAGAATGCCATAGCTGCCTAAGAGTTCATTCAGCTCTTCTCCATTTCTCGGCATTCTTGCATCCGGGTTCTCTTTGACTTGGTCCGCATACATGCAGTGAACGAGAAGCTTGCCTGCCGCCCCCTGATTATCAAAATAATGGGGATTGCCGGTTGTCCTTTGGGAAAAGAAGGGGAGAAGCTCATATTCCCCTTCACCTGGAACAGCTTTGAAAGCTTCGCAAACAGTTAGAATCATATGATGCAGCTCTTGTTTATCCTTCTGATAGAGAGCCCACATCCACCTGGTGTCAGAGGCTCTTGTCATGAGCTTCTCCAGCCACCAGGAAGCTTCCGGCTTCTTTTCCACCAGCCTTTTAAAAAAGCTCTGTTCCTCAAGCCTCTCCTGCTCTGCTTCTTCCACTTTTGTAAGAATAATTTCACCCAGCACGGCTTCAAGCAGCTCTTTAAGTGTGATATCGGTAAATCCCGTATTTCTAAGCTCTCGTTCAAAAGCAATCAGGCCGACAGATCCTTTCTTTTGGAGCACCTCTGAAGGCTGTCCGAGAAAGCCGGCAATGGACTGGATTTCTTCACTGGAAAAACCTTTCAGGCTGACTGTTCCCCCAACCCTTCCCAGGGAACGGTATTTCTCTTTGAATCCCTTGAACAATTTTACGAACCCGGGCTCTTCTTTAAATACTTCCAATCTATCCTTCATGCCCCACAAGCTCCTCAGAAATGATCGGATCATCAATCATCAATGATTTCTGCCTGCCGTCCCACTCATACCGGATGACGGTCACATAATCTGCATTCTTCGGCCGCACCAGCTCGGCGATGGATAAGCTTGAAATGGTATCATAATCTCCCCACAGCGCCTGGGAGTTCATAATATAGTTGAAGCCCAGCTGCTCTACGACCTCGAACATATCGCGGATGTTGTTTTCATCAACCCCCGCAAAGGCTTCATCCAGTGAAATGATATAAGGTGCAGCACCATCCGCTTCTTTGTAGCGCGAGAATGCCGCTGTGAAGAGCGGAATATACATCGCCATGGCCTTTTCGCCGCCGCTGAATTTGAAGAAAGCATTATTCGTCAGCTCGCGCTTCGGCTCATTTTCACGCCTGAAAGATAACACAAATGTAAACCATTTGCGGTAGTCCAGCACTTCCTTCAGCACCTGATGCAAGGTTGATCCTTCATTCCGCAGCTGGATCAGCTCCTTCGCCTTCTCGATCCGCGATTGGAAATGGCCTGTGATTTTGTTTAAATCTTCTTCGCTTAAAAATTTGCTGTTCCGCTGCAGGAGCTTTACCAATTCCCCTGTATCGATTTCGTTCTCGGACTCTGCTGTCAGCGGCTTCCAGGCAATCGAGAAAATCAACCCCGAGGAATTATCCCTTTCGGACATAATTTTATCCATTTCTTTCACCCACTGCTGCGCCCTTTGGATGCGGTTGCGCAGGATCCGCCCTACTGAATTGACAATAATATCCTCGTACAGCTGGCGGTCCTGTTCGTCAAGCCAGCTTCTTTGGTCGGCCAGCTCGGCCTGCAGTGCCTTGGCAACATAATCCGGGCTGACACGCTGCCCATGATAATCAAGCTGGATGAGCCGCCTGCTTTTGAGCTGATGCCATTCATTGATGAAAGGCTGGAAATGATCGTCCAGGCCTTCCCGGAACCAGTCAGGCTCATCCATGCTCTCTGTATAATCAAACATCCGGTATTCCGTCAAGTGAATCTGTTCGTTGATAAACGCCTTGGTCAGCTGTTCCAGGAGTTTCGCACGGTCATGCTTGGCCAGCAGATCCCCATATAACTTCAGGATGGAGGCATAATCCGGCTCTGCCCCGACAAAGCCTCTTTTCATTTCTTCATCCGCCTGGGTTTTGCAGGCAGCAGCCATATTCCGCCAGAAAGAAAGCCTCAGATTGGCTTCCTCCAGCTTCTCCAGGCCTCTGCCTTCATCCGCTCTTTTCTGCGGAAGCTGTTCAAGCAGCTGCCTCAGCTGTTCTTCTGCTTCCTTTAATAGCCGCTGCACTGTTTGGATTCTTTCCCGCACCTGGTCAATGCCTTCAAGCTTCAATTGTTCTTCTATGGACTCAATCTCGCGCTGCAGCTGCTTCTGCCTTGACTCTTTGACGTTTTGCTCTCCTTTAACACTATCAACATCTTCTTCTAATTCTGTGAGTTTTTCAGCTGTGGATGCCAGGTTGGCCATAATATGCCTCAGTGTCAGTGCGGTTTGTGAAAGATTGTTCAAATAGGCTTCATAGCTGTTTGCAAATTTCAGCGCTTCCTCAATGACAGCTTTCTGCAGGTCGATGTTCAGGTGAATGCCCCGCTCCCGCAGATTTCCTTTGACTCTGCCATGCTGTTCGATGATTTTCTTCCACTCATCATCAATCCGCTGAAGCAGCTCTTTCTCCTTATTGATTTCCTGCTTCTTCTGAAGAACCTGGTCATGCAGATCAGCGAGCAGATGGTCCTGGGGCAGCTCCTGCTTCCACGTAACAGCATTTTTAAGATTCTCCTGATAAAAGTAAAGCAAATTTGTCAAACTACTCAGTTCTTCCATATGCTGATTGAGTTTTTCTGTCCATTCCTGGATCTGCTCCCTCTGGTGGCGCTTCCTGGAAGTTCTGCCGATAAACTTTGAAGCACCCTCTCTCGGAGCATGGCCCACAAGGCAGCCGACAGAGTAGGTGCCATCCACATCCAGAGAATAGCCGCCTGCTTCTCTTTCCAGCGGGATGCTCCTGAGCACCTCATCTACAAGCGTGTTTGATATCGGGCTGCCGTCTTCCAGATCAGGCATCAGATAGTCTGCAAGCGTGTATCCGAGCAGCCTTGGTTCTGCATGAAGAACTGCATCCTCTTCCGGAGTAAAAGAGTCATTGGTGATTAAGCTGTCCAGCAGACCAGTCACCTTCAGCGCCGACTCGATCCGGTCCCGCTGCTCGTCAGTCACATGCTCCTTGAACTCAACAGCTGCATAAAACGGAATAAAAGCCGCCCCTTTTTCCTGCAATGACACGCGGTGGGCTTTCGTGCCTTCCGCCCTTGCCGGGTCGATCATCTTCTGGTTCTTCAGTTGATGAAGGAAGTCTTTTGTTTCTTCTATCACTGCGTTCTTTTCTTCTATTTGCCCTTTAACTTTTTCTATGTTCGCCTTTGCATCAGCCTCATAGTCCTGTATGCTGGCCAGAAGCTTATCGCGCACCAGATCATAGCGGTTTTCGCTGTACAGCCCATGAATGGCCCGCGCTATTTCCTGCCGTGATTCAGAAGAATACTGCAGTTCCTGGTGTTCTTCCATCCATCGGAAAATATCCTGCTCGAGCTCCCTTTGCTGTGAATCAAACCAGGCATTCAGATGGTCCAGATCCTTCTGGTGGCCGTCCAGCAGGGCTTTTTTATCAGAAGAATCCCTTTGCAGCTTCATTTGCTCCTGCTTAAGCCTTTCCTTTTCAATCGCCAGCTTTTCAAGTCCCTCCAGCAGGGTGCGATGTTCTTTGGCTTCTTTTTTCCAGACTGCAAAATCATAGTCGGCTGACTCGAATCTCTGGTAATCCTTCACATTGACTTCATGCTGATGGAAGGCGGCTTCCTCTGCGTCGAGTGACAGCTCGGCCAGCAGCTCACGCTCCTGGCCCTGCTGCTCCGCAAGCTCGAGCTCAAGCTTTTCTTTAGTACGCCAGGCTTCATGATATTTCCCGTTCAGCTTTTTATACTTTTCTGCCAGCCGGCTGATTTCTTCCCGCAGGTTTCCAGCGGCCTGTTTCTTTTCCGATTTTGTTTCTTCGAGCTTCCATACCTCGTGATTTTGCAGCAGCTTCCTTTCCTGCTCCATCAGATTTTTCTGGTTTTCAAAGGAAATTTTCGAGCTTTCCATCTCTTGTATCTGCACGCGGGATTCTTCCAGATATCTTTCAAGCTTTTTAACTTCAGCTGACGCGTTTTCATAGCGCTGATCTGCCGTTTCCCATTGCCTGGCCCGTTCGGCAAGAATGTACTTATTATAAAGCTGATAGACATTCTCCAGCCTTTGGATCGACTGGGCTTCTCTTTCCAGCTGCTCCAGCTGCTGGCTGGCCTGATCCATATTTTCAATCGTATCAGACAAATGGCGAAGCTCATCATCTGTCAATGGCGGCAATGCCGCCTCGAGGATTTCATAGATGACCGTCGGCTTGAAGTCCTTTGAAAGCTTCGGGCTCCTCAGCTGGATCAGGAGCTTGATCAGATCTTCATAAGCTTCTGCCGACTGGAATCCAAACACATGCTTGTTCACAAGCTCCATATACTCCCGCTGTGAACCGACCACATAGCCGCCCTGCCCGATGCGGTTTTCCAATTCTTTTGCAGAAAAAGGCACCTTCCCATCCCCATGTGAATGGGCAAGCTGGAAATCATGCCCGATCCGCCTGTTATCGTTAATGATAAAATACCAGCTCTTCAGGGTTTTGCCGCGCTTGGCCTGCATGCCGATGCCTGTTGTCACATACTGCTCAGAACCTTGCATTTTGTATTCAATATAAAGATAGCCAGTCCGTTCGTCACGGCCTGAAACCTCTTTTTCCCCTAATAAATAATCTTCCATCTTCCTTGCCTTGGACCCAAATGGATCGAGGCGGTCAGGCGATTTCTTCCCGTCCAGGAGCACCGGCAGAAAGCTTTGCATCGTTACCGATTTTCCTGACCCGTTCGTTCCCCTGAGCAGAAGCTTTCCATCGCGGAAATGGAAGGTTTCTTCATCGTAATACCAGAAATTCAGCAGCCCGGCCCGGTTCATTTCCCATTTTGCCTGCCCCATCATGGTTTCCCTCCTTCATAATCCTCCGGAAATGCGCCTGCCACCACACCCAGCAGCGGTTTAATCCGGATTAAAGAGCTGTCATCCGTCTCAGCCATCATCCACTCTTTCATCGCTTGTACCAGATCTAAGCGGATGCTGCTGGTTGTTTTATCTCTGAAATATTTCGCCCAGCCGCTTTCAAATTGCGCTCTCATTGAATCGATGATTCCATCAAACTCTCCTTCAGTCAGCACAATCTCCCCATTCTCCTTCGGCACATAATAGTCAAGATTGTTATGCAGGTATTGGGAAAACTGCAGCAATACATCACTGGACGCCTTTGAATCCGGGTAGAGCTGGTGATACTGCCGCGGCTCTGCGATGGACAGGAAGGCCGAATTTTTGAAAACATGCAGCTTATACTCGCTATGATTCTCAATATCCTCCGAGAGCCTGTTCCTGAAATTCCGGATATACAGAAAATCCGGATCCTGCTGATCCACTCTGTGAAGCCCTGGTGAAAAAAACAGCTTGCGGTACACCCTTTTCCTCCGTTCATCTTCCTGATTCAGCTTCCAGTCTTCCTTCAGCAGCTCCGTCCAGTGATGATAGCCGAAAAAGTCCTCAGGATAGGTGCGCATAAAATAGCGGCTGTATACAGTAGCTTCATATAACACTTCCTGATCTTCGTTATGGTCAAAGCGGCCGATGTCGCCATCTATGGTCCGGATCAGATCAAATTCCATCAACGCCTGGACTGCCCGGATAAGCGATTTCCGGTGGGTGAAAAGTGTCCAGTCCAGCTCAAGCTCACCGGGATAGGATTCTTTGATATCCTGGCACAGTTCGGACAGCAGGAATTGCTCATCCACCGACTTGCCTTCCAGAAAGGACAAAGCACAGCAGAAAATCGCATATTCCATGGGCTCCTGAAAATGGGTGATCCCCATCCATCTTTCAGGCTCAGCCGGAATCTTCTCCAGTTTGATGAAATGCTGGTGAACAATGAGCCGGAGGCCGAACTTTTCGCTGATATACCGGCGAAGCACCTTCTCCCTTTCTCTGATCAGCTGATACCATTCCGGATTTTTAGATCTTAATATCCAGTATGTATTAAATAAAAGATCCATCCCCTGGACAGCTTTTTCATCAAACTCCAATGCCTGGTCTGCCTTCACGCTTCCTTCCCCCCTCTTCCAGAAATTCAAAAATGGCATTCGGCATCCTGATCACGCCGTCCTCTGCTTCAAGCATGATAGAATTCTCCGCATCGATTTTCACTTTGACAATCAGCCCGTAGTCCGTCTTGACGATTCCCTCTTTTGCTGCCATTGATTTGCCGATCCACCCTAATAA
Organism: Bacillus infantis; assembly: GCF_008180445.1. Taxonomy (GTDB): domain Bacteria; phylum Bacillota; class Bacilli; order Bacillales; family Cytobacillaceae; genus Bacillus_AB; species Bacillus_AB infantis_B. The sequence goes on from NZ_VTER01000005.1 coordinate 256,151, forward strand.
CACCTTGCGTATGAAAGGCTCCACCTTGGATAAACGGGACAGCTCGATCATGCCTTCTTCTATATACTGACCGATCAATTGCCGCTCTTGCTCTCTCTCTGCCAGATACTTTTCTTTCTGCAGCCTTTTCTTTTCCTGATTGGACTCGATTGTGCCCGGCTTTGTTTTTTCGCGGTATTTGTTCGTCCTCGGCTTGATTGTTCTGACATCTGGCTCTTCCTCCCAGATATCGGCATGCATGTTATCTGTTGTAGTTTCTTCCAGCTGGAGATGCTTGATGGTCATTGATCCGAACACAACCGATGACAGCTTATGGGCTTCATCCATCGTTTCACAGTCAGAGAACCATTTTGCCAGATGCAAATAATCATTTTTCCGGCTGCGGAAGTTCTGCTGCCTCTCGCCGATGCGCTGGACGTACCGTGTCATGCGGCGGATCATTTCATTCGTCTGCCATTGCAGCATTTCAAACTCGCTCTGCTGGACAGGCGACCCAAGGAACCACTGCCTGACAGAGCTCCAATGCTCCTGATATTCCAAAAGCCATTCTTCATCAGAAACTGCAATCTCTTCCAGGCGCGGGATCGACCTGCGGTGCTCAATAAGCTTTTTGAAAAATGGCTCCAGGCTCCCGGCCTGCAATTCTTCCAATCGCTCACTGATCTGCAGAGAGGTTTTTTGCAGTGAAACAATAAAGTCCCTGAGATAAGCGGTGAACTGATTCTTATACACCAGGAAGGCCTCAGTCTGCATCCTTTGATCTGTCTGTTCACTGTTGATATAAGCAATATAGTCCGCCGTGCTCGTCCGGATCGTCTGAAAATACCGGATCACATCTTCCCACAATCTCAGATAATTTTCCGGCGTATCAGGCAGCTTTACTTCAACCTCTTTCTGCAGCGCGGCCAATGCCTGCAAAAGCCTGTCGAACTGGGAACGCTCAAGGGACCCTTGGAAGATGTCTCCGATATTCTTTTCTAATACGATCAGCATCCTTTCAATCTCAATCGTATAAGGCGTCGACTGGTACCTGAACCGCTTCTTCTTGAACTCCTCCACCGTCCTGGCGCTCGTCATATCCTGCCGGGCCACAAGATTATTCCACTTCACCAGCTGTCCCAGCTGCTGATGGAGCTGCTCTTCCTGATAATCAGAAAAAGCCGGGATCGTCCTCATATGCTCAAGAACCTCCTCCGGCGTAATAAAATCCCTCATCCGTTCATGCTGCTGATAAAAATACCGCAATATCGACCGATAATGCGCCGCAGAATCAGCCGTCAAATAACTCGCCTCAATAACCTTCTTCATCGTAACTTCCATTCGTATCATCCTTAATCGTGACCTTTGCCTCTATTGTATATCACATGGGGCACAGGGAGCCAGAGCCAGAGGGACAGGTCCCTTGGCTAAGTATGGGCCAGGGGGTCAGACCCCTTGGTCCGTTTTCATTTAAGAAGCCTGACCCCAATCAGGGGTTCAGGCTTCCTTGTTTTAAAATGGCAGATCCTCATAATATAGCGGACCTTCATCTGCATCTAGTTCAATAGGCTTTTTCTTTTTCTGGCTGCCTCCTGCTTTTTGAGGCGGAGTTTCTGAAGCAAGCACTCTGCCGAATTTCTCGCTGTAGAGGTCTCTGATCCAGTCTTTGACGGGCATCTTCCATTGCTGACTTTTTGAAGGAATATTTTTGATCAGGCCTTTAGGCGTCATCCCGAGTTCCTTGGCCATGCGGATATCTGCTGCGTTCAGCCGGCAGCGCTTTTTTGCCTCAGCCCAGGCTTCGGCTTTTTGTTTGTTTTTCATAAGTCGTCCCTCGCTTAAATATTGGGCTATGCCAACTAAATCTAATGGGTTATCTACACATTCTAACATATCCTACAGTGCTGAGATGATAAGAGTGCACAGCATCACATAAATTTCCAGAATGCTATAATAATAGAAAAAGCCAAAAGGATGCTCACAATGAAATCTTTAAAAATGAAGGCCATCACCTGGATTGAATGCCTTAATGACCAATACTCATTTAACAGTTTTACTGGTGATCATGCCGCTTATTTTAAGATTGAAGAATTTGCCGATGAACCAGAAGTCTATATCCGTTTTACCGATGCTGGTCTGGACTTTGGATATGAAGCTGTACAATGGAATGGACCTATTCCGGCTCCGGTGCCTGGCATTTATACAAAACATCCGTTATCTTGGAAAGCCATTCGAACTTTGAACAAAGAAGAGCAGCAGGCCGTGCTGCTTGAACTGCTGCTTAAGACTATTAACACCAGAAAAAGGCATTATCGAAAGTGCCAGTTTTGCGGTGAAAAGGCTGCCAAGGAGCATCGGTTTGACAGGGATACCTGCCATGGCTGCGCATCGCGGCAATTTGGGGTTGTTTACTAGATTCAATGGAGATGTACAATATACTACTTTTACCAAATGATAAGAGGTGTCACAATGTGGAATCTAACAACTCAAGCAAAAGAAGCATTCTTAAAGCATAACCTCCTTCCCATTCCTGAGACGGACTCTGACTGGGAAAGCGCCTTGAGAGAAGCCGAGGAGGAAGGAGAAGATCTCCATTCCCGCCGGGAAGAGGAATTGAAAGATATTAAAGCAGAACTGCTTACTGTGCTCCCTAGCCGCTTTGTTCCTTATGTTGAGAATGGAACGCTCAATCAGCCATCCCTGCCCAAATCGGTCCGGGAGGATTATCTTCAATGGATGCGCAATAGTGACAGGGAGTTTGAACAAGTTCTGGATGCAGCACATGAGCAGACAACTCAGGCTGCTGCCCATTTATCACCTGCTGTCCAGGAGATGTTTGCAGAAAGCCTCCATGATGCCATCATCGAGCGGATTGAGCGGGAGAATGGCAATCTTCATCTCTATATCAATACAGAGAGCGGTTTTTCCACCAAGCCTTATATTCACTTTACTTTCCATAATATTACCGAGGAAGAAGCAGCCGAACAGCTGCAGACCGGCCAATGGCTGATATACTATGAGCTGCAGAAAACGGCTGCGGGCTTTGCCTTTCGCGTTCTGTTTGAATGTCCGGATGCCCAGTGGACCATTTATATGAAGGATTTGACTGTGCAGTTTTTTTATAGGCCGGTGCTTTATACAAGATTAAAAGATGAAGGAAAATTAGAAGATATGCCGCTTGGGGAATATATCGCTCAGCTGGCGCAGGGTCACCGCTATTGGCTGGCTGCGCCGGATGTTCTTAGCGAGATAAGCAGTTTGGGAGAACCCCTTCTTTTAAGCGGTGGGAAGCTGGAAATTGACCCGAAAAACACAGTGGTTACAACCTCAAGCGGGCAATACACCTACCCTTTGGAGGCATATAATCCAATCGGCTTCATCTACACTGACATTGATGAAGACCCATACGCACACTTAAAGGAGCCGGTCCCGCCTGAAGAGCTGGAAGCTGCCATTTTCAGCGGCATTCCTGAACAGCAGGTCCGCGCCTGGAATACGATTTATACCAGTCCCGAAGAGCATGCGGAGACGATCAATCTCATCATGGAGAAACTGGAGTTCACCGAAGAAAATGAAATGATGCTGTTTGTTTATGCAAACTATTTTTATAAAGCTGGGGTTTTGAGTGAAGATAATATGAAAAAGTACGGAGAATTGATTGATCATGAATAGGAGTCATGCCCCTCTGCACTTGGGGCATGACTTTTTTTACACCAGCCGAATACCATGCTCCCGCAGCAGATCACTCAAAGCCGGCCGCACATTTCCATTCCGGCCCGCCACCCGTGTTGCCGCTGCCAGCGAATTCAGGACAGCCTCTTCCGTTGCCTCGCCTGCCGCTCTGAAAGCCAGATCAATATCCTCTTCATGTATCATAGAGATCCTTAAACAATCTGCCGGTTTTTCATGAGGAATTTTCACAGCAGTCGAAAAGCCGATGACCACCTCGCCGCTTCCTGTCCCAATGATGGACCCCGTCCGCGACAGTCCTGTTACCGTCCTTTTAATGATTCGGTTCAGCTGCCTCTCCGACACAGGCAGGTCAGTTGCGACAATGATGATGACCGACCCTTTATCCTTCTCCTCCTGAGCCCGGATAGCCTCACTCAGCTCTTCCCCGACGGCTTTTCCATTCACCCGCAGATCCTTTAAACCGCCGAAATTCGTCAGCACAAGAACGCCCATTGTATAAGTCCCATGGTCCATTTCCATCTGCCTCGAGCTGGTCCCGATCCCGCCTTTAAGCGAATAACAAAGCATGCCGGTCCCTGCTCCAGCAGTGCCTTCTTCCACGTCCGCCGAGGCATTCTGCAGCGCCCGGAAAACGTGCTCCCGTTTTATAAACCCAGCCCTGATATCATTCAAAAACATATCATTGCATTCACACACAACCGGATTTACCGTTCCAGTCGTCCGGCCGATTTCCGGATTAGACTCCAGCATATACTGAATCAAAGCGTCTGCCGCTGTACCGATGCCGAGCGTATTGGTCAGGATGATCGGAGTTTCAAGCGTACCCAGCTCATTGATCTGAATCGTCCCCATACTCTTCCCAAACCCGTTGATCACATGGGTTGCGGCGATCAGCTTTTCTTTAAAAAGATTTCCGGGATGCGGCACAATTGCCGTAACCCCGGTTTGTTTGTCAGCTTCGCTCAGCGTGGTATGCCCCACAGTTACGCCTTCCACATCTGTAATGCTATTGCGCGGACCTGTCTGAAGGGTTCCTATTTTTACTCCATAGTCTCTGATTCTTTTTTGGGCAGGCATAGTTATCCTCCATTTTTGCGAAGAAAGGCACCTCTCTCTCCCATCTGTCAGCGATAGATTCAGGCACCTTTTTTCGTTCTTTTATGCTGATACATATGGTTGTCTGCTTCAACAAATAAGCTTTCCATCACACCTAATGAATGCTCGCTGAATGCAAAGCCTATCGATAGGTTAATTTTGACTTCCCGGCTGCTTTCATTATATCTGCTAATCTCTTCAGCTAGCTTCTCGGCCAGGAGCTCCACCTGTTCTTTTTCCTTTTTTAAAAGGATGACTGCAAATTCATCTCCGCCAATCCTGGAAACATAAGCACCTTCTGTAAAAAAGTGTTCCAACAGATGTGCTGTTTCTTTAATTAGAAAATCCCCTGTTTTGTGTCCATGGTTGTCATTTAAACATTTCAGACCATCCAAATCACACAAAATGATGGCTGCAGCTATATCCTCACGTTCATTGTATTTCTCCATCATTTGCTCGAAGAATTCACGGTTATATATGTCTGTCAAAGCATCATGGGCGATGCGATATTTCAATGTCTCCTCCAGCTTTTTTCTCTCATCGATATTCCGCACCACCCCTTGAAGAGCAACCAGCACCCCATTTTCATATATGGGAGTCGCATACTCTTCAAACCATCGATAGTTGCCGTCTTTATCTTTCCAGCGCTGGACGATTGCTTTATTGAAATCTACCTGTCCATGGACCTTTTTTGGAGAATATCCATATCCTCCGGATGAATATCCCTGAAGGCAACACCAGCGTCCCGATAGGCATCCGCATTGGAACCTTCGCCGAAAAAGCATTCAGCTGAAGGACCAAGATATTTGAATTGCAGCTCCGGATAGACTTGGCAATAATAAAGAAAATCCTTGGTGTTTTCGATCACATGCATATAGCTTTCATGATTTTTAAAAGATTCAGTTTCTTTCTTTTTCCATCTTCTGAAAAAATAATTCACAACCAATAAAACAGTTAGTGCCCCTAATCCAAAACCTAGTGCAAATTGTATGTTCATCATTGCTGTCCCTCTTCATTTTCCTCAATCCTTCAGCATAAAAAATAGACCAACCAAAACCGATTAGCCTATCGTCCATAAAGATGAATCGGTAACTGGCAGACATAGCCTTTTGGCTTTAGCCCCTATAGTTTTGCGTCTTCACCTTTCGATGAATTTGCCTGTATCATTTATCTATTTAATTTTAAAGGATAAATGGTCAGACTTCCAATTTAAACCGCGGAGCCAGGGGGACAGGTCCCGTGGCCCAGTATTAAAAAGAGCCAAGGGGTCTGTCCCCTTGGCTTTTATTTTTCACAAGCTATATTGTCGCCATCCCGGTCCTTGGTTTTATTTGCATTATACAAAGCCTGGGATACATATGGTTTATATTTTGTCTTTCCGCCCTTGTTTTTCGCAGAAGAAGAACGGGCTACTCCACCTTTATAATCTTTGTTTAATTCTGTGCAGTTTTTATAGGTTTTGGGAGCACTCGTTGTTTTTGCTTCTGCGTTTATAGAGAAAGAAACACTAAAGAACAATAAAGATGTAATGACTAGAATACAAGATTTTTTCATTTTATTTTTTCTCCTTCCATATTTTAACTTACCATTATAATAAGCTAATATGCCTATATCTTACAAGATGTTTCGGTATAGAAATAGAAGCCATGGGGACAGGTCCCGTGGCCCAATATCAAAAAGAGCCAAGGGACCTGTCCCCTTGGCTCACTCCTATGAAAACAACGCCTTCAAACGAGCCCAAAACCCTTTCGGCTCTTCTTTAGGCTTTTCAACCTCTTTTGTTTCTTCCTGTTTAATGCTTTCTGTCTTTAGCACAAACTGAACAGAGTTGACCTTTTCGTTTTGCGCTGAGACGAAGGATACCGGTATGAAGTCACTCTTGTCATATTCTTCGAGCATGCCTTCAACTTCTTCCTTCATTTGTTCCGGCAGGTCCCTGGTTGCTTCATACAGTTCAGCAGTCCCGCCATGAAGTGCTGATGCCCCGCTTGCGATTTCCCCTGTTCCGTCAGCAATGCCTGCAATGCCGTTATGCAGTCCTTGATAAGAACCGGCCAGCCTGCTCACTCCGCCAGTATAGTCCACCAACCCTGAATGGAAGGATTCGTAATTGGCGGCAAGGGCATTAACGCCTGCCTGCAGCTGGGCCATTGCATCGGCAGCATCTGAGCTGTTCAGAGCCTGCGAGAGTCCCGCGGCCATTGAATCCAGATTCTTGGCCATTCCTGTCAGAGAACCACTGACCTGTTGCAAAGTCCCGCTGACAGCGGCAAAGCTGCCTTGCCCAGCAGCAAAGATTCCTTTGGCATTTTGAGCAGCTGTATAGGTCTCAAGCAATTGCGCGACCACATCCGGATCGGCGCCGCTCACCTTCAGCTGCTCGATTTGTGCCTGGGAAATCTCAGCGTTCGGAATGCCTTCCATTGCTTTATTCAAGCTATTGTAAGAGGCGCTAAAGGCCTGCTGCAATTCTGCCAGATTCCTGGACACTTCCCGCAGGCCGGCTGCGGATTGGGACAGTCCATCCTGCATCTTTTTCAAATCGCCAAGGCCCATGTCTCCAGAGCCAGCGCTCAGACTGCTATTCAGCTTTTGCAAAGCCTGCTCAATGCTCTTGGAACCGCTGACCAGCTTGGAAGAGGAACCATCGAGCGCCGCTATGCCATCACGGTACTCCCTGGAGCCATCGCTGAGCTTAGCGGCGCCATTATGCAATTCCGAAGCGCCGTTCTGCAGCTGCCCCACTCCGTCATTGACCTCTTTGATCGCTTTTGTCAGTGTATCCATCTCACCTGTCATATCATCGATGTCAGGTGCATCAATCGGGAGAGAAGACGGAATGGCTGTGATATCAACGCCTTCGAGCTCAAAATCCGCCACATCTGCTTCAAGTGTCAGATTCCCCTCTTTTTCAGGCATCACAGTAAATGTGGCCTGCTTATTTTTTCCGGCATTGGCAAGCATCCCGTCAGGAGCCTCGATATTGCTGAATTTCTCCCCATTCAGCGGGAAGGAAATCTGCAGCAGATAGTTCTCGAAAAAGGAAGCTTCTGCACTTTCATTTCTGGAGGTTTGTATCCCAATCTCCACATGGCCGCTTTTTCCTGCCAATTCTTCCGGTGCGGTTTCCTGCCCATCCAATGTATAGGTAATGGAAACATTCCATGGCAGGGCTGCTGCGTTCAAATCACCCTGATAATAAAACTTGCCTTCTTCCTCTGCCGTCACATTCACCGCTGATTCTGATTTCTCAATCGGCGACATGTCCGTCAGGTTTTTCAGGTTTGTATAGGGGCCAAAATCAGTCACTTCCCCCGGTTCTTCAATATTTAAAATGTTAACCACATACACTTCCTCATTTTCACCAGCAGGGCTGAGCTTTGCATACACCACTTCGTCCTTTGAGGAGAGTTCCCCCGTTTCCTGGGAAATCTCGTCCCCTGACTTGCTGCCCGCTGTATCAGCCGAAACCAGCAGGGCAGGCATCATGAGCAGGATGCTGGCAAAGACAGCCAAGAATTTTCTCATTCTCCTCATCATCACTTCTCCTTATAAAAGTTTGCTTTCCATGTTGTTTTCATGATCAATTTATCGAAGATCAGCAGGCACGCCGGCAGGAAGAACACAACCATGATCAAGGCCAGGAGCGCTCCCCTTCCAAGCAGCAGCCCGATTGAGGCTACGATCGGATTTGATGAAGTTATCCATAAGATAAAGCCTACACTTGATAAAATTGAGGCCGAAATGCCGATGGAGAATATTTTTTCATCCATCGTCTTCTTGACTGCTTCAAGCGCAGACATTTCCTGCCGGTCCTCTTTATAAGCATCTGTCAGCAGGATCGCGTAATCGACAGTCGCTGCCAGCTGGATAATGCTGACGAGCAGATAGCCGACATATACTAATGAAGAATCTGTAAAATAAGGGACCGATAGATTGATCCAGACGGCTGTCTGAATGGTCAGCAGCAGGATCAGCGGAATTGAAATCGACCTGAAGGTTACAAACAGGACGAACGCAACCGTCAGGAGGGTCAATAGATTGACCAGTGTGTTGTCTTTTTTGACCGTGTTTTTAATATCATACAATGTCACGCTTTCCCCAACGGAATACACCTTATCCCCGTACAGTTTTTCAGCAGTATCCTGGACCCGCTCGATCAGCTTGAATGCCTCGTCTCCCTCAGTTTTTGTGTCTGTCTGAAGGATGATCCGGCTGTAATTTTCCGAGTAGAACTGTTCGGTGATGCTGGGGTCGAGATACTCTGGAGGGACAGCCGCACTGACAGTGTTGACATACGCCATGACACTCGTCACATGGTTAAGCTTTTCCAGATCGCCGACCAGCTCTTCTTCCTTGGCCGTATCCCCCTTCGGCACAAGCAGGACCATCGGTGTGCTTTCCCCGAACTCTTCTTTAATTTTCGCAAAATCGCTCCCTGCCCTTGTCGACTCCGGCAATTCGCCAACTCCATAAGTGAAGTTGGTCTTGCTTTGTGCAAGAAAGGCCGGGACAATCAGGATGGCGACAAACAAAAGAACCGGCACCCGGAACTTCAGCACAAAATTCCCCTTGCCGCGGATGTATGGCAGCAATGGCTTATGCTGCGTCTTATCGATCCATTTATAACAGAGCAGCGTCAGTGCAGGCAGGAACACCATGACACTGATGAAACTCAGTAAAATTCCTTTGACCAGATTGATGCCAAGATCCGACCCGATTTCAAACTCCATAAAGGCTAGAGCGATGAATCCAAAGAAAGTTGTGGACGCGCTGGCTGCGATTGCCGAAAATGATTTCTTCATCGCCAGCTCCATCGCTTCCCGCGGATCCCCTACCTTTTTCCGGTAATCGTTGAAGCTGTGCAGGAGGAAAATCGCGTAATCCAGCGACACTGCAAGCTGCAGGATCGGCGCGACCGACTGGGTGACAAAGGAAACCTCGCCGAGAAAAATATTCGTCCCCATGTTAATCAGAACCGACACACCGATGGCGGTCAGGAATAATAGCGGCTCCACCCAAGAAGTCGTGGAAACGACTAAAATGATAATAATGATCGGCACCAAAAAGGCGGCCGCATACATCGATTCCGTCCCGGCCATTTTCTGCTGTGTGGCCGTATTCAGCGATTCCCCGGCCATTGCATTATCTTCGCCGATAAGATCATAGATGCGGTCAGTAATCTGGACTTCTTCTCCCTCACGGATGCTGAAAGAAAACAAGGCATAACCATCTTTATAATAGTCGTCTACCGTCCCCTGGTCAGCCATCTCTAGCGGAGCCTTGATATCGATCACATCATCCAGCCACATGACATCAGATACCCCGTCAATCGCGGCCAGCTTTTCTTTGAAAGCCAGAGCTTCCTGTATGGTCATGTCCCGCATCATCACCCGGTTCGTCGGGACATTTCCTTCAAATTCCCGCTCCATTACATCCATGGCTTTCGTCGACTGCGCGTCCTCCGGCAGATATTCCTTCATATCATAGTTCACCGACACAGTGAACTGCGCCAGGGCGCAAAGCACAGTCAAGACCGCAAACGTTATGGCAACGGCTTTTTTATGTTTAAGTATTCGTGCAGCAATATTGATGCGTGTTCACCCTCTCTTGCCCTTTTTTTCTATACACTTTATCATTATATAAACACGGTGTTGCCTATTCAACGAACAGTTCTTTAACTTCCGTGGTATTCCCGACACAATGCTTAAAAGTGTTGGAAAACGCAAAAAGAAAGGAATCTGGTTATGACCTCTCCCAAAATGGACCGGCGCAAAAAATATACAATAATGGTATTGAAAGACAGCCTCATGAAGCTATTGAAGGACAAGCAGATCTCCTATATCACCGTCAAAGAAATCTGCAGTCTCGCCGACATCAACCGCTCCACATTTTATTCCCACTACACCGACCAATATGACCTCCTGGACACCATCGAAGACGAAATCATCCAGGACATGCAGGGCTATATGAGCCAGTACAACTTCGAAAAAGAAGACCAGGCCCTCCAAATGATCGAAAAACTGCTCGAATACTTCGCCAGCAAACACGAAGTATGCACCACCCTCCTCAACGAAAAAACAAACACAACCTTCGAAACAAAAGTCATAAAGTTCGCCCACCAGGTCTTCATGACCAGCTGGCTCGCCGACACCGCGTACGATGAAAACCTTTCTGAATACCTCAGCACCTTCATCATCAGCGGCAGCATCCATGCGATAAAGAAATGGCTCAATAATGGAATGGACCATACTCCGAGGGAGATGGCGGAGATTATTAACGGGGTGATTAATCGGGGGTTGTTGGGGGTGCGGTGAGGTGGGAGGGGCGGTTTTTTTGGGGGCCAGGGGGTTGGGCCAGGGGGTCAGGTCCCTTGGCTCGGTTTGAGCCAGGGGGTCTGTCCCCTTGGCTCAAAACACCTCAGCAAAAAACGCCTTACTCTCCCCATGCGCCAGCCGCTCCAGGACCTCATCCCTCCTAACAAATTCAACTTCATTAATCTCGCTGTCCTCTGCCTTCAAATCAGACTATCCCCCACATACTCAACAACAAACATCACCGTTTCCTGCCGGCTCCAGCCTGTTTTCTCAGCAAACTCCTTATCAAAATTAAAACAGATCTTTTCCTCCAGCTGCCTTATAATCCGATATTCAGCAGATCCTGTTTCCTCTGCCAGCTCTCTTAAGATTGCGGCCTTAAGATCTTCATCGCTATCCTCGACCCCGCCCTTAGGGAAATCCCACTCCCCTTTCATATGTCCTTCCGAAGGTTTTAAAGCACTTCTTTTAACCTTATGAACCAAAAGGTATTCCTCTCCCTGGAATACGATGGCCCCAACAGCATTTCTAATCATTCGGCATTCTCCTTATTTGAGCCACAGGGACAGACCCCCTGGCCCAGTTTCAAAAAAGAGCCAAGGGGTCTGTCCCCCTGGCTCATTTATCCAGCTTTACATGTATAACATTATCCAATTTTCTGGTTGTGCTGTATCCGAAGATTTCCAGGTTTTTAGGGATTATGTTGTCCCCTGGTATTTCTATTTTTTCGACAGTAATATAATGACGGGGATTTTCGAGTTCCATATAGACGGCATTCGTTAATTCGTTCATGTCGTATTCTTCGCCATTCTCATCAACAAAGATTCCTTCAGAACTCATATTCATGGATTGATTGTCGCCTTCTTCTGTCATGATGTTGAAGTATAGCGACTCATACGCCCGATTCTTGATTTCATAATTGCTGATGGCTATTGTAGTAGGCCGTCCGATGTCCATCTCTTCAATTGTGATTGTGCTGCCGGCATAATCAAAGGTTTGCGGGTATGTTTTTGAAGCATCGAGGGCAATGGTTTTATAATCATTTATGGATAGATAGGCCCTATTAAAGTGAATTTCCACTTCATCTGTTTCAGTTTCGAATATAGGGTCAAAGTATGACTGGTAGCTATCCCATGAACCTGCTGCATAGCCGCCGCCATATGGATTCACCTTCAGCTTTTTGCCGTTCATTTTCAGATGGACAAAATCAATCATGTCTATCCTTTTCTCTTCCTGTTCGTTTTTGATAATATATTGCAGAACGGTTGATGTTGGCGCAATGATCAGTTTTTCCAGCTGAACAGGGATTCCTTCAATATTTACTATGTCTTTCATTGGATACTCTGTTGAAGGCAGTTTGGTTACAGGCACTTTTATATTCCAGTCTCCCCTTTTAACAGCAGGGGCAGAGGAATCACCCATGATTCTAGCTAATTTTGATACTTCAAGATTGAGCATCCCGCTATCCCCTTTAAGCGGCGGCAGGCTGACTTTTCCATGGAAGACATTCTGCTTTTTCTTATTTAATTCTGAATCCGGGTCAGGGGGCAGGTATTGGGGATAGATATCCGTACTTAAGACCTTCCGTTCATCCTTCACAGAAACACCATCACCATAATTAATAACATATTGTTTGTTTTCCTTTGTATCTTCTATCTCATAAAAAAGCAGCGTCTGAAACTCATCAGCAATCACGCTCTTAATCTTGATTTTAACCCCATTACTCTCCGCTTCAAGGTTCAGCCTTTCACCCAGGTCTGCCTTGAGAAAAGCCCGCAGCTCCGGGTCTTCCTCTGTCCACTTATAATAAACGTCAGCAAAAGCTCCTGTAAAAAATCCGGTACACATAACTAAAGCAAAGACGCCCGCAGCAATAAAAGTTCTTCTATTGCGCTTACCAATCTTTTGCTGCCTGCCTTTTTCCGTCTCACCAATACGTTCCTTGACGCCCTCCATAAACCCGGGCGGCATCTGAAATTCCTCAAGAGTTTCCGTAAACTGCAATATCACTTCCTGAAAAGAAGCCAAATCCGCCTGGCACTTCTGGCAGTGGTACACATGCTTTTCAAACTCAATCTTCTCTGGCCTTTCGAGGTTTCTTTCGAGGTAATCCAAGTAAAACCTCTGATACTCCGGGCAGCCATTGAATTGTTCCCCTCGAATCTGCTTTTCTCTTAAAGAATGGATTCCGGCAGCCAGCAGATCCTTCATTTGTTCTTGCGAAATCTGAAGCAGACCGGCTGTTTCATCTATCGATAGTCCTTTAATATAGGTAAAAATTAGAGCTTCTCTCTCCTGCCCGTTCAACTGGCCAAGAGTCTGGAATAGCTCATCATGCTGGCCGCCTTCTTGTGAGATCTCGGTGATTTTTGCGGCCGCAAGCTCCCTGCATTTATGTATAAAAGTTGCTGTCACCCTTGCCTCGAATGACAATTTGCTTTTTACTTTAGGAAAATCCTTTTGTACTTCCAGAATGGACTGGTAAAAGAGCTCTTCCAGCTGCTGCTCATTCCTAAGATAAGACCAGCCAAGCACATAAAGAGACCGCTGATGCTTCTCGAACCAATGAACAATCGACTCTAAATCATTTTGAATAATATTTGGTAAACCAGCATTCACTTTATTTGGGATGATCAACTTGTTCCCCCCTTTATTTCCTAATTATACCTGCTAGTGAGCCATGGGGACAGACCCCCTGGCCCAATCTCAAAAAAGAGCCAAGGGACCTGTCCCCTTGGCTCAATTCAGCAAAATCTCAAAAACGTCATCCAGATATTTCGTTGCTCTATACCCATAGATCTCAAGTGCTTTGGGTATCACATTTTTTTCATGTATCTTGATGCTTTCTACTGTAGTCAGATAACGAGGTGTCTTAAGTTTTTCAAAATCAGAAGGTGTTATTTTAGTCATATCATGTTCTTTTCCATTTTTATCAACGAGGACACCCTCAGTTCCAATCTCGATTGAAATATCTTCTTCTTTCTCAGGTACAATATTAATATTAAGCGAGTCATATGCTCGATCTTTGACATCATGATTGCTTATGACGATAGTGGTTGGATGCCCAATTTGAAACTTGTCGATCGAGATGGTGCTGCCCGCATATTCGAAAGTTTGAGGATATTCTTTTTCAGCGTCCAGTTTAACAACTTTATCATCTTGAAAAGATAAATACGCCATATCCAAATAAATCTTAAACTGGTCTGTTTTCTTTTCAAATAGAGGTTCAAATTGTGCTTGGTAAGCATAATCTGAGCTGGTCATGCCGCCATATAGGTCAGATTTCAATTTCTTATTATTAACTTCCAGCTGATCAAAATTAATGCTATTTAACCGTTTTTCGGGCAAGTTATTTCTGATTCCATAATTTAGAATGGTTGATGTTGGTGCAAGGGTCAGCTTATTCAGCCAAACGGTAACCCCCTCAACAACAATTTCTTCATCCATCTCATACTCGGTGGAAGGAAGTTTGCTGACAGGAATTTCAAAGTTCCACTTTCCTTTTTCATAACCTGCGTTCCCATAAGAATTAAACGCGTTCTGAACAGAGGAAACATCCGGTAACCTCAGTAACTGATCAATATTTAATTTGATTGTCCCGCTATCCTCTTTGAGTGGCCTCAGACTCATTTTTCCATGATAAACGCTCTGTTCCTTCCTGTTTAAATCCGACTCCAAGTCAGGAGGCTCGTACTCAGGATAGAATTGCTCACTCATGATTTTCCTTTCATCTACAACAGTAACCCCATCTTCATAGTCTATCCAATATTGATTGCTTTCCTTCATATCTTCAATTTCATAAAAAACAAGCGTCTGAAACTCATCAGCAATCACACTCTTAATTTTTATCCTTACCCCGTTATTCTCTGCTTCCAAGTTCAGCCTTTGACCAAGGCCTTCCTGCAAAAAAGCACGCAGTTCCGGATCTTCTTCTGTCCAGGAATAATAAACCTTCGCATATGCCCCTGTAAAAAATCCGGTACACACAACTAAAACAAAGATGCTCGCAGCAGTAAAAGCAATTCTATTCCATCTGCCAGCCTTTTGCTGCCTGTGTTTTTCTGTTTCAGCAATACGCTCGCTGATGCCCTCTATAAATCCGGCCGGCACTTGGAATTCCTCAAGGGTTTCCGCAAGCTGTAATGTCACTTCCTGAAAAGAAGCCAGATCACCCTGACAGTCCAGGCAATGATAAATATGCTTTTCGAAATCAATCTTTAGCGGTCTGTCCATGTTCCGCCCAAGATAATCTAAGTAAAACTTTTGGTACTCCACACAGCCATTAAAATGCTCCCCATGCCTAAGTCCATTTCTGAGCGACTGGATTCCAGAAACCAGCAGCTCCTTTACCTCTATAACGGAAAGCTGAAGAAGGCTGGCTGTTTCCTCAGCAGACAGTCCCCTTAAATAGGTAAAAACAAGTGCTTCTCTCTCTTGCCCATTTAACTGATTAAGCGCGTTGAATAATTCCCGATGCACATCACTTTCCTCTGAAGCTTCTAAACTCACGGTTGCAGCAAGCTCCCGGCACTTATGTATAAAAACCTTTGTTACCCATGTATCAAATGTTGTTTTGCTTTTTATTTTTGGAAAATCCTTCTGTGCTTTTAATATAGTCTGGTAGAAAAGCTCTTCCAAATGCTGCTGATTCCTAAGATAAGACCAGCCTAATATGTAAAGAGACCGCTGATGCTTCTCGAACCAATCAACAATTGACAGAAAATCGTTTCTACTAATATCCTCAGGTAAATCAGCATTCACTTTATTTGGGATGATCAACATGTTCCCCCCTCTATTTCCTAATTATACCTGTTAGTGAACCGAGGGGACAGACCCCCTTGCCCAATCTCAAAGACCAGGGGGAGAGAGCCGCCGGGACAGACCCCCTTGCCCAATCTAAAAAAAGAGCCAAGGGACCTGTCCCCTTGGCTCACTCTTCTAATCCCGCCACCCCAAAACCACCGGCGCCAGAGTGGGTGGAGATCATGCCGCCTGCTTGAATCCACTTAACGTTTTTGAATCCAGCTTCTTCGGCGATTTCGTCCATCCGCTTCTTGATGTTTTCATCAAGGCCGATTGAGTAAATGAAGTAAAGCTGCTCTCTGTCGATCTTGTAATCATTTAAATAATCCTGCATCATTTTTTCAGCCACAGTGCTCATCTTTCCGCGGTATTTTTTCGTTGAGACGAGCTTTCCGTCTACCAATTCTATGCAAGGTTTTATTTTTAAAAGTGTCCCGCCAAGGTACGCCATATTGCTTACGCGCCCGCCCGCTCTTAAGAAATCCAGGCTGCCCGGGATGAAAGCCAGCCTGGACTTTGGCACGATGCTTTCAATTTTACCAACCAGGGCTGCAGGATCAATGCCAGGTTCCTGTTCCAGCTGTTCTGCTGCGTAAATGACAACGGCAGCCAATCCGCCTGTCACATTCAGTGCATCGATCAGGAATAGATCTTCAAACTCTTCCGCTGCGATTACGGCATTCTGAAAAGAAGAAGAAGCTTTGCTTGTATATCCAATATGGATAATGATGCAATCCGGATAATCCTCTCTTATCTTCGCAAAAAACTCCTCGTATTCATAAGAGTTCGTTGACGTCGTGGAAGGGATCTTTTTCGTCCGTGCATAATAATCATAAATATCTTCAACCGGCAGATGGCCATCCAAATAATCCTTCCCATCCATTACGATGTGCATCGGAACCACCTGAACGTTATACCTTTCAGTTAAATCAGCCGGCAAATCAGCGCCGCTTTCAGTCGTGAGAATGATCTTTTTCACTTATTTCGCCTCCTAGTTAGAAGCCATGGGGACAGACCCCCTGGCCCAGTCTCAAAACGGGCCAAGGGACCTGTCCCCATGGCTCATTCCAGATTATTGATTGAAAGAATCATAGTCTTATAATGCCTTTGTTTTTGGGTCAAGGTTATTTCTGGATCATCATCTTCTTCTATTAAATGGGCATATTCTACACTCTGCCCGTTTTCCATCGCAGTATAGTATTTGCTATATAAGACTTCCAGCAGAGATTCATATTGATATAAGGATTCTGACACAATAAAATCCTGCTGCCTATTTGCCTGATACACAAAAATCTCAGAATCAAACTCTTCTCTTGTGATATATAGTTCTTTCTTATATTCGAATAAGAAAAAGTTCATTCTCTCTGTATACAAAATCATGCACTTTCTGATTGCCCTGGTTAACCTATTCATTTCTCGGTCGTATTCAGAAGTAGAGAAAACCATTCCTGTTTTCCCCGCTCTCTTGCAAGCCTTGCAAATATGCTGCCTGTGGCCCTTCCCGCTAAACTTTTCATTAGGCTTATCCATGCCGCATCCTATGCAAAAATGCCCGTGCTTTTTCTTCTTTCCCAATTGCTATTGCTCCTTATCTACAATCCTAATGCTCCCTATCGAAAAACTTTTCCAACTCGCGTGATTCCCGGCATCCGCTGCACCTCTTCGGAAATGCAAAACCCTTCTGTTTAAAAAATTGCTGTTCACCGATAGAAAAAGTGAATCTATCTCCGCACTCATAGCATTTTAATAGAAGATCTTGAGGAGCTGAACCTAATAAAGCTTCATCCAGTATCCTTTTTCGTTCCTTGGCTGCCTTGCCATCCTCCTGCTTATTATCTTCGAGCAGATTAATGGTTTCCCTAATTGCGGCGCGGACTTTTTTATATTCATTTTTTTCCCATAACCGCAAGTAAGGGATAAATTCTTTGTTTCCGGATTCCTTGATTTTTTCCAACATCAAAAGGATCATCCCGCGGTTCCGATCCTTTAAATACAGCATATCCGGTTCCAGTACTCCCTGGTGGATCCAGTCCTTCCATTCATAGATCAGTTCATCGGCCATCTGGTCAGCTTCAATCAGCCAGCCCCTCTCCGTAAACACAATCATCGGGAGTTTCCCCTGATACTCTATATCCAGAAAGTCATGGTCCAGCATCCAGTCAATTTTCCCCATCACTTCTTCCAGCTTTTCTGCCCGGTAATAACCGTAAACAGGGGACTTGTCCACTCCAAGCTTCAGCACCTTTTTCTCTTTTGAACCCTTCAAAATCTTGGCAAGAAGTGTCCTGCCTCCCTGAAGAATGATTTCATCTGCGCCCCTCAAAATAGCTTTTATTTCGCCATGAGATAAATCTGGCATATGAATGACAACTCCTTTTTGAGCCATGGGGACAGACCCCCTGGCCCACTTTCAAAACGAGCCAAGGGACCTGTCCCCCTGGCGCAGCCTCACACTATAAAACCTCATCGCCAGCAGGCTGCCTTCCGCCTCGAATACGCCTGCTGCTATCATTTTCTTCAATCGGTATTCAAGAAATCCATCCCCTACATACTGATCCAAACGCCCAAGCACGTCGCCAATCAGCCTTGCTGATTTCATGAAGTCCTTTTCCTTTTGCTTGGCATGCATCTTTTTGGCTCTGCTTTTTATAAATGTATCATAGTAGTCTTCCGGAAAGCTGTGGATCACCTGGTTTCTCCATACCCTTAGATTTGCTCTATCTTCTGAAAGTGTCAGCCACTCTTTTTCCAGATGTTCTCTATCATGGTCTGTTAACCTTTTTCCATGTGGACCTTCCCAAATCAGCTTAAGCATCTCTGGGGATATTTCACCTGTATGCAATGGGGTAAATTTCTCTTTTTTATCAGGAAACAGTTCTTCATATGCTTCTGTTGTGTTAATCGTTGTAATATCTATATCCTTTTCCATCAAAAGATACACAACAAACTGCAATCCCGTCTGCTCGTGGGCATTATCAGCATGCCAGATAATG
Source organism: Bacillus infantis (assembly GCF_008180445.1). Taxonomy (GTDB): domain Bacteria; phylum Bacillota; class Bacilli; order Bacillales; family Cytobacillaceae; genus Bacillus_AB; species Bacillus_AB infantis_B. Next base: position 275,031 of record NZ_VTER01000005.1, read on the forward strand.
ACATGCGAGCCTTCAGGTATATCCTGTATCTGTATGATCGTCTTCTCAAACTTTTCCTGATATTCAGGATATTCCTCATAATCATCTCTGATTAAATCCTTCATCCATTCCATCCTGTTTTCTCTCCCGCTCTCTTCATGCAGCATCCAGACAGGACCAACTGAAAAAATGTCCCTAAAAAACAAAACCCTCTCCTGCTCAAAAATACCCATATCCCTAAAGGCATTTTTCAAAGATCCAGCAGGGGACTCCCCAAACAAAATATGTATGCGATTCAAACCTCTCTCTTGTCCCATGCTTGACCTCCTTCCCTTGAGCCAGGGGGACAGACCCCCTGGCCCAGTCTGAAAACGAGCCAAGGGGTCTGTCCCCCTGGCTCACATCACCGTATCTTCTCCAGCTCATCCAAAAACGCCGGCTTTCTTTTATTATCTTCCATCAGCGTTTCAATAATTTCAGCCTGTTCCGGCTTTCCGACAATTTTCTTGAAACTATTTAACTTCCGGCAAACTTCCCGATATTGGCTTCGGTTGGATGCAGATTTTGATTCATTATAGATATATGCTCTGTATATCCCGGTAACTTCTTCCTTATAATGTTTTGCGAGCTTTCCGGCATATCTTTCAATATAGCTGGGATTTTTCCGGACAAAGATCATAAGCTCTTCCGTATCGTTTTCCTTTTCTATCAATTGAAGCAGCAGGCGTTCACTAAGCCATCTATTATTCCCCTTCAGCTCTTCCTTAAGCTCCTCATAAAACCGTTCATTCTCTTTTCCAAGCTCTTTCAGCTCCCCGTACAAGCCAAAGTCGCCATCTAAAAACATCTCTCTCGCCAATGATTGCTGCTCTTCTTTCCTTCCAAGGTCTTTATACGCTTTGTACCGGTATTCCTTCCAATTGGTTACCAGTCCAGGATACTCTCTATCCTGGTCCTCTCCAGCCAAAGAAACTTCGATGACTTTTTCATAATGGCTTTCCTCCAGATATTTCTCCAGCAGCTGCTTTCTAAAGGAGGAAAAGTGCAGATGCTCCTGCATAAACTTCATCGCTTCCTCTGCCGGCCCATACTGATCAAGCAGCTGGTATAACAGCTGAAGCAGGTTTTCCTTCCTGTATTTCGAATACCTATCATCCGGCGCTTCTCTTAGTAGCTGGGACTCAATAATATTTCTTAATTGTTCTCTATAATAATCAGTCGAGGCAAATATCAGACAAATTTGGAGAAGGTCAATCTGGAATTCGTCCCAGCCATCAAACATGTTACTATTTGCAGCCTTCAATAGCTTGTTGAACACCACTTCCCCCTGGTCACTTCCAGCAGCATCCATGGCGATTTCCTCAATCTTCTCGAGAGTCCCCTTGATTAGAAAACCAACGTCCCCATCTGAATCATCTGTATATTGAAAGGAAGCTATAGCTTCCTCCAGAAGTAACAAAGAAATATCTGCAGCCAGCTCCGGATCACTGACATCACCCGCTTTTTCGAGGACTGTTTCCAGCTCAACCGTAAACCGGCCAGCGTTTCTGGAAGTAATAAACCCGCCCCTGCCTTTATACTCCCTCACAATATCCTTGATCAGCTTTTTGCATGCCTTCAGCTCTTGTTCACTGTCCCCCTCTACATATTTCATTAAGAGTTTTCTTTCAAGCCCTTTATCATGAAAGGTCGCTTCCATGATGATGTGAATTAATTCTTCCTTTGATAAATCAGTCAGGATATCTTTCAGAACCGGAACTTTCTCAGTTTTTTTCACTGCCCTTTGTTCCGTCCTAACTCCATCCAACATTCCCGCCAGCTGATAAAAAGCTGCAGCCTGGTGCTTGCAGATCGGGCCATAGTCATAGGGACAATCACATTCCGAATCGGCAATCTCCCCATCTTCCTCAATCTCTACCCAAACCTCATACATATCCGTCCCCTCCGCTTGGAAAAAATACTTATTTTCAGCATTGGTTTCTATATGCTCCAGGCGCCCGTCTATATAATAATCATGCCCTCTGTCGAGAATCGTGGCATCAATTGCATTTTTAAAATTGCTTAATTTCATGTCCCATCCTCCCTTATGGGCCGGGGGGACAGACCCCCTGGCCCATTCTCAAAACGGGCCGAGGGACCTGTCCCCCTGGCTCTCGAGGCATCCCTGCCACCGCTCCCCTACCAATTCCACAGCCTCTTCTCCCCTATCTTCGCGCTCCCCACCCAATCTTCCTCTTTCAGCTTCAAGAGTTCCTTCGATGGGCCGGTTACAACTGCACCGTAGAGCCGGACGCCATTTTTTTCAACGTAATCGATCTTGGCTATCAGCTCTTCTTTTGATTGCCAGTGGAGATGCTCGGTCCTGCCCCGGTATTCCTCAATCAAGTGAAGGGCCTTCAAAAATTCCGCTTCCCTTTTTTCACCGTCTCCATATGACTTCATGCTTTCTGTTTCGCTGGTCTCTGCCGAATATCCTCCTAATAATCCTTTTTTCTCTTCTTTTGATACTGTCTTAAAGTCAGACCTGAAACCATAACCCATATACGGGAATCCAAAGGGCTCAGAGGGTCCTATCGGATTGCTCTCACGCTCGTTTTCCCGCCCTGTATCCGCAGCCATCCAGACGGGCATCATCTCTTTATCTTCCATCTTTTTCAAAAATTCGTCTGTGCTCATATAATCTGTGAAGGTGATATACAATTCCGAGACCGTTCCTTCGGGTAATTTTTCCAGCTGATCGAAACCATCCTGGATTCTATAATTCACAACGTTCTCCGGATAAAAGAAAAATGGTCTTTCTGAAAGGCTATCCGGCAGATCGACAGTGAAAAAGCCAAACAGGAATTTCGTCTGGAACTGCACCACCGTTTCGCTTTCCCTTCCTATCATCTTCCGAAGCTCGCCCTCATAGTCCATGGTAAAAACACCGCCGTTCATCGAGGTGCTTCCGATTGTTATATTCGGCTGGGTCGTTTCAACAGCCGCCTTGATGACATCCGAATAAACGTCCTGACGGCTGGGACTTCCCCAAGAATAAAAAATAGCCGAGGTAACCCAGCCGACAATCAGAAACAGCAGAAGCAGCGATAAAGCCGTCCACGCATTCTGCAGGCGGGCCTTCCACTTTCCTTTCTTTACCAGCTTCTTCTCAAGTGAAGGTCCCTTTTCCGGTTCCTCTTCCGAACCCATCAATGAATCTAAATAGGATTGATATAATTCCATTTTATCCAATTCTTTTTCCACTTCTTCAGTTTCTTCCTTAGAAAGCAGCCCATTACTATAATCCTCAAGCTTTTTCTTAAAATCCTCACTCATCTTCTTCACCCCTCTCAAAATCGCGCAGCTTCTTCCTCGCCCGGAACACCAGCAATCTTGTATTGGATTCTGATACACCTAAGATTTCTGACGCTTCCCTGTATGTAAAATCATGCACGGTCACAAGAAGCAATGCCTGCTTATGCGGCTCCGGCAGCCTCTGCATCCGTACTATCACCTCGCCTAGCTTTTCCTGCTGAAAAACGAGATGCTCCACAGATGCTCCATTGTCCTTCAGCCCAGTGAAAAACTCATCAGATGTAATGCTTTCTTTCTTCCGCTTCCGGATATGGTCTATATACGCATTCTGAGCAACCCGGAAAAGCCACGGCCTGACCTTCTCATCATGCAAATCTTCAATATGCAAATACGCGCGGTAAAACGTCTCCTGCATCATATCCTCCGCAGTAGCCCGATCCGCAGACAGAGACAGCAAATAGCGCAGCACATCCCTCGCATACTCCTCATACAAACCATCCAAAGTCAACTTCGCCATTCGCCACCCCCCTCTGCAGTATACACGGATGAAAAAGGAAATTGTTTCATGAGAAATAACATTTTTTGTTTGGGCCGGGGGGCTGGGTTCCTGGCCCGGATTAGGGCAGGGCCAGGGGGTCAGGTCCCCTGGCCCAATTTCAAAAAGAGCCAGGGGACCTGTCCCCTTGGCTCAAAAGATCCGCGGCTCGCAGGTCACAAATCTCCCCGTTCAACCGTCTTAAAAATGAATTCAAATCAGGAGGGATATTTATGACTCAGAATCATTGGGATGCAGTCATCATAGGCGGCGGTTTAGCCGGCCTTGTTTCAGCAGCTGTTTTAGGAAAAGCCGGGATGAAGACTCTGCTGCTTGAAAAAGCGAAATCTGCCGGGGGACGCGCAAAAACGGATATCGTCAGCGGTCAGTATTTTAATATTGGACCGCATGCCATTTATAAAAATGGCAAGGCTGTGCCCATCCTCAAAGAATTGGGTGTAGAGATTAATGGCAGTGCCCCTAAGATAGGCGGTTTGTTAATGGATGGCCACGAATGTTTTACGGCGCCTTTTTCACCAACCGGATTCCTGCAATCAAAGCTTTTAAACTGGAGAGAAAAAATAGAATGGATAGGGATTCTGCGCAGGGTTCAGAAGCTGAAGCCAGGCCAATTCAGCAACCTCACCTTCCAGCAGTTCGTGGACGAAACAACACAGACACCTAATATCCAGAAGCTTCTTTTTACACTTGGCCGTCTTGTGAGCTACTCCCATGCTCCTGAGCAAATCAGCGCACGCGTCATGCTGGCCCACATGCAAATCGGCATGGGCGGGGTAATCTATGTGGATGATGGGTGGCAATCCATTATTGATCAGCTGTACAACCAAGCCGTCACAAACAATGTTCAAATTCAGACCAGTGCAAATGTGAATAAGCTTACTGCATTGGACAACGGCGAGTGGCAGGTGGCCGTACACAATCATGAACCCATCCTTTGCCAAAACATCATTTATACCGGCCCCCCTCAAGCACTGAGTGGTCTGCTCAGCGAATCCAGCCAGCTCCCTTTCAATCAATTTGAACCGATCAAAGCGGCTGCATTGGATGTTGCATTAACCAAGCTTCCCAATCCGGAAAACCTATTTGCAATGGGAATTGATGCACCCTACTATTATTCTGTTCACTCTAACTATGCCCGGTTGTCACAGAAAGGAGAAAGCACCATTCTCCATGTGCTGAAATACCACCATCCCAATGAGTCCATTGATGCTACTGAAGAAAAAAGGAAGCTGGAGAATTTTTTAGAGGTATTACAGCCTGGCTGGCAGAAATATATCATTACGAAGAGATGCCTTCCGCAAATAACGGTGAATGGCCGATTGCCAAAGACCGGAGACGAATTACTATTTTTCCGCGGCCAGGCCATCCTGCCGGGACTCTATACTGCGGGAGATTGGGCTTCAGCATCTTTCATCCTGTCTGAAGCTGCAGCAGAAAGCGGAAAACAGGCCGCTTTGGAAGTGATCGATAAAGAAATGAGGATCAAGCATGCAAATTAGCAATGAGGATTATGTGCTGTATAAGCCGTTATTATTTTCTCTCGGCTACCGCATGACCGGCTCCGTCTCAGAAACAGAAGATCTGATCCAGGAAACCTTCCTCCGGGCCTATCAGCTGCCTGAACTGGAGGTTGAGAACAAGAAGGCTTATTTATGCAGGATGATGACAAACCGCTGCATTGATTTTTTAAGATCTGCCAAGGTAAAAAGAGAGCAGTACATCGGTCCCTGGAACCCGGAACCCCTCCTGCAGCCCGGAGACCAGCGCACCGATCCATCGGAAATCCTTATGGAAAAGGAGTATTTAAGCATCGCCTATTTACGGATGATGGAGCATCTCACCCCGCATGAGCGGGCTGTTCTGCTGCTGCGGGAAGCATTCGGTTTTTCATATTCGGAGATTAGCAGAATGATTGAAAAAACAGAAGAAAACTGCCGCAAACTGTTCAGCCGCTCCAAGCAGAAAATGGCGGCAGCAGAAGGAGAAAGCCTGGATTATCAAAGGAACCTCTCACTGATCCAGCGCTTCATCCTCGCCTTCCAAACAGAGCGTACAGAAGACCTGCTCGAACTCATCTCAGAAAATGTCACACTCTACTCCGACGGCGGCGGAAAAGTCAAAGCCGCAGTACGCCCGATTCTCACTCGCCAGCGGGTATTGGCCTTCTTACAGGGAATTACACGTAATTTACCCGATGAAGTGCAGTTCACTCTCACCACTGTCAATGCCCAGCCTGCCATGGTCAACTACATGAACGGCCGCATCCACAGCACAATAAGCTTTTCAATCTTTGATAATTGTATTGCAGAGATTTATATTACTATGAATCCGGAGAAGCTTGGGGGATAGAGCCAGGGGGACAGACCCCCTGGCCCAATTCAAAAAGAGCCATGGGGACAGACACCGTGGCTCAAAATTGAACTGGACTATAAAGGCCAAAAATAATAGCCACAACGAATGAAAGGATAACAGCAATAGCCATTTGCTTGCCAGTTTTATAAAAGATGATGCATAGAACCATATACATCATTAACTCTTCTACATAAGATACATACACATAAAATAGACCTATTCCCAGGGAAAGGCTTAATAAAAGTCCCATCGGGAGAGCTGGCAGGACAAACGCTAGACGCGGGCCATTCTTAGCTTTCCAAACAACAATTGCCAAGAAAGGCGAGGCAATCGCTGCACTGCCCCACAGAAGAAAATAACTCGTTGGAAAAAATCCGAATAAATAGGCGGAGTACACATAATAACTTATCAGCATGCCGATGAAGAACAGGAACGTATTCAGAGCCGCTCGTAACAATGTTTTACTATACGCAGCCAAAATGGTCCCGATCAACACCCAAATGCCGAGCCTTGTAAAAATATCCCCTGAATAGCTTAGAAAATAACTCCCCCAATGCCCATCAACAGAGACTGTATCTAAATACTTGGCTATTGCCCCCAGTGCTATTCCAAAGACCAAGCTTAGTATATATCGGTATTTTACTAGTTAACTTATTCATTTGGCACCTCAATATGGGACGGAGCCCTCGTTTTGAACCACCGGGACAGACCCCCTGGCTCAGTCTCAAAAAGAGCCAACGGACCTGTCCCCTTGGCTCATTCTATAAATATCACTTTACCATAAAGAATTTTATAAAAGGAAAAACTTTCTTTAATTGTAAAAACTTTATATCTAAATAACAAATATCTACGAGCACATGATATGATATATACAAACTTTTCAACTACAAAGGTGAGCGATAATGAAGCATACTGGTAAAATCATCGGAAGTTTGAGTTTGTTATTATTTCACTCCGTATATATCCTCTATTACTATCTCCGTGATAGAGAAGTAGAGCCTCTGGATTTGTATACATATCCCTTATTAATCTGGTTTGGCTATTGGGCTGGCAAACAGTATGACAAAGTTAGATTTTATTCGGAGAAAGATGAACTGACAGGGACATACAATCGAAGATATATCTTAAGCAACTTTAAAAAATTATCTAACCTAACAGAAAGAATGAACAATAAACTTTTCGTAGTAATAGTTGATTGTGATAATTTTAAAGTGATTAATGACACCTTTGGGCATTTTACAGGCGATATGATTTTGACTAAAATCAGCAAAGCATTTGCTGAAACAGCAAGACAAAGTGATATCGTCGCCCGCTGGGGTGGTGACGAATTTCTGCTGATCGGACAATCCAATGACGAAACAGAAATGCAAACCGTTCTGCAAAAACTCGAAGAGAAAATAAAAGATCTATCTAAGGAAGTAAAAATGCCTATTACACTTTCTATTGGATCTGCCCTCTATCCAGATGACAGCAAAAACTTATTTGAGTTAATCAAGATTGCTGACCACCATATGTATAGCAGTAAGAATTCAAAGAAAGCCTTGTAGGAGCCAAGGGGTCAGGTCCACTGGCCCATTCTCAAAAAGAGCCAAGGGGCCTGTCCCCTTGGCTCTTCTTGGCTCTAATTTTGCACCGGTAACCTCTCCACTGCTACGAATCCGGCTGTTTTCTTGAATTTCATGTTATGGACAAAATTTTGCAACGAGTCTGAGCAATCTATTTGATCGAGGTTAAGCCTGTTCAAAGTGTTTTTATCTATCCTAACTGATAGAATTACCGATTTTTCTATATGCCCGGTAGCTGGATTGAGCTGATCATCCATGGCATGGATATAGACTGTATTTAACGGTAAAAGCGCGAACATATCCCGGGCTATTCTAAGAACACAGCTGCATACATAATCTTGCTGGATATCGTAGTATTTTCCTTTCGCCATTTTTCTTCTGGAGAGTTTCCCTGTTGGTGTCAAAGAAAGCTGATCATTTGGCACCACTTTTTCACTGTGTACATCGAATTCAACTTCCATTACATTGGGACTATCTGAAAAGAACTCAAACCCGCTTCCAAACTCCGCCAGATCATCCAACGGCGCAAATTCTTCTATCACCTGAAAATATGTATCTGTATCCCCTGCTAATACTCGTGCAGCAACCGAGCTATCTCTTTCCCACGAATTGTAATCTTCCTCATCCGCTCTTTTGGCTTCTTGGACTTCTTGCAACAGTTTTGCCAAATCCTTGCCTTGGCTTCCGAGCAGTTTAGACATAAAACCGGGTTTATAGTTGTTTACATTCTGGACGGCGATTTTCTCTCTTTCTCCCATTTCCCCCATTCTCTTCTGAAAAGGAGGAATCGAATTCTTGATTGCATGCCAATTAATCTCATCATCAGCTTCTTTATGAATGGAATGGATTCTTTCAATTGTATTTTCATAGCTTTCCACCGCTAGTTTGGCAGCTTCTAATTCGTTCAGTTTTTGTATTTCCTTTTGCCTAACCGCAAGTTCATCGTATCGGCGATAAGAAGAAGTCTTTCTTTTACGTCCCCCGCTAGAAGTGTAATACACTCCTGTACCTGGAATGCCGGCTGTAACCCTGCTTCCTGATCTTGAATTAACGCTATATCGCAATCCCTTCACACCAGCACTAACCCCAAGGCCTTTTGAACTAACATTTAATCGTACACCTGGTGCAACTTTAAAACTCTTTCTAAAACCAAGTCCCATAATTAATCACCTCTACTTCATTTTAATAGAACTCCGCAGAAAAAATACATTTTCTTCCAAAGCTATTATATGGTATCATGACTTTATTACCATTAGGGAGGCTACATCTTGAAGTTTGTAAAGTATATTTTCCTGATAATCATTATTCTACTGTTATTGATCTGTATAGCCATGTCCCCACAAGCATGGATAGGCATCATCATTTTCCTTGCAGGGTATTTTTTGAATAAACTCTATCAAAAAGGCAGGATTCAATTTTCCAAATCCAAATATCTAATGGCACTCGGTTTAATTTCAGCATTCATCCTGGTAGCCGCTTTCCCATCTGCTACATTGCCTGAAAAGGATAGTGCTGCGGATCTTAACGTAAGTAAGGTAGCAGCAACAGCTACTGTAGACGATAGTGTTGCTGAAAAAGAGGCTGCTGAGAATGCGAAAAAGGAAGAGGAGGCCGCTAAATTAGCTGAACAGAAGAAGCAGGATGAAGCTGAAAAAGCCGCTGAGCAAAAACGTCTTGAAGAAGAGAAAAAGAAAAAAGAACAGGAAGCTGCACTTGAGGCAGAGCGTAAAAGAAAAGACCAAGAAGCTGCATTAGAAGTGGAACGTAAACGCAAGGAGCAGGAAGCCGCATTGGAAGCAGAACGTAAACGCAAAGAACAAGAAGCTGCTGAAGCTGAGGCCGAACAGACAGCTGTACAAACAGAATCATTCGCGAATTGCACAGAATTAAGAGAAGTATATCCAGATGGAGTAGACTCCAACCATCCGGCTTATACTTCAAAGATGGACCGTGATAAGGATAATTGGGCATGCGAAAGAAGCAGATAATCTGCTTCTTTTTTTGTAGGAGCCAAGGGGTCAGGTCACCTGGCCCCATCTCAATAAAAAAAGCCAAGGGGCCTGTCCCCCTGGCTCACTCAACCACCGTATAATTCCCAATCTCCATATCTATAACATACTCCGGCTTCGGCGGCTTCCCGCCACTCTCTTTAATCTTATTCCTATGCCCCGCAATATGCTCCGGACTCTTCTCCCATGCCTTCCATGCTTCTTCTGACTCCCAGCGGATAATCATCACTACCTCTTCTTCTCCGCGGCGGGCATTCTTCACCATCAGCTCACGGCCAATGAATCCTTCTCGCTGCTCAATCAGTGATGGCCCTTCACCAGGCTTCTTTTGAAAACGATCAAGAATCTTATCAGCATTTCCTTCTGTCAATGTCCATTTGCGTATCTGTACAAACATTTATATCCCTCCAATTAGTAAGCCACAGGGACAGACCCCTTGGCCCAGTTTCAAAATGAGCCACGGTACCTGTCCCCTCGGCTCACTTCACTCTAGATACTGTCAGCCCATCCCCAATTGGCACCAATACAGATTCCAATCTCGGGTGGTCTGCAACAGCTTGATTGAACTTTTTCATAAATTCTGTATGCCGTGTTGGTTCTCTATCCTCATCCGCCACCGTACCTTTTGCGAGTACATTGTCACAAACGATCAATGCTCCCTCTTCCGCCAAATGAATGCAATGCTCCAGGTAGTTTTCGTAATTCTCTTTATCGGCATCTATGAAGAAGAAGTCGAACTTCTTATTGTCATCCACAAACCGGTCCAGGCTTTCCAAAGCAGGTCCAGTCAGATACGACACCCGTCCGCCAACCCCCGCTTTTTCCAGGTTACTATAGGCCAGCTGTGCATAACTTTCCACCAGTTCAAGTGAAGTCAATCTTCCTTCGCTGCCGAATCCTCTTGCAAGGCAAATTCCGCTGTACCCTCCAAGCGCCCCTATTTCAAGTACATTTTTAGCACCTGAGATGGATACCAGCATTGTCAGCACCTTTCCCGTAGATGGTGAGACAGAGATAGACCGCATCCCATTATCAACGATGGATGAAAGAACTTCCTCCAGCAGTGCATCCTCCTTATAAAACACCGAATCAATATAATGATTTATCTGCTTCAATGAAATCACTCCCTTATGTGCCGAGGGGACAGGTCCCCTGGCCATGTTTCAAAAAGAGCCAACGAACCCGACCCCCTGGCCCTGCTTCAAAAAGAGCCAACGGACCCGACCCTCTGGCTCAGTCTCAAAAAAGAGCCAAGGGAACCGACCCCTTGGCTCACTTTTATTTCAACTCAGCCAATACTTCTTCGATCTTCGCGAGTTCGGACTGGAGTCCGCCGCCGCCCAGGTACCAAAGAGGGCCGTCAAGGTAAACGATTTTTTTGTTTTTGTAAGCTTCTGTTTTCTTGACGATTTCGTTTTCCATATCCTTGTCGATATTCGATTCGCCGCCAATTGCCGCTGTCCGGTCGATGACGAATAATACCTGCGGGTCAAACTCAAGGATTGCTTCAAAACCGAAGTTTGAACCATGTGATGAAGATTCGATATCTTCTGTTACCGGCTTGAAGCCATAATTATCATAAATGTAGCCGTAGCGTGAGTTTGTAGCAAATCCGGACAGTTGCCCTTCGTTGTACATAGTCACTAATGAAGTTTCATAGTTTCCAGAAAGTTTGTTGACTTCCTCTAGAGCAGTATCGATTTTTGCAAGATACTCTTCAGCTTCAGCTTCTTTGCCGAACATTTTTGCTGCTAGATCGACAGATGATTCGAATGTGCCCCAGTAGTCTTCCTGCGAAGTTCCGACAAACACAACAGGAGCAATTTCTTTCAGCTCTTCGTAGAATGCTGATTGACGGCCGGAAATGAAGATCACATCCGGATCCAGTTCTGCGATGTCTTCAAGGAGAGGCTCTTTCAAGCCCCCTACGCTTGAATAATCATCAGAAGAATATTTCTCAAGGTGGGCTGGCAAAGTATTGTCTTTCGCAACGCCTGTGATTCCTTCAACACCAAGTGCATCCAGCGTATCCAGGAAACCGAAGTCAAATACGACGATATTGTCTGGCATTGTTTCAAATTCCACTTCATCAAAGTTATAAGGATCTGCGCCTTTATCTCCTTCAATTGAAGCCACTGTCGGAGATACCGTCATCGGATAAGCACCATTCTGCTCTTCTGCTGCCGCAGAAGTCTGCTCGGCTGCAGGCTTAACTTCTTTTTCTCCTGAAGCTTCCTCATCGGATCCACATGCTGCAAGCATGAGTGAAGCTGCTAGTAGTGCACTCGCGATTTTCCATTTTTTCATCTGTCGTTCTCCCCTTGCTATGTATTTGGTATTTGATGATGATAATCATTATCACTGATAACAATTCTCATTATAGAGCCGGTAAATCTCAAAGTCAACTAGATTTATAAATAATTTTGATTTTTTGTAAAAAAAAGACAATCTCCGCAAAACAGCCTTCTAGTAGACTATTTTGCAGAGACTGCCCATAAATTTTTCAAGCATGCGAATTAAAATAAACACAGATGCGGCATCCATTCTGCTCCTGAATAGGAATGTCCATATCGTAAATCTCGCGCAACGCATCAGAATTAATAATCTCATGGGTCTTCCCGTTCTTCACGAGCTTCCCATTTTTCAAAGCCACAATGCGGTCCGAATACACAGACGCAAAGTTAATATCATGCAGCACAATGACAACCGTTTTTCCAAGCTCATCAACGAGCCTGCGCAAAATTTTCATAATCTGGACAGAGTGCTTCATATCAAGGTTATTGAGCGGCTCATCAAGCAAAATATAATCCGTATCCTGGGCAATGACCATGGCAATGAACGCACGCTGCTTCTGCCCGCCTGACAGTTCATCCAGAAACTGATCCTGCATTTCCAGCAGATTCATATATTCCAGCGCCTGCTCAACGAGTTTTTCATCCTCGGCTGTCAGGCGGCCTTTTGAATACGGATAGCGGCCAAACGAAACCAGCTCGCGCACGGTCAAACGGACATTGATATAATTGGACTGCTTCAAAATGGATACGCGTTTGGCGAACCCATTGGACTTCCATTTTTTTATATTGTTTTTATCCAACAGAACTTCACCTGTATCTGAATCCAATAGACGGCTTACCATCGAAAGAAGCGTCGATTTACCAGCACCATTCGGCCCGATGAATGACGTAATCGTCCCCGGCTCGATTGTGACCGACACATCCTCCACAACAGGCTTTTTGCCAAAATGCTTTGTGAGACCCTTGATTTCTATCATCCTGCTGACCTGCTTTCTTTTAATAATAAGTAAATAAAGTAAACGCCGCCGACAAAATTGATAATCACACTTAAAGTGGTACGAAGTTCAAAAATATGTTCCACAAGGAATTGCCCGCCGACCAGGGCAATGATACTGATCAGGCTGGCACCCAATATCAGCACAGAATGCTTATAGGTCGCCAAAAATTGATAAGACAGATTGGCTACAATCAGGCCAAAGAACGTAATCGGCCCCACTAATGCGGTCGAAGTGGCAATCAGCACGGACGACAGGATCAGAATATTCATCACCATGCGGTCATAGTTGATGCCAAGATTCATCGCATTGTCGCGTCCAAGCGACATCACATCCAGCTGCCCCATGATTCGGAATCCGTAGATGAACGCCACGAGCAGGATGCCGGCCGCTATCATTAATAAATCAGATTTCACATTGGTAAAAGTCGCAAACAAGCGGCTTTGAAGGCTTAAATATTCAACTGGATCGATGATAACCTGCAGGAAAGTCACAAGGCTGCCGAGCAGCGTCCCGATGATCATCCCAATCAACAGAAGCAGATATATAGGATACTTATCAGCCCTGAATAAGAAGCGATAGAGCAGGAGCGCAAACAGGACCATCGCAAAAATCGCTGTGCCGAAATTCAAATATTTATTCAGCACCCAGACAGACATTGATCCGCCGAAAAAGTAGATCAGGGTCTGCACCACTTCATACATGGAGCCAAGCCCCATCATCGAAGGCGTCAGGATGCGGTTATGGGTGATCGTCTGGAACACGACGGTCGAATACGCTATCGCCGTTCCGGTTATCACCATCGCGGCTATTTTCATCATCCGCCTTGGGAAGGCGTAATCAAAGCCGCCTTTAATATCGTAAAAAGCATAGAATAATATACTAACAATGGCCAGCACGGCAAGGAATATCAGCTTCGTACTATTTTTTCGCATATGCTCTCCCCCTAAACAGCATAATTAAGAAGATCGCACTGCCGATTACTGCCACTGTTACATTGACCGGAATCTCGTATGGATGGATCACAATCCGCCCGATGATGTCGCAAATGAGCAGGAAAACAATCCCCAATAAAGCGGTATGCGGGATGGATTTGCGCAAATTATCGCCCAGATAAAGCGAAACGATATTCGGCACAATCAGCCCCAGGAACGGAATGACACCGACTGTCAGCACGACAGTTGTAGAAATAACGGCAACCAGGATAAGCCCTAGGTTCAGCACAACCTTATAGCTCAAGCCCAGATTCTTCGCAAAATCCTCGCCCATACCTGCCACCGTGAACTTATTCGCGTAAATATACGCCAGGATCACCGCTGGAACACTTATGTATAAAAGCTCATACCGGCCGGAAATCACTAACGTGAAGCTCCCCATCAGCCAGGAAGAAATATTCTGGAGCAGGTCTGCCTCATAAGCAAAAAACGTCGTGATCGAGGATAAAATATTCCCATACATAATCCCGACCAGCGGCACAAAAATAACATCCTTGAACTTCACCCGGTCGAGAATCTGCATGAAAACAAATGTCCCCGCCAAAGCAAACGCAAAGCTGAAAAGCACCTGCTGCGTATACGTCACATTCGTAAAAAACAGCATCGAAATCAAAATCCCCAGCTTCGCTGCATCCAGCGTACCGGCCGTCGTCGGCGACACAAACTTATTCCGGCTCAAAGACTGCATAATCAGACCGGCAATACTCATCCCCGCCCCAGCCAAAATGATCGCCATCAAACGCGGCACCCGGCTGATCAGGAAAATCTGCGCCTCATCCGACTCCCAATCAAGCAAATCACTGACCCTGATATCAATCGCCCCAATAAAAAGCGACACACCAGACAAAACCAAAGCTGCAATTCCCAAAACCCATAATTTCATAGCTAATCCTCTTATCATTCTCTGTTTCTATTATCAGTGTAACAGTTGATAATGATTATCATCCTTATTTAGTTTTTATTATATGACAAGGATTGGGAAAAATCAAAGGGGAATTTGGGCGGGTAGGGTGTGTGGGCCAGGGGGTCTGGCCCTCTGGCCCAATTTCTCCCATTGAGTCACGGTGAGCCAAGGGGTGAGCCAAGGGGTGAGCCAAAGGGTCAGGTCCCCCGGCCCAATTTTCCCAAAATGAGCCATGGTACCTGTCCCCACGGCTTCAACCCAATCGCTGAATCACACTTCTCGATACCCCCGTAACTCTCGATAATTGTCTGTCAGAGACTCCCTCTAGTCTTCTTAACTCTTTTAAAATCGTATTTCGCTGCGGTTTATTCATTTGCTGCAGCATACTGGTATGATGAATTCCGATTTCACGTATATAGCTGATCAGTTGTTCATCTGTTTTACGTGAGCGCGGGTTATCCTCCAGGCATTCATCCTGGTTTAGTGCAGTCATATATTCTTTAAATAAGGTTATGGATTCGTCTTTGTTTTGGGAGAATAATTTAAGGGCAGCCGCGGTGTTTAATGGGCTTGATGGGGAAGTATATTCATGGATACTGGTCCATTTACTGGAGAATGCAGTCCTGGCCAGACCAGCTTTCAGAGGGTTTTGGTGAATATAGCGGATTACTTTGAGGAAATAAGGTGTGGTTTCAACATTTTCACTTCGGAACCGGCCTTGAAACAAGTGCCCGCAGCGATCGTATTTTGTGTTATACCAATAAACATAGCTTGAGCTGAGGTTTTTGACTATATCCGATAAAGCTGTTTCTTTTTCTTTCAGCAGCAGGTGAACGTGGTTATCCATAAGGCAGTAAGCGAAAAGATCGAAATCATATTTCTTCTTATACTTCCATATCGTATAAATAAATCGCCGCCTGTCTTCATCATCTTCAAAAATCGTCTGCTTATTGATCCCCCTTAACATGACATGATATATGCCGGTCACACTCTTCTTCCTAGATTGTCTAGGCATTTGGCACCTCCATTCTCTAGCTGCAGGGACTGGCCATCCAGCCATGCAGTCCCTGGCTTTCATAATATCTATTCGACCAAGAGATGAAAACTCCTGCACGGGGGTGAGCCAGGGGGTCAGGTCCCTTGGCCCATTTAAAAAAGAGCCAAGGGGTCTGTCCCCCTGGCTCACTTCCGATACTTATCCTCAATTACCATATATCTTTCGTGGTTAATCTTATCCCACTCAGTTTTCTTGTAATTTAGCCCTTTTAAACTGTCATTGATCGAGGCAGGATCATATTCCCGAAAATACATCGATTCGGCCCAAACTTTCATGTCCTCATGCTCTGGATGCTTCTCATCCCGATAAGCTTCTAGAAATTCATAGAATCCATGCAGCCCGCCCACATCTTCAGGTGGTGCTGTTTCTGCTCCATCAAGCAGGGTTGGAAAACCAAAGTAGTAGTCATCGACAGTCTGATCAAGCTTCACGTTAAAACGCCAGCCGTCACCAAAATCATAGGAATATTTAATTTCCTTATATTTTTCCAGATAATCATCGATTTTTAAACCGCTAGGCTTGCGCACTTCAACCTTCAATCTTTCCTGACGATTCTTCTCAAAATCCAACATTTCCGCCGGCATTGATCTCAGCCGCTCTTCATACATGCCCTTGTTTTTCTTAAAATGCTGATGCTCAAGATAAGCTTCTTCATTATCTGTAACAATCCTCTGGTCCTCAATCAGGTCAAACTCAAAAAGATGATAACCGTCATAAGGATAACCACTACGAAAATTGGTCACATTCTGGATGACATCATGAAGCCTCTTATACGTCGCTCCCGCTGGCATGATGACTTTTCTCCATATTAATGGATTTGACCCTTCTAATTCTATTCTTATAATATATGATTTCAAGTTAAATTCGCCTCCATCTATTGGGTGGTGAGCCAGGGGGACAGGTCCCGTGGCTCATTCTGAAATTATGAGTAGCCGAAACAAACAGTGTTTTCTTTATTATACCCAATAAAGCGGAGCCATAGGGACAGGTCAAGTGGTTCAGTCTTAAAAAGAGCCAAGGGGTCTGTCCCCCCGGCTCCCCTCTGCTCGTTCAATCATATCTAGGTATTGCCGGAAGATACAACACAACAACTTGGGAAAGCAATGGCGGATAGTGTTTTATTCCTAAAGTGTGGAAAACTTCTTGATAATGGGTAAGCCACTGGTCTTTAGATGTCTTAATGTGAGTGTCATCATCTATAAATTGTACAAGTATTAACCATGTTGGAATATGCAGTTCTTGATTAAGGAGATATAGATATGCAAACCGATTCGCTAATTGATAGTATTCTTTCAGCCAAGGAGTTATAGGTGTAGTAGAACCAAATAGTTCTTGGGTAGACGCGATGGTTTCTGTAATTTGAGAGATACTTTGTAAGGAAGTAGCTTTGATTTTGGAGTGCGTTTCACGGAGATGTGATTTTGCTTCCACCATAATTAACCCTTTTCTGGTGATACCTTCAACCAGGCCTATCCCATCCCAAACTGGCCCGTTTTTAGCCCAGTGATCACGTATAAACCGTTTTGATTTTTTACACTCGTCTTCATCATCATAATATAGCTGTAAAAAGTCATCTTGATATTCCTTGTAATTTTCATGAGCAAGAGGAGACTTCCAGTTTATTTTTCTTTCTCCATGTATATAAGCTAATAGCGAAGGAGAGTGCGAGAAAATGTCTTGATTTAATGCCTCGCTATATTTATTTACGTAAGTTTGAAATTGGTGTTGGCTTCCTTTAACTGCTTCAGTCATAGCTCCCACCTGAATAAGCTTTTTTTATTTGCTGCCAAAAAATACTTATAATCAGGGATGATCCTGCTACTATTATCTGCACCTAGAATAAAAAAACAACATAATAAATCTTTTCTCATACATTCTTCCCCCTTTTAATACACACCCAAATTATACCATATAAAAAAACCACAGGGTCAGACCCCATGGCCCAGCCCCTCAAAAAGAGCCAAGGGACCTGACCCCTCGGCCCAAAAAGAGGATTTCCCCCCTACCACCTCGAAACTATTACCAACACCGAAAGGAGAATTCCAATGAAACCACCTATCGCAAAACGCATTCCACACCCCCACACCTTGCATGGGGATGTGCGTGAAGACGACTATTATTGGCTGAGGGACCGCAACAATCTGGAGGTCATTACTTATCTGGAGGAAGAAAATCGATATTACGACGAGATTATGCGTCCAATGGAGGAGCAGACCGAGCAGCTTTATCAGAGCATGGTTGACCGTGTGCCTGATTCAGAAGTGAAGGTGCCGGTGCAGCATGGACCGTACTTCTACTATTCTTTTTTGGACAAAGACAAGCAGTATCCAATTTATGCGCGAAAGAAGGCGGCAAACCGCGAGCAGCTGCCGGAAGCGGCAGAGGAAGTCATACTGGACTTGAACAAGTTAGCCGCTGAGGGAGATTATTTAAGTGTAACGCTGCAGCGTATAAGCACAGATCATAACCGCCTTGCTTATTTGGAGAATCGTGATGGCACTGATCGCTATACCATTTATGTAAAGGATTTGGAAACAGGTGAGCTTCTGCCGGACAAGGTTCCGAATGTCTTTATCCATGGCAGCATGGAGCTGAGCGAGTGCGGAGAATATATTTTCTACATAACGGTCGATGAAAGCCAGCGTCCATACCAGCTTTGGCGGCATCGCCTTGGAAGTGAGAACAGCAGTGATGAGCTGTTATATGAAGAAAAAGACATAACATTTTCTTTGTATGTGTCTAAATCGCAGAGCGGGAAATATATTTTTGCACATTCAAGGTCAAAAACGACGAGCGAGATCCGCCTGTTGGATGCTGCTTCCCCATTGACTTCTTTAGAGCTGGTAGATGAGCGCCGGGAAGGGATTGAATACGATGTAGAGCATTGGGAGGATGACCTGCTCATACTGACAAATGAGGGTGCATTGAACTTCCAGCTGCTCAGCTGCCCGGTCGGCGACCTTTCTGCACGGGTGAAGGTTGTTGAGTATAGCGAGGATCGTTATCTTCAAGCTATGTACCCATATCGGGATACACTGCTTCTTTTTGGCCGGGAGAACGGGCTGACGCAAATTTGGGTACTGCACGATGGTGAGATGGCTCGAATAGAATGGGACGAGCCCCTCTTTACCGTATCCGTTTTACCCGGTCAAAGCTACGAAACAGCAGAGGCACTCCTCCAATTTGAGTCCCTGGTTACGCCAAAAACAACTTACGGGCTGAATCTTCTTACGGGCGAGAGAAATTGTTTGCAAGTAGCGCCTGTCAGCGGGGAATATGATCCGTCCCTCTTTCAGCAAGAACAGCTGTGGGCGGCTGCCGAGGATGGAGTCCAAGTCCCTCTAAGCGTCGTCTACCAGGAAGGTGCGCTGGATAATGGACCTGCACCCTTGATTCTGTATGCATATGGATCTTATGGAGCAAACAGCGATCCGCGTTTTGACCCGTATCGTCTGCCGCTGCTGGAAAAAGGGGTCATCTATGTCACGGCACAAGTGCGCGGCGGCTCCGAAATGGGACGGAATTGGTATGAAGACGGAAAGATGCAGAACAAGCGAAACACCTTCACCGATTTCATTGCTGCGGGGAAGTATCTTGTTGAACAGGGCTACACATCCTCAAGTCAGATGGCAGCCTATGGCGGCAGTGCGGGCGGCTTGCTAGTCGGTGCAGTGGCCAATATGGCCGGGGAACTGTTCCAGGTGGCCGTCCCGGCAGTTCCATTCGTCGACGTTGTCACAACCATGCTCGATGCAACCATTCCCCTCACCACCCTGGAATGGGATGAATGGGGCAATCCAGAAAATCAAGAAGACTATTTTCATATGAAATCTTACAGCCCTTATGACAATGTTGAAGCCAAGAACTACCCGCACATGTATATCACAACCGGCCTGAACGATCCGCGGGTTGCCTACTGGGAGCCAGCCAAATGGGCTGCACGCCTAAGAGACTTAAAAACGGACAACAACACCCTTGTCCTCAAAACCAACATGGGTGCCGGCCACTTCGGCGCTTCAGGACGTTTCAACCATTTGAAAGAAACTGCAGCTTGTTATGCGTTTATTTTGGATAAGATTAGGCCATAGGGTTAGGCCATAGGGTCAGGTACCGTGGCTCAAATTGAGAAAGAGCCAGGGGGTCTGTCCCCCTGGCTCTAAATTGCGCCAAGGGGACAGACCCCTCGGCCCACACCTGCAAAGGGTTTCCAGCCCCAGCCGGCCTGCCCCCCATTCCTTCATTTTAAAGTATTCATCAGCTCATAGAAGTACCCCTCCTCATAAGTCTTATTAAGCTTGAACCACGCCTGCAATGTTTCCGGCCTGCAAACATCGAGCTCCTTCAAGACCTCTGCCGCAAATTCCAAGGGAGCTATGCCTGAAGCGGTAACCAGATTCCCATCTGCCACTGCGGGCTCGAATTGATACAGCGATTCCCCAGCATAAAGCGGGCAGACGGCTTTCAAATAGCCTGGGTCATTGCTTGTATGCCTCCTGGTGTCCAGCAGCCCCTTATTAGCCAGGCCCATGGTTGCACCGCAGATGGCGGCTACAAGGGTCCCACTCTGCAGCCCGTTAGAGGCTATTTCCAATATGGGCTCGTGAATGGGCTCAAGCCAGGTATCCCCGCCCGGAAGAATCAGGATATCTTGGCTATCCAAACTGCACTCCTCCATAGATAAATCAGGCTGCATGGCCACCCCTCCCATTGTTTTGACAGGGTTTCTGTCCGCACCTACGGTAATCACCTCTATAGGCGCCACCCCTTTCCTGAAATACCTGCCCGAATTCAGTTCGGCAATCAAATACCCCGCTTCCCAGTCAGACATCGTATCAAAAACATAAAGATAAGCTTTTTTTGTGTGCATCATCAGATCTCCTCTACCAGTCATTAGAGGCCCATTATAAAAAAACTTCACTGACAGTCCGCGCCAGTAAAGTTTCATTTCTGATAGTGATCAGCCAATTCATATAAAGCCTCCAGCATTTTCTTCTTCATGCTGGCCGGTTCCAGAATTTGAAGCGACTTCCCATAAGGCAGGAGCAGATGCACCACATAGGTATGCAAGGCTTCTTTTTCCAAAAAAAACACAGCCCTTTCTGAAGTGCGCTCTGCCAGATGATGACCTAAAAACCAATGCCGGCATAAATCATCCAGTGCGCCGGTTCTGCCGCTGACAACAAAAGGCACAAATTCCTGCGTTTGTTCTTTCTCCGGAAGCAGGTTCTTCATAAAAAATGCGCTGGCTGAAAAACCTGCTGGACGGTTAAAGCTGGATCCGGTTTCAGCCATACCGGCAATCCTATCGACCCTGAAACTGCGGATTTCGTTCCTCAGATGGCAGAATGCCGCCACATACCAGCGGCCGTTCCAATAGATGATTCCATAAGGGTCAATCTTCCTCCGCTTAGGCTGGTCTTCACGAACCGTATAATAGTCAATTTCCATAGAAACCTGGTTGATGACCCCCTGCTCGAGCTCCTTCAATATCGAATCCTCAGGCAGACCGGCAGCAGCACCGATCACATCAAGCCCCTCCACACGCCGCCTGACCATGCTTTCCTGCTCAGGCGTTGAGTACATGGACAGCTTTGATGCTGCGCTGTCCAACAGCTCCCCTGAAAAATACCCCGCCTCTTTCGCCAAAGCAGCTGCCTGAAGCAAGGCTGTTTGTTCCTCCGCACTAAACAGGAGAGGACTTTCAACGAACTGGTGTAAAAGCGTATATCCGCCATGATGGCCCGCCTCCGCGATAATCGGGACACCACTGGCACAAAGAGCATCAATATACCGGTAAACCGTTCTGATATTAACCTCCAGCTTTTCAGCCATCTGCTTCGCAGTAGCCTTCCTCCCCGAACTCAGCATCCAGAGAATCTGCATCATCTGATCCATTTTAGCCATCTGATCCACCCTCGTAATTTATAATCACCATTCCTATCATTGCCAATAGCATAACATGGGCCAGGGGGTCAGGTCCCCTGGCCCAGACAAAAAAAGCCAAGGGGTCTGTCCCCTTGGCTCGCTATGCCGCCTTCTCCATCTCCCCTTTCTTCTTCTCCTTCCTTCCCTTTTCCAATGCGATTTTCCTAATAAAGCCTGCCAAGCCAGAAGGGAATCCTAATAGGACCACTATATATAAAAATCCAAGGATAATGGTCCATCTCTCTAAGATAGGATAAGTCATGGCCAACTCTGAGAGGAAGTGTCTTAAGTATTCAATGATTCCCGCCCCTGCGATGGCACCAGCCAGGGTTGCTATTCCGCCGATCATGGTCATTAACAGGGCATCAAGGGTAACTTCAATTGAAAAGACATTAGTGTTGATGAACCTCAATGAAACAGCATATAGAGCACCACTGAAGGAAGCAGTTACTCCGGCTGTTACGCTTGCAATCAGCTTATAATGCAGTGATTTAAACCCTAGTGCCTCTGCTCTGTATTCATTCTGGGAGATGGCTTTCAGCACTTTACCGGTGGATGATTCGGTAAATAGCTTCAACAGGATGAAAACAGCCGCCACACTTATGAGTGTAATATAATAGAAGGAAGTTCGATCTTTGAATACATCCGGTACACTAAAGGTAAATCCATCACCGCCATGTGTAAGTCCTCTCCACTTCTCTGCCAGGACTAGGAACAGCTGTGAAACAGCTAATGTAAGCATGGCATAAAAATGGCTTTTGAGTCTTAAAGATAATAAGCCGATGATATAGCTTACCAAAGCCGACAGCAGGATGCCTATCACTAATCCAATCACAAAGGTGAGTAAGTTGGCTTCCATGTTATTAAAGATGAGTGCTGTACTATAAGCGCCGATCCCAAAGAACATACAATGGCCAAAAGAGACAATCCCCGTATAACCTAAAAGGATATCAAAGCTCATTGCGAAAATCGCAAAAATAAAGATTTGCGTAAGCAGAATCAGCGTGCTGCGGGAATCGTTGACAAAGGGGAACAACAGCATAAACAGCATAATTCCAAGTCCCCAATACAGCGGCACTTTATGAAATATCCCTCTCATATTGCACTCCCCTTTTCTCCCATCAGCCCGGTTGGTTTTACTAATAAAACGAGAGCTAAAAGGAGCATATTAAATGCCAGGGATAAATCAGGCATATAATAAGCCATGAATGCTCCTGCCACTCCTACTATAAGTGAAGCAAGAGCCGAGCCTTGCAAACTGCCCATCCCGCCAATGATGACCACAATAAAAGCCAGTATGGCATATTGCATACCCATTTCTGCAAAAACAACACCTGAGTATGGTGCCAATAGCGCCCCTCCTAATGCAGCTAATGCCGCTCCAAGCAGAAACACGAAAGTGAATAGTCCTTTGACATTAATACCAAGTGCCTGAACCATTTCCTTATCCAGCACCCCGGCTCTGATCATTAGACCAATTTGGGTTTTGCTGAGCAGAAGCCATAATGCCAGATACAGAAGTAGTCCAATCACAATCACAAAAATGCGGTACTTGATGATGATGATCCCATCAAACTGATAGCTTCCATCCAGCCATTGTGGAAGGTTAACCCGAATGGGGTTCGGTCCCCAGAAGATTTTGATGCTCTCTGTTAATACCAGCATCCCGCCTAATGTAATAAGCAGTTGCCTGACATGATTTCCGTATACAGGGCGGATCAGGTATCTTTCCATAACCCAGCCCAGCGCTATCCCAATTGTAATGGCAACAGCTATTGCTAATAGAAAACTGTTCGTTTCTTTAAAAATCCATGCCCCTGAAAATGCTCCCCAGACGAATAATCCCCCATGGGCAAAATTCAATACACTCATCAGTCCAAAGATTAAAGTAAGTCCAGAAGCCAGGAGGAATATCAGCAATCCTGTTGAGACCCCGTTTACAAATAAGTTGATAAAGACTTCCATTTTCAGCCTCCCTTCGTTCCCTACGCAATGCCCAGGTACTTCTGGCAAGTTTCCTTATCTTCTATCAGATCTTCCATCCAGCCATCATGTACGATTCTTCCGTCGTCCATAATATAGAAGTAATCTCCGATTTCGCTTGCCATCACGAAATTTTGTTCAACAAGGAGAATAGTTGTTTTCTCCTTCATTTTCAGGATAGATTCCATCAGTTTTTCAATCATAATCGGTGACAGGCCCTTGCTTGGCTCATCAATCAGCATCAGCCCATCTCCATTAATATATGCCCTCGCTATTGCCAGCATCTGCTTTTGCCCGCCAGACAGGACTCCGCTTTTTTTTCGCCAAAACTTCTTTAAATCAGGAAATAGTTCGAGCATCCATTCAATTTTTGCTTCTGTTTCACCAGTACTTTTCGCCTTGGCCAGGTTGAGGGTCTCTTCTACGGTAAGTGCACTAAAGATTCCCTGATTTTCTGGTACATATCCAATCCCTTTTCGAGATATCAAGTGAGTAGGCATCCCGCTGATTTTCTGATTGTTATAGTGCACAGAACCAGTGGTAGATGGATTGAAGCCCATGATAGAGCGCAGTGTTGTTGTTTTACCTGCACCATTTCTACCGAAGAGCACGGTAATGCTTTTCTCTTCAACAGACATGGAAACTCCCTGTAAAATGTGGTATTGACCCAGATAGGTTTCCATATTATCCAGTTTTAATAGACTCACGATGCAAGCCTCCCAAGTATGCCGTTTGAACTCTTTCATCCTTTATGATTTCCTTTGGGTTGCCGCTGGCCAGAAGCTCCCCATTGAATAGAACCACCAGGGTATCAGACAGATGCATGACCATTTCCATTTTATGTTCGATTAAAACAATCGTGTACATGCCTTCCTTCTTAATGTTCTCGATCACTTCCAGAATGGCAGGAGTTTCTTCAATCGATATGCCTGCTGTCGGTTCATCAAGAAGAAGCAGTTCTGTCTTGAGAGCCAGCAGCATAGCCAGCTCCAGTTTTCTTTTTTCTCCATGGGCCAAATCCTGTGCCAGTACATCCGCCTTACCGCTTAGCATGCACTTCTCCATATAAGATTTTGCTTCATTCTTCTGGCGGCTCATGAAAGAAAGCCTTGGAAAGAGCGAGTAATAATCTTTACTTGAAGATTGAATGGCCAGCCTGATATTCTCCAGAACCGTCAGCTCCAGAAAAATATTAGTGAGCTGGAAGGAGCGGCCAATGCCCCTTCTAGCCCGTAATGGTACAGAAAGCTTGGTTACATTATCTTTTCTAAAATAGATTTCTCCTTTTGTCGGTGCAATCTGACCGCTCAGCAGGTTAAAGAGAGTGGTCTTTCCCGCCCCATTTGGGCCGATAATCGAAGTCAGCTTCCCTCGCTCTATCTCCAGGTTCACTTCTCTTATTACATCATGCTCGCCAAAGGAAACAGATAGTGCTTTCGTTACCAAGATATTCTCCAACTTGGCGATCCCTCCTAATCATTTATCCAGATTTCATTCACCATTTCGGATTGGCGGTTCAGTCTCTTCCAAATTCATTTCCCTGATCAAAACGGGCACTGGATGATCCACGCCTTCCTGTTCCTCAAGGGTTACTGCATACAGAGATTGCAATGCCTGATGATCCTCTTCCCTGAATTTCATCTTTCCTTTCGGTGTCTCAAATTCCATGTTTTCCATTGTGCTGATCAAGCCCTCTACATCATTGTCGCCTTCAGTTTTCTTTAGAGCCTCCACAATGGAAATGGCAGCTGTCATTCCGCCAGCAGTAAACAGGTCAGGAATTTCGCCATCAAATTTTTTCTTATGCTCTTCAACCAGCCAGTCATTTACGTCATTGTCCGGAAGGGTGTGATAGTAAATGGAAAAACCGCTCATGCCAACTAAGGAATCCATCGTTTTTAAAGAAGCAATGTCCTGTGCGGCAGTAGAGATTTTAATTCCCTGCTCCTCAAGCTTCATATCTTTTAACTGTTTCCATGGCGCATTGGATCCCGCCCAGACAATATAGAGGTAATCCGGCTTTTCATTAATAATGCTTTGAATGTTCGCTGTGAAATCAGTGGAATTTGGATCTGCATATTGTTCATTTACAATGGTGGCGCCCAGCTTCTCTGCTCCTTCTTTAAATGCCGAGATTCCTTCTCTTCCATAGGCATTGTCCTGTGCAAAAGTAGCAATCTTCACATCCTTTTCAGCAATCGCCGCCGCACCGGCGACTGCATCTTGCGAAGAGTTTCTTCCTGTCCTGAAGATATACTTGTTCCAGTTCTGCCCGGTGATGCTGTCTGCAACAGCAGGCTCCACCACCATGATTTTTTCGTATTCTTCAGCCAGCGGCAAAACGGCCAGTGTGTCCCCAGAGCTTGATGAACCCACCAGGAAATCCACTTCATCCTCTTCCAGCAGCTTGGTTGCTTTTCTTACCGCTACATCTGGCTTTGTTTCCGTATCTTCCACAATAAACTCAACCTTCTTGCCTGCTACTTCGTTCGACCCTTCTGTTGCATAATCCAGACCCAATTCAAAACCCGCCACCGTTTGCTTTCCATAAGTCTCAAGCGGACCTGTTAAAGAAGCGAGCACACCAATTTTGATGGTATCTTCATTTGAGTTGGCCGTTTCGCCTGAGCAACCGGAAGTTATGATAATAGAGAGTACAATTCCGATCAGTATAAATAATTTAAAGCAGTTTAATTTCATTTTCATAGCCATTCCCCCTATATTTGTTTTCTTAAGGCCATGTCAATTCTCGCTGCGTAGATACTTTGAATCTCCTATCCATCTCACAACAGTCGCCGCCCACGTATAACCAGTCCCAGCACTGACCGCTACAGCAATATCTCCGGCATTCAATAGTCCCCGTTCATGGGCAAAATGGAGTCCTACGCATGGGTCAAGCGCAGACATATGGCCATGGTGATTGAGGTAAACTGCTTTTTCTTCTGGAATTTCAAGTGATTGTAAGAGTTCTTTAAACATTGAACGTTTTGTGTGCAGTGGCAAAAGGAGTTTAATATCTTGAGGGGCATAACCGCTTCTTTGAAGTGCTTTGCGTATGACATGATCAAAATTTGCAATCGATACAGGATCCAGTCTTTCTTTCATGGATTGAGGATCTTTCACATCTATATAGTGCATGTTTTTTTCGACTGTTTCATGGCAGGTAAAATATTTGGACCCCCCGGCAGGTGTTCTAACATCATCATGAAAGGAACCGTCTGTCAAAATGGCGCTTTCGAGTATTTCGCTTTGGGAGGACTCCCTGGTGACCAGTGCAGCAGTGCCTCCGTCCGCAAAGTTGAACATGAAGCGTGAACGCGGATTGGCATAATCAATGATTTGGGACTCTTTGCATCCACCAACAAGCAGGATGTTTTGCACTGATTGATCAGCAGTAATCATGTCTTTTGCCACCTTCAAAGCAATCGGGAAGCAAGAACTGACATTCATAATTTCAAACGCATAAGCGTTTTTAGCACCTAATTCATGCTGTATCTTTGGAGCACTTGACCAGACATAATAGTCTTTATGTGGGCTTCCAAAATAGATCACAACATCTATGGACAGAGGATCAATTCCTTCGATTGCCTTCCTGCCCGCAGCAATGGCAAGATCGGAGGCTTGCATATTCTCGTCTGCAACATGCTTTTGAACTAAACCAAACTTTTCGATAATCACCTGTTCAGGTATGCCTGTTTTCACAGCCAGATCAGCTGCAGTCTCAATATCAGGAGGAAAAAAGACTCCTGTCGCTTTTACGCCGATTCCCATTAGATTACCCCTCCGCCCTCAGGCACCATCATCTTAGCCGTGCCTGTCAAAACTTTTGTTCCATCCTGATTAAAGCATTCTGTCAGCAGGGTCAGTATTCGCTTTTCCTGGTCAACTCCCTGGACCGTCCCTTTTGCGGTAATGGTATCACCTATAAAAACAGGAGCCATAAACCGAATGTTCTGTTCTACATAAATCGATCCTTTCCCTGGCAGGTGCACCCCCAATAGCTGGGATAATAAACTGGAGGTTAAGAGTCCATGTGCTATACGCTGTTTGAACCTCGTTTTTTTTGCATACTCCCCGTCTATATGGACAGGGTTGAAGTCGCCGCTTAATCCCGCAAACAATACAACGTCTGTCTCTGTTATGGTTTTGCTGCAGGAGGCCTCCTGGCCAATGCTATAAGAAATCACCTTTTCACCCTCTCGCTATAAGTTGTGTCTTTTGAATTTTTCCTGTGGCATTCCTCGGCAGCTCTGTTAAAAATGTAACCTTCTTGGGAATCTTATATTTTGCAAGACTTCCCTGACAGTATTGAACAACGTCGCCCTCCGTTAAAGCGCTTCCATTTTCTTTTACTATAAAAGCTTCGGGCACCTCACCCCATATTGGGTCGGCATTCCCAACTACGGCTGCTTCAGCCACACCTTTTATACTGCTGATCACTTGCTCCACCTCGAGCGGATAGATATTTTCCCCTCCGGAAATAATCATTTCCTTCTTCCTGCCCACAATGAAAAGAAACCCTTCATCATCCGCTTGGGCTAAGTCACCGGTCATAAGCCATCCATCTTTCAGCGCCTCGCTAGTAGCATCAGGGCGGTTCCAATATTCCTTCATAATATTTGGACCTCTAACCGCAAGCTCACCAACTTCTCTTCTTTCAACTTCTTTCCCCTCAAAATCTATCAGCTTATATTCGGAAAATAACACCGGCTTGCCGATGGATCCTCTCTTTCTCGGTGCATCTTCTTTTGTGAGCATAAATAGAGTTGGCGAAGTTTCAGTCATTCCAAACCCCTGCCCAAATAAAAATCCTCTATCATAATAGGCATCTATCAATTCGCTTGGACACGGTGCCCCTCCATTGTAGAACCAGCGGACTGAGCTTAAATCAGTTTTATTAAATGATGGGCTAGTGAGCAATGCCTGATGAATCGTCGGGACCCCCATTACGATCGTCGCCCCATGTTCTTCAATCATTGTGAGTGCTTTTTCAGGTTCAAACTTGCCGGGAATGATAATTGTTCCTCCAGAAAATAGTGATGGAAACGCAAACAGCCCGATTCCCCCAATATGAAATAGCGGCAGCAGAACGATACAGCGGTCTTCTGATGTCAAATCAATGGCAAGCTTATTATTGACCGCATTCCAGAACATATTGCTCTGAGTGAGCACCGCTCCTTTCGGTTTGCCGGTCGTTCCGGATGTGTAGCAAATAATGTATGGTGCACCCTCATTAATCGTATTCTCACAAGCAAAACTTGTTTGAGTTCCTTTGCATAGGTCCTCCATAATCTCCATAGAATCTAAATCACTTTGGCCAACTAGAGACGATGCAAACTCTGCATTATTTTTTTCGGCAAAAAGGATTTTTGAGCCGCTGTCATTGAGCTGGAAAATAATCTCCTTCGCACTTAAGCGAATATTTAAAGGAACTGCCACACATTCTACCTTCGCGATGGCAAATAAAAGGATTATGTATTCTATCCGATTGTGTGACAGAATAGCTACCCGTTCCCCTTTTCTGCCTTGCATTTTTTCATGAATCTTCCCAGCAGCCAAATCCACCATTTGATTTAGCTGTAGATAAGAAAACTTTTTGTTATCAGTTATGACCGCTGTCCGATCTGGATGCGTGTTTGCCCATTTCTGGATCCAATAGGCAATCCCTTTCATCGAACTCCCCCTTCCCTTTTACTTTTTTAACCCCTGGAATATAAGAGTCATCGCGGCATCAAATGCTTCTTCCGGAACCTCCTGCTTTTCCCAATACACCCATCTCATTCCGAGGAACTGACCAATCGACATCAGACAGTAGGCAACCGTCTCTTGATCTAGGTCCTTAAATTCACCCGCCTCTACGCCCTGAGACAGACTCTTTAAAAAACCGTTGGCAAGCTTGGCATAATACCAGCGGAAAATCTCCTGATCCACCACCACAGCCTGCTGGACAATACTATACAGATTAGGATGATTTTTTACCCAGCTAAAGAAGGCAAAAAATCCATTTCGCTGCGCTTCCTCAAAGGATGAGCTTCCAGCCATTCCTTCCTTAATAGCAGTGCGCAAATCCCGGCTATAGCTGCGGATCAGCTCATCATAAACATCTTTCTTTGAAGGGAAATAGTTGTAAAAGGTTCCCTGAGCCACTTTAGCTTCTTGAGAAATATTCACAATAGAAGTCTCGAAATAACCCTTCTGCCCAAAAACCTCCTCAGCTGCCCTTAAAAGCTTTTCACGTGTTTCCAACCCTCTTGGAGTCAACGATTTTTCCTCAGTCATGTTTTTAACTGACACCTGAATCACCTCTCAACTTAATTATAGGTAATATTCTTAAAATTTCAATAAGTATTTTAAAATGTTTAGTTTATCCATGGTGGTAGGTCCCTTAGCCCAAACAAAAAAAGAGCCAAGGGGTCTGTCCCCTCGGCTCTTTACTCAAAAGAAATAAAAAAGTAAGGAACAAAGTCGCTCCTTACTGATTCTTCAATATACGTTTAAAATCTTTTATATCACTTTCTTGCTTGACAGAACGCACAGCTAAAGTATCAATGACCCTTTGTTGGTCCTCCAATGTATCTTTAAGCTCGGCTGTCTTTTCATCAATATGCTTCTCAATATGTTCAAAGTATGGTCCCAGACCATTAATTAAGTTATCTTTAATGCCCGAAACGTCTTTCTTTAATTCTAACTGTCCTTCTTTAAGTTCTTTTAATTCATTAAGAATTAATTTTAAAGTTTCTTCCATTAACAATCACCCCAGTTACTTTTTTATATTATAACACGCCAAAGCTATCAAAATGGCTCAACCTATCCTCATTTCCTTTGCAGTTATGGAATATTTTCTCAACAGGCCACCGGGTCGGTTCCCCTGGCCCAAACAAAAAAAGCCAAGGGGTCTGTCCCCTTGGCTCATCGTTTCAACACACTCTTAAAGTGAGTAAACGTATCAAAGCTTGCTTTCCCGTGATAGGCTCCCATGCCGCTCGCGCCTACGCCTCCGAATGGAAGGTAGTGGGACGTCATGTGGCTGATTGTATCGTTGATGGATCCTCCGCCGAAGGAAATTTTGTTAAGAATTTCGTCCTGTACCGCTTCGTCTTCTGAGAATAGATAGAGAGCAAGCGGTTTAGGGCGGTTCATGATCGGCTCAATGATTTCGTCCAGGTTATCATAGGTCATAACAGGCAGGATCGGTCCGAAGATTTCATCTTGCATGACGGCGTCTTCCCATGAGATGTTATCAAGAATCGTCGGTTCAATGAGGAGCTCGTCGCGGTTATGCTGACCTCCAGTAACAATGTTTCCGTTATCGAGGAAGCCGACGAGGCGATCAAAGTGCCGCTCGCTGACAACGTGCCCAAAGTTCGGGTTCTCAACGATGTTCTCGCCGAAAGCCGCTGTGATGACTTCTTTGAACTTGTTCATGAGTTCATCCTTCACGCTGCTGTGCACGAGAAGATAATCCGGTGCTACGCATGTTTGGCCGGCATTGGCGAATTTACCGCGCACAATGCGCAGTGCGGCTTCGTCAAGGTTGGCATCTTTATGCACGATCGTCGGACTTTTTCCGCCGAGCTCAAGTGTCGTTGGGGTAAGATGTTTGGCCGCAGCTTCGGCCACGATCTTTCCAACGCCGGTGCTGCCTGTGAAGAAAATATAGTCAAAGTCTTCTTTTAGAAGGGCTGTGCTTGTTTCCACTTCACCTTCCACGACATGAAGATATTCTTCAGGGAAGTTGTCATTAATCATAGCAGACAGCAGGGCAGATGTTTTCGGTGTTAGTTCCGATGGCTTCAGCACGCCTGTGTTCCCGGCGGCAATAGCGCCTACAAGTGGTGTCATGGCAAGCTGGAACGGGTAGTTCCAAGGTGCAATCACCAGTGCGGAACCAAATGGCTCAGGCTTAATAAAGCTTTGGGCACCGTTGTGAGACGCTGATGTCGGCACTTCTTTCACTGCTGCCCATTCTTCAAGGTTTTCCACCATATAGTCAATCTCACCGATGACCAGTCCAACCTCGGCTCGCTTCGCTTCGAGCTCAGATTTATTCAAATCCTGCTTCACAGCATCAAGAATATCCTGTTCATGCTTTTGCACAAGGGATTTTAATGTATTTAAAGTGCGGAGTCGGAATGAAACGCTTTTCGTTTCTCCTGAACGGAAATAGGCGCGTTGTTTACTCAAAAGCTCTTGATAGTTTTCCATCATGAACACTCCTTTGTATTGAATACTCTAGTGATTTTATAGCTTGGACCCAAAGCCTATGAGAATGATTTCTCCCTTTCACATAAGGCCTTGCCCAACTAATTGATGCATTTATTGTTGACTCGACATACTATAGTACAGATATTTTTTATAAGCAAGGAACGTGCCCGGGCCAGGGGGTCCTTCTGGGCCAGGGGGTCAGGTCCCCTGGCCCAAACTCAAAAAGAGCCAAGGGGTCTGTCCCCTTGGCTCTCTGACCCCTTGGCTCTCCCAGGCCACCGGGACAGACCCCCTGGCTCAAAAAACAAAAAAGCCAAGGGACCTGTCCCCTTGGCTTCCTCACCTCTAGCTACGCATTAACGCACCATTAGGCTTGGGCAAATCCTGCTCGATTATTTGATTCATCTTACAAAAATGCTCAAAAAATTGCTGTGCATGCTCCCGTTCTTTTGGGTCACTTTTCAGCGCAACTATATCACGCAAAGTTTGAGCCATCCATGAATTTTCAAAATAGCGGTATTTCCCTGTATTCCATGTCATTTTTTGAGGAGATTTTTCATTCACATAATAATCCCAGAAGGGCATCTGTTCCGATTCCTCTTCTGTAAGCTGGAGCCTGTATGTTGAATGAGCCGGAATATTTCCATCTTCACAAAGCTTGCCAATAAACTTCTCTTTCACCATGTAGACACCTAAGATGCGTCTGTCTTTTTCTGGCTTACTGGGATCTACTGCTGTCAGCAGAACAGCACTATTTTGGTGCAGGCGGCTGGGTTTGTTTGGCTTCCCCTTGTTATTGCCGCTTTTAATAACACCAGAAAAAACCTTCCACTCTGTAAAAGAACAATCCTGTTCTTCCGCATCACACCAAAAAACCATTTGTGATTCTGGATGAAGCTTATGATTTTTCATCAGTTTTTCATATCCCAAGCGGAGTTCCTGGCTTTTCCGATAACGATTCTTTTCTTCTTCCTTCTTCCTGTCTTCTTCCCTACGCTCATTTTTCTTGTTTTGTATAATCACATCGAGTGATTTAGCAATCATTTCATCATGCAGTATCAAATGCTCTCCAAATACATCAGGGAAAACAAACTTCTTCTTTTCCGATGCGAAATGTATCTCTATACTTGTATCATTATGTTCGACTATACTCCCCATACCAAACAGCTTGTGCGTAACCTTCTTATTGATTAGATTCATTATTCTAATCCTCCTTATATTGTAGAAAAACCCAGATGCTGTTTTTCATCCGACTATCTTTCCTAAAAGGCTGCACAATTGTTTAAGTTTCCTTCAGGTTGAAAAGGAAATAAAAAAAGTATCCGAAATTCAATCTGCAAAACAATACAGCGAAATCCCGAATACGATTAAAACATTGTAAACCTATTATAACATTTATTGGATAAATTAAAAACAAGCCAGGGGGACAGACCCCCTGGCCCAAAAAGTTTTAAGCAAGCCAAGGGGTCAGACCCCATGGCCCACTCCGGCCCAAACTCAAAAAAAGCCAAGGGACCTGACCCCCTGGCTCATCACATAAATCCAGAAAACCACAACCCCAATGTTGTCCCAACATAATTACCTATTATATACCCTAATGTTCCAACAACAAGAATCGGCCCAATCAGATCCTTCCATCCTTTTGCAATAGCCATGGCTGCTGCAGTTGTCGGGCCGCCCACATTCGCATTGCTGGCGAGCAGGATTTCTTCAAGGTCATATTTCAAAAGTTTTCCAGCAGTCAGTGACACGGCCAAGTTCACTACTACAATAATGAATACAAACACCAGCAGCAGCGGAGCGTTTTGAATAATCAGCGGAATGGATGCCGGAATTCCAATCACTACAAAGAATAAGTAAATGAGGAATGTACCAATTTCCTGGCTCCCGTTAATCGACTCAAAATATCTCGGAAACAAGGCAAGTGCCAGAAATGTTAAGGTCGTCAGCATCAAGTAATTGTCACCGAACAATCCATTCAGCAGATTTAAAAAGAAAGAAGTATCCTCCCCGGAAGGAATCAATCCATCCAGGAATGCTGCAATCTTAAAAGAAACCACCACAAGAAGGAAAGCAGTCCCTACAGATAGCGCCATATCCTTCAATGAAATATCCTTACGTTCCCAAAAGCTTTCCGCCAGTGTCTTCCCTTCTTCTCTGACTCCGCCGCTTTCCACTTTTTCTACTTTTTCCACATGCGGAGCCCTAAAGCGTCTTCTAAAAAAGCCTATGGCCGGAATCATCATCAAAACAATGAAATAAATCGCCATCATCAGATTGTCTGCCACCACTGCTGAAGAAACCATTTCTCCAGGCGCCTCAAATTTAGCTGCCATAGCGGCAAAGTTCACCCCGCCGCCAATATAGGAGGCACTAAGCATGGCGCCGAGTTTATCTAGGACCGGTATATGATCCTTCAGTAAAAAGAAACTAATGATTACCCCGGCAACCGTCCCGATTGAACTGATCAGAAAAATAATCAGCAGCCGCCCGCTTTCCTTCCATATTCTCTTAAAATTCACATGAAACAGCAGCAGCGGAATGGCTAGAGGAATAATAAATGTCCAGATCGCATCATACACTGGCGACGCTGTAGGGATAATCCCGGTATTTGATAGAATAATAGCACCAACCAGCGCAATGATTGCACCAGAAATCTTCGCCGCCCAGCTGTAGCGCTGCTCCAGAATAATACTCGCCGAAGCCCACACCACAATAATCCCCCACAGCGTCACATAATCATCAGCTTTAATCAAAGTATCCTCCAAAACCTTGCCCCCTTTTCACATTTTGGACTAAAAATATATTACTATGACGAGCTGAAAATTCAAAATATTTAAGCTGCAGGGTTGGGTCCCCCGGCCGAGCCAGGGGGAGAGCCAAGGGGACAGACCCCATGGCCCACTCCGGCCCAAACTCAAAAAAAAGCCAAGGGACCTGACCCCCTGGCTCACTTATCCATCTCCACCGTCTCATTAACCCCGGCCTCTTCTGCATCCTGCCCGGTAATCCGCTTCAGCATGAAGACTACTTTCTTCGTGAAGCTGCCGCTTTCCCAATATTCGGCTGCTTCCGCCTTTACCTTGATCAGCACGACACTCGGATCATCATAAGAAGTTTGCATAATCTTCTCATACATTTTGCTCCACAATTCCTTCTTCTTCCCTATATCTTCAACGATTTCCGCTCTGCCGCGGACAGAAACATAGGATTTGCCTGCATATGCAACGTTGACATCTTTGTCATGTAAAATCTCTTCATATTTATCCGTTTCTTTTTTGGTAAAAAACCATAGGTCCCCATCAAACTCGACTTCCTGCGTTTTCATCGGGCGTGAAACGAGCCCTTCTTCAGAGACCGTTGTCAGCATGGCCGTGTCCACGTCTTTGATTAACTCTCTCAGCGTTTCCATTTCTTCTTGTTTTAGCATATTTAACAGTCCTCCATCTTCTCAAAGTTTATAAATATATATTACCCTCCACACAATCTTTTAAAGCATCGGTCTGAAAAGCTAGAAATTATAGCCGGAATTCTATAATATGATTATTGAGACAATTAAAATAATTCAGGGGTAAGGGGAGCTATTTCATGACACAAGATGTAAAACGCAATTATTATAAAGAATTAATCGATCTCCAGGATGCAGAAGGAGTTGAAGCTCAGCTTCAAGCTTTACTTGAGGTTCCGATCGACTCCGTTTCTGACCTTGAAAATTGGCTGAAGAATGAAAAGGAACTAGGAATTAAAATTGATGAAGCCATGACAGGCCACCAGGTTGATTTTTACCGAAACACCGAGGATACGGACATCAAGTCGACTTATCTTCACGATCAGCAGGTCATCCAGCCGCTGTTGATGAAATATGAAGCAAAGCTGAATGAGAAATTCTGTGATTCTCCGTACGCCGCTCAACTGGATGACAAGCGCTACGGCTTGATGCGCCGTGTCCGTGAGTCCAAGGTTAAACTTTTCAGGGAAGAAAACATTCCATTGATGGTAAAAGAGCAGGAGCTTTCTACGAAGTACAGCGAAATCATAGCAGGGCTGACCGTGGAATGGGATGGCGAGGAAAAGCCTTATCCGTTTATCCAGTCACAGCTCGATAATCTGGACAGAAGCGTGCGGGAAAAAGCTTATTATGCCATGCTCTCAGCCCACCGCCAAATCAAGCCCGATATGGACAGCATCATGGACGAACTCGTTCAGCTTCGCCACCAGATCGCTTTAAACGCAGGCTTTGAAAATTACCGCGATTATATGTTTGTGGTGAAAAACCGCGAGTACACAATCCAGGATTGCTATGACTTCCATGAAAATGTAGAAAAGCATATCATCCCTGCCTGGAACCGCCTCGCAGAGGTTTTCAAATCCAAGCTTGGCGTTGATGCCTATCGCCCTTGGGATAACACCGCTAAATTAATGAAAAATCCGCCATATACCGAGGTGTCAGATCTAATGGATGGTGTTTCTGAAATGCTGGGCAAGACGGATCCGTATTTTGCAGACCGTTTCGATTATATGAGAGCAAATGGGCTGCTGGATCTAGGAGACCGGAAAGGCAAAAGCCCAGGCGGTTTCTGCACCACCTTGTCTGTTTCAGGAGATACCTTTGTATTTGCAAACTTTAGTCCATCCTTCTTCTCGCTGATCGCCCTTATCCACGAAATGGGCCATGCAGTGAATGGATACCTCGAGTTTGCTGAGCACGGTCCGCTGGAAGAACACCAGCACCGCATGGAAGTCGCTGAACTCTATTCCCATGGGATGGAACTGCTCTTACTCGACAAGCTCGACCGCTTCTATCCAGAAGAAGAAGACTTCAAGAGCGCCCAGCGTGAAGAACTGAGACGGGCATTCACCATGCTATACGGCCCATTATCAGGCGACCTCTTCCAGCATTGGATGTACACCAACCCAAATCACACCGCCAAAGAGCGCGATGAAAAATACTTCGAAATCGCAAAACGATATGGCCTAAGCCCTGTCGACACATCCGGTCTCGAAGACGTAATGGGCATCCTGTGGGCAGACACCCTGCACTACTTCCAAGTGCCTTTCTATAATATCGAATACTCCATCTCCATGCTTGGTTCTCTGCAAATACTTGAAAACTACCAGAACAACCCGGAGCAAGCCGTGGAATTATTTAAAAAAGGCGCAAGCGCCGACTACAATCAATCCATCGCCGATATCTATAAAGAAACCGGCGTCAGCTTCGACTTTTCCGAATCCGCCGTTAAAAGGATGGGTGAGTTTTTGGAGAAGGTCATTCAGGATATTCACTGAGCCACGGGGTCAGGTCCCTAGGCCCAGTTTGAGCCAGGGGGACAGACCCCTCGGCCCATTCACAAAAAGAGCCACGGGGTCTGTCCCCCTGGCTCTTTTCTGCTACGGAGGTAAACATGAAAACTCACTACTATTTAGGCTGGTTTAACAATCATTTTCCAGAGAAGCTGAGCCAGCTGCTTCAGGAGGATATAATTGATAGAAAATCGCTTGTTATGATCAGCTCAAATCCATCTATTGATGAAGAAATAGGCGCTGCTGAACGCTCGTGGCTGGACCAGGCCGGTATTGTGTTTGATGAATACCACCTGATTAATTACCGTATCCTGAAGGAAGAAGCCCATACTTTAATTAGTAATGCTTCAGTCATTTTCTTATTAGGCGGAAATACCGTTGAACAAAATAGGTTCCTCGCAGAATATGAGCTGTCGACTCCAATTCAAAAAAGCCAAGCCATTGTAATGGGAGCCAGCGCTGGAGCGATCAATATGTCTGCAAAATGGTTATGCTCGAAAAACCTTGGCTATAACGTTGAAGCCAGAACTCTGTTCGACGGAATCGGTCTTGGCGATTTTGCGGTCCTTTCTCATTTTGATCTTGAGCATAACCTCGCGCTCGTTCAAAATGAACTGTCATCCTTATCGGAAGAAGTGAATATCTATGCTTCGAACAAGGACTGTGCTATGCGTGTTAAGGGAGACAAACTCGACATCATAGGCACTGTCTACTTAATTTCTCGGTCAAAGATTGAGAGATTGGATGAGACGCTTTAGCTACGGTGAGCCATGGGGACAGACCCCTTGGCCCAGTCTCAAAAAGAGCCATGGGGTCTGCCCCCATGGCTCAAAAAAATATTGGAGTGATTTAAATTGAGGTTTTTAGGATTAATCTCATGTTTATCATTTACTCTTGTTTTAGCCGGATGTTTTGGAGAAGAGTATAATTTTTCTCCGCCAACAGTTTCCTTATTTAATCCTGATGATATTACCCAAGAAACAGAACTTGAAGAAGCGAATGTTGAGTGGGACTTCGACGAACAATACAACAAGCAAACGGAGGATGTTCATGCGTTAGCTAAGAAACAAGAAGTGATGTACTTCAATTCAGGCCAGAAAGTTCAATACCGCCTTGAAGCTGGTCATTTTGATTCCGATGGAGTCAGTGTTTCCGTTTGGAATAACGACAGTGAGACAAAACTGAAATTAGAAAAAGGACAATCTTTCTACTTACCGGAAGAAACCGGTGAATATGTGATAGTGTTTGACCTTGACACAGATAAAGGCGATGCCCAGTATGTTGGAAGTATTGTCGTAGAGTGAGCCACGGGGTCAGACCCCTTGGCCCAGCCACAAAAAGAGCCAAGGGGTCTGTCCCCCTGGCTCTCATAAGGTTTTAATCTCCGTACTTGTCTATCCACTCTTTTAACCACGTTGAATAATCTCCTTTTATATCCTCACTGGTTTTACCATTCAAAGAATATGGAGCTCCAACTATATCATTGGTTTTAGAAATCGGAGATGACAAGCCTCCAATAACTTCTCCATCTAATAACCAAACTGTTACAGAAGTTTCTCCCCTATTAAATACATCATCTAATGGATGATTTTTAATTGTAAAAAGAATTGCATCTATTTTCTTATTCAGATATTCATCAGGTTCTATACGTTGAACAGACCAAAGTTGTTGGATAGGCATAGTGCGTAATTCTGTTGTAGTAAATTCTAGATCACTCTCACCCTGATATGAAATAACTTCATACTCATTCTGCTCTAGGTGGTCTTTTGCGATTTTGGCATTTTCGCTTAGTTGTATTTCTTTTTCACGACAACCTGTGACAAGTATAATACAAGTAAAGATTAGAACTATATACTTGGGCAAACCATATCCTCCCTTTTCATAATCTTCTACTAAGCTGACTGTTAGCTGAATAAGCCTCCCTTCGAACAATACCATAAAATGTAAATTTGAACTAGATCTAAATATAACAACAATTTTTATAAAAAAGAGCCAAGGGGTCTGTCCCCCTGGCTCTCACGGTTCAACACCCGGAAAATCAATAATAAATTCCGTCCCCACTCCTTCTTCGCTTTCTACTCTGATTTTTCCCTTAAAGGAATGGATAATCTGGTAGCTGACCATCATCCCCAGTCCTGTCCCTTTTTCCTTGAGAGAATAATAAGGCGATCCCAGACGCTGGACCTGTTTCGGGTTCATACCGATTCCCTGGTCCTGGACGGCGATCCTGATGTGTTTATCGGCGGTTTGATGGCATGAAAGCGATACGGTCCCGCCATTCGGCATGGACTCTACTGCATTTTTCAATATATTGAGCAGGGATTGGTTCAGCTTCTGGGGATCTGCTTTTATCCAGCAGTCATCCTGAATGTCGATCTGAAATTCAACCTGCTGATTCACGCTGAAAGTTTGAATCAGCGCTGCTGTACGTTTTAAGTGTTCACTGACATTGACGGCTTTATATGTACTCATGGAAGGTTTGCCGAAAGTGAGAAAGTCGTTGATGATTTCATTGGCCCGGTCTAATTCTTCAATGGAAAGCTTGATGTATTCTCTTTTGGGATAAGAGAGATCGGGGTCATCAAGGAGCTGCAGGAATCCCCTGGTCACCTGCATAGGATTGCGGATCTCATGGGCAAACACACCGGTGAGTTCGCTGATCACCCTGAATTTCTCCGAGTCCTGGACCTTCAGCCTGAGCTGGTGGTTCTCACGGATTTTCTCAACTAATACGGTACAGAACCACGTAACGGCAACCGTAAAAAGCAGATGAATCCCCTGAACTTTCAACACGTTGATGGAGAAGCCATTCATGCCTCCGGACACCAGCATGCCGCAGAGACAGTACAGAAACGATAATCCCGTCGCAATGATAATCCTTCTATTCTTATTCATACGTAGAAATAATCGCTGAAACGACAAAATGACCGGGAGCGTAATGATTAGCACAATGACAGTCGTCAAAAATCCCATGCTGATTCCTAAAGACAGGCGGTATAGAATGATCAGGGCTGTCAGAAACACGCCGGACCAGACTCCGAGGTATAACGTTCCAAATAAGAGAGGGATAAACCGGAGATCAAGCCTCGCTCCTTCGGCATATTCCACGGGAAAGGACATGCACAAAAGAATGGACAATCCCCATAAAAGAGTCATGAACATCTTGATAAACCGGTCCTCTTTTACCTTCTCCAGAATAAACGTAAAATAACTGAAGATAGGGATCACCATAAGTGTCAACTGCAGCAAGAAATCTTTCACTATACTCATCTGGGCACCATTCGCCTTCTGTTCTATGTACCTTATATTTTAGCAAAAATTCACAGATTTTGGGTGTTCTTGTCTTTTTTTTCGAGCCAAGGGGTCTGTCCCCCTGGCTCAGTCTCAAAAAGAGCCAAGGGGTCTGTCCCCTTGGCTCCTCCGAAAATTGAAACTTCCCCTTCTCTAAAACGTAAATAAAGTAAATAACATTCTCCGGAGGGTGAATATGGATAATCAGCGGGTTGATGAACTTAACAATTTTCTCGAAGAAATCAGACAAAAAGCTGATGAAAAAACGGCTGCGAAGCTGGAATTGGATAAATGCAAAAGGATCATTCAAAGGCTAAGTTCCTTTTCATCAGATTGTGAAAAATGTTATCAGCTTTTTATAGAGTTAGAAAATCATCTGATCCAGCTTAAAGGCAAAGCAGAACATCTTGCAGAAGGTGAGATTAAACATCATAGACAACTAGTTGACACCATCAGCTCCCATCTGCAGAAGCAGCACAAACTGGTAGCGCGGGGGTATTATCTGGCATTATATATGTGCATTGGCATAAGTATAGGCTCAGCATTAGGACTTGTTGTATTTGAAAATCTTGCACTGGGCCTGCCGCTGGGAATGTGTATGGGTATAGCAATTGGCACAGGGCTGGACGAAGATGCTAAGAAAAAGGGGCTGACTCTTTAGGAGAGCCAAAAAGCCACAGGGTCAGACCCCTAGGCCCAAAATGCCACAGAGACCCCTCGGCCCAGCATCAAAAAGAGCCAAGGGGTCTGTCCCCCTGGCTCATTAATTCCGCACACTCCAGTAAATTTCCGTAGTTTCCCTGCAATAAAAGCCTTCTAGATCACAAAAATCCACTAGTATATTTACGGTCTTTTTGTTTGAACACAGTAACGAAAAGTGGCTATCCCAGTGAGTAGTCAGCAGGATATTGTTATCGTGAGTGAACAGGTTCTTATCCTCTATTTCAAGGAGGTTAGCATCTTCAATTAAGTCATCAATATATTCTAATTTTCTTTTTGAACAAAATTCATCTCCACGCCATATCCAATCATACCCAATATTTTTTATACCCTGAAGTAACTTATCCATAATAAGCTCCGGGAAATAACCTTCAGTCGGGTAAATGATTTTGTGCTGATCACATGTATCATGAATAACCTTCGCTATCTCTTCGTTTGCATATGTTTTATTTAGACCTAAGATCATAGTTCTCAGTCCAATATCCACATGTTCATAGCTTGTGATATTGGAAATCTCCATGAACTGCTTCCAAGAAACCATTTCACAATCATCCCTAATTTCACTTTTAGCTGGATATGTATCCGGATTGAATAAGTCGTAATCAATTGTCTCTGGTTTAAAGAATGGATGGAAAAAGATAAAAACTTCTTCAAAGACTCCTTCATAGAATTTTTTAATTGGCATATCCGCAGGTGAACAAACAGCAAACTTGTGTGGTTCAGGTGCCTTCCTCATTTTAATCATTAATCCTCACTCTTCCTAGGAATTGTTCTTGCTCTTCAACTAACTTCCCTCTTTTATGGAAAAGATGCTACCTGGCTGTGCAGCGGTCGGGAACATAAGCATCCGTCTTCCTAATACAACCGTCTTTAATACAAAGTGGTATTATCTTTAATTTCCACTTCCAGGTTCCCGTCTTCGTCCATAGATTCTATATTTATGACTGCCTCCCCTGAATAACCTTTTTCAAAATATCCAATTATATATTCTGTATGTGAAATCCCTTTGTTATCCTTGTATTCTAATTTTAATGCTGCTTCACTAAAATCATCATTGGAATTCTCGTTTGGATTAACATTAAGTGTATATTTCTCACCTGATGCGATGGATGGGATTTCAATATCCGTTTTTATATTGTCATAGGTTAGGTATAAGCCGGATACTGCTTTATTCGTTTCATTTTCCACTCTAATATTAAATCCTTCTTGTCCTGCCTTAAAAGTTACAAACCCTAAAGCTCCGATTATCACGACTATTATAGTGACAATAGTTTTTTTCATTTTTCCTTTTAGGATCTCCTTTCTACGGTGAATTTACTTTTCCGAAAACCACTTCCCTTTGTGGTGTTTCAGCTGTATCCCTTGAACTCGCCATATTTTGTTTTTAATATTAATGCATAAAAAAATCAACTTCATCTATAGACTTTCCTATATAATCATATTACCATAAAAACCCAAAACCCACTTC
Source organism: Bacillus infantis (assembly GCF_008180445.1). Lineage (GTDB taxonomy): Bacteria > Bacillota > Bacilli > Bacillales > Cytobacillaceae > Bacillus_AB > Bacillus_AB infantis_B. The sequence continues at coordinate 317,924 of NZ_VTER01000005.1, forward strand.
TACTCCCCGTTTATTACATAAGAAAAGCCGCCTGGTTCTGGCAGCTAATCAAGAATTTAAGCTATGAAACTTTGAATTGAAACAAATAAAAGAGCCACGGGGACAGACCCCTTGGCCCAATTTCAAATAAAGCCATGGGACCTGACCCCCTGGCTCTTAAGACTTTTTGTTTTTCTCCCTATAAGTCTTTACTTTTGCTATAGTGCCGCAAGCCCTTCCTGATGGACTATCCTTTTTCATACTGCACCACTTTTTGGTGCTGCTTTTAGATGTATCGTAAAATGCCCATTTACAGTCCGGGCAAATCTTGTATCGATGAAAATTTCCTTCTTCTACTTTCTGCAAAACTAAAATGAGAATATGGTCAATAATGCTCGATTGATTTGTGTAAAAATCCAACCCGCATCTTCCATTTTCTACCTTCAGCTGAGTATTAATATTTCTTTTCAATATCCACTGATTCATACTTTCTAATGAGCTGGCAGACACAACTTTTCTCAGTTCATCCCTAAATAAAATGACATCTGTTAAATTATCGGTATTTTTCTGTGAAAAATAAGTCTTTAAATCATCCTGATTAATCAGGTTCTCTCTAGGAATTCTGCTGTCATTAGGTAATTCCCAGGTATTAAGGAACATGATGATTTCATCTTTTTCTATAGATTTATCCATTGTAACCACCAATCACTTTTGAGAGTTGCACTTGGGATTATTATATCATAGAATGGTTGTAACCATTATAAATTTTTGATGGTTACAAAAGGGGGAGGGTTATGAATTTATCAACTAAGGTTACCTTAACATCCGGATTCTTTTTAAATTTTGCCGGATTTGCAGTGTTTTCATTTCTGGCAGTTTACTTATCTAATACACTGGGATTATCAGGCTGGGAAACGGGTACAGTATTAGCTTTGCTTACATTGTCTTCTCGAATAGTGCCTCTTTTTACCGGCAGTATGGGAGATAAGTATGGATACAAAAAGCTAATGGGGATTGGTCTTTTGCTAAGAGGGATAGGTTTTGTTTCCTTGGCATTTTCACATTCATTTGGTTATGTTTCATTAGCAGTTTTATTAATAGGAATCGGGGCAGCATGCTACGAACCTTCCGCTTTAGCATTTTTTTCTCTAGAAAAAAATCCTGAATTAAGAAAGAAATCCTTTTTATATTTAAATTTGGCTTTAAATGGAGGGGCTGTTATAGGCCCGCTGCTCGGAGGGATTTTACTGCTCACTAACCCCCGTTTGCCTTTCTTAATTAGTGCAGCCATTTTTATAGCTTTGTATTTAGTTCAATTGATTATTTTACCCGAAAAGGAAAATATCAAAAGAAATGATTCAAGGTCCATATTAGCTGGAGTCCCCCATATACTTAAAAACAAAAGATTTCTCTTGTTCTGTTTTTCCATGATATTCTTTTGGTTTATGTTTGCTCAATTAACTGTAGCTTTGCCATTACATATGTTTAAGATTTCTAATAATGAAAGTCTCGTTAGCCTCGTGATCACAGTCAATGCCCTGACAGGACTGATTTTCATGCTGGTTTTCAAAAACATGTATATTAAATCAAGTGCCATCTTTTTATTAGCAGCAGGAACCATGACAATGGCTGTATCTTTACTTTTTATTAGCTTTTCCCCAAATCCCCTGTGGCTAATTATATGCATCCTTGGTTTCACAGTAGGCGAAACCCTGGTTCTTCCCTCCTGTGATATTGCCATATCGGAATTTCTTGACGATCAGTACAACGCAGCTTATTACGGATTTTCCGATCTTTCATTTGCTGCAGGGGCAACATTAGGTAACTTCACAGGTACTTTATTATTGGAAATCTATCCATCCGGTTCTTTTGTTCCTTGGATTATCTTTTCAGGTGTTGGGTTTTTAGGGTGCTTTCTTTTAAGCAGGCAGATCCTTCTGCAAAGGGACGATAAAATTGTATCCCCAAATTAATGAGGCCTACTTTAAAGCCATGGGGACAGACCCCTTGGCCCAAACCAGGGGTCAAGACCCTTGGCCCTCTAAAAAGAGCCAAGGGACCTGACCCCCTGGCTCGCCGTTGACAATAGGCACTTTTATTCTTATACTTTTAAAAGAATTGAATAATAAAACCGATTTAGGACGTGGATTTTTCTAGAGCTAGCTCTATTTTCGCCACACAATTGTCAGTTGACGGTTGTGTGGCTTTTTTATGTAAAGAAAGGGGCAGAGTAAATGAAAACTTGGCATTATGCACTAATCGTTTTTTTAGGTGGATGCTGCTATGGGGTGTTGTCTACTTTTGTGAAGCTTGCTTATGCAGCAAATTTTTCGGTAACAGAGGTAACGGGTGCCCAATATTTATTTGGGGTCTTACTTACCTGGGTGCTGGTTATGTTTAAAAGGAAGCAAAAAATTTCTTTAAATCAAGCTTTCAAATTACTGTTATCTGGAATTCCGTTTGGTTTGACAGGTGTGTTTTATTATCAGGCGCTGCAGACACTAAATGCTTCACTAGCCATCATTTTTTTATTTCAATTTGTATGGATTGGTACGCTTTTCGAGTGGGTCTTTCATAAGAAAAAACCAACAAAAGGGAAAATCATCTCAATTGGTATTCTTATTATAGGCTCAATTCTAGCTGCAGGCTTACTTGCCAAAAGTGAAGTTGCTCTATCCTTGCATGGGTCTGCTTGGGGGCTTCTTTCGGCTTTAACGTTTACTACTTTTATATTTCTCAGCAGTTCAGTCGGAAAAGATACTCCGCCTGTCCTGAAAAGTGCTTTCCTATCTACTGGTGGTTTAATTGTCGTACTTATAGTATATCCACCAATGTTTCTGGTTGATTTACCTGTCTTAATGGGGGTAGCCCCGTATGGTTTATTACTTGGCTTGTTTGGTGTTGCCTTACCACCACTTTTATTTTCAATCGGCATGCCCCATATAGGACCAGGACTGGGCACGATTTTGACTGCTTCGGAACTTCCAGTAGCTGTAACATTATCAGCACTTATACTAGCTGAATTTGTAAGCTTTTCACAATGGCTGGGAGTGGTCATCATATTAATTGGGATTGTCGCAGGCAATTTAAAACCTAAAGATCAAATAGAAGCTGTGTCTATACAAACCAAATCCGTTTCGTGATTTAGACATGAGTACCGAGCCATGGGGACAGACCCCTTGGCCCAAATTAAAAAGAGCCATGGGACCTGACCCCCTGGCTCTTAAGTTTCCCGAATTCACCATTATAAGGATTAAAAAAATACCTTTCTTCTGTTCTTTTAGAATGAAAAACATAGACTTTCTCATTATTGTACTTCTGGAAATGTATATATACTAATGATTCTTGCTGCTTATCCTCTAGAGAGCTTAGAGCTTCCTCTACTGTAAAATGGGGTTTACATATAAATATCGATATTGGTATGAGCAGCAGGATTATTAAAGATATTGCTTGAAACAAGTTCTTAAACCTTGTTTTAGACCTTAAGAAAAGGACTATATTAAAGATTATGATATAAATTAAGTAAACTGATATGTTACTAATCCACATAATATCTCCAAATTTATCAATCATAAGTAAGATCCATATATATTCAAGTACACTAAAGATTAGAATGCTAAAAAGCATTATTTTTTTTATCACGATTCAACACTCCCTCTAGTGAAACTTGTTACCTGAATAGAAGAATTAGGAGTAAGCGTAAATTTTCAACATGCATACTTAAAAGTTCAGTGCTAACACTCCGTGTCATTTCTCTTTTTGTGCACAATATCCCTTTTTGGACTAATCTGCCTTTAGCCTAATATGAACTCTATTCAAAACTATTTTCGTATATATCAAAAAACTTCGATAATTCCACGCCTTGTTCTTGAATATTTTTATCCATCCCAGATAATTGCCACCCATATTGTTTGTATTCTTTATAGTTACTATCACTAACGGGTTCTAAGTCAAACTCCTTAGCTGCTGCTGCAAAGGCTTCCTTGTAGTCCAGCTTTGCCTGTTCTAATGCTTTTTTAGAATCTTTAAATATCGGCATTCCTTCAGCATTAGCTCCTATTTCATATGCCTTTTCATTACCAAAATCAATGCTTAATTTACTAACATCATAATCATCAACAACTGTGGCTAAGGATTGGTTATCACAAGAAACTAACAAGATGATTGCAAAGATAATAAATAAGCCCCTCATTCGTACCTCCATTTATCATGCTATTTTGTTATAACCTTATAGAATAGACGTTTTTTCTATAAAATAAGTTCCGCCTCTTTTATGGCAGAAGAAAAGCTGCCTGGTTTGGCGCTCTGGAACATAAACATATGTATTTCAACAACTCAATTTCGATTTAAAATAAATGATTTCAGGGTCTCCATCATCTAAGTTTTCAACCACCCCACTCTGAATGAAACCATTTTTTTCAAATACTCTCTGCATATTAATATTAGAGTGATTTGTAGAAGAAAACACTTTGGCTGTTGGAGATGAGCTAACCATATAGTCCAACAACAAACTTGCGAATCCCTTTCTTCTGCTGGAAGGGTTTACAATAATAAGGGAAATAAAGGTGCATTCAAAGAAATTAATATCATATATCAAAAAACCGGCGATAACTTCGCTTTCTTTCGCAACTATACATTTTCCAAGCTTTATTGACTTCTCAATATAATCTCTTCTGCTGGAGTTTCCTATCACTTCTCTGTCTATTTGTACTAACTTCTCCAGGTTTTCAATACTGGCTCTAACGATTGTCTTCACCCTACTCCCCCTCTATGACTATCATTTCAGATAATCACTTGATGTCATTCAAATAGTTGTACGTTTGGTTCCCGCTTAAGAATGTGAACGATCATGGCATGCAGCTGACCTCGATGATGGTAAAAATGCGCCTGCGTATCAAGCAGCCACTCGTACCGCGAATGGACAGCCCCGAAAAAGGAAGTAGTCTCCCGCAATAACTCTGTATCATCAAGTCCGGCTACAGCATCTCTGAAAAAAGCATAATTGTCTATCAGTGTTGAAGTTATAGCCTTCAGATTCGCTTTTGGTTCTGCCTCTTCGTAATAAAGGTCCAGTTCCTCCTCAGATGCCCCTAAACCAATCAGGAAATCTGCTTTGCATATAACCGACATGTGCACGAGCAGCTCACCAATTGACCATTTTTCGTCTGTAGGTTTGATGTCCAGATCTTTCTCGTTTAAAGTATTTATCAGCTTGACTACCGAATCAATCGCCATATCCATCTGATTTATAATTCCTTTACAATACACGTTCATTCTATTTTCCCCTTCTTAACTTTGTTTTTGGCCTACGGACTAAGCTAAATTCCTTCTTCAATTAACCTCCCTCAATAAAAGAATCACCCTGTCTGTTTGATTTCTCTTTTAAACGCCTTTATAAAAGTAACTCTACACTTTGCTTCAGATAGTCATATTGTTTATGATTTGTATCCAAGAATGCTTCTTCTCGATTTGAAAAGATGTCCAAATATCTGATTTCTTCATTGAACTGTGAGACAGTAAAATCGTAACGTATACCATTAATTTCGTTGTAAAAATGCCATCCCTCTAATAACAGTGTCTTTCTTATAGTTCCGCCAAGAATATCATTTACTACCAACGCTGTTACACCGCATTGGCCTTTAGCCGGATTTTCTTTGGTCCATTTGGAACTTGAATGAATTGACCAGGATACTAATAACGCTTTTTGCAGCGTCACAATTGTTGATTCCCTCACGTAGAATCTCCTCTGGAAAATTTTTGATTGCTTTTCTATTTAACAAACAAAAATGCTGTAGGCACTCCGAAAACGATCCTATAAGACTCCTATTGGCAAACGCCTAAAGGATTATTGTCCGGATCATAGAAAGTAAAAAATTTAGTTGATCCATCTCCACCTATCGGATCAACTTTCACTTCCTTTCCAATAGAAGTTTGCGGGTTTCTTCTATGTCGTTAGGAATAAAATTATAATATTTCCCGACCCCAAAATTATTTTCCGGAAACTTCATTGGCTGATGATTTTGGATTTTAACCAAACAAACTACTGTTTGGGATTGATCTCCAATCCGCATCACAGCTGCCTCTTCTTCAATATAAATTAGTTGAAAACCAAGTATTTCCTCATACCACTTTGCAGACAACTCAGGATCAGTAACAGGAATAAACACTCCTTCCATACCTTTAAAAAGTGCAGTTGCCATAATTACATCCCCTTGTTAATATTTGTATTGATTTCATTTCGACAAATTTGTATGTAACCCCTCTTTAACTAACCCCTTTAGTAATACAAGCTCTTCTCTTTCAATAGATGTGGTCCAAACGGACAACAGATAAAATATTCTGAATTTAACCAATGCACAGATAGGTATTATGTTATAATTTTCCTTAATAAAACAAGGAGGTACAAGTCCAATGGTAAAAGAATAATTCAGAGAAAATCTTAGACTATTTTAATGACTTTAAAATAAGCATGTGGATTTTCTCTTTTATAAAATGAAATGAAAGAAAAGAGGAAAAAAATAACATGTTAACTAAATATAGTGATACTATTTATTATTTATCTAATCAAGATGATAAAGAACGACCAACATTAGGACTCGTATGCGGTGAACGATATAGTCTCATAATAGATTCTGGTAATTCTCCTCAGCATGCTAAGGACTTTTTACTTGAAATCGGGAACCTGAACGTCCCCCCAGTCAAATATGTTGTTATTACCCACGCACATTGGGATCATTTCCTAGGGATGAATGAATTTGATGCTACCGTTATCGTTAGCAGTATCTCAAGTGAAATAATAAATAAATGGCAAAGTTTATCCTATGACGATCGTTCACTGCAAAAGTATGTGGGTACTAATCAAATGAGTACCATGTGTATGAATGTTATACAAATTGATATGCCGGACAGAGACAGTTTTAAATTGAGATCTCCAGATGTAATCTTTGAAAATAAGCTTACTATTGATTTAGGTAATAAGATTTGTATTCTGGAAAATATCCACAGTACGCATACAGATGACTCTACAATCATCTATATTCCTGATGAGAAAGTTGTTTTTCTAGGTGATTGCACTTATGGAACGACCACAAACTCTTTATTTCACTACAAGCAATCTTTATTATTGCCTATGATTAAAGATATTCAAAAATACGATGCGGAAATGTTCCTTCTTGGTCATGAATCTATCTGTGATTTAAATGAAATGAATCTATATTGGGAAGAGTTAACAGCAGCTAGTCAAGTTGTAAAGACCACATCACTAGAGGACGCTCTAGAGACTTTCAAAGCAGAAAATAAAAGGGAACCTAATGATAATGAACTATTTTTCATAAAAGCATTTGTTAATGACCATATTATTCAGTCACAATAATTCGTAAGTCACATCTTTAAAAACTGGCCACCTCATTAATGTTGGTAATGAGGTGGTTTTTTAGTTAGTTGTATATGTTTAAGCTTTTCTCCTACAAATACTGAATAGTTTGTTTTAACGAGAGATAAAAACTCACCTTCACTTGGTCAACAACCTGCTCCTTTAATGGTATAAGAAAAGCTGCCTGAACTGGCACTAGAATTTAATTCTTACCTGCTAGATGCTTGTAATCTAACACTTCTACTTTAAATCCATGACTACGGCCAATTTAGGACTATCACAAGAGAAATACCCTAAATTTAACCTGATCATGAGAATAGTTGCCAGTTGCATCTCTTCCAGTGACATACCAATCTCTTGCATAAGGTTTGATCTCCTTTGGCTCTGGAGCATTAACATAGTCCTCATTTGTAATGAATAAAATAGGATCGTAAAGAGAGCGATCATTTTCTTCACGATGGCCACTGCTATCATTTTTTATTAGTTTCCCCATCGCAATACGACTAATCCACTAATACCCATCTTTGTCCAACTGTTTCCTTTGTTTTACTAAAAGAGAGATTAAGTAACCTGCCCCTCTTATGTAATATGAATAGATGGACCTACGCTATTCACTATCCTTCTCAATGATTGGGCTTTTTCTATGGTTAGTAGCCTGTTCAAAGGCATAAGCATATTTAATTAATTTTCCTTCACTGTACGCTGTTCCTGCAAAGGTAATTCCAAAGGGCCGGCCGTCTTGTTTATAACCAGCAGGTATGGCAATAGATGGATACCCTGCCTTCGCACTAATGGTTGAACCTATATAAGAGGGAAAAAGAATTGAGTCCAGGCTGTATTTTTCCAAGGCCAGGTCAATGCCTTGATCCTGAGAAAAATACAGGTCTTCCAGTTTACTTAGTAGATAATCGGGGTTTCTTAATGTATTGGGAAAGCTATCCCTTTGCACTAATTTATCCTGTCCATATTTTAAGGCTTTTTCTTTGTTGAACTGATTATATTCAATTAAATCTTTGATTGAATGAATAGGTAAGTTTGCGGGAAGTTTTGAAAGAAAATTATCTAAACTGTGTTTCAATTCATAGAGATTGACTCCCCATTTCCAATCTCTATGAATTGAAGGCATTTCTATTTCCTTGATAATTGCTCCCTGCTCTTTAATAACTTGTATAGCCTTTTGAAATAATGCTTCATCGTACTCATCTGAATTAAGAAAATCTTGACCTGAATTTTTTAATATGCCGATGCGAGCTCCTTTAAGGCCATGAGTTTCGAGGTGTATAGAATAATCCTGTTCTATTCTTCCTTCACTTTTAAAGGTCGCAGCATCTTCCTTATCGAGACCCGCTAGAACCCCGAGCAAAATGGCTGCATCTGTAACATTCCTTGCCATTGGCCCGGCAGTATCCTGAGAATATGTAAAAGGGATAATACCGCTTCTGCTAATTAAACCTACAGTTGGTTTGATGCCCACTACTGAGTTTTGTATAGCAGGACTAAGAATGGAAGCATCTGTTTCTGTCCCTACAGATAAAACCGTAAAATTAGCAGCAACTGCCACAGCGGATCCAGAACTAGAACCGCCCACAAAAAGATCAGAGTCTCCATAAGGATTTAACACTTGTCCTCCTCTCGAACTATAACCGGCCCACATTGTGGTTGACATGGCATTTGCTAATTCAGTCATATTCGTCTTGCCTATAATAACCGCCCCTGCTTTACGCAGCTTTTCAACAAGAAATGCATCTTTCTCTGCAATATAATTCTCCAATGCAATTGTACCTGCACTTGTATGCATTGAATCCGAAGTTTCAATATTATCTTTTAAAAAGACAGGAATGCCATGCAAGGGGCCCCTAACGCCCTTTGTGTTTCTTTCATTGTCAAGGGCTTCAGCTATAAAGATAGCTTCCGGGTTAATTTCAAGGACAGAATTCATTCCCGGTCCATCCTGATCATATTTCGCTATCCGATATATATAATACATCACTAACTCTTTTGAAGTTATTACCCCATTTTCCATGGCACTTTGAATCTCATAAATCGTTAATTCATCTTTGTAAAACCTATTAAATCTAATCGTCATTATAATGCCCCTATCATATTGCTACTTTACATTATTTTACCGTTTTTATTTCTTAACGATTTTTCTTTATACCATTCTATCCCTAATCTGCCTCGTCTGTTAAAAAAATCAACGCAGCCATACTCTAAAAGGGCTCATAGTCCATTACCAGCCCTTACGATCACACAAAGAAGTAATATGTGCAAGATGGTGGCGCCCGTGCCAAGCATAGATTCCTATATTTTTACCTACTGTAACTTCACCAGAGTCTGGGTGGATAAACGTCTTTTCCAAATCAGCTGGACTTAGGCTCCGCAAAAGGTCTGTCCAACGTTTGTGCAGTGCTTCGAGCAAAGTTAGTGAAATATCAATTGGCAGTTTATAATCAGACAGTTCCGCCCACTTCGTTTCATCATATGGTTTAATGACAGGTTTTGTTTCTGTAAGAGCCAATTTAAAGCGAACGTAGGCATTCATATGACTATCCGCAAGGTGATGTATTACTTGCCGAACAGTCCACCCACCTGGACGATAAGGTGTATCAAGCTGTTTATCATCTAAGTCCTTCACAGCATCTCGCAGCAATCTTGGTAAATTTTCAATCTCATCGATCCAGTCCCTTGTAACACTGTTAGTAATCTCACCATCAAATTGAAAATTGCCAATTGGATATTTCAAATCCATCTGCTATTCCCTCCTAATAGAGCCATGGGGACAGACCCCTTGGCCCAATTGATAAAATAGGTTTCATAAATATTTTTCCTACCCTTCCCCTTTTGTATAAGAAAAGCTGCCTAACTTAGAACTTAACCACCCTTACTTAAATAAGGAGAATTTATGGCTCATTCGTTTATGTAATTAATAACCTCATCAATATAGCTGACTAAAGGCCGGTTAGTATCTACAATTAAACAATGAAAATCAATTGGTTTTTTGCTATTTTCTATAGTATGTACAAACGCTGTTTATTGCAAAATAAAAGTGCAGAACTTTGCAAAGTAAAAATGCAGAGTGATGCACTATTTTTATAGGGCATAAAAAAAAGACTTGCCAGTCACCCCAAGTCCCTCTACTGTAATTGGTGTCGAATCAATTTAGAGTGGAGGAAAGAAAGGATGCTAGCAATGTCTGATATCAATTGTATCAAACTTCTACGAAACAACAAAGGCTTATCAATTACCAAAATACAAGAATTACTGAAGATTAATTGGAGGACGGCGAAGAAGTACGCTGATGGAGAACAGCTCCCGAAAGAAATGACACCTAAGAAAAAGGGCTTAATGTATGAAGGAAAATGGGGAGAAATCGTGTCTGACTGGCTATTTGAGGATTCCAAGATGAAGCGGAAGGACAGAAGGACTAACAAGCAGTTATTTAACGAGCTCATAGACTTGGGTTTTACGGGGTCCTATCGGACCGTCTGTTACTTTATACAAGAGTGGAAGAATACACATAGTGAAGGAAAAGATAAAGGTTTCGAACGATTGGATCACCCTCCTGGCGAGGCACAAGTGGACTTTGGAGTAATGGAGGCAGTTCAGGAAGGTGAACTAGTAGATATCCGGGCATTAATCATGTCTTATCCTTATAGTAATGCTGGCTTTGCAGTTCCTCTACCAGCTGAAAATCAGGAATGTTTTCTATTTGGGTTAAAGGAGCTTTTCAAACAATCCGGTGGAGTCCCTATGAGAATAAGAATTGATAATTTATCTCCAGCAGTTAAGAAAGTGCGCTCAAAAATGGAAGAAGCACAGCTGACAGACGAGTTTGTCTCTTTCCAGAATCACTATGGGTTTGAGGTTCAAGCATGTAATCCAAGAAGCGGTCATGAAAAAGGGAACGTGGAAAATAAAGTAGGTTACATTCGGTATAATTTCTTTAATAAGGCACCGGTAATGAATAATCTTGAGGACCTAACACAACAATTGGAGAAACAATTGATAGAGGACAGAAATCGGTTGCATTATGAGAAAGACGTATTCATCCACGAATTGTGGGACCAGGAGAGGAAGCATCTCCTCCAGCTGCCAGAAACCGATTATCCTGTATTCAAGGAGGAACTTGGCACTGTAAATAAACTCAATGAAATGAAGATTGATCAGAAACTGATTCATGTGCCGAAAGCTTCCAACTACAGCCAGCTTCATATCCATTTAACCTGGGATACAGTAAAAGTGATTTCCCCAGACGGGGAAATTTTGTTGGACGATTATCGGCCATATATGAAAAAGAGAAAGAGCTTACCTTGGTTATCTATTTTTAAAACCTGGATATCTAAACCCAGAGCAGTTGCTTATTCAAGATATAAAAAGTACCTGCCCGGCAGGGTTCATGACTTTGTGCTGGTAGAGAATTTAATCATACGAAAAGACCGTTTAAATGCAATAGCAAGCTTATTGATTACACATGATATGAAGCAAATAAACGAAGAATTTTATGATCTCATTGCCCAGCAGAAATTAGGGGCCGAAGATGATCCCTACGGGATTAATATGGTGAAATATGATGCCCTAGCGGAGGTACCTTATGAGCACTCAGTTACGAAGTAAATGCAAGTCGTTGAGGCTAGCTTATGTTCCAGATGTCTACGAGAATATCCCCTTCGAAAGTAGGGAGCAATTTCTAAACGATATTTTTGATGAGGAATTTAGATTAAGAGAAGCAGCAAAGGCTCAGCGGCTAATGAAGAAAGCAAAATTCTTAGATAAGAAAAATCTCGAGACCTATGAATGGAACGACAAAATACACTTTCCTTCACATCTTACCAAAGGAGAATTGGTGGAC